>NZ_JBHZBB010000009.1:237949-384974 GCF_042754585.1 Streptomyces sp. NPDC059201
TCTGCGACGCGTACCGGGGGGGGGGGGGGCCCACCCAACACCCGCCCCAACCGGGCGTACGGTCGTCTCTCCCCCCCTCGTTTTGGGGGGGGGCCACTTCCCGTGTCCGGAGGGGGCGGGTCCGTCACAGGGTCACGAAGGCCGCCACCCACAGCGCCGCGCCCGCGGCCGCCAGGGACCAGGCCGTCCGGCGCAGCCGCAGGCCGCCCGCCAGCAGCGGCGCGGAGAGGACCAGGGCGCCGCCCAGCGGGAGCCAGGCGTGCAGACCGCCGCCCCAGCCGGCGCGTACGCCCTCGTCCGTGCCGGGCTTCACGACCACCGGGATGACCGAATCCGGCCCGGCCGCCACCGACCGCTCGATCGTCAGCGTCCGGCGCGGCGACGCGGCCTCGTCCGGCACGTAGCTGCCGCCGCACCTGTCGTCCGTGCAGGACGTCACGGTCAGCGTGCCGTGCTCACGGCCCTTCGCCAGCAGGACGTGCTGCGCCGATCCCCACGACGCCCACACCCCCGCGACGACGAGGAGGACGGCGACGAGGGCCATGGCGGCGTTCCGGACGTGCGTCATGACCCGCGATCGTACAGTCGTACGGCCGAAACCCAGCGGCTCAGGAGTTGTACGCCGACTGGGCCCGCTCAAGACCCTCGGCGAGCAGGCACTCCACCGCGTCCGCCGACCGGTCCACGAACCAGTCCAGCTCCTTGCGCTCGGTCGAGGAGAAGTCCTTCAGCACGAAGTCCGCCACCTGCATCCGGCCCGGCGGACGCCCGATCCCGCACCGCACCCGGTGGTAGTCCGGCCCCATCGACTTGGTGATCGACTTCAGGCCGTTGTGCCCGTTGTCCCCCCCGCCGAGCTTCAGCCGCAGGGTCGCGTAGTCGATGTCCAGCTCGTCGTGGATCGCCACCACGCGCGCGGTCGGCACCTTGTAGAAGTCCCGCAGCGCCGTCACCGGGCCGCCGGACACGTTCATGAACGACATCGGCTTCGCCAGCACCACCCGCTGGTTCGCGGGGCCCACCGGGCCCATGCGGCCCTCCACGACCTGCGCCTGCGCCTTCTGCGCCCGCTTGAACTTCCCGCCGATCCGCTCCGCCAGCAGATCCACCACCATGAAGCCGATGTTGTGGCGGTTGCCCGCGTACTCCGGCCCCGGATTGCCCAGGCCGACGATCAGCCAGGGCGCGTTCGCGTCGTCGGTCATCGCCATCTCCTCGTAGAGGGTGAAAAGAGAAACGGGGTGACGGGCCGTGCGGCCCGTCACCCCGTCACGTCGGACGAGAGCCTACGGCTCAGGCCTCGGCGGCGGCCTCGTCGCCCTCGGCGGACTCGGCGGCCGGCTCCTCGGCCTGGGCGGCCAGGACCTGGAGGACCACGGCGTCGGCCTCGGTCACCAGGGTGACGCCGGACGGCAGGGCGATGGCACCGGCGGTGACGGAGGAACCGGCCTCCAGGCCCTCGACGGAGACCGTCACGGACTCGGGGAGGGCGGTGGCCTCGGCCTCGACGGAGAGGGTGTTGAGGACGTGCTCCAGCAGGTTGCCACCGGCGGCGAGCTCGCCCTCGGCGACGACCGGAACCTCGACGGTGACCTTCTCGCCGCGCTTCACGAGGAGGAGGTCGACGTGCTCCAGGCTGCCCTTCAGCGGGTCGCGCTGGGCGGCCTTCGGGATGGCCAGCTCGGAACCCTTGCCCTCGATGTCCAGGGACAGCAGGACGTTCGGGGTACGCAGCGCCATGGCGGTCTCGTGCGCCGGCAGCGTCAGGTGGATCGGGTCCGAGCCGTGGCCGTAGAGGACGGCCGGGATGGCGGCGGCGCGGCGGATCTTGCGGGCGGCGCCCTTGCCGAACTCGGTGCGGACGGCGGCGGCGAGCTTGACCTCGGACATGTGCACTCCTCGTATGGGTGGTGACGGTCGTGACTGTCACCCGGCCGCCGACTGGCGATGGCCTGCTACGAAGAGCGCGTCGATAACGGAGCGCCGACCCTGGAACGGGTACGGCCTCCCTCGCCGAGCAACCTGGGCAGTCTACCCGCCCGCCGGCGGCCCCCCAAATGGATCACGGACCGGGGGACGGCGGAGGGCCGCCTCCCCCCGAACGGGGAAGACGGCCCTCCGGCGCGGATCCGGGGCTCAGTGCTCCTCGAAGAGGCTCGTCACCGAGCCGTCCTCGAACACCTCGCGCACCGCGCGCGCGATCGTCGGCGCGATCGACAGCACCGTGATCTTGTCCAGCTCCAGCGCGCCCGGCACCGGCAGCGTGTCCGTGAAGACGAACTCGCTGACCTTGGAGTTCTTGAGGCGGTCCGCCGCCGGACCCGACAGGATGCCGTGCGTGGCCGTCACGATGACGTCCTCGGCGCCGTGCGCGAAGAGCGCCTCGGCCGCCGCGCAGATCGTGCCGCCGGTGTCGACCATGTCGTCCACCAGGACGCAGACGCGGCCCTTCACGTCACCGACGACCTCGTGGACGGTCACCTGGTTGGCGACGTCCTTGTCACGGCGCTTGTGCACGATGGCCAGCGGCGCGTCCAGACGGTCGCACCAGCGGTCGGCGACCCGCACGCGGCCCGCGTCCGGGGAGACGATCGTCAGCTTCTCGCGGTCGACCTTCGTGCCCACGTAGTCCGCGAGGACCGGCAGGGCCGAGAGGTGGTCGACGGGGCCGTCGAAGAAGCCCTGGATCTGGTCCGTGTGCAGGTCCACGGTCAGGATCCGGTCCGCGCCGGCCGTCTTCATCAGGTCCGCCACCAGACGGGCCGAGATCGGCTCGCGGCCGCGGTGCTTCTTGTCCTGACGGGCGTAGCCGTACGACGGGACGATCACGGTGATGCTCCGGGCCGAGGCCCGCTTGAGAGCATCGATCATGATCAGCTGCTCCATGATCCACTTGTTGATGGGAGCCGTGTGGCTCTGGATCAGGAAGCAGTCCGCGCCGCGCGCCGACTCCTGGAAGCGGACGTAGATCTCACCGTTGGCGAAGTCGAACGCCTTGGTCGGAACGAGACCGACACCCAGCTGGTGCGCGACCTCCTCGGCCAGCTCGGGGTGGGCGCGGCCGGAGAAGAGCATCAGCTTCTTCTCGCCGGTCGTCTTGATCCCGGTCACAGCACTGTCTCCTCAGACGTGTTCTCTGGCCGCAAGACCCGCGCTCCCGAGCGCGTGTGCGAACCAGCCGAATTTGTGTGCACGTATCACGGTACGCCTCGATCGGCGCACCTGTTTCCGGTCAGCTTTCTCCGGCGGACCCTTCCGTGGCCGCCTCGGCCGCGTTCGCCGCGGCGCTGCCGGGCCGCTTGCGGGCGACCCAGCCCTCGATATTCCGCTGCTGGCCCCGGGCCACGGCCAGCGCACCCGCCGGCACGTCCTTCGTGATCACGGACCCGGCGGCGGTGTAGGCACCGTCCCCGATGGTGATGGGAGCCACAAACATGTTGTCCGAACCGGTCCGGCAGTGGGACCCGATCGTGGTGTGGTGCTTGGCCACGCCGTCGTAGTTCACGAAGACGCTCGCGGCGCCGATGTTCGAGTACTCGCCGATGGTCGCGTCGCCGACGTACGACAGGTGGGGGACCTTGGTGCCCTCGCCGATCGTCGCGTTCTTCATCTCGACGTAGGTACCGGCCTTCGCCTTCGCGCCGAGCCGCGTGCCCGGACGGAGGTAGGCGAAGGGACCCACGGAGGCGCCGTCGCCGATCACGGCGGAGTCGGCCACGGTGTTGTCCACCCGCGCGCCGCGGCCCACGGTGGTGTCCCGCAGACGGGTGTTCGGCCCGACCTCGGCGTCCTCGCCGATGTGCGTCGCGCCCAGCAGCTGCGTACCGGGGTGGATCACGGCGTCCGGCTCGAACGTCACGGTCACGTCCACGACCACGGACGACGGGTCGACGACCGTCACGCCGGCGGTCATGGCCGCCGCCAGGAGGCGCTGGTTCAGCAGGGCGCGCGCCTCGGCGAGCTGCACCCGGTTGTTGATGCCGAGGATCTCGCGGTGGTCGCCCGCCACGGAGGCGCCGACGCGGTGCCCGGCCTCGCGCAGGATCGACAGCACGTCGGTGAGGTACTCCTCGCCCTGGCTGTTGTCCGTCCGCAGCTGCTTGATCGCCTCGGCGAGCAGGGCGCCGTCGAAGGCGAACACCCCGGAGTTGATCTCGCGGATGTCCAGCTGGCCGGGGGAGGCGTCCTTGTGCTCGACGATCGCGGTCACGGCGCCGGTGGCCAGGTCCCGCACGATCCGCCCGTAGCCGGTCGCGTCCGGCACCTCGGCGGTCAGCACGGTCACGGCGTTCCCGTCACCGGCGTGCGTCTCGGCCAGCGCCTTCAGCGTCGCCCCGGACAGCAGCGGGGTGTCGCCGCAGACGACGACCACGGTCCCCTCGGGAGCCGCCCCCAGCTCCTCCAGCGCCATCCGCACCGCGTGCCCGGTGCCGTTCTGCTCCTCCTGCACGGCGGTACGGGTCCCCGGGTAGACCTCCTCCAGGTGCCCCCGCACCTTCTCCCGCGCGTGCCCCACGACCACGACGAGGTGCTCGGGCTCCAGCTCACGCGAGGCCGACACCACGTGCCCGACGAGCGAACGCCCGGCGATCTCGTGCAGGACCTTGGGGGTCTTGGACTTCATACGGGTGCCCTCACCCGCTGCGAGGACGACGACGGCTGCCAGGGGGCGGTTGGCGCTCACGGATTGGCCCTTCGGCTTTGGGTGGTGGACGCACGAAGGATACCGGGGGGCCAGGGTGCGGACATGAGGACGGGTCCTGACCAGCACGGTCAGGACCCGCACGCGAGGCATGGCGACGAAGGCTCCCCCGCAAGGATTCGAACCTTGTCCTGCTGGTACCAAAAACCAGTGTGCTGCCGGTTACACCACGGGGGACGGCGCCTCAGACCATACCGGAGACGCCTCCCGCGGAGGGCGGCCTCGGCGTCCTGCGGAATCCGAAGGCGCCGCCCGTAGGGTGGGGGCATGACCGCAACGGGGGCAGATCGGGACGCGCCGGGCGCGCGGACCTTGTGGTGGTGGGCGCGGCGGCGGAGCGTCGCGCTCGATGTCGGGCTGGCGCTGGTGTCGGCGGTGGAGTGCGCGGCCGAGGGGGCGGTGTTCTCCGGGAAGGCGGGGGTGCCGGAGTTCGTCGGGGCGGTGCTCGGGTTCCTGGTGGGGTCCGTGCTGCTGGTGCGGCGGCGGTGGCCGATCACCGTGGTGCTGGTGTCGATCGCGGTGGCGCCGGCCGAGATGGGCTTCCTGATGGGGATCGTCGGGCTGTACTCGCTGGCCGCCTCGGAGGTGCCGCGGCGGTACACGGCGCTGCTGGCGGGGATGTCGACGGTCGCCGTCTTCGTCGTGACGGCCGTGGAGATGCGGCGGGACATCGCCGCGCAGGCCGACGACTTCGACCCGAGCAGTTGGTACGTGCCGGTCATGGCGCTCTTCATGACGCTGGGGCTGAACGCGCCCCCGGTGCTGTTCGGGCTCTATATAGGGGCGCGGCGGCGGCTGATGGAGAGCCTGCGGGAGCGGGCGGACTCGCTGGAGCAGGAGCTGTCGCTGCTGGCGGACCGGGCGGAGCAGCGGGCGCAGTGGGCGCGGCAGGAGGAGCGGCGGCGGATCGCGCGGGAGATGCACGACGTGGTGGCGCACCGGGTGTCGCTGATGGTGGTGCACGCGGCGGCGTTGCAGGCGGTCGCGCTGAAGGATCCGCAGAAGGCGGTGAGGAACGCGGCGCTGGTGGGTGACATGGGGCGCCAGGCGTTGACGGAGCTGCGGGAGATGCTGGGGGTGCTGCGCGAGGAGGCGCCCGCCGAGGTGCCGGCCGGGGTGCCGCTGGCCGCGGTGGGCCGGGCGGCGGCCGCCGCTGCGGAGGCGGCGGCTTCGGCGGAGGGGCCGGGGCTGGGCGCCGTGGACGACCTGTGCCAGCAGTCGCGGTTGGCGGGGACGGCGGTGGAGCTGGTGGTGCTGGGGGAGCCGGGTGCGTATCCGCCGGAGGTGGAGCGGACGGCGTACCGGGTGGTGCAGGAGGCGCTGACGAACGTGCACAAGCACGCGCCGGGCGCGCGGGTCGTGGTGCGGCTGGCGCACCGGGGCGCCGAGGTGGCGATGCAGGTGGAGAACG
This sequence comes from Streptomyces sp. NPDC059201, assembly GCF_042754585.1. Taxonomy (NCBI): domain Bacteria; kingdom Bacillati; phylum Actinomycetota; class Actinomycetes; order Kitasatosporales; family Streptomycetaceae; genus Streptomyces; species Streptomyces sp. NPDC059201. Next base: position 244,063 of record NZ_JBHZBB010000009.1, read on the forward strand.
GCCCGTCGGACGCGGGGGTGGCGGACGCGGGTCTGCCGAGCGGCGGGAACGGTCTTGTGGGGATGAAGGAGCGGGTCACGCGGCTGGGCGGGGCGTTCGTGTCGGGTCCGACGGACCCCGGCGGTTTCAAGGTGTCGGCGGTGATTCCCGTACCCGCCGAGGTGCTCTAGCCGGCCGTGAGGCGGGTGGGCTGGGTGCCGGTGACGAGGGTGGCGAGGGCGGCGTCGATGTCCCGCCCGAGGTACCAGTCGCCGGCGTGGTCGAGGCTGTAGACGCGCCCCTCGGCGTCCATGGCGAGGACGGCCTGGTGGTCGCCCTCCTCGCCGAGCGGCGCGAGCTCGGTGCCGAGGGCGCGGCCGAGGTCGGCGAGGGTGCGGGCGAGGTGGAGGCCGGCGAGGGGGTCGAAGCGCAGGCTCGCGGGGGCTATCTGGCGTCCGTGGCCGGGCGCGCTGAGCCGCAGTCCGCCGAACTCGGCCCACGCCTCGACGACGGCGGGGAAGACGCTGTGCCGGTGGCCTGCGGGGGAGACGTGGGCGCGGAGGGTGTCGGCCCACTCCTCGGCGAGCTTGATGTCCCAGCGTCCGGGCTGCCAGCCGGCCTCGCGGAGGGCCGCGTCGACGTTGACGGGGAAGCGGGTGGTGTCGGACATGGGTCGGGTCAGCCGTTCTCGGTGGGGGTGACGGTGCGGACGCCGAAGTGGTCGAGGAGGGCGGCGCAGGAACGGCAGGGCGCGGCGTAGCTGCCGTGCAGCGGGTCGCCGTCCTCGCGGATGCGCCGTGCGGTGATCTTGGCGTGCTTGAGGCTGCGGCGGGCCTCGCCCGAGGTGAGCGGCTTGCGCTGGGCGCGCTTGGAGCGGCCGCTCTCGGCGGCGGTGAGGTGCCGGGAGAGCAGGATCGCCTCGGGACATCGCCCGGTGAAGCGTTCCCGCTGGCCGCTGGTGAGCGTGTCGAGGAAGTCCTGCACGAGGGCGTGCAGGACGGGCGGCGCGTCCCCCCGGCCGGCGGTGCAGGTGAGGGTCTCGCCGCGGACGGACAGGGCGGCGCCGACGGCGGGCAGGATGCCGTCGCGGCGGTGCAGCAGTAAGGGGGCGCGACCCGTGTCGGTGTCGCTGCTCCAGTTGAGGCGTGGGTCACCCTGCGTGGGCGTCGTGCTCGCGTACATCGTGCTGGTCTTCCCCTCCTGCAATCCCCCGAGTTGCGGTGCACAGCCTGCCAAATAGGGAGCCATATGGGGAAGCTGGGTCGCGGTATCGACGTGCCGGTGTGTCGGAGCCGTGGTCGGCCTGTCATGGGATCGTGACGGTTGGTGACGGTGCGTGTGTGGGGTCGGCCCCCGGGGGCGCGGGCCGGTTCGTGCTCTTGTGGCAGCGCATAGGCTGTGCGGGATCGGTCGGGCGCGCTGTGCGCAGCGGCGTCCGGCAGCAGGAGCAAGCAGTAGCAGCCAGTGACGCCATGCAGGGGGCAACCGCCATGACGACAGGTCGGCTCGGGCAGTCCACCGCGCCACCGAACGCGGCCTATGCCGGGCAGGTCGTGCGTTTCCCGGATCCGGTGCGCGCCTCCCGGCATCCGCGAGGGGTGCGCGTGGACGAGCGCGGTTTCCCGGACTTCTCGCCGTACGCGCGCGCGGCGGCGGAGATCGCGGAGCCCCCGGAGGGTTTCGGCGTCGACGAGCTGCGGCTGACGGACTACGTGTCGGCGAACGCGGCGATGGCGGCGACCGGTCATGAACTGTGGGACACGATCCCCGCGGTGGCGACCCCGCACGGCTGGACCTGGCACCACGTGGCCGGTTCGCGCCGGCTCGAACTGGTGCCGGTCGAGGTGAAGGCGCTGCTGCGGCATCACGGTGGCGTGGCGACGGCGGCGGTGGACCACTCCAAGCGGGGCACGCGCCCGCTCCAGGAGACCCGGCCGGCGCACTTCGGGCTGCCGAAGGGCGGGACCTCGGTGTCGGAGCAGCAGCTCCAGGGCGTCGAGGAGGATCTCGGCTACCGGCTGCCGGGGGCGTACCGCACCTTCCTGAAGGCGGCGGGCGGTTGCGCGCCGGTGGGCGCGGCGCTCGACGCGGAGCTGGGGCTCCTGGTCGACCAGCCGTTCTTCACGGTGCGCGAGGAGGCGGGCGTCAACGACCTCGTCTACGTCAACAAGTGCCTGCGCGACCACCTGACGAAGGACTACCTGGGGGTGGCCTTCGTGCAGGGCGGTCTGATCGCCGTGAAGGTGCGGGGCTCCGGGGCCGGTTCGGTGTGGTTCTGCGCGTACGACGACGCGCGGGACTCCGGCGAGGAGGCCGCCGGCTGGTCGGTGAACGAGCGGGCGGAGCGGCTGCTGCTCCCCTGCGGTGTGGACTTCGACGCGTTTCTGCTGCGTCTCGCGGGCAATCCGCCGGAGTTGGAGACGGTCGCGAACCTGATGGTGGACGGCGGCTTCGCGCGCGCCGTGCCCGTGGCCCCGGTGGGAGAGTGAGCCGGCTGTGGTGACGTTCGCGCAGGCGCAGGAGCGCGCCGAGGAGTGGATCAACGGCGATCTGCCCCCGTATCAGCACCAGGAGGTGCGGGTGCGGGAGTTCGCGCTGGGTTTCGTGGTGTGGGCGGAGGGCCGCGAGGGCGGTCCGACGGCCGACACGGGCCGGCAGCGGCTGGTGATCGCGCGGGACTCCGGTGAGGCCACGCTGTGGCCGGGGCTGCCGGTGGGCGAGGTGATCCGGCGGTACGAGGAGGAGTACGGGGTCGCCGAGGAGGCGGCCGAGCCGGCTCCGCCCGCGCCGCCGGCCCGGATCGACCTGAACCAGACGTCGTTCCTGCTGAGTCCGCCGGAGTGGTTGCAGGACGCGGCGGACAAGATCGGCCTGCCGCAGCGGCCGAACGCTTCGCAGGAGGAGCGCGGGGAGGCGGAGGCGGATTCGGACGCGGAGAGCGCCGCGGATGCGGAGTCGTCGGGTGCGGCTTCGGGGTCCGGTGCGGGTGCGGGGTCCGTGTCGTCCGCGGGGGCGGATTCCTTGGGTGGGTCCGAGACGCCCGCGGCGGCGATTCCCCTCGGCTCGCTCGGTTCCTCCGCGTCCTCCGCGTCGTCTTCTGTGTCGTCCGGTGGTTCGGACGACGACGAGCACGAGCCGACGGCGATGGACGGGGTTCCGGCGACGCCGCCGGGCAGCCCGTGGGCGGACGCCAACGCGAGCTCCGGCGGAGTGGAGGGCGTACCGCTGCCGGCGACCGTCTTCGCGCCGCCGCTGTCGGGCGCCGACGACGACGACACGCCGCCGCTGTCGGTGGGCGCGGACGCGCCGACCGCGCTGATGCACGGCGGGAGCGCGCTGCCGAAGACGGCCGTGGCGCCCCGTCTGGACCCGGCTGCGGCTCCGCCGCCCGGTGTCGTTCCGCCTGGTGCGACGCCGCCGCCTCCGGTGGCTCCGCCGGGTGTTCCGGGCGTTCCCGGCGCGGGGGACATCGCGGACGCGGCGACGAGCAAGGCGACGCTGCCGCCGAAGAAGGCGGCTCGTGGGCCGGTCGCGCCGCCGCCTCCGCCGGGGGCGCCCGGGGTGCCGGGTGCGAGCTCGGCGGGTACCGCGCCCGCGCCCGCGCCCGCGCCCGCTCCCGTTCCCGGGTACGTACCGACGCAGATGATGACGCAGACGCCGCCGCCCGCTCCGGCGCAGCCGGGGCCGCCTCCGCCGCCCGCGCCGCCGGGTCCGGCGACGCCTCCGCAGCCGGTGCACCACGCGGCGACGATGCTGGCGCACCCGGGACCGGCCGGTTCCGGTGGTTCCCCTGCCGTGCCGCCGCCTTCGCCGCCGGGTGTTCCGGGTGGTCCGGGGACGCCGGCGAACGGGATCGAGCACGCGCCGACGATGCTGGCGCAGCCGGGGCCGGGCGGTCCGGGCGGTGCTGGGCCTGGTGCTGGGCCTGGTGCGCCGCCGCCTCCGCCGGGGCCCGCTCCGGCGGCTCCGCAGGCTCCCGGTCCCGTACCGGCTCCGCAGGCTCCCGCGTACGGGTATCCGCAGCAGCCGCCGGCCGGGGTGCCGACGGTCGGTCCGGGGTACCAGGCGGTGCTGCGGTACCGGGCGCCGGACGGGTCGGAGCAGCAGATCATCCGGCGTTCGGCGCCGGGCACCCCGCATCCGGAGTGGCAGATCCTGCACGAGCTGCGCGGGCTCGGTGTGCCGCCGCAGCAGGTGCTCGAACTCCACACGGAGCTGGAGTCCTGTGAGCTGCCCGGCGGTTACTGCGCGCGGATGATCCGCGAGACGTGGCCGCAGGCGCGGATCACCAGCATCGCCCCGTACGGCCGTGATCACGCGGGCCGGCAGCAGGGCATGCGTCAACTCCTCACCCACCAGGGCGAGTTGCACCAGGTGGCGGACGGTCCGGCGCGCCCCGCGCCGGTACGGGCCCCGCTGCCGCAGGTGCAGCCGGCGCCGCCCGTCCCGCCGGAGGGCGTGGCGCAGGAGCTGGCCGGGGCGTTCGGGCCGGGGATCCTGCGGTTCGACCAGCGGGCCGTGTCGCGGCAGGGCGTGCCGGAGCTGGTGGCGGTGACGCTCATGTGGGCGGGGCTGCCGGCGGACTTCGGGCCGTTCTTCTGGGCGCAGCCGGCGATGCCGGTGGTGCCGACGCTGGCGGAGCTGGCGCAGCAGCGGCAGGTGCAGGCGGCGCCGGACGCGAGCTCGTACCTGGTGCTGGGTTCGGACTTCGGGCGGGCGATCTGCGTCCAGTACGGGACCGCGCACATCGTGGCGGTGCCGGTGGAGGCGGGGCCGGGCGGGGCGTCGGTGCCGCCGCAGTTCGTGAACACCGGGCTGCCGGAGTTCACCCGTTCGATGGCGCTGCTCGGCCGGATGTGGCGGCTGCGGTTCGGGCTGACGCCGGAGCAGGCGGGCCGCTGGACGGTCGACTTCCAGGCGCAGCTCGCGATGCTGGACCCGGCGGCGCTGTCGTCGCCGGAGAACTGGTGGTCGGTGCTGCTTGAGCAGATGTGGGACGGCCTGTTGTGAGGCGTTGTGCGAGGTGTTGCTGACGCCCAGTGAGGCGGAATGTGACGAAGGGCGCTCGGTGTGTGATCACGTCGGGCGCCTTTTGTCCGTTCTTATGGCGCATCCTGGAGAGGACCGTAGGAAGGGGCGCCAAGGATGAGTTTTGCCGTCGGACGGGGCCGGGGGTACCGCCCGGAGCAGGTCGACCTCCACCTCGCCACGCTGTCGGGGGACCGGGACGAGGCGTGGGAGCGGGCCGCGCGGCTCACCGTCCTCGCCAAGGAGATGGAGGCGGAGCTGGCCGCGCTGAGGGAGGCCGTCGCGGAGTTGAAGCCGCAGCGGTACGAGTCCCTGGGCGAGGCCGCCGAGCAGATCCTGAAGCTCGCGGAGCAGGAGGACGAGCGGCTCGTCCGCGCCGCGGAGGCCGAGGCGCAGGCCGTCGCGGAGGCGGCGGACGCGGCGGCGCGGGAGGCCCGCGAGGCCGCCGACGCCTACGCGGAGGGGGTACGGGCCGCGGCCGAGGCGACGGCCCGCGCGGCCCTGGAGAGCGCGCGCGAACGGGCCGGGGAGCTCGACACCGTCTCCCGCAGGGACGCGGAGGGCGCCAGGACGGCGGCGAAGGAGGCGTACGAGGAGGTCGAGCACCGCGCGGCGGACCTCCTGGCCCACCAGGCCGAGGAGCACCGCACCGGCCGCGCCGAGGCGGACCGCGCCGCGGAGACGGCCGCCGCCGAGCTCGACGCCCGCCACGCCGAACAGGTCGCGGAGGCCGAGGCCCGCCTGGAGGACGCCCGCCGCGCCCTCGCCCGCACCGAGGAGGAGGCGAGGCACGGCCAGGAGGACGCCGACGCGACGGCGGGGGAGATCCTCGCGGAGGCGCGGGTGAAGGGCGAGCGGATCGAGCGCGAGAAGGACCGCGTGCTGCGCGAGCACGACGAGGCGCGCGACGAGATCCACTCCCACATGGAGCACATCCGCAACTCGCTGGCCGCGCTGACGGGCCGCCCGGTGGCCACGGCCCCCGACCCGGAACCGGAACCTGACGAACCCCCGGCCGCGGAGCCGGAGACCGCGGAGCCGGAGACCGCGGAAAAGCCCGAGTCCGAGGAGGGGCCCGGCGCCTAGGCTCGCGCGCATGACCCTGCGGATGCGCCTGACGGCCGTGAACCTGGACTGCCCCGACCCGCTCGCCCTCGCCGACTTCTACGCGAAGGCGACGGGCCTGGCCCTGCACGAACGCTCCGACGCGGGCTTCGCCGGGCTGGTGGCCGAGGACGGCCTGGTCCTCGGCTTCCAGCGGGTCGAGGACCACCGCCCGCCGACCTGGCCGGACGGCGGGATCCCGCAGCAGCTGCACCTGGACTTCGACGTGGACGACCTGGACGAGGCGGTCGCCGAACTCACCGCCCTCGGCGCCACCGTCCCGCCCGAACAGCCCCACCCCGACCTGTGGCGCGTGCTCCTGGACCCGGCCGGTCACCCCTTCTGCGTCTCGCCCCGGAAGGCGCCGTGACGAGCCTCATCCAGAACCCGGCGTACGACTCCGCCTTCTGGGCGGTCTCAATCGAGACGGCACTCCGCCCACACCGTCTTTCCCGGGGCGCCGGACCTCGGGTGCCACCCCCACCGCTCGGCGATCCCGTCGAGGAGCAGCAACCCCCTACCTCCGTCCGCGAGTTCAGCCTCACCGGGGCGGCCGAGGCGGAGTGGTACGCGTTCGGTACGGGTATCGCTCACCTCGACCCGCGCGACCGTCCGGGGCGCCACCGTGAAGCGCAGCGAGAGGTGGAAGTCCCGCCCCGGCACGTGCCTGTGCCGCACCGCGTTCGTCGCCAGCTCGGCCGCGACCAGCACGACACCCTCGTGCGCCTCGCTCCCGTACGGCACGCCCCACTCGTCCAGCCGGACGCCGACCAGCCGCCGCGCGAGCCGCGCGCCCCGGGGCGTGGAGGTGAACCGCATGGCGAAGGTAGGGGTGTTCAAGTAGGGCGAGAGTCCCCTGAGTTGGCTGGGGTTGGTGGGGCTGTCGATGTTGCTCGTCATGCCCTCCAAGCTCCTCTTGGTGGCGTAGCGTGACCAGTGGTGACGCGCCGACGCGATCCGCTTGTACGCGCCGTGTCGGCGCAGGTACGAGAGGCGGGGTGCGGTGGAAGAAGAGGTGCCGGAGACGGGGCGGGTCGTCACCAAAGCCGGTGAGGGCGTCGCGGTGGCGTTCGGGAAGACCCTGAAGACGCTCCGGACGAAGGCGGGGATGGAGCGGGAGGAGTTGGGCAGACGACTCGGCTACTCGGTCTCCACCATCGCGTCGTTCGAGCAGGGCCGGAGGATTCCCTCGTCACGCGCGATCGAACAGTCGGACGACATTCTGGGGGCGGACGGGCTGCTGTCGGTATGGCAGGGGCAGTTGGAGAGGGCGCAGTATCCGGCGGGGTTCCAGGGCTTGGTGGAACTGGAGAAGACGGCGATCGAACTGCTTCATTACGAGAAGTTCGTGGTCAGCGGTCTGCTCCAGACCGAGGAGTTCATGAGAGCGATCCTGGCCATGCGGCGCCCCCGCCTGGATCAGGAAACGATCGAGCGGAGGGTGGAGGAACGGCTGGGCCGCCAGAAGGCCATGTTCGGACGGCGCCCCGAACCGCTGAACAGCTTCATCATGGACGAGGCGGTGCTGCGGCAGAGGTACGGCGGCGAGAAGGTCCTTCGCGGGCAGCTGGAGCACCTGCTCCTGCTCGGTCACGAGCCGCACATCGACATTCAGATCATGCCGTTCGCCTGCGAGGACAACGCGGGTGTGAGTGGTCCGTTCACGATCGCCACCCGCAAGGACGGAAAGCAGTTCCTGTACTTCGAGGCGACCCATCAGATGTCACTGATGGTCGAACCGGAGCAGGTCACCGTCGCCGCCGTACGTTTCGGCGTCATCAGGTCGCAGGCTCTCAGCCCACGAGAGTCGCTCGCGTTCATCGAGAAGTTGCTGGGAGAGCTCTAGGCACTCTCACGTCTTCGCCTGGTTCAGCAGCTACAGCGGTGTCGAGGTCGCGACCGGCGCGGGAGCCGTGCACGTGCGTGACTCCAAGGACGTGGCCCGGCCGGCCCTCCGAGTCTCGCAGGACGCGTGGGCCGGGTTCGTCGGGCTTGCCTCGGCGGAGTAGTACAGCCGCCGCTTGTACGTACGTGGGCCCTGCCCGTCCGAGCCGGACGGGCGGGGCCCCGTACGCGTCGGCTCAGCCGCCCAGCAGACTGGTGTAGGCGGCTTCCGCCATGCGTGCCGGGGCGATATCGGTGGGGGAGTGGGCCAGGAACGTGCTGGTGGCGCCGGAGTGCAGGATGCGACCGCCGTCGAGGACGGTGACGTGGTCGGCCTCCTCGGCGAGGTCGGCGACGTCGTGGGTGGACATCAGGACGGACACCTCACCGGCCAGGCTGTTCAGGACGTCCCTGAAGACCCGCCTCTGGCGGGGGTCCATGCCGGCGGTGGGCTCGTCGAGGAGGAGTACGCGTGCGTCGTGCACCAGGGCGGCGGCCACGCCCACGCGTCGCAGCTGACCGCCGGAGAGCCGGTTGCTCCTGACGTCGGCCTGGTCGGAGAGTTCGACCCGGGCCAGCGCGCGGGCTGCCTGGTCCCAGGCGTCGCTGCGGTTCATGCCCTTGAGCCAGCCGACGTAGGCGACGTAGGCGCGGGAGGTCAGAGAGGGCATGGGGGTGATGTCCTGAGGCATCCACGCGACGGCCTGGCGGTACGCCGTGGTCCGGGAGTCCAGGCCGTCGAGGGTGACGGTGCCGGAGCGGGGGCGGTTGACGGAGGCGGCCAGCTTCAGAAGGGTCGACTTTCCGGCTCCGTTGGGGCCCAGGAGAATGGTCAGGCCGGAGGGGAGCCGGTAGCTGAAGTCCTTCAGGATGGGCGAGCTCCAGCGCCGGTAGGCGTAGGTGCAGGAGGTCAGTTCCAGAGTCATGAGAACTTCCTTGACGTGCGAATCTGAGCGGCGACACCGATGACGAGCATCAGGGCGGCCCCGGCCGCGGCGTGCGGGGCGCCCAGGGGCTCGGGTACGACGGTCCAGGGGTGGGGATCGTTGGAGCTGCGGAAGCCGACCAGTACGACGGTCATCACCCAGGCCGTCGGGAGCAGCGCGCCGGCCTGGCCGAACAGGGCACGGCCCAGCAGCATGAGGCCGGTCAGGAAGGCGACGTTGCGGCCCGCCGCCTGGGCCACCTGCGAACCGATCAGGGCTCCCAGGAGCAGACAGGCCGCCACGGCCACGGTCACGGTGACGATCACGAGCGCGGTGTCCCGCAGTGCGATCCGGCGCACTCCGCTGGTCTCCGGTGCTTCGAGACGGGAGTCGAGGCTTGTCATCAGGGCCGCCACCAGCGGGATCGGGACGAAGACGACCAGCCGCACGGTGATGGCGCCGCTGGAACCGAAGGACGGCAGTGCGCTGCTCCGGTCCTGGAGCAGCAGCACGAGGCCGAGGAAGACGGCCATGCCCAGGGTGAGGAAGACGTGGGCGCGCCGCGTGCGGAGCCACCACATCAGGAGGCGCCCTTCGCGCACGCGCGGATCACGGTCCGCTCGAACCAGGCGCCCTGCTGTGCGGGGGGTGTGCTCCGGACCTTCGTGACCTCGTCGTGTATCCGGGACCACTGCGCGGCCGAGAAGTTCTTCAGTTCCGGCTCCTGCCGGATGCGCTTGAGGTTGGCGGCCTCCTCGCCGGTCACCTCGGCGGCCCACATCCCCAGTACCTGCGCCGTGGCGAGGTCGGGACCGGAGCAGGGGTAGTGCAGCGCGGACCGCACCACCTGGAACCGTACGGTTCCGTTCCGTTCCCCGTGGGAGAGAGCGGCCCGCCAGACCTCCGGGGTGGAGGGCCGGGGGAACCGCCCGTCCGCGGACGCGTCCAGGATCACGTCGGGGGTCTTCAGCCCGGCCGCCCGATAGTCCTCGATCACTGACGCGGCGTACCGGTGCACCGCCGCGATGTTGTCCGCCGAGCCCTCCGGCATGCACACCCGGAGGGCGGCGCCGGTGCAGGTCAGGGTGCCGTGCCCGGTCAGCATGGGGGGTACGGGCCCCCAGCCCCGCACCATGTGCTGGGCACCCGACATGGCGGCGAGCGCCACGGCCCCGGCGAGGGCCACGCGCAGCAGCAGGAGGCGTACGGGCAGCCACAGCAGGGCCACGGCGGCGGCGATGCCCCCGGTGAAGAGGATGTGGGGGACGAGGGTCGCGGGGTCGGCCACCTCGCCGAACCGGGGTGTCTCCGGGTACTGGCCGGAGACGTGACGCTTCCACCATTCGGTGGTGGTGACGGTCGATCCGACCAGGACGAAGGTGGCCACGGCGGCGACCGGCGCGGCGATCACATGAGGCAGACGGCGACCGAGCGCGAAGCCGATGACGGCGTGGGCCACGCAGAGGACCATGGCCATCAGCAGGGGGTACAGGCTGTCGAACGTGGGAAGGGTGCCGGTCTCGACCAGCGCGCCGGCGGCCGGCAGGACGAGCATCGCCCAGGGCAGCAGGAGGATGGGAAGAAGGGCCTGTGCGGCGATGTGGTACGGGGAACGCGTCGGCGCCAGCTCCCAGACCCGGCTCCTGGTCAGCCGCCCGCTCTCCCACACTCCGAGGGCCATCGCCGTGGCGTAGGCGAAGGTGTAAAGCGGGCCCAGAGCGTTGGCGACGAGGGTGGGCGCGTAGCCGAGGTGTCCGGGGCGGGGGCCGGAGGAGCCGAAGAAGTAGCTGAGGAGGGTGAGGGCGATCGCGGCAGGCGCGAACCAGAACGCGCTGCCGGCGCGCAAGCGGGAGAGAAGACTCAAGGGACGGTCTCCGTGGGGGGAAAGGAGCGGAGGCGCGACAACGCGGAGGCGCGTGGACGGCAGGTCCCGGACGGAAGCCGTGCCTGCCGCCCGAGCGTCGGATGTCGGACGGTTGTCGATGGCGCGTCAGTCGGCTGCGGTGGTGTCCACTTCGACCGTTCGGGCCCACATCTTGTTCTCTCCCTTGAGAGAGCCGAGCTTGAAGTAGAAGTCGTTGGCCGGCAGACCGGTCCAGCTCTTGGAACTGACCTTGTCGCTGCCCGTGAAGCAGTTGAGGAAGGTGGAGGATCCCTTGTTGTTGTCGTAGTTGAGGGACACGTCCTCCCACAGGGTGACGTCGACGCTCGTCGCGAAGCCCTGGTCGCAGCCCGTGAAGAGGACCTGCGAGTACGACTCGTCGTCCCATCTGCGGGACTCGAATCCGTTCATGACGCCTGACATGCTGCTGGTCCAGTTGCGAAGGCCGGCGTCGCCAGCGTCAGCACCATCGTCGCGACCGTGCCGCCGATGGCGGCTATGCGGGACTTCTTCACGGGAGACACACCTCGTTCTTCATCGATCGTTCACTTTGACCGGCCGATCGTGATCGAGGTGCCGGGGTGCGTCAAAGGGCTGTTGCGCTTTCCGTCAAGTCAACTACCGTCCGGGGAACCGCCTTTCCCGCTTTCCGCTACTCCTCCTTCAGGACCGGGAAGCGGCGGGGGGCCAGGGTGAGGAGGGCGACGAGGGCTAGGGCTGCGGCGGCTGCGGCGCCGAAGTAGACCCAGTCGACGGCCGCGTCGACCGCGCGGCGGATGGTGTCGGTGGTGTCGAGGGAGCGGGCCAGGGTGTCGAGGTCCGTGTCGGCGCCGAGGCGGGCGGCGAGGACGCCGTTGGCGACCGCGCCGAAGGCCGCCGCGCCGACGCTCTGGCCCACCTGGCGGCAGAAGAGGACGGAGGCGGTGGTGGTGCCGCGTTCCTCGTAGGGGACGGTCGACTGGACGCCGACGATCAGGGGGAGTTGGAAGAGGCCCAGGCAGGCGCCGAGCGCGAGCATCAGGAGAGCGGGCTGCCAGGGTTCGCCGGGGTAGGGGAGGAACGGGAAGGCGAGGAGGAGGACCAGCGCGCCCGAGATGCCGAGGACGGCCGTCATGCGGAAGCCGATGCGGGTGTAGACGCGGTTCGAGAGCGCGGCGGTGATCGGCCAGCTCAGCGTCCAGGAGGAGAGGACGAGGCCGGCGGCTATCGGGCCGAGGCCGAGGACCGACTGCGCGTACGTGGGCAGGAAGACGGTCGGCGCGACCATGAGGAGACCCAGCGCCCCCAGCGCGAGGTTGACCGCGGCGATCGTCCGGCGGCGCCAGACCCAGCCGGGGATCATCGGCTCCGCCGCCCGGCGCTCCACGACCACCGTGCCGGCCGCGAGGAGCGCCGCGCCCGCGAACAGGCCGAGGGACGGCGCCGAGAGCCACGGCCAGGCCACGCCGCCCTGCACCAGCGCGGTCAGCAGCAGTGCCCCCGTCGCGAAGACGCCGAGCGCGCCCGCCCAGTCGATGCGGACCGGGGCCGTACGGGCGGGCCTGGCGGGTTCCTTGAGGTGGCGGAGGATCATCCAGAGGGCGAGGCCGCCGACCGGCAGGTTGATGAGGAAGATCCAGCGCCAGTCCGCGTACCCGGCGAGCAGTCCGCCGACCACGGGTCCCGCGATGGACGCCGTGGCCCACACCGAGGAGAGCTTCGCCTGGATCCTGGGGCGCTCCTTGAGCGGGTACAGGTCGGCGGCGATCGTCTGGACGGTGCCCTGGAGCGCGCCGCCGCCCAGGCCCTGCACGATGCGGAAGGCGATGAGGGCCGCCATGTTCCAGGCGGCGGCGCAGAGCAGCGAGCCGACGAGGAAGAGGATCGTTCCCGCGACGAGGACGGGCTTGCGGCCGAAGGTGTCGCTGAGCTTTCCGTACACGGGGAGGGTGACGGTGACGGCGAGGAGGTAGCCGGAGAAGAGCCAGGAGAAGACGGAGAGGCCGCCGAGGTCGCCGACGATCTGGGGGACGGCCGTGGCGATGATGGTGCCGTCGAGGGCGGCGAGCGCCATGCAGAGCATCAGGGCGGCGACGACGGCACCCCGGCGCCCGCCCGCCGCGCCCGTCGCCTCGTGCCGCGTCCGCGTCGAGGTCCCCCCGCCGCCCGCGCTCCCGCCCGTACTCCCCTCCGACACGCTGTTGCCCTTCTCTTTCTTCGTACACCTAAATGTCCGCGGACAGAGTCTCACTCCGACCTGGGGCTGAGGAACCCCTAGGGGAACCTCCCCCATGCGAGCCAGGGGACGGTCGTCCCGGCGGAGGACGAGAACGGGCGGGGGCGGTTCTTAGCTTGTCCTTATAGGCAACCACCATCCCGGCGACCGCCATCCCGGCAACCACCATCCCTAGGAGAAGACCGTGACTTCGGCTGTGACCATCCCCAGGCACGGGGGTACTGGAGGGCGTACGGCCGTCGCCGCGCGGGCGCGACAGGTCGTCAAGGCGTACGGCGCGGGGGAGACCCGGGTCGTCGCGCTGGACCACGTCGACGTGGACATCGCCCGCGGACAGTTCACCGCGATCATGGGCCCCTCGGGGTCCGGCAAGTCGACCCTGATGCACTGCCTCGCCGGTCTCGACACCGTCACCGGCGGCCAGATCTTCCTCGACGAGACCGAGATCACCGGGCTCAAGGACAAGAAGCTCACGCAGCTGCGCCGGGACCGGATCGGCTTCATCTTCCAGGCGTTCAACCTGCTGCCGACCCTGAGCGCGCTGGAGAACATCACGCTGCCGATGGACATCGCCGGCCGCAAGCCCGACCGGGCGTGGCTGGACCGGGTCGTCGACACCGTCGGGCTCGCCGGGCGGCTGAAGCACCGGCCGACCGAGCTGTCCGGCGGCCAGCAGCAGCGCGTCGCCGTCGCGCGGGCGCTTGCCGCCCGGCCGGAGATCATCTTCGGTGACGAGCCGACCGGAAACCTCGACTCGCGGGCCGGCGCCGAGGTCCTCGGCTTCCTGCGGCAGTCCGTCGACGAGCTGGGGCAGACGATCGTCATGGTCACGCACGACCCGGTGGCCGCCTCGTACGCGGACCGGGTCCTCTACCTGGCGGACGGGCGGATCGTCGACGAGATGGAGCGGCCCACCGCCGACGCCGTACTCGACCGCATGAAGGACTTCGACGCGCGCGGGCGGACGTCATGACCGTCTTCCGCACCTCCCTGAGAAACCTCCTCGCGCACAAGGGCCGGATGGCGCTCTCCGCCGTCGCCGTGCTCCTCTCCGTCGCGTTCGTGTCCGGGACCCTGGTCTTCACCGACACGATGAACACGACCTTCGACAAGCTCTTCGCCACCACCGCCTCCGACGTCACGGTCTCCCCGGCGGAGTCCGACCCGATGGACGAGAGCCCGGACACCGGCCGACCCGAGTCCCTCCCCGCCTCCGTCGTCGCCGACGTGCGGAAGGCGAAGGGCGTCGCCGACGCGCAGGGCTCCGTCACCTCGATGGGCGTCACCGTCGTCGACCGGGCGAACAAGAACGTCGGCCCGACCAGCGGCGCCCCGACGATCGCCGCCAACTGGAGCCCGTACGAGCTCCGTTCGGTGGAGCTCGTCGAGGGCCACGAGCCGCGCGGGCCCACCGACGTCGTCGTCGACCGCGGCACCGCGGACAAGCACGGCCTGAAGCTCGGCGCCCCGCTCCGTACGATCTCCGCCTCCGGCGACTTCACCGCCAACGTCTCCGGCATCGTCGAGTTCAAGGTCACCAACCCGGGCGCCACCCTCGTCTACTTCGACACCGCCACCGCCCAGCGCCAGCTCCTCGGCAAGGAGGGCCTGTTCACGCAGGTCATGGTCGACGGCGAGCAGGGGGTCGCCGACCCGGCGCTGAAGACCGAGGTCGCCGCGGCGCTCGGCGACGGGTTCCGGGTCCAGACGGCCGCCGAGGTCGCCGAGGAGGGCAGCAAGGACCTGGCCGGCTTCCTCGACGTCATGAAGTACGCGATGCTCGGCTTCGCCGGGATCGCCTTCCTCGTCGGCATCTTCCTCATCGTCAACACCTTCTCCATGCTGGTCGCCCAGCGCACCCGCGAGATCGGCCTGCTGCGGGCGATCGGATCCAGCCGCAAGCAGATCAACCGCTCCGTCCTCGTCGAGGCCGTCCTCCTCGGCGTGATCGGCTCGGTCTCCGGTGTCGCCGCCGGTGTCGGCCTCGCCGTCGGCCTGATGGAGCTCATGTCGTCCATGGGCATGGAGCTGTCCACCCGCGACCTCACCATCGCCTGGACCACCCCCGTCGTCGGCCTCGCCCTCGGCGTCCTCGTCACCGTCCTCGCCGCCTACATCCCGGCCCGCCGGGCCGGCAAGATCTCCCCGATGGCCGCCCTCCGCGACGCCGGCACGCCCGCCGACGGGCGCGCCGGACGGATCCGCGGCGGGATCGGGCTGCTCCTCACCCTCGCGGGCGGCGGCGCCCTGTGGGCCGCGACCGCGGCCGAGAAGGCCGGGACGGGCTCGCTGTGGCTCGGCGTCGGCGTGGTGCTGTCGCTGCTCGGCTTCGTCGTCATCGGCCCGGTGCTCGCGGGCGGGGTGGTACGGGTCCTCGGCGTCGTCGTCCTGCGGGTCTTCGGCCCCGTCGGGCGGATGGCCGAGCGGAACGCGCTCCGCAACCCGCGCCGCACCGGCGCGACCGGCGCCGCCCTGATGATCGGCCTCGCGCTCGTCGCCTGCCTGTCCGTCGTCGGCTCCTCCATGGTGGCCTCGGCCACCGACGAGCTCGACCGGTCCGTCGGCGCGGACTACATCGTGCAGAACCAGATGGGCGCGCCGATCGTGCCGCAGGCGCAGGCCGCGGTGGAGAAGGTGGCGGGCCTCGACCACGTCACCGAGTACCGCCCGGTCGACGTGCGGATCACCGACCCGCGCGGCACGGTCTCGAAGGAGTGGCTGGCCGCGACCGAGCCGACCTACCCGCGGGACCTCCGGCGCGAGGTCACGTCCGGGGACCTCGCGGCGGCGTACGGCCCCGGCGCGATGTCCGTCGGCAGCGACTACGCGACCGCGCACGGGGTGAAGGTCGGCGACACCCTCGCCGTCGCCTTCGCGCACGGTTCGACGGCGAAGCTGAAGGTCGCCGCGATCACGGCGGACGTCGGGAACGTCGACAACGGCGCCATGTACACGAACGTCACCACCGCCGCCGCGCACCTGCCGGCCGAGCGGATGCCGGCCAGCGCGCTGCTCCTCGCGAGCGCGAAGGACGGGCAGGAGGAGGCGGCGTACGAGTCCCTCAAGACGGCGCTCGCCCCGTACCCCCAGTACAAGGTCTCCAACCAGGCCGACTACAAGGAGGACCTCCAGAACCAGGTCGGCCAGCTTCTGAACATCGTCTACGGCCTGCTGGCGCTGGCGATCGTCGTCGCGATCCTGGGCGTGGTCAACACGCTGGCGCTGTCGGTGGTGGAGCGCACCCGCGAGATCGGCCTCATGCGGGCGATCGGCCTCTCCCGCCGCCAGCTGCGGAGGATGATCCGCCTGGAGTCGGTGGTCATCGCCCTCTTCGGCGCGCTGCTGGGCCTCGGCCTCGGCATGGGCTGGGGCACGGCCGCGCAGCAGCTCCTCGCCCTGGAGGGCCTCGGCGTCCTGGAGATCCCCTGGACGACGATCCTCACGGTCTTCGTGGGCTCGGCCTTCGTCGGCCTCTTCGCGGCCCTGGTCCCCGCGTTCCGCGCGGGCCGCATGAACGTCCTGAACGCGATCGCGAGCGAGTGACCTCGTGGGACGCGGCGTACGGCCCCGGAGCGCATCCCGCGCGCCGGGGCCGTACGGCTGTTCAGACGGACAGGACGGGCACGTCGTAGAGGGGGATGTTCTTGTCCCGCGTGACGAGCGTCAGCCCTTCGGTCCGCGCCTGGGCGACCAGTATCCGGTCGAAGGGGTCGCGGTGGTGGTGGGGGAGGCGGGCGGCGGTGACGCCGTGCTGGCCGGTCACGGGCAGGGCGCGGAGCTGGGAGTTCGCCGCCCGTTCGGGCAGGTCCGCGGGCCCTTCCAGCTTGCCCAGGGCCTGCTTGATGGCGATCTCCCAGGGTGTGACCGCGCTGAGGTAGGCGTGTTCCTCGGTGTCGAGGAGGTCCTTGATCTCGTCGGTGAGCTGCGGGGAGTCCAGCAGCCACCAGAGGACGACGTGGGTGTCGACGAGCAGCTTCACTCGGAGGCGTCCTTCTCTCCGAGCCCGAACGCCTCGGCGAAGCCGGGGTCGTCGGACATGTCGTCGAAGTCGTCGTGGAGGACGACGGGCTCCGTGAGGGAGCCCCGCGCGGTGCGCCGGACCTTCCCCCTCAGCGGAATGACCTTCGCGACCGGTTCCCCCGCCTTGCTGATGATCACCTCCTCGCCGGTGGCGACCGCCTCCAGGATCTTGGAGAAGTGGGTCTTCGCGTCGTGGACGTTGTACTGCCGGGCTGCTTCCATCGCGGCCTCTCACGGCTCGGCTCAAGCAAGTGGACTAAGTGCCGGACTAAGAATATCGGGGTCGCCCGATCGGCCGCAAACGCCCTCACCCCCCGGAGTGACCGGTTCACCCCGTCGAGTGGGCGCATTACCTCGCGCCGGGGGCGTGCGGGCGTCGTAGGGTGGAGGCCCCGGCCCGTGCGACGTGTCGGGTCGTTCGCGTTGTCCGGGTTGCCGCTCGTCCGGTCGCCCTCGTACGTACCGGGATGGAAGCTCCATGAGCCTGCACGGTCTGCTCGACCTCGTCGTCAAGGACACGGCCCTCGCGGAGGCGGTGGCGGCCGCGTCGGACGGGAAGCGTCCGTACGTGGACCTGGTCGGCCCCGCCGCCGCCCGCCCCTTCGCCGTGGCCGCGCTGGCCAGGGACTCGGGGCGGCCGGTGCTCGCGGTGACGGCGACCGGCCGCGAGGCCGAGGACCTGGCGGCGGCGCTGCGGTCCCTCCTCGACCCGGAGACCGTCGTCGAGTACCCCTCCTGGGAGACCCTGCCGCACGAGCGGCTCTCGCCCCGCTCCGACACCGTCGGCCGCCGGCTCGCCGTGCTGCGCCGCCTCGCGCACCCGAGCCCGGACGACCCGGCGGCGGGGCCCGTCAGCGTCGTCGTCGCGCCGATCCGCTCGGTGCTCCAGCCGCAGGTGAAGGGGCTCGGGGACCTGGAGCCGGTGGCGCTGCGGTCGGGCCGGACGGCGGATCTCGGCCAGGTCGTCGAGGGGCTCGCGGCGGCCGCGTACTCCCGCGTCGAGCTCGTCGAGAAGCGCGGCGAGTTCGCCGTTCGCGGCGGCATCCTGGACGTCTTCCCGCCGACCGAGGAGCACCCGCTCCGGATCGAGTTCTGGGGCGACGACGTCGAGGAGATCCGCTACTTCAAGGTCGCCGACCAGCGCTCGCTCGAAGTCGCCGAGCACGGCCTGTGGGCGCCGCCCTGCCGCGAGCTGCTGCTCACGGACGAGGTGCGCGGGAGGGCCGCGGCCCTCGCCGAGGAGCACCCGGAGCTCGGCGAGATGCTGAACAAGATCGCCGAGGGGATCGCCGTCGAGGGCATGGAGTCCCTCGCGCCGGTCCTCGTCGACGACATGGAGCTGCTGCTCGACGTCCTCCCCGCCGGCTCGATGGCCGTCGTCTGCGACCCCGAGCGGGTCAGGACCCGCGCCGCCGACCTCGTCGCCACCAGCCAGGAGTTCCTCCAGGCGTCGTGGGCGGCGACCGCCGGCGGCGGCGAGGCGCCGATCGACGTCGACGCGGCCTCCCTGTGGGGGATCGCGGACGTACGCGAGCGGGCGCGGGAGCTCGGGATGATGTGGTGGTCGGTGTCGCCGTTCGCGGCGGACGCCGAGGCCGACGCCGAGTCCGACACCCTCGCGCTGGGCATGCGCGCCCCGGAGACGTACCGCGGCGACACCGCCCGCGCGCTCGCCGACACCAAGGGCTGGCTGGCCGACGGCTGGCGCACGGTCTACGTGACGGAGGCCCACGGCCCCGCCTCCCGCACCGTCGAGGTGCTGGGCGGCGAGGGCATCGCGGCCCGGCTGACCGCCGACCTGGCGGACGTGGACCCGGCCGTCGTGCACGTCGCCTGCGGCTCGATCGACTTCGGCTTCGTCGACCCGGCGCTGCGGCTCGCCGTGCTCACCGAGACCGACCTGTCCGGCCAGAAGGCGGCCGGCAAGGACGGCCAGCGGATGCCGGCCAAGCGGCGCAAGACCATCGACCCGCTGACCCTGGAGGTCGGCGACTACATCGTGCACGAGCAGCACGGCGTCGGCCGCTACCTGGAGATGGTGCAGCGCACCGTGCAGGGCGCCACCCGCGAGTACCTCCTCGTCGAGTACGCCCCCGCCAAGCGCGGCCAGCCCGGCGACCGCCTCTACATCCCGACCGACCAGCTGGAGCAGGTCACCAAGTACGTCGGCGGCGAGGCGCCCACCCTGCACCGGCTCGGCGGCGCGGACTGGACGAAGACGAAGCAGAAGGCGAAGAAGGCGGTCAAGGAGATCGCCGCCGACCTCATCAGGCTGTACAGCGCCCGGATGGCGGCCCCCGGCCACGCCTTCGGCGCGGACACCCCGTGGCAGCGCGAGCTGGAGGACGCCTTCCCGTACGCGGAGACCCCGGACCAGCTCTCCACGATCGCCGAGGTCAAGGAGGACATGGAGAAGACGGTCCCGATGGACCGGCTGATCTGCGGCGACGTCGGCTACGGCAAGACGGAGATCGCCGTACGGGCCGCCTTCAAGGCGGTCCAGGACGGCAAGCAGGTCGCGGTCCTGGTGCCGACGACCCTGCTCGTCCAGCAGCACTACGGCACCTTCTCCGAGCGCTACGGCCAGTTCCCCGTCAACGTCCGCGCCCTCTCCCGCTTCCAGAGCGACACCGAGGCGAAGGCGACCCTGGAGGGCCTGCGCGAGGGCTCCGTCGACGTCGTCATCGGCACCCACCGCCTCTTCTCCTCCGAGACCAAGTTCAAGGACCTCGGTCTGGTCATCGTCGACGAGGAGCAGCGCTTCGGCGTCGAGCACAAGGAGCAGCTGAAGAAGCTCCGGGCCAACGTCGACGTCCTGACCATGTCCGCCACCCCCATCCCGCGCACCCTGGAGATGGCGGTCACGGGCATCCGCGAGATGTCCACCATCACCACCCCGCCGGAGGAGCGGCACCCGGTCCTCACCTTCGTCGGCCCGTACGAGGAGAAGCAGATCGGCGCGGCCATCCGCCGCGAACTGCTCCGCGAGGGGCAGGTCTTCTACATCCACAACCGGGTGGACTCCATCGACCGCGCGGCGGCCCGGCTCCGCGAGATCGTCCCCGAGGCGCGGATCGCGACCGCCCACGGGCAGATGAGCGAGAGCGCCCTGGAGCAGGTCGTCGTCGACTTCTGGGAGAAGAAGTTCGACGTGCTCGTCTCGACGACGATCGTCGAGTCCGGCATCGACATCTCCAACGCCAACACGCTGATCGTCGAGCGCGGCGACAACTTCGGCCTCTCGCAGCTCCACCAGCTCCGCGGACGCGTCGGCCGGGGCCGCGAGCGCGGCTACGCCTACTTCCTCTACCCGCCGGAGAAGCCCCTCACCGAGACCGCCCACGAGCGCCTCGCGACCATCGCCCAGCACACCGAGATGGGCGCCGGCATGTACGTCGCGATGAAGGACCTGGAGATCCGCGGCGCGGGCAACCTCCTCGGCGGCGAGCAGTCCGGCCACATCGCGGGCGTCGGCTTCGACCTGTACGTCCGCATGGTCGGCGAGGCGGTCGCGGACTACCGCGCCTCCCTGGAGGGCGGCGTGGAGGAGGAGCCGCCGCTGGAGGTCAAGATCGAGCTCCCGGTCGACGCCCATGTCCCCCACGACTACGCCCCCGGCGAGCGCCTGCGCCTCCAGGCGTACCGCGCGATCGCCTCCGCGAACTCGGAGGAGGACATCAAGGCCGTACGGGAGGAGCTGACCGACCGCTACGGCAAGCTGCCCGAGCCGGTGGAGAACCTGCTGCTCGTGGCCGGGCTGCGGATGCTGGCCCGCGCCTGCGGGGTCGGCGAGATCGTCCTCCAGGGCCCGAACATCCGCTTCGCGCCGGTGGAGTTGAGGGAGTCCCAGGAGCTGCGCCTCAAGCGCCTCCACCCGAAGTCCGTCATCAAGCCGGCCGCCCACCAGATCCTGGTCCCGCGCCCCGCCACCCGCCCCATCGGCGGCAAGCCCCTGGTCGGCCGCGACCTGCTCTCGTGGACGGGCGAGTTCCTGACGACGATCCTGGACTGAGCCGGGCCGCTTCGGTTTCCCCTCAGTCCTCGCTATCGGTGAGGAAGCCGGTCAGGAGGTCGAAGTAGTCCTCCGGGGGTACGCCCTGGAGGGCGTCGTCCACGTTGTGCGTGAGGTACAGCGTGGCGAAGCCGTGGGCCAGGGACCAGGCGGCGATGCCGGTGGCGCGGGGGTCCTGGCCCGGGAGGGCGGCGACGCCCGCGCGGAGTTCGGCGCCCGCGCGGGTGCGGGCGGCGGTCAGGTCCGGGTCGTCGGCACGCAGCAGGGCCGGGGCGAACATGACCTGGAAGTGGGCGGGGTGGCCGGCCGCGAAGCGGACGTAGCGGCGGCCCCGGTCCGCGAGCGAGGTGCCGCCGGCGAGGGTGTCCGCGAGCAGGGCGAAGCCCTGGGCCGCGATGGCCGTGAGGAGCCCGGTGCGGTCGCCGAAGTGGTGGGCGGGGGCCGCGTGGGAGACCCCGGCCCGCCGGGCCAGGTCGCGGAGGCTGAGGGCGCCCGGGCCGTCCGCCGCGATGACCTCCAGGGCCGCTGCCAGGACCGCCTGCCGCAGGTCGCCGTGGTGGTAGGTGCTCCGAGGTGTCATGGGCGCAGCCTAGCCCGTATCTAGTCATTGACAAGTTGTGGGCCTTGGGGGGAGTCTTGTCAGTGGCTAGATGTGTGCTCGCCCGTTCCGGAGGTCTCCATGGACACCGCTCGCGTACGTCAGATGTGGCACCTGCTCGAACCGCTGCACGCCCTGCACTACTACGCCCCCGGGGCCTTCGAGGAGGCCGCCGGGCTCGGCTACGACACCGGGGAGCGGTGGCCCTCCTACTTCGCCTGGCGCGCCGCGCCGCTGGGGGCCGTCGGTACCACCCGCGTGGCCGCCGCCTTCTACAGCTTCAGCCCCGCCATGGTCGGCCGGTACGTGCCCGCCGCCTGGGAGGTCGCCGCGCCCGGTGAGGTGCTCGCCGCGCGGCTGCGGGCGGTGGACCGGACGTACCGGGGGCTGTTCGACGTGGCGGAGGTCCGGGAGGCCGCCGGGCTCGCGCGGCGGGCCGCCGAGGCCGCCGACCTCGCCGGGCGGCCGCTCGCCGCCGCCCACGCCGAGCTGCCCTGGGCGGGGGAGCCGCACCTCGTGCTCTGGCAGGCGGCGACCCTGCTCCGCGAGCACCGGGGGGACGGGCACGTCGCCGCGCTGCTCGCCGCCGGGCTCGACCCGGTCGAGGCGCTGGTGTCGTTCGCCGCCGTCGGCGCCGCGCCCGAGGGCGTCTTCGCGAGCCGGGGCTGGAGCGGGGAGGAGTGGGCGGCCGCGCGGGAACGGCTCGCCGCGCGGGGGCTGGTGGACGCGGACGGCGCCGCCACGCCGGCCGGCCGGGAGCTGCGGGCCGAGGTGGAACGGCGTACGGACGAACGCGCCGCCGCGCCCTGGGCCGCGCTCGGCCCGGACGCCACCGCCCGGCTCTCGGAACTCCTCGGCGGGCCCTGGCTCGCCGCCATCGGCTCGGGACTGCTGCCCTCGGAGAACACGCTCGGGATCGGCAAGATCTGATGAAATGATCACTATCAGCGCTTTTACGCCTAGGATTCGCGGGTGCTGATACGTCGAAGGCTTTATCCCACCGCCGTACTCTCCGGGCTCGTCCTCCTCTCCGGGTGCACGTTCCCCGGCGAGGGCGACGGCGGCCAGGAGTCGTCCGGCGGATCCGCGCCCGCCGCCCGCGTCACGAGCCCCTTCCGGAACCCGGACGGTACGAAGCCGGGGCTCGCCGCCGTGACGGCGGAGGACGAGCGGGCGCGGGCCCGCACGCTCATCGACGGGCTCGCCACCAAGGGGCGGGGCCCGCGCACCGGTTACGCGCGGGACGAGTTCGGGCACGCCTGGCTGGACAAGGCCGACGGCGTGCCGTTCGCGCGCAACGGCTGCGACACCCGCAACGACCTGCTCCGCCGCGACGGACGCGACCTCCGCTTCCGCGACGGCTCGGACTGCGTGGTCGTGGCGATGACGCTGGACGACCCCTACACCGGCACCACCATCGACTGGCGCAAGCAGAAGGCCGCCGAGGTCCAGATCGACCACGTCGTGCCGCTCTCGTACGCCTGGCAGATGGGCGCCTCCCGCTGGTCCGACGCGAAGCGGAAGCGGCTCGCCAACGACCCGCTGAACCTCCTGCCGGTCCAGGGCCGCGCCAACTCCGCCAAGGGCGACTCCGGTCCGGCCTCCTGGCTGCCCCCGGCCAAGGGCGTCCGCTGCGCCTACGCCGTCCGCTTCGCCCAGGTGGCGGAGAAGTACGAGCTCCCGGTGACCGCTCCGGACCGGACGACGATGCTGCGGCAGTGCGGCGGGTGAGGGGGGTGCCCGTGGTGCGTTCCGATAATCGGTTGGTCATGGGGGGCGGGGGCCCTAACCTGCCCGCATGGACCAGGAACTGACGATCACCACGCTCGCGGAGCGGCCCGAGCTCGAAGGGCCGATGTGGTCCATGAAGGACCTCTGGCCCGAGTTCATGATGTACGACCCGGTCGGCTGGTCCCACATGGGCCGGATCGTGCGGGAGTTCCCCGAGTACGTGCTGGTGGCCACGGATCCGGACGGCGTCGTCGTCGCCCGGGGCTTCAGCGTGCCCTTCCTGCGGGACGCGGACGGGCGGCGGGCGCTGCCGGACCGCGGGTGGGACGAGGTGCTGCTGTGGGCCTTCTCGGACCTGAAGCACGGGAAGACGCCCGACACGGTCAGCGCGATCGAGATCACCGTCGACACCAGCGCCCTGGGCCGGGGCATCTCGCACCGGATGCTCGCCGCGATGCGGGAGAACGTGCGCCGTCTCGGCTTCGCCGAGCTCGTCGCGCCGGTGCGGCCCAACGGCAAGCACCTGGAGGCCGGCGCCTCCTTCCACGAGTACGCCTTCCGCACCCGGGAGTCCGACGGGCTGCCGCACGACCCGTGGCTGCGGGTGCACGTCCGCGCGGGCGGCCGGATCGAGGCGGTCGCGCCCGCTTCGATGACGGTCTCCGGCTCCCTGGAGCAGTGGCGGACGTGGACGGGGCTGGCCTTCGACACGGACGGACCGGTCGAGGTCCCGGGCGCGCTGGTGCCCGTCCACTGCGAGGCCGCGCGCGGGTACGCGGTCTACGTCGAGCCCAACGTGTGGGTGCGGCACGACGTCTCCGGCTCGGCCGGCTGACCCGCGGGCTGACCCGCGGCGGTCGGCGCGGCGTCAGGACGTCTTCGTCCAGTCGCCGCAGCCGACCGACTTGAAGTAGCCGTCCTTGGCGGTGATCTTGACGATCGCCGTCCCGGTCACGTTGTCGTTCGCGATGATCGCGTCCATGCCGTGGCCCGCGTCCTTCGAGCGCTCCCAGTAGCAGCCGGCGTCCTTGTTGCCCGTGGACTTGTAGGTGCCGGGCGCCACGTCCGAGCCGACCTTGAACATGCCGCCGTCGCCCTTGAGCGTGCTCTTGGGGGTGCCGGCGGCCTTGGCGTCCACGGCCTCCCACGTCTCGCAGCCCGTGGACTTGAAGAACTTGTCGCTCTTCTTGATCTCGACGTAGGCCGTGCCCGTCACGTTGTCGTTCGCGAGGATCGAGTCGAGCTCGCCGGTGGCGTCCTTCGAGCGCTCCCAGTAGCACATCGCGTCCTCGTTGCCCGAGGTGCGGTAGAGGCCCGGCTCGACGCCGGAGCCGACCTCGAAGTCGCCGTCCCCGTCGATCGTGACGGCCTTCTTCTCCGGGGCCTTCGACTCGGGCGCCTTCGACTCCGCGCCCTTCGACTCCGAGCCCTTGCCGCCCGAGGCCGCCGGGGCCGAGGACTTCGCCTCGGGGGTGGTGCCCTCGTCCCCGCCCCCGCCCAGTGCCGCGCCGATGGCGACGACGACCACGACCGCGCCGGCGGCGGTGAGGACCTTGTGGCGGGCGAACCAGCTGCGCTGCGTCTGAGACTTCGTCATGACTGTGAACACCTTTCAGGTGTCGAGGGATTCCTGTGGACTCCGTGTTTCGATGACGTAATCACAGCAGAGTCTGTGAACCGAGTCAACCATGTTCACGAAGTTCCGCTCCGCTCACGCCGTGAACCCCTCCGGTCGGTATGCTCGTCGTTCACACGTCGTACGAGCGGGAGGACGGAGGGTCCAGGTGCCCGAGGACAGCGCCACAGAGGTCACCGCCGCCGGAATCGCCCGGCTCGCGGGCGTCGGCAGGGCCGCCGTCAGCAACTGGCGCCGCCGCCACGCCGACTTCCCCAAGCCGGTGGGCGGCACCGAGACCAGCCCCTCCTTCGCCCTCCCCGAGGTCGAGCGGTGGCTGCGCGAGCAGGGCAAGCTCGCCGAGGTCCCGCTCCGCGAGCGCGTCTGGCAGCAGCTCGCCGGCCACCCCGCCGGCACCCTCACCGGCCTCGTCCACACCGGCGCCGTCCTGCTGCTCCTGCGCGAGCGGCCCCCCGGCGTCACCGCGCTCGCCGCCCTCCCCGACCCCCGCTTCACCGACGCCCTGCCCGGCGCCCTGGAGGAGGTCCTGACCGTCCGCTTCGGCGCCCCCAGGGCCGTATCCACCCCCACCGCCGGAGCGCTCGCCCCCGCCGCCCCGCTGTTCCGCGCCGCCCTTGAGCTCGCGGCCGAACTGGGCGGCCCCCGGCAGGCGTTCGAGTTCCTCCTCGGCCGCCACCTGGACGCCAACCCGCGCCAGTACACCCTCACCCCGCCGCCGCTCGCCGAGCTGATGGCCGCCCTCGCCGCCGCCGCGACCGCGAGCGCCGGCGACCCGCCCGCCACCGTCCTCCTCGACCCGGCCTCCGGCACCGGCGGCCTGCTGCGCGCCGCCGCCCACCCCGGCACGCTCGCCGTCCAGGACGCCGACCCCGAGCTGGCCGCGCTCTCCGCGCTCCGCCTCGCCCTCCACGGCGACGCCGACATCCGCTCCGCCGCGGGCGACACCCTCCGCGCCGACGCCTTCCCCGCGCTCCGCGCCGACACCGTCCTCGCCCACCCGCCGTTCAACGAGCGCGCCTGGGGCCACGACGAGCTCGCCTACGACCCCCGCTGGGAGTACGGCTTCCCCGCCCGCACCGAGTCCGAGCTCGCCTGGGTCCAGCACGCCCTCGCCCGGCTCCGGGACGGCGGCACCGCCGTCCTCCTCATGCCCCCCGCCGTCGCCTCCCGCCGCTCCGGCCGCCGCATCCGCGCCGACCTGCTGCGCCGGGGCGCCCTGCGGGCCGTCATCGCCCTCCCGGCCGGCGCCGCGCCCCCGTACGGCATCCCGCTCCACCTCTGGGTCCTGGTCCGCCCCGCCGCCGACCGCCGCCCCCCGGCCGAGACCCTCTTCGTCGACACCGCCGGGCTCGCGCCCGACGCGGGCCGCGACAAGCTGCCCTGGACCGTCCTGCACAACGCGGTGCTCGACGCCTGGGCCGGCCGCGCGGGCGACGACACCCTCGCCCGCGCGGTGCCCGTCATCGACCTCCTCGACGACGAGGTCGACCTCGCCCCCGCCCGCTACCTCACCGCCCCCGACGCGGGCGGCTCCGCCGCCGAACTCGCCACCGTCCGGCAGCGCCTGGACGCCACCCTGCGCCGCACCCTCACCCTCGCGCCGGACCCCGAGCCCGCCCGCCCCGCGCCCCGCCCCCTCACCACCGTGGGCGAACTGGCCCGCACCGGCGCCCTCCAGCTCCGCACCGGCGGCCAGGGCACCGCCCCCGCGGGCGGCGAGATCCCCGTCCTCACCGAGCACGACGTGCTCACCGGCGCCGCCCCCTCCGGGACCCTCCCGGAGGCCGCCGAAGGCCACGCCGAGGAACCGGTCCTCGTCCGCGAGGGCGACGTGATCGTGCCCGTCCTCGGCGGCGGCCCGTCCGCCCGCGTCGTCGACGCCGCCACCGCGGGCGCCGCCCTCGGCCGCAGCCTCCAGCTCCTGCGCCCCGACCCGGAGGCGCTCGACCCCTGGTTCCTCGCCGGGTTCCTGCGCGGCACCGCCAACAACCGGCAGGCCAGCAGCTTCGCCTCCACCGCCACCCGGCTCGACGTCCGCCGCCTCCAGCTGCCCCGGCTCCCCCTGGCCGACCAGCGCCGGCACGGCGAGCGCTACCGCACCCTCGCCGAGTTCGAGGAGGCCCTCCGGCTCACCGCCCGGCTGGGCGAGCAACTGCTCCAGGGCCTCTACGACGGGCTCGCGGACGGAAGCGTTCGACCGGGGTGAGGTCGGGGCTAATCTCGTAGCCTGAACAGCCGTCCCTGGGGGGAGTTCGCATGTACGGACAGATGCCTGCCGAGTCCGCGCCGAGACCCGGCGGCGGCCCGTCCGCCGGGACCGTCGCCGTCCGCGTGCTCGTGGCGGCGGCCGTCGTCCTCTCCCTCGGCCTCCTGGCCTGGGTGGCGATGCTCCGCCTCGCGATCATGCGCAGGACCGTCCTCGACTGGGCCCTCTTCTGGACCCAGCTGGCCGTCACCGTCGGCTGCTTCTTCCTCCTCCAGGAGAAGTACGCGAACTCCTGGACGAGCGACGTCGGCGCGGGCCTCGTCCTCGCCATGGCCGCCGCCGTGACCTGGTACTACCTGGCCACGGACATCAAGCACCACCGCGCGCTCGCGGCACCGCCGGCGGGCCCGTACACCCTGCCCCACGCGCACACGCCCGCGCACACGCCCGCGCCCGCGTACGGCTACCCGTCCGTGAACCCCGCGGTGAACCCCGCCGTGAACCCGCCCGTGAGCCCGCCCGTGAATCCGCCCGCGAACCCGGCGACGGCCGTCACCGTCCCGAGCCCGTACGCGCCCCAGGGCCACGCCCCCCACCCGTACGCGAGCACCCCGCCCGCCCCCACCGGCCCCGCGAACACCCCCACGCCCCCGCCGTCCCCCCGCATCGACCAGGTCCGCGCCGAGCTGGACGAGCTCAGCGACCTCCTCCGCAAGGACGGCGAGAAGTGAACGGACGGGTCGTCGGCGGGCGGTACGAGCTCGCCACCGTCATCGGGCAGGGCGGCATGGGCCAGGTGTGGACCGCGTACGACACCCGGCTCGACCGCCGGGTCGGCGTGAAGCTCCTCAGCCCGGCCGCCCTCACCGGACCGCGCACCGCCGCCGACGAGCTGCGCCGCCGCTTCGTCCGTGAGTGCCGGGTCACCGCCCACGTCGACCACCCCGGACTGGTCACCGTCCACGACGCGGGCAGCGACGGCGACGACCTGTACCTCGTCATGCAGTACGTCGAGGGCGCCGACCTCTCCGACCACCTCGCCGAGCACGACCCCTACCCCTGGGAGTGGGCGGTCTGCGTCGCCGCGCAGCTGTGCGCGGTGCTCGCCGCCGTCCACGCGGTGCCGATCGTCCACCGCGACCTCAAGCCGCGGAACGTGATGATCCGCCCCGACGGCACCGTCACCGTCCTCGACCTCGGCATCGCCGCCGTCCTCGACTCCGACACCACCCGCCTCACCCACACCGGCGAACCCATCGGCAGCCCCGCCTACATGGCGCCCGAGCAGGCCATGGGCGGCGCCGTCGGCCCCCAGACCGACCTCTACGCGCTCGGCGTCCTGCTCCACGAACTCCTCTCCGGGAACGTGCCGTTCGCCGGCTCCACCGCCCTCGGCGTCCTCCACCGCCACCTCTACGAGGCGCCCCTCCCGCTCCGCCAGGTCCGCCCCGAGGTCCCCGACGCCCTCGAAGCGCTCGTCCTGCGCCTCCTCGCCAAGGACCCCGCCGCCCGCCCCTCCGGCGCGCACGAGGTGTACGAGGCGCTGCTGCCCCTGCTCCCCGCGCGCGGCACCCCGTCGGGCCCCATGGACCCCACGCGCCCCTTCCTGCGCCCGCACGCCCCCTGGCCCGCCGCGCCCCGGTCCCCCCAGGCCCCGCCCGCCCGCCCGGCCGTCGCCGACCCGCGCGTCTCCGTCCCCGCCCAGGCCCAGGCTCAGTCCCACCCCCACCCCCAGCCCCCGCTCCCGGCGCACGCGCCCCGGGGCGCGGACGTGGCGGGGGCCGTGGAGGAGGTCAAGCGGCTCCTGGGCGAGGGCGCCCTCACCCAGGCCGTCGACATGCTCGGCGGGATCCTCCCGGCCGCCGCCGCCGAACACGGCGAGGCGTCCCCGGTCGTCCGCATCCTGCGCAAGCAGTACGCCTCCACCCTGCTGGACGACGGGCAGTACCGGCGCGCCCTGCCCGAGCTGCGCCGGCTCGCCGCCGACGACCCGGGCAACGTCCAGTTCCGGTACGACATCGCGCTCTGCCTGGAGCAGCTCGGCGAGACCGCCGAGGCGCTCGCCGCCTTCCGCGCGGTCCTCCCCGCCTTCGAGCAGGGCCCTACGCAGGACCCCGGCCGGGCCTTCGACATCCGGCGCCGCACCGGCCTGCTGCTCCTCGCGACCGGCCAGCACGCGGAGGGCCAGGCGGAGCTGCACCGGCTCCTCCTCGACGCGGAGCGGCTGTACGGGCCCTACCACCCGCTGGCGGCGGAGCTGCGCCGCGCGCTGGAGCACCAGCGGCAACTCGGGCGCCGCACCTGATCATTCCGGCCGATTCGCGGTGGTCGGAGGCGGAAGGGGTCGCGTACGGTCGGAAGGGTGACACTTCCTCAGGTCCAGCTCAACCACACCGTCATCCACTCCTCCGACCGCTCCGCCTCCGCCGCGTTCCTCGCCGGCATCCTCGGCCTCCAGGTGAGCGCCCCCTTCGGCCCCTTCCTCCCCCTCGACCTCGCCAACGGCGTGACGCTCGACTTCTACCAGGCGCCCGAAGGGCCCATCCAGGAGCAGCACTACGCCTTCCTCGTCCGCGACGAGGACTTCGACGCGATGATCGGCCGCCTGGAGGCGGCCGGGGTCACGTACTACGCGGATCCGAGCCACCACCAGGCGAACGAGGTCAACACCCTCTTCGGCGGCCGGGGCGCGTACTTCGACGACCCGGACGGGCACAACATGGAGATCATGACGGTCCCGTACGCGCGCGCGTAGCGGCCCCGAGCGGCTCGTAGCGGGTCGCTCCGGCGGGGTGCGTACAACCTTCCGGTCACGGAGCGGGTCTGGACTGGGCGAACGGCCGTACGATCCCGTTCGCCCCGCCCAGCCCGTCCGGACGTCCTGTCCGGACACGCCCCGCCCCGCCGGACGCTCTGTCCGGACCCGACCGGGAGATCCGCCCCGTGAGCCGTACCGCCTCCGAAGCCCTGCGCGCCGCCGCGTTCGGCTGCGCCGCCGTCGCCCTCGTCCTCTGCCTGGTGTACGACCGGGCCGACGGGCCCCGCTGGGACGTGCTGGGCGTGCTCGTCGCCGGCGCGGTCTGCGCCGGGGCGTGGGCCTTCGCGACCCGGGGCGCGCCCGTGCCCGCGCCCGGTCCGGCCGAGTGGCGGGGCCTGCCGTCCGTGCTGCCCCGGAACCGGGTGGACTGGTACATGGTCGCCGGCTCGCTGCTCGTGGCGGTCGCCCCCTTCGCGGCGTTCCGTTTCGCCGCGTTCGGCGAGGTGGACGAGGTGGCCGTGGCCCTCGGGGCCATGCCGCTGGTCTTCTGGGGCCTGGCCGTCGTCCCCCTGGTGGTGAAGCTGCTGGTCCGCCCGCTGTCCGAGCGGCACCGGCTGCTCGCGCAGGACGCGAAGGCGGGCCGGGTCCATGCCGTCCGGTTCGTGCTGGAGCGCGGCGAGTGGGTGCGGGTCATCGACGAGGAGAACCGCAGGCTCGTCGACCCCAGGCCGGACGTCACGCAGTTGCTGAAGCTCCGTGACGAGCGCGGCGACTACTACGGCACCCAGACCCTGCGTCCGGGTGTCCTGGGCCCGAGCCCCATCGGCCAGTTCTCCCTCTTCGCGGCGACGTTCAAGGGCGGGCCCGTCTGGGTCGTGTGGCCGGACCGCTGGCAGGCGGTCCTCGCGGCCGCCCGCCGGGGCGGCTCTCCGGCGTACCCCGTGGCCCTCGTCTCCGAGACGGGCGAGATGGTCTGGGGCTACTCGGCGATCAGCTGGTCCGACCGCTACCTCACCGACGAGGCGACCCGGGTCCCCACCGTCCCCGGCCAGGCGGCCCGCCCGCTCCGCCCCCGCCCCTCCTTCCACGCGCCCGTGCACGGGCGGATGTTCCTGTGCCTGGGGATCGCGCCGGCGGCCCTGACGCCGCTGCTCCTGGACGTGGTCTCCGGCGCGGCGAGCGCCTGGCTCGGCGCGCTGGCCGCCGTGGCCGTCGTCGTCGCCCCCTTCGTGGCCACCCTCGCCGACGGCCGCCACCCCGACCCCTCCCGCTGGCACGTCCCGCCGGTCCAGGACTTCCGCGTCCCGGGCTCGGGCGAGAGGTGGTAGCGGCGGCGTCCCAGGGTTGCTGCGCGGCGGCGAAACGGTTCCCCCAGGCGCCCGCGTAGCCGCTACCGCGTGCGAGGCCGGGGCAGGGCGTGCCACGCGAAGCGACGGGAGTTCCGGATCCAGGCGACCCACAGCAGGACCAGGGCCGAGGCACCCGCCACCCCCATGCCCGGGCCCAGCCCCGGAGGCCGGAACGCGCAGCTCACCGTGGCCGTCCCCGTGACCCGTACGGCGAGCAGACCCGCGTACGACTCCGCCTCCCGGCCGCCCTGGCAGGTCCAGCCGGGGATCGCGGGGGCGGCGATCACCGCCGTGCCGGTGACGGGGGCCGGGAAGCGGGCCGTGAGGCCCGACGGCGTGGGGGTCACGGCCGTCGGCGCGTGCGCGCGCAGTGCCGTCACCGCCGCGCCGAGGCGGGCCCGGTCCAGGCAGCCGACCTCGGCCGGGCCCCTGCCCGGCGGCACCTCGGGGCGGACGCCCGCGGCGGACTGGACGCCCAGGGAGGCCATCGCGGCCCGCCGCTTGGGGCTTCCGCCGAGGAGACGGACAGCGGCACCGTCGCCCAGCCGCGTCTCGCCCGTGCGCTCGGGCGCCCAGAGGAAGACCTCCGTACCGACCGGGCAGGCCCCGGACCGGGGCGGGCGGGTGTACACCCCGGCGCCCAGGAGGAGTTCCTGGTTGCGGAAGGGGTCGGGGCCCAGGGCGGGGGCGGGTCCCGGAGGCCGTAGCGTCACGAGCGGGAGCCGCGTGTCCGTCCGCACGACCTCGCCGTCCCGCCACCGTGCCCCGACCGCGAACAGCGCGTCGACGACCGGGTTGTCGAGGCTCTGGAGGTTGCGGCCGCGGGAGGTCCAGCCGCCGCCGAGGGCGGTGAGCAGTTCGGTGAGGACGGCGGGGGTGTGGCTGCTGTAGTAGGCGGCGCCCTGCCCGCCGAGGAGCAGCGGGTCGTTGCCCGCGACGCGCGGGAGGCCCGGGTCGGTGCGGTACGCGGGCCAGCCGTCGGCCGCCGCGAGGGCCGCCGCCCGCCGTTCCTGTTCGGGGCCGTGGGGCGGGTAGTCGTCGAGGTGGGCGAGGCGCCCGCGGTGCGCGTACGCCGTCGTCGCGGCGGCCTGGCCGAGGAGCGTGCCGGTGACGAGCAGCGCGGCGAGGACGGCGTACCGGCGGCGGCGGGGGAGGGCGAGCGCGCCCGCCACCACCGCGAGGCCCGCGACGCTGAGGAGGAGCGCCGGGCGGGTGGCGAGGCCGCTCGGGAGGGCGGCGGCCGTGAGGGCGAGGACCACCGCGCAGCCGGCCGCGAGGGGCCGCCGGCCGGGCGGTCCGTGGGCGAGACCGGCGTACGCGGCGATCACCAGCAGCCCGGCGAGGACGAAGGTCTGGCGGTACGGGCTGCCGTTGGGCGTGGCGAAGAGGTGCCACACCAGGTGCGTCGGCCCCCACTGGAAGGAGGCGGCCACGGCCAGGACGAGACCGGTCCACACCCACCGCTCCCGCCCCGGCACCTCCCGCCGGAAGGCGAGCGTCGCCGCGAGCAGCAGTACCGGCGTGCCGACGAAGACGGCCGGCGTGAGGAAGCCGTACGTCCCCGGCAGCAGCCGCGCCAGCGCGTCCGCCGCGCCCGCCGCCTCGAAGTCCCGGACGAGCCCCGGGTACGCCTGCCGCGTCGACAGGAACACGGGCGCGAGGACCGGCGCGGAGAGCCCCACCCCGAGGGCCACCGCCACGACTGCCCGGAGCAGGACCCGGGGGCGGAAGGAGCCCGTCGTCGCCAGGCGCGCGAGGAGGAAGAGGCCCGCCCCGAGCGTCGCCATGTAGGCGGTGTAGAAGTTCGCCGTCCAGCAGACCGTCACCGTCAGGACCGACAGCAGCGGGCGGACGCCCTCGCGGGACCACTCCGCCACCAGGCACAGCAGCGGGAAGGCGATCAGGCCGTCCAGCCACATCGGGTTGTACGTGCCCTCCACGAGCGACCAGCCGCACAGCGCGTACCCGGCGCCCAGCAGGGCGGACCACCACCAGGCGGGGGCGGTCGACAGGCGGCGCAGGAGGAACGCCGTCGCGGCCGCCGCCAGGGCGGTCTTGAGGACGGTCAGGGCGTAGAGCGCGTACTCGATGTCCGCGCGCGGGGCCAGCGCCACCAGCGGGGCGAGGGGGCTCGACAGGTAGGTGCCGTAGTCGGGGAGGAAGCTCGTGCCCCAGCCCGCCCGCCAGTCCAGCGGGAGACCGCCGTCGGCGCGGCCGTGCAGCAGGTCCCACAGGTGCGCGTGGAAGGGGACGAACTGGTTCGCCAGGTCGTTCACGGACCGGTGGCGGGGCCCGAAGGGGAAGACCCGGGCCGCCGCGTCCCCGGCGCAGACGGCGACGGCGGCGAGGAGTCCGGCCAGGACGCAGGCGGCGGCCGTGGCGCGGCGCGGGGCCTCCGGGCCCGGGTCCGGGTCCGCCGCGGACGGGGGAAGCGGCACGCTTCGCGGGGCGGTTCGCAGGGCGGTTCGCAGGGCAGTTCGCATGGCGGGTCGAATATCGCAGCGCCGGAGGGGCGGAAGGCGGCCGCCGCGGGGCAGTTCACGCAATGGTCGCCCCGTCGTCACCCCGCCGGGGCGGGAGGGTCACCGGACTGCCTTTGGGTGTCCGTTGTGCTGCTCTCTCTCGTCGTCCCCTGCTTCAACGAGGAGGACGTCCTCGCCCGCTTCCACACCCATGTGACGAAGGAACTCGACGCCCTGGAGGGCGAGTTCGAGATCGTCTACGTGGACGACGGAAGCCGCGACCGGACCCTCCCGATCCTGCGGGACCTCGCCTCCGCCGACCCCGCGCGGGTCCGCTTCGTCTCCTTCAGCCGCAACTTCGGCAAGGAGGCCGCCATGCTCGCGGGGCTCCGGCACGCCGCCGGCGACGCCGTCGTGATCATGGACGCGGACCTCCAGCACCCGCCCGAGCTGGTGCACCGGATGGTCGCGCTGCACGCCGAGGGGTACGACCAGGTCGTGGCCCGCCGGACCCGCGAGGGCGACCGGGTCACCCGCACCCTCACCGCCCGCCTCTACTACCGGGCGATCAACCGGCTCGTCGACGTCGAACTCGTCGACGGCGTCGGCGACTTCCGGCTGCTGTCCCGGCGCACCGTCGACGCGATCCTCGGGCTCGGCGAGTACAACCGCTTCTCCAAGGGGCTGTTCTCCTGGGTCGGTTTCCGGACCACGACCTTCGCCTACGAGAACGCGGTGCGCGAGGAGGGCCGGTCCAAGTGGACCTTCGGCAAGCTCCTCAACTACGGCCTCGACGGCCTCCTCTCCTTCAACAACAAGCCGCTGCGCGCCGCCGTCTACCTGGGGCTGCTGCTCGTCTCCCTCGCCCTCGCCTACGCCGGCTGGATCGTCGCCGACGCCCTCGCCCACGGCGTCGACACGCCCGGCTACGTCACCCTCCTCGTCGCCGTCACCGCCCTCGCCGGCGTCCAGATGGTCATGGTCGGCCTGATCGGCGAGTACGTCGGCCGCATCTACTACGAGGTGAAGCGCAGGCCCCACTACCTGGTCGCCGAGACGCACACGGGCCGCGAGAAGGACTCCGGGCGGGCCGACACCCGCGCGGCGGGTGCCTCGTTGTGGGAGACGGTCGTCCGGAAGTGACCCCCGTGACGCGGTGACGGGCAAGTTG
Source organism: Streptomyces sp. NPDC059201 (assembly GCF_042754585.1). NCBI lineage: Bacteria > Bacillati > Actinomycetota > Actinomycetes > Kitasatosporales > Streptomycetaceae > Streptomyces > Streptomyces sp. NPDC059201. Next base: position 279,024 of record NZ_JBHZBB010000009.1, read on the forward strand.
TCTCCGCGAAGTAGTGGCTACGGTCCCGGCGACTCCCTAACATCGATCACCGCAAGGTCGTCCAACTGACGCACGACCAGCCCGGGAGGCTCCTTTGCACCGCCGCGACCGCCGCCACGACAGCCCCGCACGCCGCCGCACCGCGCTTGCCCTCTCCGCCGCGCTCCTCGCCGCGGCCCCGCTGCTCACCGCGTGCGGCGGCGACGCCCATCCGGGGGCGGCGGCCGTCGTCGGCGGCGAGCGGATCGACGTCTCCAGTCTCCAGGCCCAGGTGAAGGCGGCCCGGGACGCGCAGTCCGCGTCCCCGCAGTCCGCCCAGCTGATCGCCGCCACCGGCGACCTCGGCCGGCAGAAGCTCAACGGCATGATCTTCGACCGGATCCTCGACAAGGTCGCCGCCGACCAGGGCGTCAGCGCCAGCCGCGCCGAACTCCAGCAGACCCGCCAGGCGTTCGTCCGCGAGAACGGCGGCGAGGAGGGCCTGGAGGCCGTCCTGCTCCAGCAGCAGGGCGTCGCCCCCGGCCAGGTCGACGACGTCGTCCGGCGCAACGTCCTCATGACGAAGATCATCGAGAAGCAGGGGATCACCGAGACCCCCGAGGGCCAGCAGAAGCTCCAGGAGCTGTTCGCCGCCGCGTCGAAGTCCCTCGACATCGACGTGAACCCGCGCTACGGCGCCTGGGACGACGCCCGGGTCCAGCTCGACACCGGCGCCGACACCGCGCCCTGGCTCCTGGAGGTCACCCGGGAGCAGAGCGCCGCCGGGCCCGAGCAGCTTCCGGGCTGATCCCCCGCCCGGGGTAGGTTCGGGGGGTGAATCCCGAGAACCCCGGCCGCGTCGTCCTGCTCACCGCCAGCCACCGGGTGGCGCCCGGACTGCTGTCCTGGCCCGCCTGGCGGGCGCTGCGCGACGCCGACCGGGTGCTCTGCCCCGACGAGCACCACCCCCAGCTGCCCTACCTGCGGGAGGCGGGCGTCGAGGTCGAGCACGCCCGCCCCACCGCCGAGGAGCTGGTCGCCGCCTGCGCCGGAGGCCGTACCGTCCTCGTCCTGCCCTCCGGCGAGGGCGACCGCGCCCTCACCGACGGGCTCGCCCGGCTCGCCGGATCCGGCCGTCTCGCCATGCCCGACCTGGAGCTGCTGCCCGGCTCGTACGACCTCCCCGGCGCCCGCCTCCTCGACCTCGTCCAGGTCATGGACGTCATCCGGCGCCGGTGCCCCTGGTCCTCGCTCCAGACCCACCAGGGCCTCGCCAAGTACGCCATCGAGGAGTCGTACGAACTCGTCGAGGCGATCGAGACCGGCGACCGGCACGAGCTGCGCGAGGAGCTGGGGGACGTCCTCCTCCAGGTCGTCTTCCACGCGCGGATCGCCGAGGAGGACCCCGAGGAGCCCTTCTCCGTCGACGACGTGGCCGCCGGGCTCATCGAGAAGCTGATCCAGCGCCACCCGCACATCTTCGGCGACGAGACCGCCGAGACCCCCGAGGACGTCCGCGCCCACTGGCTGCGCACCAAGGCGGCCGAGAAGCGGCGCGACTCCGTGACGGACGGGGTGCCCGTCGGCCAGCCCGGTCTGGCGCTCGCCGCGAAGCTCGCGAGCCGGGTCCGCACGGCCGGGCTCGACGCGCCCGTGCCCCGGGGCGAGGGCATCGGCTACGAGCTGCTGGCCCTCGCGGCCCGCGCGGAGGCCGAGGGCACCGACCCCGAGGCGGCGCTGCGGGCGGCGGCCCGGGCGTACCGGGACGCGATCCGGGCGGCGGAGGGGCTGTGAAGGACCGTTTCGCGCACTGGCTGCGCAGACCGCCGTCCAAGGACACGACCGTCGAGGTGGTCCTCCTCCTCGGCATGTCGCTGGGCCTGTCGCTGTACGACGGCACCTGGGACTGGCTGCGGCCGATCGCCTGGCTGATGACGCTCTCGACGTGCGCGGAACTGCTGCGCAGGGCGGTCCGGCACCGCAGGGCGCGGCAGGCGCTCTAGTCCTCGCGGGGGGCGCGGGCCGCCGGGTCGTGCCAGCGGACGGCCGGGGGGCCCAGGAGCCATTCGGCGCGGGTGGCCGGGCGGGTGGTGAAGCGGCTCACCGGGGGGAGGGTGTCGTGGCGGGTGCGGGCCGGGTCGGCGCCCAGCTCGTCCAGGACCTCGGAGACCTCGGAGACGAAGCCGGGCGGACCGGCCAGGTAGACGTCGTGGTCCGGCCAGCGGCCGCAGGACCGCAGCGCGGTGAGGAGGCGTTCGGTCGCCTGGTCGCGGGGGTGGTGGGGGGCCGCGGTGATGTAGGTGACGCTGAGGCCGGGGAGCCGGGCGGCGAGCCCGTCGAGCTCCTCGCGCCCGTACAGGTACTCCCGGGAGCGGGCCACCGCGAAGATCCGGCCCTCGGCCCCCGGGTCGGACGCGGCCGCCTCCTCCAGGAGGGCCTTGACCGGCGCCCAGCCCGTACCCGCGCATATATACGTACGGAGACCGCCCGGGGCGGTACGGGAGGTCGTCGCCCCGCCGGCGGCGCTCAGCCGCAGCGTCTCACCCGGCCGGACCCCGGCGACCAGGGCCGTACTCATCGCCCCGCCCTTGATCCGGCTCACGTGCAGGTCGAGCGTGCCGTCCTCGCGCGGGGCGTTGCCGATCGAGTACGTGCGCCACACCCGCGGGACCCGGAGCGAGCTGACGCCGGCGTACTGGCCGGGGAGATAGGGGTACGGCCTCCGGGGGCGGAGGGTCAGGACGGCCAGGTCCTCGCCGTACCGCTCGTGGCCGACGACCTCCGCGTCCCACCAGGGGGGCTCCCCGGCGCCCGCGGACTCGTCCGCGCCCCGGAGCATGAGGTCGGCGACGAGGCCGTACGCCTCCGACCACGCCTTCTCCGCCTCGATCGTCCACGCGGGACCGGCGGCGTGCGCGAAGGCGGCGAGCAGGCTCTCGCCGACCGCCGCGTAGAGGGCGGGGGTGGCGAGGAACTTGCGGTGGTCGCGGCCGAGCCGCCCCAGATAGCCGGGAAGCCCCGGGTCGTCGAGGCTGGTCACCACGTGGGTGAGCGCCGCGAACAGGCGGTCGCGCTGCGGGACCATGTCCTCGGGGAAGAGCTCGCGCACGCCGGGGTTGCGCCAGAAGAGGTGCGAGTAGAAGTACGTGACGGCGTGCTCGGCCCGTCTCTCGACGACCGCGAACGTGCTTCTGAGCAAGGGGAGGTCCACGCGGGAAATGTAGGGCACGGGCCGTCACGGCGTGATCACCGGGCGGTGATCACGTCAGGTCGGCCGGAAGGGCGCGGGGCCCCGGACGGTACGGTCGGGGCGTGAGTGAAGGACCCGCCCCGATGCCCGATACACCCGGTACGCCTGGTACACCCGGTGCGCCTGGTACACCCGGCGCGACCCCCGCCGGGGCCGGCTGCCCCGTCTCGGGCGCGGGCCCGGACGGCGGCCCCGGCGGCGGGCCGGTGCCCGCGCTGTTCAGCTGGGAGTTCGCCACCGACCCCTACCCGGCGTACGCGTGGCTGCGGGAGCACGCGCCCGTGCACCGGACGACGCTGCCCAGCGGCGTCGAGGCGTGGCTCGTGACGCGGTACGCGGACGCACGCCAGGCCCTCGCCGACCAGCGGCTCTCGAAGAACCCGGTGCACCACGCCGAGCCGGGCAAGACCGGCATTCCGGGCGAGCGCAGCGCCGGGCTGATGACCCATCTCCTCAACATCGACCCGCCGGACCACACGCGGCTGCGGCGGCTGGTGTCGAAGGCGTTCACCCCGCGCCGGGTCGCGGCCTTCGCGCCCCGCGTGCAGGAGCTGACCGACCGGCTCATCGACGGCTTCGCCGAGCGGGGGAGCGCCGACCTCATCCACGAGTTCGCCTTCCCGCTCCCCATCTACGCCATCTGCGACATGCTCGGGGTGCCCGCCGAGGACCAGGACGACTTCCGGGACTGGGCCGGGATGATGATCAGGCACGGCGGGGGCCCGCGCGGCGGGGTGGCGCGGTCGGTGAAGAAGATCCGCGGATACCTGGCGGAGCTGATCCACCGGAAGCGGGAGGGCCTCCGGGAGGACGGGGCCGACGACCTCATCTCGGGGCTCATCCGCGCCTCCGACCACGGCGACCACCTCACCGAGGCCGAGGCCGTCGCCATGTGCTTCGTGCTTCTTTTCGCCGGCTTCGAGACGACCATCAATTTGATCGGTAACGGGGCTTATGCCCTGCTTCGTCACCCGGAGCAGCGGGCCCTCCTCCAGTCCTCGCTCGCCGCGGGCGAGACCGGACTCCTGGAGACCGGCGTCGAGGAACTGCTGCGGTACGACGGGCCGGTCGAGCTGGCGACCTGGCGGTACGCGACCACCGCCCTGACCATCGGCGGGCAGCCGATCCCGGCCGGCGACCCGGTCCTCGTCGTCCTCGCCGCCGCCGACCGCGACCCGGACCGCTTCGGCGCCCCGGACACCCTCGACCTCGCCCGCAAGGACAACCAGCACCTCGGGTACGGGCACGGCATCCACTACTGCCTGGGCGCGCCGCTCGCCCGCCTGGAGGGACAGACCGCGCTCGCCACCCTCCTGACCCGCCTGCCGGACCTGCGACTTGGCGTCGATCCGGACGAACTGCGGTGGCGCGGCGGGCTCATCATGAGGGGATTGCGGACGCTTCCGGTGGAGTTCACCCCTTCCGCACCCCCGCAGGGCACGTGACGGCGTGTCAGAAATGTGATCTTCACGTGATCGCGGAGCCATCGACTTGTGACGGACGTTCGAATGCGGCTACGTTCGCGCCTACGTTCGGCGCCACCCCAGCCGTTCCCGCACTCCCCCGCCGTCACGCGAAAGGCCCCGACATGCTTTCCGGAAACGGACGACACCGTCGACCCCGCCAGGCTCCCGCGCTCGTCGTCACCGCCGGAGTGACCGGATCCGCCCTGGCGCTGCCGCTGCTCGCCACCGGCTCCGCCTCCGCCGCCGACGCGGCCACCTGGGACCGGGTCGCCGCCTGCGAGTCCGGCGGCCAGTGGAGCGCCAACTTCGGCAACGGCGCGTACGGCGGCCTCCAGATGACGCAGGAGGCGTGGGAGCGGTACGGCGGACGCGCGTACGCCCCCAGCCCCGACCTCGCCAGCCGCGCCCAGCAGATCGCCGTCGCCGAGAAGGCGCTCGCCTCCGGCAGCGCCGACTGGGCCACCTGCGCGCCCATCGCGGGCCTGAAGAACGACGGGAAGCCCACCGGCGTCCAGCCGGGCCCCGCCGTCCAGGAGGAGGACGAGGGCGGAGTGGCGCCCGAGTCGAACTGGACCGGCGGCACCTCCGCGTCGGCCTCCGGGTCCGCCTCCACGCCCGCGGCTTCCACGCCCGCCGCCTCCGCGCCGTCGAAGGCTCCCGCGGTGGGGGAGAAGGCCGAGAAGGCCGCCGAGAAGGCCGCGGAGAAGAAGGGGACCGCCACCGCCCCGGCGACGCCCACCGCGCCCGCCGGCTCCGCCACGCCCACGACCCCGCCCCCCGCGGGCACGGTCACCCCGCCGGCGAGCACCGCCCCGGACGCCACCCCGGACACGCCCACCGGCACCACGCCGGGCACCCCGGGCACCCCGGACGCCTCCACGGGCACGCCCGGCACCCCGGGCACCCCCGTGACGTCCCCGGACGCCTCGGAGACGCCCCTGGCGCCCACTGCTCCCACCACTCCCACCACCCCCGTGACCCCCGGTACGGACGGGTCTGACGTGTCGTCGGCCACACCCGGAACGGGCAAGCACCGGGGCGACGCCGCCCCGGAGGAATCCGGCGTAACGGACGCATCGCTGGAATCCGGGCGTCATGCCGTAGCAGCGGACAAGGTCACCTCAACCCCCGTCAAGGCGGACGTAAGCGACGCCTACACCGTGCGGCCGGGTGACAGCCTGTCGGAGATTGCGCAGGAGAACGATCTTGCGGGCGGCTGGGACGCCCTCTACGACGCCAACCGCCATACGGTCGGGGTCGATCCGGATCTCATCCTCCCTGGTCAGAGCCTTGAGCTGACGGTCCCTCCGTCGGAGAAGTGAGGCCGTTTCAGGGGCTTATGTCCGATTTTGGGAAAGTGAGACATGGGTCTCTTCGTCCCAACTGGCGTGTCACGTCCGCAAACTTTGCTCCCGTCAGCTCTCACCTGCGCAAACGAGGGCTGACGGAGTGCAAGTAAGGGCGTTTTGTCCGTCGTAAGCCTCTTTGAACTTCGAGCACCTGTGTGTCTACGGTCGACACCGCTCGCCACCGCGGGCCCCGTCGACCGAAACGCCGAGTCCTGCCGTCGGTCGCCGGGAATTGTCGTCGCGAAAGCGCCGTAGGCAGGAGTGGGGGACCCAAGGTTTGCGCCGGTCCCGGCCGTCGAGACAGACGGCCGATCGACCGGCTAGGGGTGAAGCCGCGTGCAAGGACACGCGGCCGGGCGCACTCTTCAAGCCCGAACCCGACAGCTCACCTCACAGGCGTCGGTGAAGAGGAATCTCATGCTGTTCTCCGGCACGGGCAAGCGTCGTCGTCCCTCCAAGGCCACTCGCGTCGTCGCCCTCGTCGGCGTCACCGGTGCGGCCGTCGCCGCCCCGCTGATGGCCGCCGGCACCGCCTCGGCCGCCACCGCCTCCGAGTGGGACCGCGTCGCCCAGTGCGAGTCCGGCGGCAACTGGTCGATCAACACCGGCAACGGCTACTACGGCGGCCTCCAGTTCTCGGCCTCCACCTGGGCCGCGTACGGCGGCACCGCCTACGCCTCCACCGCCAACCAGGCCAGCAAGTCCCAGCAGATCGCCATCGCCGAGAAGGTCCTCGCGGGCCAGGGCAAGGGCGCGTGGCCGAGCTGTGGCGTGGGCCTCTCCGGCGCCTCGTACGACGGCGGTTCCGCCGAGTCCGCTCCGCAGCAGAGCGCCCCCGAGCAGAACACCCAGCAGAGCGCCCCGAAGCAGAGCGCCCCCGAGCGCTCCACCGAGCAGCCCGCCAACCGCAGCGAGCAGCGCCAGGCCCCGAAGAAGGCCACGCAGCAGCAGGCCGCCCCGCAGGCCGCCGCCAAGAAGACCGTCACCACCCCGACCGGCAAGACGGTCAAGAAGGGTGACGGCGAGTACAAGGTCGTGGCCGGCGACACCCTCAGCAAGATCGCCCAGGCGCAGGGCGTCGACGGCGGCTGGGCCGAGCTCTTCGACCTCAACAAGGACGTCGTCGACAACGCCGACCTGATCTACCCGGGCCAGCAGCTCCACCTGAAGTGAGCCCCGCGGCACCCGTGAGTCCGGCGGCTCACCGGTGCCCGACGACCCTCCCGCGGTGACCACCCCGGTCCCGAGCCCCCTTCCCCCGTGGCTCGTGACCGGGGTTCTGCCGTTACCGTCCAGTAGATCCCAGGGCTTTCGTCCCTCGATACGTGCTCTTGGGCCCTTTTTCGTCCCAGGGGACGGGCGGTCGGCTGGCCGGAGCGCCGGAGCCGGTTAGGCTCATGTCGCAAGGCGAACGAGACCTTGCGACCCATGCGTCACACCTAGCGTCACATCCCAGAAGGAGATGCTCGTGCCGTCCATCGACGTCGTCGTAGCCCGGGAAATCCTGGACTCCCGAGGCAACCCCACGGTCGAGGTCGAGGTCGGCCTCGACGACGGCAGCACCGGCCGTGCTGCCGTGCCGTCCGGTGCCTCCACCGGTGCGTTCGAGGCCCTGGAGCTTCGCGACGGTGACCAGAACCGCTACCTCGGCAAGGGTGTCGAGAAGGCCGTCCTCGCCGTCATCGAGCAGATCGGCCCGGAGCTCGTCGGCTACGACGCCACCGAGCAGCGCCTGATCGACCAGGCCATGTTCGACCTGGACGCCACCCCGGACAAGTCCTCGCTCGGCGCCAACGCCATCCTCGGCGTCTCCCTCGCCGTCGCGCACGCCGCCTCCGAGGCCAGCGACCTCCCCCTCTTCCGCTACCTCGGCGGCCCGAACGCGCACCTGCTGCCCGTTCCGATGATGAACATCCTCAACGGTGGGTCGCACGCCGACTCCAACGTCGACATCCAGGAGTTCATGATCGCCCCGATCGGCGCGGAGTCCTTCTCCGAGGCCCTGCGCTGGGGCACCGAGGTCTACCACACCCTCAAGGGCGTCCTGAAGGGCAAGGGCCTCTCCACCGGCCTCGGCGACGAGGGCGGCTTCGCCCCGAACCTCGGCTCCAACCGTGAGGCGCTCGACCTCATCCTGGAGGCCATCAAGCAGGCCGGCTACGTGCCCGGCAAGGACATCGCGCTCGCCCTCGACTGCGCCGCCTCCGAGTTCTACAAGGACGGCAAGTACGAGTTCGAGGGCAAGGCCCGCTCCGCCGCCGAGATGACGGAGTACTACGAGGAGCTCGTCTCCGCGTACCCGCTCGTCTCCATCGAGGACCCGCTCTTCGAGGACGACTGGGCCGGCTGGAACGTCATCACCGAGAAGCTCGGCGACAAGGTCCAGCTCGTCGGCGACGACCTCTTCGTCACCAACCCCGAGCGCCTCGCCCGCGGCATCGAGGAGAAGTCCGCCAACGCCCTCCTGGTGAAGGTCAACCAGATCGGCTCGCTGACCGAGACCCTCGACGCCGTCGAGCTCGCCCAGCGCAACGGCTTCAAGTGCATGATGTCCCACCGCTCCGGCGAGACCGAGGACGTCACCATCGCCGACCTCGCCGTCGCCACCAACTGCGGCCAGATCAAGACCGGCGCCCCGGCCCGCTCCGAGCGCGTCGCCAAGTACAACCAGCTGCTGCGCATCGAGGAGATCCTCGACGACGCCGCCGTCTACGCCGGCCGCAGCGCCTTCCCGCGCTTCAAGGGCTGATCGCGGGGGCCGACGGGCCCCGGCACCGTAGTTCCGTCCGTCCCCGCACCCGGTCCCGTACCGTGTGCGGGGACGTACGTATGACCAGGGGAGGCGACACCGCATGGCCGTGAAGAACGGGGACCGGTTCTCCACCGCGACCCGGATCAGGCTGCTCGGCGAGCAGACCGCGGCCCGCGTCTACCGCTCCCAGACCCGCCGCCAGGCCCGGCGCTCCCGGCTCACCGGCCGCGCCGCCTTCCTCGCCCTCGTCGTCTGCTCCCTCGTCGTCGCCCTCGCCTATCCGATACGGAGCTACGTCTCCCAGCAGGGCGAGATCGCCGACCAGGAGCGCAAGGCCGCCGAGGCCGCCCGGCGGGTCGAGGAGCTCCGGGACGAGAAGGCCCGCCTCCAGGACCCGGCCTACGTCCGCCGCCTCGCCCGCGAACACCTCCACTACGTGCTCCCCGGCGAGACCGGCTTCACCGTGAACGACCCCGGGGCGGCCGACCGCCCCCGCGCCGACCAGGGCACGGCAGACCGCCCCTGGTACGACAACCTGTGGGACGGCGTGGACCACGCCGACCGTCCCTGACGACGCCCGACACGACCCCACGAACAAGGCAGACATGCACACGCCCCCTCCGCAGACCGAACGCACCGAGCCCACCGAGGCGGACGTCGCCGCCTTTGAAGCCCAGCTCGGCCGGCCGCCGCGCGGCCTGCGCGCCATCGCGCACCGCTGCCCCTGCGGCAACCCGGACGTCGTCGAGACCGCGCCCCGGCTGCCCGACGGCACCCCCTTCCCGACCACGTACTACCTCACCTGCCCCCGGGCCGCCTCGGCCATCGGCACCCTGGAGGCCAACGGGGTCATGAAGGAGATGCAGGCCCGGCTCGCCACCGACCCCGAGCTCGCCGCCGCCTACCGCGCCGCGCACGAGGACTACATCGCCCGGCGCGACGCCATCGAGGTCCTGGAGGGCTTCCCCAGCGCCGGCGGCATGCCCGACCGCGTCAAGTGCCTGCACGTCCTCGTCGGCCACTCGCTGGTGGCGGGCCCGGGCGTCAACCCGTTCGGCGACGAGGCCCTCGCGATGCTCCCCGAGTGGTGGGCCAAGGGCCCGTGCGTGACGCCGTGCGGGGACGAGAAGGAGTCCGCGGAATGACCCGGGTCGCCGGAATCGACTGCGGTACGAACTCCATCCGCCTCCTCGTCGCCGACATCCACCCGGAGACCGGCGAGCTCGTCGAGCTGGACCGGCGGATGACGATCGTCCGGCTCGGCCAGGACGTCGACCGGACCGGCCGGCTCGCGCCCGAGGCGCTGGAGCGCACCTTCGCCGCCTGCCGCGCGTACGCCGCGGTCATCGAGGAGCTCGGGGCCGAGCGGCTCCGCTTCGTCGCCACCTCCGCCTCGCGCGACGCCGAGAACCGGCAGGACTTCGTCGACGGGGTCGTCGCCATCCTGGGCGTCGAGCCCGAGGTGATCACCGGCGACCAGGAGGCCGCGTTCTCCTTCGCGGGCGCCACCGGCGAGCTGCACGGCGACGACCGGCGGCTGGTCGTGGACATCGGCGGCGGCTCCACCGAGTTCGTGGTCGGCAACCGGCACGTCGAGGCCGCCCGCTCCGTCGACATCGGCTGCGTCCGGCTCACCGAGCGGCACGTCCGGCACGACCCGCCGACCGCCGAGGAGGCCGAGGCGATCCGCGCCGACGTCCGCGCCGCCCTCGACCTCGCCGCCGGGACGGTGCCGATCACCACCGCCGACACCCTCGTCGGCCTGGCCGGATCCGTCACCACCGTCGCCGCCATCGCCCTCGGGCTGCCGGAGTACGACTCCGAGAAGGTCCACCACTCCCGGATCTCCGCCGCCCAGGTCGCCGAGGTCACTGCCCGGCTGCTCGCCTCCACCCACGACGAGCGGGCCGCGATCCCCGTCATCCACCCCGGCCGGGTGGACGTGATCGTGGCCGGAGCGCTCGTCCTCCAGGAGATCGTGGAGCGGGTCGGAGCGGCCGAGGTCGTGGTCAGCGAGCACGACATCCTCGATGGGATCGCTCTATCCGTGGCATAGCGGGCAGCTATCGAGGGGTCCCGCGGCACCCCGCCGGAGCAGCTTCGTGAAGTTCTTCACAAGGAAAGGGGTCCTGATGGCACCCGAGGGGGGTCTTCGGGCCTCCCGAGGGGGTCCTCAGGACCCTTTCGCAGGCGCGGAGGCCACTTCGCTCGAAGTTTCCATCGTGTGAACGGGCCCCCTGGTTCAGCGTTAACGGGGGCTCTCCTGGCCAGTTCAGCAGCGGTGAACAACGTTCACCAGTGCATTCCGGTTCCTTTGCAGGACCATGACGTGGATCACGTGGGCGGCGGAGTGTAGCAGAGCACCCCGGAGAGCTTGTGAAGGGGCGCACGAGGTACCCCCCACCACTGGGTGGATACTCGATGGCATGAGCACCACGGAGCGTCCCAGGATCCTCATCGTAGGCGGCGGGTACGTTGGCCTGTACGCCGCGCGGCGCATCCTCAAGAAGATGCGTTACGCCGAGGCGACCGTCACGGTCGTCGACCCGCGGTCGTACATGACGTACCAGCCCTTCCTCCCCGAAGCCGCCGCCGGCAGCATCTCGCCGCGCCACGTCGTCGTCCCGCTGCGACGCGTCGTGCGCGGAGCCGAGGTGCTCACCGGCCGAGTCACCACCATCGACCAGGACCGCAAGGTCGCCACGATCGCGCCGCTCGTCGGCGAGGCGTACGAGCTGCCCTTCGACTACCTGGTCATCTCGATGGGTGCCGTCTCCCGCACCTTCCCGATCCCCGGCCTCGCCGAGCAGGGCATCGGCATGAAGGGCATCGAGGAGGCCATCGGTCTGCGCAACCACGTCCTGGAGCAGCTGGACAAGGCCGACTCGACCACCGACGAGGAGGTCCGCCGCAAGGCCCTGACCTTCGTCTTCGTCGGTGGTGGCTTCGCCGGCGCCGAGACGATCGGCGAGGTCGAGGACATGGCCCGCGACGCCGCGAAGTACTACACGAACGTCTCGCGCGAGGACATGCGCTTCGTCCTGGTCGACGCCGCCGACAAGATCCTCCCCGAGGTGGGCCCCAAGCTCGGCCAGTACGGCAAGGAGCACCTGGAGTCCCGCGGCATCGAGATCTACCTGGAGACCTCCATGGACTCCTGCGTGGACGGCCACGTCGTGCTCAAGAACGGCCTTGAGGTCGACTCCAACACCATCGTGTGGACCGCCGGCGTCAAGCCGAACCCGGCCCTCGCCCGCTTCGGCCTTCCCCTCGGCCCCCGCGGCCACGTGGACTGCAACGAGAAGCTCCAGGTCAACGGCATGGACTACGTCTGGGCCGCGGGCGACAACGCCCAGGTCCCGGACCTGGCCGCGATCAAGGCCGGCGTCCCGGCCGAGCGCGCCTGGTGCCCGCCGAACGCCCAGCACGCCCTGCGCCAGGCCAAGATCCTCGGCGACAACGTGGTGTCCGGCATGCGCGGCTTCCCGCAGAAGGACTACAGCCACGCCAACAAGGGCGCCGTGGCCGGCCTCGGCCTCCACAAGGGCGTTGCCATGATCGTCATGGGCAAGGTCAAGATCAAGCTCAAGGGCCGTCTCGCCTGGTACATGCACCGTGGCTACCACGGCATGGCGATGCCGACCTTCAACCGCAAGATCCGCGTCTTCGCCGACTGGACCCTCGGCATGTTCCTCAAGCGCGAGGTCGTCTCGCTCGGCGCCATGGAGACGCCGCGCGAGGAGTTCTACGAGGCCGCCAAGCCGGCCCCGGCCCCCGCCGCGGCCAAGCCGGCCCCGGAGAAGGCCAAGGCGTCGTAACACCCCCTCGGCAGCACCCCAGCAGTACCCAGGCAGTACCTCAGCATTACCTCGGCAGTACCGAAGGGCCGTCCGTCATCCGTGGTGCGGGCGGCCCTTCGGCGTGTTTTGAACACTTCTTGCGTCGCGGCGGGATGGGAAATCCCTACCGACGGTGTTCCCTTGGTGACGGACAAGTCTGGGGCAAGGACCACGGAGGTGTTTCACCATGGCCGACGCCGCGCCGCGGCTCGCGACTCTCGCCGAGGATCTGCTGGGAAGTCCCCTCCCCGTGCGCCTGCGCGCGTGGGACGGCAGCGAGGCCGGCCCGCCGGGCGGCGGACCCGTGCTCGTGATCCGGGACCGCAGGGCGCTGCGCCGCATGATCTGGAAGCCCGGCGAACTGGGCGTGGCCCGCGCCTGGGTGGCCGGCGAGCTGGACGTCGAGGGGGACCTGTACGAGGCCCTGGACCGGCTCTCCGGGCTGCTCTGGGAGCGCGGCGAGGAGTCCGGCGGCCTGCTCGCCTCCGTACGGGATCCGCGGATCCGGGCCGCCGCCGCGGAGCTGCTGCGGCTCGCGGGTCCGCTGCCGCCGCCGAAGCCGCCGGCCGAGGAGGCCAAGGGCCGCGGCGGGGTGCGGCACAGCAGGCGCAGCGACAAGCGGGCGATCAGTCACCACTACGACGTGGGCAACGACTTCTACGCGCTGGTGCTCGGCCCGTCGATGGTCTACTCGTGCGCCTACTGGGACCCCGAGGGAGCCGCCGGGACCCTGGAGGAGGCCCAGCGGGAGAAGCTGGACCTGGTCGCCCGCAAGCTGGCCCTCAAGGAGGGCGACCGGCTGCTCGACGTGGGCTGCGGCTGGGGCTCGATGGCGATGCACGCGGCCCGCGCGTACGGCGCCCGGGTCGTCGGCATCACCCTCTCCCGCGAACAGGCCGCCTTCGCCCGCAAGCGGATCGCCGAGGAGGGGCTGGCCGACCGGATCGAGATCCGGGTCCAGGACTACCGCGACGTGCCCGACGGGCCCTTCGACGCGATCTCCTCGATCGGCATGGCCGAGCACGTGGGGGCGGAGAAGTACCGGGAGTACGCCGACCTCCTGTACGGCCTCCTGAAGCCCGGCGGACGGCTCCTGAACCACCAGATCGCGCGCCGCCCGGAGCCCGACGAGGAGGCGTACCAGGTGGACGCCTTCATCGACGCGTACGTCTTCCCCGACGGCGAACTCGCCCCGATGGGCCGCACCCTGACGACCCTGGAGGACGCCGGCTTCGAGGTCCGCGACGTGGAGGCGATCCGGGAGCACTACGCGCTGACGCTGCGCCGGTGGGTGGCGAACCTGGAGAGGGAGTGGGACCGCGCGGTCCGGCTGACCTCCCCGGGCCGGGCCCGGATCTGGCGGCTGTACATGGCGGCCTCCGCGGTCTCCTTCGAGCGCAACCGGATCGGCGTGAACCAGTTCCTGGCGGTGAGGACGCCGGTGTCGGGGACGAGCGGGGTGCCGCTGCGGGCGCGGGAGTGGACGGAGCGGTAGGAACGGCACAGGGCCGGTCCCCGTGCGGGGACCGGCCCTGTGGGGCGTGGCGCCTGAGCTACTGGGCCTTGATGGCGGTGAGCATGTTCAGGCGGGCGGCGCTGCGGGCCGGCCAGAGGGAGGCGAGGACGCCGACCAGGGCGGCCAGGAGGAGGAAGACGCCGATCCGGTCCCAGGGCAGGACCAGGCCGTAGCCGGGCAGGCTCGACTCGAAGGTCTTGCCGAGGGCCCAGGCGAGGAAGGTGCCGAGGCCGATGCCGACGACCGCGCCGAAGACCGAGATCACGACGGCCTCCAGGCGGACCATCCGCTTCACCCGACGCCGGTCGAGACCGATCGCCCGGATCATGCCGATCTCCTGCTGCCGCTCGAAGACGGACATCGCGAGGGTGTTGACGACGCCGAGGACGGCGATGATCAGGGCCATCGCGAGCAGGCCGTACATGATGTTCAGCATCAGGTTGATCTGCCCGCCGAAGGTGTCCCGGATGTCCTTCTGGTCGAGGACGGAGATGGCCGGGTTGTCGCCCAGGGCCTTGATCAGCGCCTGCTCGTTGGCGTCGCTCGCGCCGCCGTCGGTGGAGACGAAGATCTGCCCGATGTACTTCTGCGGGTCGTGGGCGTCGAGGATCTTCGCGTCGACGAGGACGGGGGAGACGAACTCGCTGTCCTTGTAGATGGCGCCGACCTTCAGCGTCCCCTTCTTCTTGTCCAGGTACTCGACCGGGACGGAGGCGCCGACCTTCAGGCCGCGCTTGTCGGCGGTCTTCTCGGCGACGGCGATCTGCCCGTCGGCGAGGGTGCCGAGGGAGCCCTCGGTGACCTCGACCTTGAGGACCTTCTCGATGTCGCCGGGGGTGACGCCGGAGGCGGAGACGTACGAGCCCTTGATGTCGAAGGCGCCGGCCTGCTGCGGGGAGACCGCGGTGACGCCCGGGGCCTTCTCCAGGGCCGCCAGGGCCTCGGCCGAGAGGCCGTCGCCGCTGGCCATGGAGACCATGTAGTCGGCCTTGATCTGCTCGACCGTCATCTTGTCGAGGGCCTGGCCGGCGCTGACGCCGAGCACCGAGAGGCCGGTGACCAGGGTGAGGCCGATGGCGAGCGCGGAGGCGGTGGCGCCGGTGCGGCGCGGGTTGCGGACCGCGTTGAGGCCGGCGAGCTTGCCGGAGATCCCGAACGCCTTCACGAAGAAGGGGCGGATCAGGGCGATCACGGGCCGGGACAGGAAGGGGATGAGGACGATGACGCCGATGAGGGTGACGAAGGCGCCGCCCGCGATGGTCATCCGGCCCGTCTCGCCGCCCGCGTTGGCGCCGAGCACGATCAGCACGGCGCCGATCGCGGTGGTCGCGGCACCGAGGGCGTTGCGCACGACGAGCGACTTGGCGTTCGGGGTGGCGTGGACGCTGTTCATGGCGGCGACCGGCGGGATCTTCGCGGCGCGGCGGCCGGGCAGCCAGGCGGCCAGCATGGTGATGACGACGCCGACGCCGAGGGAGGCCAGGACCGGGGTGGCGCCGAGGACCAGGTCGCCGTCCGGGACCTTCATCTCGAAGGCTGCCATGCCGGAGCGCAGGCCGATGGCGAGCCCGATGCCGAGGAGGTAGCCGACGGCGGAGGCGACGAGGCCGACGATGCCGGCCTCGGCCAGGACGGAGCGGGTGATCTGCTTGCGCGAGGCACCGACCGCGCGCATCAGGGCCAGTTCCTTGGTGCGCTGGGCGACCAGCATGGTGAAGGTGTTGGAGATCAGGAAGATCCCGACGAAGAGCGCGATGCCGGCGAAGCCGAGCAGCATCTGGTTGAGCGCGCCGAGGCCGGACTCGATCTGCCGGGCCTGCTCGTCGGCCAGGTCGGCGCCGGTCTGGGCGGTGGCGGCCTTCGGGACGACCTTCAGGACCGCGTCGCGGAGCTTGTCGGCGTCGGCGCCGGGGGCCGCGGAGACGTTGAGGTCGGTGTAGTAGCCCGGCTTGAGGAAGAGCTTCTGGGCGACCGGGGCCTGGAAGACGACGAGGCTGCCGCCGGCGTTGACGGCGCCGTCCTCGGTGGTGAAGACACCGGAGAGGGTGTACTCCTTCACCGGGCCGTTGGTGGCGACGCGGACCGGGTCGCCGACCTTGTACCCGCCCTTGTCGGCGGTCTCCTTGTCGAGGGCGATCTGACCCGCCGAGGCGGGGCCGGCGCCGGTGGTGAAGGCGAGGGCCGGGTCCTTGCCGTCGGGGCCGGGGGCGAAGTTCGTGCCCTTGTTGGACCAGCCGCTGCCGATCAGCTTGCCCTTCGCGTCCGGCACGCCGGCGAAGCCGTCGACGCGCGGCTGGACGCCGGTGACGCCGCCGAGCTTCGCGACCTGGTCGACGGTGGCCTGGGAGAGACCGGGGTTCTTCGCGGCCTCCTCCGGGGTCGGCCGCAGGCTGACGGCGACGGCCACGTCGTCGTAGCTCTTCGCGGACTGGTTGCGGAACGCCTGGGAGAGGGTGTCGGTGAAGACGAGGGTGCCGGAGACGAAGGCGACGCCGAGCATGACGGCGAGCACGGTCATCAGCAGCCGCGCCTTGTGCGCGAGGACGTTGCGCAGGGCGGTACGGAACATGGGTGAGGTCCTGGAGGAAGGCGGGACGGAGGTCGGATGCGGGGCCGGGGCCCCCGGAGCGTGCGGCGCGGCGCGCTCGCGTCAGCTCGTACGGCCCTTGGCGTCGAACGCCTTCATGCGGTCGAGGACGCCGTCGGCGGAGGGGCGCAGCATCTCGTCGACGATCCGGCCGTCGGCCAGGAAGATCACGCGGTCGGCGTAGGAGGCGGCGACGGGGTCGTGGGTGACCATGACGACGGTCTGGCCGAGCTCGCGGACCGAGTTGCGGAGGAAGCCGAGGACCTCGGCGCCGGAGCGCGAGTCCAGGTTTCCGGTGGGCTCGTCGCCGAAGATGATCTCGGGCTGGGAGGCGAGGGCGCGGGCGACGGCGACGCGCTGCTGCTGGCCGCCGGAGAGCTCGGTGGGGCGGTGCTTGAGGCGGCCGGAGAGGCCGAGCATGTCGATGACCTTCTGGACCCACGCCTGGTCGGGCTTGCGGCCGGCGATGTCCATGGGGAGCGTGATGTTCTCCATGGCGGTCAGGGTCGGCAGCAGGTTGAACGCCTGGAAGATGAAGCCGATCTTGTCCCGGCGGAGCTGGGTGAGCTGCTTGTCCTTGAGGGTGGACAGCTCGGTGTCGCCGATCCGGACGGAGCCGGAGGAGAAGGAGTCGAGGCCGGCGACGCAGTGCATGAGCGTCGACTTGCCGGAGCCGGAGGGGCCCATGATCGCGGTGAACTCGCCCTGGCGGAAGTCGACGCTGACCCGGTCGAGCGCGACCACCTGGGTCTCGCCCTCTCCGTAGACCTTCGTGAGCTCCGTGGCGCGGGCGGCCACCGCGGTGGTGCGGGGCACGGTGGGGGTGGTGGTCACGAGGGGACTCCTGTCACGACGGTCGAGCGGATGAGCGGCAACCCGGTGTTCCGGGAACCACTCCATCGTTTCGAACGTTCTCGTCCCGGTCGTCCGTCCACGTGCCCGTTCCCAGGGCCCTCTCGGGTCGGACCGCGGAGCCCGCGCCTCCTCCTCTGGTATGACGGCGACCCTGATGGCGGACGTGACACACCTGCGGCGAGATCTGGTCAATCCAGGGGTGACCGCTTTGCGCCTGCGACCCCGGTCACAGTTCGCGAAAACCCCGCTCACCTGGGCTGACGCACCCTCAGACGTCAATAAAATAAGACAACATCGGGCGCTCGTTCCGCTGAACGAGGGAAGGGCCCCGATAGGCTCCTGTGCCAACGCGGAGCTTCGCGGCAACGCCCGGATGGTGGAATAGCAGACACGGCGAGCTTAAACCTCGCTGGCCTTCGGGCCGTACCGGTTCAAGTCCGGTTCCGGGCACCACCCGGGCCCCAGGCGCACGCCTGCGGCCCGGCGGACCGCCCCTTCCTCCTCCTTGGCCACTTCTGCCCGCAAAAGATCCTCCCCGAGCACTAGAGAGTTTCTTTTGCCTACGCATTACCCTTGACGCAAGGCCGCGCAGTGCGGCCGTCCATGGAGGAGTGAGATGAGGAGCAGCAACCCGGTCTTCTCGCGACGGGGGTTCAGCCGCGACAACGGCTACGCGGGCTTCAACGCGCAGCAGCCGCAGGCCGGGGGCCCCGCCGTCGGAACGAACCCGTACGCGACCGGCAACCCGTACGCCGAGGGCGCCACGGCCAACCCGTACGCGACCAACCCCTACGCGCCGCAGGACGTCCAGGCGGGCGCCACGCAGCAGGCGCGCGGCAATGTGATGACGATCGACGACGTCGTGAGCCGTACGGCCATGACGCTCGGCACGGTCGTGCTCACCGCCGTCCTGTCCTGGCTGCTGCTGCCGGTCGACCCCGCGAACCTCGGCAAGTCGTACGGCATCGCCATCGGCGCCGCGCTGATCGCGCTCGTCCTGTCGCTCGTGCAGTCCTTCAAGCGCAAGGCGTCGCCGGCGCTGATCCTGGCCTACGCGGCCTTCGAGGGCGTCTTCCTCGGAGTGATCTCGGCCGCCGTCTCGACGTACATCGCCGACGGCGTGGTCATCCAGGCGGTGCTCGGCACGATGGCGGTCTTCGCCGGTGTGCTGACCGCCTACAAGATGGGCTGGATCCGGGTCAACCGCCGCTTCACCGGCTTCGTGATCGCCGCGGCCATGGGCTTCATGCTGCTCATGGTGGTGAACCTGCTCTTCGCGGTGTTCGCCGGCGGTGACGGCCTCGGCTTCCGCAGCGGTGGCCTCGGCATCCTCTTCGGTGTCATCGGCATCATCCTGGGCGCCTGCTTCCTGGCCCTCGACTTCAAGCAGGTCGAGGACGGCATCACCTACGGTGCGCCGCGCGAGGAGGCGTGGCTGGCGGCCTTCGGCCTCACCATGACCCTGGTGTGGATCTACCTGGAGATGCTGCGTCTGCTGTCGATCCTCCAGGGCGACGACTGACGCACCCCGTGACTCGGGGGAAGGGCCCGTCCGGCACTCGCCGGGCGGGCCCTTCCGCGTCCCTGCCCGGGGCCCCGGTAGGGTCGGCCGGGTGCTGGATACGAGTGAACTGACCGCCGCCGTGGAACGCTTCGCCGACCGATTGCGGGCGGCCCCGCAGAGCCGCCTCCAGCGGGGCGCGGCGGCCGAGGGCCTGGCCCTCGCGAGGGAGCTGGCGGTCCGCGCCCAGCGCGCCGAGACCCCCGACCGTGAACCGAGGACGATCCCCGACGCGGGCGTCTTCACCGTCGCCGACCAGCTCTCCGTGGCCGGCAACGACCTGGCCGAGATCCTGCGGACCTCCCCCACCGCCGCCCGGGAGCGGGAACTGACCGAAGCGGTGAGGCTGGTACGGGAGTCCCGCGACCGCGCGGGGCTGTAGGAGGGCTCTGCGCCGGGCCTGGGGCCCCGTACGGGCAACCCAGGTCTCCGAGGACGCCGGGCGGGCCTGAGAGGCGCGGAGCGGGCGCCGGGGGCGCGGGCCGGGAAGTCGTCACCGGCCAAAGGCGCCGAGGCCCCTGGGGGGCCTCGGGATGCGGGGTGCGTCGGGAGCTAGAGGGAGGCGATGACGCGGTCGGCGAGGATGTAGACGTTCTCCTCGTCGGACTCGCCGTAGGAGAAGGTCAGGGCGAAGGCGCCGGAGACGCCGGAGCCGCCGAGGAGGACCGGGGTGCGGCCGTCGCGGAGGGCTTCCGCCAGGCGCTCGGCGGTCTCGCGGTGGCCGGGGGTCATGCAGAGCGTGGTGCCGTCGGCGAAGACGTACACGTCCAGCGTGCCGAGCGGGCCGGGGCGGACGTCCGTCAGGGCCGTGGCCGTGTCGGCCAGCTCCTCCAGGCGCGCCACCGTGCGCTCGTGATCGGTGACCACCGGCGTCTGCACCGGCACGAAGTCCGGGTGCGAGGGGTGCCGGCGGCGGGCGGCGGCCAGCTCGGCCGAGTCCTCCGGGTACTCCGGGAAGTCGTCCACCGGGTCCATGACGCCGTCGAGCGCGGCCGCCTCGGCCTCCATGGCCTCCAGGGCCATCGCCTCCAGGCCCACGAAGTCCGTCTGGCGCGGCACGAAGAGCCCGGTGGACTCCTCGCCGCCCAGACCGCCGAGGAGGGCGGAGGGCGCGTCGGCGGCGTCCCGGGCCTCCTGCGCGGCCCAGAAGGCCCGCGCCTCGGCGAGCTCGCGCTCGCGCTCCTCGGCCAGGGCCTCCGCGACCGCGGCCCGTATCTCGGCGGCGGGCGTGGCACGGGCCGCGGGGACCGTCACGCCGCGACCGGCGGCGAGCTCGGTGCGCAGGGCGGTGACCTCCTTGCGGAGACCCCGCACGTGGTGCAGGGCAGCAGCGCCCACGGCCGTGGCAGCGGCCGTGGTCAGCAGCAGGGCAAGAGACATGGCGCTCACTGACGTACTCCCGATTCGAGTCGATCCCCCGACTTCCTACATCAGCTTGTCGCGGGCCGGGACCCCCTGTCAGTGCATTACGTCACGAAACGGACAGGTATTTCGGCTGGGTGTTTAGTCCCGGAACCACTCTGACCTGCGAAAACGAACTCCCCCGGGATGTATGTCACATCCTGGGGGAGATTCGGTCACGGCTTGGACGCGAGGAGGTTGACGCGCTCGGCGCATGGAGAGCGCGGCCCCTCCGCGGACTAGCTCAGGCGCTCGATGACCATCGCCATGCCCTGGCCGCCGCCGACGCACATGGTCTCCAGGCCGAACTGCTTGTCGTGGAACCGGAGGCTGTTGATCAGGGTGCCGGTGATGCGCGCGCCCGTCATGCCGAAGGGGTGGCCGACGGCGATGGCGCCACCGTTGACGTTCACCTTGTCCAGGTCCAGGCCCAGGTCCTGGTAGGACGGGATGACCTGCGCGGCGAACGCCTCGTTGATCTCCGCGAGGTCGATGTCGCCGATCGTCAGGCCGGCGCGCTTCAGCGCCTGCTTCGACGCCTCGACCGGGCCGAGGCCCATGATCTCGGGGGAGAGGCCGGAGACGCCGGTGGAGACGATCCGGGCGAGCGGGGTCAGGCCCAGCTCGCGGGCCTTGGTGTCGGACATGATGACGAGCGCGGCGGCGCCGTCGTTCAGCGGGCAGCAGTTGCCCGCGGTGACCAGGCCGTCGGGGCGGAAGACCGGCTTGAGGCCGGAGACGCCCTCCAGGGTGACGCCGGCGCGCGGGCCGTCGTCGGTGGAGACGACGGTGCCGTCCGGGAGCGTCACCGGGGTGATCTCGCGCTCCCAGAAGCCGTTCTTGATGGCCTGCTCGGCGAGGTTCTGCGAGCGGACGCCGAACTCGTCCATCTCCCGGCGGCTGATGCCCTTCCAGCGCGCCAGGTTCTCCGCGGTCTGGCCCATGGCGATGTACGCGTCGGGGACGAGGCCGTCCTCGCGCGGGTCGTGCCAGGCGGAGCCCTCGGACGCGGCGACCTCGGCGGTACGGGCCTCGGCGCCGGCGAAGTACGGGTTGTGCGTGTCCGGCAGCGAGTCCGAGTTGCCCTTCACGAAGGAGGAGACCATCTCGACACCGGCCGAGATGAAGACGTCGCCCTCGCCCGCCTTGATCGCGTGCAGCGCCATCCGGGAGGTCTGGAGCGAGGAGGAGCAGTAGCGGGTGACGGTGCAGCCGGGCAGGTGGTCCATGCCCATCTGCACGGCCACGATCCGGCCCAGGTTGTTGCCCTGCTCGCCGCCGGGGAGGCCGCAGCCCAGCATCAGGTCGTCGATGTCGCGCGGGTCGAGCTGGGGCACCTTGGCGAGCGCGGCCTGGATGATCGTGGCCGTGAGGTCGTCGGGGCGCAGGTCCTTCAGGGAGCCCTTGAAGGCCCGGCCGATGGGGGAACGGGCGGTCGAGACGATCACGGCTTCGGGCATCACGGCTCCAGGAGGGCTGGTGGGCGGTCGGACTCAAGGGGAAGTTACCTGCACGTACCGCACGGGGTCACCGGGATCGTCGTGTGATGCGGGCCTCTTTTCTAAGCGCTTGCTCAGGAGTGCGGGGAGTCGTGCGGCATCGGCTCCCCCCGCCCCTCGGGCGCCTCCACGACGGCCCCCGGCGCGGCTTCCTCCGACGTCCCTGGTCCGGGTCCCGGGGCGGGGCCGCTCCCGGACCCGCTTCCGTTGCCATTCCCGTTGCCGTTCCCCGTGCCCGCCTCCGCCGGTTCCGTCAGCCGCCGCCGGCGCCGGTGCTTGAGCAGCGCCCAGGGGGCCCGGGCCCCGGTCACCTCCGTGCCCGCCTGCTTCGCCGCCTCGGCCGCCGCCTTCGCCACCGGCAGCATGTCCTCCTCGCGGCCCGGCTCCAGCCGGTCCGGCTCCGGCCACACGCCGAGCGAGGCGCACAGCGTCGGCAGCACCGCCATCGCCGCCGTCGCGTACCCCTCCGCCGACGGGTGGAAGAGGTCCACCCCGAACATCTCCCGCGGGTTCGCCGCGAACTCGGGCCCCAGCAGGTCGCCCAGCGACACCGTCCGCCCGCCCTGCTCGACCACCACGATCGTCTGCGCCGCCGCGAGCTGCCGGGAGGCCCGGCGGGCCAGCCAGCGCAGCGGCTGGTAGACCGGCTCGATCGTGCCCAGGTCCGGGCAGGTGCCGACGACCACCTCCGCGCCGGCCGTCCGCAGCCGCCGCACCGCCGCGGCCAGGAGCCGTACCGACTCCGTCGCCGGCATCCGGTGCGTCACGTCGTTCGCGCCGATCATGATCACGCAGACGTCCGGCGGGCCGAGCGGCTGGGCGAGCAGCAGCGACACCTGCCGCTCCAGGTCGTCCGAGCGGGCCCCCGACAGCGCCACGTTCTTCAGCGCGACCGGGCGCTCCGCGACCGCCGCGAGCCCCGAGGCGAGCAGCGCGCCCGGCGTCTGACCCGCCCGGCGCACCCCCTGGCCCGCCGCCGTGGAATCACCCAGAAGGGCCAGCCGGAGCGGGTCCTCCGTGCCGAACGCCCTCCCGTACAGACCGTCCGTCGCCGGCGGCAGCGGAGCCGTCCCCGTGCCCACCGTCCGCTTCGCGAGCTGTGCCTCCGCCAGCAGCACCCCGACCGCGGCCACGCCGATCAGGCCGATGCTCCCGCCGCCGTACGCCGCTCCCGCCGCGATCCGGCGCGCCACCCTCGCCCTGGACATCGGGGGCGTCACCTCCTTCGAGCCGTACAGGTCCTTCAAGCCGTTCAGGGTCTAACTGCCCCGAAAGGCGTCCCGACTACGCATACGCTGGCCACACCATTACGGAGACCCCGGAGAACACGGTGCAATTCCACGACTCGATGATCAGCCTCGTCGGCAACACCCCGCTGGTGAAGCTCAACAACGTGACGGCAGGCATCCAGGCCACCGTCCTCGCCAAGGTGGAGTACTTCAACCCCGGCGGGTCGGTCAAGGACCGCATCGCCCTGCGCATGATCGAGGCGGCCGAGCAGAGCGGCGAGCTCAAGCCCGGCGGCACCATCGTCGAGCCGACCTCCGGGAACACCGGTGTCGGTCTGGCGATCGTGGCCCAGCAGAAGGGCTACAAGTGCATCTTCGTCTGCCCGGACAAGGTGTCCCTGGACAAGATCAACGTGCTGCGGGCCTACGGTGCCGAGGTCGTCGTCTGCCCGACCGCCGTCGACCCCGAGCACCCGGACTCGTACTACAACGTCTCCGACCGCCTCGTCCGCGAGACGCCCGGCGCCTGGAAGCCCGACCAGTACTCCAACCCCAACAACCCGCGCTCGCACTACGAGACCACCGGTCCCGAGCTGTGGGAGCAGACGGAGGGGCGGATCACCCACTTCGTCGCGGGCGTCGGCACCGGCGGCACCATCTCCGGCACGGGCAACTACCTCAAGGAGGCGAGCGACGGCCGGGTCAAGGTCATCGGCGCCGACCCCGAGGGCTCCGTCTACTCCGGCGGCTCCGGCCGTCCGTACCTGGTCGAGGGCGTCGGCGAGGACTTCTGGCCCACCGCCTACGACCGGAACGTCACGGACCGCATCGTCGCGGTCTCCGACAAGGACTCCTTCCAGATGACCCGCCGCCTCGCCAAGGAGGAGGGCCTCCTCGTCGGCGGCTCCTGCGGCATGGCCGTCGTCGCCGCCCTGGAGGTCGCCAAGGAGCTCGGCCCCGACGACGTCGTCGTCGTCCTGCTGCCGGACTCGGGCCGCGGCTACATGTCGAAGATCTTCAACGACGAGTGGATGGCGGACTACGGCTTCCTGGAGGACACCTCCACCGCCACCGTCGCCGACGTCCTGCGCCACAAGTCGGGCGGTCTGCCCTCCCTCGTCCACATGCACCCGGACGAGACGGTCGGCCAGGCCATCGAGGTGCTGCGCGAGTACGGCGTCTCCCAGATGCCGATCGTGAAGCCCGGCGCCGGCCACCCCGACGTGATGGCCGCCGAGGTCATCGGCTCGGTCGTCGAGCGGGAGCTCCTGGACCACCTCTTCACCCAGAAGGCGAAGCTGGAGGACCCGCTGGAGGACCACATGTCCTCGCCGCTGCCGCAGGTCGGCTCCGGCGAGCCGGTCGCCGACCTGATGTCGGTCCTCGGTGACGCCGACGCGGCGATCGTCCTCGTCGAGGGCAAGCCGACCGGTGTCGTCAGCCGCCAGGACCTGCTCGCCTTCCTGGCGAACGGCGGCGCGAAGTAGGACGCCTCCGGGTGCGGCGGGGGCCCGTGCGGGCGTTCGCGCAAACGGTACGAGCGCGTCACGTTCGCGCAGCACCCGCTTAACACGGGTCCGGCAGAGTGTTCCTCGTCGGCGTCACAGGACTTCCGGAGCGGCTCCCGGACCTCTGAAGACGCCGCGGACGCGGAGACCGGCCCTGAACCCGGGCCCGTGTCCCCCGCGGGGACCGCCGTCGTCCCGCCCCCCAGCGATGGGGGTGCGGCGGTCCCCGCGCCACTCTCCTCCCGGCTCAGAGCTGGGTGATCGGCCGCATCGCCAGGCCCTCGGTGCCCGCCCAGCCGTTGACGCGCGCGGCGTCGTCCACGGAGACGGTGTCGAGGCCGTCCGGCAGGTCGAAGATGAGCGTGCCGGCCAGTTCGGTGCCCTCGCCGGCGATCAGGGTGGCGGTGAAGCGGTCGGACTGGTCGTACACCGCCTCGCCTCCCTCGTCGTTCCCGAAGACGTACAGGCCGGCGTACGCCTTGCCGCCGCCCTCGACGACGACGGGCTCGGTGTCCGACTCGTCGAGGGACTCGACGATCGGGGCGTCGTTGCCGGCCTTGAGCCGCAGGATCGGCGCCTCGTTGAGGACGCACGGCGTCTTCGAGCCGTTGGTGACGGTCAGCAGGAAGCGGCGGGGGGTCTCCCCGGCGGGGTCCTGGAGCTCGACCGCGGTGGTGAGGCCGTCGGCCTCGCAGTCCTCGTACCGGGTGCCGTTGCCGCCGCCGGTCTCGCCGCTGTCCCCGGTCGCCGACGCCGAGGCCGACGGGGTGCTGCCGGTGCCGGAGTCGCCCGAGGAGGGCGAGGCGCTCTCCGGGGTGCCGCCCCCGGCCGAGGCGGAGCCCGAGGGCGCGGCCGACGACGGGGCGGGAGCGGTGGCGCTCGGCGGCGCGGCGACCTGGTCGTCGCCCTGGCAGGCGGTGGTCGTCAGCAGGGCCGCCGCCATGGCCGCCGTCAGGACGGTGCCGCGCAGGCCCCGACGCGCCGAACGGGCTCTCACAGTCTTCGCGTTCATGCCGTTCCCTCTTCCCCCGTGACCGACCCGAGGTCGGTCCGCATGTCAGTCGACAGGGTTATTGTCGCCACGCGTGCGAGCGGGTTCACGGGCGTCCCGGCTTTGTTACAGCCCTCGCACGAAGCAGACGCCATGGCGTGACCATGACGCCTCGGGCGGTCCTGCGCCGAGCGCTTCTGCATATCCTTATGCAGAACGGGTTCCGGATGAATGGGATGAAGGGGGACGGCATGAGCGACAGCCCGGCCGGGCGGCTCCAGGCGCTCTTCGAGGGGCACCGGCTCACGCCCACGCAGCGGCGGATCGCCCACTGCATGGTCCGGCGGGCCGCCGACGCGCCCTTCCTCTCCAGCGTCGAGCTCGCCGAGCTGGCCGGCGTCAGCCAGCCCTCCGTGACCCGCTTCGCGGTCGCCCTCGGCTTCGACGGCTACCCGGCGCTCCGCCGCCACCTGCGGGAGGTCGCGCCCCCCGAGCGGCCTGCGGCCGCGCCCGGGGAGGACGCCGGGCACAACGCGTACCAGCAGGCCGTCCTCGCCGAGATCGAGAACCTGCGGCACCTCGCCGGGCTGCTCGCCGACCCCGCGCCCGTGGAGCGCGCCGGACGGCTGCTCGCCGGCTCCCGCCCGCTGCTCGTCCTCGGCCTGCGCGCCGCCTCCTCGCAGGCCCGCGGCTTCGCCTACTTCGCCGCCAAGGTGCACCCGGACGTCCGGCTGCTCGACGAGGGCGGCTCGATGCTCACCGACCGGATCGACGCGGCCGTACGGGCCGGGGCCACCGCGCTGCTCTGCTTCGCGCTGCCCCGGCACCCGCGCGAGGTCGTCGAGGCGCTGGAGTACGCGAGGGCCGCCGGGCTCACGGTGGTGACCGTGGCCGAGTCGGCCTTCGCGCCCGTCGCCGCCCACTCCGACCTGCTCATCCCGGCCGCGGTCGGCACCGGGCTCGCCTTCGACACCGCCTGCGCGCCGATGCTCCTCGGCCGGGTCCTCCTGGAGGCCATGGCGGACGGGCTGCCGGACGCGCAGGCGCGCCTGGAGGAGTTCGACGCGAAGGCGGCGGAGCGGGGGCTCTTCGTGGAGTGAGGCGGGGACTCTTCGTGGAGTGACCCGGCGGGGCTCAGACCTCCAGCTCCGCCTCGATCTTCTTCAGCTGGTGGCGGGCCATCGCCAGGTTGGCCCGGTCCTTGGAGAGCGCCAGGTAGAGGAAGAGGCCGTTGCTGCCGCGCGACTTGAGCAGCCGGATGAGGTGGTACTGGGTGCCGAGGGTGATCAGGATGTCCTCGATGTCCTCCTGGAGGCCCAGCATCTCCATCGTCCGGAGCTTGGCGCGCACCACGTCGGTGTTGCCCGCGGCGGCGACGGTGAGGTCGAGCTCCTTGCTGCCGCCCATGGTGCCGAGGGCCATGCCGCTGGTGTAGTCGACGAGGGCCGCGCCGACCGCGCCCTCGATCGTGAGCGCTTCCTTGAGGGCGCCTTCGGTGTTCGCCATGGTGTGCACTTCCTTCCGTTCGGGTTCGGATTGCTTGCGGGGCCGGGTCAGAGGAGGTCCCGGCGCTCCAGCGCGCCGTCGACCAGTTCGCCGATGCGGACGCTGGAACGGCGGGCCTCCAGGTGGAGCCGGCCGACGTTGATGCGGGGTTCGGCGAGCAGGGTGAGGACGGCGGAGCCGCCGGCCGCGTAGGTGGCCACGTAGCCGGCCTCGCCGCGCACCAGCAGTTCGCGGAAGCCGCCCTGGCCGGTGGACTCGGTCAGCCGCCGGCCGACGCCGAGCGCGGCGGCCGTCAGCGCGGCCACGCTCTCCGAGGCGCCGTCCACGGTGTCGTGGGCGAGCACGAGGCCGTCGGCGCTGGCCGCGAGGGCACCGGTGAGCTGGGGCAGCCGGGCGCGCAGGCGTCTGAGCTCGCCGAGCACCTCGGCTTCGGCTGTCATCAACTGTCTCCTCTCGGCGCGCAGGCGCAGAGCACGCCTCATCACAGGTGTGCCTCCAGGGCGTCACGGAGCCGGCGCAGCAGGGCGATGTCGGGGTCGGCCACCGGGGGGACCGGGGAGAAGGCCGGGGAGGGTGGTGCGGGGGTGGCGTCGGGGGTGGCCTCGGGGGCCGCGTCGAGCGGGGTCTCGACGAGTCCGGCGGCGGCGAGCCTGCGGACGTCGAGGAGGGTGTGGAAGGCGGGGCGGCCGAGGATCCGGGCCAGCTCGGCGGGGGTGCGGACCCCGTCGGCGGCGGCGAGCAGGGCGCGGCGGCGGGCGCCGACGCCCTGGCCGGGGGCGGCCGGGCGGGGCACGACGGGGGCGGTGTCGACGGAGGCGTACGGCCAGACGGCGTCGAGGAGTTCGCGGCGGCGGAGGGTCTCGCGCTC
The DNA here is from genome assembly GCF_042754585.1 of Streptomyces sp. NPDC059201. Lineage (NCBI taxonomy): Bacteria > Bacillati > Actinomycetota > Actinomycetes > Kitasatosporales > Streptomycetaceae > Streptomyces > Streptomyces sp. NPDC059201. The sequence goes on from NZ_JBHZBB010000009.1 coordinate 307,180, forward strand.
GACGGCCTCGGCGGAGACCGGGCGGACGGTGCCGAACCAGTGGCCGACGCCGTACCGGAAGCGGGTGGGGCCGCTGGTGGGGGAGAGGGCGAAGAAGGCGGCGTCGAAGACGGCGCCGAGGTGGCATATCTCCAGCTCGCCGTCGCCCAGCCGGCCGCTGTCGACGAGGAAGCGGCCGACCGCGCGGTGGGCGCCGGCCCGGTCGACGGCCTCGTCCCAGTTCTCCCGGGGGAGCCGTCCGGCGGTGGTGAGCAGGACGTCCATGCCGGGGGCGGCGGGGCTCTCGGCGTGCACGACGCGCCCGTCGACGAGGTAGAGGGTGCCGTGGTCGCGGAGCAGGGCGCCGGTGGCGCGCTCCGCCGCGAGCCGGACGAGCATGGGGGAGACGCTCATCCCAGGACCAGGCGCTCGGCGAGGTCGCCGAGGCGTATGCGGGCGAGGGCGAGGTTGCCGGTCTCCCGGTCGAGCCAGAGGTGGAGGAAGACGCTGCTGTCGAAGGAGGTACGGACGAAGCGCAGGACGTGGTAGCCGGCGCGGGTGGTGACGATCAGGTCCTCGACGGGCGGCTGGCCCTCGGCCCCCGCAGCGGCCTCCGGTTCGTCGCCGGGGGCGGTGAAGGAGTCGAACTCGGCGGCCGCGCGGGCGAGTTCCGCGGTCTCGGCGGCCGTCGTCTCGTGGTCGCCGACGGGCGACTCGCCCGCGGTCCCGAGTGCGAGGCCGCTGTTCCAGTCGACCAGGGAGGCACCGCGAGCACCCGGCAGGGTCATGGCCTCCATCAGGCACTCGTCGATTCCGGGCACGCGGGTTCCCCTCCCGATACGGCGTGCGAGCAACGGCAGTGACGGTGACGTTACTGAACGGGGCGCTCCAGGGAGGGGGTTCTGGCATTTTCCATCGGAACATGCCCACGCGCGTCCGGATTTGGTCGAGGATGGAGGGTCGTCCCGCGCGCGGGAGGCCGGTATGGAGGTTGGTACAAGGGTCGGGCGGAGCTCAGTAGCGGCTCTCGACCGCCCTCGCGATGTCGTCCAGGTCCTTCGCGAGCGCCTTGGAGACGGCCTTCGCGCCGAAGCGGGCGAGGAGGCGGGAGAGCAGGTTCTGCCGGCGGCCCGGCGCCGGGCTCGCGGAGAAGCGCATCCGCAGCACGCTGGCGTCCGGCCCGTCGGCGTGCAGCGAGAGCTCGGAGACGTAGTGCATGCCGTGCGAGTCGGCGACCGTCACGTACCGGTCGGGCGGCTCGCACTCGGTCACGGTCATCTCCTCCGTGGCCTCCTTGCCCAGCATCTTCCGGGTCTCCCGCCAGCGGGTGCCCACGCCGAAGCCGCCCTCCGTGAGGACCTCGACCTTCTCGACGCCGGACAGCACCCGTGGCATGTCCGGCAGGTCGGTGATCGCCTCCCAGACGCGGCCGGGCGAGGCGGCGACCCGGCGCTCCACGACGACGGTAGTGGTGGTGGTCATGGCTCCATCGAAGTGGCTGTCCCGGCCCGCCGCTACCGGACGAGCGCGTCGGCGTGCGCGCCGCCCGCCTCGGCGACGATCTCCTCCGGGGTCTGCGCGGCGCGGACGGTGGCGAAGGCGACGGCGCCGTCGCCTCCGACGGTGAAGCCGTGCACGGCGGGCCGGGGCAGGCTGTTGTAGGCGTAGTGGTGGGCGAAGGCGTACGCGCCGGTGTCCGGGACCGCGACCACGTCGCCGGGGTGGAGCAGCGGCAGCGCGCGGCCGGTGGCGAGCAGGTCGCCCGCGAAGCAGGCGGGGCCCGCGACGTCCTGGACGACGGCCTCGCCGGCCCGGGGGCGGCCCTCGGAGTCGTACGGGAGGATCCGCAGCGGCCATGCCAAGGGGGCGTACACCGTGCGGGTGGCGAGCTGCACGCCGGCGTGGGTGACGGCGATCGGGCGGCCGCCGGAGGTCTTGGTGTACTCGACGCGGGTGAGGACCGTGCCGTGCTTGGCGAGCAGGGAGCGGCCGAACTCGGTGACGAGGCCGTAGCGCCCGTCGAGGAGGCCGGGGACGGTGGCGGCGAGCAGCCCGGCGTACGCGGCGTAGGTCGGGGTCTCCTCGTCGGAGGCGAAGTTCACCGGGAGGCCGCCGCCGATGTCGAGGGTGTCGATCTGGGGGCGGCCCGCCTTGGCGTTGATCTCCTCGGCCAGCTCGTACGCGGCGGCGACGCCTTCGGCCATCAGGGTGAGCGGGACGCCCTGGGAGCCGGTGTGGGTGTGCAGGCGGGTGAGCCAGGGGCGGTCGAGGTACGCCTGGACGACGGCCTCGCGGGCGCCCTCGTCGCGCAGCGCGACCCCGAACTTGGAGGTGGCGGTGGCGGTGGACAGGGCGCCGATGGCCCCGGCGCCGACCTGCGGGTTGACCCGGAGCCCGAGCGGCGAGGCGGTGGGGGCGGAGGCGACGAGGGCGTCGATCCGGGCCAGCTCCTGGAGGTTGTCGGCGTTGACGGCGATCCCGAGCGCGAGGGCCTCGCGCAGTTCGGCGGGCGTCTTGGCGGGCGAGTCGAGGACGGTACGGGACGGGGGCAGCCCGGCGGCGCGGGCGAGGGCCAGCTCCCCGGGGCTCGCCACCTCGGCGCCGATCCCCGCGTCGGCGAGGAGACGCAGGACGGGGACGAGCGGCGCGGCCTTCACGGCGAAGGCGTGCAGCACGTCGGCGCGGGTCACGGCGGCGAAGGCGCTGGTCAGGGCGGCGGCGGAGGCACGGATCCCGGCGGTGTCGAGCAGGGCGACGACCGGGGCGTCGGAGGTGAGGAGTCCTTGGGCGACGGCGGCTCGGACGGCGAGGTCACGGCGGTAGGAGGCCATGGGCCCCATCCTGGCGGGCCCGGAGCGGGCCGTCACGGGGGCCGTGCGCGGGGTGCACGCGGGCGCGTGCGGGGGTGCGGCGCGCGACGGGGAAGGCGTCCGGGTCCCGTACGTGTCCGCCGCGCCCTGTTGACTACAACTATTCATCAGGCCAGGATGTGAATATCTGAACGACATTCGAGGAGGCACGCCATGTCAGGACCCCGCCCCGTACGGGCCCCGCGCGGTACGGAACTGAGCGCCCTGGGATGGCAGCAGGAGGCCGCCCTCCGGATGCTCCAGAACAACCTGGACCCCGAGGTCGCCGAGCACCCCGACAAGCTCGTCGTCTACGGCGGCACCGGCAAGGCCGCCCGCGACTGGCGCTCCTTCGACGCCATGGTCCGTACCCTGCGCACCCTCAAGCAGGACGAGACCATGCTGGTCCAGTCCGGCCGCCCGGTCGGCGTCATGCAGACCCACGAGTGGGCGCCCCGCGTCCTCATCGCCAACTCCAACCTCGTCGGCGACTGGGCCAACTGGGAGGAGTTCCGGCGCCTGGAGGCCCTCGGCCTCACCATGTACGGCCAGATGACGGCCGGTTCCTGGATCTACATCGGCACCCAGGGCATCCTCCAGGGCACGTACGAGACCTTCGCCGCCGTCGCCGCGAAGAAGTTCGGCGGCACCCTGGCCGGCACCATCACCCTCACCGCCGGACTCGGCGGTATGGGCGGCGCCCAGCCCCTCGCCGTGACGATGAACGACGGCGTCGCGATCTGTATCGACGTCGACCCGCGCGCCATCGAGCGCCGCATCGAGCACCGCTACCTGGACGTGAAGGCGGACAGCCTCGCCCACGCCCTCCAGCTCGCCACCGAGGCCCGCGACGCCCGCCGCCCGCTCTCCATCGGCCTCCTCGGCAACGCCGCGGAGCTGGTGCCGCAGATGCTCGCCGAGGGCGCGCCGATCGACATCGTCACCGACCAGACCTCGGCCCACGACCCGCTGGCGTACCTCCCCGTCGGCATCGCCTTCGAGGACATGGCCGACGCCGCCGCCAAGGACCCGGCCGGCTTCACGACCCGCGCCCGCGAGTCGATGGCGCGGCACGTCGAGGCCATGGTCGGCTTCATGGACGCCGGCGCCGAGGTCTTCGACTACGGCAACTCGATCCGCGGCGAGGCCCAGCTGGCCGGCTACGACCGTGCCTTCGCCTTCCCCGGCTTCGTCCCGGCCTACATCCGCCCGCTGTTCTGCGAGGGCAAGGGCCCGTTCCGCTGGGCCGCGCTCTCCGGCGAGGCGTCCGACATCCACAAGACGGACAAGGCGATCCTCGACCTCTTCCCGGAGAACGAGTCCCTGCACCGCTGGATCAAGATGGCCGGCGAGCGCGTCCACTTCCAGGGCCTCCCGGCCCGCATCTGCTGGCTCGGCCAGGGCGAGCGCGACAAGGCCGGCGACATGTTCAACGACATGGTCGGCAACGGCACCCTCGCCGCCCCGCTCGCCATCGGCCGCGACCACCTCGACTGCGGCTCGGTGGCCTCCCCGTACCGCGAGACCGAGGCCATGCTCGACGGCTCCGACGCCATCGCCGACTGGCCGCTGCTCAACGCCATGGTCAACGTCGCCTCCGGCGCCTCCTGGGTCTCCCTCCACCACGGCGGCGGCGTCGGCATGGGCCGCTCCATCCACGCCGGACAGGTCTCGGTCGCCGACGGCACCAAGCTCGCCGGCGAGAAGATCCGCCGCGTCCTCACGAACGACCCGGGCATGGGCGTCATCCGGCACGTCGACGCCGGTTACGACATCGCCGAGCGCGTCGCCGACGAGAAGGGCGTCCGCGTCCCGATGCGCGAGGGCTCCGACGACGAGGCGTCCGCGTGAGCGAGACGTTCCACGCCATGTGGCGGTCGCTGCGGCCCCTCGGCCGCAGCGCCGCCTCGGGCGGCTACCGCCGCTTCGCCTGGACCGACGCGGACGCCGACTGCCGGCTCTGGTTCCGGATGCAGGCCGAGGCCCGCCGCCTGGACGTCGAGACCGACCGCAACGGCAACCAGTGGGCCTGGCTCGGCGACCCCACCGCGGGCGACGCCGTCGTCACCGGCTCCCACCTGGACTCCGTCCCCGACGGGGGCGCCTTCGACGGCCCCCTCGGCGTCGTCTCCGCCTTCGCCGCCCTCGACGAACTCCGCGCCCGCGGCGTCTCCTTCAAGCGCCCCCTCGCCATCGTCAACTTCGGCGACGAGGAGGGCGCCCGCTTCGGCCTCGCCTGCGTCGGCTCCCGCCTCACCTCCGGACAGCTGACCAAGGAGAAGGCGTACGAGCTCCGCGACGCCGACGGGATCTCCCTCCCGCGGGCCATGGAGGCCGCCGGGTACGACCCCGAGCGGATCGGCCCGGACCCGGAGCGGCTCGGCCGCGTCCGCGCCTTCGTCGAGCTCCACGTCGAGCAGGGCCGCGCCCTCGACCTCTCCGGCGACGCCGTCGGCATCGCCTCCGCCATCTGGCCGCACGGCCGCTGGCGCTACGACTTCGCGGGCGAGGCCAACCACGCAGGCACCACCCGGCTCGTCGACCGGCGCGACCCCATGCTGACGTACGCCGAGACCGTCCTCGCGGCCCGCCGCGAGGCCGAACTCGCGGGCGCCGTCGCCACCTTCGGCAAGATCTCCGTCGAGCCCAACGGCGTCAACGCCATCCCCTCGCTGGTGCGCGGCTGGCTCGACGCCCGCGCCGCCGACCAGGAGTCCCTGGACGCGGTCGTCACCGGCGTCGAGACCGCTGCCCGCGACTACGCGGCGAAGCACGGCATCGACCTCGCCGTCGTCCGCGAGTCCTTCACCCCGGTCGTCGACTTCTCACACGCGCTGCGGGACGAGCTGAGCCGCGTGCTCGGGGAGAAGACCCCCGTCCTCGGCACCGGCGCCGGACACGACGCGGGTATTTTGTCCGCTTCGATCCCGACCGCCATGCTGTTCGTACGGAACCCCACCGGCGTCTCGCACTCCCCGGCCGAGTCCGCCGGCGAGGACGACTGCGTGGCCGGGGTCCGCGCCCTCGCCGACGTACTGGAGGACCTGGCGTGCCGCTGACGACGACGTACTGGCTCGAACACGCCTGGCTCGGCAGCTACGCCGAGCCGGGCGTCGCCCTGGAGGTGAGCGACGGGCGGATCACCGCCGTGCGGACGGGTGTGGACGCGCCGCCGCCCGGCGCGGTCGTCCTGCGCGGCTTCACGATCCCGGGCCTCGCGAACGCCCACTCGCACGCCTTCCACCGGGCGCTTCGCGGCACCGTCCAGGTCGGCTCCGGCACGTTCTGGACCTGGCGCGAGGTCATGTACACCGTCGCCCAGCGGCTCACCCCGGACAGCTACTTCGCGCTCGCGCGGGCCGTGTACGCCGAGATGGCGCTGGCCGGCATCACGGCGGTGGGGGAGTTCCACTACCTCCACCACGCCCCCGGCGGCGCCCCCTACGCCGACCCCAACGCCATGGGCGAGGCGCTCGTCGCGGCGGCCCGCGAGGCCGGCATCCGGATCACCCTCCTCGACACCGCCTACCTCTCCGCGGGCTTCGGCGCCGCCCCCGAGCACCACCAGCTCCGCTTCTCCGACGGCACCGCCGAGGCGTGGGCCGAGCGCGTCTCGGGCCTGAAGGACCGGGACGGCGTACGCGTCGGCGCGGCGATCCACTCCGTCCGGGCCGTCCCCGCCGACCAGCTGGCGACGGTCGCCCGCTGGGCCGAGGAGCGCCGGGCGCCCCTCCACGTCCACCTCTCCGAGCAGACCGCCGAGAACGAGGCGTGCCACGCCGCGCACGGCGTCACCCCCACCCGGCTCCTCGCCGAGCACGGCGTCCTCGGCCCCCGGACCACCGGCGTCCACAACACCCACATGACGGACGCCGACATCGCCCTCATCGGCTCCACCTCCACCGGCACCTGCATGTGCCCCACCACCGAACGCGACCTCGCCGACGGCATCGGCCCCGCCGTCGCCCTCCAGAAGGCCGGCTCCCCGCTCTCCCTCGGAAGCGACAGCCACGCCGTCATCGACCTCCTGGAGGAGGCCCGCGCGATGGAGCTGAACGAGCGCCTGCGCACCCACATCCGCGGCCACTGGACGGCCGCCGCCCTGCTCCGCGCCGCCTCCGCCGACGGCCACGCGGCCCTCGGCTGGGCCGACGCGGGCGCCCTGGAGCCGGGAGCCCTCGCCGACTTCACCACGATCGCCCTGGACTCGGTCCGCACGGCCGGCCCGGTGCCGCGCCTCGCCCCGGAGACGGCCGTCTTCGCGGCGACGGCGGCCGACGTCCGCTACGTCGTGGTCGGCGGCCGCACGATCGTCCGGGACGGCGCCCACGTCTCCGTACCGGACGCGGCGGGCTCCCTGGCCGCCGCGATCGCCGCACTGAGGGACTGATGGAACAGCCACCCCCCACCGGAGAGCACCCATGACGACCACGGTCATCACGCACATCGGCAGCCTGGTCACCAACGACCCGGCCCTCGGCGAAGGCCCCCTCGGCCTGATCCAGGACGCCGCCCTCGTCCTGGACGGCGACCGGGTCGCCTGGGCGGGCCCCGCGGCCCACGCCCCGGACGCGGACGCCCGGGTCGACGCGGAGGGCCGCGCCGTCCTCCCCGGCTTCGTCGACTCCCACTCGCACCTCGTCTTCGCCGGCGACCGCACCGCCGAGTTCAACGCCCGCATGTCCGGGCAGCCCTACAAGGCGGGCGGCATCCGCACCACGGTCGCAGCGACCCGGGCCGCGAGCGACGCCGAACTCTCGGCGAACGTGGCCCGCTTCCTGCGCGAGGCCCTGCGCCAGGGCACCACCACCTTCGAGACCAAGTCCGGCTACGGCCTGACGGTCGAGGACGAGGCCCGCGCGCTGCGCATCGCCGCCGAGCACACCGACGAGGTGACCTACCTCGGCGCGCACATCGTCTCCCCGGATCTCGCCGACGACCCGGCGGCCTACGTCGACCTGGTCACCGGCGAGATGCTCGACGCCTGCGCCCCGTACGCCCGCTGGATCGACGTCTTCTGCGAGAAGGGCGCCTTCGACGGCGACCAGGCCCGCGCGATCCTCACCGCGGGCGCGGCGAAGGGCCTCCTCCCGAGGATCCACGCCAACCAGCTCTCGTACGGCCCCGGCGTCCAGCTCGCGGTCGAACTGGACGCGGCCAGCGCCGACCACTGCACCCACCTCACGGACGCGGACGTCGACGCGCTGGCCTCCGGGAACACGGTCGCCACCCTGCTCCCGGGCGCCGAGTTCTCCACCCGCGCCGCCTGGCCCGACGCCCGCCGCCTCCTCGACGCGGGCGTCACCGTGGCCCTCTCCACGGACTGCAACCCCGGCTCCTCCTTCACCTCCTCCGTCCCCTTCTGCATCGCCCTCGCCGTCCGCGACATGGGCATGACCCCCGACGAGGCCGTCTGGTCCGCCACCGCCGGCGGCGCCGCGGCCCTCCGCCGCACCGACATCGGCCGCCTGTCCGCCGGCGCCCGAGCCGACCTCACGCTCCTGGACGCCCCCTCCCACGTCCACCTCGCCTACCGCCCGGGCGTGCCCCTGGTGGCCGAGGTGTGGCGCGCGGGCGTCCGGACGGTCTGACGGTCTGACGGCAGGTCACGGCAGGGGGCGCGTACTCCCGTCGATCACAGGGAGCGTTGAGTACGGGTACTCATGTGGGCGGGACCCGGCCGCTCGCATGATGCCCGTATGCGAAAGACACAGCGCCTCACCAAGTCCGTCCTGGCCGTCACGCTCGGCAGCGCCCTTGCTCTGACCCTCTGCGCCACCGGTTCCGCGAGCGCCGCCACGCCCGTCGGCAAGGCCGCGCCCGTCGGCAAGACCGCGACCGGGTTGGATCCGGTCCCGGTGCCTGAGGACCCCGGGCCGGAGATGGACTTCCAGGTGTGGGCGGGGAACGTCCTCGAATCGTGCCTGCCGGTCCCGCCGTCGGGTGCGGGCGCGCGGACCGCCGCCGCCCGGGCCGCGGCCGCGAAGAGGGCGGCCGTGGCCTCCTCGGTCGTGAAGAAGGTGACCGTGGCTCCCGGCGCGAGCGTCGGCGAGGTGCGGCTGAGCGAGGTCGGGCGGTGCGTCGGAGCCGTCCACCAGCAGCGCATCACCGGCGCCTTCGCCGAGGGCCCGGCCGACTACCGGCAGCTGCGCGCCCAGCTGATCGCGCTCGGCTACCCGTCGGCGCGCATCCACCGGATGCAGGAGCACCACGGGCAGCCCATGGCCCGGATCGACCTGCGCCTCGGGCGGAGCGACGGCAACGTGGCCGTCGACGTGACGGCCTACCGGTACGTGGTGACCGCCTCGCCGTTCGGGGTCCCCGCGTCACCGCAGGTGGACGTGACCAAGGTGCGGAGGAAGCTCGTCCTGTCCAGGACGATGTCCTGACCCCTCCCTCACCCCGCCAGCGTCCGTACCAGCTCCTCCGCGCCGTCGAGCGCGGCGAGCTCCGCGTCCGTCAGATTCGGGTCGTCCGCGCGGAGGCGGCGGGCCTCCGGGAGGAGGAGGGCGGGGGAGTCCGCCAGGAGGGCGGCCAGACCGGCCCGGGCACCCTCGGCGTACGGGGCCGGGGAGACGGCCACCTCGGCGAGGAGCAGCGCCGACATCGCGCGGTCCAGAGCCGGGTCGGCGCCCTCCCTCGCCGTGCTCCAGTCGATGACGACCGGGCCCCGGTCCTCGGTCAGCACCACGTTCCCGGGGTGCAGGTCCAGATGGACCAGGCCGCCCGGCAGCGCGTGCAGGCGGTCGAGGAGCCCGGCGATCAGCCGCCCGGCCGGCTCCGGCGCGTACGTCCCGGCCAGTAGCGCGTCCAGCAGCGAAGGCCCCCGCAGCCGCTCCAGCACCAGATCGCGCCCGGCCGCCTCCCGTACCGCCGGGACCGGATAGCCCGCCCCGGCGAGCCGGCTCATCAGACGCGCCTCCCGGGCGGTATCCCGGTCGGCGCGGTAGCGGCGCAGAACCCAGGCCCCGTCCTCGCCGAGCGCGTACACGTCCGCGGAACGCCCCTGCCCCACACGTATCTTGCTCACCCTCGTCCCCTCCGTGATCCAAAGGGCGAGTATGCCTGCCGGGGAGGGGTTCGGGCCGGTACCGTCCTGTCCTGGCAGTGCGCAGGGGGATGGGCCGGGGGACGACCGGGGGGTCACTAGGTGGGTGCTTGGCGTGTGCGGATCGTGCGGCCCGGGGAGCTGGGCGAGCGCGAGATCGAGGCGTGGCGGGAACTGAGGGCCAAGTCCGGCGCGCCCGCGAACCCCTTCATGGAACCGGAGTTCACCCTCGCCGTCGGAGCCGTACGGCCCCGCTCGCGGGTCGCGGTCTGGTGGGAGGACGGCGAGCCCGTCGGCTTCTTCCCGTACGAGAAGGGCCCGCTGGGGCGCGGCAGGGCCATCGGCTTCGGCGTCTCCGACAGCCAGGGCGGCGTCTTCCGCCCCGGACTGCGGCCCGGCGCCCGGGCGTTGCTGCGGGCCTGCGGGCTCGTCTTCTGGGAGTACGACAACCTGGAGACCGGGCAGCCCGTCTTCGAGGGCGCCGCCGACGAGTCCTTCGCCTCGCCCGTCATCGACGTCGGCGAGGGATACGAGGCGTACGAGGCGCTGCTGCGCGTCCAGTCCCCGAAGTTCCTCAAGACCACCCTCGCCAAGGACCGCAAGCTGGCCCGGCAGGCCGGCGGCGAGGTCCGCTTCGTCTTCGACGAGCGCGACCCGGCCGCCCTGCGCACCCTCATGGAGTGGAAGTCCGCGCAGTACCGCAGGACCGGCCGCGGCGACCGCTTCGCCCAGGAGTGGATCAGCGCCCTCGTCCGCCGCCTCCACGAGCAGCGCACGCCGGGCTGCTCCGGCGTCCTGTCCGTGCTGTACGTCGGCGACCGCCCGATCGCCGCCCACTTCGGGCTGCGCTCGGCGACCGTGCTGTCCTGCTGGTTCCCCGCCTACGACCCCGAGTTCGCCAAGTACTCGCCCGGCCTCGTCCTGCATCTGCGGATGGCGGGCGGCGCGGCGGAGGCCGGGATCGGGATGCTCGACCTCGGGCGGGGCGCGGCCGAGTACAAGGACTCCCTGAAGACCGGCGAACTCACCGTGTACGAGGGCGCCGTCACCCGGCCCGACCCGCGCACCGCCCTCCACTGGCTGCGCCGCGAGCCCGCCCGCGCGGCCCACGCCTACGTCCGGAGCCGTCCGGCCCTGGCGGCCCGCGCCCGCGAGGCCCTGAACACGGTGGCCCGCCTCCGCGGCGACCGCTAGCCGCGCGCGTACGTCTCTTGGGGAAGAACGAAACCGATGAACCAGCAGCAGCAGACAGAAGAACAGCAGCGGCGGGAACGGGAAGCTTCCATCGCCGTCGCCGAGCTGGAGCTCGACGCGGCCGGCGCCGCCGTGGAGCTCCGGCCCGCCCCCGGCGCCCCGGCGGTCGTGCCTGGTGACGTCTACGCCCTCGTCCGGGTCGACGGGCGTCCCGTCGCCACCGTCCTCGGCCGGTACGCGGAGGGCGAGGACCCCGCCGGGGTGCTGGCCGCCCTCGCGGCGGAGCGGCTGATGGAGAGCGGCACTTTCCACGCGGACGCCGAACGGCTCGCGGCGGCGGAGGAACAGATACCGCCACTCCCCATACCGGGCCCAGCCCCCCGCCCCGCCCCGCCCCGCGCCTCCGTCGTCGTCGCCACCCGGGAGCGCCCCGCCTCCCTCGCCCGCGCGCTCGACTCGCTGCTCGCCCAGGACCACCCGGACCACGAGCTGATCGTCGTCGACAACGCGCCCCGCACCGCCGACACGTACGAGCTGGTCACGAAGGAGTACGCGGGCCGGGTCCGGTACGTGCGGGAGGACCGGCCGGGTCTGGCCGCCGCGCACAACGCGGGGGTCGCCGCGGCGGGCGGCGAGGTCCTCGCCTTCACCGACGACGACGTGATCGCCGACCCGCGCTGGCTGAGCGCGCTCGCCGCGCCCTTCGCCACCGACCCGGGGCTCGGCTGCGTCACCGGGCTCATCCTGCCCGCCCGGCTCTCCACGCCCGCGCAGATCCTCCTGGAGTCCCACGGCGGCTTCGCCAAGGGGTTCGCGCCCCGCCTGTACGACCCGGCCCGGCCGCCCGCCGACGAGCCGCTGTTCCCGTTCACCGCCGGCAGCTTCGGCTCCGGGGCCAACATGGCCTTCCGGGCCTCCGCGCTCCGCCGCGCGGGCGGCTTCGACCCGGCGACCGGCACGGGGACGGCCGCGCGGGGCGGTGACGACCTGTACGCCTTCGTCGCCGTCCTCGCCGCCGGTCACCGGCTCCGCTACACGCCCGACGCCCTCGTCTGGCACCACCACCGCGAGACCTGGCAGGACCTGAGGAACCAGGCGTACGGCTACGGCGCCGGGCTCACCGCGTACCTCACCGCGACGCTGGTCCGCCGCCCCGCCCTGCTGCCCGCGCTCCTCGCCCGGCTGCCGCGCGGCCTCGCGCACGCGCGGACGATGACCGCCGAACGGGGCGGCGGGAGCGACGGCGTGCCCGGCGAGCACGGCACGCAGAGCCACCCGTGGCCCGCCTCGCTCTCCCGGCTGGAGCGGCGGGGGATGCTGTACGGCCCGGTGGGCTACCTCAAGGCGCGGCTGAAGGGGGCCTCCCGATGAGCGGCGCCCCCGTGCCCACCCGCATCCCGGTCCTCCTCTACCACCCGGTGATGGACGACCCGCCCGCCTGGATCGCCGAGTTCACGGTCACGCCCCGGCAGTTCGCGGCGCACCTCGACGTGATCACCGGCAGCGGCCGCACTCCGCTGACCGTCGGCGCGCTCGTCGGGCACCTCGCCGCGGGGACGCCGCTGCCGCCGCGGCCGGTCGTCCTCACCTTCGACGACGGCTTCGCCGACCTCGTGGGGCCGACGGCGGAGGCGCTCGCCGCCCGGTCGCTGCCCGCCACCGCGTACCTCACCACCGGCGCCCTCACCCCCGGCCGGCCGTGCCTCCTGCCGCCCGCGCCGATGATGAGGCTGGCGCAGGCGCCGCGCCTGGAGGAGTACGGGATGGAGGTCGGCGGACACACCGTCAGCCACCCGCAGCTCGACACGCTCCGGCCGGGCGTGCTCCGCAGCGAACTGCGGGACTCCAAGGCGGAGCTGGAGGACGTCCTCGGCCACGAGGTGCGGCACCTCGCCTACCCGCACGGCTACAACAGCCGCGCGGTGCGGCGCGCCGCCGAGGCCGCCGGATACGCCTCCGCCGTCGCCGTCCGGCACGCCCTCAGCTCCCCGTCCGACGAGCTGTTCCGCATCGCGCGCCTCATCGTCCGCCGCGACCACACCGCCGCCGACGTGGAGACCTGGATGACCGGCCGCGGCGCCCGCTCCGCCCCGTACCCCGACTCCCTCCCCACCCTCGGCTGGCGGCTCTACCGCAGGACCCGGGCGCTGGCGAAGGGCCCGGAGTTCGCGGGCTGAACAAAACCGACAAGATCGACAAACCCCGTGCGTGAGACGGGAGTTGTGTACCGGGACAGAACCGCAGTACGTTCCCTTGCTTCGTCCAGGGGGATGGTGAGGGGAGAAGGCGTCGTGCGACAGCACCACCAGGAGCCGGCACCGGTGAGCGAGCCGGCACCCGCGAGCGAGGGGACGGTACCGGCGCAGCCCGCCGCCCCCGCCGCGGAGGGCGGCGGCGGCGCGCGGGGCCGCGCGCCGGGCCCGCGGCGCACCGCCGTCCCCGCCCTCACCTGGCTTCCCCCGGCGCTGCTGGTGCTCGGCCTCGGCCTGTGGGGGATCTCGCTGCCGCTGGTCGACTTCCGCTCCATGGAGGACTACGGGCTCCTGGACCGGCTGCCGGTCCTCTTCTACGTCTCCCTCGCGGTGCTCACCGCCGGGTTCCTGGTGGCGCTGCGCCGGGCCGGGACCTCGCCGGGCTGGCCGCTCGTCTACTGCGTCGGACTGCTCGTCGCCCTCAAGGCGGCGCCCGCCGTGCTCTACGACTCGGTGCGCTACCCGTGGGCGTCCAAGCACGACGCCGTCGTCAACACCATCCTCGGCGCCGGTGAACTCCGCCCGCACGCCGCCCTGTCCGGCAACATGTCGGCCTACGACCAGTGGCCCGGCTTCTTCACCCTCAACGCCGCGCTCGTCCGCGCCTTCGGCGTCGAGTCCACCGCCGTCTACCTCAACTGGGCGCCCATCGTCCTCGGTCTGATCCTCCTCCCGGTGCTCGTGCTCCTCTACCGCATCTTCACCGAGGACTGGCGGCTCGTGTGGACCGCCGTCTGGATCTTCCAGCTCGCCAACTGGGTCGGCCAGGACTACCTCGCCCCGCAGGGCCTCGCGTACGTCCTCCACCTGACCGTGCTCGCCGTCGTCCTGCGCCACTTCGTCCGCCCCGGGAGCGCCGGGCGGCTGCGCGACCAGACCGTGCTCGATCCGGCCGCCGCCGCCGTGCCGCCGTCCACGAGCACCCGGCAGCGGGCCGTCGGGGTGCTGATCCTGTCCCCGCTGATCCTGGGGATCAACGCGGTCCACCAGCTCACCCCGGTCATGCTCTGCGTCGTCCTGGCCGCCCTCTGCCTCACCCGCCGCTACCGCAACCTCGGCCTGCTCGCCGCCACCGGCCTGATCATGCTGGCCTGGAACCTCACCATGGGACGCCCGCTCTTCCTGGAGACCCTGGGCACCCTCAAGGACTCCCTCGGCCGGCTCACCCAGAACTCCCGCGCCGGATACACCGGGCAGCTCACCGGCCCCGGGCCCGAACTCGCCGGCCAGGCCGGCATCGCCATGGCCCTCGCCGTCGTCCTCTTCGCGGGCATCGCCGTCCTCGCCCGCCGCCGGCTCACCCGCGGCGCCCTCCCGCTGCTGCTCGCCTCGGCCGCCCCGCTGCCGCTCTTCGCCGTCAACGACTACGGCGGCGAGATGCTCTTCCGCGTCTACCTCTTCGGACTGCCCGGCGCCGCGTTCTTCGCCGCCGCCGCGCTGGTGCCCGCCGCCGGAGGCGCCCGCCGCAGCCGCGCCGCCGTCGTCCGCCGCCGGGTCGCCGCCGTCGCCCTGCCGTCCGTCCTCCTCGTCCTGACCGCCGGCTTCCTGCCCGCCTACTACGGCAAGGACGCCATGTACTACACCCCGCCCGCCGAGTCCGCGCTGGTCACCCGCGCCATCGACCGGATGCCGGCCGGCGGGCTGCTCCTCGCCACCTCCGGCTCCTTCCCGCAGGCCCTGCACCGCTACGACGAGGTCGAGCACTGGTGGTTCTGCGAGCAGGAACCCACCGAGAACGAGAAGATGCTCGCCGACCCGGCCCGCTACCTCGCCGACCGCATCCCGCGCGGTGTCACCGCACACGTCGTCCTCACCCGCACCCAGGACATCTACACCGCGGGCGAGGGCCTGCTGCCGGCCGGCGGCTTCACCCTCCTGCGCGACCGGCTCAAGGGCTCCCCGCTCTTCGAGACCGTCGAGGAGACCCCGTACGGGATCGTCCTCGCCTACACCCCGTCGACCACCACCTCAGGCGGTGCCTCGTGACCACGCCCCCGAACCGGGTCAGGGCGGTCGTCGCCGCCTCCGGCTGGCTCGCCCTCGCGGCGACCCTGCTCCCCGACGGCTTCGCGCTCCGCTGGCCGCCCGTCCTCCTCTTCGTCTGCCTCGGACCCGGCCTCGCCCTGCTCCACCCGCAGCCGCGCGGGCTGCGCCCCGGCGCCCGCCTGGAGGCGTTCGCGCTCGCCGCCCCGCTCAGCCTCGCGCTCGCCGCGCTCACCGCCACGTTCCTCTTCCTGATCGGAGGTTTCTCCGTGCCCGCCTTCCTCGTCCCGCTCGCCGCCTTCACCACGGTCGCCGCCTTCCTGCCCGGCCTTCCGCTGCCCGCCGCCACCAGAGGCGCCGTCGAGCGCGACGGGGCCGAGTCCTTCCTCTCCCGTGAACGCGGGCCCGGTGGGGGCCGGTGAACGGGCGGCACACCCGGGGCACCCCCGCCGGACGGCTCGCGGTGGCCCTCGCCGCCGTCGGCGCGCTGACCGCCGGGATAGGGGTGTGGGCCACCGTCGCCGAGGGCGGCGACCGCTGCGTCCCCGACACCCGGCTCGTCGCCCCCTGCGGCGCCTGGTGGGGCGCGTACATCCCCTACGACCAGGACAGTTCGCTCACCCGGCCGGTGTACGCCTTCGAGCGGAAGATCGGCCGCAAGCTGGACCTCGTGTACACGTACCACGACATGTCGGGCAACGCGCTCGACGGGACCCTCCTCACCGACGACGAACGCGAACTCGGCCGCGACCGGCTGCTGATGCTCGCCTGGGAGTCCACCGTCTGGAAGGAACCCCACCACGCCGGCTGGACCGAGACGCAGCTCGGCTGGAAGAACATCGCCTCCGGGCAGTACGACGCCGAGATCATCGACCCGCAGATCCGCCGCGTGAAGTCCTACGGCAAGCGGGTCTTCCTCTCCTTCGACCAGGAGGTCGACGCCCGGATCAAGGAGGGCGCCGGCACCCCCGCCGAGTACGTCGCCGCCTACCGGCACCTCCACGACCGCTTCCGGAGGCTCGGCGCCGACAACGTCGTCTGGGTGTGGACGGTCTCCGGCTACCTCGGCATGGCCGACGAGATGAAGCGGCTCTACCCCGGCGACCGGTACGTCGGCTGGATCGGCATGGACCAGTACAACTACTACCTCTGCCACGGCACCGACACCTGGCGGGACTTCGAGGACAGCCAGCGCCCCACCTACGACTGGCTCCGCGAGAACATCACCGACACCAAGCCGGTCATGCTCGCCGAGTTCGCCACCGCCCCCGACCCCGACCGCCCCGACCGCCAGCGCGACTGGTACGCGCGGATTCCCGAGGTCGCGCCCAGCCTGCCCGAGGCGAAGGCGTATGTGCACTGGAACCGGGCCGTGCCGGGGCCGGGGTGTGATCTGACCGTCGACGCGGGGGCGGGGCTGGAGGGGTATCGGGTGGCGGGGCGGGATCCCTACTTCCGGCAGCCGTTGCCCCGGGGGTGAGGGGGTAAGGGGGGTCAGGCGCGGAGGCCGCGGATCGCGTAGGCGGCCATCGTGATGCCGGCGAGGCCCAGGAGGGGCGGGAGGGGGGCGGTGGCGAGGAACTGCTGGCCCGCCCAGCCCGCCCACACCAGCACCCACAGGGCGCCGGCCGTGATCCGTCCGCTGGTGCCCAGGACCCGCAGCAGCGCTCCGGCGATCAGCAGGCACAGGGCCTGGGCCACCACCGGGGCCACCCACGTCGCCGGGCCCGTGCCCAGCAGCTCCGAGCCCGGGCCCGCGGCGGCCGGCGGGAGCAGGCCGAGCAGCGGGGGCGCGGTGTGCAGGGCCAGGAAGGTGGCCAGCAGCACGGCCGAGGCGTAACCGCCGCGGAAGACGCGCCGGCCCACCGCCGCGCCCTGGAGCGCGACCAGCACCAGACCCGCCGCCAGGGCCGGCATCGGCAGCGCGGCCAGCAGGCCCGTACCGGAGAGCCGGGCCACGTCGAGCGGGTCGGCGAACCCCAGCGGCGGCCAGAACGCCACCGCCGCCACCCCGAGCAGCGCCCAGAGGACGGGCCCGTGGCGGTCCGGTACGGGGGGAGGCGGGGCAGGGGCCCGGCGCACTGGGGGCGGAGCGGGATAGGGGCGCTGCGCCGGCA
The DNA here is from genome assembly GCF_042754585.1 of Streptomyces sp. NPDC059201. NCBI lineage: Bacteria > Bacillati > Actinomycetota > Actinomycetes > Kitasatosporales > Streptomycetaceae > Streptomyces > Streptomyces sp. NPDC059201. The sequence goes on from NZ_JBHZBB010000009.1 coordinate 324,602, forward strand.
CGTAGACCGGGATGCCGAACGCGGGCGTCACCGTGTCGTGCGCCGCCGTGCCCCGCAGATACGCGGACTGGCGCGCCCAGTTGGTGCCGTAGTCGTCGTCGACGGCGGCGGCGCTCGCGGCGGGCGTCCGCGCGGGCACCGGCGGCTCCACGGCCACCCGCTCCGGCTCCCGCCCCTTGAGCACCGCCCGCAGCCCCGGCACGCACACCAGGCCCATCACGGTCATGCCGCCGAGCACCGCCATCCCGGCGCCGCTGATGCCGTACGGGCCGAGCAGCACCGCCGCGCTGCCCAGCACCAGGACGCACATGCCGCCCTGGACCGCCGCGAGCATCCCGGTACGGCCCTGGACGCGCAGCACCCCGATGTACAGCTCGACCGCGACCCGGGGGAGCGCCCCGGCGGCGAGCAGCCGCAGCACCGTGGAGCCGTTGTCGGTGTAGCTCTGGCCGAAGGGGGAGAGGATCAGCGGCGCGAACAGGACGAGGACGAGGACGACGGGGACGAGCAGCAGCACCATCCGGCGCAGCGCGCCCCGGACGCCCTCGGCGAGCGACTCGGGGCTGTGGGAGGCGTGCGCGGTGAGGGAGGAGGCCATGTTGATGGCCATGAACTCCATGGTGCCGCCGACGGTGTACGCCGTGTAGAAGAAGGCGTTGTGCGCGGCGTCGAAGCGGACCGCGACCATGACCGGCAGCAGGCTGATCATGAGGAGGCTGAAGCAGGCGCCCACCGCGTCCCCGGCGACGAAGCGCCCGATCTCGCGGTACGTGGGCGGCTCGCGGTCCTTGTCGGCGCGGGCCTGCCGCGGGATGAGCCGGCGGAAGACCAGCCAGGCCAGCGGGATCGTGGAGAACGCGATCGCCGCCGCCCAGGAGACGAAGACGCCGAGGACGGGCAGGGCGGCGGCGAGGACGACGAGCAGGACGAGCTTGCCGACGGAGAAGACCGCGTTGCCGATCGGCACCCAGAAGGCTTGCCGCAGGCCGGTGAGGACCCCGTCCTGGAGGCTGAGCAGCGCCCAGCCGACCGAGGAGAGGGTGAAGAAGATCCCGGCGGAGAGGGTGCCGAGGGGGGCGTACGAGGGTCCCCACCAGTCCAGGGTGAGCAGGAAGATCCCGGAGGCGGCGGCCACCACGACCGTGCTGAGGAGGTAGAGGCGCAGCACGAGCGGGCCGGTGGCGCGGCCGGCCCGGGGGACGTAGCGGACGATCGCGCCGGCGAGGGTGGTCGCCGTGATGGAGGCGAGCATCCGCTGGGCGGCGATGGCGGCGGAGCCCTGCCCGACGGCCTCCTCCGTGTAGTAGCGGGCGGCGACCAGCCAGAAGCCGAGGCCGAGGGCGGCGGAGACGCCGGTGGAGAGCATGAGGGCGTAGGCGTTGCGGAAGAGCGAGTCCTCGCCGTGGGAGTCCTGGCCGTGGGAGTCCTGGCCGTGGGAGTCCGCGCCGCCGCCCTTGGCCTCGGTGGCTCCGGTGCCGGGCGTGCCGGGGGCGTCGGGTTCGGCGCCCGGCGCCCGTACGGTGTCGGTCATCGGGCGCCGCCGAGGGCGGGCGAGGGCACGGCGGGGCGGGCGCCGGAGGCGCGCAGCGCGGCGAGGGCCTCGTCGGCGCGGCGCGGGTCCACGGGCAGGGCGTGCCGGGCGAACCAGGCGGCGGGGCCGGGCGCGGGGGAGGGGTCGGTGAAGCGTTCCCCGGCGTAGGTGTCGAGCGGCGGGTCGTAGAGGTAGCCGACGGTGATGCGGCGGCGGGCGAGCGCGGCGACGGCGGCGTCCCGGTCCTCGACGAGGAGCGGCACCCGGAAGAGCGGCGGGACCTCGCCGTCGGCGGGCAGGCCCTGGGCGGAGTACTCGCTCGCGAGGAGGCGTGCGGTGCCGGCCCGGTGGGCGTCGAGGACGGTGTCGAGGGCGGCGAGCCTGCGGCGGGTGCGGCCCAGCCTGCGGGCGCCGGGGCGGAGCCGGTAGTCGTGCATGTCGACGCGTATCCAGGAGTGGAAGGGATCGAGGGCGGGGGCGGCGCCGAGGGCCCGCTGGAGCTCGTCGGGGCGCAACGGCATCCGGATCCCGGGCCGTTCGTGGAGCCGGAGGGCGCGCAGGGTGGCGTGCGCGGGCCTGGCGAGGCGCAGGCCGCGGGCGGCGGACTCGGCGTACGGGCGGAGCGCGTAGGCGAGTTCCTTGGCGAGCCTGGCCGGTCGGAGCATCGCGTCCCGCTCGGCGGCGAGTCCGTCGCGCAGCCGGGGGTCGGCGACGGCGAGGAAGCCGCCGGTCTTGGCGCCAGTGTGCTTGGAGAGGCTGAAGACGGAGGCGTCGCCCCAGGCGCCGACCGGGCGGCCGCCGACGGTGGTGCCGATGGCGTGGGCGGCGTCCTCCAGGAGGGGGATGCCGAGCCGGTCGCAGCGGGTGCGCAGGGCGGGTGCCGGGTCGGGGTTTCCGTACAGGTTGGTGGTGAGGACGGCGGAGAGTCCGGCCCATACGGAATCGGGCACGGCGGTCGCGTCGAGGGAGCCGTCGCGCGGGTCGAGCGGTGCCTGCACGGGCCGGAGTCCGGCGGCGAGCACCACGAAGAAGATCACGTCGTCGTTGACCGGGGACATGAGGACGCGGCCGCCGGGCGCGCACCAGCGGCGCAGCGCGAGGTAGAGGCCGAAGCGGCACGACGGCACGTAGAGGCACTCCCGGCCCCCGAGCCGCGCACGCATGCCTGCCTCCAGGTCCGCGTACGCAGAAACCATGACAGATTCCCCCCTGGATCCACGGGCTCAATGTCGCCCATTTCCGGACGGCCCGTCAACAACGGTCCGTCCGGCAGCCCGCCCCGGTCGCGCGGAAGGGCCCGTTCGGGTCGAAGACCGTGAACGGGCCCTTTCCGTCGCCATCTTGGCGGCTCGCGGGGGCCGGTGGAGGTCATTCCACCGGAGTGGACGTCATTCCACCGGGGTGGGACGTCGTTCCGCCGCAGCGGGGCGTCATTCCTCCAGGGTGAGTCCGCGCCGCAGCCGGGCGAGGGTGCGGGAGAGGAGCCGGGAGACGTGCATCTGGGAGATGCCGAGCTCGGCGCCGATCTCCGACTGGGTGAGTCCGGTGACGAAGCGGAGGGAGAGGATGAGCCGTTCGCGCTCGGGGAGCGAGGCGATCATCGGCTTGAGGGACGCGACGTACTCGATGCCGGTGAGTCCGTGGTCCTCGTAGCCGAGCCGGTCGGCGAGGGCCGTCTCGCTCTGTCCGTGGTCGTCGTCCTCGGTCTGGGCGTCGAGCGAGGCGGCCGTGTAGGCGTTGCTGGCGGCCATGCCCTCGACGATCTCGTCCTCGGTGCGGCCGAGTTCGGCGGCGAGTTCGGCGACGGTGGGCGAGCGGTCGAGGCGCTGGGAGAGCGCGTCGCCGGCCCGGGCCAGGTCGAGCCGGAGTTCCTGGAGCCGCCGGGGGACGTGCACGGACCAGGAGGTGTCGCGGAAGAAGCGCTTGATCTCGCCGATGATGGTCGGCATCGCGAAGGTGGGGAACTCGACGCCGCGCGCGAGCTCGAAGCGGTCGATGGCCTTGATGAGGCCGATCGTGCCGACCTGGACGATGTCCTCCATCGGTTCGCTGCGCGTGCCGAAGCGGGCGGCGGCGAAGCGGACCAGGGCCAGGTTGAGCTCGACGAGGGTGTTGCGGACGTACGCGTACTCGTGGGTGCCCTCCTCCAGCTCGGCGAGCCGGGCGAAGAGCTCCTTGGAGAGGGCCCTGGCGTCCGCGGGGGCGACGCGGTCGAGGGGCCCGTCGAGCGCCGGGGACAGCGCGGGTGTGGGTTCGGCAGGACGGGGAAGGGCTGGTGTCGACGGCGCGGTGGGGGTGCGCGGGGCGTCGAGCCGGGGTGACATGAGTCTCCTCCTGGTTGGTGTCCGGGTGCGGTTTGCGGCGCCTCCAAGCCGGCTGGATCGGGTGTTCCTTACTAGCCCTACCTGTTCGGCGGCGATCGTTGCAAGTGGCAATAATCCGTTTTGGGTGGTTATGTGGTGGGCTTGTGTGCGCGGGAAGGGGCCCCGCTAGTAGGGTTCGGCGAAGTCGAGCGAGGAGGTGCCCCGTCATGGACCGCCAGCACATCGGCAGCGCGCAGCCCGCGCGGCTGCGGGTCGAGGCAAGCGTGGTGGACGGCGGTGGCGCCGAACTCCTCGTACCGGTGGGTGAGCTCGATCACCACACCGCCGAACTGCTGCGCGCCCCGCTCGACGCCGCCCTCGACGCCGGCCGCGTCCGCCTCGTCGTCGACTGCGCCCGACTGGGCTTCTGCGACTCCACCGGTCTCAACGTGCTCCTCGGGGCACGCCTGCGCGCCGAGGCCGCCGGCGGCGCGGTCCATCTGGTGGCCATGCGGCCCGCCGTGGCCCGGGTCTTCCGGATCACCGGCGCGGACGCCGTCTTCACCGTGCACGACACCCTCGCGACCGCGCTGCCCCGTTCCGGCTGACGTCCGCCGAACCTCCGCGCCGCCCCTTCCCGCCCCTGCCCCTGCTGACTCGTCGACCGGTGAGGTGAAGTGCTGATGGACCACGCTTCCGACGTCCGTACGCTCGCGCTCGGCGAGACCAGCGGCACCGTCCCGCTCGCCCGCGACTTCACCCGTACGGCCCTGACCGAGTGGGGCTGGCTGCCCGCCGCGGGCGCCGACCACAGAGCCGCCGCCGAGGACGTCCTGCTCGTCGTCTCCGAACTCGTCACCAACGCCTGCCTGCACGCCGAGGGCCCCGAGCGGCTCCGCGTGGTCCGCCTCGACAAGGCCGTCCGCCTGGAGGTCACCGACCGGGGCGCGGGCCAGCCCGCGCCCCGCACCCCGCACCGGGCCGGACGCCCCGGCGGGCACGGCATGTTCATCGTGCAGCGGCTCTGCCTCGACTGGGGCATCCAGCGGGTGCCGGGCGCCCCCGGCAAGACGGTCTGGGCCGAACTCGCCTCGCCCGCCTGACGCTTGCCCGCAGGACTTTCACCGTCACTCTTCTTCCCTCCGTACGGCCCCAGGCGTACCTTGACGCCCAATCTGATGGCGCGTCAGGAAAATGCGGTGAGGGGTCACGGGTGTCCAAGAAGCCGAACCGGAGGAGGACGGCCGCCGTGTTCACGGCCGCCGTCGCGGTCTGGGTCCCGGCCGGCCTCGCCGCCGCGCCCGCCGCCCACGCCGAGGTCGTCGACGTCACGTACGAGTGCGTCACCAAGATCGGCGACCGCAGCGCCGTCTCGCCCGTGGACATCACGGCCGAGAGGAAGGGCGACGCCTACGCGATCACCATGACCTTCGACAAGGGCGTCTCGGACAGCCCCGTCGAACTCCCCAAGGGCGTCATGACCCCGCGCGCCGACCTCGTCCTCGGCGGCGACGACCAGGGCACCGTCAGGGTCAAGGGCAGCCCCAACACCGCCGCCGTCCCCGCCTTCACCCCCATCAGGATCGGCACCCTCACCGGCACCTACACGCCGAAGAAGAACGGCACGGTCACCTTCACCGCCGGAGTGCTCACCGTCCACGCCCTCGGCATGGACGCCGCCGTCTGCACCCCCGCGAACGCGCCGAAGCCGTCGCTGAGCCTCACCGTCACCGGCCTCCCGGAGGAGGAACCGGAAGCCCCGGCCGAGTCCGCGGGCTCCGACGGGTCCGACGGGGCCGACGAGTCCGCCGAGGAGGACGAGGCCGACGGTCTGCCCGGCGGCGAACTCCCCAGGACCGGCGGCCTCTCCACCACCACCGCCCTCGGCACCCTCGGCGGCACCGTCCTCCTCGGCGGCGTCGGCGGACTCCTCTGGCTCACCCGCCGACCCCGCCCGGCCCGCCCATGACCAGGACCCGGTACGCGCTCCTCGCCGCCGGCGCCGTCCTCGGCACGCTCGCCGCCGCGCCCCCGGCCGCGCCCCCGGCCACCTCCGCCTGGACCGCCGCGCCCGCCGCCGGACGGCCGTACGCCTACCTCGAAGGGCCCGCGGGCAGCGTCCTGGAGGACGCCCTCTCCGTCACCAACCCCGGCCCCCGGCCGCTCACCGTCACCCTCACCGGCGACGGGCCCGCCGCCGTCGCCTTCGCCGCCCGCACCGTCACCGTGCCCGCCCGCACCCGCGCCGACGTGCCCTTCGCCGTCACCGTCGCCGCGGGCACCCCGCCCGGCGAACACCGGGGCACGGTACGGGCCTCGGCCGGCGACCGGCGCACCACGGTCGACCTGCGGCTGAAGGTCAGCGGCCCCGAACTCGCCGCCCTCACCGTCGAGGACGCCCGCGTCGACCGCGCCACCGGCACCCTCCACTACACGCTGGTCAACCGCGGCAGCACCGTCCTCGACCGGCCCCGCCTCGCCGTCCGCGCCGAAGGACTCCTCGGCACCGTCCTCGACCGCCCGGACCGCGCCCTGCCGCTCAGCCTCCGCCCCGGCGAGCGCGCCGACCGCACCGAACCCTGGCCCGACCCGCCCGCCCTCGACTCCGTCACCGTCCGGCTCACCGCCACCGCGCCCGGGGCCACCCCCGCCACCGCCGCCACCGGCACCGTCTTCGCCTCCGCGCCCGCCCTCGCCGCCGGCTCCGCGCTGCTGCTCGCGGCGGCGGGCGGCACGGCCCACGCGGTACGGCGCCGGCGCCGGGCCCGCACGAAGGGAGCCCCCGCATGAGACCGGCCGCCCGTGCCCGTACGGCCCTGGCCGCGCTGCTCACGGCCCTCGCCCTCGCCCTGCTCCCGGCCGTGCCCGCGCAGGCGGCGCCCGCCGCCGGGGACCCCGCCGTGGCCGTCTCGGGGAACGAGGCGCCCAAGGGCGGCGAGATCACCGTCAGCGGCACCGGCTGGAAGGCCGGGGCGCTGCTGATGGTCCTGCTCTGCGGCCAGGGCACCCCGGAGAAGGGCGTCGTCGGCGGCACCAACTCCTGCGCCAACACCGACGGCCGGGCGGCCACCGTCGACCCGCGCGGCGCCTTCAGCGTCAAACTGCCGGTCGCCGCCCCGCCCAAGCCCTGCCCCTGCGTCGTCCACGTCGCGGGCGTCACCGGGCAGCAGGACGTCGTCGACGCCGCCTTCACGGTCGGCGGCCACCCCACGGCCCCGCTGCCGGAAGCCTCCGGCGACGGGCGCCTCGCCGTCCTCACCGCCGCCCGCCTCGACGGCTCCAGCGGCGTGCTGACCTGGTTCGGGGCGCCCCCGGGCCGCACCCTCGTCCTCACCGTCGGGAACCTCGGCACGGCGCCCGTCCGCGACCCGGTCTTCCTCGTCGGCACCGCCCGCGGCGTCCTCGCCCCGCGCGACGAGGAGCACCAGTGGCGCGGCACCATCAAGCCCGGCCAGAAGGCCCAGGTCGAGCTGGACGTCGAGCTCTCCGCCGGCGCCCACGGCGACTACCGGGTCTCCGTCTCCTACGGCGGGAAGGTCCTGGCCGAGCGGCCCTGGCAGGTGGGCCGCCCCTGGGGCGTGGTCCTCTTCTGGGCCCTGCTCGCCGTGGTCGTGCCCGCCGCCCTCTTCCGGATCGGCATGGTCCTCGTCGACCGGGCCGGCGGCCGGAACCGCGACTCCGTCCCCGTCCCCGTACCGGCGGACGCGGACGGCCCCGGGACGACCGCGGTACTCCCGTGGTTCCTCCCCGACTCCGCACCGTCCGAGAACAGCCCGACGACGAAGGGACATTCGTGAGCACGCAACGGAGGATGAGCGCGGCCGGGATCGCGCTGATGCTCGGCGGCGCGGGGATCCTGCTTTCCGCCGGTCCCGCCCAGGCCGCCCAGATCTCGTTCAAGACGGAGTGCGTCCCGCCGGCGATCTCCGGCCTCCCGCCGGTCCAGGGCACCACCACGGTGCTGGTCACCGCGCCCGCGACCGCCAAGGTCGGCGACACCGTCGAGGTCAGCTGGAAGACCGTGAAGCCGGCCTCCAACAACCCGGGTTTCATCGACCTGAAGCCGAACACCGTCAAGCCGACCGGCACCATGAAGGTCGGCGGGGCGCAGTCCGGCACGGTGGCCATGGCGGGTCTCCGGCAGAACCCGCCGATCCCCAAGAACTCCGAGATGAAGCTGTCGGTGATGAAGGGTTCGCTGAAGCTGACCAAGGCGGGCGACGTCACGCTGACGCCCGACGCGTACGCGATCAACGTGTCCGAGCCGGTGCCCACGGACACCAAGTGCACCCCGAAGGAGCAGGTCCCCGTCGGCGCCACGATCAAGGTGAGCGCGGGCGGCGGAGGCGGCTCCGGCGGCGGTTCTGACAGTGGTGGCTCGGACAGCGGCGGCTCCGACAGCGGCGGTTCGGACAGCGGCGGGGGCTCCGACAGCGGGGGCTCCGGCGGTGGCCAGACCGACTTCACGGGCAAGAACGTCGACGTCGCCTTCTCCTGCACCGGCCCCGGCGCACCGCCCTCCATCACCACCAAGGTGCAGATCGACGCCAAGAAGAACGGCAGCGGGTACGACCTGACGGTCAAGACCGCCAAGAACGTGATGCCGACCCCGGCGCCGCTGCCCGCGAAGGCCCTCACGCCCACCATGGACATCAAGATCGGCGGGGCCGACAGCGGCACCGTCAAGGTCACCGGCGCGCCCAACCCGACCGCGCTCAAGATGAACGACCCGGTGAGCCTCACCGACATGAAGGGCACCTACAAGCCCGGCGCGACCGGCAAGGCGACGCTCTCCCCGAGCGCGCTGACCATCTCGGTCGTCCTCGCCCCGGGCGCCGAGCCGATCAAGATCCCGTGCCAGGTGAAGGGCGCGGTCGAGGCGTCGCTCACCCTGGACACCACCAAGCAGTCCGGCGGCGCCAACGGCTCCGGCGACAACGGCGGCTCGGACGACGGCGGCTCGGACAACGGCGGCTCCGACGACGGCGGCGCCGGCAACGGCGGCTCCGACGACGGGGGCAGCGGCAACGGCTCCGGCGACGGCTCCGGCGACGGCGGGAACCTCGCCGAGACCGGCGCCGAGTCCGACGGCGCGCTCCGCGCCCTCGGCCTGGTGGCCGGTACGGCGATCCTCCTCGGCGGCGCCGTCTTCACCTTCACGCCGTGGCGCAGGCTGGCCCGGCGCGACCGCTGACCCGTTGATCCGCTGACCATTTGATCCGCTGATCCGCGGCGGACAGGCGAAAGGCCCGGCACCTGGAGCAGGTGCCGGGCCTTTCACCCGTGAGGTGGAGGACGCCCTACTCGCCGGCGTCCATCAGCGCGTTGACCTTCTTGCGGTACATGAAGATCGCGACACCGGCGAGCACGGCGGCGAGCGCCTCGAAGAGGACCACGCCGACGCCGTCCATCTTCACGCCCGCCAGACCCAGCAGACCCGTGACGCAGTCACCGGCGGTGACGGCCAGGAACCAGACACCCATCATCTGGGAGGCGTACTTCCGCGGCGCCATCTTCGTCGTGACCGACAGGCCGACCGGGGAGAGGCACAGCTCGGCGACGGTGTGCATCAGGAAGATGAGCACCAGCCACCACATGGTGACCTTGGTGTCCGTACCGGCCGTCTGGTTCAGCGGGATCGCGAAGACGAAGAACGAGGCACCGACGATGACCAGGCCGATCGAGAACTTCACGATCGTGCTGGGCTCACGGCGGCGGCGCGCCAGCGCCAGCCACAGCCAGGCGAAGAACGGCGCCAGGATGACCACGAAGAGCGGGTTCAGCGACTGGAAGAGCACGTTCGGCATGTCCCAGCCGAACAGGCTGCGCTCGGAGTTCTCGCTGCCGAAGAGCGACAGCGTGGAGCCGCCCTGGTCGTAGATCATCCAGAAGACGGCGGCGGCCACGAAGAACCAGATGTACGCGTTCATCCGGGTCTGCTCGCCGGCGGTGAGGTCCTTGTCGCGCTTGATGCGCGTGAGGACGGCGACCGGGATGATCAGACCGGCGATCGTGATCGGGTACAGCGCCCACTTGATGGTGAACATGTCGAGCGCGACCACGGTGCCGTAGAAGACGGCGGTGACGACGACGGCGACGATCGCCTTGGTGAGGATGCTGTTGCGCTCGGCGGCGGAGAGCGGGTTCGGGACCTCGCTGCTCTTCGGGTTCAGCGTGCGGCCGAAGATCAGGAAGACGGCCAGGCCCAGACCCATGCCGACGGCGGCGAGGAAGAAGCCCAGGTGCCAGTTGACCGTCTCGCCGACGATGCCGATGGCGATCGGGGCGAGGAAGGCGCCGAGGTTGATGCCGATGTAGAAGACGGTGAAGCCACTGTCCCGGCGGGCGTCGGCCGAGCCCTGGTACAGGTGGCCGACCATCGTCGAGATGTTGGCCTTCAGCAGACCGGAGCCGACCGCGACCAGCAGCAGACCGATGAAGAACGCGATCTGACCCGGCAGCGCGAGCGACACGTGACCGAGCATGATCACGGTGCCGGCGATGGCGACGGTCTTCCGGGCGCCCCAGACGCGGTCGCCGAACCAGCCGCCGGGCAGGGCCATCAGGTAGACCATGGCCACGTAGACGGAGTAGATCGCCGTGGCGGTCGCCGCCTTGTACCCGAGTCCACCGCCCTGGCTGCCGACCGCGGCGTCCGTGCCACCGGACACCAGGTACAGAACGAGCAACGCGCGCATGCCGTAGTAGGAGAACCGCTCCCACATCTCGGTCATGAACAGCGTGGCCAGGCCAACGGGGTGGCCGAGGAAGGTCTTCTCGTGAGCCGGGCTCGGCGAGTCCTTCGTCAGGCTGGAAGCCATGGGTCGATCCTTGCTAGCTCGGGACGCGACGCCTCGTGAGCGTGGTGCGCCCGGTGGGGGGTGACCGGCACCGGCCGGGACGTCTGCGCCCCGTCCGGGATCCACGCCCCGCCGCGCGTCTTCGCGCCGCGGGACCCGGCCCACAGGTCGTTCACCGTCCGAGGGTGGCGGAGCCGACCCTGCGCAGAAAAGAGGACCCTGGCTGACGAAGCAGGCCAAAGGTCCCCGTTTACCGCTACAGACGTCTCGCCACCATACGACACGACACTGCCGGATATGAAAGGACTTGAGAGATGGATCACAGGTGACGGAGGAACCAACGGGCGTCAATCCAAGGTGATGTAGAGGTTACGCGCCCTGCTTCGCAGGCCCGGGCCGGTGCCTCGTGATCCCGCCCCGGCCCGGCACCCGTGCGGACTACCATCACCCCATGACCCGTGTACTGCTCGCCGAGGACGACGCATCCATCTCGGAACCGCTGGCCCGCGCCCTGCGGAGAGAGGGGTACGAGGTCGAGGTCCGCGAGGACGGGCCCACCGCGCTGGACACCGGCCTCCAGGGCGGCGTCGACCTGGTCGTGCTCGATCTGGGCCTGCCCGGCATGGACGGCCTGGAGGTCGCCCGCCGGCTGCGCGCCGACGGCCACACGGTCCCGATCCTCGTCCTGACCGCCCGGGCGGACGAGGTCGACACCGTCGTCGGGCTCGACGCGGGCGCCGACGACTACGTCACCAAGCCCTTCCGCCTCGCCGAGCTCCTCGCCCGCGTCCGGGCCCTCCTCCGGCGCGGCGCCACCGAGCCCGCGCCCGCGCCCGCCACCCACGGCGTCCGCATCGACGTCGAGTCGCACCGGGCCTGGATGGGCGACGAGGAGCTCCAGCTCACGGCGAAGGAGTTCGACCTGCTGCGCGTCCTCGTCCGCGACGCGGGGCGGGTCGTCACCCGCGACCAGCTGATGCGCGAGGTCTGGGACACCACCTGGTGGTCCTCCACCAAGACCCTCGACATGCACATCTCCTGGCTCCGCAAGAAGCTCGGCGACGACGCGGCCAACCCCCGCTACATCGCCACAGTAAGAGGCGTAGGCTTCCGCTTCGAAAAAAGCTGACCCCCGCTGCCCCCACCCCCGCGCGGCCCCCCGCCCCGCACCCCCCACCCACCCCCGCGCGGGCACCCGCCCGCCACCCGCCACCCCCACCCACCCCCGTGTGGGCAGCCGCCCGCCACCCGCCACCCCCACCCACCCCCCCCCCCGTGTGGGCAGGCGTCCCGCAGGGCGGGACGGGTGGGCACACGGGACGGCGCCCTAGGCGGGCGCCCCCGCTCCAGCCCGCACCCGCACCCCGAGGCCGCCGCACCAACGGGGCCGCCCCGCAACCCAGCGCCCTCAACTCAGCGCCCGCAACCCGCCCCGCGCCCCGCAACCCGCGCCGAGACCCCCGTACCCCCGCCCGGGAGGGCAAGTGCGCCGCCGCCTCATCACCTCCACCCTCGCCGTCGTCCTCGTCGTCCTCGTCGTCTTCGGCGTCTCCCTCGTCCTCGTCGAGACCCGCACGATCACCAGCAGCGTCCAGGAGAGCGTGGACACCGAGGCCCTGCGGATCGTGTCGATCGTCGACAGCCGCCTGATCGGCGGCGAACCGGTCAACCCGGACATCCTGGCCGAGCAGAGCGGCGCCAAGCGGTACGCCCTGATCACCATCCCCGGCCGCTCCCCGATCGAGATCGGCACCCGCCCCACCGGCAGCGTCATCCGCGGCGACGCCGAGGGCGAGCGCGGCGAGACCGTGATCGTCGAGGAGTCCCGCTCCGCCGTCACCTCCGAGGTCGCCAGCACCGCCCTCATCATCGGCGCCGTCGCCGGCCTCGCCGTCATCGCCGCCGTCCTCCTCGCCGTACGCCAGGCGAACCGCCTCGCCTCCCCGCTCACCGACCTCGCCGAGACCGCCGAACGCCTCGGCTCCGGCGACCCCCGCCCCCGCCACAAGCGGTACGGCGTCCCCGAGCTCGACCGCGTCGCGGACGTCCTCGACGCCTCCGCCGAGCGGATCGCGCGCATGCTCACCGCCGAGCGCCGCCTCGCCGCCGATGCCTCCCACCAGCTCCGTACGCCCCTGACCGCGCTCTCCATGCGCCTGGAGGAGGTCGCCCTCGCCGACGACCTGGACACGGTCAAGGAGGAGGCGACGATCGCGCTGACCCAGGTCGAGCGGCTCACGGACGTCGTCGAGCGGCTGCTCACCAACTCCCGGGACCCCCGCTCGGGCTCCGCCGTCGCCTTCGACATCGACGAGGTCGTCAAGCAGCAGATCGAGGAGTGGCGCCCCGCCTACCGCAGCGCGGGCCGCGCCATCGTCCGCTCCGGCAAGCAGGGCATGCGCGCGATCGGCACCCCGGGCGCCGTCGCCCAGGTCCTCGCCGCGCTTATCGAGAACTCGCTCATGCACGGTGGCGGCACGGTCGCGCTGCGCACCCGGGTCATCGGCAACCAGTCCGTGATCGAGGTCACGGACGAGGGCCCCGGCGTCCCCGCCGACCTGGGCGCCCGGATCTTCGAGCGGGCGGTCAGCGGACGCAGCTCCACCGGCATCGGCCTCGCGGTCGCCCGGGACCTCGCGGAGGCGGACGGCGGGCGCCTGGAACTGCTCCAGCAGCAGCCGCCCGTCTTCGCGCTCTTCCTCAGCCGTGAGGCCCGCCGCGTCGGCGACGAGCCTCAGGAGCGCCCCGTACGGTAATCAGGGCTTGATCGGGAAGAAGCGGGGACGGGAAGAGAAGGGCAGCTCAGACGTGGTCGGGCTGCCGGCGGCGGGCCTGCCGCGGCGTGGCCGGCTCGGTCTGCTCCGCCTGCTCCAGGAATGACTCCGCCGTCTGCACCGCCTCCTTCGCGGGCAGCGCCCGGAAGACCCACGTGCGGTAGGACCAGAAGCGGAAGAGGGTGCCCACGCCGATGCCGAAGAACTTGAAGAAGTTGGCGGCCAGCGAGGAGTTCCAGCCGAGGCCGTAGGTCGCCGCGTAGAGGATCCCGTTCTCGATGACCAGCCCGACGAGGCTGAACAGCAGGAAGAGGGTCATCTCCTTGGTGCGGCCCGACTTGTCGCGGTCGCGGTACGTGAAGTAACGGAACCCCACGTAGTTGAAGGCGATGGCGACGATGGTCGCGATCAGGCTGGCCCGGACGACCGGAAGCTCCGTGGTGTGCCTGACCAGGTTGAAAACGGCCAGGTTGACCAGGACTCCGAGGCCGCCGACCACTCCGAACTTGGCGACCTCGCGGCCGAGCAGGGCGAGTCGCATGCGCAGCGCGCCGGGTTCGCTCATGGTGGGGTCGGTCCGTCCGTCGGGTGACGTCCGGGTGACGTCAACCCACTCATGCTAACCAGCCTCTCGTGTCACCCGCCTGGGTAGCCGCGAAACCTGTGGAAAACCAGGCCCTACCCCGTCACCCCTTGTGTCAATCCACAGCCGGAAACGTGTTCAGCGATGGTGCGGATACCCTAAGAGGGTGACGTTCCCGGTAGTAGGCATGGTCGGCGGCGGTCAGCTCGCCCGTATGACCCACGAGGCGGGCATCCCCCTCGGCATCAAGTTCAAGCTCCTCAGTGACACCCCGCAGGACTCGGCGGCGCAGGTGGCCGGCGAGGTCGTCATCGGCGACTACCGCGACCTGGACACGCTCCGCGCGTTCGCCCGCGGCTGCGACGTGATCACCTTCGACCACGAGCACGTGCCCACCGAGCACCTGCGCGCCCTGGAGGCCGACGGCATCCCCGTCCGCCCCGGGCCGGACGCGCTCGTGCACGCGCAGGACAAGGGGGTGATGCGGGCGAAGCTCGACGAGATCGGCGCGCCCAGCCCCCGCCACCGCATCGTGGCCGACCCGGCGGACGCGGTCGCCTTCGCCGAGGAGGCGGGCGGCTTCCCGATCATCCTCAAGACCGTGCGCGGCGGCTACGACGGCAAGGGCGTCTGGTTCGTGCGCTCCGCCGAGGACGCGCGCGACCCGTTCCTCGCCGGTGTGCCCGTGCTCGCCGAGGAGAAGGTCGACTTCGTCCGCGAGCTCGCGGCGAACATCGTCCGCTCCCCGCACGGCCAGGCCGTCGCGTACCCGGTGGTCGAGTCCCGGCAGGTCGACGGCGTCTGCGACACCGTGATCGCGCCCGCCCCCGACCTCGACGAGTCGCTGGCCGGTCAGGCCCAGGAGCTGGCGCTGCGGATCGCCAAGGAGCTCGGCGTCGTCGGCCACCTCGCGGTGGAGCTGTTCCAGACCACCGACGGCCGGATCCTCGTGAACGAGCTGGCGATGCGCCCGCACAACTCCGGCCACTGGACGATGGACGGCGCGATCACCAGCCAGTTCGCCAACCACGTCCGCGCCGTCCTCGACCTGCCGCTCGGCGACCCCCGCCCGCGCGCGCGGTGGACCGTGATGTGCAACGTCCTCGGCGGCGACTACCCGGACATGTACCAGGGCTACCTGCACTGCATGGCCCGGGACCCGCAGCTCAAGATCCACATGTACGGCAAGGACGTGAAGCCCGGACGTAAGGTCGGTCACGTCAACACCTACGGCGACGACCTGGACGAGGTGCTGGAGCGCGCCCGCCACGCCGCCGACTACCTGCGAGGGACGATCGTTGAGTAACCAGGCGAGCAACCCGCTCATCGGCATCGCCATGGGGTCCGACTCCGACTGGTCGGTCATGGAGGCCGCCGCCCAGGCGCTGGACGAGTTCGAGATCCCGTACGAGGTGAACGTCGTCTCCGCGCACCGGATGCCGCGCGAGATGATCGCGTACGGCGAGCAGGCCGCCGGCCGCGGCCTCAGGGCGATCATCGCCGGCGCGGGCGGCGCCGCCCACCTCCCGGGCATGCTCGCCTCCGTCACCCCGCTCCCGGTCGTCGGCGTCCCCGTGCCGCTGAAGTACCTCGACGGCATGGACTCGCTGCTCTCCATCGTGCAGATGCCGGCCGGCATCCCGGTCGCCACGGTCTCCGTCGCCGGCGCGCGGAACGCGGGCCTCCTCGCCGTCCGGATCCTCGCCGCCTCCGACCCGGAGCTCCGGACCCGCATGGAGGACTTCCTCCAGGACCTCAACGCGCAGGCCACCGAGAAGGGCAAGCGCCTGCGGGCCAAGGTCGAGGGCACCGAGTCCTTCGGGTTCGCCCGGTGAGCGCGGCCGAGCGGCTCGCCGAGGCCCGCGCCCTCCTCGCGGAGGCGCCCGTCGTCGACGGGCACAACGACCTCCCGTGGGCGCTGCGCAAGCAGTGCGGCTACGACCTCGACCAGCTCGACATCGCGGGCGACCGCTCGGCCACCCTCCACACCGACCTCGCCCGGCTCCGCGCCGGCGGGGTCGGTGCCCAGTTCTGGTCGGTCTACGTGCCGGGCAGCCTCGCCGGCGACCACGCCGTCAGCGCCACCCTGGAGCAGATCGACGCCGTCGACCGGCTCGTCGAGCGGTACGCGGCCGACCTCGCGCCCGCCCGTACGGCCGACGACCTCGTCAGGGCCCGTGGGGAGGGCCGGATCGCCTCCCTCAAGGGAGCCGAGGGCGGCCACTCCATCGACAACTCCCTCGCCACCCTGCGCGCCTTCCACACCCTCGGCGTGCGGTACATGACCCTCACGCACAACGAGAACAACGACTGGGCCGACTCCGCCACCGACGAGCCCCGGCACGGCGGTCTCACCGCCTTCGGCCGCGCCGTCGTCCGCGAGATGAACCGCTGCGGCATGCTCGTCGACCTCTCGCACGTCGCCGCCACCACCATGCGCGACGCCCTGGACACCAGTACCGCGCCGGTGATCTTCTCGCACTCCTCCTCGCGCGCGGTCTGCGACCACCCGAGGAACGTCCCGGACGACGTCCTGGAGCGGCTGCCCGCCAACGGCGGCGTGGCCATGGCGACCTTCGTCCCGAAGTTCATCCTCCCGGCGGCCGTCGAGTGGACCCTGCGCGCCGACGCCAACCTGCGCGCCCACGGGCTGCACCACCTCGACACCACCCCGCGCGCGAAGGAGATCCACGCCGCCTTCGCGGCGGGGGACCCGCGCCCGATCGCCACCGCCGCCACGGTCGCCGACCACCTCGACCACATGCGCGAGGTCGCCGGCGTCGACCACATCGGCATCGGCGGCGACTACGACGGCACCGCCTTCACCCCGGCCGGTCTCGACGACGTCGCCGGCTACCCGAACCTCATCGCGGAGCTGCTGCACCGCGGCTGGTCCCGCGCCGACCTGACCAAGCTGACCTGGTCGAACGCGGTCCGCGTGCTCGGCGACGCGGAGGCCGTCTCCCGGGACCTGACCGCCCGCACCCCCGCCTCCCACGCGACGATCACCCAGCTCGACGGCGCCTGACCACACCGGCGCCCGCGCCCCGGGGCGCCCTCCAGCCCCTCCGGTTCAGGACTTCCTGAACCGGATGGTGCCCCGGTCGCGCTCCGTCCCGCCGCCGTCGAACCGCGAGCGGTCGACCACGGGCCGGGGCGCGGGACGGCCCGCCTGGAGCCTGATCGTCGCCCGGCCGGAGAGCGCGGTACGCCACTCCCCGAGGCCGGGCCGGGAGCCGTACGGCCCGTCCGCCAGCTCCCACAGCCGCCCCACGGCGTCGAGGCGCCGCTCGTCCAGCACCCCCGGCAGCACCGCCAGCGGCCGCCCCGGCGCCACGTACGGGTCCTGCGCGAGGATCCGGCCGAGCATCAGGGCCGCCTTGTAGCGGTCGCTGTCGACGCTCACCGACCCGGGCGGGGCCTGCGGGTCGTGCCAGTCCGGGGTGTCGGCCTGGGCGAGGACCGGCCGGCGGCCGGTGATCCGGATGCCGTCGCAGTCGATCAGATGGAGGGCGGGCTCCGGGTCGAGCGACCACAGCACGTTCGCCTGCGACAGGTCGCCCACCACCAGCCCCATCAGGTGCAGCCGGTCCACCAGCTCCACCAGCACCACGGTCAGCGCCAGCCGCTCCTCCGGAGTGGGCTGCCGCAGGGTCCGGGTGGCCGCCTTCGGCGCCCGCAGCAGGAACTGGAGCTCGGTGAGCCGCCGGTCGCCCTTGGCCGTCGCCCACGTCATCGTGTCGGGCGCCCGGCGCATCAGGAAGCCCACGACCCGCCCGCCGTCCGTCACCCGGCACAGCGGCCAGGCCGCCTCCCGGTCGAGCCGCAGCCGCTCCTCCGGGACGAGCCCGAGCCGCAGCGCGACGAGCGCGGCCAGCGCCGAGCCGTCCGCCTTGTGCGGCTCCAGGTACCGCTTGAAGAGCAGGTCCCCGGGGCCGCCGACCAGGTGCACCTCGCCCTGGCCGCCCGCCGTGAGCTTCCCCGCGAGCGGCAGCAGCGCCTGCTCGACGTCGGCGCCGTCGTCCGCCGTCACCGCCGTCCCTCCCACAGCACGGCCGCGGTGCGGTCGTCGTCGTACGACTTCACCCGGTACTGGAACTGCCAGAGGAAGTCGGCCGGTTCGGGCGCGCCGCCGCCCCACGCGCCAGTGAGGAACGCCCGCATCTCCGGCTCCCCGGCCAGCGGCGAGGAGAAGCCGTCGGTGGAGACCACCAGGACGTCCCCGGGCAGGGTCTCGACCAGCCGGGCCGTGGCGGTACGGGCCAGCGGCAGCGCGGCGGTCCGGGTGTCGATCATCCGGTCCCCGTCCGCCTCCCGCCCGTCCTCGCCGGGCGCCAGGTCCCACGCCCCGTCGCGGAGCAGGGCCGTACCGCCGTCCCCGACGGTGAGCAGCCCGCGGGTGCGGACGGCCGGGTCGAGCGGGACGAGGAGGACCCGGAGGGTGGTGGAGTAGACGACCGGGTCCAGGTCCTTGCGCGAGGCCCGGTCCGCCAGCCATTCGGCGATGTGCCCGGTCACCCCGTCCGCCAGCTCCGCGAACCGGTCCTCACGGCCGGCGGCCAGCGCCTCGTACACCTCCTGGGCGTGCACGCCCAGGAGGCACAGCGCGGTCCGGCAGGCGTGGTGCGACCCGAGGTGCGAGAGCGGCTGCGAGCCGACCCCGTCCGCCACGGCCACCGCCAGCAGCTCCCCGGAGCCCTTCTCGCCCAGGTGGGCGGTCATCACCGAGTCCTGCCGGGCCTCGCCGAGGTACCGGTGGGAGTCCCCGCGCACCGACGCCGCCCGCAGGGTCAGCGCCCCGTGCGCCGCCCCGTCGAGCACGATGTCCGGCACGACGGCGGCGGCGAGCGTGTCGTCCGTCATCCGCGGCCGCCCCTGCGGCACCGGCGGATAGCTGGGCGCCCGCCGCCCCGCATGCGCCGGCGACCCGAGCACCGGAGCGGAGGGCGCGGGCGGATCGGCGGGGACGGGCGGGGCCGGGACCGGGGGAGCGGCGGGAGCGGCCGGCGGGGCCGCCGGCGCGGGCTCCACCGTTACGGGTTCCACCTGTACGGGTTCCACCGTTACGGGCTCCGCCGCCGGGGCGGGCGGTGCCTCGGGCGGTGCATCCTTCTCCAGGCGTACGCGGGGCGGGGGCTCCCAGGGGCGCGGGGGTTCCGGCCGGCTCATGTGGTCCATCTCGGCGTCCTCAGAGCTTGTCGAGCGAGACGGTCGCGAAGCCGGGCACGGTCTCCTCGACGACGAGCGAGAAGTCCGAGGTGCCGTCGGAGGCGATCGTGGTGGCGGACCGGACGATGGAGCGGGTCAGGCTGGAGGCGAACTCGCGCAGCGCGGCGGCCGGGGAGACGTTCTGGTCCTGCTGTATGAAGGCCCGGAAGTTCGCCACCTGCGCGATGGTGGACTCCTCCGCGTCCCCGACGCCGAAGGCGATGATCTTCGGGCAGAAGCGGGACCCGGTCAGCTCCTTGTACGCCTGCGGCCAGTCGTCGTCCGTCGGGATGCCGTCGGACATGAAGAAGGCGACCGGCCGGTAGACCTCGTGCCCCTCCGCCTTCAGCGCGGCCACGTCCGTCTCGATGCAGCGCAGCAGCGTGCGGAAGGCGTTGCCGAAGGAGGTGAGGCCGCCGGCCGAGAGCGCGGGGACCTCCTCGATGTCGCTGAGGTCGGCCAGCGGCTGGAGCACCTGCGCGTCGGTGGAGAACCCGATGAGGCTGAACCGGGTCTTGTCGGCCACCGTCGGGTTGGTGCTGATCTCGGTGTGGAGCTCCACCAGCGCGGTGTTGAGCGCGTCGACGCTGTCGCCCGCCATCGAGCCCGACTCGTCGCACAGCAGGTAGAACGGAAGAATCTGCATGGTTCGCTTCCCTCCGGTGGGGCGGCCTGGCGCCCCTCAGTACGTGTAGAAGTAGATCTCGATGTCGGCGTGCCCTCCCGAGGCGCCGCCCTTCCAGAAGTCCCGTGTGGTGGTTCCCTTGAACATGTCCGGACGGGCCTTCGCCAGCTGGGAGTTGACCTCGCTCGCGTAGGTGCCGCCGGCGCCGGGGTCGGGGTGCCGGCCGAAGGTGAGGACGAACGCCGCCTGGCGTCCCGCGTACTTCGCGGTCACCTCCCGCAGCCGCTTCCGCATCGCCTCCCGGTCGCCCGGGCCCGCGTCGATCGACACCTTCACGGGGGTACGGACCACGGCCCGGGGCCCCTTGGGCTTCGGCGGCTTCGTCGCACCCGGCTTGGGGCTCGCCGAGGTGCCGGGCCGGGCCTCGGCGGCCAGCGGGTCGCCCCGGTCGCCCATCGCGACGAGGGCGAGGACGAGCAGCATGTCCGCGAAGAGCCACCCGGCCAGGTGCAGCGGGTTGAACCGCGGCGCCCTCACCGCGACCCGTCCCCGTCCGGCCCCTCACGGCCCGGCGCGCCGGGCGGCAGCGCGGGCGGCACCCCCGCCCCGCCGTCCCGCGCGAGCGGCACGGCAGGGCGCGACGCACCCGCCGCGCCGGTTCTACGGCTCGCGCCGGAGTCATCGGTCGCGCCGGTTCTACGGCTCGCGCCGGAGTCATCGGTCGCGCCGGTTCTACGGCTCGCGCCGGTTGCACCGCCCGCGCCGGTTCCACCGGCCGCACCGGAGCCACCGCCCACGCCGGACCCACTGCCCCCGCCGGACCCACCGCCCGCGCCGGATCCATCGTCCGGATCCCGCCCGTGGTCCCGGCCCGAGCCCCCGCCCTTGCTGAGGCTCAGCACCCCGTCCCGGCCGCCGTCCCGCCCCGCGCCCCGACGCCCGCGCTCCCGACCACCGCTCCCACTCCCAGCAGCGTCGCGCGCGAGCGCCGTCGCGAGGGTGTCGGCGGCCTGGCCGAGGCGGTCGGCGACGTGGGTCAGCGCGTCCGCCTGGTCGGCGAGGCGGCCGAGCAGGGCCTGGGCGTCGGCCCGGTCCTGCGCGGCGGTCTCGACGATCGTGGCGAGCCGCCCGAGCACCTGCCCGGAGAGGTCACCGGAGACCTCGATACCGGTGGTGAAGGAGCGCTGCGCCGCCGCCAGCGTCATGACGGAGTCCTCGACCCGCGTGCCGGCCTTCTCCAGGACGTCCCTGACCTCGCCGTTCGTCCCGCGCACGTCCTCCAGGGCCTGGCGCACCAGCACCCCGCCGCCGTTCACGGCCTCCTCGATGCGGGTCGCGGCGGTCTCCAGCGGCTTCACGGCGCCGTCCACCCCGGCGAGCCGCTCCTGGGCCCGGTCGAGGGACTCGCCGACGGCGCCCGCGGCCTGGGCGAGGAGTCCCTGGGTCTTGGAGGCCCGCTCGCCGAGCCGGGTCAGCGTGCCGGCCGACTTCGTCAGCTCCTCCGCGAAGCGGACGGGGGAGGAGAGCCGGTGCCGGTGGAGGCACAGCTGCGCCCGGGTCAGCACCGGCACCATCCGCCGCAGCAGTGCCTCCGCCCGCCGCTCCGCCGCCTTCTCCCGCTGCTCCGAGCGGGCCCGGCGCCAGCCGTGCAGCACCGCCAGGACCAGGAGGAGGACGATCGCGCCGGTCGCCGTCCCGGCCACGTGCCCGAAGGTGAAGAAGCCGGTGAGGTGGCCCTCGAAGCCGGACTGCCACAGCTGGAGGAAGGGCCGGGTGGCGGCCTTGGGGTTCGCCCCGGTCAGCGCCCCGTACGCGCTCGACGCCTGCGTGAGCCCGTACCAGGTCAGCGCGAGCGGGACGAAGACGAGCCCGCCGAGCGCCGTCTCCAGCCAGCCCCAGGCGGCGTGTTCGCGGGGCGGCGCCCCGGGGTCCACGCTCTCCGGGCGTGCGTAGGCGGCGACCAGGTCCAGCTCCGTCCACGGGTCGAGCTGCCCGGAGTCGGAGGACCGCAGGGCCTTCGCCAGCGACCGCAATTCGTCGGCGCGCGGTGACAGTTGGGGCTCCATGCTCAACTGCTCGATATCCCGGGCCACTTGCTGACGATCCGTCGAGAGACCGACGGTCATGCCCACCCCCACGGACGTGACGAGAAAGGGGGTTCCGTCCTCGGCGCCGTGCGCTCCCCAGCGCATCCGATCCCCGCCCGCCGTCCCCCGGTTGGGAGCAGATCGTAGCCCACTCGCCGATACTGTGCGGATCGCGGATCCGATACGTCCGGGGGGAAATGACATGGCATCAGACCGTGAGCGCGGGGTCATCAGGCTCAAGCCCAAGGCGCCCGGGGAGAGCGCCCCGCCGGCCCGCGCCGACCGGGCGGCGCGCGGCACGCGCGAGGTCCTGCTGACCAAGGCGACCCCGCTCGGTCTCGTCTCCGGCCGGGGCGTCCTCCAGGCCAACCTGAACTGGTCCGCGGGGAGCGGCGCCGATCTCGACCTCGGCTGCCTGGTCGAGCTCACCGACGGCTCGATGCACGTCGTCCAGGCGCTCGGCGACGTCTTCGGCTCGCTGGAGGCGCCCCCGTACTCGCTCCTCGACCAGGACGACAGGACCGGCGCCTCCTCGGACGGCGAGACCCTGCGCACGAACCTGGAGTACCGGGCGAGGATCCGCCGGATGCTCGTCTACACCTTCGTCTACGAGGGCGCCGTCGACTTCCGCAGCCTCGGCGCGACCGTGACGGTCACCGCCCCCTCCGGGAACCTGCGCATCCAACTCGACGACGCCCCCGCCGGGGCGACCGCCTGCGCCATCGCCCTCGTCACCGCCGCCGAGGGCGGCATGGACGTCCGGCGCGAGGTCCGCTGGTTCACCGCGACCGGCCAGGAGAGCAACCAGCAACTCATCGACCGCGCCTACGGCTTCGGCTTCGAGTGGGTCTGGACGACGAAGGACTGAGACAGGACAGCCCCGGGCCGGGCGGCCGTCACCCGGACGGCGCAGCCCGGCGGGCCCCCGGCCGGAGCCGCTGGCACGGTGGAACGTACTGCCCCGCCCCTTCGGCGGGGTAGTACTGCATCACCGAGTTCGGAAGTGTGAGTAGTGCGATGGCAGATCTCGACGATCATCCCCCCTTCTCTGCCGCCTCCGGCGCCGTCGGCGCGCTGGAATCCCCGGAGCCCCCACCCCCGCCGCTCGACGAGACCACCCGCGCCCGGGCGATCCTGGCCGCCCAGCCCGTCATCGAGGGCCACGCCGAGCTGCCCGCGCTCCTCGATCCCGAGGACCTGCCGCCCGCCCGGGCGCAGGAGGCCGGTGCCCAGTTCTGGTCGCTGCGCGTGGACTCCGACGACGTCGTCGGCACCCTGCGCCGCCTCGACGCGATCCGCGGGCTCGTCGCCGCCTGTCCCGAGGACCTGCGCCTGGCGTACACCACGGCGGAGATGGTCCACGCCCGCAACTGCGGCCGGGTCGCCGCCCTCCTCGGGCCGGTGAGCTGGACCGCCGTCGGGGGCTCGGCCGCCACCCTGCGGGCGTACCACGCCCTCGGCGTCCGGGCGGTGAACCTCACCCGCTTCGACCGCTTCGCCCGCGAGGCGGTCCGCGAGATGAACCGCATCGGCCTGGCGGTGGACCTCAGCGGCGCGGACCAGGACACCCTCCGCAAGGTCCTCGCCGTCACCCGTGCCCCGGCCCTGCTCAATCGGGCCGCCCCGGAGGCCCTGCCGGACGACGTGCTGCGGCTGCTCGGCGAGAACGGCGCGGTCTGCATGGTGCCCGTCGGCGAGGACCCGGCCGCCACGGCCGACCTGCTCGACCGGGTACGCGACGGGGCGGGGCCCGCGTCCACGGGCCTGTCCCACCTGGCGGAGCCGGGCGCCGGTTACGTCGCGCTCTTCGCGGAGCTGCTGCGGCGCGACTGGCCGGCCCGGGACCTGGTGGGCCTGGCCCACGGCAACACGACCCGGGCCCTGCGCGAGACCGAGTTCCTGTCCCGTACGAACCGGATCAGGCCCGTCGCCGCCTGACCCTCCCAGGTACGAAAAAGGGGGCGCCCTGTCCACACAGGGCGCCCCTTCCCCCTACCGTCACGCGCGCGGGCGGCCCATCGCCCGGTACGTCCAGCCGGCCGCCCGCCACCGCTCGCCGTCCAGGGCGTTGCGCCCGTCGAGGAGCACCGGCGAGGAGACGGCCGCGGCCAGCTCCGCCGGGTCGAGCTCGCGGAACTCGCGCCACTCCGTCAGGTGCAGGACCACGTCCGCGCCCCGGACGGCCGCCAGGGCCGAGTCCGCGTAGCCGAGGGTCGGGAAGACCTTGCGGGCGTTGTCCATGCCCTTGGGGTCGTAGACGGTGACCTGGCCGCCCTGGAGGTGTATCTGGCCGGCCACGTTGAGCGCGGGGGAGTCGCGGACGTCGTCCGAGTCCGGCTTGAAGGTGGCGCCGAGGACGGCGACCCGGCGGCCCAGGAAGGAGTTCCCGCCGAGCGCCTCGCGGGCCATCTCGACCATCTGGCCGCGCCGCCGCATGTTGATGGAGTCGATCTCGCGGAGGAAGGTCAGCGCCTGGTCGACGCCGAGCTCGCCCGCGCGGGCCATGAAGGCCCGGATGTCCTTGGGCAGGCAGCCGCCGCCGAAGCCGACGCCGGCCCGCAGGAACTTGTTCCCGATCCGCTCGTCGTGGCCGATCGCCTCGGCCAGCTTGGCGACGTCGCCGCCGGCCGCCTCGCAGATCTCGGCCATCGCGTTGATGAAGGAGATCTTGGTGGCGAGGAAGGAGTTCGCGGCCGTCTTGACCAGCTCGGCGGTCGGGAAGTCGGTGACGACGAAGGGCGAGCCCTCGGCGACGGGGACCGCGTACACCTCGCGGAGCAGCTTCTCGGCCCGCTCGCCGCCCTCGCCCTGGACGCCGACGACGATCCGGTCCGGGCGCAGGGTGTCCTGGACGGCGAAGCCCTCGCGCAGGAACTCGGGGTTCCAGGCCAGCGTCACGCCCTCCGGGAGCACGGAGGCCAGCCGCTCGGCGGAGCCGACCGGGACGGTCGACTTGCCGACGGCGAGCGAGCCGGAGCGGGCGACGGTGGCGAGGGAGGCGAAGGCGGCGTCGACGTAGCTCATGTCGCAGCCGTACTCGCCGTGCTTCTGCGGGGTGTTCACGCAGACGAAGTGGACGTCGCCGAAGGCGCCCACCTCCTCCCAGGAGGTGGTGAAGCGCAGCCGCCCGGTGGAGCCCTCGATCCCGGCGACGTGCTTGGCGAGCAGCTCCTCGAGACCGGGCTCGTACATCGGCACGCGGCCGGAGGCCAGCAGCTCGATCTTCTCGGGCACGACGTCGAGGCCGAGGACCTCGAAGCCCATCTCCGCCATGGCCGCGGCGTGGGTGGCTCCGAGGTATCCGGTGCCGATCACGGTGATCTTCAGGGCCATGCGGAAACTCCAGGGACGTCGGGCGAAACTGCCTGCCCGAGCATAGTCGTGCCCTGACAGACCCCCTGTTCACGGCCTACCCTTTGGGTTACTTAACGGTAGTTAGCGAGCGTGGGAGTGTGTGAGCGTGGCGGGATCGGCTGATTTCGACCTGTACCGGACCTCCGAGGAGCACGAGATGCTCCGGGAGTCGGTGCGTGCGCTGGCGGAGGCGAAGATCGCTCCGTTCGCGGCGGCGGTGGACGAGGAGGGGCGTTTCCCGCAGGAGGCCCTGGACGCGCTGGTCGCGAACGACCTGCACGCGGTGCACGTCCCGGAGACCTACGGCGGTGCGGGCGCGGACGCGCTGGCGACGGTGATCGTGATCGAGGAGGTCGCCCGCGTCTGCGGCAGCTCGTCCCTGATCCCGGCGGTGAACAAGCTGGGCTCGCTCCCGGTGATCCTGTCCGGCTCCGAGGAGCTGAAGGCCAAGTACCTCGCCCCGCTCGCCGCCGGCGACGCGATGTTCTCCTACGCGCTGTCGGAGCCGGACGCCGGTTCGGACGCGGCGGGGATGAAGACCCGCGCCGTGCGCGACGGCGACTTCTGGGTGCTCAACGGTGTGAAGCGGTGGATCACCAACGCCGGCGTCTCCGAGTACTACACGGTGATGGCCGTCACCGACCCGGAGAAGCGCTCCAAGGGCATCTCCGCGTTCGTCGTGGAGAAGTCCGACGAGGGCGTCTCCTTCGGCGCCCCGGAGAAGAAGCTCGGCATCAAGGGCTCCCCGACCCGCGAGGTCTACCTCGACAACGTCCGCATCCCCGCCGACCGCATGATCGGCGCCGAGGGCACCGGCTTCGCCACCGCCATGAAGACCCTCGACCACACCCGCGTCACCATCGCCGCCCAGGCCATCGGCATCGCCCAGGGCGCCCTCGACTACGCCAAGGGCTACGTCAAGGAACGCAAGCAGTTCGGCAAGCCCATCGCCGACTTCCAGGGCGTGCAGTTCATGCTCGCCGACATGGCCATGAAGCTGGAGGCCGCCCGCCAGCTCACCTACGCCGCCGCCGCCAAGAGCGAGCGCGTCGACAGCGACCTCACCTTCTTCGGCGCCGCCGCCAAGTGCTACGCCTCCGACGTCGCCATGGAGGTCACCATCGACGCCGTCCAGCTCCTCGGCGGCTACGGCTACACCCGCGACTACCCCGTCGAGCGCATGATGCGCGACGCCAAGATCACCCAGATCTACGAAGGCACCAACCAGATCCAGCGCATCGTCATGGCCCGCAACCTCCCGTAACCACGGGAGGCCGCGCGGCCAGGACCCCGGAAGGTCACCGGTTCGACTCGACGGTGACCTTCTGGTCGTTCTTGATCTGCTCGACGAGCTGCTTCACCTTCGGCATGTCCCACTTCAGGGAGCCCTGCGGCGCGCTGCCCCCGATCGGCATGTTCATGGACTTGCCGTCGCCGCCGCTGATGCCCTTCATCGCGAAGAACATCTGCCCGAGGTCGTACAGCGACATGTCCTTGTCCACGACCAGCGTGTCCAGACCGGCGCCGAGCGTCGGGTACAGCGCGAACGGGTTGAGGATCGTGCCCGGCGTCGCCGCCTGGTTGGCCAGCGCGGACAGGAACTTCTGCTGGTTCTTGGTCCGCGCCAGGTCCGACTCGGCGAAGGCGTACCGGGTACGGACGAAGGCGAGGGCCTGCTCGCCGTTGAGGGTCTGCGTCCCGGCCTGGAAGTCGGCGCCCGACTTCTTGTCCTTGAAGCCCTTCTCGATGTTCAGCTCGACACCGCCGAGCGCGTCCACGATGTTCGCGAAGCCGGCGAAGCCGATCTCCGCGTAGTGGTCGATCCGCAGCCCGGTGTTGTACTCCACCGTGCGGACCAGCAGCTCGGGGCCGTCCATCGCGTAGGCCGCGTTCAGCTTGGAGCCGCCGCGGGCCGGGAAGGACTTGCCGGACTCGGAGCCGACGAAGTTCGGGATCGTCACCCAGGAGTCACGGGGCAGCGAGATCATCGTGTTCCCGCTGGAGCAGGCCGCGAGGATCATCATCGAGTCGGTCCGCTTGCCCTCCGCGGAACCGGTGTGCAGCTTCTTCTTGTCCTCGGCGGTCATGCCCTCGCGGCTGTCGGAGCCGACGATCAGGTACGTCGTGCAGTCGCCCTCGGCCGGCCGCTCGATGACCTTGGAGAGGTCGACCTCGTTGCGCATCTGTGAGCTCGCCCACGCGTAGGTCCCGACGCCCCAGGCGAGGACGCCGACGACCAGCACGATCGAACCGATCTTGATCCGCTTGCGCCAGTCCGGCGCCGGACCGGTGGGACGGGTGCCCGGGCCGCCGGGACCGCCGGGGCCGGAGGGTCCCCCCGGACCGCCGTGCCCGTGTCCCTGCCCGTGGCCGCCCTGCGGCCCGCCGTACACCTGCCCGGTGCTGTACCCGGAGTCGTACCCCGTGGCCTGCGCCTGAGTGAAGTTCGGGTTGTACGCCTGTCCCTGGTCGTACCCCTGCTGGTACTCCGGAGACTGCTGTCCCTGCGGTCGTCGCTGCACGTGCCGCATCGGGCGGGCGCCCTCGGGCTGCTCAGGCCAGTCATTCATGCGGACCAGTGTGCCGGTCTCCGCTTTCCGGGCGACAGGCCGGGTGGAAAATAGGACCGGTGCTGTTGCGAAGCTGATGCAAAGCGGACAACGCCGAAACCCGGCATAAGGTGGAGGACATGACAGATCAGGGCCACATCCCGGGCAAGCCCACCTCGGCCTCCCGCACCACCCTCAGCCACATCATGACCAGCCACGACACCAACCTCCTCGGCACGGTGCACGGCGGCGTGATCATGAAGCTGGTGGACGACGCGGCGGGCGCCGTCGCAGGCCGCCACTCCGGCGGCCCGGCCGTGACCGCCTCCATGGACGAGATGGCCTTCCTGGAGCCCGTCCGCGTCGGCGACCTCCTCCACGTGAAGGCCCAGGTGAACTGGACCGGCCGCTCCTCCATGGAGGTCGGCGTCCGCGTCCTGGCCGAGCGCTGGAACGACACCACCCCCGCGACCCAGGTCGGCTCCGCGTACCTCGTCTTCGCCGCGGTGGACGGCGACGGCAGGCCCCGTACGGTCCCGCCGGTCCTCCCGGAGACCGAGCAGGACAAGCGCCGCTACCAGGAGGCCCAGATCCGCCGCACCCACCGCCTCGCCCGCCGCCAGGCCATCAAGGAGCTCCGCGAGCGCAGGGCCGCCGACGGCTACATCGACTGAGCCGCCCGGCCGGCGCCCCGGCCCCCGGTGCTACGGGCACACCACCTGGTCCCCGGTCACCGCCTCGAAGGGCCCGCGCGCCGGCGCGGTCTCGGCCTTCACCGCCGTGACGCCCTTGTACTCCGACCCGACCGTCACCCGCAGGGTCCCGCCCCGCCCCGGCACCGGCTTCAGCTCGGCGCCCGGCAGGGCCGCGGCCAGGGACTTCGCGGACCGGTCCCACCGGGGGTCGTACTCCACGAGGGTCCGCTTCCGCTCGCCCCCCGCGCCCGTCATCGGCGTCCGGGTCGTGTCGAACCCCGTGCCCCGCAGCGCGTCGTCGACCTTGCGCCCCAGCCCGTCGATCCGGGTCCCGTTGTAGACCTGCACCCGGATCGACTTCGGCGCCACCTCCACGACGACGGCCTGGGGCTTCTTCGCCGCCGCGACCGGCCGCGAGGCCAGCGGCCGGTCCTCCCGCAGCGCCGCGAACAGCTTCTGCGCCTTCTCCGCGTCCCACTTCACCGTCGACCCGATCCCCTTCACGGGGAAGTCCATGTCCCCGATCGGCACCGACACGAACTCCGACGACGCCGGCGTGAAGCCCCGCATCGCCTTGGCGAGCGCCAGCAGCTGGTCCGTACCGAAGTCCTCGTCGGCCCGGACCGAGCCGAGCATCGTCGTCGCCACCTCCCGGAACCGCACCGGGTTGAACAGCACCCCGCCGCTGGTCAGCCGGTCCACCAGCGCCGCCAGGAACTTCTGCTGCCGCTGCATCCGCCCGATGTCCGAGGCCCCGTCGAAGTGCCGGGAGCGCACGTACTGGAGCGCCTGCCCGCCGTCCAGCTCGTGCGTGCCGGCCGCCAGCTCCAGGCCCGTGTAGGAGTCCTTGACCGGCTTCGCCGTACAGATCTGCACCCCGCCGACCGCGTCCACCGTCCGCATGAAGCTGGTGAAGTCGACCTCCAGATAGTGGTCGATCTTGACCCGGGTCAGCGCCTCCACCGTCCGCACGGTCAGCGCCGGCCCGCCCTCCGCGTAGGCGGCGTTCAGCTTCACCGGGTGCGCGCGGTGCTTCTCGCCGCTGTTCTGGTCGGTGTGCTCCGGCAGCTCGGCGTACGAGTCCCGGGGCAGCGAGACGACGCTCGCCCGCTCCCGGTCCTCCGAGATGTGCACGAGGAGGACGGTGTCCGTGCAGTGGCAGGGCGCCCCGCCCAGCCGGTACTTCTCCTTCTCCTCCGGCGTGATCCGGTCGCGCCCGTCGGTGCCGACGACGAGCACGTTCATGCCGTTGCCCGCCTGCGGCCGGTTCTTCATGTCCTTGAAGGGGTCCACCCGGGTGATCCCGGTGTCCAGTCCGGTGACCACCGCGTGCCCGATCCCGCCCGCCGCCAGCACCACCACCGACAGCGCGGTCGCCATCCGCATCCCCCAGCGGGGGCGCCGCCGCGGCCTGCGCACCGGGGCGGGACCGCCGCGCCGGGGCACCGGCGGGCGGCCGGGCGCACCGGACCTGCGGGGCGGACGGGGCGTGCGGGGCGGTGTGGGCACGGACGGACACCTCCGCGGGTGCGACAGGGGGACCGTGAGCACGGTAGGCCCATACGATCAGCCGGTAGGGTCACCGGCCCCGGCGGCGCGCGCCGCTGTCCCCCATTCGCGGTAACGTGGCCCGTTGATGAACGCCACGCCCCCCGTATCCGTGATCATGCCGGTCCTCAATGAGGAGCGGCATCTGCGCAACTCGGTCCGCCACATCCTGGAGCAGGAGTACGACGGCGAGATGGAGGTGGTGATCGCGCTCGGCCCGTCCACGGACCGCACCGACGAGATCGCCGCCGAGCTGGTACGAGAGGACCCCCGGGTCCACACCGTGCCCAACCCCACCGGCCGCACCCCCGCCGCGCTCAACGCGGCGATCAAGGCGTCCCGCCACCCGATCGTGGTGCGCGTGGACGGCCACGGGATGCTGTCGCCGAACTACATCGCCACCGCCGTGCGCCTCCTGGAGGAGACGGGCGCGCAGAACGTCGGCGGCATCATGCACGCCGAGGGCGAGAACGCCTGGGAGGACGCGGTCGCCGCCGCGATGACCTCGAAGATCGGCGTCGGCAACGCGGCCTTCCACACCGGAGGCCAGGCCGGCCCCGCCGAGACCGTCTACCTCGGCGTCTTCCGCCGCGAGGCGCTCGAACAGCAGGACGGCTACAACGTGGAGTTCATCCGCGCCCAGGACTGGGAGCTGAACTTCCGCATCCGCGAGGCCGGCGGCCTGATCTGGTTCTCGCCGGAGCTGCGCGTCCAGTACCGCCCGCGCCCCTCGGTGAAGGCCCTGGCCAAGCAGTACAAGGACTACGGCCGCTGGCGCCACGTGGTGGCCCGCTACCACGCCGGCTCCATCAACCTCCGCTACCTGGCCCCGCCGGTCGCCGTCTGCGCCATCGCCGCGGGCGCGGTCGTCGGCGCGACGCTCACCCCGCTCGGCTTCGTGATCCCGGCCGGCTACCTCGCCGCGATCACCGCCGGCTCGGTCCCGGCGGGCAAGGGCCTCTCCCTGAAGGCCCGCGCGCAGATCCCGGTGGCCCTGGCCACCATGCACATGTCCTGGGGCTTCGGCTTCCTGACGAGCCCCAAGGCCCTCGCCCGGAAGGTCATCGCGAGCCGCCGCCCGGCGGTGAAGCGCGGCGAGACCGAGACGGTCTGACCCCACCCCACCCCGTACACACACACCGACGGCCGGGCCCCTCCCCGAGGAGCCCGGCCGTCGGTACGTGCGTACGGGGTCACCGCCGTACCGGCTCAGCTCACGCCGTCCCAGCGGTAGACCGAGTACACCTCCATGCACTTCGCCTTGTCGCTCGCGCCCTCCGGCAGATCGCCCGCCGTCCGCTTCGGCGCCTCGTAGGCGGTGCCCTCGCGCCAGTCCGCGCCGACGACCAGGGTGACGTTCTCGATGGTGGCGTCCGCCCGGACGGTGGAGGCGGGCAGGCCCAGGGCCTTCGCCACGGACTCGGCGTCCGCCCGGCCCTGGTCGCCCGACGCCTTCGGGTAGCCGACGACCGTGCCCTTGCTGGGCTTGGGCTCCTTGGAGGTGTCCGCCTGGGTGAAGCCCTTGGCGGTCAGCGCGTCCTTGATGTCTCCGGCGCGGCCCTCGACGGGCGCCTCGTCGTTCCCGGCGGTGCCGTTGATGACGGTGACAGCGAGGGAGGCGGGCGCGGCGGCCGTCGGCTTCGGCTTCGCGGCCGTCGGCTTGGCCGCCGGCTTCGCGGGCGCCTTGTCGCCGTTCTTGTCCATGGCGACGTCGTTCCGGAGCAGATCCCAGATCTTCTCCGCGTCCGCGGTCCTCGGCTGGAGCCACGCCTCCGGGTTCGGCGCGTAGGGGGCGGTCGGGATGGTGATCGTCGACAGCCGGTCGACCTTCACGTTCCTGAGCTGCATGCTGAGGTCGAAGAGCTTGGCCACGGTGTCGAGCCCGTCGGAGACCTGGAGCGCCTTGGTGCCGGTCTCCGCCAGGCCCATCAGCCGGCCGGTGTCGGTCCAGGCGTTCTGCTGCTGGAGCTTCTTCAGCATGCCGTTGAGGTACATGTGCTGGGCCTTGGCGCGGTTCTGGTCGCTGCCGAAGGCGTGCCGGGTGCGCAGCCACTGGAGGGCCTGCTCGCCCTTGACCTCGGTGGTGCCCTCCTTCAGCTTGAGGCCGGAGCCGCCCTTGACCCGGGCGGTCGACTTGTCGTGCACGCCGGTGGTGACACAGACGGGGACGCCGCCGACCTCGTCGGCCATCGCCACCACGCCCGCGAAGTCGACCATCATCCAGTGGTCGATGTAGACGCCGGTGAGCTTCTCCCAGGTGGTGAGCGTGCAGCCCGGACCGCCGCGCGGGAGCGTGGAGTTGATGGGCTGGTCGGTGGTGGCCGGGTAGGTCTCCTTGCCGTCCTCGCTCTTGCACTCGGGTATGGGGACCACGGTGTCGCGGGGGATCGATATGAGGGAGGCGTTCTGCCGGTCGGCGGAGACGTGCAGGAGCATCTGCACATCGGCCCGGGGCTTGTCGTTCCGCAGGTCCTTGCCGCCGCCCAGCGCCACGTTCGCGTCGGACGACCGGTCGTCCGAGCCGATCAGCAGGATGTTCAGCGGGGTGTCGCCCAGCGCGTTCGGCGGGGCCTTCTTCACACCGCTGTCGCCGCCCGCGCGGCCACCGCTGCGGATGTTGCCGTTCAGGTGCTCGTAGTACGCGTAACCGGCGCCGGCCGTCCCCAGGACGAGGACCGCCACGCCGATCGCCGACCAGCGCAGCACCTTCCGCTTGCCGGCCTTCTTGGCCTGCCGGCGCGCGGCGGCCCGGCCGCCCGCGGTGGTCGCGGCCGCGCCGCCCTCACCGTCGGAGCCCCCGGCCGTCCCGCGCCGGCGCGCGGCGCGGCCGCCCGTGGCGGCGGCGGTCGGGTCCGGCCCCCCGGCCGTGCCCTCCGCCCCGCCCGCGCCGGTCGCCTCGCCGGCGCCGTGCAGCTCGTCGTCCCAGCCCCGTTCTCGGGCGTGCGGGACGCTCGGCTGTTGCGTCCCCTCCCGTCGCACGCTGTTCTGTCCCACCCCTGGTCCCCTCATCGTCAAGGGCGCGCCCGAACCCGCTGTTCTCGGGTCACTGGGCGCACACCTTCTTGTCCGCTTCTACCTGATCCACGTCCGGCGCCTTCGTCGGAGCGGTCATGGACACCCCCGCGCCCTTGAAATCGGCGCCGAGGACGAGCGTCATGGGCTCGCGCTCCCCGGCGGCCGTGGTGCCCTGCTTCAGAGCGGTGGCCGGCAGACCCATCATCGCGGCGAGCGCGCGGGCCTGGTCGGCCTGGTTCGGTGCGTAGCTGAGCGTGGTCTTCGCCGCCTTCTCGGGGGCGTTGCTCTTGTTGGTCGAGCGGGACACGCCCTGCTCGTTCTGGAGCCACAGGAGGGTCGACTGGGCCGCGCCCTGGATGCCGCTGCCGTTGTAGACGTCGACGCGGACCTCGGCGGCCGGGGCCTTCGCTCCCTGGAGGAGCTTCGCCTGCGCCTGGGCCTTCGCCTTCTTGGCGTCGGCCTCCTTCTTCTTCACCTCGGTGAAGGAGACGTCCTGCTCGATCATGCTGAAGACCTGGGGGGCCTTCACCGGGTCGAGGACGACGGTCGCGCGCGCGTTCGGCGGCTCGTCGGGGTTGTCGACCACGGGCACGGTCAGGAAGGTGATGTTCTTCAGGTCGACCTTGGCCAGTTCCTTCGCCAGGGAGACGAGCTTCGACGCCTCGCCGATCCCCTTGTCGACGGTGAGCGACTCGGTCGCCGCGTTGGCCACGTCCAGCAGCCGCGTCGGGCTGTCGAGCGTGTCCTCCTTGAGCTGGCGCATCATCGAGGCGAGGAACTGCTGCTGCTGCTTGATGCGGTCGAGGTCGCTCTCGTTGCCGAGACCGTGCCGGTTCCGCAGGAAGGCGAGCGCCTGCTCTCCCTGGACGCGGTGCTCGCCCGCGGGGAGGTTGAGCTTCGAGTAGTTCTTGTCGTGGATCGGCTTGGCGAGGCAGACCTTGACGCCGCCGACGGCCGTGGACAGCTTCTTGACGGCGTTGAAGTCGACCATCATGAAGTGGTTGACCGGCAGGCCGGACATCTGGGTGATGGTCCGCATGGTGCAGCCGGGGTCGCGGCCGTCGACGCCGAAGGACTCGTTGAACTTGGTCTTGCCGACCGAGCCGGGGATGACCTTGGTGCCCGCGTCCGTGTTCGTCGGGCAGTCCGGGATCTCGGTCTTGAGGTCGCGCGGGATGCTCATCGCCGTCGCGTTGGTGCGGTCCTCGGCGATGTGGATGAGGAACGTCGTGTCGGCGTGGCCGGTGACGTTGTCCTTGTTGCCGTAGCTCTCGTTGCCCTCGCCGGTGCGGACGTCGTTGCCGATGACGAGGATGTTCAGCGGGCCCTTCATCCCCTCCGTCTGCGCGGCGGCGGTGCCGACGTCCACGACGCCGAGGTTGCCGTTGAGCTTGCTGTAGATCGCGTACGCGCCGACCGCGCCGCCCACCAGGACGAAGGCCATCGTGCCGCCGGTCCACAGCAGGACCTTCTTCTTGCGGCTCGCCCCCCGCTTGGGCTTGCGGCGGCTCTGCGGCGGCACGCGTCCGCCGCGCGAGGTGCCGGTCTCCGGCTCGGTGCCGTCCTGCTCGGCCGGGCGGCGGCGCCGCTGGCCCGGAACGGGAGCTTCGGCCGGGGCGGTTGGCCGGGCGTCGGAGCGGGTACGGGAAGCGGTGGTAGCGGAATCGGGGCTACCGGCGTGCGAGCCCCCGTCCGCCGACTGCCCAGCGGAGTGGTCCAGTCGCAGTTCGTAGTTGCCGGTCTGCGGGTTGAGCACCCACTGGTCGGCGGGGTCGATCTCGTCCGCCCGTCCACGGCTGTGCGCGTCCACGGTTCCTGTCCTCCGTCGGTGCCACGCGGGGCGCCTCCCCCTGTCGGCGCCACTCGGTCGTTCGATCCTTGGCTGAGTGCGACCACACGGTCGGGGTGCACCGGATCGCGTCACACTATCCGCCCAGTTCAGCGCGGGGCGACGTCAGTGACAAATTCCACGCCCCTTACAACTGGGCAATTTGCCCAAACCACATCGCCCCCTGGTCATACCTTGGGCCCCGCTTTACCCAACGGCCCCCCCGGATCTCTACGAGCACACGCCCTCCGCCGCGTTCCGCCCCGTGAAGGTGGGCGTCGTGCTCGGCAGGGGGCTGTCCGCGTCGTCGGGCTTCCCGTCGGGAGATGCGTCCGCACCCTCTTCCGGTTCCGGTGGAGTCACCAGGACCGGCTTGTCCTCGCGGAGTTGCCGGAAGAGCTCGCTCGCAGCGGGCTGCACCAGTTCGTCCCGGTTCGCGTTGTACGTGTACGGGCGCCGCGGCACCGTCAGGAACTGGACCTTCTCCGTCGGGATCGCCCGCATCGTCCGCGCCAGGTCGTACAGGTCCCGCAGCGAGTCGAGCCCCGGGTCCGTCGTGATCGACTTCGTCGCCGCGTCCAGGACCGGATACAGCTTCGTAGGGTTCAACAGGACCCCGTCGCTCTGCACCTTGTTGACCAGCGCGCCCAGGAACATCTGCTGCCGGTCCATCCGTTCGGTGTCGCTGCCGTTCCCCAGCGACTTCCGGGCCCGGACGAAGCCCAGCGCCTGCTCCCCGTTCAGCGTCTGCCGGCCCGCCGGCAGCTTCAGCTTGGCGTCGCTGTCGTCCACCGGCTCCTTGAGGCAGACCTCGACCCCGTCGACCGCGTCCACCATCTTCTTGAACCCCCGGAAGTCGATCACCATGTGGTGGTCGACCCGGATCCCCGTCAGCTTCTCGACGGTACGGATGGTGCACGCCGTCCCGCCCCACTCGAAGGCCCAGTTGAACTGCGCCAGCTGCTCCCGGGTCCTGCCCCCCTCGACGCTCGCGCAGCTCGGGATCGTCACCATCAGGTCGCGGGGGATCGACACGGCCGTCGCGCCCGACTCGTCGGCCGCCAGGTGCAGCAGGATCACGGTGTCCGAGCGCTGGGTGCCCTTGTCCCGGCCGTACTTGCGGTTCCCCTCGCCGGAGCGGGTGTCCGAGCCGATGAGCAGGATGTTCCGCGCGGCCGCCACGACGGCCGCCGGGCGCTCCTTCTCGTACCGGCGCAGCTCGTCGGCGGCGGTGGTGTCCGTGGTGATGTTGTCGTCGAGCTTCCGGTAGAACCACCATCCGGTCCCGGCCGCGCCGAGCAGCACGACCGAGACGCCGAGCGCGGTCCACCGCAACCAGTGCCGGCGCGGCTTCGCGGCCGTCCCGGAAGAGCCGTCCCCGGAAGCGTCGTCCCCGGAAGCGTCGTCCCCGGATTCCCCGTCTCCGGAATCCCCGTCCCCGGTCTCCGCCTCGGGAGCCTGGTCGGGGGGCGGTTCCGGAGTCGGTTCCGGCGTCGGTTCCGGGTCCGGTTCGGCGGGGGTGCCAGCGCGGTCCGTCACGTCGTCAGTCCGTCCTTCGGGGCGTCGGAGGCGGGTCGGGCGCCCGGCGTTCGCAGTAGGAGACGGCCGAACCCGACACGGGGTTGTACGGAGGAGACGACTCCCCCCGGGCCGATCATGTACCGGACTGGCCGTACGGTCGCGGGTACGCGGCGCGTCGATCGGCCGAACGGGTGCATCGGACGCGCGAACGCCCGCACCCGGCGCCTGCCCCGGACGCCCGTACCCGCCCCTGGGCGCCCGTCAGAGCGCCGTGGCCGTCACCCGCTCGCTCTCGATGCGCTGCTCCAGCGACTCCGGTGCCAGCGCGCCCACGTTCCGGCACAGCACGACCGAGCCTCCGGCGGCCAGCGGCGCGTACAGCCCGGCCGACAGGCCCTCCCAGCCGTCGTACGGCAGCCCGGACAGCAGCCGCGAGCCGGGGCCGAGCCCGAGCCGTACGGCGTCGAGCCGGGCCCGCTCGACGAGCCCCGCGCCGCTCTGTTCCGTACCGTCGACGACGAGGGCGGGCGCGTCCGCGTCCACGGGCGCGAACGGGGCGAAGCGGTCGCCCTGGCCCGGCACCTCGACCGCGTAGTCCGCGTACCCCGCGGGCGCGGCGGGGAAGCGGCGTCCCAGCGGCGCCAGGGAGAGCGCGATCCGCTCCCCGGAGCAGGCCAGGCCCGCCTCCAGGGTGTCCGGTCCCGCGACGACCAGGTCGGCGTCCGCCGGATCGCCGCCCAGCTCGGCCGTCACTCCGACGGAGGAGCAGGCGAGCAGCCAGACGGCGGTCTGCCAGTGCGCGGGCAGCAGCAGCGCGAGCCGGTCGCCGGGCTCGGCGGACAGCTCGCCCTGGAGCAGATTGGCCGTCTTCGCCACCCAATTGGCGAAGGTGGCGACGGACAATTCCACCCGTTCACCGGTGGCGTCGTCGTAGTAGGTGACCAGAGGGCGTGCGGGGTCCGCGGCGAGCGCGGATCGCAGCAGGTCGGCGGGGGTGCGGTCGCTGGCGTTCACGCCGCACAGGGTACGCGGGCCACCGCGCCGCCCTGGGCCGTACCGGTGACGGCGTCCTCCGGTCGGCCTGACGCGCCGTCCGTTTCCGGCCGCCCTCCCGCCGCGCGCCGCGCCCGCCCGCTCCGCACGATCGGGCCATGCGTGCCTCACTCGCCTCCTCGATCGCCGTCGCCTGCGCGGCCGCGCTCGCCCTGCCGGTCACCCTCGCCGCCCCCGCGACGGCCACCGCGCGCCCGGCGGCGGCCGCCTTGCCACCGGAGCGGGACGAGCTGCCGGGCGCCACCCAGTCGCTGCCGCTCCGTCCACTGGGCGCCGCCGTACGCTCCTTCGGCGAACCCGGCGCGGCGCGGGAGCAGGGCCTGGCCCGACGGGACGTCAGACCCTTCTCGCTCGTCGGCGTCGTCTGGGACGACCCGGCGGCCCCCCTGCACGGCACCGTCCAGGTCCGCACCCGCGCGACCGCCGACGGCGTCTGGTCGCCGTGGCAGGACGTCGAGACCCACAACGAGGAGCACGGCGCCGACCCCGGCACCCCCGAGGGCGCCGCCGGCACCCTGCGCGGCTCCACCGCCCCGCTGTGGGTCGGCGACGCGGACGGCGTCGAGATCCGCGTACGGGCGGGAGAAGCGCACGAGGAAACGGCTGACGTCCCGCTCCCGGCCGGGCTCCGCCTCGAACTGGTCGACCCCGGCGAGGAACCGGCGGCCACACCGGCCTCACCGGCCCCCGGCACCCGGGCGATGGCCCCGCCGGCCGTCCTGACCGCCGCGGAGGCGGCCGCGAGCGGCGTCAACAGTCAGCTCGCCCCGTTCGGCGCGACGGCCGTCCCCGCAGCCGCCGTCCCCGCGTCGGCGGGGGAGGAGAGCGTGGCCGCGCCCGTACACGACGTGTCGGCGGCGCAGCGGGAGGAGGCGTCGGTCCCACAGCGGGAGGCGGCGGCCAAGAAGCCGTACATCGGCCCCCGCCCCAAGATCATCACTCGCAAGGGCTGGGGCGCCGACGAGAAGATCCGCGAGAAGGGCTTCGTCTACACCAAGAGCATCAAGGCGGCCTTCGTCCACCACAGCGCCACCGGCAACAACTACAAGTGCAGCCAGGCGCCCTCCGTCCTGCGCGGTATCTACCGCTACCACGTGAAGAGCAGCGGATGGCGTGACTTCGGCTACAACTTCGCCGTCGACAAGTGCGGAAACATCTACGAAGGCCGGGCCGGGGGAGTGGCGAAACCGGTCCTCGGCGCGCACACCCTCGGCTTCAACACCAACAGCATGGGCATCGCCGTCCTCGGCACCTACACCAGCACCACCCCGCCGGCCGCCGCCGTGACCGCCGTGGCCCGCCTGACCGCTTGGAAACTGGGGCTTCACGGCATCAATCCCAAGGGCACCCAGACCCTCGTCTCCGGCGGCGGCAACCTGTACAAGAAGGGCAAGAAAGTCCGGTTCCACACCATCGCCGGACACCGTGACGGATTCGCCACGGACTGTCCCGGCAAGCGTCTCTACGGCAAGCTCGGAACCGCGCGCTCCTCCTCCGCGAAGTACCAGGGTCGGCGCTGATGGGGGCGCGGAGGCAACCATCTGCATAAACTGACCGGTCATATCGCACGGACGACCGAGACGGGCGCGCTCAACCGGCCCCGAACAGGAAGCAGAGACGACAAGGTGACAGAAGCGATCCTCCTGGTCGGTGGCAAGGGCACACGGCTGCGACCGCTCACGGTCAACACGCCCAAGCCCATGGTCCCGGCGGCCGGCGTCCCCTTCCTGACGCACCAGCTGGCCCGGGCCAAGGCCGCCGGCGTCGAGCACATCGTGCTCGCCACCTCCTACCTCGCCGAGGTCTTCGAACCGCACTTCGGCGACGGCTCCGACCTCGGCCTGAGCCTGGAGTACGTGACGGAGGAGGAACCGCTCGGCACCGGCGGCGCGATACGCAACGTCGCCTCGCGCCTCCACTCGGGCCCCGACGACCCGGTCCTGATCTTCAACGGGGACATCCTCACCGGCCTCGACATCCGCGCCCTGGTGGCCACGCACGCCGACTCCGGCGCCGACGTCTCCCTCCACCTCACGCGCGTCGAGGACCCGCGGGCCTTCGGCCTGGTCCCGACGGACGAGACGGGCCGGGTGACGGCCTTCCTGGAGAAGCCGCAGACCCCGGAGGAGATCGTCACCGACCAGATCAACGCCGGCGCGTACGTCTTCCGCCGCTCGGTCATCGACTCGATCCCCGCCGGCCGCCCGGTCTCCGTCGAGCGCGAGACCTTCCCGGAGCTCCTCGCCTCCGGCGCCCACCTCCAGGGCATGGTCGACTCCACGTACTGGCTGGACCTCGGCACCCCGCAGGCGTTCGTCCGCGGCTCCGCCGACCTGGTCCTCGGCCGCGCCCCCTCCCCGGCCGTCCCCGGCCGCTGCGGCGACCGCCTCGTCCTCCCCTCCGCCCGCGTGGCCCCCGACGCCAAGCTGACCGGCGGCACGGTGGTCGGCGCGGACGCGACGGTGGGCGAAGGCGCCCGTGTGACGGGTTCCACCCTCCTGGCCGGCGCCGTCGTCGAACCCGGCGCGGTCATCACCGACTCCCTCATAGGCGCCGGCGCCCGCATCGGCGCCCGCTCCGTCCTGACGGGCGCGGTCATCGGCGACGGCGCCCACGTAGGCCCCGACAACGAACTCCGAGACGGCATCCGCATCTGGTGCAACGCCACCCTCCCGGCCGGCACAGTCCGCTTCAGCTCAGACCAGTAAGCACCTGACGGCCCCCCCCGTTCCGTTGTGGGCATACGTTCCGCTAGGGCGGAACGGGTGGGCACAACGGAACGGCACCCTCGCGGGTGCCTCCGCACATGCGCCTGAACCCGCACCCCCCGCACCCGCACCGCGCCCCGCTACGCTCATACACATGGCCGGCCGCTACACACCAAGACCCACCCGCACCACCACCCGCGGCGGCGACACCCCCACCCCTCCGCCCGAGACCACCGCCCACCCGGACCTCGGCCTCATCCTGGGCCCCCTCCGCAGAGGCCCGTACGACCCCACCTTCCGCCTCACCCCCACCGGCGAGATCTGGCGAGCCACCCGCACCCCGAAGGGCCCCGCCACACTCCGCGTACGAGCACACGGCGACGAGCCGACGGCCGACACCTACGGCCCGGGCGCGGCCTGGCTGGACGACCACCTCCCCGCCCTCCTGGGCGCGGAGGACGACCCCACCGCCTTCGTCCCCCGCCACAAACTCCTCCTGGCGACCCACCGCCGCCGCCCCGGCCTCCGCCTCACCCGCACCGGCCTGGTCCTGGAGTCCCTGATCCCGTCCGTCCTGGAGCAGAAGGTCACCACGACGGAGGCGTACGGCTCCTGGCGCAGCCTGGTGCGCCAGTACGGCGAACCGGCCCCGGGCCCGGCGCCCGAGGGGATGTACGTGATGCCGGACGCCCGCACCTGGGCGATGATCCCGTCCTGGGAGTGGCACCGCGCGAACGTCGACGGCAAGCGCGCCGCCACCATCGTCCGCGCCGCCCGCGTGGCCCCCCGCCTGGAGGAGGCGGTCGACATGCCGCCCCCGGAGGCCCGCAGGCGCCTGGAACTGATCCCCGGCATCGGCCCGTGGACCTCCGCGGAGACGATCCAGCGCAGCAACGGCGCGCCCGACGAGGTCACCACGGGCGACCTCCACCTGCCCGGCATCGTCGGCTGGGCCCTGGCGGGCGACCGCACGGCCGACGACACGACGATGCTGGAGCTCCTGGCCCCCTACGAGGGCCAGCGCCACCGAGCCGCCCGCCTGATCCTCCTCAGCGGCCGCACCCCACCCCGCCAGGCCCCCCGCTTCGCCCCCAACGACATCACGCGCATCTGAGCAAGGCGGACAAGCACACCCCTCAGCGCACCGCGATGAACTCCGAGGCGAGCCGCCCGACCCGTTCCTTCGGCGGCGCGGCCGGCCGCCCGATGGCCACCGCCCCCATCGGGTCCCACTCCTCCGGCAGCCCGAGCACCTCGCGTACGACGTCCCGGCAGAACATCGTCGAGGAGACCCACGCCGAGCCCAGCCGCTCACCGGCCAGCGCGACGAGGAAGTTCTGCACGCCCGCGCCCGCCGCGACGACGAACATCTCGCGCTCGGCGGCGTCGCGGCGCGCGTCGCCGTAGTGGTGGGAGCCGTCCATGACGAGGCAGGGCACGGCGAGGTAGGGCGCGTTCCGCAGGACGTCCCCGCGCCGCACCCGCTTCGCGATGGACTCCTCGGACCGGCCGTCCCGCCGCAGGTCCGCGATCCACGCGTCCCGCATCGCATCGAGCAGCCGCAGCCGCGACGCGGCGGACTCCAGGAGGACGAACCGCCACGGGGTGGTGTGGTGCGGGGCCGGCGCCGTCACGGCCGCGGCGACCGCGCGCCGTACCGCCCCGGGGTCGACGGTGTCGGCAGAGTCGTTGGCGAATTCCCGTACCGTCCGCCGCAGCGTCACCGCCTCCCGTACGGCCTCCGAGGTGCCCAGCCGGAACATGTCGTCCGCGGCGGAGCGCACCAGCGCCCGCGCGCCCGGCTCCGCGTCCCCGGCGACCACGTGCGGCAGACCGCGCACGACGGCCACGGGCATGCCCGTGGCCTTGCCCTTCACCAGGTCGCCCGCGGCGGCGAGTTCGTCGGCGGTGGCGGTCACGGTGACGTTCAGCTCGTTGCCGTGGGAGTCGGTGGCGCCCCGCAGGTCGTCCAGGACCCGCACGCCCGCCGCGCCGATCGCCACGTCGGTCAGCCCGGCGCGCCAGGGCCGCCCGAAGGTGTCGGTGACGACGACGCCGACGTCCACGCCCAGCGCCTCGCGCAGCCCGGCCCGGATCCGCCGCGCCGACCCGTCCGGGTCCTCCGGCAGCAACAGCACGGTCCCGGCGGGGGTGTTGGAGGCGTCGACCCCGGCCGCGGCCATGACGAGCCCCTGCCGGTTCTCGACGATACGGAGGGTGCCGCGCCGCGCCACCACCCGTACCGTCTCGGCGTCGATGGCCTCCTCGCGGTCGTCGGCGGCGACGATCCGCCCCTCCGCCTTGCTCACGATCTTGGAGGTGACGAGCAGGACGTCCCCGTCCTGAAGGTCGGGGGAGACGGACGCGATCAGCTTGGCCAGATCGTCCCCGGGGGCGATCTCGGGCAGTCCGGGCAGCGCCCGGACGTGGAAGGAGGGGGGCGCCTCGGCCGTCACCCGCGGACCTCCTCGGCCAGCGCGAGCGCCGCCCGCGCCATCTCGGCGGTCGCGTCGACGTCGGTCATCATCAGCGGCACGACCCGGCAGGCGATGCCCGCCGCCTCGACGTCGGCGACGGAGCCCGCGTCCACGGTGTCCACCAGCCAGCCGTCGAGGAGTTCGGAGCCGTAGTGGCGGGCCACGGCCGCGGCCGTGGACTCGACGCCGACCGCCGCCAGGACCTTGTCGGCCATGCCGCGCACGGGCGCGTCCCCGACGATGGGGGAGAGGCCGACGACCGGCGCCGCAGCGGCGGCGACCGCCTCGCGGATGCCGGGCACGGCGAGGATGGTGCCGACGCTGACGACCGGGTTGGACGGCGGGAAGAGGATGACGTCCGCCGCGGCGACGGCCTCCAGGACGCCCGGCGCGGGCTTCGCGGCCTCCGCGCCGACGGCCACGACGGCCTTGGCGTCGACGGAGGCGCGCAGCTTCACCCAGTACTCCTGGAAGTGCACGGCCCGCTGCTCGCCGTCGACCTCGATCGCCACGTGCGTCTCGACGCGGTCGTCGGACATCGGCAGCAGCCGCACGCCCGGCTCCCAGCGGGCGCAGAGCGCCTCGGTGACGGCGCTCAGCGGGTAGCCGGCGCCGAGCATCTGGGTGCGGACGATGTGGGTGGCGAAGTCCCGGTCGCCGAGGCCGAACCACTCGGGTCCGACCCCGTAGGCGGCCAGTTCCTCCTTGACGGCGAAGGTCTCGCCCTCGCGGCCCCAGCCCTGTTCCTCGTGGATGCCACCGCCGAGGGTGTACATCACCGTGTCCAGGTCGGGGCAGACCTTGAGCCCGAAGAGATGGATGTCGTCACCGGTGTTGCCGACGACCGTGATCTCCGCCTCCGGGACGGCCTGCTTGAGACCGCGAAGGAAACGGGCACCACCGATGCCACCGGCCAGAACCACAATGCGCATGCACAGCAGTGTGTCAGGCGGTGACGGTCTCCGGGGCGGCCGGGGCGTCCGGGGCCGCGGGGGCGCACTGGCCCTGGAGCGACTCGTGCATGGACTCGTGCATCGGCATCTCGGTCAGGCCGGGGAAGTAGACGTGCAGGCTGACGACCGGCTCCAGCGAGTCGTTGGCGACCTCGTGGACGTACCCGGGCGCGAAGACCCGCTGCGTTCCGGGCCGCAGGGTGCGCACGCCCCGGTCCGTACGCTCCGTCAACTCGCCCTGGAGGACGGCGAGGACGCCGGAGGAGCGCCCGTGGTCGTGGAGGCCGCTGCCCTGGCCGGGGACCCAGGAGAGCAGCCACACCTCGTAGCCGGGCCCGGTGCGCAGGCGGTGGTACCAGCGGGTGGTGGCGTCGTACTCGACGTGCGGGGCCCACTGGGAGGGGTCGGCGGCGATCTCGCGGGCGAGACCGGCGAACTCGGCGACGGTGACGGGGTGCTCA
The DNA here is from genome assembly GCF_042754585.1 of Streptomyces sp. NPDC059201. NCBI lineage: Bacteria > Bacillati > Actinomycetota > Actinomycetes > Kitasatosporales > Streptomycetaceae > Streptomyces > Streptomyces sp. NPDC059201. Next base: position 368,675 of record NZ_JBHZBB010000009.1, read on the forward strand.
CGCTCGGGCTGGAGCAGGTGCGGGACCTCCATGAGGTCGCCGGCGATCTGAAGGTCGCTGTCCATGTTCATGGGTGGGGTGTTCCTCAGCAGAAACGAAGAGCGGTGGGGGGTCACGGCACGGGGGTCGTACAGGTGACACGGGTGACGCAGGGTGACGCTGGGGGAAGCAGCCGGAGCTCGGTGGCATCAACAGCTGGAACAGCAACAGCAACAGCGCGCCTGGACAGCGCGGCGGAACCCACGGGCGTGGGTCGCGGAGAGCGCTGTGGTCGCTGGCATGCCACCAAAGGTGGCGGGGTGGGCACCCGACTGTCAACCCAATGCCCGATTTGGGGGTAATGTTTCACCTCATCCGGTTACAGTGCCCGGAGAAAGGTTTGTGCAGCCCCGGACCAGGCAACATGGCGCATCAGTCGTGCCCGTAAACATGGCCGGCGGCCGGCCCGTCCGTGATCGGACTGTGATCCGGATCGCTTCCATGGCTGGATCGCAACAAGATCCAAGTCTCGTACGTCCTTCTGGACGGAGGCACGACACCACGGGATCCGCCGGTGGCATGTGTCACGTTTTTTGGTGATTTGAACACTTTCCGCATAGGCTTGGTTCCGCAGAGTGAATACGGGGCCCAATAGCAGATCTCGGCTTGACTCGCGCAGAGCACGAACTTGTAATTTCACTCGTGTCGTTCGGCCGTTTCGATCACGGCGACATCACGGGACGCACAGACAGACGAGGGGCGCAGATGACCGAGTTGTTCCAGGAACTGCTGGTCGAGGACGCGGACGAGGAACTCGGCTGGCAGGAGCGCGCGCTGTGCGCCCAGACCGATCCCGAGTCCTTCTTCCCCGAGAAGGGCGGCTCGACCCGCGAGGCCAAGAAGGTCTGCCTCGCCTGCGAGGTCCGCTCCGAATGCCTGGAGTACGCGCTCCAGAACGACGAGCGCTTCGGCATCTGGGGCGGCCTCTCCGAGCGCGAGCGGCGCCGGCTCAAGAAGGCCGCCGTCTGACCCGCCCCGGCCGAAAACCACCCCACGGTCCGTCCCCACCCCACCGGAGACGGACCGTTCCCATGCCCGCCGCGCCCCCCTCGTTGTGGGCAGGCGTGCTTCGTTGTGGGCAGGCGTTCCGCAGGGGCGGAACGGGTGGGCACAACGCCCCGAGGGCGGCGCCCGACCTCCCGCACGCCCACCCCGATCGCCCGCACCGCCCGGGCCCCCCACCCGCAGCCGTTAGTGTGGGCCTCCGTCCGAGACGCTCCCCACGCCCCCCGCGGGCGACCCCGGCCGGAGGGCCCGTACCTCGATGTCCTCAACTCCTGAGTTCCCCAGGCACGTCGTCACCGCCGTGCTCGTCACCCACGACGGAGCCCGCTGGCTGCCCGACGCGCTCTCCGGGCTGCTCGCCCAGGAGCGCCCGGTGCAGAGCGTGGTCGCCGCCGACACCGGCAGCGCCGACGAGTCCGCACAGCTCGTCGCGGAGGCCGTCGGCCCCGACCGCGTCCTGCACCTCGCGCGCCGCACCGGCTTCGGCGCCGCCGTCGACGAGGCCGTCCGCACCGCGCCCGTGCTCGGACCCGAGGACCTGCCGTACCTCAAGCGCCCCAGCGGCTGGGACCCCGTCAGCCGCACCTGGAACGACGAGGCGTACGACCTCCCCGACCTCCCGCACGGCGACCCGGTCCAGTGGCTCTGGCTGCTGCACGACGACTGCGCCCCCGAGCCCGGCGCCCTCGCCGAACTCCTGCGCGTCGCCGACTCCGACGCGTACGCCGCCGTCATCGGCCCCAAGCTGCGCGGCTGGTACGACCGCAAGCAGCTCCTCGAAGCGGGCGTCACCATCGCCCGCAGCGGCCGCCGCTGGACCGGCCTCGACCGCCGCGAGCAGGACCAGGGCCAGCACGACCAGATCCGCCCCGTCCTCTCCGTCTCCACCGCCGGCATGCTCGTCCGCCGCGACGTCTTCGAGGAGCTCGGCGGCTTCGACCGCCGCCTGCCCCTCATGCGCGACGACGTCGACCTCTGCTGGCGCGCCCACTCCGCCGGCCACCGCGTCCTCGTCGCCCCCGACGCCGTCCTCCGGCACGCCGAGGCGTCCGCCCGCGAGCGCCGCTCCGTCGACTGCGCCGGCCGCACGGCCGCCAGCCCGCACCGCGTCGACAAGGCCGCCGCCGTCTACACGCTGCTGGCCAACTCCTCCGGCCGCGCGCTCCCCTACGTCCTGCTGCGGCTCGTCCTCGGCACCCTGCTGCGCACCCTCGGCCTCCTCGTCGGCAAGGACCCCGGCCAGGCCGTCGACGAGATCATGGGTCTCCTCGCCACCCTGCTGCGGCCCGAGAAGGTCCTCGCCGCCCGCAAGCGGCGGAAGAACCCGGAGGTCCCGCCGGCCGAGCTCCGCCCGCTCTTCCCGCCGCCCGGCGCCACCGTCCGCGCCGCCGCCGAACAGCTCGTCTCCCACTTCGGCGGGGACGAGACGGACACCGGCTCCCGCCACGGCGCCGTCGAGTCCGGCCCCGGCGGCGACGACGCCGACTTCCTGGAGATCGAGCAGTTCGCCCGCCTGAAGAAGATCGCCCGCAAGCCGGGCCCGGTCCTCTTCGCCCTCCTCCTCGTCGTCTCCCTCGTCGCCTGCCGCAACCTCTTCGCCGGCGGCTCCCTCGCCGGCGGCGTCCTGCTGCCCGCCCCCGACACCGTCTCCGACCTGTGGGGCCGGTACGCCGACGCCTGGCACACCCTCGGCACCGGCGGCACCCAGAGCGCCCCGCCCTACCTCGGCATCCTCGCCGGACTCTCCGCGCTCTTCCTCGGATCCACCTCCACCGCGCTGACCGTGCTGCTCGTCTGCTCGGTCCCGCTCGCCGGCTTCACCGCCTACTTCGCCGCCCGCGGCCTCGTCGGCTCCCGCCTCCTGGTCGCCTGGGGCGCCATCGCGTACGCCTTCCTGCCCGCCGCCACCGGCGCCCTCGCCACCGGCCGGCTCGGCACCGCGATCCTCGCGATCCTGCTGCCGCTGATCGCCCGCGCCGCCGTCGCCGCCCACGGCTTCCACCGCCCCGACCGCGGCAGCTGGCGCGCCACCTGGACCTACGCGCTGCTGCTCACCGTCACCACCGCGTTCACCCCGATCGTGTGGCCGCTCGCGGTCCTCCTCGGCCTCGGCGTCCTCGCCTTCCGCCGCGACGACATCACCGCGTACGGGCTCCGCTTCCTCGCCGCCGTCGGCACCCCGGTCCTGGCGCTGGCCCCCTGGTCGCTCTCCCTGCTGACCGACCCCGCCGCCTTCCTCCACGAGGCCGGGCTCGACCTGCGCACCGGCACCGCCTCCGCCGTCGACCTGCTCGCGAGCAGCCCCGGCGGCCCCGGCACCACCGGCGGACTCCTCCTCCTCGGCCTGGTCCTCGCCGCGCTCGCCGCCCTCCTCCGTGAGGAGCGCAGGCTCGCCGTCCTCGCCGCCTGGACCGCCGCCCTCGCCGGCCTCCTCTTCGCCGCCCTCGCCAACGGCGCCGACGGCACCGGCTGGGCCGGACCCGCCACCCTCGTCTACGGCGCCGCCCTCATCGCCGCCGGCATGCTCGGCGCCGAGGGCGGCCGCACCCGCGTCGCCGTCCACGGCTTCGGCTGGCGCCAGCCCGTCGCCGCCCTCATCGCCCTCGCCTGCGCGCTCGGCCCCGCCGTCGCCGCCGTCGGCTGGATGATCGGCGGCGCCGACGGCCCGCTGACCCGCCGCGACCCCGTCCAGGTCCCCGCCTTCGTCGCCGAGGAGAGCGGCCAGGAGGACCAGCCCCGCACCCTGGTGCTCTCCGGCAGCTCCCCCGGCGCGGTCGACTACACCCTGTTCCGCGGCTCCGGCGCCCGCCTCGGCGACGCCGAGCTGACCGAGACCGCCGAGCCCGACCAGCGCCTCGACTCCGTCGTCGCCAAGCTCGTCGCCGGCTCCGGCGCCGACCAGACCCAGGAACTGAGCGCCTTCGCCATCCGGTACGTGCTCGTGAAGGACGGCTCGCCGCGCCAGATGAGCCGCGTCCTCGACACCACCCCCGGCCTCTCCCGCCTCAGCCAGCTCGACGGCGCCGCGCTCTGGCGCGTCGACCGCGAGATCGCCCGCGTGATGATCGTCCCGCCCGCCGCCAAGGCCGGCGCCGAGGCCGACGACACCCCGGCCGCCAAGCCGGTCCTCGTCCCCGCCGGACCCGTCGAGGCCCACGCCGACGTCCCCGCCGGCCCCGCCGGCCGCGTCCTGCGCGTCGCCGACCGCGCCGACGAGGGCTGGACCGCCACCCTCGACGGCACCGCGCTCACCCCGACCACCGTCGACGGCTGGGCCCAGGGCTTCCAGCTCCCCGAGGGCGGCGGCCGCCTCGACCTCACCTATGACGAGCCGTTCACGCACACCGTCTGGATCTGGACCCAGCTCGGCCTCGTCGTCCTCCTCGTCGTCCTCGCCCTCCCGGGTCGCCGCCGCGAGATCGACGACGACCTGCCCGAGGAGGAGACCGCCATCCCGGCCCAGGCCGCCGACGGCGACGGCCGCCGCGCCCGCCGCCTGCGCGCCGCCGCCGAGGCCGAGACCGCCGCGGCCGAGGCCGCCACCGAAGCCCCCGATGCCGACGCGTGGCCCGACGCCCCGGACGCCGACCACCGGCCGGAGCCCGCCCCGATCCCCGGACAGCAGACCGCCGCACCGGACGAGTGGGACACCGCGGGCCAGGACCCGGCCTACGCCCAGCAGCAGTACACCGCCGCGTACGACCAGCAGGGCTACGCCCAGGAGTACGCCGACCCGTACCAGCAGCAGGCGTACGCCTACCCCCAGCAGGGCTACGACCAGGGCCAGGGCTACGACCAGCCCCAGGCGTACGACCCCCAGGGCTACGACCCCCAGAGCGGCTACCCCGCCGCCCAGGGCTACGACCAGACGCAGGCGTACGACCAGCCCCAGGGCTACGACCCGCAGGCGTACGACCCCCAGCAGGCGCCCCAGGGCTACGACCCGCGGAACCCGCAGGGGTACGCCCCCCAGGAGGGCTACCCCGGCTACGACCAGGGTTACGGGTACCCGCAGGACCACGAGACCGAGCAGCGTCCCGACGGGAGCAGCAACCAGTGAAGCGCACCACCCTCACCCTGATCGCGGTCGCCACCGCCCTCGCCGCCGTCACCGGCTTCGCCGCGCTGACCGCCCCCGGCGAGCCCGCCGCCGCGACCGCCGCCGCCCCCGCGCCGCAGGCCGCCCGCCTCCCCGTCGAGCGCACCAGCCTGCTCTGCCCCGCCCCCAGCGCCTCGGAGATCGCCGAGACCCGGACCACCTCGTACACCCCGCCCGGCACCGCCGCCCCGGCCCCCGCGGGCGCGGGCACCGCCGCCAAGCCCACCGCCGTCCTCGGCGTCGCCAAGAACCCGAACGCCCCCGCCGCCAAGAAGGGCAAGGCCCCCAAGGCCCCCGCCTCCGTCACCACGCCCGGCAAGCCCGTCTCCACCGAGACGGAGGGCGCGGTCACCCACGGCCTCACCGGCACCGCCACCGGCACCCTCGCCCCCGGCTGGACCGTCCAGCAGACCACCCTCGTCCCGGCCGGCGCCGCCCGCGGCCTCCTCGGCGTGAACTGCGCGGCCCCGGACACCGACCTCTGGTTCCCGGCCGCCTCCACCGCCAAGGGCCGCGCCGACTACATCCACCTCACCAACCCCGACGACACCCTCGCCGTCGCCGACATCGAGCTGTACGGCCCCGAGGGCGAGCTGAAGACCACCATCCCCGAGGGCGTCCAGGTCCCGGCGCGCTCCACCGTCCCCGTCCTCCTCGGCCCCCTCGTCACCGGAGGCGCCCAGGAGAACCTGACGGCCCACGTCACCACCCGCAGCGGCCGGGTCGGCGCCGCCCTCGGCTCCGCCGCCGACGGCGTGGGCAGCGACTGGCTCTCCGCCTCCGCCGACCCGTCGGGCCGCGCCGTGCTCCCCGGCATCCCGGCCGACGCCACCGGCGTCCGGCTCGTCGCCTTCGCCCCCGGCGACTCCGACGCCGACCTGAAGATCCAGCTGGTCACCGCGAACGGCACGATCGTCCCCGCCGCCGCCGAGTCCCTGCATGTCAAGGCCGGCATGACCGCCTTCGTCGACCTGCCGGACCTCACCCGGGGAGCCGCCGCCTCCCTGCTGCTCACCCCGACCGACCCCAAGAAGCAGGTCCCGGTCGTGGCCGCGCTCAAGGTCGTCCGCGGCAAGGGCTCGGACACGGAGATGGCCTTCATCCCGGCCGCGGCCCCCGTCACCGCCCGCGCCTCCGTCGCCGACAACCGCGCCAAGGGCACCGCCCTCACCCTCACCGCCCCCGAGGCGGCCGCCCAGGTGAAGGTCACCGCCTCGGCCGGCACGGGCGGCGGCAGCCCCGCCACCCGCACGGTCTCGCTCAAGGCGGGTACGACGACCGTCCTCACCGACCTCGCCCCCAAGGGCGTCAAGGGCTCCTACGCGGTGACCGTCGAACCGGTCGCGGGCGGCGGACCGGTGTACGCGGCGCGGATGCTGACCGTCACGGAGGACGACATCCCGATGTTCACCGTCCAGACCCTGGTCGACGACCGGGGCACCGTCCAGGTCCCCACCGCCCGCCAGGACCTGACGGTCCTCGACGACTGACGGCCCCCCCCGGTGCGGGCTCAGTCCTGCCCGTACCGGGGATCGACCGACTCGGGGGAGAGGCCGAGCAGCTCGGCGACCTGCTCCACCACGACCTCGTGGACCAGCAGCGCCCGCTCGTCACGGCTCTTCGACCGGATCTCGACCGGCCGCCGGTAGACGACCACCCGCGCGGGCTCCCGCTTCTCGGCCGGGACCGAACCGCCCAGCGGCACGGTCTCGCCCGACACCGGCGGGGGCACGTCCAGGATCATGAACTCGACGTCCTGGAGCTGCGGCCAGCGCCGCTCCAGCCGCTCCACCGAGTCCAGCACCAGATCGCGGAAGGTGTCCGCGCGGCTCACGGACAGCGGGACCTGCGGCGGTGCGACCGGTCCCCGCATCCCGCGGCCGTGCCGGTCGCGCCGGCGGACCCGCGGCTCGGCCGGCGGCTCCCCGGAGTTCTGCGGGGGGCCCGGCTGACCGGGCGGCACAGGAGTGTCCATCACTGACGCAGCGTAACTCTCCTGGGTCACTCCGCACCGTGGCGTGGACCCGCCGATCGGCGCGTCCCACGTCACCCCCACCCCCACCCCCTGTCCAAACCTGAACATTCCGGCCGCTCAAGGGAACGATTCGGCACCCGCTCGCGATCGGCCATCTGGCCGCGCCTGACCGGAATCCTCCAGCTCCTTGTCCGGATCGCCCCCCCGTGCCACCCCCCTTGCGCCCCCTCCTCCGCAGGTCAGAACGGTCACCACTCGAAGGGGGGTGGCGGAGGTCACACCGCGACACGGTGGAGTGACCTGGGGGAGAGTCGTCGCGGCCCGCTCAAGAGTGCGGTACCGTCCAACGTCGTGAGCCCTGTACGTCGCTGTTCGCGCACCGCGTGCGGCCGCCCTGCCGTCGCGACACTGACGTACGTCTATGCCGACTCGACCGCGGTCCTCGGCCCGCTCGCCACCTACGCCGAGCCCCACTGCTACGACCTGTGCGCCGAGCACAGCGAGCGCCTCACCGCGCCGCGCGGCTGGGAGGTCGTGCGGCTCTCCGACGGATCCGCCCCCACCCGCCCCAGCGGCGACGACCTGGAGGCCCTGGCCAACGCGGTCCGCGAGGCCGCCCGCCCCCAGGAGCGCCCCGGCGAGCAGGGCAAGCCCGGCTCCGGCCGGAGCGGCGACCCCATGGAGGTCGGCCGCCGCGGACACCTCCGGGTGCTCCGTTCCCCCGACAACTGAGGGCACATCCGGCCACCGGCCGCGTGCGCCACCCCCGGCCCGGGTAGTTTGGGCGTTCCGTACGCGCGCCGCACACGCGTGCCGAGAACTCAGGAGGGTGGATCCGTGACTGCCGATCTGTCGCAGATCGTGAAGGCGTACGACGTCCGCGGGGTGGTCCCGGACCAGTGGGACGAGGAGATCGCCGAACTCTTCGGCGCCGCCTTCGTCCGGGTGACGGACGCCGACGCGATCGTCGTCGGCCACGACATGCGCCCCTCGTCGCCCGGACTCGCCGACGCCTTCGCGCGCGGCGCGGCCCGCCTCGGCGCCGACGTCACCCTCATCGGGCTCTGCTCCACCGACCAGCTGTACTTCGCCTCCGGCAGCCTCGGCCTGCCCGGCGCGATGTTCACCGCGTCGCACAACCCGGCCCAGTACAACGGCATCAAGATGTGCCGCGCCGGCGCCGCCCCCGTCGGCCAGGACACCGGCCTCGCCGACATCCGCGCCCTCACCGAGCGCTGGCTGGCGGAAGGCGCCCCCGAGGCCGCCGCCACCCCCGGCACCGTCACCGAGCGGGACACCCTCACCGACTACGCCGCCCACCTCAAGGCGCTGGTCGACCTCACCGCGATCCGCCCGCTCAAGGTCGTCGTCGATGCCGGCAACGGCATGGGCGGCCACACCGTCCCCACCGTCTTCGACGGCCTCCCGCTCGACACCGTCCCGATGTACTTCGAGCTCGACGGCACCTTCCCCAACCACGAGGCCAACCCCCTCGACCCGAAGAACATCGTCGACCTCCAGGCCCGCGTCCGCGCCGAGGGCGCCGACCTCGGCCTCGCCTTCGACGGCGACGCCGACCGCTGCTTCGTCGTCGACGAGCGCGGCGAGCCGGTCTCCCCGTCCGCGATCACCGCCCTCGTCGCCGCCCGCGAACTGGCCAAGACCCCCGGTGGCACGGTCATCCACAACCTGATCACCTCCTGGTCCGTCCCCGAGGTCGTCCGCGAGAACGGCGGCAGCCCCGTCCGCACCCGCGTCGGCCACTCCTTCATCAAGGAGGAGATGGCGAGGACCGGCGCGATCTTCGGCGGCGAGCACTCGGCGCACTACTACTTCAAGGACTTCTGGAACGCGGACACCGGCATGCTGGCCGCCCTCCACGTCCTCGCCGCCCTCGGCGGCCAGGAGGGCCCGCTGTCCGGGCTGGTCGCCTCGTACGACCGCTACAGCGGCTCCGGCGAGATCAACTCCACCGTCGCCGACCAGGCCGCCAGGACCGCCGCCGTCAAGGAGGCGTACGGCGACGGGGACGGCATCACCCTCGACGAGCTCGACGGCCTCACCGTCAGCTCCGCCGACTGGTGGTTCAACCTCCGCCCGTCCAACACCGAGCCGCTGCTCCGCCTCAACGTCGAGGCCCGCGACGAGGCCACCATGGCCAAGATCCGCGACGAGGTCCTCGCCCTCGTCCGCGCCACCGCCTGACACCCCCGCCGGGGCGGGGAACCCGCCGCTCGCCGAGCCGCGACTCCCCGCCCCCGGCGGTAGGCTGACCAGCACCGTTCATTGGTACGAAGGGACACCGCAATGCCGCTCGAAGCCGGCCTCCTGGAGATCCTGGCCTGCCCGGCCTGCCACGCTCCGCTGAACGACCACACGGCGGACGAGACCCCCGAACTGGTCTGCACGTCCCCCGACTGCGGCCTCGCCTACCCCGTACGAGACGCCATCCCCGTCCTCCTGGTAGAAGAAGCCCGCCACCCCGCCTGACCCCGCTGCGGGCACGCGCCCGCAGGCCCCGGTTTGTGGGCAGCCGCCCGCGGTGTCGGTTTGTGGGCAGGCGTTCCGCCTGGGGGTCCCCCCTGGACGGAGTCCTTGGGGGAGGAACGGGTGGGCACAAACCCCCCAGGGCGATGCCCACCCCCGAGACCTCCGCCCCGAGCGCCCGCACCGCACCCGCACCGCACCGCACCCCGCAGCACGGCGCCAGCCCACCGCACCCGCACCCGCACCCGCCCCGCGGCCCAGCGACCCGTCACCGAACGACCGCCCCGGAGGCCCGCCCATGCTGGACGAGACCCTGCTCGACGCACCGGACGCCCTCGCCCTGGCCGACCGCCGCGGCCTCCTCCGCGGCGCCGCCGAGGCCGGCGCCCGGGTCCGGACCGCCGCCCGCCACGCCACCGAGGCCGGCATCACCGCCCTCCACCCCGAGGGCCGCCCCCGCGCCGTCCTCGTCGCGGGCCCCGGCACCGCCGCCGCCGGCGTCGCCGACCTGATCGGCGCCCTCGCCGGCGCCTCCGCCCCCGTCGTACGCCTCGCCCCCACCGGCGTCGCCCCCGCCGCCGGCGCCCTGCGCTGGGCCCTGCCCGGCTGGGCCGGCTCCGTGGACCTGCTCCTGCTGCCCACCACCGACGGCTCCGAACCCGGCCTCGCGCTCCTCGCGGGACACGCCTACCGCCGCGGCATCACCGTCGTCGCCGTCGCCCCCGAGGGCTCCCCCCTCGCCGAGGCCGTCAGCGGCTCCCGCGGCCTCTTCGTCCCGCTCGCGATGGGCCCGCACGAGGAACCCGACGAGTACGGCGAGAAGCTCGCCGCCAGCCCCGGCGCCCTCTGGGCCCTCTTCACCCCCCTCCTCGCCCTCCTCGACCGCGTCGGCCTCCTCGAAGCCCCGTCCGAGGCCCTGGAGCGCGTCGCCGACCGCCTCGACCGCACCGCCGAACGCTGCGGCCCCGCCATCGCCACGTACTCCAACCCGGCCAAGACCCTCGCCGCCGAACTCGCCGAGTCGCTGCCCCTCATCTGGACCGAGGGCGACGCCGCAGGACCCGCCGGCCGCCGCTTCGCCGCCGTCCTCGCCGAACTCGCCGGCCTCCCCGCCCTCGCCGCCGAACTCCCCGAGGCGCTCCCCGCCCACGGCGTCCTCCTGACCGGCGCCTACGCCGCCGCCGCCGACCCCGACGACTTCTTCCGCGACCGCGTCGAGGAGACCCAGGCCCTCCGCGCCCGCGTCGTCCTCCTCCGCGACCGCCCGGCCGGCGGCCTCAGCGCCGCCCCCGCCGCCCGCGAACTCGCCCTCGGCCACGACACCGCCGTCAGCGAACTCGAACCCGAGGAGGGCGACGCCCTGGAGACCCTCGCGGAACTCGTCGCCGTCACCGACTTCGCCGCCGTCTACCTCTCCCTCGCGACCTCGGGCCACATGGCCCCCTGACCCGCGGAGCCGTCGTACGGCACGGCACGGCGGCACGGCACGGCGACACGGGCCGCGGCACCCCCGGCGTACGACCCCGGACACCCGCCCGCCGGCTTCCGGACTCCCTCCGGTCACCCACCCCCTGTCATCTGTCGTCTGGCACCGTCACCGCACCGAGGAGCTGGAACCCGTCATGGAACGCCTCGCCAACACCGTCCGTCCCTACGCCTGGGGATCCACGACGGCCATCCCGGAGCTGCTCGGCACCGCCCCCACCGGCGAGCCGCAGGCCGAGATGTGGATGGGCGCCCACCCCGGCGCCCCCTCGCTCACCGCCCGCGGGCCGCTGAACGAGCTGATCGAGGCCGACCCCGTACGCGAACTGGGCCCCGCCGCCGTCGAGAAGTTCGGCCCCCGCCTGCCCTTCCTCCTCAAGGTGCTCGCCGCCGGCTCCCCGCTCTCCCTCCAGGTCCACCCCGACCTGGAGCAGGCCCGCGCCGGATTCGCCGCGGAGGAGGCCGCCGGCATCCCGCTCGACGCCCCCCACCGCACGTACAAGGACGCCAACCACAAGCCCGAGATGATCTGCGCCCTCACCCCGTTCGAGGGATTCTGCGGATTCCGCGCCCCCGCCGAGGCCGCCGACACCCTCGCCTCCCTCGGCGTCGACTCCCTCAAGCCGTACGCCGACCTCCTCCTCGCGCACCCGGAGGAGGCCGCCCTCCGCGAGGTCCTCACCGCCCTGCTCACCGCCGACCGGGAGGAGATGGCGCGCACCGTCACCGAGGCCGCCGCGGCCGCCGACCGGCTCGGCGGCGCCCTCGCCCCGTACGCCGTCCTCGCCCACCACTTCCCCGGCGACCCCGGCGTGATCGCCGCGATGCTCCTCCACCACGTCCGGCTCCAGCCCGGCGAGGCCCTCTACCTGGGCGCCGGCGTCCCCCACGCGTACGTCTCCGGCCTCGGCGTCGAGATCATGGCCAACAGCGACAACGTGCTCCGCTGCGGCCTCACCCCCAAGCACGTCGACGTCACCGAACTCCTCCGCGTCGTCCGCTTCGAGCCGGGCGACCCCGGCGTGCTGCGCCCGGAGGCGTCCGCGTCGGGTGAGGAGGTCTACGAGACCCCCATCGACGAGTTCCGCCTCTCCCGACTCGTACGCGCCGAGGGCGCCGCCCCCACCGAACTGACGGCCGCCACCCCGCAGATCCTGCTGGCCACCGCCGGCCGCCCGAAAGCGGGCGAAACCACGCTCTCCCCGGGCGAATCCCTCTTCGTGCCGGCCGGCGAGCCCGTCGAACTCTCGGGAGCGGGCACGGTGTTCCGCGCCACCGTCGTGGCCTGATGCAACAATGACCGGCCGTACCACGGCCACGGTCAACGGGCCGGGGCGTCGACGAAGGGAACAGACAGACCCATGAGCGCGTCAGGCGGAACCAAGGCGATCGTGGCGGCCCTCGCCGCCAACCTCGCGATCGCCGTAGCCAAGTTCGTGGCGTTCCTCTTCAGTGGTTCGTCCTCGATGCTCGCCGAGAGCGTCCACTCCCTCGCCGACTCCGGCAACCAGGGCCTGCTCCTGCTCGGCGGCAAGAAGGCCCAGCGCGAGGCCACCCCCCAGCACCCGTTCGGCTACGGCCGCGAGCGCTACATCTACGCCTTCCTCGTCTCCATCGTCCTCTTCTCCGTCGGCGGCATGTTCGCCATCTACGAGGGCTACGAGAAGATCCACGACCCGCACCCGATCGATGCCTGGTACTGGCCGGTCGGCGTCCTGGTCTTCGCGATCATCGCCGAGTCCTTCTCCTTCCGCACCGCCATCCAGGAGTCGAACGCGATCCGCGGCGGCCTCACCTGGACGCAGTTCGTCCGCCGCGCCAAGGCCCCCGAGCTGCCCGTCGTCCTCCTGGAGGACCTCGGCGCCCTCGTCGGCCTGATCCTCGCCCTCGGCGGCGTCGGCCTCGCCCTCATCACCGGCGACGGCGTCTGGGACGGCATCGGCACCCTCTGCATCGGCGTCCTGCTCATCCTCATCGCGATCGTCCTCGCCCTGGAGACCAAGTCGCTCCTCCTCGGCGAGTCCGCCGGCCTCGAAGAGGTGAAGAAGATCGAGGACGCGATCGTCGACGGCGAGGCCGTCACCCGCCTCATCCACATGCGCACCCTCCACCTCGGCCCCGAGGAACTCCTCGTCGCCGCCAAGGTCGCCGTCCGCCACGACGAGACGGCCGCCGAGGTCGCCCAGGCCATCAACGCCGCCGAGGAGCGCATCCGCGCCGCCGTCCCGATCGCCCGGGTCATCTACCTCGAACCGGACATCTACGACGACGCCGCCGCGGCCAACGGTGCGAACCCGGCCAAGACCCCGGGCGGATCCGGCCACTGAGCCCCCACCCCACCCCAGAACACCCAGGCGAGGCCCCCGGAGCGCACCCCGCGCCCCCGGGGGCCTTCTCCGTGCGGCCTGCGGCCGGAGCGCCGATCGGTGTAGATTCGTGACGAGCCAGACGTCGCTGCTGATGGCGGTCGGGCGGGCCCCCAGGGGACCGGCCGAGGGAGAGAGGGCCTCCGACGACTGCACCGCGAACCACCCGGGCATTCGTGTGCCCGCAGGTGCCTCGACCGCGGTGTCAGGCGCCACAACCGACCCTCGCAACTCGATCCCACGAGGAGCAGCAACAGTCATGACGACTGCCGCGCAGCAGGACTTCAAGGTCGCCGACCTTTCCCTGGCCGTCTTCGGCCGCAAGGAGATCACCCTCGCCGAGCACGAGATGCCCGGCCTGATGGCGATCCGCCGCGAGTACGCGGAGACGCAGCCGCTCGCCGGCGCCCGCATCACCGGCTCCCTGCACATGACGGTGCAGACCGCCGTCCTCATCGAGACACTGGTCGCCCTCGGCGCCGACGTCCGCTGGGCCTCCTGCAACATCTTCTCCACCCAGGACCACGCGGCCGCGGCCATCGCCGTCGGCCCGAACGGCACCCCGGAGAACCCGCAGGGCGTCCCGGTCTTCGCCTGGAAGGGCGAGACGCTGGAGGAGTACTGGTGGTGCACCGAGCAGGCCCTCACCTGGCCGGACTCGCCCACCGGCGGCCCGAACATGATCCTCGACGACGGTGGTGACGCCACCCTCCTCGTCCACAAGGGCGTCGAGTTCGAGAAGGCCGGTTCCGCCCCGGACCCGTCCACCGCGGACAGCGAGGAGTACGGCTACATCCTCCAGCTCCTCAACCGCACCCTCGTCGAGGCCCCGCAGAAGTGGACCCAGCTGGCGTCCGACATCCGCGGCGTCACCGAGGAGACCACCACCGGCGTCCACCGTCTCTACGAGATGATGCAGGCCGGCACCCTCCTCTTCCCGGCGATCAACGTGAACGACGCCGTGACGAAGTCGAAGTTCGACAACAAGTACGGCTGCCGCCACTCCCTGATCGACGGCATCAACCGCGCCACGGACGTCCTCATCGGCGGCAAGACGGCGGTCGTCTGCGGCTACGGCGACGTCGGCAAGGGCTGCGCCGAGTCGCTGCGCGGCCAGGGCGCCCGGGTCATCGTCACGGAGATCGACCCGATCTGCGCGCTCCAGGCGGCGATGGACGGCTACCAGGTCGCGACCCTGGACGATGTCGTCGAGACGGCCGACATCTTCATCACGACCACGGGCAACAAGGACATCATCATGGCGTCCGACATCGCCCGCATGAAGCACCAGGCGATCGTCGGCAACATCGGCCACTTCGACAACGAGATCGACATGGCCGGCCTGGCCAGGATCCCGGGCATCGTCAAGGACGAGGTCAAGCCGCAGGTCCACACCTGGACGTTCGAGGACGGCAAGGTCGTCATCGTCCTCTCCGAGGGCCGCCTGCTGAACCTGGGCAACGCCACCGGTCACCCGTCCTTCGTGATGTCGAACTCCTTCGCGGACCAGACCCTCGCGCAGATCGAGCTCTTCACGAAGCCGGAGCAGTACCCGACCGACGTCTACACGCTCCCGAAGCACCTGGACGAGAAGGTCGCCCGCCTCCACCTCGACGCCCTCGGCGTCCGCCTCACGACCCTCCGCCCGGAGCAGGCCGCGTACATCGGCGTCAAGGTCGAGGGCCCGTACAAGCCGGACCACTACCGCTACTGATCCGTCCCCCGGCGTACGACCGGGCGACGCGTCGACCCAGCAGGCCCCCGGCACCCCGTGCCGGGGGCCTGCCCCGTCCCCCACCCCCGAGGAACACGCGATGCCCCGCGGCCGCTACTCGCTCCACGACCCGCACGACCACACTCCCCTCGGCGAGGAGCACTTCCACTGTGCCCCCGGCCCCTCCGGCTGGCGCTACGTCTCCCAGATCACCACCCCCACCGGCGACCACCGAGGCTCCGTCGACCTGGCCGTCGACGAACGGGGCCGCCCCATCCGCCTGGAACTCCACGCGTCGAGCTGGCAGGTCCGCGGCGCCGCCCTCGAAGGCGTCACCTGGGTCCGCACGGACCCCACCGGAACCCACGCCACCGAAGGCAATGTGCGCGCCCACGCCTTCACCGGTACGTCGCCCGCTTTCCTGATCGCCCTCACCCGCCTCCTGCGCCTCGCCCCCGGTGAGCCCGAGACCCGCCTCCGCCTCGTCGCCTTCACGGACCCGGTCCTCGCCCCCCTCACCGTCGACCAGTCCTGGGCCCTGCTGAAAAGCGAGGCGCACCCCACCGACAACGGCCTGCTGACCGTGGACGAATACCAGGTCAGCACCCTGGACACGGGGGAGCGCCACACCGTCCACATCGCCGGCGACGTGGTCCTCGCCGCCCCCGGCATCGAACTCGAAGACCTCGACACGCCCCCGTCCGCCTTCCCGGCCTGACGCCACACCGCCACCGATGTGCGACGGGCCCCGCTGAGCTGGTACTGTCCTCCGGTGCCCGAGAAAACCGTTGACACGGTGGACGCGGGGAGGTAGATTCAGATGGTTGCCTAGAGCTGGACAGCTCGGCAGTAATCAACTAGAGTCTGACTCACTCCCGATTCTCTGTCTCGAATCAAGAAAAGCCACCGATTAGGCGGCCGGAAATGATTCTGATAAAGTCGGAAAGCGCCGGAAGGCCCCGAGAAAAACAAATTCGGGACCGGAAAGCACCGAGGAAATCGGATCGGAAAGATCTGATAGAGTCGGAAACGAAGGAAAGCGCAGGAAGCGCCCGGAGGGCCTGGAAACAGGAACGAAGGAAGCGTCCGCACCTTGAGAACTCAACAGCGTGCCAAAAATCAACGCCAGA
>NZ_JBHZBB010000010.1:0-236396 GCF_042754585.1 Streptomyces sp. NPDC059201
CTGCTCACCTTTACCGCGGGCGGTCGCGACACCGTGATGAAGCAGACCGCCGTCCGCGCCGGCTCCGTGCTCATCGTCGTGTCCGGCTCCCCCGCCCTCGTCGACACGCACCTGTCCCGCGCGGTCGACAAGGCACAGGGCTGACCGAACGCGCACGAGGACGGCCCCTGGCTCCGTATCGGAGCCAGGGGCCGTCCTCATTTTCCGTCGCGCAGTGCGGGCAGGGATTCTGCCGCAGGCGTGGCGACGGCGCTCGTCGTCAGCGACCTCGAAAGAGGTACGCCTGGTGCGGGCAGCGGGTCAGGGGGCGGGCGTAACGAAGAGGCGGCCGGCGGCGCTCTCAGGCAGGTTGCGGCGCAGCACTGGGGTGGGCGCGGAGAGCGATGTGGCGAAGGCGGCGACGAGGTCGTCGATGTCCCGCGCCCAGCCGTGCGCGCACAGGGTGTCGAGGACGTGCCGGGTCGTCGTAGTTGACGGCCGGGTCGGTGCGCGCCTCGATGGCGCGGAGGAAGTCGGCGATGGCTTCGGGGGGCGTGCCGGTGGTGAAGCAGGCGGTCCCTGCCGAGCAGTGTTCGTCGGTGGCGCGTTCGTACCCGCAACCGAAGACCAGGACCTGTACCAGCCGGTCGAAGACGACGGCGTCGCTGATCCTCGGGTTGTGGCAGCCCAGCGGGTGCCGTTCCTCGCGCGGCGGCAGGAGCGCGAGGAACTGGTCGCGGATCGGGTCGAGAACGCGTGATGGGGCGGCAGGCACGGATCCCCCGGTGATCATGAAGCGTAGAGAATTCCATGATCGGGTGAACCGTGTCTGCTCTACTGTCAACGCTTGCAGCACCTACGAGCGGACGCCCCACTCATCCGTCAGCCCTGGTGGGCGACTGACGGGGCGTTGGTCGTGGCGCGGTGTGCTCAGTCTGTGAGAAAGGCACCTTCGCGGCAAACGCGACAGACGAAGACGTAGCCCAGCTGGCCACCGAGGTTCATCGCGGTCTGCGTGGAGATACCTTCCTCCAGATGTGCCGCGAATTCCATCGTGCCGGTGCAGGAGGGGCATGCGGGCAGTCGGTCGTCCTCCAGGTAGGAGGGGCTACCTCCGAGTGACCCGAGCACTTCGCGCTGCCTCCCGAATCGTTCTTCGGGTTCCCGCTTCCATCCCGAACGGGCCAGGTCGTAGGCGTCAGGCTCGATCCCTTCCTCGAAATCGCAGGCATCTTCGTGGTCGAGCGTCACGACGTGGGTGCGGATGGCCGAGGTGGCGGGCAGCAGCGTCACTCCCGTCCCGGGCACAGCCACCGGCCGCAGTGCCTCCCGGGGGAACAGGTAGACCCGGTTCGCGCCGGACGTCGCGTCCCAGAACTCGCATGCGCCGGGGTCGTTCTGGCACACGAACACCGACAGGACGCCGTCCTCGACGGGGAGATGGGCGAAGAACTGCAATGGCCCTCCACAGCAGGAGCCGCACATGGGCCAGGTGAATCCCGCCGGAGCCAGCGGCACGCCCCCGGTACGCGGGACGTCGGAGTCGGCAGGTGCGGAGCCCTCGTAGATCATCAGAGTTGTCTGCATGCCGAGAGGCTACGGGCGGCCTGTGACATGGGAGTCTGCATACTGTCCACTCCAGCGGTTGTGATCCGCTAGTAGGTGCTGCCGACGCTGACAGCAGCGCATCCCGATGACCCACTGGCGGACGCCCTTAGAGGTCATCTCATTTGGCGCGTGGACTGGGCTCAGGCTTACTAGGATGCGTATCTGACCTGCACGGGGGCGCCATACTCCACGCGTGACTATGCCGATCGGCCCCGTAGTCCTCTTCGATGACGACGACTACATGTACGTCCTCCGGGACCGAGCCTCCGCCGAGACATGGTGGGAGATGCCCCGACGAGTACGTCTGTGGGTTCGACGCGCTGGCCAGACCGTTGCGCATGAGGGGTGAGCCACATCAGGTCGCCCTCGAGCTCTGTGGCGGGGCTGCCTGTCGAGGGCTCGTCACGCGAATCCGTGCGTCCGGTCGCACGCCGGCGGATCAGGAAGTGAGTCTGCGGTAGCAGATGAGGGTGCAGGCGATGCTGGTGAAGGCGAGGAAGTGGTCGGCTTCGCGTTCGTAGCGTCGGTGGAGTCGGTGGCAGCCGGCGAGCCAGGCCATGGTGCGTTCGACGGTCCAGCGAGATGACGGCCCAGCTGCTGGGTGACGCAAAGGATCAGTCGGCCACCCTGGTCGGCGAGGACGGCCGGCGTAGCGGTCGAGGAACTTGAACAGCGCCGAGGAGGGCACGCCTGGCAAGCAAGTGTGAACAGTGCCACGGGCGCCGGGAGACGGCTTTCGATGCGGGGAGTGCGGCGCAGTACCCGCATCAGGCGAAGGCGGTCTTCAGGGCCGACCAGGCGATCTTGGGGTCGGCGAGGCCGTGGTACATCGGCGGGATCTCCTTGTCGACGCCGAAGTGGTGGTAGGCGGCGATCATCGCCGAGCGGACCGAGTACTCGACGGTGAAGACGACGTCCTCGGGGATCTCGACGAACTGGCCGAGGAAGGCGAAGTTCCGGGCGCTCTTCGGGACGACGTAGGGCCGGTCGGCGACGACGCGTCGCTGGAACTGGGCGTCGATGTAGGGCATCTGGACGGTGGTGACCTGCGTGGTGGCGCGGACCTCGTCGGCGATGTCGTCGAAGCCGAGGTGCCCGAGGAGCTCGTCGAGGATCTCCGCGCCCGTGCAGTCGTCCATCTTCTTGCGGACGTGGTCGCCGGGGACGTCACCGAAGAGGGAGTACCCCCACAGCGTGTACGTGTTCTCCTGCTGGTCGCGGAAGTGCGGCTGGGCCGGCACCACGACCGAAAGCAGCCAGGACGAGTCCTTCCAGGTCATCAGGGCGCCTTCGCCGGGGACGTTGCCGGTGTACGCCTGGATGCGGTCCAGGAGGGTGCGGCCGGTCATGGTGAGGGTGAAGGACTCCCACTTGGTCTCGTCGATGTTGCCGCAGAAGGCGGTGGGGCGGCCGAAGTCCGGCGCCTTCTTGGCGATCGACTCCCACAGGCGCCAGGAGCCGTCCCGCTTGTCGCGGATCAGCGCGGGGACGGTGGTGCGGTCGCCGTAGGTGGTGTCGGCGGTCATCGAGCCGAGGGTCAGGAACGCGTAGTCGTCCTCCCCGAGCTCGATCGTCCCGTCCTCGACGCCGTCCCGCTCCAGGTACAGGCGGGAGATCCGGCGCGCGGAGTCGTCGGAGAAGTCGACGTCGGCGACGGTCACCCCGAAGTCGGTGCGGACACCCTGGGCGGTGATCCACTCCTGGACCGGGCGGATCACGGAGTCGTACTGGTTGTACTTGCTGCGCCGCACGCCGGACAGCGTATGGATGCGGTCGAACTCCTGGACGAAGGCGAGGAAGTACCGCTTCAGCTCGATCGCCGAGTGCCAGGTCTGGAACGCGAACGTCGTCCGCCACATGCACCAGAAGTTGGTGGTGAAGAAGTGCGGCTGGAAGAAGTCGTCGATGCGACGGGCACCGATCAGCCGCTCCGGGAGAGCGAGGAGACGGGTCATGTCGGCGCGGTCGCGGGCGTCGAGCCCGAGCTGCGAGGCGTCGGCGATCGAACGGTCGCCATTGATGATCCGGGCCTTGGCGTTCGTCGGGTGCTCGATGTTGAAGGCGAGCATCTCCTGCCGTACCGAGATCGCCGGATCGTCCAGGGTCGGAATCGACTCCAGGAGGTTCCACAGGCACACGTAATGCTCCTCCTCGAACATCCGGCCGCCCCGGGTGACGTATCCGCCCTCGGCGGTGGGGGCCGGAGCACCGTCCATCGAGCCGCCGGCGATCGGCAGCTGTTCCAGGATGTGGATGTTCCCCCCTGGCACCCCGGCGTCCCGGACGAGGAACGCAGCGGCGGCGAGCGAGGCGATGCCTCCGCCGACCAGGTAGACCTTGGAGTTCTTCGATGCCGGCACGAGCTGACCTCCGGATGAGGCGGGAGCGAGTACGGAGCGGTCGCGAGCGGGCTGTGCGGCCCGGCCACCCCCACCGAGCCTGTCCCACCTCCGCAGATCCCGCGAACGGAGCAGGCCGGGCGCCGTCGGCGTGGTCGCCCGGTTCACGGCTCGCAAGTGGCGTGGGTGTTTTACCCCGTTTAGCGTCATCTTGGCGGCCCCGGACGGGATCTCCGTCGTGCATCGAGACTGGGAGTGCGGTGCCCACGACCCGGCGGGCCGGAACACCACCACGAGGAGGGGACGGTGGACATGAACGTCGTCGAGATCGACGGTCTGGTGAAGGACTACGGCCGCTTCCGGGCCGTGCGCGGCATCGACCTCGACGTCCGGCCCGGCGAGGTCGTCGGCTTCCTCGGACCCAACGGCGCGGGCAAGTCCACCACCATCCGCTGTCTCCTCGACCTGCTGCGCCCCACCGCCGGCACCGTGCGCCTGTTCGGCGCCGACGCCCGCGGGGGCGGGGTCGCGGCCCGGCGGAAGGTCGCCTACGTGCCGGGCGAGCTGCGCCTGCCGGCCCGTACGACCGCCGGCGAGCTCCTCGACGCCGTCGCCCGGCTGCGGGGCGACTGCGACCCGGCCCGCCGAACGGACGTCACCGAGCGCCTCGGCCTCGACCCCGCGAAGCCGACCCACGGTCTGTCGACCGGCAACCGCCGCAAGGTGGCCCTCGTCGGCGCGTTCATGAGCCGCGCCGAACTCCTCGTCCTCGACGAGCCGACCAGCGGCCTCGACCCGGTTGCGTGGCAACGCCGCCCAGCGTGTCGAAGCCGCCTTCGACCAACCCTCCTCCGTACCCGACCTGACGGCCGTACCGGGCGTGAGCGACGTGGCGGTGGACGGGTCACGCCTGCGCGCCCGGCTCTCCGGACCGCCCGAGCCGCTCCTCACGGCGCTCGCCGCGGCCCGCCCGCTGTCGGTGAAGATCGCCGAACCCGACCCTGGGCCTCGGCGTAGCCGTGTTCCTGGTCCAGCTGATCGCGGACGCCGTCTGGGACCTCGGCACCTCCACACCACGCCTGCTGTCCACGGTCGCCCTGTCCACCCTGACCGCCCTGGTCGCGGCGGCTGCCTGCCTCATCACGGCCGCCCTCACCTCCCGCCCCTCCGCCGTCCTCGGCGCGGGCGTCGGCCTCACCGTCGCCGGGTACGTCGTCTCCGCGCTCTTCCCGCTCCGCGACGGCTGGGAGGACTTCCAGTACGTCTCCCCCTGGAACTGGGCCCTCGGCGGCGAGCCCCTGACCAGCACCGCCGATGGGTGGCGCTACGCCGCCCCCGCCGGCCTGGCCCTCCTCCTCGCCGGCCTCGCCCTCCCCCTCTTCGACCGGCGCGACGTCCACGCGCCGTGAGCGTCTTCGTGTTCCGGGAAGGAGGTGGCTGCGTGCCGGCCCAAGATCCGCACGACGAGGACCTGCTTACGTCCGTGGCCAGGACCACGACCGCCACGCTCACGGTCACCATCGCGATCAGCAGGGCGACCAGTTCGAGGCGCTTGACCGCGCGGGCCGCCGCCTAGCGCACGGACATGTTGTCGCCCCCTCGCGTGCGTGACGGCCCGGCGCGCGGTCGGTGCGCGCCGGGCTCGTGGACGTGAGGGTCAGTCGGCGAAGACCTCGCGGAGCTTGGCCTCCTTCTCGCCGTCCAGGTTCGACTGCATCAGCTCGGAGTGGCCGCTGGGGAACGCGGCGCGGACGCGGTCGACGACGGCGTCCTGGGAGAGCAGGAAGAGCGCCGAGGTGCCGGGGGTGACCTTCGACTTCACCGAGTCGATGAAGTCGTCGTCGATGCCGACATCGGACAGCTTGCCGCCGAGCGCGCCAGCGGCGGCACCGATCGCGGCACCGAGCAGCGGCACGAAGAAGAGCAGTCCGAAGAGCATGCCCCAGAAGGTGCCCGAGAGGGCGCCGACGCCCGTGAGGCTGTTCAGCTGCTTCGTCTTCGGCTTAGTCGCGTCCGCGGGCCAGCTGACCGTGGCGGCGTCGACCACCTTGATCAGCTCCTGCTTCTGCAGCTCCAGGAGCGTGCTCTCGACGCCGGCGGCGCCCTCGGGCGAGTCGAACTTCCAGACGGTCAGCGTGGCCATGAATCCTCCGCGAGAGCACGTACAGACGAGGGCACCGGAACGGCACCGGACAGCAACCATTCAAGACTGAACGGACTAAATTCGCATTTCTCACGAGCGGCTCTCCTCGATCCCGCGCCGGTGTCACCCGTTCGGACCTCACCGCTCGGCCCCGCCCATCCACGGAAGCCAGTAGGACACCGATGAACCGGCTCCAGCTGAAGGCCGCCGCCTGCGCGATCGCCCTGGACGGCCTCGATACGGCGACCGCGACCAAGGACCAGTTCAAGGACACCGATGAGGAAGTCCGCGACGACTGGGACGACGTGAATGACGACCTCGGCGACCTCGGCGACCTGGACGACGGCGGGTTCCAGGGCCTGGGGAGGCCGGTACCGGGCAGGGCGGTCAGCGCAGGTGGAGGGAGACCGGCTGGCGGGCTGTGAAGGTGCGGAACATCTTCGTGGCGGTGGTGGCGTCTCCGGTGATGGTGGCCGAGCCGGCCGCGGTGATCTGGTCCAGTGTCGCGGCGGCGGTGGCCAGGGCGACGAGGTCCTCGCGGGTGAGGCTGATCGTGGCGGCCGGATGGTCGTCGGCGCTGGCGGGGCGGGTGCGCAGGACGCTGTTGCGCAGGTGCATCAGCAGGTGGTCGCCGGTGTCGGTGACGTTGACGGCGATCTGGGCGTCCAGGTCCCCGGCGATGTCCGGGTCCAGGCGGAAGCGCAGGGTGTCGAGCATGGCCGGGGCCGGCAGGGACCCGGTCAGGTCCACGGCCTTGACGATGGCGTCGGGGTCGAAGGTGCCGTCCAGTTCGAGGGCCGCGGTCAGGTACCAGTTGCGGCGCAGCGGGTTGAGTTCGGCGTAGCCGCGGGCGCGCATGGCGGTGGCCTCAAGGGTGCGGGCCTCTTTGTCGTCGCGGTCGGCGGTGACCAGGTGGCGGGACAGTTCGATGGCCCACTGCGGGTCGTTGTCGTTCAGGGCGGTGGCGGCGGCGTCCAGCACGGCCTGGCGTCCGCCCATCAGGTCGACGGTGCGTCGCGCGCGCTCGCCGGCCGGAGTGGGGGCGAGGTCGGCGGCGTGGCCAGTGAACCAGCCGAGGTAGCCGGTGAACTGCTGGGCGACGTTGCCGGCCACCGTGCCGTACATCTGCCGGGTGAACGGGTCGATGTCCAGATGCGGCGGCAGTTCGGTCAGGCGGGTGCGCAGTTCCTCGGGGTCGGCGCCGGACAGGATCAGGCGCAGGGCCTGGTCGTGGTTGTACTGGATGGCGTCGCGGTAGACGGTCAGCACGCGGCGGATCTCGTCCTTGCCTTCGATCGGGCTCATGTGCGTGCCCAGCAGGTGGTCGATGTCCAGGTCCAGGACGCGGTCGCTGGCGCGGGCCCAGCGCATGGCGTCGCGGAACTTGGCGCCGCGCAGGGTGTAGAGGTTGGCCAGCGCGGCGTAGACCTCGTCCGCGATCACCGCCAGGCGGAACTGCGGCAGGTGGATCCCGATCTCGCTGCCCGCTTCCCCGCCGGTGGGGAAGAACCGCACCGGCAGCCCGCCCAGGACCACTTCCTGTTCGCCGTCGATGAAGTGCGTGGGCATGATCAGCTGTCCGGCGGGTCCGCCGATGAACCGCTTGCCGATCCCGGTGTAGGACTCCTCCTCGGCCGGCAGGGCGGCGCCGTACTGGTAGGCGGCGCGCACGCCGATGATCGGCTCGACGGCGCTGTTCTCGGCCGCGAACTCCTCCATGAAGGTCGCGCCCGCGTAGACGGGGATCTTGCCGGAGGCGACGTCGGCCGGATCGACGATGGCGTCGGTGCCGCTGATGTGGTCCGCGTGGTGATGGGAGTAGATCACCGCGGCGATCGGCTTGTCCGAGATCTTGTCGATCTCACGGCGGATCGCCCGGCCCAGGTTCTGGTTCACGCCGGTGTCGAAGACGATCAGCCCGTCGGGGCCCTCGATCAGGATGCTGTTGACCGCCCAGCCGTCCAGATTGTGCATGACCCACACCGGCAGCTCGCCGATCCTGATCACACCCGGCTTCCAGCACTCGTCGCGGTGCTGCTCGAAGTAGGGCGGGAAGCTGCGCTCGGGCTGGCGTACGACACCATCGGGAACTCTGATCATCTGGGTGATTTGTCCGAGCCTATGAGCGTTCCGTGTTGGCGGCACTTCGACGCCTTCAGCACTGCCTGTCGGAGCAGGCCGGTGCTGTCAGGCGGTGAGGCCGCTGAGGGCGTCGCCGATGCAATTCACCGCCAGGACCAGGAAGAGGGCGGTCATGATGGCGGTGTTGGGGTGCACAGAGAGGCGATGAGGACCATGAGAGCGGCGGCGACCGTCTTGCCGCCGGCCGTGGCGGTGGAGCTCGCGATGGAGACGGCGCCGCCGACCGCGAGGACGAGGTTCTTGGGGTTGGCGATGACGAGGGCGCATGCGAGGCCGGCCGACTTGACGGGTGTGAAGGTGTCGATCGCCTTCATCCAGCCCGGGGTGGCGGCCTCCTGGCCTTCGCGGGGCCGGTCCTTCCACTGCTTGGCGCCGAGCAGGAGGAAGAGTGCGCCGAGGGCGAGCTTGAGCCACAGGGTCCAGGTGGCGGGGCCGTCGTCACCCGAAGCGTCCGCGCCCGATCCGGCGAGGACGACGACGGTGACCACCGCGGCCACGGCGACGATCCACCCGACAGTGAAGGCGATGCCGTTGGAGCGGCCGTTGGGTGTGGCCGGCATCAGGATCACCGCGATCAGCGGCAGCGGGCTGATGGCGATGGTCACCGCGGAGGTCAGCATCTGTCCGATCGCGTCACCCATCCGTCACCCCTCTGCACCGCGGAAACAGGCCGGTCCCAACGTCCCATGACGCCACGCGGCCCACCTTCCGGGTGTCGCCCGGATGGCGGATCCCGGTTCGTGCCCGCCCGCTGCCAGCTACCCGACGGCGGCCAGGACGCCCCCACGGTCCCGGCCCAGAGCAAGCCCCGCCCCTATCGGGTTCCGTCGGCGAACGCCCAGATGGGCCGCCGGGCCTGATTCCGCGGCAGGGATCTGTGTTTCAGCGCCTCTCAGTCGATCTTGGTCATTTTCACGCCGTTGGCCTGGTTTGGGCGTATCGCCAGGAAGGCTGTGTCGGTAGTCCGGCAGACGAGCCCGTGATGGGGCCGTTGCCCGGGAGCGCGTGCGTGTGGTGTCCGTATGCGTGGCCTGGCGGGTGTGTGTTCGTCGATGGATGAAGGAAGAGGAGTGTCGTTCATGTCGACAAGCAGGCGGAGCGCTGTGGGGCGATCGGTCGGTTCCGCGGTCGCGGCGTTGACGGCGGTGGCCGGGTCGTTGCTGGGGGCCTCGCCCGCCAGCGCCGGCGAGCTGTGCGATAAGGAGCAGGTCTGCCTCTGGGAGAAGAGCGGCTGGGAGGGCAGGGTCTACCGGTACGACAATCCATCCGCGGGCGACTGTCTTTCCGGTACGGCCACCTGGCCGGGCGGGACGTCGTCGTCGAAGGCCCGGGGTGTGCACAACCTGAAGTCCGGCACGTCGGTGCTGATCTTCGCCGACGCGAGCTGCACGAGCGACCCGGTGGCGCTGCTGGAGTACAACAGGTGGACCGAACTGCCGGACGAGACACGCTCGTTCCGGGTGATCGAGCCGTGCGCGAGCGGCAACGTGTGCTTCTGGGAGACCACCGGCTTCTCGGGCAAGAAGACCACCCAGCCATGGGCGAACTTCTGCCAGGACACCGGCGGCATCGAGGCCCGTGCCGTCTTCAACAGCACCAGTGACACCATCGCCCTCTACTCGGGCAGCTTCTGCCTGGGCGCCGCCTACGGCGGTGAGCTCAAGCCGGGCCGCGGGGCCTCACTGACGACCGTGGTAGGCCGGTGGAACCTGGCCTGAACCCACACCTGTCGTGGGCGGCGGGGCAGGAGCTGTTGTCCGGGTCCTGCCTCGCCGGGCGGGAAACTGATGCCTCGCGGTCAAGCCAGGCCAGATGGAAGACACGGTAGGAACGTGCAGGTCATCGCGCGACCCGACGGCACCCCGCTGTGGTTCTCCCGCGCGACGCCGGGCCGCACTCATGATCTGACCGCGGCCCGCGCCCACGGCATCGTCCAGGCATGCCTGACCCGGCAGATCCTCGTCCTCGCGGACCGCGCCTACCAGGGCGCCGGCGCCACCGTCCACACCCCGTACTACCGCCGCCGCGAACAGCCCGCCCACCAGCAGCAGTTCCACCGCGACCATGCCCGACTCCGGGCGCCTGGCGAACGCACCTTCGCCCTGTTGAAGTCCTGGCGCCTGCTCCGGCGAGCCAGATGCTCCACCCGTCGGATCGGCACCATCGTCCAGGCTGTCCACACCCCGTCACCGCCGGCCCGGCCTCACCCTCTCCTGGAACTCCGGCGTCGAGGAGGGCCATGTCAACAGGATCAAGATGCTCAAGCGCCAGATGTTCGGCTGCGCAGGATTCGAACTCCTACGCAAGCGAGTCCTATGGGCGTGACCAGGCTCGCCATGCCCTACGGCCACGCTGGTGAACGACGGGCAGGTTGGCAATGCGGAGGGTAGTTCCTTGACAGAGGCCCCCTAATCAGATTGGGCCAAGGCAGCGAGCAGTCCTGCTCCGGCTCCCAGGACGATCAACTGCATGATGCCCGGGGCGCGCCACCGCAGGGCAAGGAGGCCGCCGCCTGTGATGACTGCACCACCGATCAGGAGCCACATTCCCTGCCACGCCATCTTGGGCGCACCGGGCAAGTTCTCCTGGTCATAACTGTCGGCCCAGCCGGCCATCCCATAGCCGAACACCAACCAAGCGATGACCATCAAGTCCAGGATGAGGAGCGCCAGGCCGACCCCAACCTGTTGACCGGTCGACGGCTCTTTTCCGCGTCCCATCCTCATCACCGGTGCCCAAGACAGTCTGTTAACCGCATGAGGTCAGCATGCGGCTGTGACGGACCCTGCACATGAGTACGGATACTCAATGAGCTGTCGGTAGCGCAGACGGGGAACTGACCACAGGCTCGTTCTCGCTGCAGGGACTGCTGGTCTACTTCCTGTTTAAGCCTTCACTGGCCCGCGAGGTACTCGGCAACGACGCGCCCTGATCGCCCGGGGGGCGGCAGGCTCCAGGGGGTTCCCCGGACGGCCCGTGGATGTCAGGAGTTGCGGGGAGTCACCAGGCCGGATTCGTAGGCGAGGACCACGAGTTGGGCGCGGTCACGGGCGTGGAGTTTGGTCATGGCCCGGTTGATGTGGGTCTTCGCGGTCACGGGACTGATCACCATGCGGTCGGCGATCTTGTCGTTGGACAGACCTTGCGCGACCAGGGTGACGGCTTCGCGTTCGCGGCTGGTCAGCTCGTCCAGCCCGGTGTCGGCGACTGCGGGGAGCGGCTGGGTGACGTACTGGTTGATCAGCTTGCGGGTGATGGACGGCGCGAGCAGCGCGTCACCGCGGGCGGCGACACGCACAGCGTGCACGAAGTCGTCGGGCACGATGTCCTTGACGAGGAAGCCGGCGGCGCCGGCGCGTAGGGCGTGCAGGACGTACTCGTCCATGCCGTAGTTGGTGAGGATGACGACGTGCACCGCGGCCAGGGCCGGGTCCGCGGCGATGCGCCGGGTGGCCTCGATGCCGTCGAGGACCGGCATCTGGATGTCGAGCAGCACAACATCGGGCAGGTGCTGTTGGGTCAGCGCCACGCCGTGTTCGCCGTCGGCTGCCTCGGCTACCACCTCGATGTCGTCTTCGAGGTCGAGGAGTGCGCGGAATCCGCTGCGGATGAGCGGCTGGTCGTCGACGAGCAGGACACGGATCACGACGCTCGCTCCACGGGGAGTTCGGCCTGGACGGTGAAGCCGCCCTCGGTGGCCGGCTGCGCGCGCAGCCGGCCACCGAGGGCGGTGACGCGTTCGCGCATGCCGAGGAGCCCCAGACCGGGCGTCGGCACAGTGGCCGGGGTGGCCTTGCCGTCGTCATCGACCTGGATGGCCAGTGAGTCGGCCCGGTAGACGATGTGGACCGACGCGGTCGCGGCACCGGCGTGCCGGGCGACGTTGGTCAGCGACTCCTGCACGATCCGGTAGGCCGTGCGGTCCACCGCGGCCGGCACGTCGCTCCGCTGTCCCTCGATCGTCAGCGTCGCCTCCAGGCCCGCCCGGCTTGTCTGCTCCACCAGTTCCGGGATGTGGTCGAGCCCACGGGGCGGAGTGGTGTCGTCATCGCGCAGGGCCTCCAGGGTGGCGCGCAGTTCCCGGGTGGCCTCACGTCCGGCCTCCTGGATCGCGAGCACGGCCTCGGGTACGTGTTCACCTCGCCTGCGGGCCACGTGGACGGCGACTTCCGACTGGACCTTGATGATCGAGATCTGGTGGGTGAGCGCATCATGCAGCTCCCGCGCGATGTGCAGCCGCTCCTCATCCGCACGGCGCCGCGCGGTCTCCTCCCGGGTGCGCTCGGCTTCGTCCGCCCGTTGCTCGGCCTGCCGCAGCGCCTCCCCCGCGGCGAACGCGGCGATCAGCCAGGCGATCTCCAGGACGTGTCGGGCCTGCGCCAACGCCTCACCCGTGGGTCCGTCGTGGAAGACCAGGGCGGTGAGGAGAAGAACGACCAGCATGGTCACGGACACCGCCACCGTGACAGCCCGGTGCCCGGCCCGCACCGCGCCGTACACCGCGACCAGGTACGAGACGGCGAGCACGTCGAAACCCGCCGCCTGATACCCCACCGCACACAGCCCGGTGACGGCCAGGACGGTCAGCGGGGCGCGGCGACGCACGGCAAGCGCGAGGCCGCCGGCCGCCAGCAGCGCGTAGCCGAGCATGCCGGGGCCCGTGCCGGGGTGCTCCCCCAACAGACCGGTGCCCAGCAGCAACGCCGTGACACCGAGGGCGATCGCCCAGTCTTCGACACCGGCCGGAACGCCGAACCGACCTTTGTCCATGGGCGCACCCTAGTCGGGTGCCGCCGCGGGCACGTCCCGCTCGCGGACGAGCGGGGCGCTACCGCGCCCGCAGTATCCGCGCGGCTCTTGCCGCATCCGCAGTAGCCATCTGCGGCAGCGGCGGCAGCGCGAAGTGCCTGCGCCTGAGGGACGACCGGCACTGCGGTCGCCAGACATCCTCAAGGCACAGCGAAGCCGTGGAATTGCTCCACGTGAAGAAGGGGGAGGGGCGATGAACGCATCAGACGTGTTGACGGCGGCTGCCGAGGGCGGAGTCATCGGCGACGGGCGGACCGGGGCCAACCTGGCTCTCGCGGTAGGGGCGGTCGGTGTGGCCATCGGATGGCTGGCCCTGGCCCGAGTCGCCGGCCGTTTCCGCACCGGCAACGCGCGCACCGGCGCCATCTCGGCCATGACCGTGGGGCTGGTCGGCACGGTCCTCGCAGTGTTGCACCTGGCCACCTCCAGCGGCGGTCCAGGCACCGGCAACGGGCTCGTCGGAGCCCTCGCGGCCATCCCGTTGGGAGCGATCGCCATCGTCCTCGGCCTCCGGGCGCTGATCCGCTCCCGCCACACCGAGTCGGCCGGCTGACCACAGCAGATCCGTGCGCGGTCGGACACGGTCAGACGCGGGCCGCGAGACCACGCCTGATGACGTAGGCGACGGCACCGAGGGCCAGCACCGCGGCCCCGGAGATCACCGAGGAAACAGGCAGGGCGAAAGCCAGGATCAGGCAGCCGACCAGCCCGAGGACGGGAACGACCCGTGCGGGGCGGCCGTCTTCCGGGGTCAGGGTCCAGGCGGAGGCGTTGGCGATCGCGTAGTACGCCAGGACACCGAAGGAGGAGAATCCGATCGCCCCGCGCACGTCCGCAGTCGCTGCGGCCACCGCCACCACCGCGCCCACCAGCAGTTCGGCCCGGTGCGGCACCTTGAACCTCGGGTGGACGACGGCCAGGGCGTGCGGCAGCTGCCGGTCGCGGGCCATGGCCAGGGTGGTGCGCGAGACGCCGAGGATCAACGCCAGCAGGGAGCCGAGCGCGGCGACGGCCGCGCCCACGCGCACCACCGGCACCAGCCAGTCGGCACCCGCCGCCCGGGCCGCGTCAGACAGGGGCGCGGCGGCCTGCGCCAGCCCGCTGGGGCCAAGGACGCTCAGCGCGGAGATGGCGACGACGGCGTAGACGACCAGGGTGATGCCGAGCGCGATCGAAATACCCCGGGGAATGGTGCGCTGCGGGTCGCGGACCTCCTCGCCCAGGGTGGCGATGCGCGCGTACCCGGCGAAGGCGAAGAACAAGAGGCCCGCCGCGTGGAGCACCCCGCCGGCGGTGGGGTCCGAGCCGATCTTCAACCGCGCGGTGTCCGCGTCGGCGGAAGCCAGGGCGGCGACCACTACGGCAGCGAGCACGGCAAGGACGACCGCGACGATGACACGGGTCAGGAACGCGGACTTCTGCACCCCCACGTAGTTCACCGCGGTCAGCGCCACCACGGCGGCCACGGCCACCGCGTGAGCCTGGCCCGGCCACAGGTAGGCACCGACGGTCAGTGCCATCGCCGCGCATGAGGCGGTCTTGCCGACGACGAACGCCCATCCGGCAAGGTAGCCCCAGAACTCGCCCAGCCGCTCACGCCCGTAGACGTAGGTCCCTCCGGACTGCGGGTACAGGGCGGCCAGCCGCGCCGAGGACGTCGCGTTGCAGTACGCCACGACCGCCGCCACAGCCAGGGCGGTCAGCAGCCCGGAACCGGCGGCGCCGGCTGCCGGACCAAGCGCGGCGAAGATCCCGGCCCCGATCATGGAGCCAAGGCCGATCACCACCGCATCCGACAACCCCAGACGGCGCCGCATCACACCGCCCGCGCCCGTCTGGTCCCCCACCGTGTTCATCACTGGCTCCCTCTCGCACCGGCCTTCGGCTCGGCGCACCGTAGCTGGGGAACATGTCGGGCCGGCGCTGCCGCACGGAACGCCAGCGCGGTCGGTACGGGGGGAGAGGCACTCCCCGGTACTGGTCGAACCCTGCACCCACAAGACCGCCGACGTCAGGCCACCGCTCCACCGAACCCACACGACACTGCCGTCCTGGGCGGCAACCACGGTCCTGTTCCGGACTCACGGCGTCCAGGGGGGCCGCGAACTCGCACGCTTCGGCCTACGGCGGCCAGAAGAAACCGGCCTGCTCCGCGTGCTCGGGCGCGCCTCAAGCCGATCTAGGGACGCCGAGACCACGAGTAGTTCCGCCTCGGCGAGCCGCCTGCCGCTCCCACCGCCTCCGCCAAGTCGTCCGAGCCCGCCGCGGCACCGAACTTTCCTGCCGGTAGAGGTGGGGAACGCGACGCAGGTCATCACTGTCAAGACCAGCGGCTTGTATGCCACCGTCACCGCGTGGCAGAAGCGCGCATGCGGCAGGAAGGCACAGCTCTCCACCAGCACCGGACGCGTCGGCGCCAAACGGTGTAGTGGACGCCGCAACCCACAAGCAGCCCACGTACACCACGCCTTCGGGCACATACACGATCACAGCGGTGCGGACTTTCCGCTCGCCGAGCGGTGTGCATCGTAAGAGACGCTGGTCAGGTGGTCTGGTGTGCATCTCTGGCTGATCGTTCAGGGGTGGACGGACCTCCCGGTACGACAGCGGGTGAGAGACAGGAGTGAGCACCACTCCGTACGGCCACGTCGGCTACGAGTCGTGGCCGGGGGCTGGCTGCTGACGGCGGGTTCCGGACGGGACCGGCCGGGGTGGTGCGGCGTGACGCCGAGGTGGTGGCCGGCCCGCAGCCCGCGTGGTCGTAACCGTTCGCGGACAGCCAGTTTCGATCATCCGTGACGACCGGCCCCGCCGGGCTGCTTCGATGAAGATCCGCAAGGCCCACAACATCAAGGAGCGTCCATGAGCTGGCTCGACGATGTCCTCCTCGTCATCACAAAGCTCGAACCACTCATCATCCCTCTCATCACCGCAAGCAACCGCGATGTGAAGCACGACATCAAGCCCATCTCCTGAGCCCTTCGACATCCTGGATACCGGTGACCGGCGTAGCGGCGGTCACCGGTGGGAGCACCCATTGCGCATGTTCGCCACGGTCTACGGGTTCGTCTCGACGTTCCTGGGGCCCCGCCCTCCACGGACCGAGAGAACCGAGCCCCTCACCCGCGCGCAGATCCTCCAACTCCTCGACACACTTCCCGTCAGTGAGTGGCGCTACGACTGGGACCCCGACAGCCTCCACCTCGGCCCCATGGCCCAGGACTGGTGGGCCGCCTTCGGCTACGGCCGCCGCGACACGACGATCGACATCGTCGACGCACAGGGCGTCCTGATCGCCGCGGTCCAGGAACTGTCCCGCCGTGTCCGGCAACTGGAGGAACAACAGGCCGCACGGTCCTGCTGCGCGCCAGGTGCCGGCGGCCCGGACGGCGCGCCCGCCCCGGCCGTCCTCTGAGACGACCGGCGCCCCCGCCGCACCGGGGGCGCCGGTCGTCCCTTTCGCAGGTGGGCCCGGCCGTCAGCCGGGCGCGGTCAGATGCCCGTCTTGCCGGTTATCCAGAGCCGGTAGGCGCCGGTGTTGGTGTAGACGGCCGGGTAGTTCCCGCTGCAGTTGGTCTGTCCCCAGCTGACGACGCCGATCACCCGGCCGTCCCGGGCCAGCGGGCCGCCGCTGTCGCCCATACAGGCGGTGCGGCGGGGCTCCCCGGCCACGGCCCTGTCGTAGGTGCACAGGTGGTTCACCGGGCTCAGGTTCTGGAACGGCCATCGCTGCCGGCACTCGACCGCGGTCAGGACCGTGACCGTGGCTTGCTGGAGGACGTTCGGGGCGCCACTGCTGGTGAGTCCCCAGCCGGTCAGCGTCGCGCTGCCAGGAAGGACCTCCGGCAGGGCCGGCAGCGCGATCGGCTGGACCAGCGGGGTGAAGACGAGCGGCCCGCTCAGTTTCACCAGCCCGATGTCGTTCGGTATACCGGGGGCGTCGGCGTCGTAGCCCTCGTGGCTGATCGCCTCCTGCACCGCGTAGGCCGTGCCCGCGGGGGCCAGGGTGTTCGACCCCACCACCACCCGCATGCCGCCGGCCGGTGTCCCGGTCAGACAGTGCGCCGCGGTCAGCACCCACCGCTCTCCGATGACCGACCCGCCGCAGGCGTGGGACCAACCGTTGAGCCCCTGCTTCTGAAGCGACACCTGGTACGGATAGGCACCCGCAGGAGCATCCGTCCCGCCCACCACCCGCACAACCGGCGACCCCACCGGCACCGCCGACGCAACACCCCCGCCCGCCACCAGCAGCACCCCCGCCGCGGCCGCAACCAGCCGCGCGAACCAGCCGCCCACCCGCACCATGCCACTCCCCACAAGCCACCGCGCCCCTCTGCCGGGGCACGACTGCCTCGGAGCCTGCCAGCACCGGTCATACCCCGCGAGCCCCGAACCGGCCGTTCTCGATCGCGTCGTCAAGACCGTCGCGCCGTCCTTCCTGCTCGCCGACGGCGCAGGCGCCACGGATGCGCCGAAGGCCCCGGGAATGTGCCCAAGTGGCTTCCGGGGCCTTCGAGCTGGGGCGGGAGTGAGCAGGGACTTTCTTACAGCCGGTCACCGCGCTTCGGCGCATGGCCGTTGTCCCGGTCAGTGGGTGGTCGGGGCCTCCTCCTCGTCCTTCGTCTTTTTCCCCGCACCGCGATCAGGGCACCGCCGCCGACAGTGATCAGGAGGCCGCCGGCCGCGAGGAGCCAGGTGCGGGAGTCGGCGCCGGTGTGCGCGAGGGAGCCCTTGGAGGGCGGGGTGCTCGGGGCGTCCGTCGGGGGCACCGGTGCGGTGGAGGTGGACGGGTCGGGGTCGGGGTGCTCGTCAGGGTGACCGGCGGGGTGGTCGTCGGGGCCGTCGGCGCGACTGGCGGTGTGGTCGGCGGAGTCGTCGGGGGCACGGTTGGCGGGGCGGTCGGGTTGACCGGCAGTGTGGTCGGCGGGGGCGTGGTGGGCGGCTGGGTGGGCTTGCCCTTCTTGGTGTTGGTGAAGGTGGCGGTGGTCTTCTCGGCGGGCTTCGCGGTGATCTTGACCGGGGTGGTGTCGAGTTCGGGCGTGCTCTCCGCGCAGGCGGAGGTGGACGGGCTGGACACACTGCTGTTCGCTGTCTGCCTGGTGCTGCATCGGCACGCCGTCGTTCACGACAACACGGCGGCGCTGGATCACCGGAGGTGCAGGCGGGCATCGATCCTGATGTCCGCCTGCACTCCCCTTCTGTGAAAGGTGTTTACATGTGGGTGCAACGTGTACTCGAATTCACCGGCTGGGAGCCGTCGGCGCACTCCGTCGACTGGGCAGCGGTCGAGGAGGAGCTTCACATTCCTCTGCCGGCAGACTTCAAGCAACTGTGTGAAATTTTCGGCGGAGGAACCTTCTGTGACTCCGTCGCTTTTTACGGCAGTACGGAAGGGTCTCATTTCAATCTTCTCTTGCCGTGGCAAGCGCCCCTTCCCATTCCTGCGGGAAGCGGTCCGCACCAGGAGTACACGCCGGGCGGAAAGGGGTACATCACATGGGCCTCGACGGAATGGGGCGCTGAATACTGCTGGCTTGTCGACGCGCAGCAGCCCGGTACATATCCTGTCCTCGCGCGGGGCGAGGCCGGCGAGTGGTGCGAGTACGACATGTCGACGTCGGAATTTCTCTACAGGGTCCTGGCGGACAAGGATTTCCAGCCGTTCGGCATCGCTCGGTACGGCCTTGACCCGACGTTCCAGCCTGGCCCCGAGGCTCACGGCAGCTGACGGGAGGCAAGGAGGGTGTTGGCGCAGCGGCGAAGCACGGGCCGCGGACAGATGATTGCGGCATGGGTGCTGGTTCCTCTGGGGCTGCTCCTGGTGCTGGGCGCCGCGGGAGGGATCGTGCTCGGCGGTGGCCTGGACGGCGAGCGGGTCACAGTCAGGGGCGCAGCGATGCGACCCACTTACAGTCCCGGCGACCGGCTGACCGTCGTGCGGGTCGGTGAAGGAGAGATACGCCGGGGCGACGTCGTCCTCGTCAGTGTGCCCGGTCGGTACGGGAACGCGCCGGTCCTGCAACGGGTGATCGGCCTGGGCGGGGACCACGTGGAGTCCCGTGACGGTGTGCGGGTCGCGGTGAACGGCAAGCGGATCGACGAGCCCTACGTGATGCGTGACCCGCTCGGTTCGGCAGGCTCACCGTACGACGTGACCGTGCCGGAGGGGCGCCTGTTCCTGCTGGGCGACAACCGGCCCGACGCGAACGACTCGCGCTCCTTCCTCGACGAACAGTCGGGCAGCGTCGCGGCCTCCGACGTGCGCGGCCGTGTCCGAGCCGAGGGGGCCGAGTTGCTGTTGCTGTGGGCACTGGTGGCCTCCGGAGCACTGCTCGCGCTGGTCGGGATCGGATGGGGAATCTGGGGGTACGTGACCAGGCAGGGTTCCCTGGCGCGGTGGTAACGACATGGTCCGTGGCTTGGCCTGGACCTTGCGGGAGGGTCCGCCGACGGAGTCGGCGGACCTTTTCGGCTTTCGCGGCAGGTGGTAGGTCAGGCGCGAGGATCCTGCGGCAGCGTTGTCCGGTCTTCCCGGCAGCCTCGGCGGTCTCGCTATGGAGATCGCCAACCGGGTCAAGCGGCGGGTGAGACGGCCCCGGCGCCGGCCTCCGATGGCCAGGGGACCCCGACCCTCAGCCGTCGATGCGCGTTCCCCTGTCGTCCGCCGGTTGCACTCGGTACCGCTTGTGGGCCTGCGTCCCGGTGCTGCACGGCGGGCCTGATCCATGTGGATGTGGCGGTGATCACAGCGCAAAGCCGTGATGATCCCTGCGCCCGTTCCGCTGGATTCCGCGAGGACCACGGAGAACCGGGCACCGTGCCGGTTCGCGTACGAGGGGTGGGAAACGATGGACCGCGTCAGTCGGACGCTGCGAGCCTCCGAGATGAGTGGGTATGCCGCCGACTTCGTCTCCCACGCGACGACGAGGACACGCTTGCCGCTGGACTACTCGGTGACCAGCCTGCGAATCGTGGACCGGGTGGTGGACGGGCTGCGACGGACGACCGACGACCCTTCCACCGTCAGGCAAGCCCTCCAGGGTCTCGGCGCGTACGCCGGCGAGGTGTTCGTTCGCAGATTCGGCGCGCGATGGGTCGACTTCGACGCGGAGACCTACGGGCTCTCCCGTCGCCGCGTTCCGCGCCGCTCGCGACGCGGGCATGCACGCGGGGCCGGGCGCGCCGCGGACCCGTCGCCGTGACGACTGGCGGCCGGTCACCGGCCGACGTATCGGACCTTGGCCGAAGGCAGCACTGATCGCGCTGGTCTCGGGCATGACGTTGGGCGGCGTGGCGGTAGCCACGGGCAAACTGCCGAATCCTCTTCCTGATCTACCAGAAGGCCGTCCCGAGCCGAGTGTCAGCACACCCGCGCCGACCTCGCCCGAGGAAGGCATTGCGTCCGCCTCGCCCTCGGAGCCGGCTCCGTCCACGGCACCCGTACGGGAGACCTCCGTGCCTGTGTCGACGGAATCGGAGCAGGTGCCGCCCGGCGCCGCGAAGAGTCACGAGGCGTTGTGCCGCGTGTACGAGAAGAGGACCGGGAACGCGGGCGAAGCCTTGGATGCGACCGCTCTGCGGCGCCTGGTCGAGGCAGCCGGCGGGGAAAGCGCCGTGCCGGTCTACTGCGAGAAGCTCACAGGCGGGTCCAAGGCCCGCGACAAGAACCCCCCTGAGGCGAGAGACGACGGACAGGACCACGGCCGGAATCGTTCCGAGGACAAGAAAGAACCCGCCGGCCGTCGCTAGGCGTGGGTCTCCCGGACGAGCCCGTGCACGGTTGCCTCGTGAGGTACGGCGTGCGTCGGGCCGATGAGAGGTGTGACGTTCGGCGGCCTCACCCTCGTGGACCCGGTCGAGCCGGTACGGACCGTTGACACGCAGCCTCCTGACTGTGGTCCGAAACCTCGATCCCGTTCCGACCCCCGCCCAGCGAAGCCTTCACCGGCCACGGCGTCCTCGCTGCGGCCCAGATCGGCAAGGAGCACCTGTACGTGGAGGCGGCGGGCGCCCTGCGTGTCCGTCTCCTCGGCCCGCAAGGACTACGACGACTGCACCGCCAAGTACGGCCGCTACGGCATCCCCGTCTACCTGGTGGTGGACCCACGTCGCGGAGGTCGTCGTCCACACTCAGCCCACCGGAACCGGCTACATCGCGGCGCACACGCACCAGTACGGCACCGGCAAACTCCCCATCGACCTGGCCGACGGTCGCACCTTCACCCTCGACCTGGACGAGCTGCCCCGGCCCGAACCGGAGACCGGCGCGCGCTGACGAACACGCCGCTGGTGGCCGGGGACGAGTCGGCGTTCTCAGCGACAGATGGATTACGTGGAGTCACCGCCCGCCGATACACCTGGCGGGTGTCTGGACGGCCTACGGCAGGCTCACAGGGGGGGATGGCGGGCCTCAGGCAGGCAGAGTCCACGGGTGCCGGGGAACACGGCGACAGCCGTGCGGCGAACGCTGCACCCTCCCCGATCGAGCGGGATCGAGGGGGACGCAGCCGGATGGAATCGGACAGTTATGCCCGGTCCTTAAGGGCTGTCCCGTAAATGGTCTACGGATCATGGCCGGTCTGACATGAGTCCTGGCGATCAGGCCCCTGGGGGCAGCGCCTACCATGCAGTCGTGACGCGCCCCTGGACGGTAAGAAGGATGGCCGATCAGTTCGCCGAGCTGCTCGGAACGGTTCCTGTCAGCGTCGATGGCGGCAAGCTGACGTTCGTCCGGGGAAGCCTGTGCACCACGCTTTCGATCTGGAAGGACCGCTCCGACCGGTCAGCCTTCGGCTGGATGGTCTACACGGACTACATCGATCTTCGTGATCGGATGGACGACTTCGGTGGGGTGGGCATCCGGATCGACCACCCCACGCCGGCCGGCGACGCAAGTCCGTCCAGCATTCCTCCTACCGCCTGCTATCCCTGGCCGGCAGGCAGCGTCCCGCTCGCCCCCGAGATCGCCGCCGGCGTCACTCGCTACGGGCCGTCCTCTCTGCGCTTCGTCCGCGACTCCCATGACCTGGGGCTGCTGCTTCTGGCGGACACCCACGCCTACCGGGAGGGGGTCTGGTCGTTCACACCGGCCAACAGCGAACCGGCCCGGCTTGCAAAGGCCATCCTTCTGGCTCGTCAGTGCGGTGACCAGGATCTGGAGCGGGCGGCTGTTGCCAAGCTGCGAAACCGCGGCGAGGAACCGGTGCCCCGTCACCACGACTACCTCTTCCGGCAGGCCGTCGCCGACTGGGCCAGGCAGTACGCCAAGGCCACCGGCATCGATCTCAGTGACCTGGCCAAGCTCAAGCGGAAGCGCCCCCAGTACCCCGAGATCTCGTAGCTCCACACGACTCCGCCATGCTCGGGAGATGATCTCGCTGTGACTGGTGTGATCACGGCATCGGAGCCTCGCTGGATAGGCCCGTTCACCGGGCTGAGCCCGCAGCGGTTGAGCGCGCTCGTCACCGCTCTGCGGTAGGAGGAGGCAGCCCCGCCACGCAAGGGACGACCATGGGGTCTGCCGCTGGAGGATCGCGTACTGCTTGTCGTCGCCTACTGGCGAACCAACCTGACACTGCGGCAGCTCGCTCCGCTGTTCGGGATCTCGAAGTCGGCTGCCGCCCGCATCGTCGACCGCCTCGGGCCCGCCCTCGCTCTGCGCCAGCGCCCGCGGTTCCGCAAGGCTGCCGTGCTGATCGTGGACGGCACCCCAGCATTGCCGAACGTTCGAAGAACTACCGGTACTCCACCAACCACCAGGTCGCCATCGACGCCGATACCCGGCTCGTTGTCACCGTCGGCCGGCCCCTGCCCGGCAACCGCAACGACCGCAAGGCATGGGAGCTGTCCGGCGCGAAGGCCGCCGTCGGCAGGACAACCGTGATCGCTGACGGCGGCTACCGCGGCACCGGCCTGGTCATCCCGCACCGGCCGTGAACGCGGCCAGGCCGAACTACCGGCCCGGAAAGAGGAGCACAACGCCTCCCATCGCAAGGTCCGCGCCCGCGTCGAGCACGTCTTCGCGCGCATGATGACGGGGAAGATCCTCCGCGACTGCCGCCTCAAGGGCGAGGGTGTTCATCACGCCGTGCTCGGCATCGCCCGAACCACCTCCGCTCAGCTTCGCGCGTGGCGACGCAGTCTCGCAGCGTGACATCCCGGAGCCGAGCCGCACCCCCAGTGGAAGCCCGTTATCCGCGTTTGCGTTTATGGCGCGTCTGCAATTATTGTTTCAGCACGTAATCAGCTTGCTCAAGCAATGACGGAAGGGTGGAGCCATGCCGCTCGCACTCCTCGCCCTGGCGGTCGGGGCCTTTGGGATCGGGACGACCGAGTTCGTGATCATGGGGCTGTTGCCGGGGATCGCCGGCGATTACGGGGTCTCCATCCCCACCGCCGGGCTGCTGGTCACCGGCTATGCGCTGGGCGTGGTCGTGGGGGCGCCGGTGCTGACTGTGCTCGGGGGGCGGGTGAGTCGGAAGCGGATGCTCATGGTGTTGATGGGGCTGTTCGTGGTGGGGAACCTGGTCTCCGCGGTCGCGCCGAGTTTCGGGGTGATGCTGGCCGGGCGGGTGGTCGCGTCGCTGGCACACGGGTCGTTCTTCGGGATCGGGGCCGTCGTCGCCGCGGGGCTGGTCGCGCCGGAGCGGAAGGCGGGGGCGATCGCCGTCATGTTCACGGGGTTGACCGTCGCCAACATCGTGGGCGTGCCGCTCGGGACCTTCATCGGGCAGGCCGTGGGGTGGCGGGCCACCTTCGCGGGTGTCGCGGCGCT
This sequence comes from Streptomyces sp. NPDC059201, assembly GCF_042754585.1. Lineage (NCBI taxonomy): Bacteria > Bacillati > Actinomycetota > Actinomycetes > Kitasatosporales > Streptomycetaceae > Streptomyces > Streptomyces sp. NPDC059201. Next base: position 23,798 of record NZ_JBHZBB010000010.1, read on the forward strand.
CGGGGTGGTCGGGCTGCTCGGGATCGCGCGGCTCGTGCCCGCCGTGCCGCGGCCCGAGGGGGGCCGGCTGGGCGGGGAGCTGAGGGCGTTCCGGAATCCGCAGGTGCTGCTGGCGATGGCGATGACCGTGCTCGGCTTCGGCGGGGTCTTCGCCGCGATCACCTACATCGCGCCGATGATGACCGAGGTCGCCGGGTACTCGGAGGGCGCCGTCACGTGGCTGCTGGTCCTCTTCGGCGTCGGCATGTTCCTCGGCAACCTGGTCGGCGGCCGGTACGCCGACCGTGCGCTGATGCCGCTGCTGTACGCCACGCTCGGCGGGCTCGCGGTCGTGCTCGCGCTCTTCACCGTGGCCGCCCAGAACAAGGTCCTCGCCGCCGTCGCCCTCTTCCTCGTCGGGGCGCTCGGCTTCGCCACCGTGCCGCTGCTCCAGAAGCGGGTGCTCGACCAGGCCCATGGCGCGCCGACGCTGGCCTCCGCCGTGAACATCGGCGCCTTCAATCTCGGGAACGCGCTCGCCGCCTGGCTCGGAGGTCTCGTCATCGCCGCCGGGCTCGGCTACACCGCGCCCAACTGGGTCGGCGCCGCGCTCGCCGCCGCCGCCCTCGGGCTCGCCTTCTGGTCCGCCGCGCTGGAGCGCCGGGCCCCAGCCCCCGTGACGGCGCCTGCCGAGGCGGCCGCCGGCCCCCTCCGTACCCCTGTCCACCACTGACCCACCGCACCCCCACCCCCCAGGAGAAGCTCCATGAGCACCACCACCGTCACCCCGCTGACCACCGCCGACGCCGAGGTCCTGGTCGCCGCCGCCGGGCGCGCGGCCGAGGCAGCCGGGGCCACCGTGAGCGTCACCGTCCTGGACGCGGGCGGGCACCTGCTCGCCTTCCGCCGGGACGACCGGTCCGTGCTGATCTCCGGCGAGACCAGCACCCGCAAGGCGTACACGGCGCTCCAGCTCGACGCCCCGACCGCCGAGCTCGTCGAACTGGTCAAGCCGGACGGGCCGTTCCACAGCCTGACCACCGCGCTCGACCGGCCGCTGCTCTTCATCGCGGGCGGGGTCCCCGTGCGCCGCGACGGGCGCCTGATCGGTGCCGTCGGCGTGGGCGGCGGGGCGCCCGAGCAGGACCACGCGTTCGCCTCGGCGGCCGTGGCCGGGCTGGACGCCCGGGGCTGACGGCCCGAGCGCCCGCGCGGCGGCTCAGGAGGGACGGCCCTCCAGGGCCGCCGCGTAGGCGTCGTCCGGGTCGAGGTGGCGCAGTTCCTCGGCGATCAGCTCAGCCGTCGTGCGGACCTTGAGCGCCATGACGCGGCTCGGCTGGCCCGGGATGGCGAGCCGGGCGACCGGGCCCTCGGGGCGGTCGATGCGGACCTCGCCCTGCGGGGTGCCCATCCGGACGGCCGTGACGACCGGGCCGCCGGAGACGATCCGCTCGACCGGGACGCCGAGCCGGATCTCGAACCAGCGGGCCAGCAGCTCGGCGCTCGGGTTGTCCTCCTCGGCCTCGACGGCGGCCGAGACGACGTCCGTCCCGGCCTGTTCGAGCGCGGCGGCCAGCATGGAGCGCCACGGGGTGAGCCGGGTCCAGGCGAGGTCGGTGTCCCCGGGGGCGTACGAGGCGGCCCGGGCGTCCAGCGCGCCGAGCGGGTCCTCGACGGCGTACGCGTCGGTGATCCGGCGCTGGGCGAGGGCGCCGAGCGGGTCCTTGGAGGGGACGGCCGGGGCGTCCACCGGCCACCAGACGACCACGGGGGCGTCGGGCAGCAGCAGCGGCAGCACCACGGAGTCGGCGCGGGCGCCCAGTTCGCCATGGAGGCGGAGCAGTACCGTCTCGCCCGAGCCCGCGTCGGTGCCGAGGCGGACCTCGGCGTCGAGCCGGGTCACATGGCGTTCGCGCGGGGAGAGCGCCCGGCGGCGGATGACCACGAGGGTGCGCGACGGGTGCTCTTTGGACGCCTCGTTGGCGGCCCGCACGGAGTCGTACGCGTTCTCCTCGTCGGTGACGATCACCAGGGTGAGGACGACGCCGACGGCGGGGGTGCCGACGGCCCTCCGGCCCTCCAGGATCGCCTTGTTGATCGCGCTGGAGTTGGTGTCCGTGAGATCGATCTTCATTGCCGGCGCCCGTCCCTTCCTCTGCGGCGAGCCTAACGCCCCGCACGCACGCGCGTGCCCACGCCCCCGTGGCCGGAAGCGGCCGTGCGGGCGACCCTGCGGGTGACTGTGGGGGCGACTGTGCGGGCGACCGTGGGGCGTACGGAGTTTCAGTGGGCTTCCGGCTCCCCGATGCCATTGCCCTCAGTGCCGTTGCCTTCGTGGCCGTTTCCTTCGTGGCCGTTTCCTTCGTGGCCATTGCCTTCGTGGCCGTTGCCCTCGGTGCCGTTGTCCTCGGGGGCCAGGTCGGCCTCGGTCGCGGCGGATTTCGCGGCCCGTTCCTGGGCTCGGCGGCCGACCACGGCGGCTGCCGCCGCCGCCGTGCCGATGAAGGCGGCGGCCACCACCCAGGGGCGGTCGAGGACGTGCCCGGTGGCGTGGTCCAGGGAGTAGCGGCCGGCGCCGGTGATACCGAGGGCGGCGGCGGTGAAGCCGAGGAAGGCCGGGTACTCGTAGCCGCCCGCCTGGGCGAAGAAACCGGCCGGGGCGTGCACCGACACGGCGCCCGCCATGGCTCCGGCGGCGGCCGCGCCCGCGGCGGGGGTGGCGAGTCCGAGGGCGAGCAGCGCGCCGCCGCCCGCCTCGCCGAGACCCGCGGCGATGGCGGACTCCCGGGGCGGGTGGAAGCCCATGGCCTCCATCCCCTTCGCCGTGCCCTCGATCCCCCCGCCGCCGAACCAGCCGAACAGCTTCTGCGTGCCGTGCGCCGCGAGCACGGCGCCGGTGCCGACCCGCAGCACGAGCAGACCGAGGTCGCGCCGGTTGGGGTGAGCCGCCATGACGTTCTCCAGATGCGGGAGGGGACGCGTACGCCTCCACTGTCGGCGCGCCGCTCCCCCGCCGCCGCCCGGGAGGCTCCCTGATACGCCACATGAGTCATGTTTTGCGGCGTTTGTCCCGCGTTGCTTGACTGGGGTGGCCGTCGCCGTCCCGGCCGTCCGGGAACGGCCCGAGGGAAGTGGGTACGCATGACCGCCGAGTCCACCGACACCGCCGCGCTGCGCGAGCGGGTCCGGGCCCTGATGCCGCGCGCGGAGGAGGACCTGACCGCGCTGGTCGCGATGCGCTCCGTGGCCGACCCCCGCCAGTTCCCGCCCGAGGAGTGCGCCAAGGCCGCCGACTACCTGGTGCGGGCCTTCACCGAGGCGGGGCTCAGCGACATGCGGCGGGTCACCACCCCGGACGGCACGGACGCGGTGGTCGGACACGGGCGGGGCCCGGAGGGCGCGCCCACCGTCCTCCTCTACTGCCACTACGACGTGCAGCCGCCGCTCGACGACGACGCCTGGCGGACCCCTCCCTTCGAGCTGACCGCGCGGGACGGACGCTGGTACGGGCGCGGCGCGGCCGACTGCAAGGGCAACATCGCCATGCACCTCACGGCGCTGCGGGCGCTCGGCGGCCCGGACGGCGGGGGCTTCCCGGTGAACCTCAAGTTCGTGGCGGAGGGTTCGGAGGAGCAGGGCACCGGAGGGCTCGAACAGCTGGTGCCGCAGCGGCCCGAACTCTTCGACGCGGACGCCCTGTTGATCTGCGACACCGGCAACTTCGCGCTCGGGCTGCCCACGACGACGACCTCGCTGCGCGGCGTGACCAACGTGGTGGTGACGGTCTCCACGCTCAAGGGCGAGATGCACTCGGGCATGTTCGGCGGACCGGCGCCGGACGCGCTGGCCGCGCTCGTACGGATGCTGGACAGCCTGCGCGACGCGCACGGCAACACGGCGATCGACGGGCTCCCCGGCGACGGGCTGTGGGACGGGGTGTCCTATCCGGCCGAGCAGTTCCGCGCCGACGCAGGCGTCCTCGACGGGGTCGAACTGGTCGGCACCGGGTCGGTCGCCGACGAGCTGTGGGCGCGGCCCGCGGTCACCGTCCTCGGCATCGACTGCCCGCCGGTGGTCGGCTCCTCCGCGGCGGTGCAGGCGAAGGTGCGGGCGCGGGTCAGCCTGCGGGTGCCGCCCGGGACCGACGCGGAGCTCGCCAGGAAGGCGCTCACCGAGCACCTGGTGGCGGCGGCGCCCTGGGGCGCGCGGGTCGAGGTGGAGGCGGAGAGCGCCGGGCAGCCCTTCCTGGCCCGCACCGACGGGCCCGCGTACACGGCGCTCGGGGCGGCGCTGCGCGAGGCGTACGGCAAGGAGATGGTGCAGGCGGGGCAGGGCGGTTCGATCCCGCTGTGCAACGTGCTCGCGGACCGGTTCCCCGGCGCGGAGATCGCGCTGATCGGCGTGGAGGAGCCGGGCTGTCTCATCCACGCCCCCAACGAGAGCGTCGACCCGAGCGAGATCGAGCGGATGGCGCTGGCCGAGGCGCTCTTCCTCGGTTCGTACGCCGAGGCGTTCGCGCGCTCGGCCGGCAAGTGAGAGGACACGGACCCCATGACGCGGACGCATGACCAGGCGTACGACAGGCCGCAGGACGGGCCGCACGAAGGGCCGTACGACCGGCAGCAGGGCGGGCAACAGGACGGGCCGTACAACCGGCCGGACGGCGGGCAGCACGATCGGCCGCACGGCGGGCCCGCCCGGAGCGACCTGCCGCCGGGGCCGCTCTCGATGCTCGCGGGCGCGGCCTGGCAGGCGCTGCTGCTGGCCGGGATCGTGGCCCTCGTCCTCGGTGTGCTGGTGCTGGTGTGGCCGGGTGCCTCGCTGGTCGCGGCCGGGGTCCTCTTCGGCCTGTACCTGCTCTTCAGCGGTGTGATGCAACTGGTCGCCGCCTTCGGCACGCACGCCTCCACGTCGCTGCGCGTGATGGCCTTCATCAGCGGCGCCCTGTCGATCCTGCTGGGCCTGTTCTGCTTCCGGGGCGCGACGCAGTCGATCCTGCTGCTCGCGCTGTGGATCGGCATCGGCTGGCTCTTCCGCGGCATCACGCAGACCGTGGCGGCGGCCTCCGACCCGGCGACGCCCGCCCGGGGCTGGCAGATCTTCCTCGGCGTCGTCAGCGCGATCGCCGGGGTGGTGCTGATCGTCTCCCCGCTGGAGTCGGTCGCGGTGCTGACCCTGCTCGGCGGGATCTGGCTGATCGCGGTCGGCGCGGCCGAGATCGTGACCGCCTTCATGGTCCGCTCGCGGGCCAAGGGCCTGCCGCCCGGCGCCTGATCCGCCCCAGGTGGTCCGTCTCGTCCGGTCCGCCGTCCGCCCGATCTCCGGGCGGGCGGCGGACCGGCTCGTTCCGTGCGCTAGATTTTGCCGGTCCATGACCGTCGATCGCTCGCGATCACCACTCTCCGGAGCCGGCTTCCCATGACCGACATCGTCAACGGCCTCGGCCGTGCCACCGCCTACGGCGCCCTCGGCGTGGTCCTGCTGATCCTCGGCATCGTCCTGGTGGACATCCTGACCCCCGGCAAGCTGGGCCGGCAGATATGGGAGGACCGCAACCGCAACGCGGCCGTCCTGCTCAGCTCCGCCCTGCTCGGCATCGGCGGGATCGTCTTCACGTCCATCTGGACCACCTACGACAACTTCGGCAAGGGACTGGTCTCCACGGCCGCCTTCGGTCTCCTCGGCCTGGTGATGATGGCCGTCGCGTTCCTGGTGGTGGACCTGGTGACGCCCGGGAAGCTGGGTGCCACGCTGGTGGACCCGGAGCCGCACCCGGCGGTCTGGGTGACCGCCTCCTGCAACATCGCGGTCTCCGCGATCGTCTCCGCGTCGATCGCCTGACGCGCCAGAGCACCAGAGGCGCCAGACGCGCTCGCCGCGTCCGCCGCGCTCGCCGCACCTTCTCCGGCCCGGTGCCCGTCCACTCAGGACGGGGCCGGGCCGGCGGCCGTTCCGGCCGGTTCCACCTCCAGGAAGCGGCGGCCGCGCGGCCCCTTGTAGAGCAGGGCCTCCCAGCCGAGCCGGGCGAGGGCGCCGGCGCAGGCCGTCAGCGCGTCGGCCTCCTGCCCGGCGGCGCCGGAGCCCGGCGGCCCCAGCCACTCGACGACGGTGGTGGCGGGCCGCTCCCCCGCCCGTACGCGGTAGCCGGTCGCCGTCCGCGCCCCGGCGGCGTCCACCGCCGAGGGGGCGAGCCCGCCCGCCTCCAGGGCCAGCGCCACGGCCCGTACCGGCTGCCTGAGCTCCCACACGGCGGGTACGGCTCCGGGGTCGCCGCCCGGGCCGCCGGTCAGCCGTCTGATCTGCCGGAGCCCGTCGAGCGCGGAGCGGACCTCGCGGGAGCGCTGCTCCGGGTCGCCCGTGAACGGCGGTCCGTCGCCCGTCGCCGCCTCGAACGCGCCCTTGGCGCCCGGGTCCTGGTTCACAGCAGCCGCCGGATCTCGCCGCGGACCCGGTAGAAGCCGCCGGCCGCGGGGTGCAGGGCCTCCACCACGAACCGCGCGCCGGGCTCCCGGATGGCGCGCGGGAACTGCACGTTCCACGACGGCTCGTAGCCGGGGCTGACCACGCGGACCCGGCTCCGGCCGCCCTCCCGGGCGCACTCGACCACGATCGAACCGGCCGGGGCGTCGCCCACCGAGGCGATGACGGTGACGGCGGAGGCGGCGGTCGCCGGGGTGTAGGTGGGCAGCGCGGCGGCCAGCTTGACGTCCCGGACGACCGGGACGCTGCCCTGCTGGGCGGCCTCGATCGCCGCCTCGCTCGCGTCCACGCAGACCAGCGAGCCGTCGGTGGTGACCAGGTAGAGCCGCTCGTCGCGGTACTGCATGGAGAGCGCCGAACCGCCGCCGGTGCCCAGCTTCCACAGCCGGGTGCCGTCCTCGGCGAAGCAGTAGACGGAGGACGACGAGTCGCCCGCGAAGACGAACCGGCCGCCGGGCGAGGTGGCGCACGCGTACACCATCGCGTCGCAGGCGTAGACGGCCTCGACCCGGCCGTCTGCCTTGGCGAAGCGCTGCACCTTGCGGTGGCCGGTGCCCGCGTAGACGGCGGTCGCCTCCTGCCAGCCGAAGAGCACCGCGCCGTCGGATGCGGTGTGCCACAGCTCGCCCGTGCCGTCCGCCGCGTAGGCGGTGACGCCCTTGGTGTCGCCGTGGTAGACCGCGCGGCCGTCCGCCCGGACCATCCAGGCGAACTCGCCGCGGCCGGAGCGGGACCACTGGTGCTCGTCCTCGTGGTCGATGACGGTGAGCCGGCCGGAGCGGTCGGCGACGTCCAGGACGCCCTCGTGGATGTCGAGCCAGAAGATATCGACGTCGGCGGTGATGTCGTAGGCGGCGAACGGCAGCTTGGAGGAGAGGTCGTAGACCTTGCCGTCGTCACAGCCCGCGTAGATCCAGAAGTCGTCGGCGACCAGGCACTTCACGCCGTCGGGCAGGCCGAAGCGGGCCAGCACGTCGCCGCCGTGGTCGAGGGTGAAGACGTCTCCCGCCTGGTTGCCCACCCAGATCCGCTCCTCGTCGACATGGATGCCGAAGGCGGCGGAGCCGGTGCGGAAGCGCCACAGGACGGGGGCCACGGCCCGGGCGGTGGAGGGCGCGGAGCCGACCGCACGGCGGGTGACGGACCGGGCGGCCCGCTGGCCCGGGACCGCGGGCGCGTAGCCCTTGCGGACCTTCTCGCCGATCTTCTTCGCCGCCGCGGCCCGGGCCTTGTCGGCGGTCGCGAATGCGGAGCGCTGGGTCTGTCCGGCCGCTCCGATCCGGCCGTAACGGACCGACACCTCCAGCCCGTCGACGGTCACTTCGTAGAACTTGTGGGCACCGCCGCCGTCCTGCGACAGCTCCAGATAGGTCGTCGTCATGATCCGAACGGTAGGGGCAGCCACTGACAACGGCCTCCGGTGAAGCCATGGCCAAGGGACCAAGGTCCCGGACAATCGGGACCTTCGTCGCGGCATTCCGGACATACACCCCTGTGACCATGGTGTTCGAAGATCATCCGACGCGCCGTCACCACCCGTGCGGCCGGAAGGGCCTCATGACCGAGCACCCCCCGCGAGCCCTGCCCGTCCGCGTCCACCGGCACGCGGACGGCATAGCGATGGACGACCTCTTCCGGTCGGACCCCGGCCCCGACCACCCCCTGTCCGGACACGACCACCCCTCCTCCGGCACCGACCACCCGCTCTCCGGCACCGGCGCACCGCCGCGCCGGCACCCGCCCGCCGACGCGGGTCCCACCGAGCGGCCGGGCCCCGCCGCCCCCGGCTGGCTCGCCGTCCTCACCGGCACCGCCGCCCTGGGCAGCGCCGCCGCCCTGCTGTGGCGGGCCCGCCCGTTGCGCGCCGCGCACCTGCTCCCGTGGGAGTGGCTCGCGCTGGCCGGTCTGGGCGGACTCGCCGTGGTCTGCTTCGGCGGCCTCACGCGCGCGCGTACCGGCTCCGCCTGGGTGCTCTCCCTCTTCGGCCGCTACCGGGGCAGCGTCCGCCGCACCGGCCTGGTCTGGATCAGCCCCTTCGTGCTGCGCCGCCGGGTCGACGTACGGCTGCGGCACTGGCGCAGCGAGCCCATCGCCGCCGTGGACGCGGAGGGCTCGGCGCTGCGGGTCGTGGTGCTGGTGGTGTGGTCGGTACGGGACACGGCGCGGGCGCTGTACGCCGTCGACGACCACCTCGGCTATCTGCGGGCGCAGGTGGAGGCGGCCACCGCGCGCGTGCTGTCCCAACTGCCCGCCGACGCCTTCCAGGGCGGATCCCCGACGCTGCGGAACGCCGAGGCCGTCGGCGACGCGCTGACCCGGCTCCTCGCCGCCGAGTGCCGGCCGGTCGGCGTCGCCGTCTTCTCCGCCCAGCCGACCCGGATCGAGTACGCCCCCGAGGTGGCCGCCGCCATGCACCGCAGGCAGCTCGCGGTCCTGGACGCCCGGCACCGGGAGTCGGTGCTCACCGGCGTGATCGACGCCGTCGACGACACCGTGACGCGGCTGACCTCGCGCGGCCTTGTCGAACTCGACGACTTCGAGCGGCAGGCCCTGGTGAAGGACCTGACCGTCGCCTTCTACACCCGGCGGGGCGACCTCCCTCGCCCGAACGAGGAGTGACTGTGGGCAGCACCACCTCCGCGGACGGCCTGGAGAGGCCCGGCTTCACCGACGAGACCCCCGAGGACTGCGCCTGCGCCGGCTGCGCGGCGGGGGCGCTCGCGGCCCGCCTCGGCGCGGCCACGCGCGCGGGGCACCCCGTGACGTCCCTGCACGGGGTGCGCCGCGCGGTGGTGACGGCGGCGGGACTGGTCGCGCTGACGGCCGCGGGCACGGGCACGGCCGCCGCCGAACCGGCCCCCGCGCACGCCGGCTGGGACGGCTCGCGCTACTGGTTCCGCAACGAGTCCGGCGCCTGGCGCTGGACCAGCCACCAGGCGGTCTACCTCCAGCGCACGAAGGCCCCCGCCGGCGCCACCGCCCACCCGACCTCCGCACGCGCGCGGGAGCCGGTCTTCCGGGGCCGGCAGGGCTGGGACGCGCGGGACCGGGTCTACTGGTTCCGGTCGGACGGGCACTGGTACTGGACCTCCCACCGCTGGAAGTACGAGCAGCGCACGGGTCGGACGGACGCGGGACCGGCACAGCGCCCGTCGGAACGCCCGTCGAGGCCCGTGCCGGTCGGCGGGACGGCGGCGCGCGGCTGGACGGCGCCGGTGGAGTCGTACGTCTTCACCGGCGCCTACGGGGAGCGCGGCGCCTGGTCGCGGGGCTATCACACGGGCCAGGACTTCGCGGTGCCGAGCGGGACGCCGGTGCGGGCGGTGGGGCCTGGCCGCGTCGTGCGGGCCGGGTACGCGCGCGCGTACGGCTACGAGGTGGTGCTCCGTCACCCGGACGGCCGCTACACGCAGTACGCCCATCTGTCCCGTATCGACGTCTCCGCCGGGCAGAGCGTGTCGGGCGGGCAGCGGATCGCGCGCTCCGGGGCGACGGGGCGGGTGACCGGTCCGCACCTGCACTTCGAGGTGCGGACCGGGCCGTCCTTCGGGACGGACGTCGACCCGCTGGCGTATCTGCGCGGGCACGGCGTGCGGATCTGAGCCCCGCCGGTCCGGTTCAGCCGGTGACGCGCTCGATCCAGGCGGTGAGGTCGGCCACGACCTCGTCGCGGTTGGTCTCGTTCAGGACCTCGTGCCGGGCGCCCTCGTAGCGGTGGTACGCGAGGTCGGTGAGTCCGGCCTCGCGGTAGCGGGAGACCAGCAGGTCACTGTGGGCGAGGCCGCCGTTGAGGGGGTCGCGGGAGCCGACGAAGAGCGCGACGGGCAGGTCGGCGGGGATGCCGGCGGGACTGGCGAGCCGCACCGTGGCACCGGCCATGTCGGCGAAGCCCTGGAGGTCCAGGCCGAAGCCGCAGAGCGGATCGGCGAGGTAGGCGTCGACCTGCTTCTCGTCGCGGCTGAGCCAGTCGGCCTCGGTGCGGACGGGGGCGAAGGCGGCGTTGAACGCGACGAAGGGGCCGTCGTCCGTCTGCGGGGCCGCGGCGAGGGCGGTGAGGAGGGCGTCGACGGCGGTGGTGCCGGAGAGGGCGACGCCGTCGACCAGGTCCGCGTGGTCCAGGAGGTACTGCTGGGCGGCGAACGAGCCCATGCTGTGGCCGAGCAGGACGACCGGGACACCGGGGTGGGCGGCGCGGGCGGCCCGGGTGAGCGCGGCGAGGTCGCCGACGAGCAGGTTCCAGCCATCGGCGCCGAGGTGGCCGGGACCGGCGTGCATGGAGCGACCGTGGCCCCGGTGGTCGGCGGCGTGGACGGCGTACCCCCGAGCGGTGAGGTGCTCGGCCAACGGGGCGTAGCGCAGGCCGTGTTCACCCATGCCGTGGGCGATCTGCACGACGCCGCGGACGGGGCCCTCGGGGAGCCAGGTGTGGACGTGGATACGGACGCCGTCCTGGGAGGTGAAGGTGAGCATGGCTGATTCCGGCTCCTCGGTCCGCTCGCTGATCGGGCACGCCACCGTACGCCCCGTTCGGCATTGCCGAACAAGGGTCCGGTGGCGTGATCCGCGTCTCAGGACTCCCGGGTGGTCGTCACCGTCGCCTTCGGGCCTGGTGCCTTCGGGTTCTCCGTGACCTTGATGCGGCCCTTGCGGATCGTCGCGAGGCGCGGGGCGCGGCGGGCGAGGGCGCTGTCGTGGGTGACCATCACGAACGTCAGGCCGTGCTCCTGCCAGAGCCCTTCGAGGAGGTCGGCGATCTCGTCGCGGGTGGACTCGTCGAGGTTGCCCGTGGGTTCGTCGGCGAGGAGCACCTGGGGCCGCTTGACCAGCGCGCGGGCGATGGCGACGCGCTGCTGCTGGCCGCCGGAGAGCTCGGAGGGCAGATGGCCGAGGCGCTCGCCGAGGCCGACCGACTCCAGCGCCTCGGCGGCCCTGCGGCGGCGCTCGCCCGCCTTGACGCCGAGCGGGACGAGCGCGGTCTCCACGTTCTCCTGTGCGGTGAGCGTGGGGATGAGGTTGAAGCTCTGGAAGACGAAGCCGATGTACTGGCTGCGGACGGCCGTGAGCCGGCTCTCGGAGAGCCTGGCGAGGTCGGTGCCGTCGAGGAACACGCTGCCGGCGGTGGGGCGGTCGAGACCGCCGAGCATCTGGAGCAGGGTGGACTTGCCGCCGCCGGTGGGGCCCTGGATCACGAGGCGGTCGCCCTGCGCGATCTTCAGGTCGATCCCGGCGAGGGCGTCGACTCTCGCCTGGCCGCGCCGGTACTGCTTGGTGACGCCGATGAGTTCGTACATGCGTGGGACTCCTGGGGTGCGGGAGGTGTGGCTCCTGCGGTACGGGGGTGGGCGGGGCGGCTACTCGACGCGGCGCAGCGCGTCGGCGGGGCGCAGCCGCGAGGCGCGCCAGGCGCCGAAGGCTCCGGCGACGAGGCCGCCGGCGAGGGCGAGGAGGACGGCGAGGCCGACGGTGGTGAGGCTGACGGGGGCGGTGAGCGCGATGTCGACGCTGCGGCCGGCGGCGGTACGCGTCATGCCGGGTCCGCCCATGCCGCCGCCGAATCCCATGCCGCCGCCGCGTCCGGCGAACCCACCGGCGCTCGCGCCGAGTTCGGCGGTGAGGGTGGGGCTGACGGCGGTGACGGCGTAGGCGCCGGCGAGGCCGACGGCGATGCCGAGGGCGCCGCCGATGACGCCGTTGACCAGGGCCTCCCCGACGACCTGGCGGGTGACCCGGCCGCTCTTCCAGCCGAGCGCCTTGAGGGTGCCGAACTCGCGGACGCGGCGGCTGACGGCGGAGGAGGTGAGGAGACCCGCGACGAGGACGGCGGCGAGGAGGACCGCGTACGACAGCCACCTGCCGACGTTGGAGGCGAGCCCGGCGGCGGTGTCGAGGGAGCCGGAGACGGTCTGGGCGAGGTCGGCGGAGGTGGTGACGGTGGTGCCGGAGACGTTCTTCTGGATGGCGGTCTTGACGGCGTCGATCTTCGTCGAGTCGGTGGCCTTGACGTAGACGGTGGTGACCTTGCCGGCCGAGCCGGAGAGGGTCTGGGCCCGCTTCAGGGGGAGGTAGACCTGGGCGGTGGGCTGGCCGCTGTCGGCGGTGGCGATGCCGATGATCTCGAACTTCACGTTCTTGACGGTGAGTTCGCCGCCGACGGAGAGGTCCTTCTGCTGGGCGTAGGCGCTGTCGACCACGACGACGGCGGCGTCGGTCTCGGTCGTCTCGAAGGCGCGGCCCTCGGTGACGGTGGAGGTGGTGAGGGGGCCGAGGTCGGGGGTGGTGACGTCGGTGCCGTACAGGGTGAAGGAGTCGACGTCGAAGGCGGCGCCGCCGCCGGTGACGGTATCGCCCGGGTTGCCGCCGGAGCCGCCCTGGCCGAAGCCCTGGCCCTGGCCCGGGGCCTGGCCCTCGCCGCGCTGGATCTGGCCGCGCCGGAACTCGCCGTTGATCTTCATGTTGACGAGGCTGAGGCCGCCCACCGCGCGGTCGACGCCGTCCTGCCGCGCGACGGTGGCGACGGTGGAGTCGGCGAGGGTCTGGAAGCCCTGGACCATGAGCCGGTCACTGCTCTGCTCCTCGCCCTCCTCGCCGCCCGCGAACTCGAACCGGGGACGCGCCGGCTGCGCGCCCTCGGCGGGCCGCTCCTGAGCCTTCGTCACCGTGAGGTCCGTACCGAGTCCGTAGAGGGATTCGAGGACCTTGCCCTGGGCCTGCTTCATGCCGGCGGAGACCGAGGTCACGACGATGACCAGGGCGATGCCGAGCGCCAGGCCGGAGGCGACGACGAGCGCCGCCTTTCTGCGGCGGCGCAGTTCGCGCCGGAGGTAGGTGAAGAACATGGCGCGAACGTAGGGGTGGCGTGTGAGGCCGGGATAAGGCCCACGTGAGAGCGGGATGAGAGCGCGGGGCGGGCGATCCCTGGACAAGCCCTCGCGCGGTACCTACTCTCCAGTACGTCTATTCAATTCGTTGAGTATTTTGTATCCCGTATCCCGTATCCCGTATCCGGTATCCGGTATCCCGTGAGCCGTGGAGGTCCCGTGCACCCCTTCCGTACCGCCGTCGAGAACCGCGACCAGGCCGCCGTCGAGGCGCTCCTCGCCGAGGACGTCGTCTTCACCAGCCCGGTCGCGTTCAAGCCGTACGCAGGCAAGGCGATGACCGCCGCGATCCTCCGCGGGGTCCTGCGCGTCCTCGACGACTTCACGTACGTGCGCGAGATCGGGAGCCCGGACGGGCGCGACCACGCGCTCGTCTTCACCGCCACCGTCGACGGCCGTCAGATCCAGGGCTGCGATTTCCTCCACTTCGGCGAGGACGGGCTGATCGACGACTTCATGGTCATGGTCCGCCCGCTCTCCGCCGCCCAGGCCCTCGCCGCCGCGATGGGCGCCCAGTTCGACCGGATCGCCCAGGAGGCGGCGGGGGCCTGACCGGCCGCCGGCGTCAGTATCTGGATCAGGATCAGGATCAGTAGGTGACGGTGATGCGGCGGGCCGGGCCGTCGACGCGGACGGTCCCGCCGTACGGGATCACCACCTGCGGATCGGTGTGCCCGAGGTCCACGTCGAGGACGGCCAGGGTGTCGGGGGCGTACGCGTCGAGGGCGCGGAGCACGGCGGCGCGCTGGTCCTCGCGGTACGCGTCCCGCGCGGCGGGGCCGTTCGGCGCGTCGAACGACCAGGCGCGGGCCCGGCCCATGAGGAGGGCGGAGAAGCGGGCGAGCAGGCTCCGCTCCCCCATGGCGCGCAGGATCCGGAACACCTCGTCGGCCGGGGGCAGCGCCTCGGAGGTCTCCAGGAACAGCACCCCGCCCTCGTACGCCTCGGGCTGCGCGATCTCCCGGTCGGCCATGAGGAGTTGGGCGACGATCTCCAGGCAGCCGCCCCAGCTCCGTCCCTCGACGACCCGGTCGGCGCGGTGCCAGTGCCAGGGGCCCGCGGGCTCCATGACGGGCGCGGAGTCGAAGGTGCGGGGGTCCTCCCAGGGCCGTTCGACGTCGTTGGTGTCGGTCGGGGCCGGGAGTTCGTAGGGGCCGGAGCCGAAGAGCGCGGCCCGGACGGAGGCGTCGGTGACGGGGTGGACGGCGCCGGGACGGCCGAACTGGGTCATCACGGAAGCCCCGTGGTAGCCGACCACGCCGAGGTTCCACAGCCGCATCAGCAGGTTGGTGTTGTCGCTGAAGGCGAAGAACGGCTTGGGGTTCGCGCGGAGGAGCGCGTCGTCGAGGTGCGGGAGGACGGTGATCTGGTCGTCGCCGCCGATGCTGGCGACGACCGCCCTGATCGTCGGGTCGGCGAAGGCGGCGTGCAGATCGGCGGCCCGGTCCTGCGGGGACGCGCCGAGCTTGCGCGTGGTGGGGTATTCGACGGGCACAAGCCCGTACTCCTCCGAGAGGCGGCGCACGCCCAACTCGAAGGGGAGCGGCAGTACTTCGGGGAGTCCGGCGGCGGGCGACAGCACGGCGATCCGGTCGCCGGGGCGGGGTTTGGGAGGAACGATGATCTCCGACATCCCCGCACCCTAGCCGGGGCGGCGGTGCACCCACCCGCCGTTTTCCACCGACGGACGTGGGGCGCGTCAGCGGGTGTGGGCGAGGGGGTCGGCGAGGATGTCGTGGAGGACGAGGGCGGCGGCGCCCCGGGCGGCGTCGGTGGCCGGGGAGGCGGGGCGCAGGCGGGGGGCTTCGGCGGGCCAGAGGCCGGAGACGACCCGCTCGGCGAGCTCGGCGGTGACGGCGGGGGCCAGCCAGGGCATCAGGCGGGGGTAGATGCCGCCGAGGACGACGGCCTCGGGGTCGAGGAGGTTGACCGCGCCGGACAGCGCCCGGCCGAGCATGCGTCCCGCCTCGGCGAGCGCCGCGAGCGTCCGGGGGTCCCCGCGCTCGGCGCGGGCGGCGAGGTCGTCCACGTCGTCGGCGTCCGCCGCGCGCAGCAGGGCGGCCTGGCCCGCGTACTGCTCCAGGCAGCCGCGCGAGCCGCACCGGCAGCGGGGGCCCTCGGCGTCGACGACGAGGTGGCCGATCTCGCCCGCGAACCCGTGGGCGCCGCGCAGGAGTTCGCCGTGGACGACGACGGCGCCGCCGACGCCGGTCTCGCCGGTGAGGTGGAGGAAGGTGCGGGGCGTGCCGGGGGTGCCGAAGCGGAGTTCGGCGAGGGCCGCCATGTTGGCCTCGTTGTCGGAGGCGACGGGGAGCCGGGGGGCGGCGGGGCGCAGCGCGGCGAGGGCGTCGCCGAAGAGGCGTTCGGCGGGGGTGTCGTGCCAGCCGAGGTTGGGGGCCTGGCGGACGGTGCCGCCGGAGACCAGGCCGGGCAGGGCGAGGGCGGCGCCGGCCGGGCTCAGGCCGAGGGCCTCGGCCTCGGCGAGCGCCTCGGCGGCGATCCCGGCGGCGCGGGCGAGGACGTCGGGGGCGTCGGCGCGGTTGTCGAGCCGTACGGTGCGGCGGATCCGGTCGGTGCCGGTGAGGTCCACGAGGCAGACGGAGACGTACGCGACGTTGATCTCGACACCGAGGCCGGCGGGGCCCGTCACGGCCGGCTTGAGGACGGTGCCGGGGCGGCCGGCCTGGCCGCTGAAGGTCTTGCCGGACTCGACCAGGAACCCGAGGTCGAGGAGCTGTTCCACGAGGGAGGAAACGGCGGGCCGGGTGAGGCCGACGCGGGCGGCGACGGCGGCCCTGGTGGTCTCGCCGGCGTCGTGCACGGTCCTGAGGACGAGGCTCAGGTTGTGCCGGCGCACGCCCGACTTGTCGGCCTTGGGTTCCGTGGGCTGGTTCATGGTGAGCGAGAGCCTAGTCGCCCTTTTCACTCGAACAGAAATGCTCGGCCCGCTCGAACAGAAATGCTCGCCCGGTGGCGTCGATCCGCCTCCGGTGGATCCATCCGGAGGCGAATCGACGGCGCCGGACGCGGTCAGTAGGCTCGACGGCGCCGGGACCGGAGCAGAGGAGCGACAGAGTGTTCGTCAAGGTGTGCGGGCTCGCCACGACCGCCGACATCGACGTGGCCGCAGAGGCGGGCGCCGACGCGATCGGCCTCGTGATCAGCGGGACCAGTGTCCGGGGACTCGACCGGGCGCGCGTGCCGGCGCTCGCCGCGCACGTACCCGACGGCGTGGTCTCGGTGCTCGTCGTCAACGACACGCCGGCCGACGAGGCCGCCCGCATCGCCGCCGAGCTCGGCTTCGACGCGCTCCAACTGCACGGCCGCGCCTACGGCCGCGCGGAGTTCGAGGCCGCGGCCGCGATCTTCCCGCACCTGTGGCGGGCGACCGCGCTCGCCGACGGGCCCGACATGCGCGTGGGCGCGCTGGGCGAGGAGGTCCTGCTGCTCGACTCGCCCAAGGCGGGCTCCGGTTCGCGCTGGGACCTCTCGCTCCTGGACACGGCCCGCCCCGAGGGCCACTGGCTCCTCGCGGGCGGCCTGGCCCCCGCGAACGTCGCCGAGGCGATCGCCACCGCCCGTCCCTGGGGCGTCGACGTCTCCAGCGGCGTCGAGTCGGCGCCCGGCGTGAAGGACCACGACCTGGTCCGCGCCTTCGTCACCGCCGCGAAGATGGCGCCCGCTCAACCTTCCGGAGCCGCCGCCGGTCAGTAGGGGTGACCGAGGATGCGCGGACGACGCGCGGGAGCGAGGGGGCCGTGATGGTGGAGGAGCTGGCGGAGGTCGTGGTGAAGGCGGCCGGCTGGACGGCACGGGGCGTGGCCTCCGTGCTCAGCGTGCCGGAGGTGTACGGCGCCGCGGTGGAGGTTCTCGCGCAGGGGGACGAGCGGCCGCGCAAGCGGGGGCGGGGGAGGAAGGACTCCGTGAAGGCCGGTGGAGCGGCCGCCTCTCAGGACTGATCGTCGTCAGGATGGCCGTCCGGATCGCTGTCCGCGGGGGCGAAGACGCGGGCCAGGTGGGCGGCCAGGCGGTCAGGGTCCGGGGCGGGCAGGCGGGCTCCGAGGCAGCCGTCGGGGCGGACGACGAACGCCGTGGGCGTCCGCGCGTCGACCGCGTACCGGGCGGCGAACTCGCCCCGGGTGTCCCGGTGGGCGGGGATCGGGCCGGTCCCGGGGGGTGCGTGCGGCGCGTCCGGCACGTCCGGCGGGAGGACCGCGTGGACGTCGACGCGGCCGCCGGTGGCGCGCCACGCCGTCGCGGCCAGTTCGTCACGACCGGCGACGCCGCCGGAGCCGTACCCCGTCCCGTACAGGAGGAGGACGGTGGGGCGGTCGCGGAGGACGTCGAAGAGGCGGACGGGGTAGGCGGCGATGGGGCCGACGAGGCCGCCGCAGTCGGGGGCGCGGTCCCCCGGGCGGGGCGCGGGGCCGTCGCCGGGCGGGTCGACGATCGGGCTGCCGCGGTAGCCGACGAGGAGTTGCGCCTCGCGGAGCATCAGGGTCACGGGGTCGTCCGGGTCGGCCTGCACGCCGCCCGCGGTGGCGTGCCGGACGGTGCGGCCGACGACCTCCTCGCCGACCGGGCGGCGCTCGGCGTCGTAACTGGCGAGGAGGCCGGAGGAGGCCCGGCCGTCGACGGCGAGGGCGAGTTTCCAGGCGAGGTTGTACGCGTCCTGGATCCCGGTGTTCATGCCCTGGGCGCCGGTCGGCGGGTGGATGTGCGCCGCGTCCCCGGCGACGAAGACCCGGCCCTCGCCGTACCGGTCCACGATGCGGTGGCTGATCCGGAACACCGAGGCCCAGCGGAGCGCCGTGGCCGTGGTGCGCTGCGGGGAGAGCCGGTCGAGGACAGCCTGGATGTCGGCGAGTCCGGGCGCTCGGACGCCGTCGACGCGGTCGAGGCCGTGGGCGATGCCGTCACCGGTTCCGCCGTCGCCCTGGGGTGGAAAGCCCTGCGGGGAGAGCTCGGGCGGGACGCGCATCGACATGCGGTAGCGGCGGCGGCCGGGGAGGGGGATGCAGACGAGGACGTCGGCGATGGCTCCGGCGGCGTCGAGGCGCATCGAGCGCAGCCCGTACCCCTCGGGGAGGCCCCAGTCGACCTCCACATCGCCGAGCATGTACTCCTCCGGGAACGCGCCGCCCTCGAAGGCGAGCCCGAGGCCCTTCCGGACGGTGCTGTGTGCGCCGTCGCAGCCGACCAGGTAGCCAACCCTCAGCTCCTCACGGGCGCCGGTGGCGTCGGTGAGGCGGGCGGTGACCCCGTCCGGGTCCTGCGCGAAGGAGTCGAGGACGGTGCCGCGTTCGATGCGGGTGCCGTGACGGGCCAGCGCCTCCTCCAGCAGGCGCTCGGTCTCGTACTGCGGCAAAGCGGCGAACCCGTACGGCACCTCGGGCGGCAGGACCAGGTCGTACCGCTCCCGCTCGACGCCGTCGACGTACACGTACTGGCCCCGCATCGGCACGGCCGCCTCCAGCGCGCCCCGCACCAACCCCATCCGGTCCCAGACCTCCAACGTCCGAGGCTGCACCCCCCCCGCGGCCTTGGCGTACGGCAACCGCGCGGGCAACCGGTCGACGATCCGGCACTCCACCCCCTGCCGGCGCAACTCCAGCGCAGCCGTCAACCCCACCGGCCCGGCCCCCACGACCAGCACCTCCGCCCCGCCGACGCGCACCCCTGATCCGCTGCTCTCTGCCACGGCGCCTCCCGGGCGTGCGGCCCCCGAACGGGTCGTTCCGTCCGTCCATGGTCGCGCGGGGGTGGGGAGGGGCGCCAGTCGGCGCGGGGGGGGGTGGGATCGGATCCCGGATCCTGGATCCGATGTCCTGGATCCGATGTCCGGGATCCGATGTCCGGGATCCGATGTCCGGGATCCTGGATCCAAAATCCAGGAGGTTGGATCCAGGAGGTTGGATCCAACCTCCGGAGGAACGGATCCCGGACGTTGGATCCTGGATCGTGAAGATCGGATCCCGGATTTTGGAGCCCGAATCGGGGAGACCGGATCCCGGAGGCTGGATCCCGGAGCCGGGGCATCGGATCCCGGAGGTTGGACCCAAGATCCGGGAGATTGGATCCGGGGGATCGGATCCAGGGGGTTGGATCCCGGATATTGGATCCGGCCGCCCGACTCAGGACAGCAACCCCACCCCCGCCACCCCCAACACCCCCTCAATCCGCCCCCACGTCTCCTCATCCCGCTCCACCGCCGGCAGCGTCTCCCCCGCACCAGTACCCCACCCGGTCGCGACGCTCACCGCGTCCTCGCCGGTCGCCGCGCCCGCCGCCAGCGCCGCCGCGCCGAGGGCGACGAGTTCCGTTTCGGCGGGGACTACCAGGGGGCGGCCGGAGAGGCGGCGGATGGTTTCGGTCCAGGTGTGGCCTTGGGCGCCGCCGCCGATGAGGCGGAGGGGGCGGGCGCGTACGGACGGGTCCGTGGGGTCGAGGTCGCAGGCGGCGAGGAGGCCGTCCAGGGCGCGGAGGAGGGTGAAGGCCGCGCCCTCGTAGGCGGCGCCTAGGAGGGCGCGGGGGTCGGTGGTGTGGCGGAGGCCGGTGACGAGGCCGGAGGCGGCGGGGAGGTCGGGGGTGCGTTCGCCGTCGAGGTAGGGGAGGACGACGGCTTCGCCGCCGGGGAGGGCGTCCTCGCGGTCGAGGCCGAGGAGGGTGGCGAACCGGTCGACGGCGAGCGTGCAGTTGAGGGTGCAGCCGAGCGGCAGGTAGGTGCCGTCGGTGGCGGCGAAGCCGGCCAGGGCGGAGTTCGCGGGGCGGGCGCGGGTGGCGGCGAAGACGGTGCCGGAGGTGCCGAGGCTGACCACGGGGTGGTCGAGGAGTCCCGCCGCGCCGAGGCCGAGGCCGACGGCGGCGGCCATGTTGTCGCCGGTGCCCGCCGCCACCGCGACCGTGCGGGGCAGGCCCAGGGCCTCGGCGGCGGCCGCCGTCAGGCCGCCTGCGCGGGTGGCGCCCGTGGGGGCCACGGTGGGCAGCCACGCCGGGTCCAGACCGAGGAGGTCGAGGAGGGCGGGGTCGTAGGCGCCGTCGGCCGTGGCGTACCAGCAGGTGCCCGAGGCGTCGCCGGGGTCGGTGAGGGCCTCGCCGGAGAGGTGTTCGGTGAGGAGGTCGTGCGGGAGGCGGACGGCGGTGGTGGCGGCGGCGTGGTGGGGCTCGTTCTCGCGCAGCCACTGCCACTTGGCGGCGGTCATGGACGCGACGGGGACGGAGCCGGTGCGGTCGAGCCACGCCTTCGGGCCGCCGAGGCGTTCGGTGAGGGCGGCGGCCTGGGGGGCGGAGCGGGTGTCGTTCCAGAGGAGGGCGGGGCGCAGCGGCCGGTGGTCGGCGCCGAGCGCGACGAGTCCGTGCTGCTGGCCCGCGACGGCGATGCCGGTGACGGAGTCGGGGGCGAGGTCCGCGTCGCGGACGGCCGCGCGGACGGCGGTGACCAGGGCGGTCCACCACTCCTCGGGGTCGCTCTCGCGGGCGCCGCCGGTGCCGGTGACGGTGTGCGGGGCGCGGCCGACGCCGAGGACGGCGCCGGTGGCGGTGTCGACGGCGACGGCCTTGGCGGACTGTGTGGAGCTGTCCACGCCGATCACGACGGAGCGGCTCGCGACGGAGCGGCTGTCGGGCACGCCCTCACCTCTTCTCAAGTCGGGGTCTGGCGCCGCCGGGTGCCGGTGGCGTATTAGTGGTCACAGATTAGTTATCGCAGAAAACAAATCTGGCCGCCAGGAGAAGGACCGACTATGCCCGAGCGTTTCTCCCCCACCCCCGAGGACCGTTTCACCTTCGGCCTCTGGACCGTCGGCTGGCAGGGCCGCGATCCCTTCGGCGAGGCCACCCGCCCCGCCCTCGACCCGGTCGAGTCGGTCGAGCGGCTCGCCGCGCTCGGGGCGTACGGCGTCACCTTCCACGACGACGACCTGATCCCCTTCGGCGCGCCCGAGGCGGAGCGTGAGGCCGTCGTGAAGCGGTTCCGCGACGCCCTCGACCGCACCGGCCTCCAGGTCCCCATGGCCACCACCAACCTCTTCACCCACCCCGTCTTCAAGGACGGCGCCTTCACCGCCAACGACCGTGACGTGCGCCGGTACGCGCTCCGCAAGACCATCCGGAACATCGACCTGGCCGCCGAACTCGGCGCCACCACCTACGTCGCCTGGGGCGGCCGCGAGGGCGCCGAGTCCGGCGCCGCCAAGGACGTGCGGGTCGCCCTGGACCGGATGAAGGAGGCGTTCGACCTCCTCGGGCAGTACGTCACCGAGCAGGGGTACGACCTCCGGTTCGCCATCGAGCCCAAGCCGAACGAGCCGCGCGGCGACATCCTGCTGCCCACCGTCGGCCACGCCCTGGCCTTCATCGAGCGCCTGGAGCGGCCCGAACTCGTCGGCGTCAACCCGGAGACGGGCCACGAGCAGATGGCCGGGCTCAACTTCCCGCACGGTATCGCGCAGGCGCTGTGGGCGGGCAAGCTCTTCCACATCGACCTCAACGGCCAGTCCGGCATCAAGTACGACCAGGACTTCCGCTTCGGCGCCGGCGACCTGCGCCAGGCGTTCTGGCTGGTCGACCTGCTGGAGTCGGCCGGCTACACCGGCCCCCGCCACTTCGACTTCAAGCCCGTGCGCACCGACGGCTTCGACGGCGTCTGGGAGTCGGCGAGGAACTGCATGCGCAACTACCTCATCCTCAAGGAGCGGGCCGCCGCCTTCCGCGCCGACCCGGAGGTCCGCGACGCCCTCGCCGCCTCCCGGCTGCCGCAGCTGGCCGTGCCCACCGCCGCCGAGGGGCTCGCCGAGCTGCTCGTCGACCCGACGGCGTACGAGACGTTCGACGTGGACGCGGCCGCCGCGCGTTCGATGGGCTTCGAGCGCCTGGACCAGCTGGCCCTGGAGCACCTGCTCGGCGTACGGCTCTGAGCCCGGGACGCCCCGGGAGAGGCGTCAGCGGGTGGTGAGGCTGGAGCGCCGGACGACCAGTTCCGGCTGGAGCACCACCTGCTGGTGCCGGTGCTCCGCCGCCGACTCGCCCGTCTCCTCCAGGAGCAGTTCGGCGGCCCGGGCCCCCAGGGTCAGGGCCGGCTGGCGCACGGAGGTGAGCGGCACGGTGGCGGCGGCCGCGAACTCGATGTCGTCGTAGCCGACGATCGCCATGTCCTCCGGGACCCGCACCCCGGCCGCGTACAGCGCCTGGAGGACGCCGAGGGCGAGCAGGTCGTTGGCGCAGAAGACGGCGGTCGGGCGGTCGGCGAGGCCGAGCAGCCGGGAGCCGGCGTCCCGGCCGGAGGCCACGTCGAGCCGGTCCGCCGGGAGCTCGCGCAGCGCGGTGTCCGGCAGTCCGGCCTCGGCGAGCGCGAGCAGCGCGCCCTCCCGGCGGTCCCGCACCTGCTGGAGGTGGGCGGGGCCGCTGACGTACGCGAAGGTGCGGTGGCCGGCGGCGGCGAGGTGGCGGATGGCGAGCGAGCCGCCGACGACGTCGTCGACGGAGACGGAGCAGCCGCCGCCGTCCCCGCCGACCCGGTCGACCAGGACGTACGGGATGCCGTGGCGGCGGAAGTCGCGGAGGTTGCCGCCGCCCGCGTCGGCGGGGGTGACGAGGACGCCGCGGACGCGCTGCTCGGCGAAGAGGGAGAGGTAGTCGGCCTCGTCGCTCGGGTTCTGGTCGCTGTTGCAGACCATGACGCCGAGCCCGGCCGCGCGGGCGGTGCGCTCGGCGCCGCGCGCGATGTCGACGAAGAAGGGGTTGCCCATGTCGAGGACGAGCAGCGCCATGATGCGGCTGCGGCCGGCCCGGAGCTGGCGGGCGGACTCGCTGCGGACGTAGCCGAGGCGGTCGATGACGCGGCGGACGTGTTCGAGGGTGGCCGGGGAGACCCGGTCCGGCTGGTTGATGACGTTGGAGACGGTGCCGACGGAGACGCCGGCCTCGCGGGCCACGTCCTTGATCCCGACGATCCTGCCGGCGGCGATACCGGCACCGCCGCTGCCGACGCCGTGCCCGCCTCCACCGAGGGGCCGGTCCACACCGTCGCCGGCGTTCCCCGGATTCCCGGCGTTCCCGGCCTTCCCGGTGTTCCGCGCGGTGCCCGTCACCCGTTCCACCTGCGTGTCACCTGGTCGTCCGTCCTGCCCGTCCCGCCCCGTCGTCCGGGGTCGCCGCCACCTGTCGCATCCTATGCGGCTCCGCTCACGCGAGGTGGAAGACCTCGGTCAGCGGGCGCATCGCCTCGTCCGGCCGCCGGCCGTCCAGCTCCTCGAAGAAGCCGCTCATCTCGGCCTGCCAGCGGGCGTTCACCTCGGTGGCGTCCATGGCGGCCTTCGCCCGCTCGAAGTCCTCGGTCTCCAGGTAGCCGACGAGGAGGCCGTCCTCACGCAGGAAGAGCGAGTAGTTGCGCCAGCCGGTGGCGGTGAGCGCGTCGCGCATCTCCTGCCAGACCTCGGCGTGGCGGGCGCGGTACTCCTCCGCCCGCTCGGCGCGGACCTTCAGCAGGAAGCAGACCCTCTGCACGGCGGCTCCTCGGATCGGCGATCGAAAGGGATCAAGGCGCGAATGAAATGTTTCAGATTCTCCACTCCTGGACGCTAGATCCCCGCCGCCTCCATGGTCAAGAACCTTGACGACACCTTGGGTGCAGGCTAGCTTCCCAGTCGACTGAATCGATTCATTGCATTCGATTCATTGCATTCACTGAACGCCATCGAACGCACCGAGGTGGACATGCCCGACATCGCCGCCGTGAAGGCCGCCCTCGCCGCCCAGCGGATCGAGACACCCTCCTGGGGCTACGGGAACTCCGGCACCCGCTTCAAGGTGTTCGCCCGGCCCGGCGTGCCCCGGACCCCGTACGAGAAGCTCGACGACGCGGCCGAGGTGCACGCCCGCACCGGCGTCGCGCCCAGGGTGTCGCTGCACATCCCGTGGGACCGGGTCGACGACTACGCCGCCCTCGCCGCGTACGCGAAGGAGCGGGGCCTGGAGCTCGGGGCCGTCAACTCCAACACCTTCCAGGACGACGACTACCGCCTCGGGAGCGTCTGCCACCCCGATCCGGCCGTGCGCCGCAAGGCCGTCGGCCACCTCCTGGAGTGCGTCGACATCATGGACGCCACCGGGTCGGCGGACCTGAAGCTGTGGTTCGCCGACGGCACCAACTACCCCGGCCAGGACGACATCGCCGGGCGGCAGGCACGCCTCGCCGACTCCCTCGCGGAGGTGTACGAGCGGCTCGGCGAGGGGCAGCGGATGCTCCTGGAGTACAAGTTCTTCGAGCCCGCCTTCTACACCACCGACGTCCCGGACTGGGGCACCGCCTACGCGCACTGCCTGCGGCTCGGTCCAAAGGCCCAGGTCGTCGTCGACACCGGCCACCACGCGCCCGGCACCAACATCGAGTTCATCGTCGCCCTGCTGCTCCGTGAGGGCAGGCTCGGCGGCTTCGACTTCAACTCCCGCTTCTACGCGGACGACGACCTGATGGCGGGCGCCGCCGACCCCTTCCAGCTCTTCCGGATCCTGCACGAGGTCGCCCGGAACGGCGGACTGGACCCGGCCGCGAACGTGGCCTTCATGCTCGACCAGTGCCACAACATCGAGGCCAAGGTCCCGGCCGTCATCCGCTCCGTGATGAACGTCCAGGAGGCCACCGCGAAGGCGCTCCTCGTCGACGCCGACGCCCTCGCCGCCGCCCAGCGCGCCGGTGACGTGCTCGCCGCCAACGCCGTCCTGATGGACGCCTACGACACCGACGTCCGCCCCCTGCTGCGTGAACTGCGCGAGGAGCGGGGCCTCGACCCCGACCCGGTGGCCGCCACGCTGCGCTCCGGACGGCTGGAGCGCGTCGCCGCCGAGCGGGTCGGCGGCGCCCAGGCCGGCTGGGGCGCGTAACCCCCTCCCCTCCGCCACGAACTGCCCCTAGGAGACCGTCATGACATCCGGCACCCACCCCGAGGTCGCCGCACTCCTCGCGCGCGCCCACCGCCTCGGCGCCGACCCGGCCGTCACCAACTACGCGGGCGGCAACGCCTCCGCCAAGGGTTCCGTCACCGATCCGGTCACCGGCGGGGATGTGGAGCTGATGTGGGTGAAGGGCTCCGGGGGCGACCTCGGCACTCTCACCGAGGACGGGCTCGCCGTCCTCCGGCTCGACCGGCTGCGGGCGCTGAAGGGCGTCTACCCCGGCGTCGGGCGCGAGGACGAGATGGTCGCCGCCTTCGACCACTGCCTGTACGGGAAGGGCGGCGCGGCTCCGTCGATCGACACGGCCATGCACGGACTGGTGGAGGCACCGCACGTCGACCACCTGCACCCGGACGCGGGCATCGCCCTGGCCTGCGCCGCCGACGGCGAGAAGCTGACGGCGGAGTGCTTCGGCGGCACGGTGGCGTGGGTGCCGTGGCGCCGGCCCGGCTTCCAGCTCGGGCTCGACATCGCCGCCGTCCAGGCGGCCCACCCGGAGGCGATCGGCTGCGTCCTCGGCGGGCACGGGATCACCGCCTGGGGCGCCTCCTCCGAGGAGTGCGAGCGGAACGCGCTCCACATCGTCCGCACCGCCGAGGCGTTCCTCGCCGAGCGGGGGCGGCCCGAGCCCTTCGGGCCGCTGCTCGACGGGTACGGGGCGCTGCCGGAGGAGGAGCGCCGCGCCCGGGCGGCCGCGCTCGCCCCGTACGTACGCGCTCTGGCCTCCCGGGACCGGCCGCAGGTCGGCCACTTCACCGACTCCCCCGCCGTCCTGGACTTCCTGTCCCGCGCCGGTCACCCGCGCCTGGCCGCCCTCGGCACCTCGTGCCCCGACCACTTCCTGCGCACCAAGGTCCGGCCGCTCGTCGTCGACCTGCCGCCGACCGCGCCCCTGGACGCCGTCCTCGCCCGGCTCGTCGAGCTGCACGCCGCCTACCGGGAGGAGTACGCCGCCTACTACCGCCGGCACGCCCTTCCCGGCTCGCCGCCGATGCGGGGCGCCGATCCGGCGATCGTGCTCGTGCCCGGGGTCGGCATGTTCTCCTTCGGCAAGGACAAGCAGACGGCCCGGGTGGCGGGCGAGTTCTACGTCAACGCGATCCAGGTGATGCGGGGCGCGGAGGCGGTCTCCTCGTACGCGCCGATCGAGGAGGCGGAGAAGTTCCGCATCGAGTACTGGGAGTTGGAGGAGGCGAAGCTGCGGCGGATGCCCGCGCCGAAGCCGCTCGCCACCCGGATCGCCCTCGTCACGGGCGCGGGCAGCGGCATCGGCCGGGCGATCGCGCGGCGGCTCGCGGACGAGGGCGCGTGTGTGGTCGTGGCGGATCTGGACGCGGGGAGCGCGGCGGAGGTCGCGGCCGAACTCGGCGGGCCCGACCGGGCGGTGGCCGTCACCGTCGACGTGACGGACGAGGCGGCGATCGAAGCGGCCTTCCGTGAGGCCCTGTTGGCGTTCGGCGGGGTCGACCTGGTCGTCAACAACGCGGGGATCTCGATCTCCAAGCCGCTCCTGGAGACGACCGCGCGGGACTGGGACGTGCAGCACGCCATCATGGCGCGCGGCTCGTTCCTGGTCTCCCGGGAGGCGGCGCGGGTGATGACCGCGCAGGGCCTGGGCGGTGACATCGTGTATATCGCGTCGAAGAACGCGGTCTTCGCGGGGCCGAACAACATCGCCTATGCGGCGACCAAGGCCGACCAGGCCCATCAAGTGCGCCTTTTGGCAGCCGAGTTGGGTGAGCACGGGATCCGGGTCAACGGGGTGAACCCGGACGGGGTGGTGCGCGGTTCGGGAATCTTCGCCGGTGGTTGGGGGGCGCGGCGGGCGGCGGTGTACGGCGTGGAGGAGGCCGAGCTGGGGGCGTTCTACGCCCAGCGGACGCTGCTGAAGCGTGAGGTGCTGCCCGAGCACGTCGCGGCCGCGGTGTTCGCGCTCACCGGCGGGGACCTCACCCACACCACCGGTCTGCACATCCCGGTCGACGCGGGCGTCGCCGCGGCGTTCCTGCGGTGAGCGGGCGCACCGGGAGGTTCGCGGCGGCCGATCTGGGGGCCACCAGCGGGCGGGTGATGGTCGGCCGGGTCGGGCCCGGCATCCTGGAGTTGGCCGAGGCGCACCGGTTCCCCAACACGCCGGTCCGGCTGCCGGACGGGCTGCGGTGGGACGCGCTCGCGCTCCATCAGGGGATCCTCGACGGGCTGCGGACGGTGGCCCGTTCGGGTCCGGTGGACTCCGTGGGGGTGGACACCTGGGCGGTGGACCACGGGCTCCTCGACGCCGACGGGGCGCTGCTCGGCGCCCCGTACCACTATCGCGACGGGCGGACGGACGGGGTCGCGGAGGGGGTGTGGGCGCGGGTCGGCGGGGCGGCGGAGTTGTATCGGACGACCGGGCTCCAGCATCTGCCGTTCAACACGGTCTTCCAGCTCGCGGCGGCGGCCGTGAGCGCGCAACTCCGGTCCGCGAGGACGCTGTTGCTGATGCCGGACCTGTTCACGTACTGGCTGACGGGGTCGGTCGGGGCGGAGGAGACGAACGCGTCGACGACCGGGCTCCTGGATGTCCGGACGCGTGCGTGGTCGAAGGAGCTGCTCGGCGGGCTGGGGATCGATGCGGGGCTGCTGCCGCCGCTGCGGGCGCCGGGCGATCCGGCGGGGAGCCTGCTGCCGTACGTCGCGGAGTACACGGGGCTGTCGGAGGGGACGCCGGTGACGGCGGTCGCCTCGCACGACACGGCCTCGGCGGTGGTGGCCGTACCGGCCGTGGAGGCCGGTGCCGTGGCGTTCGTGTCGTGCGGCACGTGGTCGCTCGCGGGGCTCGAACTGCCGGGGCCGGTGCTCACGGAGGAGGCCCGGGCGGCGAACTTCACCAACGAGCGGGGCGTGGACGGCACCGTCCGGTTCCTGCGGAACGTGATGGGGCTGTGGCTGTGGGAGGAGTGCCGGCGGACCTGGGAGGGCCGGGGGTACGCGGTGGACCTGCCGGCGCTGCTCGAAGGGGCGGCCCGGGAGCGGCCGTTCGCCTCGCTGGTCGATCCGGACGCGCCGGAGTTCCTGCCGCCCGGGGACATGCCGGGGCGGATCGCGGCGTTCTGCCGGCGCACCGGGCAGCCGGTGCCCGAGGGTCCGGCGGCGGTGCTGCGCTGTGTCCTGGAGTCGCTGGCGGTGGCGCACCGGCGGACGCTGCGGCGGGCCGCCGCGCTGGCCGGGCGGGAGGTCCGCAGGGTGCATCTGGTGGGCGGCGGGGCGCGGAACGCGCTGCTGTGCCAGTGGACGGCGGACGCGACCGGGCTGCCGGTGACGGCGGGGCCGGTGGAGGCGACGGCGCTGGGGAACGTGCTGGTGCAGGCGCGGGCCGCGGGGCTCGCGGGTGACCTGGCCTCCGTGCGTCGCCTGGTCGCCCGGACCCAGCCCCTGCGACACTACGAGCCGCAGGGTGACGGCGCCGCCTGGGACCGGGCCGCCGCCCGTCTCGAACCGTCCCCGAGGAAGTGCTGATGCGCGTCGCCCTCTTCGTCACCTGCGTCAACGACGCCGTCTTCCCGTCGACGGGGGTGGCCACCGTCCGCCTGCTCGAACGGCTGGGTGTGGAGGTGGACTTCCCGGCGGCGCAGACCTGCTGCGGGCAGCCCCAGTTCAACACCGGCTACCGGCGGGAGACCGCGCCGCTCGTGCGGCGCACGGTCCGCGCCTTCGAGGGGTACGACCATGTGGTCGTCCCGTCGGGTTCGTGCGCGGCGATGGTCCGCCACCACTACCCGGCCTTCGGTCCGGAGGCGGCGGCGCTCGGGCCCCGTACGTACGAGCTGACGGAGTTCCTGGTGGACGTCCTCGGTGTGGGCGACGTCGGCGCGTACTTCCCGCACCGGGTCACGTACCACCCGTCCTGCCACGGGCTGCGGATGCTGGGCCTGGGCGAGCGGCCGCGCCGTCTGCTTGAGGCGGTGAAGGGCCTGGAGCTGGTGGAGCTGCCGGGGGCGGAGGAGTGCTGCGGCTTCGGCGGCACGTTCGCGGTGAAGAACCCGGACGTGTCGGCGGCGATGGGCGCGGACAAGGTGGCGAACGCGGTGTCGACGGGCGCGGGGGTGCTGTGCGGCGCGGACAACTCGTGTCTGCTGCACCTCGGCGGCATGCTGAGCCGGCGGGGGGAGCCGCTGCGGGCGGTGCACCTGGCGGAGATCCTGGCGAGCACGGAAGAGGAGCCCTGGCGGTGAGCGGAGTTTTCGTGGGGATGCCGGCCTTCCCCGAGGCGGCGCGGGAGGCGACCCGCAACCCGACGCTGCGGGCGAACCTGCGGCACGCCACGCACACGATCCGCGACAAGCGGGCGCGGGCGGTCGCCGAGCTGGACGACTGGGCCGAGCTGCGCGAGGCCGGGAAGCGCATCAAGGACCGGACGCTCCGTCACCTGGACACGTTCCTCGTGCAGTTGGAGGAGGCGGTGACGACGGCGGGCGGCACCGTGCACTGGGCGGCGGACGCGGCCGAAGCCAACCGGATCGTCGCCGGTCTGGTGAAGGCCACGGGTGAGACCGAGGTCGTCAAGGTCAAGTCGATGGCCACCCAGGAGATCGGGCTGAACGAGGCCCTGGAGGCCGAGGGGATCCGCGCCTACGAGACCGACCTCGCCGAGCTGATCGTGCAGCTCGGCGACGACCGGCCCTCGCACATCCTGGTCCCGGCGATCCACCGCAACCGGGGCGAGATCCGCGACATCTTCCGCTCCGAGATGGGCGCGTGGGGCCGCCCGGCACCCGAGGGCCTCGGCGACAGCCCCGCCGAACTGGCGGAGGCGGCCCGGCTGCACCTGCGGGAGAAGTTCCTGCGGGCCAAGGTCGGGATCTCCGGGGCGAACTTCATGGTCGCCGAGACCGGCACCCTCGTGGTGGTGGAGTCGGAGGGCAACGGGCGGATGTGCCTCACCCTCCCCGAGACGCTGATCTCGGTCGTCGGCATTGAGAAGGTGGTGCCGGACTGGCGGGACCTGGAGGTCTTCCTCCAGACGCTCCCCCGCTCCTCGACGGCCGAGCGGATGAACCCGTACACGAGCATGTGGACGGGGACCACGGACGGCGACGGGCCGGACACCTTCCACCTGGTGCTCTTCGACAACGGGCGCACCGACGCGCTCGCCGACGAGGTCGGCCGGCAGGCGCTGCGCTGCATCCGCTGCTCGGCCTGCCTCAACGTGTGCCCGGTGTACGAGCGGGCCGGAGGGCACGCGTACGGCTCCGTCTATCCGGGGCCGATCGGCGCGATCCTCACCCCGCAGCTGCGCGGCACGGCGAGCGAGGTCGACGCCTCCCTGCCGTACGCGTCGTCGCTGTGCGGCGCCTGCTACGAGGTGTGTCCGGTCGCCATCGACATCCCCGAGGTGCTGGTGCACCTGCGGGAGAGGGTCGCCGGCCAGGGCGGGAAGGGGCACCGCTTGGAGCGGGCCGCGATGAAGGCGGCGGGCTGGGTGCTCGACCACCCGGGCGTCCTCGCGGCGGGCGAGCGCGTCGCGTCGAGGACCCGCGCGCTGCACCCGAAGCGGCTGCCGGGGCCCGGAGCCCGGCAGTGGACGGAGAGCCGCGACCTGCCGGACCTGCCCGCCGAACCGTTCCGCGACTGGTGGAGGAAGAACCGCACGTGACCGCCCAGACCTCATCCCGCGAGCGGATCCTCGGCCGGATCCGGTCCGCCGTCGCCGGCGCCCCCGAGGCGCCCGAGGTGCCGCGGACGTACCTCGCGCGCCATGTCCCGGACGATCCGGACGCGGTGCTGTCCCTGCTCCACGAGAACCTGGCCGACTACCGGGCGCACGTGCACCGCACCGACCCGGCGGGTCTGCCCGGACTGATCGCCCGGCTGATCGACGAGCGCGGGGCGCGGAGCGTCGTCGTGCCGCCGGGCCTGCCGGAGGAGTGGCTGGCGGAGTCGGGCGCCGAGCGGGTGTCCGACGGGCCGGGGCTGACGCCGGGCGTGCTCGACTCCGTGGACGCGGTGGTGACGGGGTGCGCGCTGGCGGTCGCGGAGACCGGGACGCTGGTGCTGGACGGCGGTCCGGGGCAGGGGCGGCGCGCCCTCACCCTCGTACCGGATCTGCATCTGTGTGTCGTACGGGCTCCGGAGCAGGTGGTGGCGTCGGTGCCGGAGGCGCTGCCGCGGCTGGATCCGCGGCGGGCGCTGACGTGGATCTCGGGGCCTTCGGCGACCAGCGACATCGAGCTGGACCGGGTGGAGGGCGTGCACGGGCCCCGGACCCTGGAGGTCGTCCTGGTCCGGGGCTCTTCGTGAGGAGGGGTCAGGCGGAGTCGCGGACCACCAGTTCAGTGGGGAGGATGACCGTCGCCGGGTCCTCGCCCGCTATCCGGGCGAGGAGGGTGCGGACCATCTCGGCGCTGATCCGGTCCCACGGCTGACGGATGGTGGTCAGCGGCGGCTCGGAGGAGAGCGCGGCCGGGGAGTCGTCGAAGCCGCCGACGGCGATGTCCTCGGGGACCCGCTTGCCGGCGCGGGCGAGGGCGTCGAGGACGCCCTGGGCCATCAGGTCGGAGGCGACGAAGACGGCGTCGGTGTCGGGGGCCCGCTCCAGGAGGGTGCGGGCGGCCTCGGCGCCGCTGGCGCGGCTGTAGTCGCCGGTGACGACGAGGTCCTCGTCGACGGGCAGGCCGCAGGCGGCGAGGGTCTCGCGGTAGCCGGCGAGCCGCTCGACGCCGCCGGGGGTGTCGAGCGGGCCGGTGACGGTGGCGATGCGGCGGCGGCCGGTGGCGTACAGGTGGCGGACCATCTCGCGGGCGCCGTCGCGGTCGTCGGCGGCGACGTACCCGATGCGGGTGGTCTGGCCGAGCGGTTTGCCGCAGGCGACGACGGGCACGCCGGCCTCGTGGAGCCGGGCCACGACGGGGTCGCCGGAGTGGCTGGAGACGAGGAGGACTCCGTCGACGTGCCCGGCCTCGATGTAGCGCAGGTTGCGGCGGCGCTCGTCCTCGGTGCCCGCGATCATCAGCAGCAGGGGGATGTCACGGTCGGCGAGGGCCTGGGTGCAGGCGCGCAGGAGGACGTTGAAGTTGGGGTCCTCGAAGAAACGCTCCTGCGGTTCGGTGAGGAGGAAGGCGACCGAGTCGGACTTGCCGGTGATCAGCGAGCGGGCGTGCCGGTTGACGACGTACCCCGTTCTGCGGATCGCGGCGTCGACGGCCGCCTTGGCCGCGGGGCTGACGTAGTGGCCGCCGTTGAGGACGCGGGAGACGGTTCCGCGCGAGACGCCCGCCTCGCGGGCCACGTCGTGGATGGTCGCCGGGCGGCGCCTGCTCGCTGCTGTGCTCATGCTGTGTGTTTCCCCTCGTTCCCCTGTGTTCAGGACTTTACGGCGCCGGACAGCAGGTCGAGGCTCCAGAACCGCTGGATGACGAGGAAGAGGGCGATCAGGGGGACGATGGCGAGGAGCGCGCCGGTGATGACCAGGGTGTAGAGGGCGGGCTGGCTGGCACCCTGCTTGAGGAGGGTGAACAGGCCGACGGTCATGGGGAACTTCTCGTCGTCGCCGAGCATGATGAAGGGCAGCAGGAAGTTGTTCCAGATGGCGACGAACTGGAAGAGGAAGATCGTCACCAGGCCGGGGGCGAGCATCGGTACGGCGATGCGCGTGAAGATCCGCCATTCGCCCGCGCCGTCCACGCGGCCCGCCTCGACGAGCTCCATCGGGATGGCGGCCTCGGCGTAGATGCGGCCGAGGTAGACGCCGTACGGGGAGAGGATCAGCGGCAGCAGGACGGAGACGTAGCTGTCCGTCAGGTCGGCCTCGGCCATGAGGAGGTACTGCGGGATGGCGAGGATGACCGGGGGCATGAGGACGCCGGTGAGCATGACGTTGAAGAAGAGCTCGCGGCCGCGGAAGCGGTAGACGGCGAGGGCGTAGCCGGCGAAGGCGGAGACGACGGTCGACAGGAGTGCGCCGAGGCCGGCGTAGAGGACGGAGTTGCCCATCCACTTCCAGTAGATGCCGTCGCGGTAGGCGGTGAGGTCGCCGAGGTTGTCGGCGAGGCCGCTGCCGGGGAGGAAGGTGAAGGTGGAGAAGAGCTCGTCGTCGGCCTTGGTGGCGGCGACGACGACCCAGGCGACGGGGAGCAGGCAGTAGAGGGCGCCGAGGATCAGGGCGGCGGTGGGCAGCAGGGCGGTGCGGCGGGGGCGCGGGGGTCCCTGCGGGACGCCGGGGGTGGTGCCGGCGGCCGGGGCCGCCTCGCGGAGCGTGGGGGAGGCGAGCCCGGTCATCGGCTGGCTCCTTGCGTGGTGCGGCGGTTGGAGATCCTGAGGAGGGCGAAGGAGAGCGCGAAGGTGGCGAGCGCGAGGACGACGGCCGTGGCGGAGGCCGCGTAGATGTTCCCGCCGGTGAACGCGTCGTTGTAGACCTTCATCAGGGGGCTCCAGGTGGAGGGGATGCCGTTGGTGAGCGGCCGGAGCGTGGTGGGCTCGTTGAAGACCTGGAGGGTGGCGATGATGGAGAAGAAGAAGGTGAGGACCAGGGAGGGCGCCACCATCGGGATCTTGATGCGGAGCGCGATCTGGAGCTCGGAGCAGCCGTCGAGCTTGGCCGCCTCGTACACCTCGGCGGGCAGGGCGCGCAGCGCGGTGTAGATGACGATCATGTTGAAGCCGGTGCCGCCCCAGACGGCGATGTTGGACATCGCGAGGTAGAGCGGTCCGCCGTCCATGAGGTCGGGCTGCGGGAGGCCGGCCTTGTCCAGGAGGTAGTGGAAGGGGCTGACGTCGGGGAGGTAGAGGAAGCCCCAGAGGACGGCGGCGATGACGCCGGGGACGGCGTACGGCAGGAAGATCGCCAGCCGGGCGAAGGAGCGGCCCCGGACGCGCTCGGAGTCGAGCAGGAGCGCGAAGAAGAGGGCGAGGCCGAGCATCACGGGGACGACGATGGCGCCGTACCCGAGGACGCGCAGGGCGCTCGCGAGGAACTCGGAGTCGGTGAGGGCGGAGGCGTAGTTCCCCAGGCCGGCCCAGACCTCGGACTTGGCTCCCTTGCCGAGCCCGAGTCCCTTGATCTCGACCTTGTGGAAGCTGAGCCAGACCGCGTACCCGATGGGCAGGGCGAAGAAGAGCGCAAAGAGGACGGCCGCCGGAAGAAGGAAGCCGTACGGGGCCGTCTTGACCCCGTACGACCGACGCGCGCCCTTGGGGGGCTGCGTCACTTGGCGACCTCGAAGCCCTGCTTGGCGAGGTCATTGACGGTGGTGTCGCGGACCTTGGTGAGGGCGGTGTCGAAGGCGGTGGGGGTCTTGGCCTTGGCGGCCTTGCCGAACTCGTCCTTGAAGGCGGTGTAGGCGACGTTCACGTTGGGGCCCCAGGCGGCGGGGGCGGTGGTCTTCGCGATCTCGGCGGCCTTGGTGTAGAAGTCGGGCTGGTTGGCGAAGTAGTCGGGGGCCTTGGCGAGGGCGCCGCTGGTCTGGGCGGCGGTGGCGGCCGGGTAGATGCCGCTCTCCTTGACGAGGGCGGCGAGCGCCTCGGGGTCGGTGTTCAGCCAGGTGGCGAACTGGGCGGCGGCCTCCTTGTTCTTGGAGTCGCTGGTGACGGCGGTGGAGGAGCCGCCCCAGCTGCCGGTGGCGTTCTCGCCCTCGGTCCACTGCGGGAGGGGGGCCATGGCCCACTTGCCCTTGGTGTCGGGGGCGGCGGTGGTGAGGGTGCCGGGGGCCCAGACGGCGGAGACCCAGGCGATCTGCTCGCCGGTGTTGAGGGCCTTGTTCCAGGCGGGGGTGTACATGGGCTGGTTGTCGATGGCGCCCTCGGCGACCAGGCCGCCCCAGAAGTCGGTGACCTTCTGGGTGGCGGCGTCGTCGATGCCGACCTTCCAGGTGTCGCCCTCGAAGGTCCACCACTTGGCGCCGGCCTGCTGGGAGAGGCCGGCGAAGAGGCCGGCGTCGTTGGCGGAGAAGGTGGTGAGGGCCTTCGTGGGGGCCTTCTTCTTCAGGGCGCGGGCGGTCTCGGCGAACTCGTCCCAGGTGGTGGGGACGGTGAGGCCGTACTGCTCGAAGAGGTCCTCGCGGTAGAAGAACATCAGCGGGCCGGAGTCCTGGGGCAGGGCGTAGACGGCGTCGCCGCCGAAGGTGGTCTGCTGCCAGACGCCGGGGGCGAACCGCTTCTCGACGCCCTGCACCTCGCGGGCTATGTCGGCGAGGGCGTCGTTGCTGACCAGGGTGGGCAGGGCCTGGTACTCGGCCTGGACGAGGTCCGGGCCCTTGTGGGCCTTGGCGGCCGTGATGATCTTGGTGACGAGGTCGTCGCCGGACGCCTGCTTCTGCACCGTGACCTTGATCTCGGGGTGCTTGGCGTTCCACAGGGCGGCGACCTTGTCCATGCCGGGCGCCCAGGCCCAGTAGGTGAGCTCGACGGGGCCGGCGTCGGCGCCCGCCTTGTCGCCGGAGTCGGAGGATCCACAGGCGGTGAGCGCGGTGGCGCCGAGAAGGACGGCGGTGGCGGCGGCGAGGCTGCGGCGCGTGATCTGGGGCATGGATGGGTTCTCCCTGACCGAAAGGGGCCTCTCCCTCGGACGGAGAGGCCGACCATGCATCTGTGAGCGTTCACAGTAGAGAAACGTTCCGGACACTTGTCAATGGTTGTTCCTGTGCGGTTATGTTGCGTTGCCACTTCGAAACCCGATGTGTGCACGTTCCCAGAAACACACATCAGCTCGTTCAGGAGAGACTCATGTCAGCCACGACCCCCAAGGGCCTGACCCGGCTCGCGTTCGGCGGGGACTACAACCCTGAACAATGGCCGGAAAGCGTCTGGCAGGAGGACGTACGGCTGATGCAGGAGGCCGGCGTCACCATGGTGAGCGTCGGGATCTTCTCCTGGGCGCTCCTGGAGCCCGAGCCGGGCCGGTACGACTTCGGCTGGCTCGACCGCGTCCTCGACCTGCTGCACGCGCACGGCATCCGGGTCGACCTCGGCACCCCCACCGTCGCCCCGCCCGCCTGGTTCTACCGCGCGCACCCCGAGGCGCTGCCCGTCACCGCCGACGGCGTCCGCTACACCTACGGCTCACGCGGCACCATCTGCCACAGCTCCCCCGCCTACCGCGAGGCCGCCGCCCGGATCACCACCGAGCTGGCCCGCCGCTACGCCGGCCACCCGGCGCTCGCGCTCTGGCACGTCCACAACGAGTACGGCGTCCCCGTCAGCGCCTGCTACTGCGACGGCTGCGCCGCGCACTTCCGGCGCTGGCTGGACGCCGCCTACGGCTCGGTCGAGGCCGTGAACGAGGCGTGGGGCACGGCGTTCTGGGGACAGCGGTACGGCTCGTACGAGGAGATCCTGCCGCCCCGCACCACGCCGACGGTCGGCAACCCGGCCCAGCAGCTCGACTACCGGCGCTTCGCCGACGCCACGATCCGCGAGAACTTCCGCGCGGAGCGCGACCTCCTCCACGAGCTGTCCCCCGGCGTCCCGGTGACCACCAACTTCATGACCGCGCTCAGCCAGTGCGACGCGATCGACTACTGGGCCTGGGGCCGCGAGGTCGACCTCGTCACCAACGACCACTATCTGATCACCGACGGCCGGCGAACCCACGTCAACCTCGCCATGGCCGCCGACCTCACCCGCTCCGTCGCGGGCGGCGCGCCCTGGCTGCTCCTGGAGCACTCCCCCTCGGGCGTGAACTGGCAGCCGCGCAACCCGGCCAAGCGGCCCGGCGAGATGGCCCGCAACTCGCTCGCGCACGTCGCCCGCGGGTCCGAGGGCGCGATGTTCTTCCAGTGGCGGCAGTCCCGGAGCGGCGCCGAGAAGTTCCACTCGGCGATGGTGCCGCACGGCGGCACCGACACCCGGATCTGGCGCGAGGTCGTCGCGCTGGGCGCCGGGATCGGCGCCCTGGAGGAGGTCCGGGGCAGCCGGACCGTCCCCGACGCCGCCATGCTGTGGGACTGGCAGTCCTGGTGGGCGCAGAACCTGGAGTGGCGGCCCAACGAGGCTCACGACGCCCGCGAGCGCGCCGACAGCTTCTACGAGACCCTCTACGACCGGCACCTCACGGTGGACTTCGCCCACCCCGAGGCCGACCTGTCGGCCTACCCGCTGGTCGTCGTCCCCGCCCTCTACCTGATGACGGAGGCCGCGGGGCAGAACCTGCGGGAGTACGTGGAGAACGGCGGCACCCTCGTCGTCTCGTACTTCTCCGGGATCGTCGACGAGCACGACGCCGTCCACCCCGGCGCCTACCCGGGCGCCCTGCGGGACGTCCTCGGCCTCACCGTCGACGAGTGGTCGCCGCTCCTCGACGGCCGGCGGGTCGGCCTCGCCGGGCCGGGCGGCGCGGCGCTCACCGGCGACGTGTGGACCGAGTTCGTCCGGCCGCGCGGCGCCGAGACCGTCTGGACGTACGCGGACGGGCCTGCCGCCGGCGGCCCCGCCGTCACCCGCCACCGGCTCGGCCGCGGCACCGCCTGGTACGTCTCCACCCGCCTCGACGCGGCCTCGCTGGACGCGATCGTGGCGGCGGCGGCCGAGGACGCCGGCATCCCGGGCCGCCCGGCCCTCGCGCGGGACGTCGAGGTCGTCCGCCGGGCCGGCGCGCACGGCCACTACCTCTTCGCCCTCAACCACACGGACGCGGAGACCGAGGTCCCGCTGGACGGCCCCGGTACGGAACTCCTCGCCGGCGAGCGCGTCAGCGGCAAGCTCACCGTCCCGGCGGGCGGCGTCCGCGTGGTCCGCCTGGAGGGCTGACGGCCCGCCCTCCCTGCTCCCCCCCTCCCCGGCCCCGTCATGGGGCCGGGCCCCCGATCTCCCCGGGGGCGGTACGCACCCGCTGCGCCGCCCCCGGGCGAGCTGTCACCACCGCACCACCCGTAGGGAACGCACCACACGCACCACACGCACCACCTTCCCCCATCCGTCACCGTCGAAGGGACATCGACGATGCGCATCACTGTCAGAGGCCGTTTCCGGCTCCGTTCCGCCGCGCTCGCCGCCGCGCTGGGCGCGGGGCTGCTGCTCGCGCCGCTGCCGGCGCAGGAGGCCGCGGCCGCCAGTACGCTCACCAATCCGGGGTTCGAGAGCGACGGGACCGGGACGGCCGCGCCGGCCGGCTGGTCGACCTACTCCGCCGCCGGGCAGAACGCCGCCTCGTTCGCGGAGGCCGGGGGCCGCAGCGGCGGCTACCGGCTGTCGCACTGGGCGTCGTCCGCGTACAAGGTGGAGACGTACCAGTACCTCAGCGGGCTCGCCGACGGCACGTACACGCTGAGCGCCTGGGTGCGCTCCGGCGGCGGGCAGAACGCCGCCTATCTCGCCCTGCGCAACTGCGGCTCGGCCGAGCAGCGCACGGACCTGCCGGTGACGACCGGTTCCTGGATACGGATCGTCACCTCGGTCAACGTGGTCGGCGGCGCCTGCACGATCAGCGTCAACTCCGATGCCAACGCGGGCAATTGGCTCAACGTGGACGACCTGACCTTCACCTCCGGCTCGACCGGGCTCGCCGTGAAGGGCGTGGACCTGTCCACTCTCAAGAAGAGCCAGGACCTCGGCGGCACCTACAAGAACGCCGCCGGGACGACCGGTGACCCGGTCGCGCTGCTCAAGGGCGCGGGCGCCAACTACGGGCGCCTGAAGGTGTGGGTGAACCCGGCCGACGGCTACAACGACAAGGCCCGCGTCCTCGCCACCGCCCAGCGCATCAAGGCGCAGGGCATGAAGCTGCTCGTGGACTTCCACTACTCGGACATCTGGGCCGACCCGGGCGCCCAGACCAAGCCCGCCGCGTGGGCCGGCCACTCGTACGCGCAGCTGAGGACGGACGTGTACAACCACACGTACGACGTCCTCAACGCGCTGAAGGCGCAGGGCACCACGGCCGACATGGTGCAGATCGGCAACGAGATCAACACCGGCATGCTGTGGCCCGAGGGCTCCACGAGCAACTGGCCGCAGCTGGCCGGGCTGCTGAACTCGGGTATCTCGGCGACGAAGGCCGTCTCCTCGTCGACGCAGATCGCGCTGCACCTGGCGAACGGAGGGGACAACGCGCTCTACCGCACGTGGTTCGACAACGCCACGGCGCAGGGCGTGAGTTACGACGTGATCGCGCTGTCCTTCTACGGCTACTGGCACGGGGCGCTGTCCTCGCTCCAGGCCAACCTCGATGACATCTCGGCCCGTTACGGCAAGAAGGTCATGGTCGCGGAGACGGCGTACCCCTTCCGGCTGGACAGCGAGGACGCGCACGAGAACATCATCGACCTGTCCTCGGAGCTGGTCTCCGGCTACCCGGCGACCCCGGCGGGCCAGTCGGCGTGGCTGCGTGACGTGATGAACGTGGTGGAGGCCGTCCCGTCCGGCCGCGGTCTCGGCGTCGTGTACTGGGAGCCGACGTGGACGGCGGTGACCGGCAACGGCTGGGATCCGGCGGACCCGGCGTCCGGCAACGGCTGGGAGAACCAGGCGCTGTTCGACTACGACAGCAGGCTGCTGCCGGCGGCGGGCTGGTTCGCCCACCGCTGAGCCCGCGCGTGAGCCCGCGCGTGAGCCCGCGCGTGAGCCCGCGCGTGACGAAGGGCCGGACCCCGCCAGGGTCCGGCCCTTCGTTCATGTCCTCGTCCTCACCACTCCGCGAGGGAGCCGTCGTCGCGGCGCCAGGCCGGGTTGCGCCAGCGGTGGCCGGTCTCGGCGGCCCGCTCGACGGCCTTCGCGTCGACCTCGATGCCGAGTCCGGGCGCGGTGGGCAGGGCCACGTGCCCGTCCTCGTACCGGAAGACCGAGGGGTCGACAAGGTAGTCGAGGAGGTCGGAGCCGGTGTTGTAGTGGATGCCGAGGCTCTGCTCCTGGATGAGCAGGTTGGGCGT
This sequence comes from Streptomyces sp. NPDC059201, assembly GCF_042754585.1. Classification (NCBI taxonomy): domain Bacteria; kingdom Bacillati; phylum Actinomycetota; class Actinomycetes; order Kitasatosporales; family Streptomycetaceae; genus Streptomyces; species Streptomyces sp. NPDC059201. The sequence continues at coordinate 63,924 of NZ_JBHZBB010000010.1, forward strand.
GGCGAAGCCGACCTGGAGGCAGGAGGCGAGCGCGATGGGGCCGAGCGGGCAGTGCGGGGCGAGGGAGACGTCGTACGCCTCCGCCATCGCGGCGATCCGGCGCGACTCGGAGATGCCGCCCGCGTGCGAGAGGTCCGGCTGGGCGACGGCGATGCCCTGGCCGAGGACGCGCTTGAAGTCCCAGCGGGAGTACAGGCGTTCACCGGTGGCGATGGGGATGGAGGTGGAGCGGACGATCTCGCCGATGTGCTCGCTCAGCTCGGGGACGACCGGCTCCTCCACGAAGAAGGGCAGGTACGGCTCCAGGAGGGGCAGGACCCGTCGGGCCATGGGGAGGGTGAGCCGGCCGTGGAAGTCGATGGCGATGTCGAACGCGTCGCCGACGGCCTCCCGGATCGAGGCGACCCGGTCGACGATCGCCTGGGTGGCGGCGGGCGTGTCGATGAGGCGGAGCTGGGCGGAGGCGTTCATCTTGATCGCGGTGAAGCCCTCGCGCTGCCGGGCGACGGCCTCGGAGGCGACCTCGTCGGGGCGGTCGCCGCCGATCCAGCTGTAGACGCGGACGCGGTCGCGGACGTTGCCGCCGAGGAGCTGCCAGACGGGGACGCCGAGGGCCTTGCCCTTGATGTCCCACAGGGCCTGGTCGATGCCGGAGACGGCGCTGGAGAGGACGGGTCCGCCCCGGTAGAAGCCGCCCTTGGTGAGGACCTGCCAGTGGTCCTCGATCCGCATCGGGTCCTGGCCGATCAGGTAGTCGGAGAGCTCGTCGACCGCGGCGGCGACGGTGTGGGCGCGACCCTCGACGACGGGCTCGCCCCAGCCGGTGATCCCCTCGTCGGTGTCGATCCGCAGGAAGCACCAGCGGGGGGCGACGAGGTAGGTGCGCAGGGAGGTGATCTTCACTGGTGGTCCTTCACGAACGGGTGGGGCTTCACGAACGGGTGCGGCTTCACTTGGAGTCCTTCTTGACGGTCCAGCCGCCGTCGACGACGAGGTTGGTGCCGGTGATGTAGGCGGCGTCGGCGGAGGCGAGGAAGGCGACGGCTCCGGCGACCTCCTCGGGGCGGCCGAGGCGGGCGAGGGCGGTGGCGCCGGCGGAGAGCCGGCGGCCCTCCTCGTCGACGTCGTTCCAGACGTCGGTGAGGATCGGGCCGGGCAGCACCGAGTTGAAGCGCACCTCGGGGCCGTACTCGACGGCGAACTGCCGGATCAGCGCGCACATCCCGCCCTTGGACGCCGCGTAGGCCGGGTAGCCGGGGAGGCCGAAGTCGGCGTGGACGCTGGAGGTGGCGACGAGGCTGCCGCCCTCGGCGCGCAGGTCGTCGAGGAAGGTGCGGGCGGCGAGGTAGAGGGAGCGCAGGTTGACGGCGAGTTCGCGGTCCCAGGAGTCGACGGGGAGTTCGTGGGCGGCGGCCGGGGTGTGGGTGAAGGCGTTGCTGTGGAGGATGGAGACGGGGCCGAAGCGCTCGTGGGTCTCCGCGCGCAGAGCGATCCAGTCGGCTTCGGAGGAGACGTCGCAGCGGATGTACGCGGCGCGGCCGCCCTCCTCGCGGATGCGGGCGGCGACGGCCTCGCCGGCGGGGGCGGCGATGTCGGCGACGACGACGGCCGCGCCCTCGCGGGCGAGCCGGGCGGCGCTGGCCGCGCCGATTCCGGAGGCGGCGCCGGTGACGACGGCGGTCTGCCCGGAGAAACGGTTCATGGGGATGGCCTTCTCGGGTCTGTGCTCGGGTCTGTGGTGGGGTGGCGGTTCAGCGGGTGATGTCCTGGGCGGCGAGCAGGCCCAGTTCGGTGCGGTGCGGGATGCCTTCCCAGTCGCCGGGGACGGAGACGGCGAAGGCTCCGCAGAGGGCGGCGAGGCGGAGACGTTCCGGGACGGGGGAGCCGTCGAGGACGGCGGCGAGGTAGCCGGAGACGAAGGCGTCTCCGGCGCCGATGGGGTCGACGGCGGTGACGGGGATCGCGGCCTGGGTGTGGATCTCGCCGTCGGTGTACGCGAGGGCGCCCTCGGCTCCGAGTTTGACGACGGCTTCGGCGGGGCCGAGGCGGGTGAGGCCGCGGGCCATCGCCTCGGGCTCGCCGTCGGGGACGAAGAGGGTGGCCTCCTCGGGACCGGCGAAGATCAGGTCGGTGTACGGGAGGAGGCGGCCGAGCGTCTCGGCGGCCTCGGCGCGGCTCCACAGGCGCTCGCGGTGGTTGACGTCGAGGGAGACGGTGACGCCCGCGTCGTGCGCGAGGCGGACGGCGTACTCGACGGCGGCGCGGGCGGTGGCGCTGAGCGCCGGGGTGATGCCGGTGACGTGGAGGATCCGGGCGCCGGTGATCCGGGCCTCGTCGAGGTCGCCGGGGGCGAGGCGGGAGCCGGCGAGACCGGCGCGGTAGTAGGTGACGCGGAGCCGGTCGGCGGTCCTGCGCTCGCGGAGCATCAGGCCGGTGGGGGCGTCGGGGTCGGTGCGGGCGCCGGAGACGTCCACGCCCTCGGCGCGGAGCCCGGCGAGGATCATCGCGCCCGCGGCGTCGTCCCCTACCCGGCCGGTCCAGGCGGCGGCGTGCCCGAGCCTGCTGACGCCGACGGCCACGGTGGCCTCGGCTCCGGCCCAGCCGAGGCGCATCGGGGCGCCGTTGGCGAGCGGCCCGGGGTGCGTGGCGGCGACGACGCCCATGGCTTCGCCGAGGGTGACGAGGGCGGGGGTGAGGGTGGTGGGGTGCGTCATCGGAGCCGTATCCCGTCCAGGAAGGCGGTGGCCCGGTCGGTGAGGGCGGCGAGGGAGCCGCCCTCGCAGGCGTCGCCGACGAGGGGGCTGCCGATGCCGAGGGCGGTGGCCCCGGAGGCGAGGTAGGCGGGGGCGTCGGCGGCGGTGATGCCGCCCGTGGGGACGAGCGGGACGTCGGGGAGCGGGGCGCGCACGGCCTTGAGGTACGCGGGCCCGCCGGTGGCCGCGGGGAACAGCTTGACCATGGTCGCGCCGGCCCGCCAGGCGGTGAGGATCTCGGTCGGCGTGTACGCCCCCGGCAGCACCGGCACGTCGAGACGGACGGCCTCGGCGATGACGTCGGTACAGGCGACGGGGGTGATGAGGTAGGTCGCCCCGGCCTCGACGGCCGCCTGAGCCTCGGCGGGCGTCGTCACCGTGCCGGCGCCGAGGGCGAGCCCGGGCGGCGCGTCGGCGGCGTACTCCCGGAGCGCGTCGAGCACCCCGGGAGTGGTGAGCGTGAACTCGGCGGCCCGGACCCCGGAGGCGAGAAGGGTGTCGGTGACCTCGGCGAAGCGGCTGGCGGAGGAGGAGCGAAGGATCGCGATGACGGGGGCGGCGGCCAGCGCGGCGCGCAGTCCCTCGTGGGGGCTGGTCATGGTGGGTTCCTGAGGGGGCGAGAGGCGAGGCGAGTGGCGAGTGGCGAGGCCGGTCCGACGGCTGCGCGTCGGTTCGGGCCGGGTCGGTCGGGCCTGGCGTTCGGTAGGTGCGGTGGGCGTGCGGCCGGGCGCGGGCAGCGCGGCCGGTGTACGGCTGGCGAGCGGTGTGCGGCCGGTGTGCGGGCCGTCGGGCTCGGGGGCCCGGGTCGGTCGGGCCTGGCGTTCGGTAGGTGCGGTGGCCGGGCGCAGGCGGCGCGGCCGGCGTACGGCTGCCGGGCGGTGTGGGCGGTGTGCGGGCCGTCCTCGGGCTCGGGAGGCCGGGGCCGGGGCCGGGGCCGGGCCGTACGGGGCCTCGGCCCAGGAGTCAGTGGTCGGCGTACGGGGTGGTGGGGAGGCCCCTCACGCCTGGGCGGCAGAGGAAGAGGCGGCCGGCGTCGGGTTCGGTGGGGTGGCGGGTGGCGGGGAGGTTGTGGGTGGCGGTGGTGATGACCAGGACGTCCAGGTCGGGGCCGGCGAAGGCGCAGCTGGTGACGTGGGAGGCGGGGAGGTCCACGCGCGCGTGCGGCACGCCTTGGGGGGTGAAGGCGAGGACGGCCGCGCCTCCCCAGACGGCGATCCAGACGTTGCCCTCGGCGTCGACGGTGAGGCCGTCGGGGTAGCCGGTGTCGAGGACGGCGAAGGGGCGGCGGCCGGAGAGGGCGCCGGTGGCGGGGTCGTAGTCGAAGACGTCGACGCGGCGGGTGGGGCTGTCGGCGTAGTAGAGGAGGGTGCCGTCGGGGCTCCAGCCGAGGCCGTTGGAGATGGTGACGGGGTCGACGAGGGTGGTGAGGCCGTCGCCGTCGAGGCGGTAGAGGGCGCCCGCGCCGGGCCGCTCGTCGAAGGCCATGGTGCCGCCGAGGAGGCGTCCGGCGGGGTCGACGGCGGCGTCGTTCATGCGGCGCGGGACGCCGTCGTCGGGGAGGGCGGGGGCGGCGAGTTCGACGGCCTCGGCGGGGGGCCGGCCGTCCTCCAGGCGGACGAAGGCGGTGCCGACGGCGGCGAGGAGGGCCCCGGAGGCGCAGGGGACGGCCGCGCCCACGGGGCGGTCGAAGCGGAGGACGGCGGTCGGCAGCAGGTCGGTGCGGCCGTCCTCGCGGGTGAGGGCGGCGCGGTGGACGAGGCCCTCGGTGATGTCGACCCAGAGGAGTTCCTGGCGGGCGGCGTCCCAGACGGGGCCTTCGGGCAGACGGCCGGGTGCGGGGGTGCAGGGCAGGGCCCTGAGCTGGAGCATCGCGTGTCCTCGGGGGTGGGCGTCGGAGGGGTGCGGTAACCGTGACAGAAAAACTACGGGTTCGTCTAACGGTTGTAAATAACCCTCCGCCCGCCTTCTTCCAACCCTTCGAATAAGATCCGGTGTGACGACCGCGCACCGACGGAGGCAGCAGCACAGATGATCAGGCGCACCTCGCAGGACATTCGCCGCCTCAACCGCTTCGAGGTGCTGCGCCGGGTCTACGCGGGCCCGGGCGCGATGAGCCGGCAGGACATCGCGGCCGCCACGGGCCTCTCCTTCGCCACGGTCGCGAACCTCACCGCCGAGCTGCTGGAGGCCGGTGTCCTGGTCGAGGCCGGGCACGAGGAGTCCGGCGGCGGGCGGCCGCGCGCGCGGCTCGCCGTCAACGCGGAGCGCGGCGCGCTGATCGGCGTCGACATCGCCGAGACCTCGGTCCACGCCGAGCTGTTCGACCTGGCCCTGACCGTCCGGCACTCGGTCGAGCGGCCGCTGCCGCCGGGGGACGTACGGCCCGCCGACGTGGTCGACACGCTCGCCGGGGCCGTGGAGGAGCTGCTCGCCGCGTCCGGCACCGACCGCTCGCGGGTGCTCGGCGCGGGCGTGAGCGTGCCGGGCATGGTCGAGCGCGAGGGCGGGGTGTCGTCGTTCTCGCCGTACTGGTCCTGGCACGAGGTGCCGCTGCGGGCGCTGCTCGACGAACGGCTCGGGCTGCCGCTGTGGCTGGACAACCCGCTGCGGGCCAGCACGGTCGCGGAGATGTGGTGCGGCGCGGGCCGCGAGGTCGACGACCTGGTGGTGCTGACGCTGCGGGCCGGTGTCGGCGCGGGCATCGCGATCGGCGGGCAGCTGTACCGGGGCTTCACCAACAGCGCGGGCGAGTGGGGCCACACCTGCCTCGCCCTCGACGGGCGGCTGTGCACCTGCGGCAACCGGGGCTGTGTGGAGGCGTACGTGTCCCTGCGCGGGATCGCCGAGACGTGGCGCGAACTCGCCCCGGGCGACGAGCGGGCGGCCGGCCCGGACGACGCGGCGACGGTCGCGGCGCTCGCCCGCGCGGCCGACGCGCACGATCCGGTCGCGGCGGCCGTCATCGACCGCACCGCGCGCTACCTGGGCGCCGCCGTCGCCAACCTCGTCAACCTGGTCAACCCCCAGGTCGTCGTGGTCGGCAACCAGGTGGTGGACCTGCTGGGCGAGCGCCTGCTCCCGGCCGCGTACGAGGCGGTGGGCCGCCACGCCCTGGCCCTCCCCCACCGCGCGGCGACCCTCCGCCGCAGCGCCGTTCCCCACAACCCGGTCACCCGGGGCGCCGCCACCTTCGCCCTGGAGGGCTTCCTGGACGACCGCGAGATCTTCGGCCCGGTGAGCCGCACCCGCAGGACCGCCAAGGGCGGCGCCGGCGCGGGTGAGTGAGGGGGCCCCGGGTTCAGCGGACGGCGCCCCGGTGACCGAGGCGGGTGGACAGGAGGGTGGCGCCTCGGACCGCGAGGGCGGTCAGTTCGTTCTCGCGCGCCTCGTCCCAGCGGATGACGGGGACGGAGACGGAGAGCGCGGCCACGACGCGGCCCGAGCGGTCGCGGACGGGGGCGGCCACGCAGGAGACGTCCGGGTTGGACTCGCGCTGCTCGACGGCGACGCCGAGGACGGCGATCTCGGCGAGGGCGGCGCGCAGGGCGTCCGGGTCGGTGATGCTGGCCGGGGTCATGCCGGTCAGCTCGCGCCCGTCGAGGAGTTCGTCGAGCTCGTCGGCGGGGAGCATGGCGAGGAGCATCTTGCCGACGGCCGTGCAGTGGGCGGGGAGCCGCCGGCCCGCCGCCGACACCATGCGGACGGCATGCGTGGAGTCCACCTTCGCGACGTAGATGACGTCGGCGTCCTCCAGGAGCGCCACGTGGACGGTCTCGCCGCAGGTCTCGGCGATCTCCTGGGCGACCTGCCGCCCCTCCGCCGCGAGGTCGAGCTGCTCGGCGTACCGGCTGCCGAGCTGGTACGTGCGCACGCCGAGCCGGTAGCGGCCGGGCTGCTCCGGCACCGGGACGAGGTAGTTGCGGGCGGCGAGGGTCGACACCAGCTCGTGGGTCGTGGTGCGCGGCAGCCCGAGCCGGCGGGTGATCTCGGGGGCGGAGAGCGTCCCGTCCCCCTGGAGGAAGAGCTCCAGAATGTCGAATGCCCTGGTCACCGCAGGTACGAGTCGTCCCATGGCCCCCACCTCACCCTCACGCCGTTCGAAATGCCGTACCGCGATCGAAATCGCGGACAGAGACTAGCCCCGGACCGGAGGCCGGGCAACGGGCCCCTCAAGGTCCCGCCACCGTGCTTTCCCATGGGCCCGCTCCCATTGACACCCCGGCGGGCCGCTGCCTACGGTCACGCCACCTCGTCGAACGCCGTTCGAGATCACGAACACTCCGGAGAGTCATCGCCGTGCGCATCACGGGAATCACCACTCATGTCGTCGGCACGCCCTGGCGGAATCTCACCTATGTCCTGGTCCACACCGACGAGGGGCTGACGGGCGTCGGCGAGACCCGGATGCTCGGTCACACCGACGCCCTCCTCGGCTATCTGCGCGAGGCGGAGGCCAACCACATCGCGGGTTCGGACCCCTTCGCCGTCGAGGACCTCGTCCGCCGCATGAAGTACGGGGACTTCGGGCGGGCCGGCGAGATCGTCATGTCCGGGATCGCGGTCGTCGAGACGGCCTGCTGGGACATCAAGGGCAAGGCGCTCGGCGTGCCGGTCTGGCAGCTCCTCGGCGGACAGGTGACGGAGCGGGTCCCGGCGTACGCGAACGGCTGGTACACCACCGAGCGGACGCCCGAGGCGTACCACGCGGCGGCCCGCGAGGTCGTGGCGCGCGGCTACCGGGCGCTGAAGATCGATCCGTTCGGCGCGGGCCGGCTCGAACTCGACCCGGCCGCCTCGCGGTACGCGGTCTCGCTCATCGAGGCCGTACGGGACGCGATCGGGCCCGACACCGAGCTGATGGTCGAGATGCACGGCCGCTTCTCCCCCGCGACGGCCGTCCGGCTGGCCCGCGAGCTCGCGCCCTTCCGCCCGGCGTGGCTGGAGGAGCCGGTGCCGCCGGAGAACCTGAAGGCGCTGGCGAAGGTGGCCGGCAAGACCGACCTGCCGATCGCCACCGGCGAGCGGATCCACGACCGGATCGAGTTCCGCGAGCTCTTCGAGTCCCAGGCCGCCGACATCATCCAGCCGGACGTCGGCCACATCGGCGGCATCCTGGAGGCCCGCAAGCTCGCCGCGACCGCCGAGACCCACTACGTGACCGTCGCCCCGCACAACGTCGGCGGCTCGGTCCTCACCGCAGCCTCCCTCCAACTCGCCGCCTGCACACCGAACTTCAGGATCCTGGAGCACTTCAACGACTTCGCCGACGCGGAGATCAAGAAGGTCGTGCGCGGCGCCCCGGAGATCGACCCGGAGACCGGCTGCTTCCCCGTCTCCCACGCCCCCGGCCTCGGCGTCGAGCTGGACGTGGACGCGGCGGCCGAATTCCCGCAACAGCAGGCCAAGTTCGACCTGTGGGCCGACGGCTGGGAGCGGAGGCGGCCGAAGTGACCGGGGGCCAGGACCGCGCCGTCCTCGTCGAACGGCCCGGCGTCCACCGGCTCGTGGAGCGCCCGCGCCCCGAACCCGGGCCCGGCGAGGTCCTGGTGCGGGTCGCCGCCGCCGGGATCTGCCTCAGCGACCGGGAGTTGTACGAGGGGCGGCGGGCGCCCGGCTATGTGCGGTATCCGGTGGTGCCGGGGCACGAGTGGTCCGGCACCGTCGAGGCGGTGGGCGCCGGCGTGGACCCCGCGCTGCTCGGCCGGCCGTGCGTCGCCGAGGGCTTCCGCTGCTGCGGGACCTGCGAGCGGTGCCGGTACGGCGAGACGAGCCTGTGCACCGCCGGGTACGCGGAGACCGGCTTCACCGAGCCGGGCGCCTTCGCCGACCGGCTCGTCGTGCCCGCGCGGCTCCTCCACCTCCTGCCCGAGGGCGCGGACCTGCGGGCCGCCGCGCTGCTCGAACCGGCCGCGGTGGTCGCCGCGGCGGTACGGGCCGGGCGCCCCCGCCCCGGAGACCGGATCGCGGTCGTGGGCGCCGGGACACTCGGGCTGCTGGCCGTCCAGTGGCTGGCCGCCTCCTCCCCCGCCGACCTGGCGGTGGTCGACCCGCGCGCGGCGCGGGCGGAACGGGCCCGCGCGTTCGGCGCGACCCGCGTCCTCGCCCCGGAGGACGCGGCGGGCGCGCACGGGGAGTTCGACCTGGTGGTGGAGACCGCAGGGGCGCCCACGACGGCCGCCTCCTCCTGCCTGCTCGCCCGGCGCGGCGGCCGGGTGGTGCTCACCGGCATGTTCGCGGAGGGCGCCACGGGCATCGATCCGGTGCACCTCTCGGTGAGCCAGTTGGAGCTGCGGAGCGTCTTCGGCGCCTCGTCGGCCGCCTGGGCGGACGCCGTACGCGCCTTCGCGACCGGACTCCTAAACCCGGCGCCGCTCATCACCCACGAGTTCCCACTCGACCACTTCGCCGAGGCCCTGACCCTGGTCGGCAGCGGGGACCCGACGGTCGGCAAGGTCCTGCTGAGACCCTGAGCCGCCCGCGCGCCGCCTGTCGGGCCCTGGTGGGCCGGTGGGCCGGTGGCCCGGCGGGCCCCGGTGGGCCGGTGGGCCGGTGGACCCCGATGGGCCCGGTGGGCCCGGTGGACCCCGATGGGCCCGGTGGACCCGGTGGACCCCGGTGGCCCCGGCGGGCCCAGGCGGACCCGGCGGACCCGGCGGGCCCGGTGGACCCCGGCGGACCCCGGCGGACCCGGCGGGCCCCGGCGGACCCCGGCGGACCCGGCGGACCCGGTGGACCCCGGCGGACCCGGTGGACCCCGGCGGACCCGGCGGGCCCCGGCGGACCCGGCGGGCCCCGGCGGACCCCGGCGGACCCGGCGGGCCCGGTGGACCCCGGCGGACCCCGGCGGACCCCGGGCGGACCCCGGCGGGCCCGGTGGACCCCGGCGGACCCGGTGGACCCCGGCGGACCCCGGCGGCCCGGCGGGCCCCGGCGGACCCCGGCGGCCCGGCGGGCCCGGTGGACCCCGGTGGACCCCGGCGGACCCCGGCGGACCCCGGCGGACCCCGGTGGACCCCGGCGGGCCCGGTAAACCCCGGCGGACCCCGGCGGACCCCGGTGGACCCCGGCGGACCCCGGCGGACCCCGGTGGACCCCGGCGGACCCCGGCGGGCCCCGGCGGACCCCGGCGGGCCCCGGCGGACCCGGCGGGCCTGCCCAACAGAACCCTGCTGGGCAGGCGCCACCGGGCCCACCGCCCACCCCCCTCCCCGTACGCCGTCCGACCAGCCGACCAGCCGACCAGAGGAGCCCAATGCCCCCGCGCCACCCCGAACCCACGACACTCCCCCACCCCGGCACCGACGCCCTGCGCCGCATCGGGCACTCGGCGCCGTCTCCCGACCCCGCCGACGCCTCCCCGCACACCTTCCCGGACGGGGGGCGTTGGCGTACCGAGGTGCCTTCCGTGGAGGGGCCGGAGGCGCTGGCGGCGGTGCTGGCGGAGAGTGCGCGGCTCGATGTGCCGGTGCACCGGGTGAGCCAGGGGAGCGGGGTGTGGATGCTCACCGACGCCGAGATCGCCGAGATGGTGGCGGGCTGTGCCGAACGGGACGTGGAGCTCTGCCTGTTCACCGGTCCGCGCGGCACCTGGGACACGGGGGCGGCGACCCGCACCGACTCGGGCGGCGCGGGTCCGCGCGCCCGGGGGCACGACGCCCTCGCCGGCTGCGTCGAGGACGCCCTGCGGGCCGCCGCGCTGGGCGTCCGCTCGTTCCTGGTGGCGGACGAGGGGGTGCTCTGGGCGCTGCACCGGCTGCGTACCGCCGGAATCCTGCCCGCCGGGACACGGTTCAAGGTGTCGGCGCTGATCGGGCCGGTGAACCCCGCCGCGTACGCCGTCTATGAGCGGCTCGGCGCCGACTCCCTCAACGTGCCCTCCGACCTGACGCCCGCCCATCTCACCGAGATCCGCCGCGTCAGCGCCGCGCCGATGGACCTCTACGTGGAGGCCCCGGACGACCTCGGCGGGTACGTCCGCCTCCACGAGGTGGCCGAACTGGTGCGCAGGGCGGCGCCGTTGTACCTCAAGTTCGGCCTGAGGCGGGCCGCCGGCATCTACCCGTACGGGGCCCACCTGCGGGAGCACGCGCTCGCGACCGCCCGGGAGCGGGTGCGGCGCGGACGCCTCGTCCTGGACCAACTGGCTCGCCACGGCGCCGGGGACGGCATGTCCCCGCTCGGCTCCCACTCCCCCGGGCCGCTGGCCCGCTTCTCCATCGGGACTGCCTGATCAGGGCAGTTGCTCGATGCGCTCCATGTGTTCCTCGCCCCACGCGCCCAGCGGGGCGAGGGCGGTGTTCAGGGAGTGGCCGAAGGGGGTGAGCGAGTAGACGACCTTGGGCGGGACCTGCTCGTGGACCTCCCGGTGCACCAGGCCGCTCGCGGCCATCTCCTTGAGCTGGAGGATGAGGATCCGCTCGCTGATTCCGGGCACGGAACGGCGTAACGCGCCGAAGCGCAGCGGTTGTTCCCCCAGTGAAAAGAGAATCAGCCCTTTCCATTTCCCGCCCATGACCGCGATGGCCGCGTCCAGTCCGCAGGTGTACTTCCGTCCGCTCATCCCGCCCGCCCTTCCCCGCACATTCCTGTGGGTACCCGACAGAAATGTCGGTACTTGATCAAGACTAGGGGCCCACGGACGATGGGTGCCGGGGCCGGACGCACCACCTCCGGGAGCCCCGACGAGCCACGCACACAGGGGAGTCGGCCATGTCCGAGCAGCAACACGAGAACACACCCGTCACCGTCATCGGCCTGGGGTCGATGGGCAGCGCCCTCGCCGCCGCCTTCCTCGCCGCCGGCCATCCGACGACGGTCTGGAACCGCACCCCCGAACGCGCCGCGCCGCTCGCGGAGCGCGGCGCGACGGTCGCCGCCACTCCGGCGGCGGCGGTGGCGGCCGGGCGGCTTGTCGTCACCTGCCTCACCACGTTCGACGCCACCCGGGAGGCCCTCGACCCCGCCACGGCCGAGCTGCGCGGGCGGACCCTCGTGACCCTCAACAGCGGCGCGCCCGACCAGGCCCGCGAGACGGCCGAGTGGGCCGCCGGGCACGGGGCGCGGTTCCTGGCGGGGGCGGTGCTGGACGTGCCGTCGGCGGTCGGCGCGCCCGGCACGCTGCTCACCTACGGCGGCGATCGGGCGGCGTTCGACGACGCCGTCCCCGCCCTGCGGGCGCTGGGCGGGGAGACCGTACACCTGGGCGACGAGCCCGACCTGGCCGCGCTGTACGAGATGGCGGTGGGGGCCACCCTCCTGCCCGCGCTGGTCGGCTTCTTCCAGGGCGCCGCCGCACTCCAGGCGCGCGGGCGGACGGCCGCGAGCATGGTGGGCTTCACGGGCCGGCTGCTCGACATGACCAAGGAACTGCTGCCGGTGTTCGCCGACGAGATCGACCGGGGCGACTACGGCGCGGGCGAGTCCTCCGTGAACCTCTTCCTCGCGGGCACCGCGCACGACGCGGCGCTGGAGGCGGAGACCGGGGTGGACACCGCGTGGCTCGCGCCGCTGCACGACCTGGTCCGGCGGGCCGCCGAGGCCGGTCACGGCGAGGACAGCATCGCCGCCCTCACCGAGGTGCTGCGCAAGCCGACCGAGCGACCTTACCCGTCCACCTCACCCACCTCCTGACCTCTCCATCGAAGCGCTTCGATTTTCCCTCTCCCTGCGGTCTAGACAGGTCAACTCCCCCGCGTTACCGTCTCGCTGAGCCCGTCGAAGCGATCTTCCGACGGTCTCGTCGAAGCGATTCACCCGTCCTGGCCGCAGGGAGATCGGATGGTCACGCTTGCCGAGGTCGCCCGCCATGCCGGGGTGTCGGCCAGCACGGTGAGCTATGTCCTCAGCGGCAAGCGGCCCATCTCCGACCTCACCCGGCGGCGCGTGCGGGACAGCATCGAGCGGCTCGGCTACCAGCCGCACGCCGGGGCACGGGCGCTCGCCAGCAGCCGGTCGCGGATCATCGCCCTGATGGTGCCGCTGCGCACCGACATGTACGTGCCCGTGATGCTGGAGATCGCCGTCGCCGTCGCCACCACGGCCCGGGCGCGCGGCTACGACGTCCTGCTGCTCACCGGCGAGGAGGGGCCCTCGGCGCTGCGCCGGGTCACCGGCAGCGGGCTCGCCGAGGCCGTGATCCTGATGGACGTGCAGCTCGACGACGGGCGGCTGCCGGTGCTGCGGGGGGCCGCGCCGCCGGCCGTGCTCGTCGGGCTGCCCGCCGACCCGGCCGGACTGAACTGCGTGGACCTGGACTTCGCCGCGGCCGGGGCGCTCTGCGTGGAGCACCTGGCCGGGCTCGGGCACCGGGAGGTCGCCGTGGTCGGCGGCTCGCCCGGGGTGTACGCCCGGCACACCGGCTTCGCCGAGCGGACCCTCGCCGGGCTGCGGGAGCGGGCGGCGCGACGGGGCGTGGGCCTGCTGCACCGGCCGTGCGACGGCAGTCACGACGCGGTCGCCGGGGTGCTCTCCCGGATCCTCGACGAGCGCCCGGGGGTCAGCGCCTTCGTGGTGCAGAACGAGACGGCGGTGGAGCCGCTGCTCGCCCTGCTGCGGCGGACCGGCAGGGCGGTCCCGGAGGACGTGTCGGTGGTCGCGGTCTGCCCCGAGGCGGTGGCCGAGCGGGCGTCCGTCCCGCTGACCTCGGTGGCGATCCCGGCGCAGGAGCTGGGGCGGCGGGCGGTGGAGCGGCTGTTCGCCCGGCTCACCGATCCGGAGGGACCGGAGGCGACCGGGGTGGAGCTGCTCACCCCCGTCCTGACCGTGCGGGCCAGTTCGGGTCCGCCGCCCGCCCGCCGGGTCACGGACTGACAAGGCGGTGCTCCACCCCCGCCCGCAGGGAGAGACGGCGGCGGCCCTCGGGGGCGCACAGCTCGACCTCGGCGTCCCGCTCGGGGCGGAGCACGGCGCGGTACTCCCCCGGTGCCCAGGCGAGGTCGATCCGGGCGCCGAACCGGGTGCGCACGCCGGTGAGCTGGCCGCGTGCGCAGAGTCCGGGCGGCGGCGCGGGCAGCAGGACGAGCCGGCCGGGCGTGGAGCGGACCAGCGCCTCGATCAGCAGGGCGGGCAGGGCGTGGGCGGCGTCGGCGTTGTAGACGTCGCGCTTCGGGTAGTGCGCGCTCATCAGGGAGGCGTGGAAGTAGTCGCCGCCGAGGACCCGCCGGAGGGCGTCGCCCGTGCGGGCGGCGTCGCCGAGCCGGGCGGCGATGAGGCCCTGGTGGAGGTGGCCGTGGGCCGAGTCGTTCTCGCTGCCGCGCAGGGCGAGGGCGCGGGCGGCGGCGCGGGCCAGGCCGGGGGTGTCGTACGGGGTGATCTCGTCGAGCGGCCAGACGGGGTAGAGGTGGCTGAGGTGCCGGTGGTCGTAGTGGTCGCCGAGGCCGGGCCAGGCCCATTCGGCGAGGGCGCCGTCCTCGTTGGTCCGGTAGGGCGGCAGCCGGTCGGCGAGGGCCCGCAGCCGGGCGGCCCGGTCGGTGGGGGCGCGGTCGGCGGCGGCGGTCAGGGCGTGGCGGGCGGCGGCGAGGTCCATGGTGGCGTTGACGGCGCCCCAGCTGCCGCCGCGCGGGCGGTTCTCCGGGGAGTAGGAGGGGACGACCGCGAGGTGCCCGTCGGGTCCGGTGCGGGTGAGGAAGTCCTCGTAGAACTGGGCGAGTTCGTCGAGGAGCCCGGTGAGCCAGGGGTCCTGGCGCCCGTCGGCCTCGTCCGCTTCGAGGAGCGGGAGGAGGAGCCAGTCGGCGGCGGCGGTCCAGAGGTGGAGGGGGTACGCGCGGTCGAAGTGGTACGTGTGGCCGTTCTCGCCGTCGGTGTGGGCGGGGGCCATGATGCCCCGGGCGCCGAAGACGGCGCGGGCGTTGTCCCGCCAGTCGCCGGACTGGCCCCGGATCAGGGCGCGGTGGGCCTCGGTGACCTCGGGCAGGTCGGCGGCGACGGCGGAGGCGGTCTGGAGGGCGAGGTTGGCGTCGGTGGTGAAGCCGCCGGCCCACGCGGTGTCCCAGTCGCCGGTCCACAGGCCGCACAGGCGGGGCGGGAGCAGTCCGGCCGAGGAGAGCAGGTGGTAGCGGCCCGCGGCGAAGAGGCGTTCGAGGAGGGCGGGTCCGGCGGGGCGGGCGAGCAGGGCGGAGCCGGGCAGGGCCCGTTCGGCGGGGTCGGCGGCGAGGTCGAGCCCGACGCGGCCGTAGGCGGCGCGGTGGAGTGCGGTGTGCCGGCGGAGGAGGCGGGCGTACGCGGCGGCGGGGCCGTCCTCCCCGGCGAGGGCGCGGAGGGCGGCGGCTTCCTCGGCGGGGTCGTACGGGCCGTCGTGGCGGTGGACCCGGGTGAGCAGAAGCAACCGGCCCGCGCCCTCGACGCGGATGCCGCGGTCGGTGAGCGTGGTCCGGCCGGTGTCGGCGACGACGAGGGTGAGGCCGGTGTAGCCGAGCGTCGAGGCGGGGTAGGCGGCGCGCAGGGTGAGGAGGGTCTCGCCGTGGGCGGTGGTGATGCCGCGGCCGGTGGCGAGGCCGGGCGGGACGCCGTCGAGGCGGTGGTCGAGCTCGATGAGGATGCGGGGGCCTGGCTCCGTCACGTACTGGACGAGGACGTCGTCGGCGCGGGAGGCGAGGACCCGGCTGGTGCGGACCCCGGCGGTGGCGGTGACGACCCCGGTGCCGAAGTCGACCTCGCGCCGCACTGCCGGGCCGCCGCTGCCCGGGGTGTCGTCGCGCACGCGCGTGAGGAAGCCCGGGTGGAAGGGCTGGATCCAGCGCAGGGGGCGGCCGTCGGTGAAGGTCTCGGCAGCAGTGCGGTCGCCGGAGAGGAGGGCGTCCTGGAGGGCGGGGAGCCGGTCGGCGAGGCGGGGCGGGTCGGTGTCGCCGGGCCGGTGGTGGGGGCGTACGAGGGTGTGGTGGGTGACGATCACCCGGTCGTCCACGGGGTCGCCGTACACCAGGGCCCCGTGCCGGCCGTTCCCGGTGAGGAAGGCGTCCTCCCAGCGGGCGGCGGGCACGGGTTCCCACGTGCCGTGCACGGGGGTGTGCGGGGGCACGGGGACGGGTTCTGTCATGGGTGCTCCTCCAGGACGGCGGCGCCGAAGCGGTCGAGGGTGAGGGTGTCGTCGACGGTGGTGCCGGTGAGCAGGTCGCGGTGGCGGCCCGGTACGGGGACGGTGACCGGGCCGTGGCCGTGGTGGAGAAGGAAGAGGAGGTCGCCGCGGCGGACGGCCTCGACGCCGTCGGGGAGGCCGGCGAGGACGGGCCGGACGCCTGCCTCGCGGGCGGCTTCGGCGAGGAGGGCGCGCAGGGCGGCGGGTTCGGGGAGGGTGGAGAGGTAGCGGGTGCGGCCGTGGCGGAGGACGGCGGGACGCCCGTCGAGCTCCCCGCCCCGGTAGACGGCCACGGTCTCGGCGGCGGGGACGGCGACCAGCTCCTCGGACCAGAGCGTGCCCTTGAAATTTGCCGGGCGCCCTTCCTGGAGGGTCTCGCACTCCGCGTGCTCGTCCGGCGCGAGGGGCCACCACTCGTCGATCCGGTCGATGCCGAGCAGGGCGCGGAGGCGGGCGTCCATGCCGCCGGGCCGGACGCGGTCGTCGTGGTCGGCGACGCCGGTGAAGAAGCCGCAGACGAGCCGCCCGCCTCCGGCCACGTACCGCTCCAGGGCGCCGATCGCCGTGTCGTCGAGCAGGTAGAGGTGCGGGACGGCGACGAGGGGGTGGGCGGTCAGGTCGTGGTGGGGGTGGGCGAGGGTGGTGGGGAGTCCGGCCTCCCAGAGGGCGCGGTGCCAGGCGCGGACGAGGTCGCCCTGGTCGAGGTGGGCGGAGAGGGCGCCCTCGTGGCGGCCCGCCCACCAGGAGTCCCAGTCGTGGAGCAGGGCGATCCCGCCGCCGGGGAGCCGGCTGCCGGCGACGCGGGGGCCGATGCGGGCGAGGTCGGCGCCGATGCGGACGGTCTCGCGGAAGGCGCGGCCGTGCGCGCCGCTGTGGCCGAGCATGCCGGAGTGGAACTTCTCGGCGCCCTGGCGGGAGGGGCGCCACTGGAAGTAGTGGATCGCGTCGGCGCCCCGGGCGACGGCCTGGAGGGTCCAGAGCCGGTTGAGCCCTTCGGGCTTGGGCCGGTTGACGCTCCGCCAGTTGACGGCTCCGGCGGCCTGTTCCATGACCATCCAGGGGCGGCCGCCGGCCTCGGCACGGGTGAGGTCGGCGACGAAGGCGTTCTCGGCGGCTCCGGCGCGCGGGTCGGCGGGGTCGGGGTAGACGTCGACGGAGACGACGTCCTCCTCGGCGGCCCAGGCCCAGCCGTCCTGTCCGGACCAGAACGGCATGAAGTTGGTGGTGACCGGGAGGTGCGGGGTGTGCGTGCGGACGATGTCGCGTTCGGCGCGGTAGCACTCCAGGAGCAGGTCGGAGGTGTAGCGGCGGAAGTCGAGGACGTGGGCGGGGTTGCGCAGGTAGTGGGCGCGGCGGGGCGGCAGGACCTCGTCCCAGGCGGCGTACCGCTGGCCCCAGAAGTCGGTTCCCCAGGCGGCGTTGAGCGCGCCGAGGGTGCCGTACCGGTCCTGGAGCCAGGTGCGGAAGGTGCGGGCGGCCTCGTCGCCCCAGTCGTAGGTGCAGTACTCGTTGTTGATGTGCCACATCACGAGGGCCGGGTGCCCGGCGTAGCGGGCGGCGAGGTCCTCGGTGATGGCGGCGGCGTGGCGGCGGTAGGCGGCGCTGGAGTGGGCGAAGTGCTGCCGGGAGCCCCACCATTCGGTACGTCCGTCCTCGTCGCGCGGCAGGGTCTCGGGGTGGCGTCGGCCGAGCCAGGGCGGCGGGGAGGCGGTGGGGGTGGCGAGGACGACGCCGACGCCGTGCGCGTGGGTGAGGTCCATGAGCCGGTCGAGCCAGCCGAACTCCCGGGCGCCCGGCTCGGGTTCGAGCCGGGACCAGGAGAAGACGCCGAGGGTGACGGTGGTGACCCCGGCCCGGCGCATCAGCCGCAGGTCCTCGGCCCAGGTCTCCTCCGGCCACTGTTCGGGGTTCCAGTCGCCGCCGTAGAGGATGCGGCCCGGTCGGCCGGGCGGCCGGGTGAGGTCGTCGAGGCTGGGCATCGGGTTCTTCCGGTGAGAGGGAAACGGGGTCATGGGGGTCATCCCTTGACGGCGCCGGTGAGCATCCCCTTCTTGAAGTGCTTCTGGACGAAGGGCGAGAGGACGGCGACGGGCAGCAGCGCGAGGACCATGACGGCCATCTGCACGGCGAGTCCGGAGAGGTTCCCGGCCTTGACGGCCTGGCCGAGGCCGACGGGGATCTCCTGTTTCTGGGCGAGCTGGATGAGCACGTTCTGGAGCGGCATCATGTTCTGGTCGTTGAGGTAGATGGAGGCGTTGAACCAGGCGCTCCAGTAACCGACCGCGTAGAAGAGGGTGATGACGGCGATCACCGCGCGGGAGAGCGGCATCACGATCGTCCACAGGATGCGCAGGTCGCCGGCGCCGTCGATGCGGGCGCTGTCGGTGAGTTCGGGCGAGATGCCCATGAAGAAGGCGCGCAGCACGAGGATGTTGAAGACGCTGACGGCGCTGGGGAGGATCAGCGCCAGGTAGGTGTCGGTGAGGCCGAGGGTCTGCACCAGCAGGTAGGTGGGGATGAGGCCTGCGCCGAAGAACATGGTGCCCATCAGCGTGAAGAGGATGGCGCGGTGTCCGACGGAGCCGGGCCGGGAGAGCCCGTACGCGCAGAGCACCGACACCGTCATGGAGAAGAGGGTGCCGGCGAGGGTGACGCCGAGGCTGACGAGGACGGCGCGGGTGACCTGGCCGCCGCTGAGGAGTTCCCGGTAGGCGATGAGAGTCAGGTCGCGGGGGACGATGACGAGGCCGCCGGTCTCCGTGATCGTCTTCTTGGAGGAGAGGCTGGTGACGACGACGATCCAGAGCGGGAAGAGGACGGCGAGGCAGGCGGCGGCGAGGAGGCCCGCCTTGGCGGTGAGGCCGGCGCGGGTCGGCGGTTCCTCCCAGACGGGCCGGGCGGGGCGGGGCTGCCGGGTCGCGGGGACGGGGCGTTCGAGGAGTCGCTGGGTCATTTCCGGTACACCCCCTGCTCGCCCATGAGGTGGGCGGCCTTGTTCGCGGAGAGGACGAGGACCAGGCCGACGAGCCCCTTGATGAGGCCGGCCGCGGCGGCGTAGCTGAAGTCCTGGCTGCGCAGGCCGGTCCACCAGACGAAGGTGTCGAGGACCTCGGCGGCGCCGGGTCCGACGGCGTCGCGCTGGAGCAGCAGCTGTTCGAAGCCGACGGTGAGGGCGTCGCCGACGCGGAGCACCAGGAGGAGGGCGACGACGGGCCGGAGCGCGGGCAGGGTGACGTGCCACATGCGGCGCCAGCGGTTCGCGCCGTCCATGGCGGCGGCCTCGTACAGCGCGTGGTCGACGGCGGCGAGCGCGGCGAGGAAGACGATGACGCCCCAGCCCGCGTCCTTCCAGATGCCCTCGGCGGTGACGAGGAACTTGAAGAGGCCGGGGTCGGTCATCAGGTCGAAGCCCTCGTGGCCGTGTTCGCGCAGGGTCTGGGCGATGATGCCGGCGCCGCCGAAGATCTGCTGGAAGACGGTGATGACGATGACCCAGGAGAAGAAGTGCGGGAGGTAGAGCACGGCCTGGACGAAGGCGCGGACGCGGGGCCGCAGCAGGCTGTGCACGAGCAGGGCGAGGGCGATGGGGACGGGGAAGAAGAGCACCAGCTGGAGGAGGAAGAAGACCAGGGTGTTCTCGACGGCGGCCCAGAACGAGGGGTCGGTCAGGACCCGGTCGAACTGGGCGAAGCCGACCCAGGGTGACTCCAGGATGGCGGTGACGCCGTTGGTGGAGACGTAGGGGTCGTAGTCCTGGAAGGCGACGACGTTCCCGAGGATCGGGAGGTAGTTGAAGACGAGGACGAGGACGAGGGCGGGCACCGTCATCAGCAGGAGGGTGCGGTCGCGCCGGAGCCGCCGGCCGAGGGGGATCCTCGGCCGGCGGTCGGTGGTGTCGTGCTCGCTCACGTCAGCTCGCCGCGGAGCCGGTGGTGTCGAGGAGCTTCTTGTACCAGTCGCGGAGCTGGTCGCCGCCCTTCGACTTCCACTCCGAGACGGCCTGCTGCATGTCGGAGACCTTCTTGCGGCCGCGGACGATGTCCTTCTCCAGCTGCTCGAAGTCGTTCATGAGGCCGGTCCACTGCCCGGGTTCGGTGACGGTGAGGCCGTAGAAGGAGGACTTGCGGGTGAGGGCGCCCATCCGCTGCTGCCACTCGACCTGCGCCTTGGCGACGTCGGGGGTGTCGGGGTGGGCGATGTAGGGGGCGGGGCTGGCGACGAACAGCCAGGAGCTGTTGACCTCCAGGTTGCCCGCCTCGGTCTTCACCGGCAGGCCGTCCTCGACGGTGTGGTGGACGCCCTCGACGCCGTAGTCGGTGAGCATGCGCTCCTTGGTGCCGTAGGGGGCGGCGGTGAAGTTCGCGATGGCGAGCGCGTCCTCGATCAGTGCCTGGGGTGCGCCCTTGCGGACGAAGGCCCAGATGTTGGCGGGGTTGGTGGCCCACAGCCGGGGCGCGCCGCCGGCGTGGCCGGGGATGTCCATCGCTGCCATGGCGAACTTCGGGTTCTGCGCGGCCTGTTCGGAGGTCTTGGCGTACCAGTGGGAGAGGTCGTTGTTGTAGATGAGGCACTGGCCGGCGGTGAAGCGGTTGCCGGTGTCGCCCTGGTTCTGGGCCTTCTCGTCGGGGTGGACGACGCCGGCGTCGAAGAGCGTGCGGGTCCACTCCAGGGCTTCGAGGTACTCGGGGGTCTCGATGCGGTTGACGAGTCTGCCGTCGACGAGGTTCCAGCCGAGTGCCTTGTCGCCGCCGTTGAGGACGCCGAACATGTTCCAGGCGGTCCAGGTCATGTCGCCGCAGGCCCAGACCTTCGTCCTGGCGCTGGTGATCTCCTTGGCGAGGGCGAGGAACTCGTCGGCGCTCGTGGGGAGTTGCCAGCCCTTCGCGTCGAAGAGGTCCTTGCGGTAGAAGGGCGCGATGTTGGTGACGTAGGAGGCGGGCATGGGCAGGCCGCGGAGCCTGCCGCCGAAGATGGAGCGCTGCCAGGCGTCGGTGGGGATGGCGGCGAGGTTGGGGTACGCCTTCACCTTGTCGCCGGAGAGGTACGGGCCGAGGTCCTCGAACTTGGCGTTGATGGCGCTCGGGATCTTGCCGCCGAGGTTCCAGCCGGGGACGACGACGAGGTCGGGGATGTCGCTGGAGGCGAGGACGGCGCCGAGCTTCTGGTCGTAGACGTTGCCGTCCTGGTTCTGCCAGGTGGCCTGGACGCCGATGGCCTCGTTCATGGCCTTGTAGTACGGGTTGCCGGGGGCGGGCGGGGTGCCCCAGAGCGGGGCCATGACGGTGAGCGCGCCGCCCTTGCCCTTCTTCTCCGCCACGGACGCCTTGAGTTCGGCGCTGGGGATGGCGCGGGTGAAGCCGGCGGCGGAGCCGTTGCGCGCGGGGACGTCGGCGGGGACGACCTCGCTCGCCACGAAGGCGGGGAGGATCCTGGCGGCGTCCTTGCCGCTGGTGGTGCCGTCCTTCTTGCCGGTGTCGCCACCGCCGCCGCAGGCGGTGAGGAGCGGGGCTCCGCCGGCGACCGCGACGGCGGCGACGGCACCGGTGGCGAGGAAGCCCCTCCGGCTCTGTTCGGTTCTCGGGGAGCCCGTGGAGGCGGCGTTCGGCGTCATTGCGTCAACCCTTCATGGCACGCGCCAGGACACGCGGCGCCCGAGGGCCGCCCGCCGGCTGCGGTGACGGAGATGGAGCAAGGTGCGGGGTGCGGGGTGCGGGCGGGGTGGGACCCCGGGGGCGCGGCGACGGGCGCGGCAGGTCGGCACCGGTGAGTCGAAGCGCTTCGATGTTGCTGCGAGGTTAAGTGACGGCCACAGGCGCGGCAAGAGTCGTTCAGGAGTTTCTCGGACGGGAGCCAGGACGGGCGCGTTGCCTTCAACTCCTGTGGCCAGCCGGGCAAGTAGAGGCGCCGGGAACCTTGACACCCACCCTGCGGGGCTTGAGCATCGAAGCGCTTCGAAACTTTCGGCCGCCATCCGGCGACCGCCGTCCAAGGGACTCGTACGTGACCGCAGACCGGCCGCCCTTCCGTGACCCTTCCCTCCCCGTCGACGCACGCGTCGCCGACCTCCTCGGCCGCCTCACCCCCGCCGAACGCCTCGCCCTCCTCCACCAGTTCACGCCGGCCGTCGAACACCTCGGCGTGGCCGCCTTCCGCACCGGCCAGGAGGCGCTGCACGGCGTCGCCTGGATGGGCCCCGCGACCGTCTTCCCGCAGGCCGTCGGCCTCGGCGCGAGCTGGCACCCCGAGCTGGTCCGCCGCGTCGGCGAGGCCGTCTCCCGCGAGGCGCGGGCGATGCGCGCCAAGGACGAGCGCGTCGGCCTCAACGTCTGGTCCCCCACCGTGAACCTGCTGCGGAACCCGCTCTGGGGCCGGGGCGAGGAGGGCTACTCCGAGGACCCGGCGCTCACCTCCGCCCTCGCCGTCGCCTTCACCCGCGGCCTGCGCGGCGACCATCCCACGTACTGGCGCACGGCCCCCGTGCTCAAGCACTGGCTCGCGCACAACAACGAGGCCGGCCGGGACGTCACCTCGGCGTCCGTCCGCCCGCGCGTGCTCCACGAGTACGACCTCCGGGCCTTCCGCGGCGCCGTCGAGGCGGGCGCGGTCGCCGGGGTGATGCCCGCGTACAACCTGGTCAACGGGCGCCCCAACCACCTCTCCCCGTACCTGGAGACGGAGCTGCGCGCCTGGACCGACCAGGAGCTGCTGGTCTGCTCCGACGCGGGCGCGCCGAGCAACCTCGGCGACTCGCAGGCGTACTTCGACAGCCACGAGGAGGCGGTCGCGGCGGCGCTGCGGGCCGGCGTCGACTCCTTCACCGACCACAACACGGACGCGTCGATCATCCTGGGCCGCCTCCGGGGTGCCCTGGAGCGCGGGCTCATCGGCCAGGAGGACGTGGACCGGGCCGTACGCCGCCAACTGACCGTGCGCTTCCGGCTCGGCGAGTTCGACCCCGGGCTCGATCCGTACGCGGACGAGACCGCCTACGACACGCCCGCCCACCGGGAGCTGGCCCGGGAGGCCGCGGAGGCGGCGGTCGTCCTGCTGCGCAACGAGCCCGCCGGGGACGGGGCGCCGCTCCTCCCCCTCGCGGGCGTGTTGCCCGACGGGGTGGCCGATGGGGTGGCCGACGGGGGTCGGATCGCGGTCGTCGGGCTGCTCGGCGACGCCGCGAAGCTGGACTGGTACAGCGGCTCGCTGCTGCACCGCTCGTCCCCGCTGGACGGGCTGCGGGAACGGTTCGGCGCGGACCGCGTCGACTTCGCGGAGGGCGTGGACCGGATCCGGCTGCGCACCGCCGACGGGCGCGCCCTGCGCGTACCGGAGTCCTCGGCGGAGAAGACCGTACGCGGCGCGGAGGGCGCACTCGACCCGGCCCTGCTCGCGGGGCGCACCGACCTGCCGCCCCTCACCGCGGACGCTGACCCCGATGCCGACGGCTCGGTTCTCGACCTGATCGACTGGGGCGACGGGGTGCTGACCCTGCGCGCCCCGGACGGCCTGTACCTGTCGGTGGCCGAGGACGGACTGGTACGCGCCTCCGCGGACGAGCCCGGCGGCTGGGTCGTCCAGGAGACGTTCCGCTTCGAGGCGGTGGAGGACGGGGGCGACGGCCTCGGGCAGGGCGACGGCGGTGTCGGGCACGGTGGGCGGGTCCTCCTTCGGCACCTCGGGACGGGGGGCTACGTCTCTGTCGCCGCCGGGGGCGTGAAGGTTGCCGCCGATCGGGAATCCGCCGGAATCTTCACGGTGGAGACCGTCGAGCGGGGCGAGGAGGCCGTGGCCCGCGCCGCAGCCGGTGCAGACGTGGTGATCGTCGTCGCCGGGAACGACCCGCACATCAACGGGCGCGAGACCGAGGACCGGCCGACGCTGGGACTCCCCGCCCACCAGGACCGCCTGTGGCGGGCCGCGTACGCCGCCAACCCGCGCACGGTCCTCGTCCTCGTCTCCTCCTACCCGTACGCCGTCCCGGACGCCGCCGCCACTCTCCCCGCGCTGCTGTGGACCGCCCACGGCGGCCAGGCGGCGGGCACGGCGCTGGCGCGCGTCCTCGCCGGGGACGTCTCCCCCGCCGGACGCCTGCCGCAGACCTGGTACGCCTCCGACGCGGACCTGCCGGACATCCTGGACTACGACGTCATCGGCAGCAGGCAGACGTATCTGTACTTCGACGGGACGCCGCTCTTCCCCTTCGGCCACGGCCTGACGTACACGACTTTCCGGTACGAGGGGCTGACGGCCGAGGCGGACGCGGCGAAGGTACGTGTCTCCTGCACCGTCACCAACACGGGCGCCGCCGCCTCGGACGAGGTAGTCCAGGTGTACGCGCGGGCCGTCGCCCCGTCCGTGCCGCGCCCGCACCGGGAGCTCGTCGCGCACGAGCGGGTCCACCTGGCGCCGGGCGGGACGGCGACGCTCGCCTTCGCGGTACCGGTGTCCGCGCTCGGGTACTGGGACGTGGCGCACGGGCGGTGGACGGTGGACCCGGGGGCGTACGAGTTCCTGGCCGGGCCGTCCTCGGCGGACGTGCGCCAGACCGTCCGCGTCGAGCTGGACGGTACGGCCCCGGGGCCGCGCCCGGTCCTGGAGGCGGGCCTGGAGGCGGCCGACTACGACGAGCAGACCGGCACCGTCATCGTCGACCGCTCCCGGGTCTCCGGCGACGCGGTGACCCCGACCGGTCCGGAGCTGCCCGGCACCCTCCTCTTCCGCGCCTGCGACTTCGGCGACGGGGTCACCGAGCTCGCCGTGACGGCCGCCGGCGCGGGCGAGGTGACGTTCTTCGCGGGCGACGGGCGCACCGAGGTCGCCCGGGTGACGGTCGAGCCGACCGGCGGCCCGTACACCCACACCACCGTGGGGTCGCCCTGTCACGTCCGTGACGTGACGGACCTCCACGTCGAGCTGCGCGGGCCTGTGCGCCTCGCGCACGTCGGCTTCTCCGGTTGAGGGTCCGGAGAAGCCCGACGAAGGCGCCCCCGCCGGCCTCCTCCGGGCCCGGCGGGACGCCAACAGGGGCCCCGCACCGGAGACTTCCGGCGCGGGGCCCCTTCCCGTGATGCGGATAGGCTCGCCCGGTCCACGACACCGGGGAGGGACCCACATGATGCACACGACGTCCTGGCGCGGAGCCACGCTGGCCGCCGCCGTTCTGGCGGCCCTGGCCGTCTCCTGCACGACGACCCCCAAGCCCGACGACGCGGCGGCGGGCCGGAGCACGGCGCCGAGCGCGACGGCGACGGGGACCGACCCGTACGCGCCCGGACCCGGTGAGGATGTCCGTGGCGCCTTCGCCACCCTCCAGGCGACCAAGAACGACGGGTGCGCGAAGGACTGTTCCTCCTACCTCGGCCGGGTCAACAAGGAGGTGCAGGAGATGGACATGGCGATGAAGGCCAGCCCCAAGGGGGCGGGGCACTTCCCCGAGCCGATCGACCGGATCGCGGAGCTGAACGGGAAGCTGGCCGGGGACACGTCCCCCGCGAACCTGGAGAAGCACAAGCAGGACCTCATCGGCACCCGCGACTTCATCAACACGTGGATGCAGGACCACCCGGACGACTACCGCTGACCACGGCGAACCCCAGCGCGGCGGCGACGAGCGCCGCGCTCAGCAGGAACGGCCCCGTCGGCCGATCCAGCACCAGCGCCGCCGACAGCGGCCCCGCCACGGCCCCGACGTTGAGCGCGGCCGTGGCGTAGGCCCCGGCGAGCGCGGGCGCCCCGGCCGCCTCGTACAGGATCCGGGCGATCAGCGTCCCGCCGAGCGCGAACGACAGCGCGCCCTGCACGAGCAGCAGGCCCATCAGCGCCCCCGGGCGGTCCGCCAGGACGGCGAGGGCGACCCACCCCACCAGCAGCAGCGGCCCGCCCACGGCGAGCAGCCGGTCCGCGTACCGGTCGGCCAGCCGCCCCGCCAGCGTGACCCCGGCGAAGGAACCCGCCCCGAACAGCACCAGCGCCACGGAGACCCAGGGCTCGGCGAGCCCGGCCGGACCGGTGACGACGGGGGCGAGGAAGGTGAAGGCGCCGAAGGTGGCGGCATTCACCAGCGCGGCCAGGACAAGGACGCGTGAGAGCCGAGGCTCCCGCAGCACCCCGAACTCCGCCCGCAGCGACCGCCTTTCGGACCGATGGCCGGGTACGCCCCACAGGATGCCGAGCGCCGCAGGTACGCAGAGCGCGGCGACCGCCCAGAAGACGGCCCGCCACCCGGCGAACGCACCCAGCAGCGCGCCGCCGGGCACCCCGACGACGGTCGCGACGGTCGTCCCGCCCAGCAGCACGGCGAGCGCCCGCGCCTTGCGGTCGGCCGGGACCATAGCCGTGGCCGTCGTGAGGGCGAGGGCGAGGAACCCCGCGTTCGCGAGGGCGGCGGCGACCCGGCTGACGAGGAGGACGGTGAAGCTGGTGGTCACAGCGCCGACGACGTGCGCGGCGAGGAAGACCAGCACGAACAGGAGCAGCCCGGCCCGGCCGGACCGGCCCCGCGCGAGGACGGCCATCAGCGGCGCGCCGATCACCATCCCGACCGCGAACGCGGACGTGGGCGAACCGGCGGCGCCGACGCTCACCCCCAGGTCGCGGGCGAGGTCCGGCAGCAGGCCGGCGAGCATGAACTCGGAGGTGCCCATGGCGAAGACCGCCAGGGCGAGCAGGTAGAGGGGAAGAGGAAGTGGCACGGAAGACTCCGGGGGTGGGCGAGAACGAAGGACGTCGTCTCGTCACCGCCGCCGGCCCGGCCCCTGCCCCTCATACGCGCGAGCACGCGCGACCGGCCGCGGGGCGCGTTGCGCGCGGCGGCGGGCCGCCGGGTGTCACCGGCTCAGGGAGTGCGGAGGCTCAGGGGCTGACGGCGTGACCGAAAGCCCCCCACTCTGGATGCCTCGGGGCTGGACATGCCGGGGAGGTTACGCGCTCCGCCCACTCCTCGCACCTGATTTCCTTCCGCCCCCTCGCGCGGTCAGCTCTCGTCCCACGCCCCGCCGGACATGAGCTGCCGCCCCCGGATCTCATGCTCCTCGTGCCACGCCTGGAGCTCGACGGGCCGCACCCGGAACCACCGGTAGCCCGGCCCGGCCCGGCGGGCGTCCCACCCGGTCTTGGTACGGAACCCCTCGGCGGCCTCGTCCGGGACCTCGTCATGGGTGTACGTGGAGACCTCGCCGTCGAGGAGGACGACGTCCCGGGTATCGCCGAGGGCGAGGCGCGTACGCGGATGGCCGGCGAGGTTGCGCCCGGTGGGGTTGGAGAGCCGAGTGACGAGCCAGACATCGGACCCGTCCCAGAAGAACGAGAGCGGCACGAGATACGGCACCATGTCCGCCCCGGCGGAGGCGACCCAGAGGTCCATCTCCCGCTCCAGCCGCGCCCGCACGTCCTTGATCCGCTGAGCCCGCTCGCGCGGGGGCTTGGCGCTGCTCAACGCTTGACGGAGTCGATGAAGGTCGCGAAGGCGGCGGCGGGAATGGAGAGGGTGGGGCCGGCCGGAACCTTCGAGTCGCGGACGGGAACGATGCCGAAGGTGGGGACGTGGTTGTGAGCGACCTCAACGCAGTTGCCGCCGTCGTCACTGTAGGAGGACTTGAACCAGCGGGGAGACTCGGTCGTCACAACATGCCCTTTCGCGCTTCCTCGATCATGGCCACGGTGTTCGCCTGCGAGAGCGACTCCGCCGCAAGTTGATGGTAGAGCGTGAGGGTGGACGACACCGCTCCGCTCTCCCTGACCAAGTGCCCCTGGGATTGGGACTCTGCGTAGGAGAGCACGCTTCGATCGTGCATAGTCGCCAGGTTCACGGGCCTGTTGATCGCCCGCCTCTCTCCTATGACGAACGGAGCCACCTGGAGGACCGTAAACGGGCGCGCCGCGAACCTCACGAGAGCGTCAAGCTGCACTGCCATGACCTCAGTGCCACCCACCAAGCGGCGGATACAGCTCTCGTCCATCACGACGAAGAGCATCGGCGGTTTTTCCCGCTCCAGGATCTGCTGGCGCTCAGACAAGAACCGGACACGCTCTACAGCCTGCGCCTCCGTGATGGATCCACGCGCTATCGCCCCGTCCGCCAAAGCACGTGCGTACCCGGGCGTCTGAAGAAGTCCTGGAACGACCCCGATCTCGAACAAGCGGATCTCTACAGCCTTGCGCTCCTGATGGACGTACTCCGGGAAGCCCTCCATGAGCACCCCGTGTCGCAGCTGCTGACACTCGCGGTCGAACGACTGGTCTGTACCCGTCAGCCCGAACGCCACATCGAGGGCTCCCGAAAACTTGAGAGTTGAGGGTCGGTTACCAGTTTCGATGGCGGAAATGTGCTTGCTGGAGTACCTGGTCCGCTCGGCCAGATCCTCCTGTGTCCAGCCCCGCTCCTCACGCAGCCTGCGCACACGCGCCCCGTACGCCGCCAGAGGCCCGCTGTCCGGCTCCAGCTCCTTGCGATTGACCACAACTCTCCCTCCGCCACTCGCACGTTGAAGGCATACCGACTCTAGGTCACGCTGGTGCCTCCCGGTAGTGAATCCACTACAGAGAGGAACCCCTCATGCCCGAAGGCGACTGCTCCACCCCCGTCCCCGACCTCGGCACGTTCATGGCGGCAGACACACCCGGCGGGGCGACCCGTCTCGGGAAGGTGACCGCCTGGGACGGCGACTGCGTCCACCTGCAACGACCCGGCGGGGGCACCGCGTGGACGGCCGCACCGTCCGAACTGCGCCGCCCGACGGACGACGAGCGCACACTGATCCGCGTCCTCACCACCCCCGTACCCGCGGCGACCCGCACCCACCGGACCGCCCAGGAACCCCCGGTCGTACTGCCGGAGGCCCCCGTACCGCCGGCCGTGCCGACACCCGGCTGCCCGACCTGCGAACTCGCCGCCGCATGGGAGCAGAACTGCCTCCGCAGGAACGACCACTCCCGCGCGGCGGACTTCCGGATCGAGATGCGCAACCACCCGCACACCGAACCGAAACTGACCCTCCCGGAAGGCCCCTCGGCAACCCGCAGCCCGTAGGAACACGAAAACAGGCGCGGCCGGCGAGTTCGACGGGCCGCGCCTCTACGACACGGGTCAGTAGCCGATCTTGTAAAACTCCACGTCGCCGTAGTTGTAGGTGTTGAGGATGCCGCTGGTCGCGCCCACGATCATCTACGTCTCGGCGCTCGCGGGCGTGGCGGAGGTCATGGGCAGGAGGGCGGCCGCGGCGAGGCCGGCGAGGCGACGGCGAGTGGAGGAGCGAGACATGAGGTGGCTTCCTTCCGGTTCGGCGGGCGGGCCGGGGCGAGGCGCTGCGCCCCCGGCCCGCAGGGACAGGGGGAGGGGTCAGCTCGGCTGGTCGCCCGTGTAGCGGTAAATGGCACCGGCCGAATTGACGCACCACACCGTGCCGTCCGCCGCCGCGCCGATGTCGATCGCGGAGCCGGGGATGCCGACCCAGGGGTTCGCGTCGTGGTTGGTGTAGCGGTAGATCTGGTCGGAGGAGTTGACCCCCCAGACGGTGGTCCGGGACCCGGCGGTGATGCGGCTCAGACCGCCGGAGACGTTCACCCAGTCCGTCGTGCTCTTGTCCCCGGTGTACCGGTAGATCGCACCGGCGGAGTTGACGCACCAGACCGTGCCGTCGGCCGCGACGCCGATGTCGACGGCGCTGCCCGGGATGCCGACCCAGGGGTTCGCGTCGTGACCGGTGTACCGGTAGATCTGACCCGACGAGTTCACGCCCCACACGTGGGTCCGCGACCCGACCGAGATCCGTGTCAGACCGCCGGAGATGTTGACCCAGTTGGTCGTGCTCTCGTCTCCGGTGTAGCGGTAGATGGCACCGGCCGCATTGACATGCCACACGGTGCCGTCGGCGCCCACGCCGATGTCGACGGCGCTACCGGGGATACCGACCCACGGGTTCGCGTCGTGACCGGTGTACCGGTAGATCTGACCCGACGAGTTCACGCCCCACACGTGCGTCCGGGACCCCACCGAGATCGTCGAAAGACCGCCAGAGATGTTCTTCCAGTCCGCCATGCCTCACCCCTTTGCCGTTCGGCTGTACCGCTCGGTACGTGACGAGCATCGGCGGCACCCGCACGGAGCAATAGACCGATTGACCTCTAAGACGATCCAGAAATCGACGTTTTGCCCCCTCCTCCCGCCGGACGCACGGCCAGCAGGCGGCCCGCCCGGCTCCCGGAAGTCCGAGAACGCGGTAACCCACAAGGCGAACACCACGGCGCCCGGTTGACGCCCGGCCCGGCGCGCTCGCGGCGCTCATGACGGCGCGCGATCCGCACACGGCGAAGCCCCGGGCGGGGCCCGGGGCTTCGGAAGGGGGTGGCGGGAGTGAGGTGCTACGCGCCGAGGGCCTGCTCGACGGCGTCGGCGACGCGCTGGGCCTGGAGGTCGCGGCCCTTCTCGTTGGGGTGCGCGTACCAGGGGAACGCCACCTCCCCGAACACGAGCTGGGAGTCCTCCAGCAGGCCGCCGATGGCCCGGTCGGCGCCGTCACAGGCCGTGTTGCCGCCGGTGTGGGCGTAGAGGTCCACGAACGTGGCACCGCCCTCGGCGTCGGCCGCGACCTTCCGCATGGCGTCGTTCAGCCGCTTCTGGACCTGGTCCAGGACCGGCAGGGCGTCCTGGGGGATGTCGGCGAAGGGCAGCTCCGTCTGACCGGGCGCCGCGGTCGCGCACGTGGAGGTGTCCTCGGGTACGAGCCGGGCGTAGCCGACCAGGACGCGCTTCGCGTCAGGGGAGAAGTACCCGATCCGGTCGAGCAGCTCCTCCAGGTCCCCGGCGACCTGCTCGAACTGATCGTCCAGCCACCGCTTCCCGTCCCCGGACTCGAAGAACTCGCCGCACTTGGCGGCCGGCTCGTCCGCGTCCACCGCTTCACCCGGCAGCAGAGGGTGGCTCCGGAGCGTCTCGGAACACTGCTTCAGGATGCGGTTGAAGCCCACCGTGTTGCCGCCCAGGCTTCCCACCGTCAGCTGGGTGTCCTGCTTGAGTGCGTCCTGCTGCTGCGGGACCTTCATGCCGCCCAGCAGCTCCTGCTCCTGCCAGAAGTGGTGAACGAGCGCGCCTCCACAGGAGACGTCCGCCTGGACGTCGAGCGTGACGCCCTTGTCCGCGAGGCGCCGGGTGGCGACGGCCGGGTAGTTCTCCTTCGCCTGGAAGCAGAAGGTCCTGTCACCCTCCTGGAAGGGAGCGATGCCGAAGTTCGCGGTGTACGAGTCGCCGAAGAAGACGGTCGGTACGGGATCGGCCGGGGCCGCGCCGGCGTTCGCCGCCGGACCGGCGAGCGCGAGGCAGCTGCCCAGCGCGGCGGCCGCGGCGACCAGCCGCCGTACCACCGGGGTCTTCGTCGTCCTGCGGGAGGCCGAAGGCATGGCTGTGCCCTTTCGTCAGGGGATCAGGTGAAGTACGGAGCATCGGAACGCTCCGTATTCAGTCAGACACGGAACGCGATCTTCCAGTGGACGCGCGCCACACCTGCCCGTTCTCGGCCAAACGCCGCACCGTTCTCGATATCGCCTGGTCAGCGGGGCGCGCACGCGGGCCGTACCGACGAGTCCTGAAGTGATCACGACCCGAAAGAGGCCGAGCCAGCCCGCGCGCCCCGCAACCCGGGCGGGGGCGCCGGGCGATGACGGGCCGACGGACGCCTTCGCACGTCATTCCGTTCCGCACGGAGGGACGACCCTCGGACTCGCATGCGACGGCCACCCCCGCTCCCGCCCGCCGATCGGCCGGAATTCCGCCCGCCCCGCCGCCCGCGCGGGTCAGCCGCCCCCGCCCGGCGTGTACAGCGCCCCCTGGACGTACTCCATGGCCTTCGTGAAGGCGGGGTCGGTGAGGCGGCGCTCGTACTCCTCCTCGTCGACGTCCTCGATGTGGGTCTGGATCCACCAGAGGTTGCCGAAGGGGTCGCGGACGCGGCCGACGAGGTCGCCGAAGGAGAGGTGGGTGACCTCGGTGACCGACGTGCCGCCGGCCTCGACCGCCCGGCGGTGGACGGCCCGCGCGTCGTCCACGTACAGGCGGAGGAAGGCCGGGGTCGGCGGCCAGTCGGGCGGGCTGTCGAAGGCCATGATCCTGGCGTCCCCGACGCGGAGTTCCGCGTGGCCGACGGTGCCGTCCTCCATGACGAAGCGGCCCAGATCCTCCGCGCCGAAGGCCCGCTCCAGGTAGTCGATGAGTCCGGCCGTGTCGGCGCCGATGATCCAGGGGGTGACGGCGGTGTAGCCCTCGGGTACCGCGCGGACGGGAGTGGTGTCGTCGCTCATGGGCCCATGCTGGCGCCCATCGAGGTCAGTTCCTGTCCTCCTGGCCCGGGGCGGTGTCAGACGCGGCTGGCAGCATCGGGGCATGAGCTCTCCACGCACCACGCCGCCGCGTCCTGTCGACGTCGCCGCCGTGTTCCCCCGGCTGGAGCCGCTGGCGCGGCCGGCGCTCCGGCTGCATCCGCGGCGCGGGAAGCCGACGCCGTACGACAGCTCGGTCGGCGGGCCGCTGCTCTGGCCGCGCGCGCAGCCCTGGCCGCACTGCGACAAGTGGCACGACGGGCCGCCGAACCCCCTCGTGCCCGTGGCGCAGTTGTACGCGCGCGACATACCGTTTCTCCGCAACGCGACCCGGCTCGACCTGCTCCAGGTGCTGTGGTGCCCCTGCGAGCACGCGCCGGACTTCAAGCCGGCGACCGAGCTGGTCTGGCGGGCCGCCGCCGACGTGACCGACGTCCTCGCCGCGCCGCCGGAGCCGTACGACGTCGAGTACGAGCAGTACCTGCCGAAGCCGTGCGTGCTCGCGCCCGAGCCGATCACCGAGTACCCGAACCTCCTGGAGCTGGACGAGGAGACGCGGGCGCAGCTCGGGGACCTGGGCCGGTGGCGGGCGGGCGGCGTCGCCATGGACGGCTACGAGGAGGACCCGGAGTCGTACTACGGGGACGCGCTGTCCGACGCGCCCGGCTGGAAGGTCGGCGGCTGGGCCCCGTGGGGGCTCACCGATCCCATAGCGCGGTTCTGCGTCGCGTGCGGCGCGGCGATGCTGCCGCTGCTCACCGTCCCCTCCACCGAGTGGTGGGCCGACGAGGAGAGCTGGGTCCCGGTCGAGGACCGGGGACCCGACGGGCGCGTCGACGAAGAGGTGCGGGACCCGACCGGGGTCCAGGTCTCACGGGGCAACAACCTCCAGATCTACGGCTGCCCGAACGAGCCGTGGCACCCGCACACCACGCTCATCCAGTGACGCCGTCCCCCACACCCATCGGGCCCAACCTCCTTACGGAGTAAGGCAGTTCCGTCCCCGTGACGATGGACGTCGGGCCGGGCTCCCCGTGGGTGACCTGGTACGCGGCCGCCGCATCCCCCCGGTGGTCCGGCACCGTGACGGTGGTCGTCGTGCCCGCCGCGCCGCCGGGGGCGACCAGCAGGGTGAGGCCGTCCAGCCAGGGGCCGTCGGGGCGGTCCGAGGGGGCGGCCAGGGGGAGGACGGCGCCGGGGCGGACGTACAGGGGGAGGCTGTCGAGGGCGTGGGTCTCGCGGCGCCAGGCGGGGCCTTGGACGGTCTCGCCGGTGAGGAGGTGGGTCCAGGCGCCCTCGGGGACGTACACCTCGACCTCGCCGCCGGGGTCCATGACGGGGGCGACGAGGAGGTCGGGGCCGAGCATGTACTGGCGGTCGAGGGTGCGGCAGGCGGGGTCCTCGGGGAATTCGAGGAGCATGGGGCGCATGACGGGGACGCCGGTGGCGTGCGCCTCGGTGGCGGCGGCGTACAGGTAGGGCATCAGACGGTGCTTGAGGCGGGTGAAGCGGCGGGCCACCTCGACCGCCTCCTCGCCGAACTCCCACGGCACGCGGTACGAATCGCTGCCGTGGAGGCGGCTGTGGGAGGAGAGCAGGCCGAAGGCGAGCCAGCGGGTGAAGACCTCGGGTTCGGGGGTGCCCTCGAAGCCGCCGATGTCGTGGCTCCAGAATCCGAAGCCGCTGAGGGAGAGCGAGAGTCCGCCGCGCAGCGACTCGGCCATGGCCTCGAAGGAGGCCCAGCAGTCGCCGCCCCAGTGGACGGGGAACTGCTGGCCGCCGGCGGTCGCCGAGCGGGCGAAGAGGACGGCCTCCCCGGGGCCGCGCTCCTTCTCCAGGAGTTCGAAGACGGTGCGGTTGTAGAGGTGTGTGTAGTGGTTGTGCATGCGCTCGGGGTCGGAGCCGTCGTGCCAGGCCACGTCGGTGGGGATCCGCTCACCGAAGTCGGTCTTGAAGCAGTCGACGCCCTGCGCGAGCAGCGGGCGCAGCTTGTCCTGGAACCAGGCGCGGGCGTCCGCGCTCGTGAAGTCGACGAGGGCCATGCCGGGCTGCCAGAGGTCCCACTGCCAGATGTCGCCGCCGGGGCGCCGGACGAGGTGGCCGAGGGTGGCGGCCTCGTCGAAGAGGGCGGACTTCTGGGCGATGTACGGGTTGATCCAGAGGCCGACGCGCAGGCCGCGGGCCTTGAGGCGGGCGAGCATCCCGTCGGGGTCGGGGAAGGTCTCCGGGTCCCAGGCGAAGTCGGACCACTGGTACTCGCGCATCCAGAAGCAGTCGAAGTGGAAGACGGAGAGCGGGATGCCGCGGTCGGCCATGCCGTCGACGAAGGAGGTGACGGTCGCCTCGTCGTAGGGGGTGGTGAAGGAGGTGGTGAGCCAGAGGCCGAAGGACCAGGGCGGGGGCAGGGCGGGGCGGCCGGTGAGGGCGGTGTAGCGGCGCAGCACGTCCTTGGGGGTGGGTCCGGCGACGACGTAGTACTCCAGGGACTGGTCCTCGGCGCTGAACTGGACCTGGCCGACAGCCTCGGAGCCGACCTCGAAGGAGACCCGGCCGGGATGGTTCACGAAGACGCCGTAGCCGCGTGAGGAGAGGTAGAACGGGATGTTCTTGTACGCCTGTTCGCTGCTGGTGCCGCCGTCGGCCTGCCAGATGTCGACGCTCTGCCCGTTCTTCACGAACGGGGTGAAGCGCTCGCCGAGGCCGTAGATCTGCTCGCCGACGCCGAGGGCGAGCTGGACGGCCATGTGGTGGGCGCCGTCGGGCGTGGTCACGAACGCGGTGCCCTTGCGGCCCGCCTGGGTGAGCGGGCGGCCGTCGGCGTCCAGGAAGTCCAGGGTCCAGGGCCGGGAGCGGTCGAGGCGGAGGCGGAGGGGACCGGAGGCGAGCTCGACGGCGGTGCCGTCGTCGTGGACGGTACCGGCCCCGGGGGCGGGCTCGGGCTCGGCGAGGGTGAAGTCGGGGCCTCGGCGCGCCTTTCCGGCGTGGTGGGTGACGCGGACGCCGATCACCCCCTCGGCGGGCGCGTGGCACTCCACCGTGAGCAGCGCCGAGTTCAGGGTGTCGCCGCGGGTGTGGACCCGCTTGACGGAGGCGTACGCGGTGAAGCGGCCGGGGGCCACGCGCAGGTCGCGGACCTCGGTGGCGTACGAGGCGTGCACGCCCTCGCGCATCAGCCAGAAGCCGTCGGTGAACTTCATGCGGGTCCTTCGGGGGTGGGGTGGGGAGGGGCTGCGCCGAGCCCGGGGGCCGTACCGGGCCCCAATAGTTATCCCAGAAAACAAAACCCGCGACCAGCCCCTCGGCGATCACGGGAGGGGGGTGGTGTGCGCGGTGGTGACGGCGGCCGCGGAAGCGGTCGTGGAAGCGCTCCCCCGATCACCGGCAGAAAACGCTTTCTACGAACCCTGCGCGAAGCATTGACGAAACACCAGCGCCGCCCTAACTTCATGCCCGTTGCACTTCGTACGTCATATATGAGACGCCATACACGAGATCTGAGAGTGCTCCAATGGCCTTCGCCCCCAGCCCCATCCCCTCCCGGACCCAGTACGTCCTGGAGGCGATCAAGCACGACATCCTCACCGGGGGGCTCAGACCCGGCCAGGCCCTCGTGGAGGCCGAACTCGCCGCGCGCTTCGGGGTGTCCAAGACCCCGGTGCGCGAGGCGCTGAAGACCCTCGCGGGCAGCGGACTCGTGGTCATGAGCCAGTACAAGGGCGTCACCGTGCGGATGGTGGACGCGGACATGGCACGGGCCGTGTACGACGTCCGGCTGCTCCTGGAGCCGGAGGCCGTCCGCCGGGCGGTCGCCTCGGGCGCCCCGCTCGACGCGGCCCACGAGGCGCTCGCCCGGGCCGCCGGCGCCGAGGACCCGGCCGAACGCTCCCTGGCCAACCGGGCGTTCCACCGCGCTCTCTACCTCCCCTGCGGCAACCCGCTGCTGGGGCGGATGCTCGACGAGGTGCGCGACCAGGCCGCGCTCGTCTCCACCGTCGCCTGGGCCGCCGTCCCCTCCTGGGAGCGCGAGGCGGCCGAGCACGAGGAGATCCTGCGGCTCGCCGCCGCGGGCGACGCCGACGGGGCGCGGCGGGCGGTCCACGCCCACATCGCCTCGTTCGTGGAGCGCGCCTTCCCCGCGAACCCCCTGGAGCCCGTCGCGGGCTCCTCCCCTCTGGACAGCGACAGCGAGTGATGATGACCTTCGAGACCCTTCGGGCCGCCCTCGCCGACGTCGTGGCCATCCCGGTCACGCCGTTCGCCGAGGACGGCCGGGTGGACTCCGTCGCCCACCGGGCGCTGCTGCGCCGGCTGCTCGACGGCGGGGTGCGCACCCTCACCCCCAACGGCAACACCGGCGAGTTCTACGCCCTGACCCCCGAGGAGCGCCGCTCGATCACCGAGGCGACCGTCGCCGAGGCGGCCGGCCGCGCCACGATCCTGGTCGGCGTCGGGCACGACGTACCGACCGCCGTCGAGGCGGCCCGGCACGCCCGGGACACCGGGGCGCACATGCTGATGGTCCACCAGCCGGTGCACCCGTACGTCTCCGAGAGTGGCTGGGTCGACTACCACCGGGCCATCGCCGAGGCGGTGCCGGAGCTGGGCGTCGTCCCCTACATCCGCAACCCGCTGCTGAGCGGGGCGCGCCTGGCCGAACTGGGCGCCGCCTGCCCGAACGTGGTGGGCGTCAAGTACGCCGTGCCGGACGCGGCGCGGTTCGCCGCCTTCGCCCGGGACGCGGGGCTCGACCGCTTCGTGTGGGTGGCGGGGCTGGCGGAGCCGTACGCCCCCTCCTACTTCTCGGCGGGCGCCACCGGTTTCACCTCCGGCCTGGTCAACGTCTCCCCGGCGGTCTCCCTGGAGATGCTGGAGGCGCTGCGGGCGGGCGACTACGGCACCGCGATGAAGGTGTGGGAGCGGATCCGCCGCTTCGAGGAGCTGCGCGCGGCCAACGGCAGCGCGGACAACGTGACGGTGGTCAAGGAGGCGCTGGCCTCGCTCGGGCTGTGCCGCCGCGACATCCGGCCGCCGAGCCGCGAACTCCCGGAGGACGCGCGGGCCGAGGTCGCGGCGATCGCCGGTGGGTGGCCGATATGACGGATGCTCAGGAGCGGCGGCACGACCCGTCGCACGGTCGGCCGGAGAAGGCGCCGCACGAGCTGCGGAGTCACCAGTGGTACGGGACCGACGGGCTGCGGTCGTTCAGTCACCGGGCCCGGACTCGGCAGCTCGGCTACCTGCCGGAGGAGCACCTCGGCAAGCCGGTGATCGCGATCCTCAACACCTGGTCGGACATCAACCCCTGCCACGTGCACCTGCGCGACCGCGCGCAGGCCGTGAAGCGCGGGGTGTGGCAGGCGGGCGGCTTCCCGCTCGAATTCCCGGTGTCCACGCTGTCGGAGACCTTCCAGAAGCCGACGCCGATGCTCTACCGCAACCTCCTCGCCATGGAGACGGAGGAGCTGCTGCGCTCGTACCCGGTGGACGGGGCGGTGCTGATGGGCGGCTGCGACAAGACGACGCCCGCGCTGCTGATGGGCGCGGCCACGATGGACCTGCCGACTGTGTTCGTGCCGGCCGGTCCGATGCTGCCGGGGCACTGGCGCGGGGAGACCCTCGGCTCCGGCACGGACATGTGGAAGTACTGGGACGAGCGGCGGGCCGGGACCATCGGCGACTGCGAGATGGCCGAGCTGGAGAGCGGGCTGGCCCGCTCCCCCGGTCACTGCATGACGATGGGGACGGCGTCGACGCTGACGGCGGCGGCGGAGACCCTGGGCGTGACGGTGCCGGGCGCCTCCTCGGTGCCGGCGGTGGACTCGGGGCACGACCGGATGGCCGCCGCGTCGGGGATGCGGATCGTGGAGCTGGTCCGTCAGGACCTGCGGCTCTCGCGGCTGCTGACCCGGGAGGCGTACGAGGACGCGGTCGCCGCCGTCCTGGCGCTGGGCGGCTCGACCAACGCGGTGATCCACCTGATCGCGATGGCCGGCCGGTCGGGCGTGAAGCTGACGCTGGACGACTTCGACCGGATCGCGCGGACGGTGCCGGTGCTCGCGAACCTGCGGCCCGGTGGCGCGTACCTGATGGAGGACTTCCACTTCGCGGGCGGGATGCCCGGCTTCCTGTCCCGGATCACGGACGTGCTCCACCTGGACCGGCCGACGGTCTCCCACGCCACGCTGCGCGAGCAGCTCGACGGGGCCCTCGTGCACGACGACGAGGTGATCCGGGAGCGGCACCGGCCGCTGGCGGCCGAGGGCGGGCTCGCGGTGCTGCGCGGCAACCTGTGCCCGGACGGGGCGGTCGTCAAGCACGTCGCGATGGAGCAGCACTTCCTCAAGCACACCGGCCCGGCCGTCGTCTTCGACGACTACCGGACGATGCAGCGGACCATCGACGACCCGGCGCTCGGCATCACCGCCGACCACGTGCTCGTGCTGCGCGGCGCGGGCCCCAAGGGCGGTCCGGGGATGCCGGAGTACGGGATGCTGCCGATCCCGAAGTACCTCCTGGAGCAGGGGGTGCGGGACATGGTCCGGATCTCGGACGCGCGGATGAGCGGGACGAGCTACGGGGCGTGCGTGCTGCACGTGGCGCCGGAATCCCATGTCGGCGGGCCCCTTGCCCTGGTCCGTACGGGCGATACGATCACCCTCGACGTCGCGGCCCGCTCCCTCCATCTGCACGTCACGGACGAGGAAATGGAGCGCCGCAGGGCCGCGTGGACCCCGCCGCCGGCCCGGTACGAGCGCGGCTACGGCGCGCTGTACATGGAGCAGATCTCCCAGGCCGACACCGGCTGCGACTTCGAGTTCCTGGCCCGGCCGGGGACGACCCCCGAACCGTACGCGGGCTGAGCCCCGCCCCGACCCCGGGACGGCGTCCGGCCGGACCGCCCACCACCCCTCTTGTCCGGTATATCGAACGCCGTTCGCGAAGCGCTTCACCTCTGATAGGAAGCGCTTTCTGAACCCTCGCACCGCCCGCCCGAGAACGGAGCCGCCGTCATGGCCACAGCTGTGACCAAACCGCCCCGAGCCGCCACGGCACGGGAGCGCCGCCGCACGGGAGCGACGCCCCGCCGGCTGCCGTATCTGCTGATCGCCCCCGCCGGCCTGCTGATGCTGGGCTTCATCGCCTACCCCGTGCTGAGCGTCTTCTACTACAGCCTCCAGCACTACAACCCGACCAAGCCCTGGCGGAACGGCTTCGCCGGCTTCGACAACTTCACGAAGATCTTCACCGACGACCCGCACTTCTGGGGCACCCTCAGTTTCAGCCTCAAGTGGGTCGTGGTCGAGGTCTCGCTCCAGCTCCTCTTCGGGCTCGCGCTCGCCCTCATCGTCAACCAGACCTTCGTCGGCCGGGCGATCGGCCGGGCCCTGGTCTTCTCGCCCTGGGCCGTCTCGGGCGTGCTCACCTCCGCGATCTGGGTCCTCCTCTACAACTCCCAGACCGGCATCACCCGCTACCTCGCGGACCTCGGCATCGGCGAGTACGGCACCTCGCTGCTCTCCGACACCGGCACCGTCTTCTGGGCGGCGATCGTCGCGGACCTCTGGCGCGGCGTCCCCTTCTTCGCCATCCTCATCCTCGCCGACCTCCAGTCCATCCCCGGTGACCTGTACGAGGCCGCAGAGGTCGACGGAGCGGGCCGGCTGCGGCAGTTCTTCCACATCACGCTCCCGCACATCCGGGACGCGATCGTCCTCTCCACGCTGCTGCGCGCGGTGTGGGAGTTCAACAACGTCGACCTGCTCTACACGCTGACGGGCGGCGGCCCCGCGGGCGTCACCACGACCCTCCCGCTGTACGTCGCCGAGACCAGCGTCGACGCCCACAACTTCGGTTACGCCTCCGCCCTCACCACGGTGGCGTTCGTGATCCTTCTCTTCTGCTCGATCGTCTATCTGCGCCTGAGCAAGTTCGGAGGCGACAGCAAGTGACCGCCGCAGCCACCCGCACCCGTACCGCGCCCGCCGGTGCGGCCGTGTCCCCCGCACAGCCGCCGGAGGGGACCCCGCCCGCCGCCGCGCGCAAGCGGCACCGGGCCTGGGACGAGGTCCCCCGCTGGCAGATCTACCTGCCGCTCGGCGCCTACCTCGTCTTCACCCTCGTCCCCTTCTACTGGATGTTCCTCTTCGCCGTCCGGCCGGCCGGCTCCACCTCGCTGGTGCCGTGGCCGATGACCACCGAGCACTTCGAGAAGGTGTGGACCGAGCGCAGCTTCGGGGTCTTCTTCCAGAACAGCCTGCTCATCGGCGTCGCGGTGCTCATCAGCACCACCCTGGTCGCGCTGGCCGGCGGATACGCCCTGGCCCGCTTCGACTTCCGGTTCAAGAAGGGCTTCATGCTGGCCCTGCTCTGCTCCCAGTTCGTGCCGGGCGCCCTGCTCCTCGTACCGCTCTTCCAGATCTTCGCCGAACTGCGGATGATCAACTCGATCGGCAGCGTCATCATCGCCGAGACCGTCTTCCAACTGCCGCTGTCGATGATCCTCATCAGCGGCTTCATCAGGAACGTGCCCCCCTCGCTGGAGGAGGCCGCCTGGGTCGACGGCTGCGGACGCTTCCGCGCCTTCCTGATCGTGGTGCTGCCGCTGCTGCGGCCCGGACTGGTCGCCGTCGGCTCCTTCGCCTTCGTGCACGCCTGGAACCACTTCCTCTTCGCCCTGATGTTCCTCAGCAGCCAGAGCAAGCAGACCATCCCGGTCGGCCTCAACACCCTCATGGGCGCCGACAGTGTCGACCTCGGCGCGCTCGCCGCGGGCGGCGTCATCGCCGCCGTCCCCGTCGTGATCGTCTTCGCCTTCATCCAGAAGTGGCTCGTCACCGGCTTCAGCGCCGGGGCGGTGAAGGGATGAGCCCCATGTCCGCACCCGCACCCACACCCGAACCGCTGCCTGTCGTCCTCGCCGGCGCCCGCGGCCACGGCCGCAGCCACCTCCTCAACATCCACCGCCTGGAGCGGCTCGGCCTGGTCCGCCTCGCCGGCGTCTGCGAACTGCACCCGCTCGACGCCACCGAGCTCGACGGACTCGGCGACCCCGTCCAGTCCGACGACTTCGAGGCACTGCTCGCCACCACCGGCGCGAAGCTCGCGGTCCTCAGCACCCCGATCCAGACCCACACCGACATGACGCTGGCCGCCGCCCGGCACGGCGCCGACATCCTCCTGGAGAAGCCGCCCGCCCCGTCCTACGCGGAGTTCCGCCGGATGGCCGACGGGGTCGCGGCGGCCGGCGCCGCCTGCCAGATCGGCTTCCAGTCGCTCGGCTCGCACGCCGTCCCCGCCGTCCGCGAACTCATCGCGCGGGGCGCGATCGGCGAGGTCCGGGGGGTCGGCGCGGCCGGCGCCTGGGTCCGCGACGAGGCGTACTTCCGGCGCGCCCCCTGGGCCGGGCGGCGCCGGCTCGACGGCCTCGACGTCGTCGACGGGGCGCTGACCAACCCGCTCGCCCACGCCGTCGCCACCGCCCTCGCGCTCGCCGGGACCACCCGCGCCGAGGACGTGGCGGACATCAGGACCGAGCTGTTCCACGCGAACGCCATCGAGTCCGACGACACCTCCGCCGTCCGCGTCACCACCACCGCCGGCCTCCCCGTCACCGTGGCGGCGACGCTCTGCGCCGAGGAGAACGGCGAGC
Source organism: Streptomyces sp. NPDC059201 (assembly GCF_042754585.1). Lineage (NCBI taxonomy): Bacteria > Bacillati > Actinomycetota > Actinomycetes > Kitasatosporales > Streptomycetaceae > Streptomyces > Streptomyces sp. NPDC059201. Next base: position 105,703 of record NZ_JBHZBB010000010.1, read on the forward strand.
CGTACGTGGTCGTGCACGGCACCCGCGGCCGGATCACCTTCTGGTACCGCGAGGACCGGATCCTGCTCCAGCGCGCCGGCCACGGCCCGGAGGAGCTCGTGTACGGGCGCACCGACCTCCTGGAGAACCTCGTCGCGCACGTCACCGGCGGCACGCCGCTGCTCGTACCGCCGGACGCGACCGGCGCCTTCATGCGGGTCGTCGAGGCGGTCCGTACCGCCCCCGACCCGCTGCCGCTGCCCGCCGCCCACTGGCGCACCGAGCCCGGCGAGAGCGCCGGACGGCGGGTCGTGGAGGGGGTGGAGGCGCTGGTGGAGGCGAGCGCGGAGCAGTTGCGTCTCTTCTCGGAGCTCGGCGCGCCGTGGGCGTCGGCGGCGCCGGCGGAGGTCCGATGAGTGCCGGGGGGACCACGACTGTGCTGCGGGCCGGGGGCCGCGCGGTCGCCCACTGCGTGACCCGTCCGGCGCTGGCCGCCGACCACTCCCCGCGCCCCTATCTGCACCCGGTGACGACGCTCGCCGGACGGGCCGTCACCGAGGTGCTGCCCGAGGACCACGTGCACCACCTGGGCGTCTCCATCGCCGTCCCGGACGTCGACGGGAGCAACTTCTGGGGCGGGCGGACGTTCGTGCGCGGCCGCGGCTCGGTCGAGCTCGACAACCACGGCGTCCAGCACCACGACGGCTTCAAACTGTGCGACCCGGACGGCTTCGTCGAGGAGCTGAGCTGGACGGCCGGCGGGGAGCGGCTGCTCGCCGAGCACCGCACGGTCGCCGCGGTCTCCCTCACCGACACGGCGTGGGCGCTCGACCTGACCTTCTCCGTCACCAACGTCTCCGGCCGCGACCTGTCCATCGGCAGCCCGGCCACCAACGGACGCCCGGGCGCGGCATACGGCGGCTTCTTCTGGAGGGCCCCGAAGGAGGCGTCCGCGCCGGTGGTGTTCGGCCCCGGGGCGGAGTGCTCCCACGCGGACGGCACAGGCGAGGAGGCCGTGCACGGGGTTCGCGCCGACTGGGTGGCGATGGGGGGCGACGGCTGGACGCTGGTCTTCGCCGGGGCGACCGAAGCCACCCGGCGCGACCCGTGGTTCGTGCGGGCCGCCGAGTACCCGGGCGTCGGTTCCTCCCTCGCGTACGGGGAGCGGCTCGCGGTCCCGGCCGGGGAGACGTTCGTACGGCGCGTGGTCACGGTCGTCGCGGACGGGCGGCTCGACCGGGACGGGGCCGCGGCCCTGGTGCGCAAAGCGGTGGCGTCGTGACCCCGGCGGCCGGGTGCGTCGTGCCCGCGGTCACCGGAGACCTGGGGGACGGCACGTACCGCAACCCGGTGCTCGCGGCGGACTGGTCGGACCCGGACGTGGTCCGGGTCGGCGAGGACTTCTATCTCACCGCCTCCAGCTTCGGCCGCGCCCCCGGACTGCCGCTGCTGCACTCCCGCGACCTGGTCAACTGGACGCTCGCCGGGCACGCCCTCGAACGGCTCGCGCCGGAGGAGGCGTTCACCGGACCCCGGCACGACCGTGGGGTGTGGGCGCCGTCCTTCCGGCACCACGACGGCCGGTTCTGGATCTTCTGGGGCGACCCCGACCACGGGATCTTCCAGGTCAACTCATCGGTGATCGAGGGACCTTGGAGCCGCCCGCATCTGGTGAAGGAGGGCCTGGGGCTGATCGACGCGTGCCCGCTATGGGACGAGGAGACCGGCGAGGCGTACCTGGTGCACGGCTGGGCCAAGTCCCGGGCCGGGTTCAACAACCGGCTCACCGGGCACCGGATGAGCCCGGACGGCACCCGGGTCCTCGACGAGGGCCGGACGCTCGTCGACGCCGACCTCGTGCCCGGCTGGTTCACCCTGGAGGGCCCCAAGCTGTACCGGCACGAGGGGCGGTTCTGGATCCTCGCCCCGGCCGGCGGTGTCGCCACCGGCTGGCAGGGTGCCTTCCGCGCGGACTCGTTCTTCGGCCCGTACGAGGAGCGGATCGTCCTCTCCCAGGGCGACACGGACGTCAACGGCCCCCACCAGGGCGGCTGGGTGCGCACCGGCGCGGGCGAGGACTGGTTCCTGCACTTCCAGCAGACCGGCGCGCACGGCCGGCTCGTCCACCTCCAGCCGATGCGCTGGGACGCGGACGGCTGGCCGGTCATGGGCGACGAGGGCTCCCCCGTACGCGTCCACCGCAAGCCCGCCCTGCCGGAGGGGCCGCCGGCCCGGCCGGCGGTGGACGACGCCTTCCCCGGCGGTGTCTTCGGGCCGCAGTGGCAGTGGACCGCCAACCCGGGTGCGGAGTGGACGACTCCGCACGAGGGGGACGGGCTGCGGCTCGCCTGTGTCGCCACGGACCGGGCCGACGACCTGCGGTCGGTGCCGCACGTGCTGACCCAGCGGCTGCCGGCCGGGGCCAGGACGGTGGAGGTCCGGCTGCGGCTGGAGTCCGGGGCGCCCGGGGCCAGGGCCGGACTGGTCGTGCTCGGCGACGCGTACGCCTGGATCGGTCTGGAACGGGCCGCCGACGGGCGGGTGCTGGTCGCCCACCGGTTCGCGCCGGGCAACGCCGACCGGGAGCGGGACGCGGACCGGGCCCGGCCGCTGGGCGCCTCCGCCCACGCGGACGCCGGGGAGGTGCTTCTGCGGATCGAGGTCACCGCCGACGCCCGGTGCCGCTTCTCCTACGACGCCGGCGAGGGACCCGTACGGCTCGGCCCGGAGTTCGCGGCCACCCCCTGGCGGTGGGTCGGGGCGCTGCTCGGCCTGTTCGCCGCCGCGCCGGAGGTTCACGAAGGGCACGCCGGGACGGGCGTGTTCACCGACTTCCGCACCCTCGCCACAGCCGCGACCCCCGTCGCCGCCGCCTCACCGGCCCGCTGAAACCCCCGGCGGGCCCCCGTACTCCCCCACACCCCGGCACCACCGCACACCCCAGCGTCACCCCCCTGTACGACCCCATCCCCCCGCACCACCCGAGCACCACCCCGAGAGAAGAGAGCCGACGATGACCATCTTCCCCGGCCGGCGCAGAGCCGCCCTCGCCCTCGCCCTCTCCGGCGTCCTCGCGCTGACCGCCACCGCCTGCGGTGACGACGGCAGCGGCGGCGCCGGAGGCGAGGGCACCGAGGGATCGGGCAAGGGCAAGATCACCTTCTGGGACAACAACGGCGGTGTCCGCACCGACGTGTGGAAGGAGATCATCGCCGACTTCGAGAAGGCGAACCCGGACATCGACGTCGAGTACGTCGGCATCGCCTCCAAGGAGGTGCAGTCCAAGTACGACACCGCCATCCAGGGCGGCGCGCTGCCGGACGTCGGCGGCGTCGGCGCGGCGATGCTCGCCGGGATCGCCGCGCAGGGCGCCCTTGAGCCGCTGGACAAGCGGGTCGAGAGCAGCTCCCTCTTCGGCAGGCTGAACCCGGGCATGGTCGAGTCCGTCAAGGCGGCAGGCGGCCAGGACAAGCTCTTCACCGTCCCCACCTCGGCCAGCAACGGCGTCCTCTACTACCGCACCGACCTGTTCAAGGCGGCCGGTCTGGAGGAGCCCGCCACCTGGTCGAAGTTCTACGCGGCGGCCGAGAAGCTCACCGCGCGGGACAAGAACCGTTTCGGCTACACGATCCGCGGCGGCGCGGGCTCCATCGCCCAGGCGCTCGACGCGATGTACGGCCAGAGCGGCATCCAGACCTTCTGGGAGGACGACAAGACCACCGTCAACGACCCGAAGAACGTCGCGGCGCTGGAGAAGTACGCCGCCCTCTTCAAGAAGAACACCCCGGCGGCGGACGTCAACAACGACTTCACCAAGATGGTCGCCCAGTGGGACAGCGGCGAGATCGGCATGCTGAACCACAACCTCGGCTCCTACCAGGACCACGTGAAGGCCCTGGGCACCGAGAAGTTCCGCGGCATACCGAACCCGACGCTGGACGACGGCACCCGCGTGATGGTCTCCAACCCGGTCGACGGCCTCGGCCTCTTCTCCTCCAGCAAGAACAAGGCCGCCGCCTGGAAGTTCATCGAGTTCGCGGCCTCCCACGCCTCCAACTCCAAGTGGAACAAGTCCGCAGGCGCCATCCCCGCCAACACCGAGGCGGCGAAGGACCCGTGGCTCCAGGAGGCCGAGCCGACCAAGCTCGCCGCCGAGGTCCTCTTCAGCGGCAAGGCCACCATCGTCCAGCTTCCGTACTACCTGCCCGACTGGAACACCATCTCCAAGGCCGACAACGAGGCCAACTTCCAGAAGGTGCTGCTGGGTTCGATGTCCGCGAAGGACTTCGCCGACAGCCTGGCCGAGCAGCTGAACGAGGCCCAGGCCGAGTGGAAGACCCAGCAGAAGTGACGCTGGGCCGCCGTGAGGCGGTCGTGGCCGGGGCGGGCCTGGTGCTCGCCCTGGCCGCCCGGCCGGCCGCCGCCCGTACCGAGGACGCCGCCGACTCCCGTACGCAGGACGCCGCCTCGTCCCGTACCGAGGACGCCCCCTCCGACCGTACCGAGGAGTCCTCTGTCCGCGCCGAGGAGTCCTCCGACCGTGGTGGGAAGCACTCCCACCGTCGCACCCTCTTCATCGCCGGGGACTCCACCGCCGCGCAGAAGTACGCCGACGCGGCCCCCGAGACCGGCTGGGGCATGGCCCTCCCGTTCTTCCTGCACCGGGAGCTCGCGGTCGCCAACCACGCCGTCAACGGACGCTCCACCAAGAGCTTCCTCGACGAGGGCCGGCTCGAACCGATCGCCGCCGCCCTGCGGCCCGGGGACGTCCTGCTCGTCCAGTTCGGCCACAACGACTCGAAGACCACCGACCCCACCCGCTACACCGACCCCTGGGGCACCTACCAGGACAACCTGCGGGTCTTCGTCGAGACCGCCCGCGCCCGGGGCGCGCGCCCGGTGATCGCGACCTCCGTCGAGCGCCGCCGCTTCGACGCCGCCGGCACCGCCCAGCGCTCGCTCGGCGACTACCCGGCCGCCGCCCGGGAGGCCGCCGCCGCGTCCGGCGTACCGCTCCTCGACATCGAGGCGCTGTCGCTGGCGCTGTGGCAGCGGCTCGGCCCCGAGGCGACGAAGACCTACTTCAACTGGACCGCCACCGAGCAGGACAACACCCACTTCAACCCGCCCGGCGCGATCAAGGTGGCCGGGCTCGTGGCCCGTGAACTGCTCCGCACCCGGGTCCTCGCCCCGCGCGAGACCCGCCGGCTCGACGACAGCATCCCGGTGGACCGGATCACCTGGCCCGCCGCACCCGCAGCCCCTTCCGCATCCTGAGGAGATCCGCGCGTGAACAGAAGCACGAAGCTGGGCGCGGTGGCAGCCGCCGCCCTCGTCCTCGCCGTCACCGCGCCCGCCGCCGGCGCCCACTCCGGGCACCGCCCGGCCGCCGACCCGGCCCGCGCCACCCTCCCCGCCGGCGACGGCTGGGCCTCCGAGGGCACCGGGACCACCGGCGGCGCCGCCGCCGACGCCTCCCGCGTCTTCACCGTCACCACCTGGGCCGAACTGAAGGCCGCCCTCGCGGTCCCCGGCACCGAGCCGCGCATCGTCAAGGTCGCCGGCACCCTGAACGCCACCGAGGCCGGCTGCGCCGCCTTCGAGGCCCCCGGCTACGACTTCGACCAGTACCTCGCCGACTACGACCCGGCCGTGTGGGGGTACGAGACCGAGGTCAGCGGCCCCCAGGAAGAACTGCGCGCCGCCTCCGCGACCGCCCAAGGCCAGGCCATCAAGGTCAAGGTGCCGTCCAACACCACGCTCGTCGGCGTCGGCCGGAAGGCGGGGATCCTCGGCGGCAGCCTCCAGGTCCAGGGCGTCGACAACGTCGTGATCCGCAACCTGACGCTGGAGAGCCCGCTCGACTGCTTCCCGCAGTGGGACCCGACGGACGGCGCCACCGGCGCCTGGAACTCGGAGTACGACGGCCTCGTCGTGTACGGCTCCACCCACGTCTGGATCGACCACAACACCTTCACCGACGGCGCCCACCCGGACAGCTCGCTGCCCTCGTACTACGGCGAGGTGTACCAGCAGCACGACGGCCAGCTCGACGTGGTGCGCGGCGCGGACCTCGTCACCGTCTCGTGGAACGTCTTCACCGACCACGACAAGACGCTGATGATCGGCAACAGCGACAGCGCGGGCGCCACCGACCGCGGCAAGCTGCGCGTCACCCTCCACCACAACCGCTTCGACGACGTGGTGGAGCGCGCGCCCCGGGTCCGCTTCGGCCAGGTCGACGCGTACAACAACCACTTCGTGGTGCCGGACACGGACTACGTGTACAGCCTGGGCATCGGCCAGGAGTCGCAGCTGTACGCGGAGAAGAACGCCTTCTCCCTGTCCTCCGAGGTCCCGGCCGGGCAGATCCTGAAGAAGTGGAAGGACGCGCCCGTCACCACCACGGGCAACTACGTCAACGGGCGCCCGGTCGACCTGCTGGCCGTCCACAACGAGCAGTTCCCGGCGGAGACGCTGCGCGGCGACGCGGGCTGGACGCCCGTCCTGCGCACCCGGGTCGACCACCCGCTGCTGGTCCCGGTCCTCGTCGGCCTCAGCGCCGGCGCCGGCCGCCTGCGCTGACCGGTCCCCCCTTGCCCCGGGCCGGGGCGGAGCGCGGCACACCCGTCCCGTCGCGCCCGCCCCGGCCCGGTTCTCTCTTCTCCGCCTGTTTTCCTTCGCATCTCTTCACCCCCTTCTCCAGAGGAGCGTCCACATGCGCTCGCACCACCTCCGTACGTCTCCGGGCCGCCGCGCCTTCCTCACCGGCGCGGGCGCGGCCCTCGCCGCCCTCGCCGTGCCGGCGTCGCCCGCCGTGGCCGCGGGCCGCCCGTCGCGCCCCTTCGGGCGGTACGGCTCGCCCGCCGTGCGGCTCACGAGCCGGACTCTGTACGTCCATCCGGGCGGCCTCGGCGACCACACCTCCGTCCAGGCCGCGGTGAGCGCGGCGGACGGCGCCGGCTGGACGCTGGTGCTCGCGCCGGGCACGTACCGGGAGACGGTCGCGGTGAGCGCGGCCCGGACCGGGATGACGTGGGTCGGGGCGAGCGGGGACGCCAGGGACGTCGTGGTCGTGTACGACAACGCCGCCGGCACCCCGAAGCCCGACGGTTCCGGCACGTACGGCACGACCGGTTCCGCCACCGTCACCCTCCAGGCGGCGGACTTCACCGCCCACGCGGTGACCTTCGCCAACGACTTCCTCCGCACCGACCTGCCGGGCAACCCGGGCACACAGGCGGTGGCGCTGAAGGCGCAGGGCGACCGCTCGGCGTTCTTCCACTGCCGCTTCCTGGGCCACCAGGACACGCTGTACGCGGACTCGATGTCCCTGACGGCCTTCGCCCGGCAGTACTTCGCGCACTGCTACGTGGAGGGGGACGTGGACTTCGTCTTCGGGCGGGCCACGGCGGTCTTCGAGCACTGCCACTTCCGGACGCTGGTCCGCACGGACCTGGCGGGGGCCCCGTACGGCTTCGTCTTCGCCCCGTCGACGGCCCGCGCCAACCCGTACGGCTTCCTCGCCTCCCGCTGCCGCGTCAGCAGCGAGGCCCCGGACGGCTACTACAAGCTGGCCCGGCCGTGGGTGCCGGGTTCGGACCCGACGGCCTGGCCGTCGCTGGTGGTGCGGGAGAGCGTGCTCGGCGCGGGGATCGACGCGGTGGCGCCGTACGCGAACATGCGGGACGTGTACCCGTGGCAGGAACAGCGCTTCGCGGAGTACCGGAACACGGGCCGGGGCGCGGCGGTCACGGTGCCGGAGAACCGACCGCTGCTGACCGCCGCGCAGGCGGCGACGGCGACCCGGGCGGCGTACCTCGGCGACTGGGATCCGGCCGCCGAGGTGTGTCGCTGAGCTGTAGCGCTGTGCCGCTGAGCCTCTGTGCCGCTGGGCCCGGGGGCTCAGACGAGGAGGTCCACGCAGTCGAGGGCGGTGCCCGCGCTCAGGAAGCCTGTTCCGGTGGAACCGCTGACGACGTTCAGCCGGAGCACGTTGTACTGGGACGGGTCCGCCCTCCACGCGCTCGCGGGGACGCTGTAGGTGAAGGTGTGGTTGTTGCCCCGGTACGAGCCGTTGGTGAGGGAGCGGGTCGACGGCTGGGTGGGCGGTGACGGGATCGCGGAGACCCAGGTGTCGTTGACGGTGACCTGCGGGCGCCCGTTGAGGAAGGCGGTGGTGACGCCGATGCGCAGGGTGTGCGCGGCGGCGGCCTGGGCGGCGGTGAGCCGGAAGTAGACGAGGAAGCCGTCGTTGACGTCCTTCCAGAGGTAGCAGGGGACGGCGGCGGAGGGGTCCGTGCCGTCGACGACGACGTTCCCTGTCCAGGGGGCGGCCCGGACGTCGGCGGGGTGGGCGTACGTCATGAGCTGCGCGTTCTTGAAGCCGGCGGGGGTGCCGTCCCAGTCGCCGAGGCGCCAGACGGCGGGCGCGGTGCTCGGGTCGCCGGTGATCGTGAGCGTGTGCAGGGCGGTGGCGGTACCGGCGGTGACGGTCACCGTGCTGGTGTGGACGGCGAGTTCGCCCTTGAAGACCGTGAGCGTGTACGTGCCGGGGAGCATGTTGCGGCAGGAGTACGCGCCCGTGCCGGCGGCGGCCCGGGTCCAGTACTGGGCGTCGGCGTTGGCGAAGCCGATCGTGTAGGGGTGGGCCGGGTCCATGTTCTTGAGGCCGACGCCGGCGACCCGGCCGCGCCCGGCGGCGCCGACCCAGCCGGGGATGCCGAGGGCGTCGACCCAGCCGGTGTCGTGCTGCGCGGCGGAGAGCGCCGGGTCGGGGGCGCCGCCGTCGGTGAAGGCGAGCAGGTACGGCCCCTGGAGGCCGAAGCGCATGGCCTCGGTCTGGGACTGGTTGTAGTGGAGGATCTCGTAGAGGCCGACGCCCAGTTCGTTGGAGTGGCGGAGCAGCGACCGGTAGAAGGGGCCGCCGGACGCCTTCTCGTGGTTGGAGCGGATCATCCAGAGGCCGACGGTGCCGGTGGTGTAGCCGATGTGGTCGTAGTCCATGACGCGGACGCCGGAGTAGTGCTTGGAGCGGGTGTGCCCGTCGGCGCGCCGCCAGACGTCGCCCGCCTCGATGACGGTGTCGGCGCCCTCGACCCAGGAGTCCGGGCCCGCGTTCGGGAAAATGCCGGGCTTGAGGCGGGCGATGAAGCGGGTGGCGGTGAAGGACGTGTCGGCCTTGTCGGTCCACAGGTAGACGTTGTTGTGGCCGGAGCGGGCCGCGTAGTAGTGGCGCAGGGTGCCGTGGACGACGGTGATCAGGACGGTGGCGCCGGTCTGGGCGAGGGTGACGGTGGAGGCGCCGAGGCCCGACTCGACGTGCGAGTGCTTGCCGCCGTAGCTCTCGTACTCCTTGCCCTTGTAGAGGAGGGAGGTGAGGTCGCCGTTGCCCTTGGAGACCTTGAAGACGAGCCCGGCGCCCGTGTCGACGACGTAGTTCGCCCCGTCGTCGCTCCAGCCGAAGGCGGCTGCGGCGGCGGGCGTGGTGGTGACGGCCAGGGCGCTGGTCGCGGTGGCGGCGACGGCCGCACCGAGGAGGGTGCGGCGGCGGAGGGGGTGGTGCTGCATGGTGCGGCTCCTTCGGTGACGGTGGGGGGTAGCCGTAGGTCGCCGCAGGAAGGGAAAGGGTTGCCCTGTTTCTTCGAAACGTTTCAAGTCCTGCGACGCGCCGTCAGCCGAAGGCGCCCCGGAGGGTGGTGCGGCCGCCGTCCCGGCCGGTGAGGACGACGGTGTACGTGTCGGCCGAGGCGTCCCGCGTGCCCTCGGCGTGGTTGTACTGGGCGGCGAAGGTGTGCGGGCCCGCCGGGACCGCGCGCCCCGCCTTGAGCGTCCAGCGGTAGACGAGGGCGCCGGACTCCTCCGTGACCGTCACGCGGAAGTCGTCGGCGGAGCGGGTCTGCCAGTGCCCGGTGGAGACGATCCCACCCGTGAGGGCGACGCGGACCTCGATGCCGAGGCCGGTGACCTCGGCGTCCGTGGTGACCGCCAGGTCGCTCTGCGCCCACCAGCGGTTGCTGCCGGGGTCGATGGTGCCGGCCGCGCGGGCGACCGGGCCGGGCGCGATACCACCGGCCGGGGGCGCGGGCGGCCGGTCCTGAAGGGTCGTCACGGCCAGGCCGCCGAGGCCGACGACGCCCACGACGGTCGCCGCGACGGCCAGGGTGGCCGTCCACCGGCGGCCGGCCCAGGGCGTGCGGAGGGGCGTCCGCTCCCGGCGGGGCGGCGGCGCGGCCATGCCGCGCTCGACGCGGGCCAGCATCCGGGCCCGGTCCGGGCGGTGCGCGCCCGCCGCCTCCCGCAACTCGCCGCGCAGGCGTGTCTCGTCCATCAGCGCCTCCCCGAGGCGAGTTCGGTGGCGGCCCGTCCGCCGAGCAGCTTCTGGAGCTCGGCCATGCCCTTGGCCGTCTGGCTCTTGACCGTGCCCACCGAGACTCCCAGGGCCAGGGCGGTGTCCCGCTCGGAGAGGTCGAAGGCGTGGCGGAGGACGACGCAGGCCCGCTTGCGGAAGGGCAGGGCACGAAGCGCGGTCCGCACGTCGACGACGGCCGGCACGTCCGGGTCCTCGGTGTGCTCGGGGCGCCGGTCCCAGAAGGCGGCGATCCGGCGGCGCTCGCGGACGGTGCCGCGGATGCGGGTGCGCACGAGGTTGGCGACGACGCCCCGGGCGTAGGCGGCGGGGTGGTCGGCGGCGCGGACCCGGTCCCAGCGGTGCCAGAGGGCGAGCATGGCGTCGGCGGCGAGGTCGTCGGCGGCGTCGGTCTCGCCGGTGAGGAGGTGGGCGAGGCGGGCCAGTTCGGCGTAGTGGCGGTCGAAGAAGTCCCGGAACTCGGCCGCGCTGTCCCGCTCCTCCCCCGGGTCAGTCCCGGCCACGGCCGTCCCCCGGGGCGGTGGGCGCCGGGCCGGTGCTGGCGCGGACGGTGAGGCGCGGGGCGAGGAGTCCGGTGCCGTGGTCGGCGGCGCCGCGCAGCCGGGCGACGAGCCGCTCGACGGCGATCCGCCCCATGTCCTGGGCGGGCACGGCGACGGCGGTGAGCGGTACGGAGGCGTGCGCGGCGACCTGGTCGGGGCAGAGCGCGGCGACGGAGACGTCCTCGGGGACGGCCCGGCCCTGGTGGCGCAGGACGGCGAGGAGCGGCTCGACGGCGGCCTCGTTCTGCACGAGGAGGGCGGTGGTGCCGGGGCGTTCCTCGAAGATCCGGCCGACGGCGGCGGCGACGGCCGCGTAGGTGCCGTCCACGGGCCGGTGGAGCAGGTCGACACCGTGCTCCGCGGCGGCGGCGCGGACGCCCGCGAGGGTGCGCTCGGCGTAGCCCGTACCGCGCGCGTACACGGCGGGGGGTTCGCCGAGGACGGCCAGGCGGCGGTGGCCGAGGCCGGCGAGGTGGTCGACGCAGCGGGCGCCGGCGGCGGCGAAGTCGAGGTCGACGCAGTCGAACCCGGTCGCGTCGGCGGGCAGGCCGATGAGGACGGAGGGCCGCTCGGCCTCCTGGAGGCAGGGCAGGCGGGGGTCGTCGAGCTCGACGTCCATGACGATCATGCCGTCGGCGATGGCGCTGCCCTCGACGCGGCGGACGGCCTCGGGGCCCTCCTCTCCGGTGAGCAGCAGCACGTCGTAGCCGTGGGCGCGGGCCGTGGTGGTGACGGCCATGGCGATCTCCATCATGACCGGCATGTAGAGGCCGGTGCGCAGCGGCATCATCAGGGCGAGGATGCTGGTCTGGCTGCTGGCGAGGGCGCGGGCCCCGGCGTGCGGGCGGTAGCCGAGCTCGTCGATGGAGTGCTGAATGCGCTCGCGGGTGGCGGCGGAGATGGAGCGCTTGCCGCTCAGGACGTAGCTGACGGTGCTGGCCGACACACCGGCGTGACGGGCGACGTCGGCGAGGGTGACCACGTGCGCGCTCCTCGGCTGGTCCGGGGTGGGAGGGGGGTGCCCGTCGACGACAGGGAACCCGACCCTAAGCGGCCGCTCGTCGGACTGTCCAGGCGGGGCGCGAAGAGTCCAAGGGCCGGGGGTCCGTGCGGGGTTGTGCGGGGGCGTGCGGCGCGATGGGATGGAACCCGTCGCGCAAGCGCTTTCTGGCGGGTGAGGGATCCCCGCGTCCCCTCCACTCGGCTCACCGCTGTCTACTCCACTTTTCCCTCCACTCTTCTCGCCTCCGACGGGAGCACCATGACCGATCTGCCCTGGTACACCTCCTTCGCCCCCGAGTGGGGCACGCTGCCGCCGCGTGCCTGGACGGGGGACTCCGACGCCGCGCGTCTGCCGCTGGGCGGGGACTGGGCGTTCCGCCTCTCCCCCGCCGCCGACGCGGCGGACACCGCCTTCGCCGAGCCCGGTTTCGACGCCGGTGCCTGGCGGACCGTCTCCGTGCCGGGGCACTGGGTGCTCCAGGGCAAGGACGGGGAGTTCGGCGGGCCCGCGTACACCAATGTCGTCTACCCCTTCCCGGTCGATCCTCCGCACGTGCCCGACGAGAACCCGACCGGGGACCATCTGCGCCGGTTCGACCTGCCGGACGGCTGGCCCGCGGAGGGCGGGGCGGTGCTCCGCTTCGACGGGGTCGAGTCCTGTGCCCGGGTGTGGCTGAACGGCACGGAGCTGGGCTGGTTCAAGGGCTCCCGGCTCGCCCACGAGTTCGCGGTCGGGCCGCTGCTGCGGGAGCGGGACAACGTGCTCGCGGTCCGCGTCCACCAGTGGTCCTCGGGGTCGTACCTGGAGGACCAGGACCAGTGGTGGCTGCCCGGCATCTTCCGGGAGGTGACGCTGCTGCACCGCCCGGAGGGCGCCCCGGGCGACTTCTTCGTGCACGCCTCGTACGACCACACGGCCGGGACGGGCGAGCTGCGGGTCGACTGCGACGTGCCCGCCCGGGTCCGGGTGCCGGAGCTGGGACTCGACCTGGCAACCGGGGAGTCGGTCACCGTCCCGGTGGAGCCGTGGAGCGCCGAGGTGCCACGGCTGTACGAGGGGGAGCTGACGGCCGGCGGGGAGCGGATCGGGCTGCGGATCGGCTTCCGTTCGGTGTACGTCGAGGACGGCGTCCTCAAGGCGAACGGGCGGCGGATCCTCTTCCGGGGCGTGAACCGGCACGAGTTCCACCCGGAGTCGGGGCGCGCGGTGGACCTGGACACGATGCGCGCGGACGTCGAGCTGATGAAGCGGCACCACATCAACGCCGTCCGGACCTCGCACTACCCGCCGCACCCGGCCTTCCTCGACCTGTGCGACTCCTACGGCCTGTGGGTGATCGACGAGGGCGACCTGGAGACCCACGGCTTCGAGGAGCTGGGCTGGCGCGGCAATCCGGTGGACGACGAGCGGTGGACTCCCGCGCTGCTCGACCGGGCGGCCCGGCTGGTGGAGCGGGACAAGAACCACCCGTCGGTGGTGCTGTGGTCGCTGGGCAACGAGTGCGGGACGGGGGCCGGGCTGAGCGCCATGTCCCGCTGGATCCACGACCGGGACCCGTCGCGGCCGGTGCACTACGAGGGCGACCGATCCTGCCCCGACGTGGACGTCTACTCCCGGATGTACCCGCCGCACGCCGAGGTCGAGGAGATCGGCCGGCGCGAGGACGAGGGCCCGGAGCACCGCCGCACGCTCCCCTTCATCCTCTGCGAGTACGCGCACGCGATGGGCAACGGCCCGGGCGGACTGAGCGAGTACCAGCGCCTCTTCGAGACGTACGAGCGCTGCCAGGGCGGCTTCGTGTGGGAGTGGATCGACCACGGCCTGGTCCACCCGGTCCACGGGTACGGCTACGGCGGCGACTTCGGCGAGGAGTTGCACGACGGGAACTTCGTCTGCGACGGGCTGCTCTTCCCGGACCGCACGCCCTCGCCGGGCCTGATCGAGTACAAGAAGGTGATCGAGCCGGTGCGGATCGCGCCCGGCGAGCGGCCCGGCACGGTCGCGGTCACCAACCTGCACGACGTGGCCGACCTGTCCGCGTACGCCTTCACCTGGGCCTTCCAGGCGGACGGGCGGGTGCTCGCGGAGGGCCCCCTGGAGGTACCGCCCCTCGCGGCCGGGGAGCGGGCCGAGGTGGCACTGCCGGAGCCGCCGGACCATCCGGCGGGTGCGGAGACTATGTGGACGGTGCGGGCGGTGCTCGCCGCCGCCACCCCGTGGGCGGAGGCCGGCCACGAGATGGCCTGGGGCCAGCTGCCGGTCACCGGGCCGCGCCCCCTCGCGCACCCGTCCCCGGCCCGACGCCCCGTCACGGAGGACGGCCTGGTCGTCCTCGGCCCGGCCGCGCTCGACGCGCGCACGGGTGCGCTCGTCTCCCTCGGCGGCCTGGCGGTCTCCGGGTTCGGCCTGGACGTGTGGCGGGCGCCGACGGACAACGACGAGGGCGCGCCCTGGCAGCCCGACCTGCGCTACGGCACGCTCTGGCGGCAGTTGGGCCTGCACCGCATGCGGCACCGCACCGACGGGGTGTCCGTGGACGCGGACGGCGTGACCGTCCGTACCCGGGTGGCACCCGCCGCCCGTGACTTCGGGCTCGCCGTCACGTACCGCTGGACCGCGAGCGGCACGACGGCACGGCTGGACGTGGACGTCGTGCCCGAGGGCGAGTGGACGGTGCCGCTCCCCCGGCTCGGGGTCCGCCTCGGCCTGCCGGCCGCGCTCGACCGGGCGGTCTGGTACGGCGGGGGCCCCGGCGAGGCGTACCCGGACACCCGCGCGGCGGCCCGCCTCGGCCTCTGGGAGTCCACGGTGTCCGGCCTCCAGACCCCCTACATACGCCCCCAGGAGAACGGCGCCCGGATCGACACCCGTTGGCTGGAACTGACGGGCGAGCGTGTGGGCGAGCGTGTGGGCGTGGGTACGGGCGTCGGCGGGTGTGCGGGCGTACGCGTCGAGGGCGAGCCGTCGTTCTGGTTCACCGCCCGGCGCTGGACGCACGCCGAGCTGGACGCCGCCGCGCACCTCCCCGACCTGGTCCCGGGCGACACGCTCTGGCTGAACCTGGACCACGCCCTGCACGGCATCGGCTCCCAGTCCTGCGGCCCCGGCGTGCTGCCCGCCCACCGCCTGGACGCGGCCCCGTCGTCCTTCGCCCTCTCGTTCACGCCGGTCACGCCGGTCACACCGGTCACGGGCTGACCCCGGTCGCTCACGCACGGGGAGCCACCAGCCCGAACTCGTAGGCCAGGATGACCAGGTGGATGCGGTCGCGGGCGGTGAGCCTGGTGAGCAGCCGGGCCACATGGGCCTTGGCGGTGGCCGGGCTGATGAAGAGCTCTCCGGCGATCTCCTGGTTGGACAGGCCACGCCCCACGAGGGTGAGGACCTCCCGCTCGCGGTCGGTGACGGCCGGCGGCAGCGGGCGGGGCGCGGCCGCCTGCGGGGCCGGGTGGGGCCGCTCGGCGAAGGCGGCGATCAGACGTCCTGTCACGGCGGGAGCTATCAGGGCGTCTCCGGAGGCGACCACCCGGACCGCGCCCAGGATGTCGTCGAGGTCCATGTCCTTGACGAGGAAGCCGCTGGCTCCGGCGCGCAGGGCTCCGAAGACGTTCTCGTCGTCGTCGAAGGTGGTGAGGACGAGGACGCGGGCGCCGCTGGGGCCCCCGGTGATGAGCCGGGTCGCCTCGATGCCGTCCATGCCGGGCATCCGTACGTCCATGAGGACGACGTCGGGCCGGGTCTCCTCGGCCAGGGCGACGGCCTGCGCGCCGTCCGCCGCCTCCCCGACGACGTGCAGGTCGGGGGTCTCAGCCGCCAGGAGGCGCAGCGCGGTCCTGATCAGGGGCTGGTCGTCGACGAGGAGCAGCCGGATGGGGGTGGGGTTCATGGTGTCCCTTCCGGGAGGGGCAGGCGGGCGGCGACCCGGAAGCCGCCTTCGGGCCGGGGTCCGGCGGTGAACTGGCCGCGCAACAGGGTGGCCCGCTCCCGCATGCCGGTGATGCCGTATCCGGCGCCGCCGGCCCGGGCGCGGGCTGCGGGGCCGTGGCCCTCGTCGAGAATCTCGACGCTGAGGGCGTCGGGCCGCAGGTCCACGACGACCTGGCAGCGGTCGGTCCCGGCGTGTCGTACCACGTTCGTCAGTCCTTCCTGCACGATCCGGTAGGCCGCGAGCTCGACGTCCAGCGGCAGGGGGCGCGTGTCGCCGCGCCGCTCCAGGCCGACGCGGACGCCCGCGTCGGCGGTGGTGGTCACGAGCCGGTCGAGGTCCGCGAGCCCGGGGGCGGGGTCGCGGGGCGCCGACTCGGGGTCGTCCGCCCGCAGGGCGACGAGCATCCGGCGCAGTCCGGCGAGGGTCTCCTTCCCGCTGCTCTCTATGGCGCCGAGCGCGCGGACCGCCTCGTCGGGGCGGGTGCCGGCGACCCGGCGGCCGACGCCCGCCTGGATGGCGATGACGCCGATGCTGTGGGCGACCATGTCGTGCAGTTCGCGGGCGATGCGGAGCCGTTCGGCGGTGACGGCCTCGGCGGCCGCCCGGGTCCGCAGTTCCTCGGCGTGCTCGCGCCGCTCGCGCAGGAGGTGACCACCGGTGCATGCGAGCGCGATCATCAGCGCGAGGACGACGAGGTTCGATACGTAACCGTCCGAGCCCGTATGGCTGTAGGCGAGGGCCGTGGCCTGGCCGGCGAGGGCCGCGGCGGCGCAGACGAGTGCCGTGCGGAGTCTGCGGGTGGCGGCCACGTACCCGACGGCGAGGTCGGTGACGACGGCCTGGACCTGTCCGAGCTGCCAGCCGGTGTCCGTGCCGGGGCCGTACAGGGCCGCGAGCCGGGAGGCCGCGGTCACCGCCGCCGGGAACGAGCCCGCCAGCAGCACCGCGAGCGCCACCACCGGTCTGCGCAGGAGCAGCGGCAGCAGGAGCACGGAGAGCAGCGCCGGCAGCACGAGCCGACGGCCGCTGGGTTCGGCGGTGTTGAGCACCGCGACGTACAGCAGGACAGGGTGGGCGAGCGCGGCGGCCCAGGTCAGGGCGCCGGACACGGCCGGGTGGACGGTCATGCGGCGATCCTAGGAAGCTCCGGGCCCGCCGCGCATCGGCCCGCGGGCTTACACCCAGGGGTGACATCGCGGGGCCGGGAATTCGCCCGCGGGCCGATGCGGGGCACGTGGCCGGGGCGGCAGCGTGGAAGCGTGATCGAAGCGAACGAACTCACGAAACGCTACGGACCCGTCACCGCGGTCGACCGGCTGAGCTTCACCGTCCGGCCGGGCCGGGTGACCGGATTCCTCGGCCCGAACGGGGCCGGGAAGTCCACGACGCTGCGGATGGTGCTCGGCCTGACGACCCCGACCGCCGGGGTGGTCACGGTCGGCGGGCGCCCGTTCCGCGACCGGCCCCGGGGGCTGCGCCACGTCGGCGCGCTCCTCGACGCCCACGAGGTCCACGGGGGCCGCACGGCCCGGGCCCATCTGACCGCGCTCGCACGGGGGAACGGGCTGCCGGCCCGCCGGGTCGCCGAGGTGCTCGGGGCCGTGGGGCTCGAGAGCGCGGCGGACCGCCGGATAGGCGGCTTCTCCCTCGGCATGAAACAGCGCCTGGGCATCGCCGCCGCGCTGCTCGGCGATCCCCCGGTCCTGCTCTTCGACGAGCCGCTGAACGGCCTGGATCCGGAGGGGGTGCGCTGGGCGCGGGGCCTGTTCCGGAGCCTGGCGGCGGAGGGGCGGGTGGTGCTGTTGTCGAGTCACCTCATGCGGGAGATGGAGCACACCGCGGACGAGCTGATCGTCGTCGGGCGCGGGCGGCTCGTCGCCGACGAGTCCCTGGAGTCCTTCGCGGCCCGCAGCGGACTGCGCGGAGTCACGGTCCGCACCCCGTCGCCGGACGCGCTCGCGGTCGCGCTGCGTGAGGAGGCCGGGGCGGTGGTCCGGGCCGAGGACGACGGGAGCTGGACGGTGACCGGCGCGACCGCCGAGCGGTTGGGCGACCTCGCCTGCGCGCACCGGGTGCCGCTGCACGCCCTGACCCCGCTGGCCGCGTCCCTGGAGGACGCCTTCCTGGAACTGACCGCCGACCGCGTCGAGTTCGGAGCGACCCGATGACCACGTCCCTTCCCGTCCGTCTCCCGCCGGCCGAGGCGCCGCCCCGGTTCCGGCATCCGCTCGCCGCCGAGTGGACCAAGCTGTGGTCCCTGCGGTCGACGCCGCTCGTCCTCGGTGTGGGCGCGCTGGTCGTCACCGGCATCAACGTGAACGCGGCGCGGTCGAACGCCGACCGGCTCTCCGAACTGCCCGAGGTGGCGGGGCTGGCGTACGACCCGCTCGGAGCGGCCTTCGTCGATCCGGCGTGGCAGATACTGATGGTGATCGCCGCCTGCCTCGGCGCGGTCGCGGTCTCCGGCGAGTACACGACGGGGCTGGCCCACACCACGTTCACCGCCGTGCCGGACCGGCGGGCCGTCGTCATGGCGAAGGCGGCGGTGGTGACGGCGGTGACGCTGGTCCTCGGCACGGTCGTCGCGCTCCTGTCCTTCGGGCTGACCCAGGCGCTGCTGAGAGACCACGGCGGTCTCTCCCTGGCCGATCCGGGGGCGCTGCGGGCCGTCGTGGGCTCGGCCCTCCTCGCCCCCGTGTGCGCGCTGACGGGGATGGCGGCGGGCGCGCTCGTCCGGCACGCGGCCGGCTCGATCGTCGCCGTGATCGGGACGCTTCTGCTCCTTCCCGCGCTCTTCCAGGGAGAGACCTATCGATGGGTGAAGGAGACCGGCAATCTCATGCCGCTCAGCGCGTGGTCGGCGCTGGTCCGCAATCCGGCCCGGCCGGTGCTGGAGGCGTACCCGGTGACGGTGCCCGAGGCGTGGGCCGTCCTGGGCGGCTGGGCGGTCGCCGGGTTCCTCATAACCGTGGTGGCGGTCCGTCACCGGGACGTCTGACGCGGGCCCGGCCGGGCCCGGGCTGGACCCGGCCGGGAGCGCCAGGCCGGACTGGAGACCCCGGGCCGGACTCGGCCTAGCGGAAGCTGCGTTGCGGGAGGATGCGCCGGGCCTCCAGTTCGGCGGCGACGAGGGCGGCGTATTCGATGGCGCCGCGGACCGAGGTGTGGGTGTTGTCCCGCTTCTCGGTCGTCAGGTAGAGCGCCTTGGACGCCTCGGGGCCGAGCTGTTCGACCCGGGCCCGGGTCAGGGCGGTGAGGTCGATCAGCGGGGTGCCGAGGGAGGTGGAGAGGGCGCGGATCTCGGCCGGGTGGTCGACGCCGAGGCCGTTGACGAGGAGGGCGGTGCCGTTGTTCAGGGTGCCGTCCGCGTTGAACCAGCGGCGGACGACGGGGGTGACGAGGACGGGTTCGCCGCCCTGGGCGCGTACCCGCTCGACGAGGGTGGTGAGGTTGGCCCGGTAGGTGGCGGCGTCGGTCTGCTTGTCGTTGTGGGCGAGCTGGATGAGGACCGGGTCGCCGGGCCGGATCCGAGCCTCGACGCGTTCGAAGAGGGCGGGGTCGGCGAGGAAGGTGACGGTGCTCTCGCCGGAGTCGGCGTGGTTGGCGACGGAGACGCCCCGCTTCAAGTGGACGGGGAGCTGCTGGCCCCAGCCGGTGTACGGGTCGGCGGCCTGGTCGCAGACGGTGGAGTCGCCGATGAGGAAGAGGCGGGTCGCGGTGGGTGCGGGGGTGACGCGGAGGGAGGTGACGCGCGGGGCGGCGCCGCCGAGCAGGAGGTCGAGGCCGGAGGTTCCGGCGGGACCGGTCGGCTCGCCCTCCGGGTCGCGGACGTCGACGGTGAAGGAGCGGCGGACCCGCTCGCCGGCCCCGGTCGGGGTCTCGGCGAGCAGGGCGCGCCGGGTCTCGCCGCTGATGGCGGTCGCCCCGGCGGTGTCGCCGCCGAGGGTGACGGTGACGTCGTAGGTGCCGGGGGCGATGTCGAAGTGGCAGGCGAGGGTGCCGGTCGCGGTGGCGGCGCAGTGGTCGAGGCCCTGGCCGTGGGAGTGGCTGGGGGAGGTGCCGTGGGAAGGGCCGGCTGGGGAGCGGTCGGCGTGGGCGGTGGGTGCGGTGGCGGCGAGCAGGGCGAGCACGCTCGCCGCGAGGGCGGTGGTCCTCTTCATCGGGGGTCTCCGGAGGTCACGCGGGGAGGTGGTCGCCGACGAGGGCGAGGTTCTGGATGGCCGCGAGGCCGTAGAGGGCGGTGGTGTTGGTGCTGATCCAGAGGTGTTCGTAGCCGGGTTCGAGGGCGGCGGGGCCCTGCACGGGCGTCTTGTCCCAGACCATCGCGGAGGTGTAGCCGTCGCTCTTGTCGAACTTGGCCCAGGCGCGCTGGGCGAGCTTGGTGTCGTTCAGCTGGGCGGCGGCGTAGGCGTCCTGGCGGGAGTGGCCCTGGAAGAGGAGGAGGGTTCCGAAATTCTTGCCGTAGCGGGCGGCCTGTTCGGTCTTGGAGGCGTTGAAGTAACGGCAGTAGTCGAGCCAGGCGGCCTTGAAGGCGGGCTGGTCGATGAGGTCGATGAGTTCGGCGCACATCTCGACGAGGCCGAACATGGCGGAGAGGTGGGAGACGCCGACGGCGGGCTCGGTGGCGACGGCGAAGCGGCCGGTGTCGAGGTCGTAGAGGCCGGTGCCCTGGACGAAGCCGTTGGGCTGGGCGGCGATGGTCTCCATGGTGGAGCGCAGGCGGGCCTCGGCCTTGGCGGCCTTGGGGCCGCCGCGCTCCCACTCGGTGAGCCAGGCGGCGGCGAGTCCGCTCCAGTCGGTGCCGAAGCCGATGGAGAGGGCGTGGCGGTCGGGGGTGTAGGGCTCGGTGCGGATCTTGCGGATGGGGTCGAGGGCGAGGAAGGTCTCGTCGGAGTCGACCAGGTCGTGCATGAGGTCGCCGACGCGTTCGTCGGCGGTGAGGAAGTAGTAGGGGCGGCGGTAGACGGCGGTGGAGATCCGCTGCTGCTTGGCGCTGTCGGCGAAGTGCTGGACGCCGTGGCGGGTGCCGAGGCCGGCCCAGGTGCCGAGGTGGTAGACGTCGACCTCGCCGGTGTGGCGGGTCATGGCCTCGGCGAAGCGGAAGACGTCGGCGCGGCCGGAGCGGAGGTAGGCGTACCAGAGCCACAGGTCGGGCGAGAGCTCGGAGTTGTCCCAGGCGTAGCCGCCGATGTCGTACCGCCACTGGTGCCGGTCCTCGTCGTAGGTGTGCATGATGTCGCCGTAGTCCCAGAAGCCGTACCAGCGGCGCTGCTCGGCCTGGTCCTTGTAGTAGGTGAAGAGGTAGTCGAGGCGGTCCTCGATCCTCGCCCTGGCGGGGGTGGAGCGGTCGACGGGCGAGAACAGTCCGCCGAAGACGCGGGCCCGGACGAGGTCCTCGGGGCTCGCGGCGAGCTGCGGCGGGACGCGGACGGCGGCGGCCTGGGCGACGAGGGCGGCGGTGGTCGGGGTGGAGGCGTTGGCCCAGAACATGAGCTCGCTGGTGCGGGCGATGCCGTAGGGGGTGCCGAAGCCGGGCTCGTAGTCCTCGTAGGTGATGTTGAGGCCCTCGATCTGCTCGGGGAAGGTGTCCTGGCCCATGCCGTCGTGGTAGAAGCGCAGGTCCATGGGCTGGGCCTCGGGGGACCAGAGCCAGAGGGTGACCTCGGCCTCGTCGCCCGCGGCGCCCCTGATGTCGAGCTGGGCGGGGTGCTTCTGCCAGAAGTCCCGCAGGCCGAAGGAGAGTCCGCCGCTCGCGCCGCCGACGTAGCCGAAGCCGTTCGCGCGGCGGCCGCCGCCGGCGGGGATCCAGCCGTGGCCGGGCTTGGTGCGCTTGCGGATGCCGAAGCCGTCGGCGGAGAGCTGGGAGAGGGTGTAGTCGCCCCAGGTGGGGATGTACGCGAGGCGGCTGGTGACGCGCTGGTCCCAGGTGGCCGGGTCGGGCAGCTTCTCGCCCTTGACCTGGGCGGTGCGGACGGCGGCGCCGGGGTCGCGGCGCAGGCCGGTGATGCCCTGGACGGCCTCGGTGAGGAAGCCCGCGTCCTCGCCGGCGAGGCGGATGTGCCGGTCGTGGAAGGCGTCGCGCATCGGGACGGAGAAGCGGACGCCGAGGCCGCGGATGAAGTCCTTGTCCTGGTCGCCGTCGAAGGTGATCGTGTGGATCATGCGGAGGGCCTCGGAGCCGGCGTGGAAGTAGAGCCGGATCGAGAAGGGCAGCCAACTGCGGCTTCCCTTGCGGTGCTTGCCGTCGATCCGGACGACGGCCCGGACGGGTCCGGACTGTTCCACGACGGCGCCGGAGATCTCGCCGTCGAACCGCTCCCACTTGGCGTTGCCGTGGTCGCCGTCGTCGAGGTCGCTCTGCCGGAGCAGCACGAGCCGTCCGTCGGTCGCGATCTTGACGCCGTCGCGGGTCAGGGACTCGACCAGCTTGCCGCCGTCCTTGCGCAGCACCGCCCTGACGACGCCGGTGTCGACGGTGATCCGGCGGCCGGAGTCGGTGACGGTGACGGTCTTCGCGCCCGTCGCGGGCACGCCGGGGGCGAGGGAGTAGCGTTCGGCGCCGGCCGCCTCGGGGCCGACCGCGTGGGCGGTCCACTTGAGGGAGCCGTCGGGCCAGCGGGCGGTGGTCCACGTCTGGACGGGGACGGGGACGCCGTCGGCGGTGGTGAGCGCGAACTCCCGGTCGCCCGGGTGCACGCCCCTGGCCCAGGCGACACCGAAGGTGGACCCCCCGGCGGCCCCGAGCCCCCCGGGCTCCAGCCACCCGATGCTCGCGGGCCGCTCCTCGGCGACCGCCTCGGCGGAGGGCGCCGCCTGCGCCTCGCTCCGGCCGAGCACCCAGCTGAACTGAGCGGCGGCACCGGCGACGGCAGCCGCCTTGAGAAGGGAACGACGAGGTATCGAAGACACGGAGACTCCTTTCGAGGGCATGCCGAAGGCATGCCTGCGGGAGGGGTGGGGAGCGGGGACCGACGCGGCTGGCGCTCGTGCCGGACGGCGGAAGGGTCAGGCGTGCGCGGGAGCGGTGCCCGTGCGGTGTTCGGCGGCCAGGGTGGCGGCCGGGAGGAGGCCCAGGGCGGGGAGGGCCAGGGGGGCGGAGAACCAGGCCGAGGCGGCCACGACGGCCAGGCCGCAGATGATGAGGAGGGAGCCGGGCGGGTCTTGCAGGGAGCGGCGCCCGGCGGCGGGAAGGAGGGTTCGCCAGGAGGCGCCCGGGCGCCAGGCGGTGGCCGCCCGGAGCAGGGTGACGGTCGCCCAGAGCGCCGCGAGGATCGCCAGGGCTCCGGCCGCGCGGCCGCCGGGCACCGGCAGCGCGCGTACGAGGGAGAGGTCGGCCAGGACCACGGCGAGCGTGGCCGCATAGCCCAGGCCCGCCGCCCAGCCGCCGCCGCGCAGGGCAGCGCGCAGGTCGGCCGCGAAGGAGCGTGCCCCCGTCTCCTCGCCCTCGACCGAGCGCCGCAGGTGCCCCGCGCCCGCGGCGAGCGCCGCCGGCAGGGTGACGAGCGGGAGCGCGGCGACGGCGATCCACACCCCCGTCAGGAGGCACTCGGCGAAGACCCCGAACCGGGCGAGGAACCGCGCGCCGCGCACCGGGGCTCCGGCGGCCGTCACTTGAGCCCCGAGGTGGCCATGCCGTCGATGAGGTACCGCTGGAAGGCGAGGAAGAACGCGACCACGGGCAGCAGCGCCACCAGGGACATCGCGATCATGCCGCCGTAGTTGGCGACGCCGTCCTGGTCGACGAACATCTTGAGGCCGAGCGAGACCGTGTACTTCTCGGGTTCGTTGAGGTAGATCAGCGGGCCCATGAAGTCGTTCCACGCGTTGATGAAGGTGAAGATCGCGCTGGTGATGAGCGCGGGCCGGCAGAGCGGCAGCACGATCGACCAGTAGGTCCGCAAGTGCCCGCAACCGTCCAGCCGCGCCGCCTCGTCCAGCTCCTTGGGCAGGGCGCGCATGAACTGGACCATCAGGAAGACGAAGAAGGCGTCCACGGCGAGGTACTTGCCGAGCAACAGCGGCGTGTACGTGTTGATCAGGTCGAGCTTCTGGAAGAGCACGTACTGCGGGATGAGCAGCACGTGGTACGGCAGCAGCAGGGTGCCGATCATCAGCGTGAAGAGCAGGTTGCGGCCCGCGAAGCCGATCTTGGCGAAGGCGTAGGCGGCGAGCGAGCTGGAGATCAGCACGCCGACGACCGAGGCGAGCGCCAGGAAGAGCGAGTTGCCGAAGAAGGTGGAGATGGGGATGTCGGCGATGCCGTCGGCGAGCCGCCGGTAGTTGTCGGTGATGGGGTCCGTCGGGAGGACGTTCACGCTGCCGACGATCTCGTCGTTCGGCTTGAACGAGCCGCCGATCACCCAGATCACCGGGTAGAGGACCACGGCGAGGACGGCGAGCGAGCCGAGGTGCCAGGCGGCGGAGCCGGCGTTCCACCGCCGTGCCCCGGTGCGGACGAGGCTCATCGGCCCCCCTCCTCGTAGTGCACCCAGCGCCGCTGGGACCAGAACAGGACCGCCGTGACCAGGCCGACGGCGAGCAGCAGCATCCAGGCCATCGCGGAGGCGAGGCCCATGCGGCTGTTCTCGAAGCCCTGGACGTAGAGGTAACAGGTGTAGACGAGCGTGCCGTCCGCCGGTCCGCAGGCGTTGCCCTGGCTGCCGATGATGTAGGCGGAGCCGAAGATCTGGAAGGAGTGGATGGTCTCCAGGAGCACGTTGAAGAAGAGCACCGGGGAGATCATCGGCAGGGTGATGCTCCAGAACCGGCGCCAGGGTCCGGCGCCGTCCATCTGCGCGGCCTCGTACAGCTCGCGGGGCACCTGCTTGAGCCCGGCGAGGAAGATGACCATGGGGGCGCCGAACTGCCAGACGGTGAGCGCGATCAGGGCGTAGAGGATCCGGTCGGGGTCGCCGATCCAGCCGCCGGGGTCGAGGCCGATCAGTTGCTGCGCGCGGTCGACGGGGGCGTCGTCGGCGAAGAGGGCGCGCCAGACGATGGCGATGGAGACGCTGGCGCCGATGAGCGAGGGGGCGTAGAACGCGGCCCGGTAGAAGCCCTGTCCGCGCCGGCTCTGGTTGAGGAGGACGGCGACGGCGAGGGCGGCGGCGAGTTTGAGCGGGGTGCCGAGGACCACGTACCAGCCGGTGACCTCGACGGAGGTGCGCCAGCGGGGGTCGCCGAACATCTCGGTGAAGTTGTCGAGCCCGATCCACCGGGGGGCGTCGAAGAGGTTGTAGTCGGTGAAGGCGAAGTAGAGCGAGACGGCCATGGGGCCCGCGGTCAGCAGCAGGAAGCCGGCGATCCACGGGGACATGAAGAGGTAGCCGGCGAGGTTCTCGCGGGCGGTGCGGGACCGGGGGGCGCGGCCCGCCGCCGGGCGGGGGCGCCCGCCGCCGGGGGCGGGGGCCGTTGGCGCGGTCCCCTTCCCCGGCGGTGCCGCTTCCGGGGTGTCCGGGGCGGCGGGGGTCGGTACGGTGCTCACGGGGGCGTCCATCAGGAGGAGAGGGCCGTCTTCGCCTCGGTGAAGTACTGCTTCACCGCGTCGGGGACGCTCCGGGTGCCCAGGGACATCTCCTCGGAGAGGCGCAGGAAGGCCGCCTCGCAGACGTCGGCGCCGGCCGGGTGCGGGGTGATCGGCTCCAGGACGCGGGACTCGACGAGCTGCTTCTCGTACGCGGCGATCTGCTGGCCGACCTCGTCGGTGGGCACGTAGGCCGCGTTCTGGGCCTCGGTGGCGGGGACGCCCCGGTCGTATCCCATGATCGTGCCGACCTCGGGGTCGTGGACCATGAAGTCGATGAACTGGGCGACCTCCTTGGGGTGCTTGGTGCGCTTGGAGGCGCTGAGCATGAGCGAGCCGAGGTACTGGCCGGTGCGCTTGCCGTCGGTGGTGGGGATGGGGGCGAGGCCGTACTGGCTCTTGCCCTCGGCGGTGTAGCGGACGGCGAAGTTGTCCCAGGTGAACTCGCAGCCGGCGAGTTCGGCGGTGACGGCGGACTTCGGTTTGGCCTGGATGGTCTTCTTGGGGTCGGCGTAGACGCCGGACTTCAGCCGCTCGGACGCCTTGGTCCACCAGTCCGTCAGATCGGCCTCGGTGAAGCCGAGTCCGGAGGCGGTGAAGAACGCCTTGCCCTGCTGGCGCAGGTACATGTCGTAGAGGTACATGATGCCGTACGGCCCGGCGTCGCCGGCCCTTCCGGCGGTCTCCTGGATCTTCGCCAGGGCGTCGTGGTACTCGTCCCAGGTCCAGCCGGGCTTCGGGGTGACCTTGGCCCTGTCGAAGACGGCCCGGTCGATGACGAGGGCCATCGAGTTGCTGCCGACGGGGACGCCGAGCAGCTTGCCGTCGACCTCGCCGAAGGTGTCGAGTCCGGCCCGGAAGCCCTCCATGCGGAGGTTCCCGGCCTCGACCTGCCCGCGCAGGTCGAGGAGGACGTTCTTGGCGTCGTACTTGCGCAGGAAGCCGATGGCGTTCTGGAAGACGTCGGGGGTGTTGCCGCCGGACGCCTGGGTGTTGAACTTCTTCCAGAAGTCGGCGTAGGGCTGGAAGTCGGTCTTGACCTTGATCTTCGGGAACTTCTTCTCGAAGAGGGCGATGGACTGGTTGATCCGCTTGGCGCGGTCGTCGGAGCCCCACCAGGTGTACCGGATGGTGACGGTGCCGTCGCCGCCGGCCGAGTCGGAGCCGCTTCCGCAGCCCGCCGCGGTCAGGCCGAGTGCCGCCACCGAGCCACCCGTGATCTTCAGCAGACTCCGACGGTCGACAGTGCCTTGAGTACGCACAGTTCGTCCTCCCGCGCGTGATTAGAACGTTTCAGGAAAGCGCTTGCTGGGTCACCGTAGGGTTGCCCGTCAGCCACGTCAACGCTTCGGACAGGATCTTTCGAAGCGCTTCGAAGAGGCGGTGGACGCCCCCACGATGAAAGGATTCAAAGAGAGGGATGCCGAGAGGGATGCCCAGAGGGGGTCAGGCGAGCCGGACGACGTTCCACGACATCGGCTCCAGGACGGCCCTCAGCACCCCGTCCGCGAGCCGCGCGCCGGCCACCTCGTGGGGCACCACCCGGTCGGGTTCGGCCAGGGTGTTGCACGCCTCCGGATCGGCGTCGGCGAGCGCGCTGTGCTCCACCACCCGCTCCAGTCCGCAGCCCCGCAGGGCCACTTCGAGCGGCAGCGCCCTCTCCCGGTCGCGGTTGACCGCGAAGACCGTCACGCTCCCGTCCTCGGCCCGCACGGCGGTCGCGTGCAGCAGCGGCACCTCGCCGTACTTCTCGGTGCGGTACCCGGGCGAGACCGGGCGCACGTCGAGCACGGTCCCGCGTCCGTACCGCGCGGCCTGGGCGAAGGGGAAGAAGGTGGTCTGCCGCCAGGCGGGACCGCCGGGCTCGGTCATGATCGGCGCGATCACGTTCACCAGCTGGGCGAGGCAGGCCACCGCGATCCGGTCGGCGTGCCGCAGCAGCGTGATGACGAGCGAGCCGAAGACGACGGCGTCGGTGACCGTGTAGACGTCCTCCAGGAGGCGCGGGGCCTCCTGCCAGTCCTCGAAGGGGTGCGGGTTGGGGCGGCGCTGGTACCAGACGTTCCACTCGTCGAAGGAGAGCGTCAGCCGCTTGTCCGACTTCAGCCGGGCGGCCACGTGGTCGCAGGTGGCGACCACCTCCTCGATGAACGCCTCCATGTGGACGGCGGAGGCGAGGAAGGAGTCGCGGTCGCCGTCGGTCTCCTCGTAGTAGGCGTGCAGCGAGACGTGGTCGACGACCTCGTACGTCTCCGCCAGCACCGTCGCCTCCCAGGACGCGAAGGTCGGCAGGTCGCGCGCGGAGCTGCCGCAGGCGACGAGTTCGAGGTCCGGGTCGATCTGGCGCAGCGCGCGGGCGGTCTGGGCGGCGAGCCGTCCGTACTCCTCGGCCGTCTTCTGGCCGGTCTGCCAGGTGCCGTCCATCTCGTTGCCCAGGCACCACAGGCGGATGCCGAACGGGTCCTTGTCGCCGTGGCCCGCCCGCAGGTCGGAGAGGGCGGTGCCGCCGGGATGGTTGGCGTACTCGACGAGGTCCATCGCCTCGGCGACGCCCCGGGTGCCGAGGTTCACCGCCATCATCGGCTCGGCGCCGGGGCCGAGCTTGCGCAGGAAGCCCATGAACTCGCTCAGGCCGAAGCGGTTGGACTCGGTGGTGCGCCAGGCGACGTCGAGCCGGCGCGGGCGGTCCTTGGCCGGGCCGACGCCGTCCTCCCAGCGGTGGCCGGAGACGTAGTTGCCGCCGGGGTAGCGCACGACGGTGACGCCGAGCTCGCGCACGAGGTCGAGGACGTCGGTGCGCAGGCCGTCGGCGTCGGCGGCGGGGTGGCCGGGCTCGTACACGCCGGTGTAGACGCAGCGGCCCAGGTGCTCGATGAAGGAGCCGAAGAGGCGGGGGTCGACGGGGCCGACGGTGAAGTCGGGGTCGAGGGTGAAGCGGGCGGTGCGGGCGGTGCGCTCGGGACGTGACACGCGAATCCCTCTCGTTCGAAATTTCGACCAACGGTCGTATGTCCGAACGAGAACGTAGGAGGGGAGCTCTCGGGCGTCAATGGACCACAGCCCACAGCCCCCACGCCCCCCGGACCGCGGTGAACGCGCGCGGGAAACCCGAAGGCCGGGCGGGCCCCTTGCGGGGTCCACCCGGCCTCGTCGTACGCGGAGCCCCTCGCGCGGGGCGGGCTGTTATTCGAGCAGCTCCGCGTACGAGCCCATGGCCAGGGCGATGTCCGCCTGGGCCCAGAAGCGGTGGTAGGTGAAGACGGGGGCGGCGCCGCCCGCCAGGTACGCCTCGATCTTCGGCCAGGCCGGGTCGTCCTGGTAGAAGGAGCGGATCGAGGCGAAGGTGGAGGTGGAGTCGACCTTGTCGCCGTTCGGCATCACGCCGGTCCAGCCGCTCGGCACGTACACCGGGTCGTCGAAGCGGTTGTAGTCGGCGCGGGTCTCCGCCACGGCGATGCCCAGCGGGTCCTGGTGGTGGTCCCACATGCCGTCGAGGAGGGCCTTGGCGACCCGCTTGGCCTCCGCGTGGCCGGACTTGGCCGCGTAGTAGGTCAGGGTCTTGGCGTAGGCGGCGGCGACGCCGACGTCGTTGGTGTAGTCGGCGACGGTGACGTGCAGGCCGGTGTTGGCGCCGGGGTTCGCCGCGTTCCAGGTGTCCGGGGCGCCGGACCACTGGAGGGTGGACGGGATGCGGAAGGTGCCGTCCGGGTTGACGGTGGTCTTCGACAGCGCCCAGGAGACCCACTTGTCGAGGACGGTCTTCGCCTCGGCGTCACCGGTCTGCTGGTAGTACTCGGCGACCCGCTCCATCGACCACGCCTGGAAGCCGAACCACTGGTTCGACGCCGGGTCGTGGTAGACGGGCTTCTCGTCGTAGTACATGCCGTGGAAGGTCGGGGTGCCGGCCGGCGGGGTGGCGTAGCGCCCCTGCCAGCTGTTGGTGGCACCGCCCGCGATGGCGCCCTCGGACGACTGGAGCCAGCGGTAGAACTCCAGCTGCCGGTCGAGGCTGGTGGCCCAGTCCGTCTGTCCGGTGGCCGACTTGGGCTTGAGCGGGGCGTACTCGCTCAGCGCGTAGGCGGCGAGCGGGTTCTGGTAGCCGCCGTGGGCGTGGCTGGAGCCGATCCGCCAGGACCAGCCCGCCGAGGTGTCGGTGGCGCCGCCCCAGGCGTAGTACCAGGACATCAGGTAGTGGGCGCTGTTCTTGCCGGTGCCGGCCGGGCAGGCCGTCGGGCCGACGCAGTTCCCGACCTTCTTGAAGTACTTGTCGAACATGGCGTACCGCAGGTAGTCGCCCATCTTGGCGGCCTTGCCGATGGTGCCGGCGACCTGGTCGCCCTTGCCCTGCTGCTTGGCCCACAGGTCGGCCCAGTAGGCGGCCTGGACCGCGCGGGCGTCGGCGTCGGGGGCGTTGGTGAACTTCCACTGCTTGGCGTAGGAGGCGTCCCCGGTGAACAGGTCGAGGTAGCCGTTCTTGCCGCCGTAGGAGAAGTTGTCGCAGGTCGGGTGGGTGACGGTCTCCCAGACGGACTCCTGCGGGCCGCGCTGGAAGGTGTTGACGTAGGAGGGGCCGGTCGCCGTCGGTCCGGCGGAGCACTTGCCGGGCTCGTTGCCGAAGCCGTAGACGTTGTCGACGTCCTGGATCCAGTGCATGCCGTAGATGTCGTCGGTGCCGTACGTGCTCTTCAGCTCGCCGGCGATCGGGTCGGAGCCCGAGGTGACGCCGCCGTCCAGCTTGGCCGGGTACTGGGACGGAAGGTCCCACTCGGGGGCGTAGGTGGCGGGCTTGGAGGCGTTGTACGTGCCGGTGGTGGGCGTGTCGGCGTGGGTGGGGATCATGTACTTCTCCATGATCGTCCACGCGCCGTTGAACTTGCTCCAGTCACCGGTGATCTTGCCGTACATGGCTTCCAGCCAGATCAGGTAGCTGTACGCCTCCGAGGTCGTCTGGTGCCCGTGGTCGGGGGCCTCGACGATCAGGGTCTCGACGGAGTGGTACGGGATGCCCTCGGGCGAGAAGTAGCCGTTGGCCGGGTTGGTGATCTTCCCGTACATGTCGAGGAAGCGGGCGTCGTACGTCGAGTTCGCGGCCAGCTGCGTGACCGAGACCTCGGCCTTGGCGTGGCCGGGTGCGGTCGCGCCGAAGACCGCCACGCCGGTGCCGGTGGCGGCGGCGGTGACGGTCACCTTCTGGGCGGTGTTCCAGTTCGCCGGGGTGAAGGTGAGCGTGGCCGGGCTCGCGGTCAAGTTGGTGTTGCCCGAGGTACGGGCGACGGTCACCGTGACGTTGGACGCCGGGGCCTTCGAGAGCTTGAGGTCGAAGGTGCCCGTGGCGCCCTGGCGGACGGTCAGCGCGCCCGGCGTGACGACGAGCGCGGGGCCGGCCGCGACCGTGATGCCGACCGGCGCGGACTCGGCGGAGGCGCCCTGGCTGTCGTACGCCTTGGCGTAGAGCGAGTGGGCGCCGGTGGCGAGACCGGCCGCGCTGTGGATGAAGGGCGCGGTGGTGTCGGTGCCGAGGAGGGTCGTGTCGCTGTAGAACTCGACCTTGTCGACGGTGGCGCCGTCGGCCGCGGCGGCGGTGGCCGCGAGCGGGACGGCGTCGCCCTGGCTGTAGACCGCGCCGGGGGCGGGGCTGGTGAGGACGGCGACCGGCGGCTGGTGGGCGCCGGCGCAGGAGGTGCCGTTGACGGCGAAGTTCGTCGGGGCGGCGTTGGCGCCGCTGTACGTGAACTGGCCGCCGGCCGTGACGGCGGCGCCGGGGGCGACCGTGCCGTTCCAGCCGGCGTTGGTCACCGTCACGTTCTTCCCGGACTGGGACCAGACACCGCTCCAGCCGTTGGTGAGCTTCTGGTCACCGGCGTAGGAGTAGGTGAGGGTCCAGCCGTTCAGGGCGTCGGATCCCCGGTTGGTCAGGGTGAGTTCGGCGGTGAAGCCCGAACCCCAGTCGTTGGTCTTGTAGTCGACGCTGCACTGCACGGCGGCGGCCTGCGCGGTGCCGGTGCCGGCGCCCGCGGCCAGCAGGCCGAGGGGGAGGGCGAGTGCGGCGGTCAGGGCGGTCAGGTGCCTGCGTGGGCGGCGTGGTCTCAGGCGTGGCATGCGGGTGGATCTCCTCGCGGCTCGGGAGGTCGGGTGGTGCGAAGAGCGGACAGTTCGGGGGGTGCGTGAACAAGCCGTGAACCAGTGGGAGCGCTCCCACTGTGCAAGCGTGACGCAACCACGTCAAGACGTGTGAAGAGTCGAAGGCAAACGACGAGCAATTTCCTCAACTCCTCTTTTGCTTGGCTTCGGTAGCCGCTACGGTCTGCCCCGACCAGTGGGAGCGATTCCATCCAGTCGGCACGCCGTAGGGGGCGTGCCCTCGCTGTGAGGACTCGCTCATGCGACAACCCCCACGTCCCACCGCGCTGCTCGCAGGAGCAGCCGTCATGATGGCGAGCACCGCGCTCGCCGTCGTGGGTACGGCCTCAGGAGCCGCGGCCGCACCCGTCTGCACCGTGGAGTACTCGGTCACGAACCAGTGGACCGGAGGCTTCCAGGGTGCCGTCACCGTCACCAACAACAGCACCGCGCTGAACGGCTGGAGCCTCGGCTTCGCCTTCCCGGCCGGCCAGCAGGTCAGCCAGGGCTGGGGCGGCAAGTGGACCCAGTCGGGCGCCGCGGTGACCGTCGCCAACGAGAGCTGGAACGCCCAGCTCGGCTCCGGCGCGAAGGCGACGACGGGCTTCATCGCCTCGTGGACGGGGGCCAACACGGCCCCCACCTCGTTCACGCTCGGCGGTGTGCCCTGCAATGTGGACGGGCCGACCACCCCGCCCACCAGCACGCCTCCGACCACCCCGCCCACGACTCCCCCGACCGATCCCCCGACCACTCCGCCCACGACTCCACCGACCACTCCCCCGACCACCCCGCCCACCTCGCCGCCGCCGACCCCGGTCACCGGCGCGCCCGAACTCACCGTCACCGGAAACAAGTTCACCGACCAGAACGGCGCGGTCCGCCGGCTCCTCGGCGTCAACCGCTCCGGCGGCGAGTTCATGTGCGTCCAGGGCCACGGCATCTGGGACGGTCCGGCCGACGACGCCTCCGTGAAGGCGATCGCCGACTGGAAGGCCAACACGGTCCGCATCCCCCTCAACGAGGAGTGCTGGCTCGGCCTGGACAGCATCAAGCCCGAGTACCGGGGCACCAACTACATCAACGCCGTCAAGGACCTGGTGAACAAGGTCCTGGCCCACGGCATGACCCCGGTCGTCGAACTGCACTGGACGTACGGCCAGTACACCGGCAACTCCTCGGGCTGCGGCGACGTGCACGCCTCCTGCCAGAAGCCGATGCCGAACGCGCAGTACACCCCGGCGTTCTGGACCTCGGTCGCGAACACCTTCAAGAACGACAAGCGCGTCGTCTTCGACCTCTTCAACGAGCCCTATCCGGACCGGGCGACCTCCACCGCGACCCAGGCATGGACCTGCTGGCGCGACGGCGGCACCTGTCCCGGCATCGGGTACGAGGTCGCCGGCATGCAGGACCTGCTGGACGCGGTCCGCGCCACGGGAGCGAAGAACCTCGTCCTCGTGCCCGGCATCGCGTACTCCAACGACCTCAGCCAGTGGCTGACGTACCGCCCCACGGACCCGGCGCAGAATCTCGGCGCCGCCTGGCACGTCTACAACTTCAACACCTGCTCCACCGAGACGTGCTGGAACGACACCCTCGCCCCCGTGGCCGCGCAGGTCCCCCTGCTGGCCGGCGAGATCGGTGAGAACACCTGCGGACACGCGTTCATCGACCGCGTCATGAAGTGGTTCGACGACCGCGGGCTCTCGTACCTGGGCTGGACCTGGAACACCTGGAACTGCAACTCCGGT
The DNA here is from genome assembly GCF_042754585.1 of Streptomyces sp. NPDC059201. Taxonomy (NCBI): domain Bacteria; kingdom Bacillati; phylum Actinomycetota; class Actinomycetes; order Kitasatosporales; family Streptomycetaceae; genus Streptomyces; species Streptomyces sp. NPDC059201. Next base: position 138,921 of record NZ_JBHZBB010000010.1, read on the forward strand.
CCCGCGCTGATCAGTTCGTACGACGGCACACCCACCGCGTTCGGGATCGGGCTGCGCGACCACTTGCGCGCGCTCGCCCCGTGACCCCCGCCAGTCCCCCGCCTCACACGGATCACCCGAAAGGAACACCCACCCCCATGAGCCGCACCAGCCGTACCGCCCTTCTGGCGGCCCTCGGCCTCATCGCCACGACCGGAGCCACCGCCACGGTCTTCGGCGCCACCGCCGGCGCAGCCACCCCGGGCTGCAAGGTCGACTACAGCGTCACCAACCAGTGGAACACCGGCTTCGGCGCCAACGTCGTCGTCACCAACACCGGTGACCCGGTGACCGCGTGGACCCTGGAGTGGTCCTACGGCGGCAACCAGCAGGTCACCCAGGGCTGGAACGCCACCATCACCCAGTCCGGCGCGGCCGTCACCGCGAAGAGCCTGTCCTACAACGGCACGCTCGCCACCGGCGGTTCGACCTCCTTCGGCTTCAACGGCTCGTACAGCGGCACCAACGCGGTGCCCGCGACCTTCAAGCTGAACGGCGTCACCTGCAACACCGCCACGCAGCCGACCGACCCGCCGACCACGCCGCCCACCACCCCGCCCACGACGCCGCCGACCACCCCGCCGGCCGGCCAGAAGGCGGACAACCCGTACGCGGGCGCCAAGGTGTACGTCAACCCCGAGTGGCGCGCCAAGGCCGAGGCGGAGCCGGGCGGCAACCGGATCTCCAACCAGCCGACCGGCGTCTGGCTGGACCGCACCGCCGCGATCGCCGGCGTCAACGGCGGCATGGGCCTGCGCGCCCACCTAGACGAGGCCCTGGTCCAGAAGGGCACCGGCGAGCTGGTCGTCCAGCTGGTCATCTACAACCTGCCCGGCCGTGACTGTGCCGCGCTCGCCTCCAACGGTGAGCTCGGCCCGACGGAGATCGACAAGTACAAGACCCAGTACATCGACCCGATCGCGGCGATCCTGGCCGACCCGAAGTACGCGAGCCTGCGCATCGTCACGACGGTCGAGATCGACTCGCTGCCCAACCTGGTCACCAACGTGGCCGGCCGCCCGACCGAGACCGCCAACTGCAACGTCATGAAGCAGAACGGCAACTACATCAAGGGCGTCGGCTACGCGCTCAACAAGCTCGGCGCGATCTCCAACGTCTACAACTACGTCGACGCGGGCCACCACGGCTGGCTGGGCTGGGACTCCAACTTCGGCCCCTCCGCCGAGCTGTTCAAGCAGGCCGCGACCGCCGAGGGCTCGACCGTCGCCAACGTGCACGGCTTCATCGTGAACACGGCCAACTACAGCGCGCTGAAGGAGGACCACTTCAAGATCACCGACAGCGTCAACGGCGCCTCGGTGCGCACCTCGAAGTGGGTCGACTGGAACTGGTACACGGACGAGCTGTCCTACGCCCAGGCGATGCGCGACAAGCTCGTCTCCCTCGGCTTCGACAGCAAGCTCGGCATGCTGATCGACACCTCCCGCAACGGCTGGGGCGGCACCCAGCGGCCCACCGGCCCGGGCGCGCTGACCAGCGTCGACACCTACGTGAACGGCGGCCGCTACGACCGTCGCATCCACCTCGGCAACTGGTGCAACCAGGCCGGTGCCGGCCTCGGCGAGCGTCCGCAGGCGGCTCCCGCCGCCGGCATCGACGCGTACGTCTGGATGAAGCCCCCGGGCGAGTCCGACGGCGCCTCGAAGGAGATCCCGAACACCGAGGGCAAGGGCTTCGACCGGATGTGCGACCCGACCTACACGGGCAACGCCCGTAACGGCAACAGCATGTCCGGCTCGCTCCCCGACGCCCCGATCTCGGGCCACTGGTTCTCCGCCCAGTTCCAGGAGCTCATGAAGAACGCCCACCCCGCCCTGTAACCCCCGCCCGTGACCCGGCCCGGCGGAGCCGGGTCACGGCCCCCACCCCCGGAAACCAGGCCGGACGGGACCCCAGGGTCCCGTCCGGCCGTCCGTCTGTGCGCACACGCGAGGAAAGCGGCTGGGGTCAGCAGGACCCCCGCACCACCAGTTCCGTCGGCAGAACGCGCTTCGCCGCGTCCCGGGGGGTGCCGGAGACCTCGTCGAGCAGCATGCGGGCCATGGTGCGGCCCATCTCCTCGATGGGCTGGCGCACGCTGGTGAGCGGGGGGTCCATGAGGCGCGCGACCGGGGAGTCGTCGACGCCCACGAGGGCGACGTCCTCGGGGATGCGGCGGCCCGCCTCGCGCAGCGCCGCGCGGGCGCCGGCGGCCATGACGTCGGAGGCGGCGAAGACGGCGTCCAGGTCCGGGCGCCGTTCGAGCAGGCCGCGGGTGGCCGCGTATCCCCCGTCCTCGGTGAAGTCGCCCGCGGCGACCAGGCCCTCGTCGGGGGCGTGCCCCGCCTCCGCCAGTCCGGCACGGTAGCCGCCGAGCCGGGCCCTGGCGACGTACATGTCCAGCGGGCCGGTGACGGTGGCGATGCGCGCGCGGCCCCGGCCCACCAGATGGGCCACGGCGGCGCGGCCGGCGCCGATGTTGTCGGAGTCGACGTACGGGACGGATTCGGCCTCGGAGCGGCGCCCGTTCATGACGACCGGGATGCCGAGCTCGCGGACGCGGTCGGGGAGCGGGTCGTCGCCGTGGACGGAGGCGAGGAGGACGCCGTCGACGCGCTGGGCGGCGAGGTACTGCTCGAAGCGCTGCCGCTCCTGCTCGCTGCGGACCAGGGTCAGCAGGAGCTGTTTGTCCGCCTCCGCCAGTTCCGCGCTGACGCCGCGGATGAGGTCCAGGAAGTAGGGCTCGGCGAAGAGCCGCGCCTCGGCCTCGGGGATGACGAGGGCGACGGCGTCCGTGCGGCTGCCGGCGAGCGCGCGGGCGGCCTGGTTCGGTACGTAGCCCAGCTCGGCGACGGCCCGGGCCACGGCGGCGCGGGTCTGTTCGCTCACCCGGGGGGAGCCGTTGATGACCCGCGAGACGGTGCCCCGGCCGACCCCGGCGCGGGCCGCGACCTGCTCCAGGGTGGGTCTGCTGATCTGCCGTCCGTTCACCGTCGCCGTGCTCCCCTCGTCGGACCTCGTGCCGCTCACCAGGGCCGCGGTGGGGCGGACCGTCCGAACAGACAGAGCGGCCGTGCCGGAGGAAGGGGCCCGTGCGGGCCACACCGGGGATGGGAGCGCTCCCACCCTAGAGCACCGCGCTCCCGCGGCGCCACGCGCGCGTTCAGGAGATGACGTGAAGAACCGCGTGGGGGCGCCGGGAAACCCGCCGAACACCTTCCGGTAACGAATCCGCGTTCATGTCTTGACACCCCCACCCGCCCGGCGGCAACCTTCCGGCAACGACGTGGGAGCGCTCCCATCGGGAGCGGTACAGCCTGCATCAGGTCCCGGCAGGGCCCGCCGAGCCGCGAGCAGCCGGCCGGACCTCTTGGCGCACAACGAGCACCACCTTTGGACGAGGAGAGTGGAATGCGCACTTCCAGCAGCAGACGCGGACGCCGCACGGCCGCCGCGGCGGTCGCCGCAGTGGTGACCGGCACGGTCCTGCTCACGGGTTGCGGAAGCGACAAGGACGACGAGGGCAATGGCGCCTCCGGCGAGAAGATCACGCTCCGGATCGGCACCTTCGGCAACTTCGGCTACGACAACGAGACCGGCGCGAAGCTCTACGCCGAGTACGAGCGGCTCCACCCGAACATCAAGATCGAGGAGACGAACGTCTCCGACGGCCAGAAGTACTGGGACACCCTGAAGCTGCGCCTCGCCCAGAACAGCGGCACCGCGGACATCCAGGCCATCGAGGTCGGCTACATCGCCGAGGCGACCGGCTCCACCCTGGGCGGCAAGTGGGTCGACCTGAGCAAGGAGGGCGGCGCCGACCTGGGCGCGTTCCTCGACTGGAAGGTGAAGCAGGCCACCACCGGCGGCGGCCAGGTCATCGGCCTCGGCACCGACATCGGCCCCATGGCGATCTGCTACAACAAGGACCTCTTCGCCAAGGCCAAGCTGCCGACCGACCGTCAGGCCGTCGGCGAGCTGTGGGCCGGGGACTGGAGCAAGTTCCTCGCCGCCGGGGAGACCTACAAGAAGAACGCGCCCGCGGGCACCGCGTTCCACGACTCCGCGAGCGGCCTCTTCAACGCGGTCATCTCCAGCGACCCGATCCAGTACGCCAACGCCGGCGGCGAGCTCGACTGGGAGAACAGCCCCGGCGTGAAGAAGGCATGGGACATCGCCGTCAAGGCCGCCCAGGGCGGACTCACGGCCAAGCTGCGCCAGTTCGACGAGAAGAAGACCTGGGCCGCCTCGTTCAAGAACTCCAAGTTCGCCACCGTCGCCTGCCCGAGCTGGATGACGGGCATCATCAAGGACGAGGCGGGCCCCGCCAACCAGGGCAAGTGGGACATCGCCGCACCGCCGGTCGCCGGCAACTGGGGCGGCGCCTTCCTCGGTGTCCCGAAGGCGAGCAAGCACGCCAAGGAGGCGGCCGCGCTCGCCGCGTGGCTGACGGCGCCCGAGCAGCACGCCAAGGTCTTCGCCGTGAACGGCAACATCCCCTCCTCCAAGGACACGCTCACCTCGGCCGCGGTGCAGAACGCCAAGATGCCGTACTTCGGTGACACCCCGGTCGGCAAGATCTTCTCGTCGGCCGCCAACGGCATCACGCCCGCGGCCATCAGCCGCTGGGACGGCCAGGTGAAGACCTTCCTCACCGACAACGGCATCCTCGACATCGAGACCCGAGGCACCGACCCGGCCAAGGCGTGGGAGAACGTCAAGAAGCTGGTCGACGACAAGATCAGCCAGTAGCGGGGACCGCGTGCCGGCCCGCCGCCACCGACGGGCGACGGGCCGGCACCGTCCGCACCACCGCACGCATCGACCTGGAAGGACGCCCCCGTGGCCACCTCCGTTCGGACGAAGCCGGGCAGCACGCCGCCGCCGGCTCCGCCCGCCTCCTCGCGCCGCAGAGGCCGCCGCTCCGGCCCCGGCGGCCGGCGCAGCACTCTCTACCGCTGGGACATCAAGGCGATCCCGTACGTCTTCATCGCCCCCTTCTTCCTCACCTTCGCGGCGTTCGGCCTCTTCCCCCTGATCTACACCGGCTGGCTCTCGCTCAACCGGGTGGAACTCGGCGGCACCCCCGAGTGGAAGGGCCTGGAGAACTACACGGACCTGGCGACCAGCGAGTTCTTCTGGAACGCGCTCCTGAACACGTTCACCATCGGCGTGATCTCGACGGTCCCCCAACTCCTCATGGCCCTCGGTCTGGCCCATCTGCTCAACTACAAGCTCCGCGGCCGGGGTTTCTTCCGGATCGCGATCCTGGCGCCCTACGCCACCTCGATCGCGGCGGCGACCCTGGTCTTCACCCAGCTCTTCAACGCCGACTACGGAATGATCAACTCGTTCCTCGACCTGGTCGGCATCGGACCGGTCGACTGGGACACCGAGCGGTGGCCGGCCCAGGTCGCCATCTCCGTCATCGTCACCTGGCGCTGGACCGGGTACAACGCGCTGATCTACCTGGCCGCCATGCAGGCCGTGCCGCAGGACCTCTACGAGGCCGCCTCGCTGGACGGCGCGTCCCGCTGGCGCCAGTTCGTCAGCGTCACCATCCCGTCCATCCGGCCCACGATCCTCTTCACGATCATCGTGTCGACCATCGGCGCCACGCAGCTCTTCGGAGAGCCCATGCTCTTCGGCGGCAGCCTCGGCATCAGCGGCGGCAGCGGCCACCAGTTCCAGACGCTCAGCCTGTTGATGTACGAGAAGGGCTGGGTCACCGGCTCGCTCGGCCAAGCCTCGGCCATCGCCTGGGTCATGCTGCTCCTCCTGCTCCTCATCGGCGGGATCCAGGCGCTCGTCACCCGCCACCACCGCAAGAAGCTGGGGGGCTGATCCCATGGCCCGCACTCTCGACCGGCCCCGCGCGCGCACCGGGCAGACCCCGCCCGCCGGGGAGGCTCCCACGCGCGGACGCCGCTTCCGCCAGGCCGCCGGCAAGCAGCACCACGCCGGCCCGATCACCTACGTCCTGCTGATCCTCGCCACCGCGGTCTCGCTGTTCCCGCTCTACTGGAACGTCGTCGCCGCCTCGCACTCCGGTGACCGCGTCTCGACCGCGCCCGCGCCCCTGCTGCCCGGCCGGCGCCTGCTGACCAACCTCGAAACCGCGTGGGATCAGGTCGACATGGGCGCGGCCCTGATCAACACCACGATCGTGGCGAGCCTGGTGGCACTGTCCACCGTCCTCTTCTCCACGCTCGCCGGCTTCGCCTTCGCCAAACTGCCCTTCAAGGGCCGCGGGATGCTGCTCTCGCTGGTGGTCGCCACGATGACGATCCCACCGCAGCTCAGCGTCATCCCGCTCTACCGGATCATCACCGACCTCGGCTGGTTCGACCAGCTCCAGTCGGTCGTCCTGCCCTCGCTCGTCGCCGCCTTCGGCGTCTTCTTCATGCGCCAGTTCCTCGTCGAGGCACTGCCCGTCGAGCTGGTCGAGGCGGCCCGCATGGACGGCGCGCACAGCCTGCGCATCATCTGGCACGTGGTCTTCCCGGTGGCCCGCCCGGCCATGGCCGTGCTCGGCATGCTCGTCTTCGTCCAGGCGTGGAACGACTTCTTCTGGCCGTTCATCGCGCTCACCCAGGACGGCAACCCCACCCTTCAGGTGGCGCTCGCCGGACTCGGCGCGGGCAACCACACCGTGGACCAGGCGATCGTCCTGACCGGCGCGCTGATATCGACCGTGCCGCTGCTGCTGGTCTTCGCCTTCCTGGGCAAGCACATCGTGGGCGGCATCACCGCCGGCGCGGTCAAGAGCTGACCGGCCCCACCCCACTCCGTATCGCATTCCCGTCGGCCGTACGGGTCCGCCGCAGTCGCCGGACCCGAACGGGCCGCCCCGTACCCCGCGTTGGGAGCGCTCTCCTATGACCGCGTCCGAGACCCGGCCGCTCACCGCCACCCGCTCGTTCCCCTCCGACTTCCTCTGGGGCGCGGCCACCGCCGCCTACCAGATCGAGGGGGCGGCCCGTGAGGACGGCCGCACCCCGTCCATCTGGGACACCTTCTCGCACACCCCCGGCAAGGTCTTCGAGGGCCACACCGGCGACGTGGCCGTCGACCACTACCACCGGTTCCGCGAGGACGTCGCCCTCATGGCCGAACTCGGCCTGAACGCCTACCGGTTCTCCGTCTCCTGGTCCCGGGTCCAGCCCACCGGCCGGGGTCCCGCCGTCCAGAAGGGCCTGGACTTCTACCGGGCGCTCGTGGACGAGCTGCTCGCCGCCGGCATCGAGCCGGCCCTCACCCTCTACCACTGGGACCTGCCCCAGGAGCTGGAGGACGCGGGCGGCTGGCCCGAGCGCGCCACGGCCGAGCGCTTCGCCGAGTACGCGGGGATCGTCGCCGACGCCGTCGGCGACCGCGTCAAGCGGTGGACGACCCTCAACGAGCCGTGGTGCAGCGCCTTCCTCGGGTACGGCTCCGGGGTGCACGCCCCCGGCCGCACCGACCCGGTCGCCGCGCTGCGCGCCGCCCACCACCTCAACCTCGGCCACGGGCTCGCCGTCCAGGCGCTGCGCTCCGCCCTGCCGGCGGACCGCCAGATCGCGGTCTCGCTCAACCTGCACGAGGTGCGCCCGCGCGGCGACTCCCCCGAGGACCGCGACGCGGCCCGCCGCATCGACGCCGTCGGCAACCGCGTCTGGCTCGGCCCGATGCTGGACGGCGCCTACCCCGAGGACCTGATCGCCGACACCCGGCACCTGACCGACTGGTCCTTCGTCCACGAAGGCGACACGGCGACGGCGAACCAGCCGCTCGACCTGCTCGCCATCAACTACTACACGCCCACGCTGGTGGCCGCCGTCGCCGAGGGCGAGGAGAAGCCGCAGGACGACGGGCACGGCGACAGCACCCACTCGCCGTGGCCGGGCGCCGACTCGGTCGCCTTCCACCGCGCGCCCGGCGAGCGGACGGCGATGGGCTGGCCGGTCGACCCGAGCGGCCTCTACGACCTGCTGCGCCGGGTCTCCGACGCGTACCCCGGTCTGCCGCTGGTGATCAGCGAGAACGGCGCCGCGTACGAGGACGTGGTCGGCGACGAGGGCGGGGTCCACGACCCCGAGCGCACCGCCTATGTGCACGCCCACCTGGAGGCGGTGCACCGGGCGATGGACGACGGCGTCGACGTCCGGGGCTACTTCCTGTGGTCGCTCCTCGACAACTTCGAGTGGGCGTACGGCTACGCGAAGCGGTTCGGCATGGTCCGGGTCGACTACGACACCCTGGAGCGCACCCCGAAGACCAGCGCTCTCTGGTACGCGGGCGTGGCGCGCTCGGGCGAGCTGCGCGCGCCCGAGGCGATCTGAGCCCACGGCGCGGGGCCGTGCCGGTTCACCGGCACGGCCCTCACGCGTATGTGACGGTCGATCAGATGTCGACGACGCGGTAGCCGATGACGTAGACGCCGCCGGAGCCCTCGACGCTGCGCCACTGGGTCTCGGCGCCGACCTCGCTGCCGGTGACCAGGGTGGCGCCGAGCTTGTCGTCGCCGCCGAAGGTGTCCTTGTCCCACAGGGTCAGGGTGCGGGCCTGCTCCCGGCCGAGGATGAGCGCGGCGTTGCCGTTGCCGTCCGCCATGGAGCGGACGTAGCCGGAGCCCATCGTCTGGTAGGTGATGCCGTTGCCCGGCCAGACCTTGACGGCGTTGCCGTTGGCGTCGGTGATCTTGAGGTACGCCTCGTCGTGGTCGCCCTCGCTGTTCTTCTGGCAGTGCAGCTCGACGAGTTCGATCCGTACGTAGTCGATCGGCTCGGCGTGCGCGGTGCCGGCGAAGGCGCCGAGGGTGCCGAGTCCGAGGAGGGCGGTGGCGGCGATGCGTACGGCCCGGTTCTTGCGCATGGTGTGTCTCCCCCGAAGGTGTTCGTGTCGCTGTCCGTTCGTGCCGTTCCCCCGGCACGTCCCCTACTGTGCCGCCCCTCCCCCGCCCCGTTCTACGCGCGTTCCGCTCAACGGAACGTCGTCCGGCAGGAGTTGGCGGCGGGGCTCAGGGGGCGAGTGCGGCGGGCGGGATCGCGCGGTGCGGTACGCCCCGGACCAGGGCGCGGCCGAGCGCGCCCCCCGCGTCGGCGACGGCCTCGGCGAGCGCGTCGAGGCGCCGCCCGGCCGGCACCATGGCGGCGAGCGCGGCGACGGTCCGCCCCTCCCGGCCGCGCACCGGGAAGGCGGCGCAGCACACCCCGTCCATCACGTCCTCGCGGTCGAGGACGGCCCCGGCCCTGAGCGGTCCGCGCAGCGCGTACCCGGCGGCGGTGTCGAGCCGGAACGCGGTCCCGTTCCGCACCGGCACCAGCGGCTCCAGCTCGCCGGGGGCCGAGGAGACGATCAGCGCCTGGTCCTCGCGCAGCACGGCGAGGACGACGCTGGCGCCGGTCGCGGCGCGTAGCCGCTGCACCGGCAGCCGGGCGGCGAGCCGCAGCCCCGGGTGCGGCTCCCACCCCTGGCCGAGCCGGTAGAGCTGCGGGCCGACGCGGTAGCGCGCGCCGCGCCGCTCCACCGCGCCGAGGGCGACGAGCTGGTCGAGCAGCCGGTGGGCGCTGCCCTTCGGCACCCCGCAGGCGAGGGCCAGTTCGGTGACTCCCGCCTCGTCGCCGCACCGGCGCAGCGCGTCGAGCAGGGCGAAGGCCCCCTCCAGCACGCCCCGGCCGCGCCCCGGCCGGTCCTGTTCCGCGGTCGCGCGCGGCTCGGCGGTTCTCGGACGTGTCCCGTGGTCCATGGGTCGCGTTCCCCCTGTCTGCTCCGCCCGGCCGTTGTCCCCCTGTGGCACGGCTCCGGGCGCGCTTCCACGATGCCCCGGAACCGGACGCATCACCGAAGGGTTCGGCGCCGGTGCGTCGCGGACATGCCGGGGGCCGGGCCCGTCGCGGTGGACGGACCCGGCCCGGTGACCGGCCGTGCGGGGGATCAGACGCGGTCGGCGGCGATCAGCACGTACTGGAAGGAGCCGTCCTTGTACGACTCGATGAACGCCTCCTCGATGCCGGTGACCAGCGAAGAGGTGGCGCGCAGCTCCCAGTAGGGCAGCGTGTCGGGGGTCAGGTCGATCACGGCCTGGGGCACCAGGCGGTTGTCGGCCATCGCCTTGAGGTACTCGCGGCGCGAGTGGATGTTGCACTCGAAGTGGGCGTTGATCTGGGAGACCCACTTGGAGGGCTGCCCGTACCGGGGGTTCCAGCAGCCGGTGATGGTGACGTAGCGGCCGCCGACCTTGAGGAAGCGGGAGTGCTCGGCCATCAGGTCGTCGAGGTCGACGTACATGCTGGACTCGTTGTTCCAGGAGGCGGTGACGCTGCCCTTCTCGAACGGGGTGTCGAGCATGTTGCAGACCTGGGCGCTGACGTGGTCGTCGATGCCCAGCTCGCGGGCGCGCTGGTTGCCGAACTCGGCCTGCGTGGAGGAGAGGGTGACGCCCCGGACGTGGCAGCCGAAGCGCTGGTGGGCCATGACGCTCGATCCGCCGCGGCCGCAGCCGGCGTCGACGAGGGTGTCGGCCGGGGTGACGGTGCCGAGGTGGTCGAGGAGGACCTCGGCCTGGGCGGACTCCAGGCGGTGAAGCTCGGCGATCAGCTTCTTCTCGTACTCGCTGTCCTCGGGGGTGCCGAGGGAGGCGTGGTCGACGGCGCCGATGCCGTAGTGGTGGTGGTAGAGGCCGTCCACATCACCGAGGCGCAGGTTCACGGGCCGGGCCTCGGCGTTCCAGTAGCGGGCGATGTCGCCCTGGTACGGCGTCGCCGGGCCGGGGATGGTCGCGGAGGCGTCGGTGGAGGTCAGCTCGATGGTCACAGAGGAATCCATTTCTTACCGGGAGGGTGCTTACCAGAAGTCGGGCAGGCTGTAGCGGAACGTGTTGGTCTGGTGCCAGTAGTGGTTGCCGTCGACCCAGGTGGCGACGCCCTTGAGGAAGCGCAGCACGGTGGGGACGGCGAAGGTGGCGGCCACCTCGGCGGCGGCGGTCTCGAAGGCGCGCATGAGGTCGTTGTGGACCTCGATCGCCTTGAGGTAGGCGTCGCGTTCGGAGAGCTTCTCGCGCTCCGCGAGCACCACCGGCAGGTTGAGGTGGACGCCGGGGCTGGAGAGTTCCTTGGTGTAGGAGTACAGGTCGTTGACGATGGTCGTCGCGTTGCCCGCGAGGGCGATGACCCGCTGCATCTCCGGTCTGGCGTGCAGGTCCGCCGGCAGTTCGTAGCCGCCGACGGTGTCGGTGATGGTGGGGCAGGGGCGGAAGTTGTTGAACTGGCGCATGGCCAGGTACTCCCACACCTCGGGCATGTGGCCGGTCTCGGCCCAGGCCGCCTCGGCGAGGTAGCCCATGTGGAGCCGGGCCATGTCGTGGCGGTAGCGGTCCGCCTGGGAGGGCGAGGCCGCGCGGGTGAAGTACTCCATGGCGGAGCGGTACGAGCGGCGCGGGGCGTCCGAGCCGAGCGATTCCGCCCACGCCGGGGCGTACTCCGGTGTGGTGTGGAGGGGGTCGAGCGCGCTGTGCGCCATGAGGAGGCGGCCGCCGAGTCCGATCGGGGAGCCGCCGTGGTCCTCGCAGTAGCAGTCATCGACGGCGTTCTCCGCGACCATGAGCCGGGTGGCGAGCATGAGGTGGTCGACGGTCGGGGCGTCGGGGTGGCAGGCCACCATGTAGCGCCCGACGGAGAAGCCGTCGAACTGCCCCTCCCACTCCTCCGGGTAGAGCTGGACCTCGTCCACGGCCCAGTCCTTGATCCGGCGGCTGACCTCGTCCACGCGGGCGGGGTCGGGATCGGGGATCGGGTGGTAGTAGAGGCCGGGGATGGGCCGGCCCTCCACCGACGGGACGGCGGCGGCGGCCGGGTCGACGACCGGAGCCGGCACGCCGTCCGGCACCAGGTGCGGCACCCCGTCCGGCGCGATGTCCGCCACGATGTCCGGCGCCACGTCCGGCAGCGGGTGCGTCCCCGCGTCCGGCACCGGGACCGGTGCCGGTGCCGGACGGGCGAACGAGACGCTCGCCGTGCCGAGTCCGCTGGGTCCGCCGGGGATCCAGCGGGGCGCGGACCGCGGCGCGGGGGCCTCGGCGAGCGGGCCGGCGAGGGCCTGGGCGAGGACGTCGGCCCCGAGGCGGGCCGCCGCCGCGGGCAGGTGCGCCGGCAGGGGGGAGAGCCCGGGGTCGGGCATCCGTCAGCTCCTTGCTGGGTGGGGTGGTCCGTCCCGGATCCGGGACGGACGGGCCGTCAGTCGCGGCGGCGGGCGATCTGCACGTTCTCCATCACGCCGAGGGCGTCGGGGACGAGGACGGCGGCGGAGTAGTAGGTCGTGACGAGGTACGACATGATCGCCTGCTCGCTGACGCCCATGAAGCGGACCGAGAGGCCGGGCTCGTACTCCTCCGGGAGGCCGGTCTGGCGCAGGCCGACGACGCCCTGGTTCTCCTCGCCCGTACGCATGGCGATGATGGAGCTGGTCTGCTCCTTGGTGATCGGGATCTTGTTGCAGGGCAGGATCGGGACGCCGCGCCACGCCGGGACGGACTGGCCGCCGAGGTCGACGTGGTCCGGGTAGAGGCCGCGGGCGTTGAACTCGCGCCCGATGGCGGCGATGGTGCGCGGGTGGGCGAGGAAGAGCTTGGTGCCCCGGCGGCGGCTGAGCAGCTCGTCCATGTCGTCCGGGGTGGGCGGGCCGGAGTGGGTCTGGATGCGCTGCTTGAAGTCGGCGTTGTGGAGGAGGCCGAACTCGCGGTTGTTCACGAGCTCGTGCTCCTGGCGCTCGCGCAGGGCCTCGATGGTCAGGCGGAGCTGCTCCTCCGTCTGGTTGTGCGGGCCGTTGTAGAGGTCGGCGACGCGGGTGTGGACCTTGAGGACGGTCTGCGCGACGGAGAGCTCGTACTCGCGCGGCTTGAGCTCGTAGTCCACGAAGGCGCCGGGGAGGACGGCCTCGCCGACGTGCCCGGAGGACATGGCGATCTCGGCCTCGCCGTGCTTGTTCTGCCGCTGGTCGGGGAGGGTGCTGAACTCCTCGATGTGGGCCTGGAGCGCCGGGGAGTTGGCCATGACCGCGGCGAAGTCGGCGCGGGAGAGAGTGAGGAGGGTGCCCGCGGTCTCGGCGGTCGCGGTGTAGTCCCAGGTGGCGTCGGCGTCGAGCAGCGCGTTCTCGCCGAAGTGGTCCCCGTCGCCGAGCACGGCGACGGCGATGTCGTCGCCGTAGGGGCCCTCGGAGATCTGGCTGATGCGGCCGTGCGCGAGGAGGTGGATCTCGCCTGCCGGGTTGCCCCGGGTGACGATGACGTCGCCCACGGCGAAGTCGCGCTGGACGCAGCGGGCGGCGAGCGCGCTGAGCACCTCGTCGTCGTCGAAGCCGCGCAGCAGGGCCAGTTCGCCCAGCTCGCGGGGGATCACGCGGACGGTGGCGCCGTCCTGGACGAACTCCACGCGGCCGTCGCCGACGGTGTAGCTGAGCCGGCGGTTGACCCGGTAGGCGCCGCCCTTGGTCTCCACCCAGGGAAGCATCCGCAGCAGCCAGCGGGAGGTGATCTCCTGCATCTGCGGGGCGGACTTGGTGGTGGTGGCGAGGTTCCGGGCGGCGTGGGTGCTGAGGGACTGCTGCGGGGGTGCCGCCTGGGCTTCCGGGCTGGTGTCGACGGTCATCGGACCGGGCTCTCCTTAGCGAGGGTGGTGACCGGGCACGACGGCACGCCGAACCGGTCGAAAGGGGAGGAATGGAGGGTGGTGGTCTGGCCATCCGTCCAGATCCCGGGGAACAGTAACGGTCCGTCAGCGCGCCCTGCCCGGAGAGACGAGGGGCATTACCTCGATGCAGTGATCTTGTTTCGGCCCCGGTTTACGGGCGGATGCGACGGCTTTCCGCCACGCGCTCCGGGAAGCGGCGGCAAGCGGGCCGGTCGGGGGTCCCGGGGCGGGGCGGCGCCCCGATCGGACCGCACGCATTCCGGCCACGTGGACCACAGCGGCCCCTGCTTGACAACCCGCCCCTGCCGTCACACAAGTCAACCGGCGGCGTCAACGCGGCCCCCTCGCGATCCCCCGGGGCGCCGGGAGTCCCGTCCGTCCCGGCCTCCCATGCCTTCAACTCACCTCTTTCGTCAGTGTGTTCATGGGACGATGCCCTGCGCACGACCAGTCATGAGGTGCCGGGGGGTACCGGCGGTGTCGGGGTTACCGGGGGGACGCATGGGGAAGTGGCATGCCCGCGCGCGGGGCGGCGGCGACGGTTCGGGGCGGTCCGCGTGGTGAGCGGGGTCCCGCATCCGTACGCGGAGGGGGCGCCGGACCGGCGGTACGCCAACGCGGACCTGCTGCCCAACGGGACGGGCGAGTTCCGGTGGCGCTGGTGGGACTTCGCGGCCATCTGGATCTGCGTGTCCTGGAGCCTGGCCTATCTGATGCTCTCCGGGATGCCGGGACAGGACCGTTTCACATGGCCGCAGACGCTGCTGATCTGCGGGGTCGCCCAGCTCGCCGTCCTGCTGCCGTCGCTCCTGGTGGAGCACGCGGGCGACCGGTGGGGCGTGCCGTTCGCGGTCTTCGCGCGCAGCGCGTTCGGGGTCCGGGGGGCCGCGCTGCCGGCGCTGCTGCGGTTCGCCTCGGCGTGCGTCTTCTTCGGCTTCCAGGCCGATCTCGGGGTCCAGGGCATCACGCTGCTGTTCGGGGACGATCTGGGCGGTTTCGGCTCGGGCGACTTCCTCAGCCCCGCCTATCTGGTCTTCCTGGGACTCCAGCTGTGGATCATCACGAAGGGTCCGAACGGGCTGCGCCGGTTCGCGGACCTCGCCGCGCCCGTGCTGATCGCGGGACTCGTGGTGGCCTTCCTCTGGGCGTCCGCGCACGGGGAGGGCCCGGTGCTGCCCGAGCCCGCGGACCCGATCGGCTGGGGGTCGGAGTTCTGGCCCGCGGCCGCCCCGGCGCTGGCCTCCGCGACGGCGCTCTTCGCCGCGGTCGGGCTGACCGTGCCCGACCTGGTGCATCTGGGCTCGCCCGGCCGGCGGGCGGAGGGCTCCCGGAGGCGGATGGGGGTGGGGCTGCTGCTCCCGCTGCTGATGACGGGGATCCTGCTGTACACGATGGCGCTGATGTCCCTGTCCTCGTACGGGACGGACGGGTACACCGGTTCGCTCACCGCGCACGTCCTGGACGGGATGCCCGGCGGGACCCTCGTCGCCGCGACGATGCTGATCGTCGCGACGCTCTGCGCCAACCTCGGCCTCAACCTGGTGTCGGCGGGTTACGACCTCTCCAGTACGGCCCCGTCTCTGATCGGCTTCCGGGGCGCGGCGGTGCTCGCGGCGCTCGCGGGCACGGCGGTGGCGTGGTGGGCGCGGAGCAGCAGCGACTACGAGGTGCTGGGCTGGGCGAACCTGGCCGAGGGCTTCTTCGGCACGGTGTCCGGGATCCTCGTCGTGGAGTACTGGATCGTGCGCGGGACCCGGTTGCGGCCGGACGACCTGTACCGGGCCGGGGGGCCGTACTGGTACGCGGGCGGCTGGAACTGGCGGGCCGTCGTGGCGTTCCTGGTGGGCGGGGTGCTGGCGGTGGGCGGTTCGCCGGAGGGCGCCGGGGCCGGGTCGGACGGTCCGCTGCTGCCGTTCCTCGCGCCGCTGGACGACTTCGGCTGGCTCGTGGGACTGGTCGTCGCCGGCGCGCTGTACGCGGCGCTGACGCTGCGCGCGCGGGCCGCCCCGGCGAGCGACTGACCGGGCCCGACTGGGCAGTTGCACAGGCGGGCCGGCGCAGGACTGGGCCCCCGCGCACAGACACCCGGGTCCGGCCGCTCCACGATGTCCCTGGCCACGGTCGCGAGGACGCGCGACCGTACGGAACCACAGAGGAGTTCCCATGCCAGGGAGAACGAGGCGCCGCCTGTTCGGCGGTCTGCTGCTCGCCGTGCTGATGACGCTCGGCATGACACCCGCCGCCACGGCGGAGCCCGACCCGGCGGCGACCGGCGGGATCCCGTCGGTCGGCACCGCCTGGGGCCAGCCGGGCCCGTACGAGGTGGACGTGGACATCGAGGCGGTGCACACCTTCTACCACCCGAAGACGATGGGCGCGTCCGGCGAGCGCCACCCCGTGGTGATCTGGGGCAACGGCACAGGGGCCGTACCCGGGATCTACAGCTCGCTGCTGCGCCACTGGGCGAGCCACGGCTTCATCGTCGCCGCCGCCAACACCCCCACCTCCAACTTCGCGATCAGCATGCGGGCCGGTATCGACGTCCTGGAGCGGCGGAACGCCGACCCCGGCAGCGAGTACTTCGGCAGGGTGGACCTGGAGCACATCGGCTCGGCGGGGCACTCGCAGGGCGGGGCGGCGGCGGTGAACGCGGCGATCGACGCGCGCGTGGACACGGCCGTGCCGATCCAGCCGGGCCCGCTGACCGACCCCGACCTCACCGACGTGCCGCTCTTCTACCTGGCCGGGCAGCGCGACCTGACGGTCTGGCCGGCGCTGGTGAAGGCGCTCTACCGCGACTCGGGCCACCTGCCCGCCGTGTACGGCGAGGTGCGCGGCGCCGGTCACCTGTCGTCCATCGGGGACGGCGGCGACTTCCGCGCCCCGACCACCGCGTGGCTGCGCTTCTGGCTGATGGGCGACGAGAACGCGCGCGGGGTCTTCTTCGGTCCGGGCTGCGGCTACTGCGGCGACGACGACCTGTGGTCCGGATGGGACCGCAACGGGCGGGCGGAGCAGATCGCGGGACCTGGCGGGGTCTGAGCCCGCACAGTCTGAGCCTCCGCTCCAGGTGGTGATACCCCTGAGGGGTATTGAATTCGGGCACGTGAATCCTTGCCCGCGCGCTGCGCGGCGGGGTATACATAGACCCGAAGGAGATACCCCCTAGGGGTATTCAGCGCTCAGGCTCGACACGGAGGTTCCCATGTCCGCGCACTCCACCACCTACCAGGTCGCCGGCGTCAACAGCGGCCACTGCAAGGCGATCGTGAGCGGCGCCCTCCGGGAGCTCGCCGCCGTCGACACCGTCCACGTCGAGATCTCCACCGGCCTCGTCACCGTCAACAGCTCCGCGCCGCTCGACGACGCCACGGTCGCCGAGACCGTCGAGGAGGCCGGCTACGACTACCTCGGCCGCGCCTGAACCGCCCCGCCCGGGCGCCGCGACCGGCCCGACTACCATGAGGCCGGTCGCGGGATCAGGGACCGGACCCCGCGAGCGGGGCCGGGATCGGCGGAGAGGACGGGGACGGATGCGTCGGCTCGGGGAGCTGGAAGCGGAGATCATGGACCGCTTCTGGCGGTGGCGGCGCCCCGCCACCGTGCGCGAGATCGTCGACGACATCAACCGCCACCGCGACATCGCGTACACCACCGTCACCACGGTGACCAGCATCCTCTTCCACAAGGGCCACCTCACCCGCACCCGCGAGGGCCGGATCTGGCTCTACCGCGCCGCCGCCACCCGCGAGGCGTACGCCGCCGCGCTCATGGAGGACGGCCTCGGCGCCAGCGAGGACCGGACGGCCGCGCTCGCCCGGTTCGTGGAGAACCTCGACGCCGACGAACTCGACGCGCTGCGCACCGCGCTCCGCGAGGCCGAGCGCCGGACCGACGGGTGAACGCCGCCCCCGCGCTCCTCGGCTACGCCGCCCTCGTGGGCATCACCGCCCCGCGCGTCCTGCTGCGCAGCGCCTGGCCGCACCGGGCGCCCGCGCTGGGCGTGACCGTATGGCTCGCCCTCACCGTCACCTTCGTCCTGGCGGTGGCGCTCGCCGCCGCGCAGACCGGCACCCCCACCGAGCACCTGCACGCGGGCCTCGTCGGCCTGCTGCACGCCTGCGGGGTCGGCTCCGGACCGGCCGCGCCGGACCCCGGCACGGCCGACCGCCTCGCCGTCGCCCTGCCGTCCGCCGTCCTCGGCGCCTGGGCCGGGGCGGTCGCCCACCGGCTCGTCCGGGCCGGGCTGCACCGCGCCCGCCACCGCGACCGGCTCGACAAGGTGGGCGTCCGCTGTTCCCGGCTGCGGATCACCGTCCTCCCGCACGCCACCCCAGGCGCGTACTGCCTGCCCGGACTGCGCGCCCGCGTCGTCGTCAGCGACGCGGCCGTACGGCTCCTGAGCCCCCGCCAGCTCGACGCGGTCGTCGAGCACGAGCGGGCCCACGTCGCCGGCCGCCACCACCTGCCGCTCGCCGCGGCCGAGGGCTTCGCCGCGCTGTTCCCCCGGCTGCCGCTCGCCCGTCACGTCCGCGACCAGGTAGCCCTCCTCCTGGAGATGAGCGCCGACGACCGGGCGCTGCGCCGCCACCCGGACAGCGTCCTCGCCACCGCGATGTACGAACTGGCCGCGAGCCGGGCCCCGGAGGGCGCCTTCGGCGCGGCGGGGCCGTCACCGGCGGTGCTCCGGATGAAACGGATCCTCGGCCCCCGCCCGGCCCCGCACCCCGCCCTGCGCGGCACCCTCGCCTCGGCGGCCCTCACCGCCCCCTTCCTCCCCCTGCTCGTCGCCTGCCCGCCCGGCGTATAGAGAGCGGCACTCCCTACCCGCCCGGCGCATGGAGAGCCGCACTCCCTACCCGCCCGGCGTATGGACAGCGGCACTCCCTACTCACCCTCCGCCGCGCGCCGGAGCGTACGGATCGCCGGGATGGCGAGGAGAGCCGCCGTGGCCGCGACGCACGTCAGGGCCGAGAGGAGCAGGAAGCGGTCGGGGGTGGTCAGGGTGGTGGCCGGGCCGGCCAGGATCTGACCCAGGGCGATGCCGGAGACGGAGCCCGCCAACTCGTAGGCGGTGACGCGGTTGAGGACCTCCGGCGGGGTGTGGGTCTGGACGCTGGTGGCCCACATGACGGACCAGAAGGCGAGGGCGCCGCCCGCCGTGGCGTGAGCGGCCAGGAGGACCGGAAGGTCGGCGTCGAGGGCCACGCTCAGAGGGAGCGCGGTGTAGAGGGCGAGGGCCGTCGCGCCCGCCGCCAGGGGGCGGGCTGGGCGCAGTCGGAGGGCCACGAGGCCGCCGAGGACGGTGCCCGCGCCGAGGGCGGAGACGGCGAGACCGTACGCGTCCGGGCCCAGGCGGGCGCCGATCAGCGCCGAGGCGAGGGGAACGAGCGGGCCGAAGACCAGGATGCCGTAGACGATCCAGATGAGGATCACCGACCACATCCAGGTCCGCGCGCGGAACTCCCGCCAGCCCTGGCGCAGATCGCGGCGGAGCGAGCCGCCGGTGCGCCGCTCCGGACCGGGCGCCTTGCGGGGCAGGCGGAGGAGGGCCAGGCACAGGGCGCTCAGGAGGAAGGTCCCGGCGTCGATCGCGTAGACCGTACCGGCGTTCGTCATCGCGATCAGCAGACCGGCCAGCGCCGGGCCCAGGAGGTGGGCGAGGGCGTCGGCCACCTTGAGCGTCGCGTTGGCCCGCTGGGGGTCGCGGGCGACGAGCGGCACCATGCCGTTCACCCCGGGGAGGAACATCGCGACCGCCGCGCCGGCCAGCGCCGCCATGGTCACCAGCAGCCAGAACGGCGGGCGTCCGGCGAAGAACGCCACCGCCAGCACGCCCTGCGTGCCCACCCGGACGAGGTCCGCGCCCACCATCATCCGGCGGGCGCCGAACCGGTCGGCAAAAACCCCGCCGAAGAGGACCAGGAGGACGAACGTCCCGGTCCAGACGCCGAGAACGAGCCCGACGCCGGAGACTCCGTACAGCGCGCCGACGGCGAGCGCGGCGGCCACGGGCATCATCGCGTCGCCGAGGAGGGAGACCGAGCGGGCGGTGAAGTAGAGCGCGAAGCGGCGGTCCCACAACGGGGGCGCCCCGGAGGGCACGCCCGGGGAGACGCCCGCAGGTACGCCCGCCGGTACGCCCGGGGGCGCGTCCGTCGGCGGCGGGGAGAGGGCGGTCGTCGGTCGTCGCGTCTGCGGCTGTTCGGTGGTCACGCCGTCGATGCTGGACCGGCCCCTTCGGCCACCCCAGTGTCCTGAACGACATGATGGGGTACTTTCCCGCCATGACGCTCCGTCCGCCGCCGACGTCCCCTCCCCCGCACCGGGTCGTGGCCCTGGTCCAGGCTCCGCAGCCGGCGTTCCCGCTGGCCTGCGCGAGCGAGGTGTTCGGCGACCACGGCCCGGTGGTGCCGCCCCGGTACGCGTTCGAGGTCTGCTCCGAGGTACCCGGGCCGGTCCGTACCGAGGCCGGCTACGACATGCTCGTCGCCTCGGGCCTCGAAGCGCTGGAGCGGGCCGACACCGTCCTGGTGCCCGGCCTCCAGCGGCCGCCGGGCACCGAGGTGTCCCCTGCCGTGGTCGAGGCCGTTCGCCGGGCGCACGCGCGCGGGGCGCGGGTCGTGGGCATCTGCGCGGGCGCGTTCGTGCTCGCGGCGGCCGGGCTGCTGGACGGGCGGCGGGCCGCCACCCACTGGGCGCGGGCCGCCGAACTGGCCTCGCGTTTCCCCCGGGTCCGGGTCGATCCGGCGGTGCTGTACGTGGACCACGGCGACGTCGCGACGAGCGCGGGCTCGGCGGCGGGCGTCGACCTGTGCCTGCATCTGGTGAGCGCCGATCACGGCGCCGCGTACGCGATGCGCATCGCCCGTCAGATGGTGACGTCGCCGCACCGGGAGGGCTGCCAGTTGCAGTACGCCGAGCTGCCGACGTCCGGGCCGGTCACCGACTCGCTGGCGCCGCTCCTGGAGTGGCTGGGCGAGCGGCTCGACGAACCGGTCAGCGTCGCCGACATGGCGGCCCGTTCGCGGGTGTCGGCGCGGACGCTGACCCGGCGGTTCACCGAACAGCTCGGCATCAGCCCGGGACGCTGGCTGCTGGACCGGCGGATCGCCGCGACCCGGGCGCTCCTGGAGGAGACGGACCTCCCGGTGGAGACGATCGCCCACCGCGTCGGCCTCTCCTCGGCCGTCAACCTCCGCCGCCGCTTCCACGAGGCGCTGCGCACCACACCGGCCGCCTACCGGCGCGCCTTCCGCGCGGAGAAGGCGGCCGGATAGCGAGGCGGCCGGATAGCGGAGGCGGCCGGATTGGTGGAGGAGGCCGGATAGGGGGAGGCAGGCCGGGCGGGGCTCAGTCCTGGTCGGCGACGAAGGACGCCATCCAGGTCAGGGCGGAGTTCCAGTTGATGGTGAGCTCGTTGGTGGACCAGGACTGGATGTCGTCGATGTAGCAGAACTGGCCGGTGCAGCCCTGGAGCTTCGCCTGCGCGAGCGGGTCCTGGATGCTGGAGTTCGGGCCGCCGGAGAGCGAACCGGCGGGCGGGCGGGGCAGCTTGGGGTCGAGCTGGTGGGCGTACCAGCGGCTGTGCTGGTTCTGGGCGCTGACCTCGCCGTAGCCGGTGACGTAGGAGAGGTTCAGGGCGTTGCGGCCGAGGACGTAGTCCATGCTCTGGGCGGCGCCGTCGCGGTACTTGGCGCTGCCCGTGAGGTCGTACGCGGTGGCCAGGACGACGGCGTTGTTGAGGATCTGGTGGGTGGAGCCCCAGTCGTATTTCTGTCCCGCGGGGGCGTACGGCATGCCGTAGGGGTGGGCCTTGAGCGTGGCCAGGTAGCGGTCGGCTCCGGCGCGGACCGAGCGGCGGACCTGGTCGCGGCCGGGGAGGCGGCTGGGGACGGTGGCGAGGTCGAGGCGGGCGGGGACGGCCGTGCTCGCCCAGTCGAAGCTGACGGGTCCGAAGAGGTCGGCGGTGTGGACGGGCGAGGCGAGGACGTGGTCCTTGAACTCCCGTTCGCCGGTGGTGAGGTAGAGCTCGGCGGCGGCCCAGTAGAACTCGTCGGCGACGTTCCGGTCGGCGTAGGTGCCGCCGCCGACGCCGTCGCTCTCGGAGGCGAGGACGTCGGGGTGGGCGAGGGCGGCGGCCCATGCCGTGCGGGCGGCGGCGAGCGCGGTGGCCGCGAACCGGGGGTCGTACTCCTCGTACAGGCGCGCCGCCTGGGCGGCGGTGGCGGCGAGGTTGAGGGTGGCGGCGGTGGTCGGCGGGTGGAGTTCGCGCTTCTGCGGGTCGTCGGCGGGCATCAGCGGCAGGCCGGTCCACTGCTCGTCGTGGATCTTGTGGTGGGCCATGCCGGCGAGCGGTTCGCCGTCCGGGACCTGCATCTTGAGGAGGAAGTCCAGCTCCCAGCGGGCCTCGTCGAGGAGGTCGGGGATGCCGTTGCCGCTCTCGGGGATGGCCAGGGCGCCGTCGCCGAGCTCCTCGGGGCTGCCGGTGCGGGCGTGCAGGGCGCGTTCGTAGGTGCTGAGGAGCTGCCAGACGGAGATGCCGCCGTTGACGACGTACTTGCCGTGGTCGCCGGCGTCGTACCAGCCGCCGGTCACGTCGAGCGCGTAGTCGCACTCGCCCGGCCGGCACGGGACCCGTACGTCGCCCTGGTTGGGGGCGGCGCCGGCGTGTCCGGCCGCGCGGCCGTACCCGGGACGCAGGTCGTCGCGGATGGCGACGCCGCTGCGCTGGGTGTAGTAGAACTTCGCGGCGTCCCGCCGCAGCCGGTCGTAGGCGGCGGTGCCGACGTCGAAGGGCCGGCTGGTCTCGCCGTCGGCGACGAGGGTGAAGCCCGTGCCGGGCGCGCGGTGTTGGCCGAAGTCGATCGAGTGGACGTTCTGCCCGGAGGAGGGGTCCACGCCGCGCGGGACGCTCCAGCCGTGCGCGACGACGGCGCCGGCCGCGTCCTTGAGCTGCCAGGGGAGCCTGGCGGTCGCCTCGGTCACGAGGGTCGCGTTCTTGGGGCCGCGGGGCAGGTAGGCGACCTGGTTGACGCGGACGCGGGGCCCGGTGTCCGGCTCGTACCTCTCCGGGGGCACCCCGCCGAGCAGCGAGACGTCGTCGAGGCAGAAGCGCCAGGGCTCGGCGGCGCCGCCGAGCTGGAAGGCGACCTGCCCCTGGGTGGTGTCGACCGGGGAGGCGAAGGTGTACGTGTAGGTGTCGCCGGAGACGCTGAGCTGCGGGACGACCTCGTGGTACGCGTCGTACGGGGCGACCTGGAGACCGACGACGGCGCGGACCGAGTGGCCCGCCGGGGTGCCGGTCGCCCGGAAGGCGATGCGGTACGTCTCCCCCGCGGCGAGCGTGAGGTCGTTCTGGCCCACCGCCGCGTCCCAGCGGTTCACGGTGCCGCCGGGCACGTCGGCGCAGAGTCCGCCGTCGGCCGGTCCGGCGGTGACACCGCTCGTCCACCAGGACTCGGTGCCCGCGTCGAAGGTGCCGTTCCTGACCTGCTCGACCTCGTCCGCCCCGGCCGGCCCCGCGGGCACCGCGGTCAGGCCCGCCGCCAGCAGGGCCGTCAGGGACAGGAGGGCGGTTCTGCGTCGGTTCACGTCCGGGCTCCTCATGGGTCCTCGGGGGGTTGGGCGCGCGAGCGATGGGAGCGCTCCCAAGCGGGCGGTGGACATCCTTGTAGCCGGAGCGCGGGGTCGTCAACGGCCTGGACAGGACCAGGCTCCCGCGGCGCGGTTACGGCCAATCGGAGAGAGGCGCTCCGGTCACGGGGTCGGCGGCGCCGCAAATGCCCGCGCCGACTGGGGTTTTGGAGCGCCGGCGGGCCGCGCTGTCGCACAGGCATCGCACGGGTGTCACACCCTCGTCACACCACTGTCGTCGCCCCATCGAACTCGCGTCCCCCGGCGTGGCCGGAATGCATGCGCTCCAACCCCGCGCGCCCGGACGGGCGTTGATCACACCCCTGTGACCTCACATACTGCGCTGACCGACCGCGGGCGCCTCTCGCGCCGCTGGCCGGAATCGACCACTCGACCTCATCCCAAGCTCCTGGGGGAGACTTGCGCGCACACGTGCACAGAGCACGCGCCCTCACGATCGCGACGGCCACCTCGGTGGCCCTGGTGGCGGGCATGACCGGCCCGGCCACGGCGATCGCGGCGAACACCCAGAACACACAGCAGTCCCAGAACACACAGCACTCCCAGAACTCACAGCACTCCCAGAACTCACAGAAGGCGCAGAAGGCGCAGCAGACGCAGAGGGGGATGCGAAGCCTCGGCGTCGACCAGCGGATCCCGCTCGTCACCGGTGACCACGTCGTGGTGGACGCCGGGGGACGGATGGTCCGCTTCGAGGCCGCGGCGGGCCGCGAGCGGATACCCGTCGAGGTCCGGCGCACCGGGGACCGCACCCTGGTGGTGCCGGGCGACGCCCAGCGCCTGATCGCCGAGGGCCGGCTCGACCAGCGCCTCTTCGACCTCGGCGTCCTCACCGACCCGCGGCTGCGGGCCCGCCACGGCTCGGCGCTCAAGCTGATCGTGCGGTACGAGGGCGGGGCCGCCGCCGCGCGGGCCCAGGTCCGTACGGCCGGGGGGACCGAGGTGCTGCGGACGTTCCCGTCCCTCGGCGCCGACGCGCTCCGCGCCGACCAGGACGACCTGGCCCGGGTGTGGGAGGCGCTGACCGACCGGCGGCAGAGCGGCGCGCGGGCCACCGCCGCCGGTGTCGCGAAGGTGTGGCTGGACGGGGTGCGCGGGGCGCGCCTGGACCGCAGCGTCCGGCAGATCGGCGCCGACAAGGTGTGGGAGGCGGGCTACGACGGCACCGGCGTGAAGATCGCCGTCCTCGACACCGGCGTCGACCGCACCCACGAGGACCTGAGGACGCGGGTCGTCGCGGAGCGGAACTTCTCCTCCTCCCCCGACGCGCTGGACCGCGTCGGCCACGGCACGCACGTCGCGTCCATCGCCGCCGGTACGGGCGCCGCCTCGGGCGGCCGGTACAAGGGGGTGGCGCCCGGCGCCGAGGTGATCAGCGGGAAGGTCCTCGACGACGAGGGGTACGGCGACGACTCCGCCGTCCTCGCGGGCATCGAGTGGGCGGCGGCCGAGGGCGCCGACGTCGTCAACCTCAGCCTCGGCAGCCCCGACAGCCCCGGCGTCGACCCGCTGGAGGCGGCGATCGACCGGCTCTCGGCCGAGAAGGGGATCCTGTTCGCGGTCGCCGCGGGCAACGAGGGCGAGGCCGGGGCCTCGACGGTCGGCTCGCCCGGCAGCGCGGACGCCGCGCTGACCGTCGGCGCCGTCGACCACGAGGACCGGCTCGCGCCCTTCTCCAGCACCGGCCCGCGGGTCGGCGACGGCGCCGTCAAGCCGGACGTGACCGCTCCCGGCGTCGCCATCACGGCGGCCGCCGCGCCCGGCAGCACCCTCGACACGCGCCCCGGCACCCCGCACCCGGCGCCGGGCTACCTCCAGATCGACGGCACCTCCATGGCCACCCCGCACGTGGCGGGCGCCGCCGCGCTCCTGAAGCAGCGGCACCCGCTGTGGAAGGCCGCCGAGCTGAAGGGCGCGCTGACCGGATCCGCGAAGGGCGGCGACGGCCTCACCGCGTACCAGCAGGGCACGGGCCGCGTGCGGGCCGACCGCGCGCTCGGCCAGACCGTCGTCGCCGCGTCCGGTGCGCTGAACTTCGGCACGGCCCTGTGGCCGCACGCCGACGACCGGCCGGTCACGCGGCAGGTCGTCTACCGCAACCTCGGGACGGCCGACGTCACCCTCGACCTGTCGGTGTCCACGCTTGACCCGGCGGGCAAGCCGGCCCCGGAGGGCTTCTTCACGCTCGGCTCCCCGAGGGTGACGGTGCCCGCGGGCGGGACGGCGGCGGTCGACCTCGTCGCCGACACCAGGATCGGCGACGCCGACGGCGCGTACTCCGGTTACGTCACCGCCACCGCCACCGCCACCGCCACCGCAGGAGAGGGTGGGGCCGGTGGGGTCGTCCGTTCCGCCGCCGTGGCCGTGCGGGAGGCGGAGTCGTACGACCTGACGGTCAGGACGCTCGGCCGGGACGGCGCGGACGCCGAGCACTTCGCCAACACGCTGGTCGGCACCGGCGGACCGGCGGCCGGATTCCAGGCGCGCGTCGACGACGAGCCGGGGAGCCACACGCTCCGCGTCCCCAAGGGGTCGTACTCGCTCAGCACGGCCGTCTACGAGGACCCCTCGGACTACACCAAGGGCACCGACTGGATCGCGCAGCCGAAGCTGGACGTCTCCGCCGACACCACCGTCACCGTCGACGCGCGCACGACGCGGCCCGTGGACCTGACCGTGCCGGGGATCGACCGGGCGGACTACGCGGGCACGTACTACGAGCTCGACACCGAGATCGGGCGGGTCGGCAACGGCTGGGTGCTGCGCGGCTTCACCGGCTTCCGCACCGCCCACCTCGGTCCGGCCGTCACCGACGGCTCGATGCTCCAGACCTGGGACGCGCACTTCCTCAAGGACGCCACCAGCCAGTACGCGGTGGCCTTCGGCGGGCGCACCGACACCCTCGCGACCGGCTACACCCGGCACGTGCGGGCCGGGGAGCTGGCCACCCTGAAGGTCGGCCTCGGGGCCTCCGCCGCGGGCAAGACCGCGCTGGCCTCCCCGTACGCCCACCTCCCCGGCGCCCCGGAGGGCAACGGCTTCTCCGCTCCGCAGCCGACGCCGGGCACCCGTACCTTCCACGTCTCGACCGCCGACGGCGTCTCGTGGCTGACCCGGTTCAACCAGCTCGGCGCGCTCGACGCGTGGGGCTACCCGGCCTTCGAGGGCAGCTACGAGATGGTTCGGCCGAAGCGGTACGAGGCGGGCCGGACGTACGGGGAGCGGTTCAACGCCGGCGTCTTCGGCCCGCTCCTGGGCGAGGGCATGGGCGTCTTCCGCACCGCGCCCGATCCGGCGACGGGCGAGCAGCGGCTCGTCGGCGCCGTGCCGCTCCTGGCCGACGCCAAGGGCCACGTCGGGAGCTCGCTGTTCTCGTCGGCGAGGTCGACGCTGTACCGCGACGGCGTGCGGGTCGCGGAGAACGACGATCCGCTGAGCGGTTCGGAGCCCTTCGCTGTCGACGGCGCCGACGCCCAGTACCGTCTGGTGACCTCGGCGGAGCGGCCTGCGGAGGTCGCCGGGGCGTCGACCCGGATCGACACGTCCTTCTCCTTCCGGTCGGGGGCGGTCACCGCCACCACGGCGCTGCCGGTGTCCACGGTCCGCTTCGCGCCGCCCGTCGACCTCGCCACGCGCGCCCCGGGGCGGACGTGGGTCTCGGTGCCCGTCACCGTGCAGGGCTCGGCGGCCGGTCGGAACCTCAAGTCACTGACGGTGAAGGCCAGTTACGACGAGGGGAAGACCTGGCAGACCGTGCAGGTCGCCGGCGGCCGGATGACCGTGAAGAACCCGGCGAAGGGCAGCGGCATCTCGCTCTCCGCCGAGGTCACGGACAAGCAGGGCAACACGTCGACGCTGTCGATCCGCGACGCGTGGTTCGGGAAGTGATGCCGATCCACTGAGGTCGTACCGATCTGTACCGGCGTCGCCATGTGGGGTGGTGGCGCCGGTTTTCGCGGCGTTCGGTGGTGTGGGTGACCTGGCGGCGGCCGCGGTGGGGCGGGCCGTCTGGGGACGGGGGCCCTCGGCGGGGACAGGGCGGGGGGCTAGAGTGGCGGCCCCATGAGCAGCGCGGCGCACAGAGACAACGATGTCCCCGGAGGGGGCCGGACCACGGCCCCACCTGTGGTCCGGCTGCGCCTGTTCGGGGGGTTCCGGGCGGAGCGGGACGGTGGGCCGCCGTTGCCGCCGCGCTGGTCGCGGCCGGGGGCGCAGATTCTGGTGAAGCTGCTCGCCGTCGCCCCGGGGCACCGGCTGCACCGGGAGCAGATTCAGGAGATGTGCTGGCCCGACGCGGCCGCCGGGGCCGCGACCAACAATCTGCGGGTGGCGCTGCACGCGGCCCGGCGCGCGCTGGAGCCGGAGCTCGCGCCGCGCGCCGCCTCGTCGTACCTGCTGTCGGAGGGGGCGCTGCTGAGCCTGCATCCCGAGCGGGTGGTGGTGGACGCCGACGAGGCGGAGGCGCGGTCGCTGGCGGCGCTCGCGGAGGGTGCGGAGGGGGCGCTGGAGTCGGCGCTGGCCGCGCACGCGGGCGAGTTCCTGCCCGAGGACCGGTACACGGAGTGGGCGGCGCCGAGGCGGGACCTGCTCGCGGGACTGCGGCTGCGGCTGCTGGTGGACCTGGCCGGGCTGCGGCTGGGGCGCGACGAGTTCGACGCGGCGGCGGACACCGCGCGGCTGGCGCTGGCGGTGTCGCCCGCCGAGGAGCGCGTCCACCAGCTGCTGATGTCGGCGCATCTGGGCCGGGGGCTGCGCGCGCAGGCCGTGCGGCAGTACGAGCTCTGCCGGGACGCGCTCGCGAAGGAGCTGAGCGTCGCGCCCTCGGCCGAGACGGAACGGCTCCGGGGGCTCGCGGTCGGTCCGCCCGCGCCCGTGGCACCCGTGGCAGCCGGTGGGCCGCCCCGGGCGCCCCATCTCCCGGCCGCCGCGCTCGCCGCCGCCCGTGAACCCCTTTACGGGCGCGACGCGTTGCTCGCGGAGCTGGTCGGCGAGGGCGGGCATCCGGTCGTCCTGGTCGGCGGCGAGGCCGGTCTCGGCAAGACGCGGCTCGTGGGGCACGCGGCCCGGCGGCTGGCCGAGCGGGGCGCGGTCGTGCTGTGGGGGGCGACGCACGACGCGGAGGGGCCGACGCCGTACGGGCCGTTCGTGGAGGCGCTGGACGACTGGCTCGCCGGGCGCCCGGCCGCCGAGCGGGCGCACTGGGCGGCCACCTGTCCCGAACTGGCGCCGCTGCTCTCGGCGTTGCGGACCTCGGCCCCCGCGCTGGTGCCCGCCCCGCGTCCCGCCGGGCCGCTCGGAGCGGGCGGCGCGGAGGGGGCGTACGCCGAGCGGCTGCGGCTCTTCCAGGGCGTGGAGCGGTTGCTGGGCGCGCTCGGCCGGGGCGACGGGGAAGGCGGGGACGGCGGTGGGGCCGGGGCGCTCGGGGAGGACGGCGGCGGGGTCGTCGTGGTCCTCGATGATCTGCACGCCGCCGACCCGGGCACCTTCCACCTCCTTGCGCGGCTCGCCCGGCGGGCGGCCGGTTCCGACCGCCTCCGCTGCCGCTTCCTGGTGACCTGGCGCGACGACGAGCCGTTCCCCGAGGACCACGCGGCCCGGCTCGACGACCTGGTCGGCGCCGGTCTGGCCCGCCGGGTCCCCGTCCCCCGCCTCTCCCGGGAGGACTCCGACGCCCTGGTCCTGGCCACCCTGGCCGCTCTCGGCCGCGCCCCCGCCGGGACGGCCCGGCTCGACGCCGTGTGGCGCCTGTCGCTCGGCAACCCCCTGTTCGCGGTGGAGCTGGCGAGCGCCCCGGAGCGGGCGGCGGACTCGGAGGCGTACCGGGAAGGGGATACGTACGCGGAAGGGGATACCTACGGGGAGGGGGGTCCGGACCCGGACGGCGGTACGTACCCGGGCGGGGAGCCGTACGCGGACGGCGAGGCGTATCCGGACGGCGAGGGGCCCGTCGTTCCGCCCGCCGGGGTGCGGCATCTGGTGGCGCGTCGGCTCGGCCGGATCGGGGCCGACGCGCGGCGGATGGCGGAGGTGGTGTCGGCGGCGGCCGGTACGGCTCCGCTGACGGAGGTGCTCGCCGTCGCCCGCGAGGGCCTGCATCCGCCGCTGTCGGACGCGGCGGCGAGCGCCGCGCTGGAGGAGGCCGTCGCCGCCGCGCTCCTGGCCGAGCAGCGGATCGTCGTCGGCGGGCGTGCCACGACCGGGCTCGCCTTCCGGCACCCGCTGATCCGGCGGACCTGTTACGGCCTGCTCGGCGGGCTGCGGGCGCGCCGCCTCCACGCCGCGTGGAGCGAGGCGCTGCTGCGCCACCGGCCCGACGACGTCGACGCGCTCGCCGGGCACCTGTGGCGGGCCGAGGACCCTCGGGCGGCGGGGCAGTTGCGGCGGGCGGCGGAGCGGGCGGCCGAGCTGTACGCGAACGAGGCGGCCGACGCGTACTACCGGCGGCTGCTCCCGCTGCTCGCCGGCTCCCCCGCCGAGGCGGCGGAGGCGGGCCTGGACCACGGGACGGTGCTGCACCGGATGTCCCGGTACCCGGAGGCGGCCGTGGTGCTGCGGGCGGCGCTCGCCGCGGCCCGCGCGGCGGACGCGCCGGACACGGTGGTGTCGACGGCCGCGCGGCTGGCCGAGGCGCTGATCCGGGCGGGCGGGGCCGCGGAGGCCGGACGGGTCCTCGACGCCTGCTCCCCCGGCGCCGGTACGGCCCCGGCGGCGGAGGCGGCGCACTGGCTGGCCCGGTCGGTGCTGCTCTTCGTGGAGGGCCGGCCGGCCGACGCGGTGGCGCCCGCGGCCGCGTCGGCGCGGGCCGCCGCCGGGCTGCCGGGACGGACCGGGGTACGGGCGCTGGCCCGCGCCCTGGTGCAGCAGGCGGCCTCGCTGGGCCTGGCCGACCGGCTCGCCGAGTCCGACGCGATCGCGCGGAAGGCGCTGGCTTACGCCTCCGAGGGCGATGCGCCGGGCGTGGAGGCGGTGGTCCTGTCGGTGCTGCGGGAGAACGCCCGCCGGTCGGGCCGGCTGGCCGAGGCGCTCGGCTTCGGGGAGGCGGCGGCGCGCCTGGCCGACCGGACGGGAAGCCCCGAGGCGCAGGCGTTCGAGCGGA
This sequence comes from Streptomyces sp. NPDC059201, assembly GCF_042754585.1. Taxonomy (NCBI): domain Bacteria; kingdom Bacillati; phylum Actinomycetota; class Actinomycetes; order Kitasatosporales; family Streptomycetaceae; genus Streptomyces; species Streptomyces sp. NPDC059201. The sequence goes on from NZ_JBHZBB010000010.1 coordinate 169,377, forward strand.
CCAACCTGGCGGAGCTCCACCTCCTGCTTGGCCGGCCCGCCGAGGCGGAGGAGCTGGCCCGGGCGGCCGAGCGGCTGGCCCGCGAACAGGCCGAGCGCACCCAGCCGTACGCGTGCGCCGTCCTGGCCCGGCTCCGCGCGGACGACGACCCGGGCGAGGCGCGGGAGCTGCTGGCGCGCGGCGAGGCGGTGGCGCTGCGGACCGGGGACCGGCAGGCGCTCGACGAGGTCCTGCTGGCCCGCGCCGAGCTGACCGCGCGCTCCGGCGCCCCCCACGCGGCCCTCGCCGACGTCGACCGAACGGCCCCCTCGTCACGCGCCGCGTGCCTGCGCGCCTGGGTCCTCGTCCTCGCGGGCCGCGCACCGGAGGCCGTCCCCCTGATGGAGCGAGAGGCCGCACGCGCGGAGGAGGCGGGCCGGCGCCTGGTCGCCGTGGAAGCGACGACGGTCCTCGCACTGGCCCTCGGCGCGACGGGCGCGACACCTCGCTCGGAGGCAGCCTTCGCCTCCGCCCACCGCGCGGCGAAAGCCCTCCCCTACCCCCTGGGCCTCCACCGCATCGCGGCGGCCCGAGCGGACCTGACCGCCGCGGCTGCGGCCGCCCGGCCCGGTCCGGGCGGGGTGCGCTAGCTACGGCCGCTCAGGGGCGGCGTACGCCTCCGCCCACCGGGCGGCGACAGCCCACCCCTACCTCCTCGGCCTGCACCGCATCGCGGCGGCCCGGGGCGGACCTGGCCACGGCGGCGGCCGGCCGGCCCGGTCCCAACGGCGCGCCCTAGCTACGACCCGCTCGGAGGCCGCCTTCGCCTCAGCCCACCAGGCTGCAACGGCCTTCCCGCACCCCCTGGGCCTCCACCGCATCGCGGCGGCGCGGGCGGACCCGGCCGCGGCGGCTGCGGCCGCCCGGCCCGGTCCGGATGGGGCGCCCTAGCTACGGCCGCTCGGGGGCGGCGTGCGCCTCCGCCCACCGGGCGGCAACGGCCCTCTCGTACCCCCTGGGCCTCCGGCCCGGGCGGACTTGGCCGCCGCTTCGGCGGCCCCCCGGCCCGCTCCTGACGGCGCGCCCTAGCTACGGCCGCTCGGGGGCGGCCTTCGCCTCCCCCCGTACCCTCTCGGCCTCCACCGCATCGCGGCGGCCCGGTCCGGGTGGGGTGTGCTAGCTCTCGCGGCGGCGGACCATTTCGGTGATCCAGGTGGGGGCGTAGGGGGAGGTGCAGCCTTTGGGGGTGGGGTAGTCCTTGAGGACCTCCAGGCGTTCGCCGATGGCTAGGGACCGGGCGCGGTGGGCGGGGTGTTCGATGCCGATCTGGGCGAGGCAGTGGTTCATCGCCCACTGGAGCCGGTCGGGGGCGTCCTTCATCTCCGCCTCCACCGTGTCGAGGAGGGCGTCGAGGGCGAGGCCGTCGGGCCGCTTCGCGACGCGCTCGGTGGTGAGCGCCCAGCCGGCGCTCGCCACGACCGGGTCGGGGTCGGCGAGCCAGAGAAGGCGCAGCTCCTCGGCGTGGGGGTTCTTCTTCACCACGTAGTTCACGAGCCAGTCGTGGACCTTGGGGGCGCGGGCCTCGCGCAGCATCGCGTCGAGTTCGTCGCGCCCGAACTCCTTGGGGCGGCAGACGAGCGTGGCGAGGAGGCGGGCGGCGGTGTCGCCGGTGGCCCACAGGTCGCGCGCCAGCTCGTGGCGGGTCTTGAGCCGCTTGGCGATCGCGCGCAGCTCGGTGAGGTTGACGCCGTGGTCGTCGCCGCGCCGTTCGTTGACCTCGCGCATCCGGGGGTCCTCCAGCGCGGCCAGCTCGGCCAGCAGCTCGTCGACCGTCGCCCCGATAGCCCCGGCCTCGCCGGTCGTGCCCTTCGCCGTCCCGGCCATCCGGTCCTCCTGTCCCTCGCGTGCGGCCTTCAGCCTACGGGGGATGCGGGGGGAGCGGACGGGGTGGAGGATCGGTGGGGCGGTGGGGCCCCTTCACCGTCCGCCGCCCCTTTGCTTCCCATGAAAAGGCCGTCGCCCATGGAACTCCGCGATCCGAGGCTCTCCGACCGCCCCGCCGACGCCCTCCGCGTGGCGCCATGAGCGACGGGACGGACCGGGGCGGGTACGGCGAGGCCGTGTTCCGGCCCGAGATGGCGGGTGAGGGTGCGCGGATCGACTACGGGGCGCTCGCCTACGACGACCTCACCCTGGCGCGGCTGCGGGCGCTCGGCGCGGGGCCGGGGTGGCTCTGCCTCGACGTCGGGGCCGGTACGGGCACGGTGTCGCGGCGGCTGCTCGCGGAGGCGGGGGTGGCGGGGGTGCTGGCGGTCGACCGCGACGTGCGGTTCCTCGCCGGGCGTCCCGTGGCGGGGCTCCGGCTGCTTGAGGCCGACGTCACCGCCCCGGACTTCTCCCCCGGCCGGTTCCGGCTGGTGCACGCGCGGTTCGTGCTGATGCACCTCCCGGAGCGGGAGCGGCTGGTCGCGCGGCTGGCGGAGCTGGTCGAGCCCGGTGGGGTGCTGGTGCTGAGCGACGCCGTCGACCTGACGAGCGACGTGGCGCCCGGGACGCCGTACACGCGGGCGATGCGGGCGATGTGGCGGGGGCTGCGGGAGTCCATCGGCACCGACGTGTCCTGGGTGCCGTCGTATCCGGCCATGCTGCGCGCGGCGGGGCTGCGGCGGGTGGGCGCCGAGATCCATGTGCCGCCGCTGGTGCCGGGCGGCCCGCTCAGCCGGTTCTGGGCCGACACCTGGGAGCGGAGCAGGGCCGCGATGCTGGCCACGGGACTGGTCGACGACGCGGCCCTCGACGAGGCGGTGCGCTATCTGGAGTCGGAGGAGTGCGCGGCGCTGTCGGCCGGGATGCTGACCGTGTGGGGCCGGCGCCCCGACGCGCCCTAGAAGTCTCCTCGGGTTCAGGCGAGGGCGGTGACCAGCAGCGTGAACGCCGCGATGATGACGGCCACGCGGACGTAGTGGTAGCGGTCCCAGCGGTTCTTCTGCTCCTTCCAGTCCGCGGGGCGGTTCTCCGGGGTCCAGGTCTTGCCCCGGTTGTTGATCGGGACGAGCAGCAGGACCGACATGATCACGCTCACGATCAGCAGCGCGCCGGCGGTGACGACGAGTCCGGTGCCCTCGTGGCCCCAGCCGGTGGCGGCCCAGACCGCCACGAGGACGAGCGAGCCGATGTACCAGACGGGCATCACGGCGCCGAGCATCCGGCCCCCGTGGGCGCGGCCGAGTATGCCGCTGTCCTCCGGGAGGGCGTTGAGGATCGGGTTGATGACGAAGGCGACGGAGAACTCCACCCCCACCATCAGGCCGACGGCCACGGTGGTGAAGATCTCGAGTGCGTTGAGCATGATGACCCCTCCTGGGAACTAGCGGCGCTAGCTGTTGAGGCAACGCTAGTACTGCTGCCGCTTGATTGTCTAGCGGTGCTAGAATCCGAGCCATGTCGGTACAGGAACGCAAGGAACGGGAGCGCGCGGTCCGCGAGCGCCTCATCGTCGCGACGGCCCGCGAACTCGCCGAGCAACAGGGCTGGGACGCGGTCACCACCCGCCGGCTCGCCGAGCGCATCGAGTACAGCCAGCCCGTCCTCTACAGCCATTTCCGCGGCAAGCGCGAGATCATCGGCGCCGTGGCCCTGGAGGGTGCCGCCGAGATGGCGGTGGCGCTGCGGGCCGCGACGGCCGCCGCGTCGTCCGGCGCGCCCTCCGCCGCGGCCTCGGCTTCGGCTGCTTCGGCTTCGGCTTCGGCTTCGGAGGGGCGGCGCGCCCGGGTCGGCGCCCTCGCCCGCGCCTACCTCGCCTTCGCCGAGCGGCATCCGGCGGTCTACGACGCCATGTTCCAGCTCGACGGGGGCCTGTTGTTCGCGGACGCGGAGACCCCCGAGCCGCTGAAGGACGCCTTCGCCGCCCTGCTGGAGACGCTCGGCGAGGTCGCCGGGGAGGACGTCCACCCGGGGCTGTTCACCGAGGTGTTCTGGGCGGCCCTGCACGGTCTGGCGACCCTCACCCGGGCGGGGCGGCTGCCCGCGGCGGAGGCCGAGCGGCGAGCCGAGCTGGTGGTGGACCGGCTCGCCGTACTCTGACTCGACGCCCTAGGAGGGCGTACCGGCTCCCCTGCCTTCCCCCGCGCCGGTACGTCGCAGCAGGTACGCGGCGGCCGAGGCGACGAGCACCAGCATGCAGGCGATGAAGACCAGGCCGGCGCCCTCCAGGCCGAGGGGGTCGGCCAGCAGGCCCACGCCGATCACCGGGATCGAGATGCCGGTGTACGCGACGACGAAGAGCGACGAGATGACGGCGGCCCGCCGGTCGGGCGGCGAGGCCGCGGCGACGGCCGAGAGCGCCGCGCGGAACGCGAGGCCCTGCCCGGCGCCGCCCACGAGGGCGGAGAGGACCACGAAGACGAGCTGGTCCGTGGCGAGGGCGACGGCGAGCAGCACCAGGCCCGCGAACAGCACCGCGCAGCCCAGCGGGAGCGAGCGGGTCGGGCCCACGCGCCCGGCGGCGACCTGCCCGGCGGTGGAGGCGAAGAAGGCGAGGGCGACGACCAGGCCGCTGACGGCGTGGTTGTCGACGTGCAGGTAGCGGGCGAGGAAGGCGGGGCTGACGGAGGTGAAGACGCCGAAGAGGGCGAAGCCCACGAAGGACGCGACGGCCGCCGGGACGAACACGGCCCTCACGCGGGCCGGCAGGGCCGGCTTCCGGGGCCGTACGGCGCTGAGGGGCCGGGGTTCCGCCACCGTCTCGGGCAGCCACTGGAGGACCAGGGCCGAGAGCGCGACGAGGGCGAGGTGGACGGCGAAGGGCAGCAGCAGCGGCTCGGGCGCGTACTCGGCGAGCAGCCCGGCGAGGAGCGGGCCGCACCCGAGGCCGCCCATGTTCGCGGCGGTCGCGACGAGGGTGGCGCGGGCCGTGCCGCCGGGCGGCGCCAGCTCCATGACGTACGCGGTGGCGGCCCCGGTGAAGAGGCCCGCGGAGAGGCCGGACAGCAGCCGGCCCGCGTACAGCCAGCCCAGGGCGTCGGCGCACAGGAAGCAGACGGCGCTCGCCGCCGCGAAGGCGAGTCCCCAGCGCAGGGTGGGGCGCCTGCCGATGGTGTCGGAGGCGTTGCCCGCGAGGAGCAGCACGCCGATGACACCGAAGGCGTACACGGCGTACACCACGGTGACGGTGAGTTCGGAGAAGCCGAACTTCTCCTGGTAGAGGGGGTACAGCGGGGTCGGGAGCGTGGTGCCGGCCATGCACACCACGAACACCGCTCCGCCGAGCAGACACCGCAGCCACCCGCGTCGATCACCGGCCATACCGGCGACCGTAACCCGCGCGCCCGCTCCGCCCGCGGCAGCGCGGCGGACCGGCCACACCTCCGGCCGTCAGAGCCCCTTCCGAGGTCCCTTGGGGGCGCGATCGGTCAGTCGCCGGGCACCCAGTAGTTGTGGACGGACACCACGCGGGGCATCGGCTGGTCGTCCCAGCCGAGCTCCGCCGCGATCGGCATCATCTTCTCCGCGAAGGTCTTCATCTGCGCTTCGCTCGCCCAGATGTCGAAGATCTCCAGGCCGTCGTCGGTGGGCACGCAGGCGTGCGAGAGGCACCCGTCGAACATCCCGGGGACCGACTGGAGCTTGTCGTTGAGCGTGTCGTACTGGTCCGTGGTGACTCCGCCGAGGGCGGCGTGGACGAGGATCGCCATGATCCCTCCTCGTGAGGGACGGTCCACCCCCCCTCCCCACCAGCACACCACGCGGGGACGGGGGCGGCACCTACAGCGCGAATCCCAGGAGGGCCACCTCCAGCGGGAGCGCGGGCCGCTCGGGCAGGGCGGGCGGCTCCTGGCCCCGGCCCTCGTGGGTCGGCCGCACCGGGCGCAGCGCGGCGAGGCCGTCGGCGGCCCAGCCGGCGTCGGTGGCGGGGAGGGAGAGCGTCATCCTCCGGCCGTCGGCCAGGGTGGTCTCCAGGGTGTTCGGGTCGTTCGTCCGCATGGCACCTCGCTCGGGTCGCACACGATGGATCAACGTTTCCTGGTAGGAGGACGGCCGGACGGGCCGGAAGGTTCCCGGCCGCGACCACCCCTCCCGGTCCCCGATCGCCGCTTCAGCCCTCGGTTCAGCCCTCGGCTGAGCCCTCGGTTCAGCCCTTCTCGGGAGCCGTCGTCGACGTGGCCGGTTCCGGTTCCGCCGTTTCCATGGTCTTGGCGCGGCGGGTGAGGCGGGTGCCGATGCCCAGCTGGGCTCCGGCGGCGATGACGGCGACGGCGAGGCAGCCGATCCAGAGCGGGGCGGCGCCCCAGGTGTGGATCACCCAGCCGCCGACCAGCGGTGCCACGACCGCGGAGCCGGTCCAGGACACCTGGTAGAGGCCCTGGTAGCGGCCGCGCAGGTGGTCCGGGGAGATGCGGGCCACGAGCGCGAAGCTGGTGGGGGTGTTGCCGATCTCGCCGAGGGTCCACACGATGATGGAGGCGCCGTAGATCCAGGCGGAGTGGCCGAAGAGGAGGACCGAGTAGCCGACGCCGATCAGCGCGGACGATCCGGCCAGCACCCAGGATTCGGGGAAGCGTTTGTAGAGCCGGGTGAGCGGCAGTTGGACGGCGACGATCACGATGCCGTTGAGCGCGGCGACCTGTCCGAAGGTGCTCGGTGAGAATCCGTCCTGGCCCATCGCGATGGGCAGTCCGCTCTCCGACTGGAGGAGGACCGTGAGGACGAGGAACTGGGCGGCGACGAAGGCCACGAAGCTCCGGTCGCGCAGGACGGCGCGGAAGCCCTCGCCCTCCTCGCCGTCGGGCGGCGCGGCGACCGGGGCGCGGCCCGGGACCCGGATCGCGATCATCACGGCGCCGATGAGGGTGGTGGCGCCGTTGAGCCAGAAGAGCGCGGTGTAGCCGGTGAGGGAGACGAGGCCGACGGAGAGCATCGCGATGGAGTAACCGACGTTGATGGCCCAGAAGTTGAGAGAGTAGGCGCGGACCTGGTCCTTGGCGGGGATGACGTCGGAGATGAGCGCGTTGTGGGCGGGCCGGGTCGCGTTGTTGACCACGCCGACGACGAACGCGCCGAGGAGGAGGGCCCACGGCGAGCGGGCGTAGGCGAGGCCGATCATGCTGACGGCGGTGGCGCCGAGCGCGCCGACGAGCGTGGGCTTGTGGCCGAAGCGGTCGCCGAGCGCGCCGCCGAACGGGCCCGCGAGGAGGGATCCGACGCCGATGCCGGCCACGACGGTGCCGGCGAAGGCGGCGCTGCGGTCGAGCTCCTCGGTGATGTAGAAGGCGAGCAGGGGCATCACGAAACCGCAGGCGCGGTTGATGAGTTGAGCGGTCCAGAGCCACCAGAAGCCGGACGGAAGCCCGCCGAAGGTCGTGACGAAGGAGGAGCGCGCCCTCGTCAGTGGCTGGAATCGCATGCGTTCCCCTTCGTCGTGCGGCCCGTGGGACGGGGTGGATGGTACGAGACCCGCGTTCCGCCGGTCCGAACACCGAATGAATACCGGCCGGAGCGGTTCCGCGAAAGGCGTGAACGCGCCACTCGGCTCTCGGACATCGGGGCGGAGGGGATGCGTGAACCGCCCATGTATGGGGTTCACCGACGGGATAGGGAAGCTTTCGGCGGAAGAGTGCCGGTGTTCCCCGCCGGGCGCTACGTTGGTCTGCGGCCACGGCGCGAAGTAAGCGGATTCTCTTCGGAAATGACGAGGTGTCATGCAAATGACGAGGTCAGCGGGGTCTTTCGCCGCGCCCTCGCAAACTCTATGATCTTATCGATCAACGGCCCCATGCACGGATGTACCGCCTTTTATGAGGATCCGTCAGAGCCTTCGTACCCTGACCAGGTACGGGTACGGCGCATGCGGATCGGCTGCGTTCCCAGGCTGTTCAAGCACCTTCCGTACGGACGATCCACGACAGTTCGGAGGCGAAGAGCACGTGTCGGACATGGAGCACGCCCCACGGGCGGGGGCCACCGCCGGATGAACCCCCTGACCTACTCCCCGCGCCTGGTGAAGGCGCTGCCCCCGGTGCACGTGAACGGGCGGGCCCTGAAGGCGTACGCGATGTTCGCGGACCCGGAGCGCGCCGGCGACCTGCCGAAGCCGGAGTGGCTGGAGCACCACGCGGCGACCGTGCTGAGCGAGCCCCCGCGCGGCGGCGACCACGAGGCCGGCTTCCTGATCCTGCACCACGGCGCGGAAGGAACGTATCTGCTGGTGAGCCAGTGGTACGACGCCGACATGCTCAAGCACTGGGTGCGCGGTGCGGTGACCGATGCGGAGGGGAACACGGCCTTCGCCCCGCTCCCCGAGCGGGACCTGATCGCCTGCGTCTGGGAGCTGGAGGTCGTGAAGTTCGAGCGCGACGCCTGGATCAGCACCGTGCTCGCGCGGGGCAGTACCGACCGGGAAGCGATCGACGCGTACCTGGACACGACCTTCTCGGGGTGGGTGTGAACCACGACATCGAGGTCCGGCCGATCGAGCCGGACCACCTGGACGCGCTGCTCGCGCTCTGCGTCGAGCACGCGGCGTACGAGAAGGCGGAGTTCACCGAGAACGGCCAGGTGGAGCGCTGGCGTGCGGCGTTCTTCGCGGAGCGCCCGGCGGTGCACGGCTGGGTCGCCCTGGACGACGGCAGGCCCTGCGGCTTCATGACCGTCACCACGGACTTCGCCACCTGGAGCGCGGAGCCGTTCGCGTACATGGACTGCCTGTATCTCCAGGAGCCCTATCGCGGTCTGGGGCTCGGCCGCGTCTTCCTGGAGCGGCTGCGGGAGTTCGCGGTCGCCGAGGGGTGCGGCTGGGCGGAGTGGCAGACACCGCCGGACAACGAGGCGGGCATCGGCTTCTACCGGCGCATGGGCGCCCGTACCAAGGACAAGGTCCGTTTCTCCTACGACGTCGGGGCGGGGGAAGTCTCGTGACGCGGGGTTCCGCACCGACGGACCGGCCGGCCGCGCTGCCGCCGTGGTCGATCGATCCGGCCGACCAGGACGGCCCCGCACCGGAGTTGGGTGACCTCGTCCGCGCGGCGGCGGCGAACTGGCCGGACCGCCCGGCGCTGCACGACGGACGTCTCGGGCTGACCTTCGCGGAGCTGGAGCGGCGGGCCACGACGCTCGCCGCCTGGCTGGCCGGGCAGGGCGTCGGCCCGGGCGACCGGGTGGCGATCCTGGCCGAGAAGAGCGCGCTGATGCCGGTCCTGGCCATCGCGGCCTGGAAGTGCGGCGCCGTCTACGTCCCCCTCGACGGTACGGCCCCGGTGCCGCGGCTGCGCGGGCTGCTGGACCGGCTCGGGCCGCGGGTGGTGCTCGCGCTCGACGACCGGGAGCCGGTCGCCCCGGGGCCGCGCTGGGCGGGCCGGACGGAGCTGGACGAGGTGCTGTCGGGGCCGGACCGGGAGTGGCCGACCGTGCCGCACCGCCCGGACTCGACGGCGTACATCATCTTCACCTCGGGCTCCACGGGTGAGCCGAAGGGCGTGGAGATCACCGTCGCGAACCTGGTCGCGTACTTCGGGAACCACAACGAGGTGCTGCGGTTCACGCCGGAGTCGCGGGTGTTCAGCCTGTCGCCGTTCCACTTCGACGTGTCGATCGAGGACACGCTGCTGCCGCTGTCCCTGGGCGCGTACGTCCACCAGTTCCGCGGGATGCACGCCGGGGCCGTGATGCGGGCGATCATCATGCGCGAGCGGATCACCCATCTGATCGCGGTCTCCACGCTGTTGACGATGATCACCGAGGGCGGGCGGCACGTCACCCGGGAGAACTTCCCGGCCCTGGAGATGGTGATGACGGGCGCGGAGGTCTGCGACCCGGGTGTCATCAACGTCTGGAAGGACGGCCTGCCCGAGGTCCGGGTGATCAACGTGTACGGGCCGACCGAGGCGACGATCGTCTGCGTCGCCCACGAGATCGAGCGGGTCGACCCGGACCGCGTCAGCGCGTACCCGATCGGCCGCCCGCTGCGCGGGGTGACGGCCCGGATCATGGACGACGGGACGGAGGTCCACGAGCCCGACCGGGTCGGCGAGTTGTGGATCGGCGGCGAGCAGGTGATGCGCGGCTACTACGGGCAGCCGGAGGAGACCGCGCGTCGCGTGGTCGAGGTCGACGGCGTCCGCCACTACCGCACCGGCGACCTGTGCAGCTACGACGCGAACGGCGACATCGTCTTCCGCGGCCGGAACGACGACGAGGTGAAGCTGGCGGGCCGGCGGATCCATCTGGGCGAGATCCGGCAGACGGTGCTGAGCGCCCCCGGTGTCGAGCGGGCCGCCGTCGCCCTGGTCGAGCGCCTCGGCCACGACGTGATCGCCCTCGTGGTGATGGCGCCGGACCGGGCGGTGGTGGCGGACGTGGAGAAGCGGCTGGCCGAGCTGCTGCCCGCGTACATGCTGCCGACCGTCGTCGCCTGGTCGCCCGAGCTCACCGTCTCCTCCACGGGCAAGACGGACGAGAAGCTGCTGATGCGGCTCCTCGCCGACGCCGCCCGCGAGGAGAGCGCGACCCACTTCGTGTTCACCCCGGACGGGGACGTCGCGCCCGTCGGCGGGGACGGCCATGCCTGACACGGGAACGGCCACCCTCCACCCCGAGTTCGGGCGGCTCGCCGCCGCCCGCAGGATCATGGCGGTACGGGGACCCACCGGATCGCCCGCCGAGGACCGGGCCAACGCCGAGCGCTGGATCGCCCGCTTCGGAGGCGCGGCCGATCCTGACGACGGCGCCACGGTCGCGGCGGGACCGCACTCGGTCACCGTCCGGCCGGCCCGGGAGGCGGCGGACAGCCCGTGGGTCGTCTACGTCCACGGGGGCGGGATGGTCTACTACTCGACCGCCGTCTTCCAGCCCTTCTTACGCAGGCTGGCGACCGAACTCCGGTCGCCCGTCGAGGCGTTCGACTACCTGAAGGCGCCGGAGCACACCGTCGAGGAGTCGGTGGAGCGGCTGGCGGAGCGGATCGCCTCCCGCTGCCGGGAGTTGACGGACCGTCCGATCGTGCTGGCGGGCGACAGCGTCGGCGGACTCCTCTCGCTCTACCTCGCCCTGCGGGTGCTGCCCGGGGTGTTCTCCCGGGTCGTGCTCCTCTACCCGGTCCTCGATCTGCGGACCGAGCGCCCGTCCTACCGGGACTTCGGCGAGGGCCACTTCCTCGACCGCGACGTCATGCGGCTCTTCACCTCCTTCCTCGCCCCCTTCTTCGCCGCCCGCGACTTCGATCCGATGGACCTGGCGGAGGACGACCTGGCCCGGCTGCCGGACTGCTCGATCGCGACCGCCGGCTGCGACGTACTCCGCGACGAGGGCCTGGCCTGGGCCGAGTTCATGGCCGCCCGCTCGCCGGGCCTGCGCCACCGGCACTTCCCCGACCTCCCGCACGACTTCTGCCTGTACGCAGGACGGCTGGCCTCCGCCGGGAGCGCCGTCACCGAGATCGCCAGGACCGCCTTCCCTCTCGAAGAACGGGGCCGACCGTGGTAGCCCGAGCCCATCCGCCGACCCTGCCGCCCTGGTCGGCCGACCCGTCCGGCGCGGCCGGTCCGCCGCCCGCCCCGGGCGATCTGCTGGTGGCCCCGGCCCTCAAGTGGCCGGACCGCACCGCGATCGACGACGGGACGGCGAGCCACACCTTCGCCGAGCTGGAGGAGGGCGCCCTGGCGGTGGCGGGGTGGCTCGCGGGCCAGGGGGTCGGCCCGGGCGACCGGGTGGCGGTCCTCGCCGAGAAAAGATCTGTCATGCCCATGATCATCCTGGGCATCTGGAAGCGCGGCGCCGTCCACATCGCGCTCGACGCCACGGAGCCCGAGCCCCGGCTGCGGAGCCTGCTCGACCGGCTGCGGCCCGCCGCCGTCCTCACCCTCGGCGACCGGGAGCCGCCCGCCCCCGGCGCCCGTCTGCTCGGCGGGGAGCGGCTCGCGGAGGTCCTCGCCGGGCCCGCCGCCCCGCACACCACCGTGGCGCACGGGCCGGAGGACGCGGCGTACATCGTCTTCGCCTCCGGGGCGACGGGCGAGCCGCAGGGCGCCGAGATCACCGTCGACGGCCTGTACGCGCACTTCACCGGCCACAACGAGGTGCTGCGCTGCACCCCCGACTCCCGGGTGCTGAGCCTCTCCCCCTTCCACTTCGACGTGTCGCTCCTCGACACCCTGCTCCCCCTGTCCGTGGGCGCCTTCGTCCACCAGTTCCGCAGCCTCCCGGCGGGCGCCGTCATGCGGTCCGTGATCGCCCGGCAGCGCGTCACCCACCTGATCGCGGTCACCGTGCTCCTCGGCCTGATCACCGGCGACGGACGGCAGATCACCCGGGCCAAGCTGCCTGACCTCCAGCTGGTCATGACCGGCGCCCAGGTCTGCCACCCCGACGTCCTGCTCCCCTGGACCCGCGAGCTGCCGGAGACCCGGATCGTCCAGGCGTTCGGCCCGCCCGAGGCCACGATCTTCGGCTTCATCCACACGGTCACCCCCGAGGACACCGCCCGCACGGCCCCCTGCCCGGTCGGCAGGCCGCTGCGGGGCGTCCGGGCGCGGCTCGTCCAGGACGGCGCCGAGGTCCACGGGCCCGGCGCCGAGGGCGAGCTCTGGGTCGGCGGGCCGCAGGTCATGCGCGGCTACTTCGACCAGCCCGAGGAGACCGCCCGGCTCGTCGTCGAGGCCGACGGGACCCGCTGGTTCAGGACCGGGGACGTCTGCGTCCGCGACGAGGGCGGCGCCCTCGTGCTGCGCCGGCACGCCGACGAGCGGATCACCTGGCTGGCGGGACGCCGTACCCACCTCGACGAGATCACCCGGGCCGCCCTCGGCTGTCCCGGGGTCGACCGGGCGGTCGCCGCCTCGGTCCGGCGCGACGGGCGCGACACGGTCGCCCTCGCCGTCGCCGCGAAGGACCGCCGGACGCTCGCCGAGGTCACGGAGCACCTGCGCGGCCTCCTGCCCGAACCCCTGCGCCCGGCCCTGCTGGCCTGGACGCCCGCCGCACCGGCCCCGCAGCCCGAGGAGCGGGAGCTGGTCCGGCGGCTCACGGAAGCAGCTCAGCAGTCGCACGCCCCGTACGTCGCGCTGTCGGCCGACGGCGCCGTCGAGCCCATGGATGAGGTGGAGACATGCCCGTAACGGTGAACGACACGGTCAAGGAGAAGGTCGCCGAGTACCTGGAGGCGGCGCTGGGCAAGCCGGTGGACCTCGCCCCGCTGCCCGACAGCACCCCGCTCAACACCCTCGGCCTGGACTCGCTGCTGACGATCAGCGTCCTGGTCACCCTCCTGGAGGACTGCGGCGTCGACCTCGGCGAGCACGCGGACTCGCTGGTCACGCCGAGCACCCTCGGCGACCTGTACGCCATCGCCGACCGGTTCCTGGGCGAGCCGGAGGCGGCCCCCCAGGCCGCGGCCGCCGAGACCGCCGCCGAGACGCGCGAGCACAGCGCCCAACTCGCCTACTACCAGGCCAAGCTCGCGTACGAGATCGACTCGGCCGACCTCCGGGACGCGCTCGCCGCCGGGCAGGACCTCGTGGTCGTCGACGGGCGCGGCAGCGAGTCGTACGCGGCGGAGCACATCCCCGGCGCGGTCAGCATCCCGCACCGCTCGATCTCCCAGGACTCCCTGGCCGGCCTCTCCAAGGCGCCGCTGTACGTGACGTATTGCGACGGCATCGGCTGCAACGCCTCCACCAAGACGGCGATCAAGCTGGCGACGGCGGGCTTCCGGGTCAAGGAGCTGATCGGCGGCCTCGACTGGTGGAAGCGGGACGGCCACCCGACGGAGGGCCACGCCGCCCCCGAGCACACGCACCACGCCGCCTGCGGGTGCTGACCCGGGCGACGCGTCAGGCAGGTCAGGTCACGACAGGTCGGGCCGGTCAGGTCACGGCAGGAGTCCGTCCGAACAGAGAGTGGGAGCCGAACCATGAGCACCGAGGAGTACGACGACGCGCCGCTGGACGTGGCGGTGGTGGGCGGCAGCCTCGCCGGCTGCGCCACCGCCATCCACTTCGGCACGATGGGGTACCGGGTGGCGGTCTTCGAGAAGAAGGCGACGCCCGATCCGTACTACAAACAGCTCTGCACCCACTTCGTGCAGCCGCACACCGTGTCCCTCCTGCCCGCCCTGGGGCTGGCCCATCTCCGCGAGCCGTCCTGGTCGGTGCCGACCAAGGCCGTCTTCGTCACGCCGGGCGGCGTGGTCGAGACGCCCGGCACCGGCTACGACCCCGAGCGGCCGGACTCGTACGCGCTCAACCTGGAGCGGCGGGTGCTCGACCCGGCGATCCGGGAGTCCGCGCGGCGGCACGGCGTCCGCTTCGTGGAGTCCACCTCCGTGGAGAGCCTGGAGCGGGACGCGTCCGGCTGGACCCTCGACACCCGGAGCGAGGCCGGACCCCGGCGGTACCGGGCCCGGCTGGTGGTCGCGGCGGACGGGCGGCGCTCGCGGCTCGCGGGGCTGCTCGGCAACGAGACCGAGAGCCGTCCCAACGAACGCGCCGCGCTCTTCGGCTACTTCAAGGGGATCCCGGCCCCCGAGGACAACCGCTCCGTCTTCGTCATGAACGACCGTGACCTGGCCTGCACCTACCCGCTCGTCGACGGCAGGACCGAGCTCGTCCTCTTCGCGGACAAGGCACGCGTGGAGGGGTGGCGGGGCGCCGACGGGCGGATGCAGGAGTTCCTGAAGTACTTCGACGGGCTGGCGCAGGGGCCCGCGGTCGCCGACGCGGTCCCCGAGGGGCCCCTCCTCGGCTACGGCGACTACCCGAGCCTGATCCGCCGGCCGGTCGCCGGCTCCGTGCCGTTCGTCGGCGACGCGGCGCTGTCGCTCGACGCCATGAGCGGCGTCGGCTGCGGCTTCGCGCTGCTCTCGGCGCAGCTCCTCGCCCACGCCTTCGCCGGCCGCGCCCTGGACGCCGAGGGCGTCAGGGACGGACTCGACGACTACCGGCAGCGGTTCGAGAAGACCGTCCTGCCGCACGCCGAGGGAATCTGCGGGGACTCCCTCGTCGAGAAGGACGAGGCGACCCGCCAGAGGATGTTCGAGACCATCTGCGGCAATCAGGAACTCAGCCAGAAATACCTGGCGTTGACCGGCCGCATGATCCTGCCCGCCGAATTCCAGCGCGCTTTCATGCGGGGCCTCATGGCCCGTGGTTCCGGCGCCGCGCGGAAATAGCCTCCAGATTCCTCCTGACGAAATCGCCGGTTCCCACCGGGAATTCACCACGAAAGGACACAGGCCCATGTCGCGTGTCGCGTTCACGACGTTCGCGATCCTGAAGAAGCCGTACGGGAATCCCGAGGTCCAGGAGTTCGACGACCTGACGCCGCCGACCTTCGAGGAGGCGGAGCGCAGCCCGGGATTCGTCGCCCGGGCGAAGGAGGACCCCGGCCAGAGCCATCTCACCAACTTCCAGCGCGACTGGGGCGACTGGGGCAAGTTCGAGGTGCCGCGCTTCTACACCGGGGGCCGCACCGACGAGACCGACAGCCGGGCCTCCACGCTCTCCCTCTGGGCGGACCTGGACTCCGTCTTCGCGTTCGTCTACGCCGGGCTGCACCGCTCGACCCTGAGCCGCCGCCACGAGTGGTTCCTCAAGCCCGAGTGGCCCTCGTACGCGGCCTGGTGGGTCGCCGACGACGCCACCCCCACCTGGGCGGACGCCTGCGCCCGGCTGGAGCACCTGCACGACCACGGGCCCTCGCCGTTCGCGTTCTCGTTCCGCCGGCCCTTCGACGCCGACGGCGCCCCGACGAAGCTGCACGGTCCGGCCGAGCGGGGCGGCTCCGGCGCCTGACGCCGTACCGCCCGTCCCTTCCACTCCACCAGGGGGTCCCCTTGATCACGCGTGCCTTCGACCGGTCGGCGATGAGCTGGTCCTACGAGATGCACCTGCAACCCATGCTGTCCGCCACCGACATCGAGGGGCTGCCGTTCGGCTCCGTCTTCGGCAGCGTCCCCGGGCACACCGTCTCGAAGCGCCACGCCCACCAGGACGGCGAGATGTTCATCGTCCTGGCGGGCAGGGCGGTCGTCGTGCTCGGGGACGAGGAGCGCGAGCTGGGGCCGGGGCAGGTCGTGCACCTGACGCCCTTCGGCTTCCACGAGATACGCAACGACCACGACGAGCCCTTCGACATCGTGTCGATCTACTGGGAGCACATCCCGAGCGCCGTCGCCGTCCTGGACAAGGCTCCGCCGCGCGATCAACTCGCGGACCGGACCCTGGTGTTCTGCCCGCCGCCGACTCCCAATGGCGGCCTCCACCTCGGTCACCTCGCCGGCCCGTACGTCCGCGCCGACATGCTGGTACGCGCGCTGCGGAGCATGGGCCGCGACGCCCGGTACGTCACCGGCACCGACGACCACCAGTCGTACGTGGCCGCCGCCGCCCGGCTGCGCGGTGCGGCCCCGGCGGAGGTGGCCGCGGCCGAGGGCGACGCCATCGTGGCGACCCTGCGGGCGGCCGGGGTCGGCGTCGACCGGCTCACCCGCCCGGGCGGGGACCCGGAGCACGCGGGCCGGATCCGGGAGCTGCTGGCCCGGGTGGCGGCGTCGCCCGCGGTGCGGGAGGAGGAGCGGGAGACGGCGTACTGCGCGGACTGCGACCTGTCGCTGCACCAGGCGTTCGCCCGCGGGGCCTGCGCGCACTGCGAGGCGTCCAGCGACGGCGAGATCTGCGAGGCGTGCGGCCGGCCGAACGAGGCCCGGGAGCTCACCGGCGTCCAGTGCCGGATCTGCGGCGCCGCGGCCGCCACCCGCCCGGAGCGGGCCCTCTGGCTCGACCTGAACGCGTACGCGGACGAGCTGCGGGAGTACCTGCGGGTCTCCGCCACCTCGCCGGACCTCCAGATCCTGGTCGAGCGGCTCCTCGACGAGGGGCTGCCGCCGTACCGGCTGGCGCGGACCTCCGAGTGGGGCGTCGACCTGGGCGAGGGCCGCTCGCTCGACGCGTGGGCGGACCTCGCCCTCACCTTCCTGGACGCCGCCCGGAGCGAGGCGGAGGAGGGCGGGCCCGCGCGGATCGCGCTCTTCCTCGGCTACGACAACAGCTTCTACTACGCGGTGCTGCTGCCGGTGCTCGCCTTCGCGGCCGGTCTCGGCGAGCACCTGCCCGCCGCGTTCGTCACCAACCAGTTCCTGCACCTGGGCGACGAGAAGTTCTCCACCAGCCGGGGCCACGCCGTCTGGGCCGACGACGCGCTCGCCGCGGCCGGACCGGACGCCGTCCGCCTGGCGCTGCTGCGCGACGCCCCGGAGGGCCGCGTCACCCGGATCAGCGAGGAGCGCGCCGGGCGGCTGACCGAGGACCCGCTGTACGTCGCCGCGCACGCGTGGCTCGACGGCTTCGCGGCGCTGGACGAGAAGGGCGACGGCGCGGTGCCGGGCACCGGCGCGTGGACGGACGCGCACCGCGAGTTCTACCGCCACCTCAACCTGATCACCCGTCAACTCGACGGCCTGGTCCTGCCGGAGGCGTTCAGCGCGCGCGGCTACGTCGACCTCCTGGACTCCTTCGTGAAGCGCTGCGCCGAGTTCCGGGCGACGGAGCAGGTGGCCCGCCAGGTCCCGTCGCTGGCGGAGGAGGCCCGCACGAGCCTGGCCCTGGAGTACCTGGCGGCCAAGGTGTTCGCGGCGCTGGCCTGGCCGGTGACGCCCGGTCTCGCCGAGCGGGTCTGGGCGTGGCTGGGGCTGCCGGGCGAGCCGGTGCGCGAGGCCGACTGGTCCTTCCTGCCCTCCGGCACCCGGTGCGCGGCGCCCGCGCCCGGCCGCGCGGCGGAGCACGTACCCGCCGCGAGCGTACGGTCGTGAACGACCCCGGCGGGACCGGCCCGGCCGGCTCCCCCCACGGCGGGGAACTCCCCGCGGCGGCGGACGTCGTGGTGGTGGGCGCCGGGATCACCGGCGCCGCCGTCGCGCACCACCTGGCGCGCCGGGGCGCGTCCGTCGTCGTCCTGGAGCAGGCGCCCCGCCCCGGCGCCGGGGCGACCGGGGCCTCCGGCGGCATGGTGCGCGCCTACGACCCCGATCCGGAGACCGCCGCGCTGGCCCTGGCCGGGCTTGCGGTCTACCGGGACGCCTCGCGCTGGGCGTCGGGCCGGGCCCCGCTCCGCGCGGTCGGCGCGGTGACCGTCGCGGACCCCGCGGAGGAGGCGGCCTTACGGGCGGCCGCCACGCGGATCGGGGCGGCCCTCGGCACCCCGGCGCACGTGGTCGCGGGGCCCGCCGAGGCGGCGGGCGTCGGGCTGGCCGGCGGGATCGCCCTGGTCGAGCCGGAGGCGGGCTGGGTGGCCCCGGCGGAGGTCACGGCGGACTGGCTGGAGCAGGCGCGCGCCGACGGCGCCGTCGTCCGCTGCGGGGTGCGCGTCCGGGCGGTGGAGGCGCGCGGCGGGCACCCGGTGGTGGCCACGGACGCGGGCGAGGTCCGGGCCGGGGCGGTGGTGTCGGCGGTCGGGCCCTGGGCGGCCGACCCGGTGCCCGGGCTGCGGCCCGCCGCGCCGGTCCGCTCGCGGTCGATCCAGGTGAGCGTCGTCGGGCGCCACCCCGGCGTCCCGGCCCACGCGACCTTCGTCGACCTGCGGACCGGGCTGTACGCCAAGCCGGTCGGCGCGGACCGGACGCTGATCGGCATGCCGCACCTGGTCTGGGACGCGCCGGTCGACGCCCGGCCGGACCCGGCCCACGCGCGGGCGACCGCCGCCGCGCTCGCCGCCCACTTCCCGTGGCTGGCGACCGCGCCGCACCTCGCCACCGTCCGCGCCGCGGACGCGTACGGCCCGCCCGGCGACGGCGGTCCGGCGTCCGGGCTGCTTACGGGCACCGGCGTGCCGCACGTGTGGGCGGTGCGCGGCTGGAACGGCGGCGGCGTCAAGACGGCCCCGGAGGCCGGCCGCCGCATCGCCGCATCCCTCCTGGACGCACCGGAAACCAGCTCGGGAAGCGCCACCGGAAGCGCCACCGGCTCCGGCTCCTGTCCCGGCTGACGCTCCGCACCGGTTCGACCGCCTGCGCCCGCCGCCCGACGGCACCGCCGCCGGGACCGCTCCATCCCATCCGTCCGCATTCATCTGTCCGCATTCCATCAAGGGGGAACAGTGACGCGCTGCCACGACGTGCTCGGCATCGGCTTCGGTCCGGCCAACCTGGCACTCGCCATCGCCCTGGAAGAAGAGGGCCACGACCTCGACATACGGTTCCTGGAGGCCCGTCCGGGCCCGTCCTGGCAGAGCGCCATGATGCTCGACGGCTCGGACATCCAGAACCACCCCGTGCGCGACCTGGTGTCCCTGCGCAATCCGCGCAGCCGCTACAGCTTCATCAACTACCTCTTCGAGAACGGGAGGCTGCTCGACCACCTCAACCTCCCGATGGAGTACCCGCTGCGCAAGGAGTACGCGCAGTACGTCACCTGGGCCGCGGGCCACTTCGACCGGCTCGTCGACTACGGCACGCACGTCACCGGCATCTCCCTCGGGCAGGACGCCGACGGCCGGCCGCGCTACACCGTCACCACCTCCGCGGGCGAGACCCTCCAGGCGCGCGTCCTCGTCGTCGGCACCGGCCGCGCCCCGTTCGTCCCCGAGCCGTTCGACACCGTGGACTCCGCGCGGGTCTTCCATCTGACGCGCTACCTGCCGGCCCTGCGGGAGCTGGAGGAGCGGGGCGGGGCGCCGCGCAGGGTGACGGTCGTCGGCGGCAGCCAGTCCGCCGTCGAGCTCACCCTCGACCTCGCCCGGCGCTATCCCGAGGCCGAAGTGACCACACTCGTACGGTCGCTGACGCTCCGTGAGAAGGACACGAGTCCGTTCAGCGAGGAGGGGTACTTCCCCGGGTTCACGGACTACTACTACGGCGCCTCGCGGGAGCGGAAGCAGGCCATCGACCAGTTCATGCGGCTGACGAACTACTCGTCGGCCGACGGCGACGTGCTGCGCGAGCTGTACCGGCTCATCTACGAGCAGCGGCTCGACGGCGAGCAGCGCGTGTTCGTCAGCGGCAGCCGCCAGGTGCGCGCCGTCGAGGCGGGCGAGGACGGCGTGCGGATGACGGTCGACGAGCTGAACACCGGCGCGTCGGAGGAGCACGAGGCCGACTTCGTCGTGCTGGCCACCGGCTTCCGCGACCTCGGTCCCGCCGCCCACCAGGAGCGGGTCCCGGCGCTGATGCGCGGGATCGCCGAGGAGTTCGCGTTCGACGCCCACGGCTATCTGGCCGTGGGCCCGGACTACGAGGTGCGGCCGGTGGCGCCGGACACCCCGGCGCTCTTCCTGAACGGCCTGTGCGAGTCCACCCACGGCATCGGCGACGCCGGGTCCTTCAGCCTGCTGTCGCTGCGGGCCAAGGTCATCGCGGAGAGCCTCCGGAAGCGCCTCCCGTGAGGGAGCCCCCCGGGGCGGCCGGCGCGGGCGCGGCGCGCCGACCGGAGCGGGCGGTCGCGGGCCGGGTGGCCCGGGGCGTCCTCGGTGCCGGGATGCTGGTCATGCCTCCCGTCGTGGGGGCCCTGGCGGGCGGGGACGCGCTCCTCGTCTGGACGGCGCACGTCCTCCTGGGGTGTGCGGTGAGCCTGGTGCTCGCGGCGCTGGTCCGCACCCGGGTCGGCCCGGCCTCCCTGGCGGGGGCCGTCGGGGCCCTGCTGGGCACGTGGGCCGAGCGGGCGGTGGACGGCGTCTTCGCCGTGGCCTTCACCGCCGGGCAGGCGGCCATCGCCTGGTTCGCCGCCACCGCCCTGCTGACGGCCGCCGACGGCGCGCCGCCCGGGGCGGGGACCGGCGGCCTGCCGCTGGCCCTGGGCGTCCTCGTGGTGGCCGGGGCGGCGGCGACCGGCCCGAGGACGCTGCCCGCCGCCGTCCTGCGGTGGCGTCCCTGGGTCACCGGCGTCCTGGCCCTCGCGTGCGCCGTGTGGCTCTGGCCCGGCGACCCGGCGGCGCTCACCGGCAGCGCGCTGGCGCCGTCGGGGCTCACGGAGGGCGGTGCGCTGTGGCTGGCCCTCGCGGCGCTGTTCTTCGCCGGTGTCGGCTGGGAGGTCGTCACCGGCGCGGTCCCCGCGACCGCCGCCGGGGCGGGGCGGACCGCCGTCGGCGTGCTGCTGGGGGCGGCCGTGGTGGCCGCCGCCTATCTGGGCCTCGCGGCGGTCCAGGGGCAGGGGGCCTCAGGAGCGGCGCCCGCGCCGCTGCGCTGGGTGCTCGCCGGGGCGACGGCGGCCGTCCTCACCTCGTACGTCTTCACCAACGTGCGCACCGCCGCCCGGATCGCGGCGCGGCTGTACCCGGGCGGGCGGCGCTCCGCCGAGCGGGGCCCCGCCAGGGCCCTGGTCGTGGCCGTCGGCGCGGCCTGCTGCGCCTTCGCGTGGGCGGGGGCCGGGGGCGGCGGCGTACCCCTGCTGCTGCTCGGGCCGGCCGCGGCGGCGCTCGTCGGGTACTCGCTCGGCGCGGTCGCGGCCGTCCGGCACGGCGGGCCGCTCCTGCGGGGCGCCGGGGTCCTGCTGCTGCTCGTGCTCGCGGGCGTGGCGGTGCTCGGCGTACCGGCGCTGTCCGGTGCGTGAGGCACGGCCCGTGGCCCGTACCCCCTCGTGACTCCTCCCTTCCGTACGGCTCCCTTTCCACCCCCCATCTCCGAGGAGACCCCTCATGAACGCCTCCCCCCTCGAATCCGAGGTCCGCAGCTACAGCCGGAACTGGCCGGTGGTCTTCGACCGGGCCCGGGGCAGCCGTCTGTCCGACCGGGACGGGCGCGCCTATCTGGACTTCTTCGCCGGTGCGAGCGCCCTCAACTACGGGCACAACCACCCGGTGTTGAAGCGGGCGCTGATCGACTACCTGGAGCGGGACGGGATCACGCACAGCCTGGACATGCTGACGGTGGCGAAGGAGGACTTCCTGGCCGAGTTCGCGGCGCGGGTGCTCGGTCCGCGCCGGCTGGACTACCGGGTGCAGTTCCCCGGCCCGACGGGCACCAACAGCGTGGAGGCCGCGCTGAAGCTGGCGCGGAAGGTGACGGGCCGGCACACGGTGGTGGCCTTCACCGGCGGCTTCCACGGGATGTCGCTGGGCTCCCTGGCCGTCACCGGGAACGCGTCCAAGCGGGGCGGCGCGGGGGTGCCGCTGGGGCACACGTGGCGCCTGCCGTACGACGGCTTCGCCGGGGGCGAGCTGTCCGGGCTGAGGCTGCTGGACGCCATGCTCGACGACAGCAGCAGCGGCATGGACCTGCCCGCCGCCGTCATCGTGGAGACGGTGCAGGGCGAGGGCGGCGTGAACCCGGCCGGGCCGGCGTGGCTCGCGGACCTCGCGGAGCTGTGCGAGCGCCGGGGCATCCTCCTGATCGTGGACGACATCCAGATGGGCTGCGGGCGGACCGGGCCGTTCTTCAGCTTCGAGGTCGCCGGGATCACCCCGGACATCGTGTGCCTCTCCAAGTCCCTGAGCGGGTACGGGCTTCCGATGGCGCTGACGCTCTTCCGCACCGAGCTCGACGTGTGGCGGCCGGGCGAGCACAACGGCACGTTCCGCGGCAACAACCCGGCCTTCGTCACGGCGGGCGCGGCGCTGCGGGAGTTCTGGGCGGACAGCGCCCTGGAGAAGCAGACCGAGGCGCGGGGCGCGCTGTTCGACGAGCGCCTCGGCGAACTCGCCTCGCGGCACGCGGCGCACGTGTCCGGCCGGCGCGGGCGGGGCCTGGCGTGGGGCCTGGCCTTCCGGGACGCGCCGGTCGCCCGGCGGGTCGCCGACGCGGCGTTCGCCCGCGGTCTCCTGGTGGAGACCTCGGGCTCCGACGACGAGGTGGTGAAGCTGCTCCCGCCGCTGACCGCCACGGACGACGAGCTGGCCGAGGGCCTCGACATCCTGCGGGAGTCGGTCTCCGCGACCGTGGGCACCTGAGCCGGTACGAGCTCCGCGCGGTCACGCCCGCGCGGTGTCAGGCCGTCGGCAGTGCCGCCTCCTCCTCCGTGCGGGGCGTCGCCTCTCCGTCGGGGCCGCGTTCGGTGAACCAGTGGGTGCGGACGGCGTCCGTGGGCCGCGGGTCGCCGAGCGCGTCGAGGCCCCAGCCGGCCAGCGCCTCGACGACGGGGCGCAGTTCGGCGCCGCGCGGGGTGAGCTGGTAGACGGTCGCGTTGGCGGGGCGCTCCAGGCGGCGGCGCTCGACCAGCTCCTCGCCCTCCAGCTGCTTGAGCCGGCTGGCGAGGATGTCGGTGGAGACGCCCGGGAGGTCGGCGTGGAGGTCGGTGTACCGCCGCGGGCCGTGCAGGAGCTCCCGGACGATCAGCAGACTCCAGCGCTCCCCCACCGCGTCCAGGGCTCGGGCGACGGCGCAGTACTGGTCGTAGCTTCGGCGTGGCATGGTGGCCAGCATAGCCAAAGGGTTGGACTTTCCAAGTAGGTACTTGGTAGAACGAAGCAGCCATGGCGGCGCGGATGACGGTCACGGTCGGGAGGCCGCAGATGAATTTTCGACAGTCCAGCAAGTTGAAGGACGTGTGCTACGAGATCCGTGGCCCGGTCGTCGACCAGGCCAACGCCCTTGAGGAGGCGGGTCACAGCGTCCTGCGGCTGAACACCGGCAACCCGGCGCCGTTCGGCTTCGAGGTGCCGGAGGAGATCCTCCAGGACATCATCCGCAACCTGCCCAACGCGCACGGCTACAGCGACGCCCGGGGCATCCTGCCGGCCCGGCGCGCGGTGATGCAGTACTACCAGCAGCGGGGTGTCGGCGGCGTGACCGTCGACGACGTCTACCTCGGCAACGGCGCCTCCGAGCTGATCCAGATGGCCGTGCAGGCGCTGGTCGACGACGGCGACGAGGTGCTGGTCCCGATGCCCGACTACCCGCTGTGGACGGCCGTGGTGCGGTTCGCCGGCGGCAAGGCCGTGCACTACCTGTGCGACGAGGGGGCGGACTGGTTCCCCGACCTCGACGACATCGCGTCGAAGATCACCGACCGCACCAAGGCCATCGTCGTCATCAACCCCAACAACCCGACGGGCGCGGTCTATTCGAAGGAGCTCCTGGAGGGCATCCTCGAACTCGCCCGCCGCCACGGCCTGATGGTGCTCGCCGACGAGATCTACGACAAGATCCTCTACGACGGCACCGAGCACCACTGCCTCGCCGCGCTCAGCGACGACGTCGTGACCCTCACCTTCAACGGCCTCTCCAAGTCCTACCGGGTGGCCGGGTTCCGCAGCGGCTGGCTGGTCGTCTCCGGGCCGAAGGAGCAGGCCGGGGACTACCTGGAGGGCCTGACCATGCTGGCCGGCATGCGGCTCTGCCCGAACGTGCCCGCCCAGTACGCCGTCCAGGCCGCGCTCGGCGGCCGCCAGTCCATCCACGACCTGACGCTGCCGAACGGCCGCCTCACCGAGCAGCGCGACGTGGCCTGGCGGGCGCTGAACGAGATCCCCGGCGTGAGCTGCGTCAAGCCGAAGGGCGCCCTCTACGCCTTCGCCAGGCTCGACCCGGACGTGCACAAGATCGTCGACGACGAGCGTCTCGTCCTCGACCTCCTCCTGCGCGAGAAGATCCACCTCGTCCAGGGCACCGGCTTCAACTGGCCCCGCCCGGACCACTTCCGCTTCGTCACGCTCCCCCGCGCCGACGACCTGGAGACCGCGATCAACCGCATCGGCCGCTTCCTCTCCACCTACCGCCAGTAGACCGCCGCGGCCGGACCGTTTCCGGCCAATTCCGCCGCCCGGTCCACGAATTGACGCTTCGGCGGACCGTGGACACGGCGGGCGGGCAAGCTAGATCATTCAGTGACCGTTCCTCGCACCCGTCGCACCGTGGTGCACCCCATCGGAGGAGCTCCGTTGAACCGTCAGAGCGAACGCCCGCCCGCCGTGATCGTCATGAGCGACCTGGCGGCCCTGGCCCGCCAGCACCGCCTGATCACCGACATCGCGGAGCGCGGACTGGCGCCGCTGGTCGTCGTCGGCCCCACCACGGACCTGGCCAAGCTGACCGGCCACATCGAGGACCCGGCCCATCCGCTCTCCCGCATCGAGTCCGTCCGGCAGTTCCCGGACGCCGTGATCGCGGGCGTCCTCGCCTCGGTGCAGGACTGGATCGCGGCGTACGACATCCGCGGCGTGATCTGTAGCGGCGAGGTCTTCGTCGACCCCTGCGGCGTCCTCTCCGAGGCGCTCGGCCTCCCGGGGCCCGGCGCCTGGGCGGCCCGGGTCTGCCGCGACAAGGTCATGCAGCGGGTCCTGCTGCGCGACCACGGCCCCGCCTGGCGCGCCTTCGCCCCCCACGAGCGGGACTCCGCCGACTCCGACACGTACCCCGCCGTCGTCAAGCCGGCCGGCCGCATGTTCAGTTCCGGCGTCGTCCGCGTCGAGAACGACGAGGAGCTGCGCGCCGCGCTCACCGCCTACGAGCCGGACGAGACGATCCTGGTCGAGGAGCTCGTCACCGGCCCCGAGTTCTCGGTCGAGGCGCTCGTCCACCGGGGCGAGCTGGTGTGGAGCGGCGTCACCGCCAAGCTCACCAACGAGGACAGCAGCCGCTTCTTCACCGAGATCGGCCACACCAGCCCCGCCGACGTGCCGCTCGCCCACACGGACGCCCTGGTCGCGGCCAACGCCGCGATCCTCAAGGCCCTGCGCTTCGACAGCGGCATCACCCACGCCGAGTTCCGCCTGCGCGACGGCCAGCCCGTCCTCATGGAGATAGCCGCCCGCCTCCCCGGCGACGCCATCACCATGATGTGGCACCTCGCCACCGGCCTGCCCATCGAGCCGGCCATCGTCGACCTCGCCCTCGGCGTGCGCCCCGACTACCCGGCGCCCACCCGCCGGGCCGTGCAGCGCTTCGTGGAGCACCGCCCCGGGCGCCTCACGGACGTCCGCTACGAGGGCGAGCCGGTCTCCTGGATCGCCGACGACGCCTTCTGGCCCACCGTCGAGGCCACCACCCCCGACGCCCCGGCCCGCTGCGCCTCCGTGATGGTCGGGCTGCCCCGGGGCTCGCGCCTGGGCACCCTCAACGACTCCTCGGGCCGCTCGGCGTACGTCGTCGCCGACCTCCCGTGGGACGCCGACCCCGACACCGAGGTCCGGGCGTACACGGACCGCGTCGAGCTGACCATCGAGGCGGACCCGGCCTGACCCCCGCCCACCGGGGCCCGTACAGCGCACCGGCCCGGCGCGCCGTCCTGAGGACGGTGCGCCGGGCCGGTGGTGTGACGGGGAGGGGAAAGCCGGGAGGTCAGGCGGCGGGCTGCTGCTGGGTCACGCAGTGGATGCCGCCGCCGCCCGTGCCGAGGCGGTCGATGTTCAGCTGCTCGATCACCCGGTCCGGGTAGAGCCGGGCCAGGGTGGCCCGGGCCGCCTCGTCGGCGCGGGTGTCGCCGAAGTGGGCGCTGATGACGGCGTCGTTGCAGAGGTAGTAGTTGGCGTAGGAGGCGAGGAAGTTCCGGTTGGTGGAGCGGATCTTGTTGTAGTCGGGGCCCTGGAGCTGCGAGACGTCCATCGGGCGGCCCGTGGCGGTCGTCGCGGCGGACAGCACGGCGTACTGCTTGCGGGCGTCGCGGGCGTAGACGTCGTTGTCCGAGGACAGCGGCATCTGGACGAGGGCCTCGCCGTGGGCGAGGAAGCGGGACGTGGCGTCGACGTGGTCGTCGGTGATGTCCTGGCCGTAGACGCCGTCGAACCAGATGACCTTGGACGCGCCGTAGGCGTCGCACATCGCGGTCTCCAGCTGCCGCTCCGACATCCCGGGGTTGCGGTTGCGGTTCACCAGGCTGCTGCGGGTGGCCATGAGGGTGCCGGCGCCGTCCTGCTCGATGGCGCCGCCCTCGCCGACCAGGTCGGCGTAGGTGATCGGGACGCCGGTGTACGCGGCGATCCGCTCGGCGACCCGGGCGTCCTTGGCGTGCGCCTGCTTGTTGCCCCAGCCGTTGAAGTTGAGGCCGACGGCGTCGAGGCCGCCGGCGCCGTCCGTGCGGAAGACGGGTCCCGAGTCCCGCATCCAGCAGTCGTCGACCGGGATGGAGCTGATCACGGTCACCGTGGAGCCGCACATCGTGCGGGCCTTGGCGGCGCTGCCGGAGTTGGCGCACAGGACGACCGGCTCGTACTTGGCGATCGTCCGGGCGATCAGGGCGATGTCCGCCTGGACGCCGCTCAGCTTGCTGCCCCAGATGGAGGTGCTGTCCGGCCAGGCCATCCACGTACGGGTGTGCCGGACGTCCTCCAGCGGGACGCGGAACGCGCCGGCGGCGCGCGCCCTGCCCTGCGTGGTCGTGGTGGCGAGGACGGCGCCGGCGGCGGTGGCTCCGGCGGCGACGAGGAAGCCTCGCCGGTTCATGCCTCGGATCATTCATGCCTCCTGTGTGGGGGTTGCCTGCGGGGACGACAGCTCCTGGCGGGCCGCCGCGATCCGGTCCGGGTTCCAGCCCGGACGCGGGACCGAGTCCAGGAGCAGCCGGGTGTAGGGGTGGTGCGGCGCGGCGAGCACCTCCGCGGTGGCGCCCGCCTCGACGACGCGGCCGTGGCGCATGACGAGGACCTCGTCGGTGACGCACCGGACCACGCCGAGGTCGTGGGTGATGAACAGGTAGCCGATCGGGGTCTGTTCGCGGATGTCGGCGAGCAGGTTGAGGATCTGGGCCTGGACGGAGACGTCGAGGGCGGCGACGGCCTCGTCCAGGACGAGCACGGCCGGTTCGACGGCGAGGGCGCGGGCGATGGCGACCCGCTGACGCTGACCGCCGGAGAGGCTCCGGGGCAGGGCGTCGGCGGCGCGGGTGCCGAGGCCGACCTGGTCGAGGAGTTCGCGGACGCGGGGCTCGGGGTCCCGGTCGGGGAAGTGCAGGCGCAGCGTCTCGCGCAGCACGCGGTCGACGGTGGTCCTGGGGTCCAGGGACAGGTAGGGGTCCTGGAAGACCATCTGCACCTCGCGGGCCCTGGCGAGGCGCCGCTGCCGGCCGCGGACCCGGGCGGGCCGTTCGCGGCCCCGGAGCCGTACCTCCCCCTCGTCGGCCGTCTCCAGGCCGACGACGATGCGGGCGGTGGTGGTCTTGCCGGAGCCGGAGCCGCCGACGATGCCGAGCGAGCCGCCCTCGGGCAGGGTGAAGGAGACGTCGTCCACGGCGCGTACGGCGCCGAAGGCGCGGCTCAGGCCGGTGACGCGCAGCAGGGGTTCAGGCATCGAGGACCGCTCCTTGGTCGGCGAGCCGGTCGCTGTGGTGGCAGGCGGCGTGGTGGTCGGGCCGGCCGGGGGCCGGGTGCGCGGCCGGGGCCGTCTCCCGGCAGGTGTCGGTCGCGAGCGGGCAGCGGGCGGCGAAGGCGCAGCCGGTGAGCGGGGTGCGCGGGTCCGGCGGCTGCCCGGGGATGGCGGAGAGCCTGCCGCCGGGGGCGGTGTGGCGGGGGGTGGAGGCGAGCAGGGCGGTGGTGTACGGGTGCCGGGGCCGCGTGAACAGGACGTCGGCGGGGCCGGATTCGACGATCCGTCCGGCGTACATGACGTGGACGCGGTCGCTGATGGCCGCCGCGAGGTCGAGGTCGTGGGTGACGAAGAGGAGTCCGGTGCGGAAGCGCTCCCGGAGCCGGGCGAGCAGGGCGATCACCTCGGCCTGGGTGATGACGTCGAGCGCGGTGGTGGGTTCGTCGGCGAGGAGGAGGACGGGGTCGCCCATCAGGGCGGCGGCGATGACGACGCGTTGCAGCATGCCGCCCGACACCTGTCCGGGGTACTTGCCGAGGGCGGTGTCGTCGAGGCCGACGGCGCGCAGCAGTTCGCAGGCGCGGGCGGTCGCGGCGGCGGCGTCCAGGGTGCCGGAGGCGCGGACGCCCTCGGTGAGGAAGTCCCCGATGCGGCGCAGCGGGTTGAGGGTGGCGCGGGGGTCCTGGAAGACCATGGCGACGCTGCCGGTGCGCAGGGCGCGCAGCCGGTCCGGCGGGGCGGTGAGGAGGTCCTCGCCCTCGACGAGGACGGTTCCCTCGGTGACGGCTCCGGCGGGCAGCAGGCCCAGCGCGCTGCGGGAGGTGAGGGACTTGCCGGAGCCGGACTCGCCGACGAGGGCGACGGTCTCGCCGGGGGCGACGGTGAGGTCGACGCCGTCGAGGACGGGGCGGGCGGCGCCGGGGAGGGTCAGTCGCAGCCCTCGTATCTCCAGGGCGGGTGGGGTGGTCATCGGTCTCTCCTGGCGACACGGTCGGCCCAGCGCTCGCCGGCCACGTTGAAGGCGACGACGGTGAGGACGACGAGGACGCACGGCAGGACCGCGGAGAGCGGGTAGCCGTGCTGGACGGCGGTCTGCCCGTCGAAGACCATCCGTCCCCAGTCGGGCGTGAGCGGCGGCACGCCGAGGCCGAGGAAGGAGAGTCCGGCGAGGTCCATGAGGGCGTAGCCGAAGTTGATGGTGGACTGGGCGAGGACGACGGGCGCGATGTTGGGCAGGACGTGGCGGAGGCAGATCTGGAGGGCGGAGTGCCCCTGGACCTGGTAGGCGCTGACGTACGGGCGGGCGCGTTCGGCGAGGACGAGGGTGCGGGTGAGCCGGCTGACGTACGGCAGGTAGGCGACGCCGAGGGCGACGACGGGCGCGAGCAGGCCCTCTCCGTAGATCGAGACGACGAGGATCGCGAGGAGCATGCCGGGGAAGGCGAAGACGAGCTCGGTGGAGCGGGAGATCAGGGTGTCGAGGCGGCCTCCGCGCCAGGCGGCGGCGGTGCCGGCGGCGACGCCGAGGAGGGTGGAGAGGGCGACGACGCCGAGCGGGCCGAGGAGGGAGGTACGGGCTCCGTGGAGCAGCCGGGAGAGGGTGTCGCGGCCGGCGGTGTCGGCGCCGAGGAGGTGGTCGGCGGAGGGGCCGGCGAGCGCGGCCCCGAGGTCGACGGCGTTGGGGTCGTGCGGGGCGAGCCAGGGCGCGAACAGCGCGGCGAGGACGACGAGTCCGGCGAAGCCGAGCGCGGCGATGTGGAGGGGTGAACGGCCGCCGCGGGCGGCGACCTTGGCGAGTCCTGGGCGCCGGGTGAGGACGAGGGTCATGCGGCGGCCCCTCTCGTGCCGAGCGTGATGCGGGGGTCCACCAGGGGCAGCAGCAGGTCGACGACGAGGTTCACCGTCATGAACAGGGCCACGATGATCAGGGAGACGGCCTGGACGGTCGGGAAGTCCTTGGTGGTGGTGGCCAGTTCGAGGAGCTGGCCGATGCCGCCGATGCTGAAGGCGGTCTCGACGAGGATCGTGCAGACCAGCAGGGTGGCGACGATCAGGCCGCCGGTGGTGAGGACGGTGCCGAGCGAGTTGCGCAGCACGTGGCGGCGGATCACGAGGCGTTCGGGGACGCCCCGGCCGCGGGCCACGGTGACGTGCTCGCTGCCGAGGGCTTCGAGCATCGCGGTCCTGGTGACCCGGGCGAGCATGCCGATCAGGTAGAGCGCCAGGGCGACGGCGGGCAGGGTGAGGTGCCAGATCCGGTCGAGGAGGCCGTCGCCGGCGCCGCTGCTGGGGAACCAGCCGAGCCGGACGGCGAAGAGTCCCTGGAGGAGGACGGCCGCGACGAAGGACGGGGTGCCGACGGCGAGGGTGGTGGCGACGAGGACGGCGGCGTCGGTCCGGCCGCCGCGCACGGCGGCGATCCGGCCGAGGAGGAGCCCGACGACGACGACGATCGCCAGCGCCATGGTGACGAGGAGCAGGGTGGTGGGCAGCCGGTCGGCGAGCAGCCGCGAGACGTCGGTGCGGTAGGTGAGCGAGCGCCCGAAGTCGCCCTGCACCATGTCGCCGAGCCAGTGGAGGTAGCGCACGGCGAACGGGTCGTCGAGGTGGTAGCGGGCGTTGACGGCGGCCAGCGCCTCGGGCGAGGCGGAGCGGCCGTTGAGGAGGAAGCTCGCCGGGCTGCCGGGGGCGAGGTAGAGGGCGCCGAAGACGGCGAAGGAGGCGATGAGGAGGGTGACCGCCATCTCGGCGACCCGCCGCGCCGTGAACCTCAGGAAGGCGGCGGTGTTCACGGGGCGGCTCCCGCGGCGGCGGCGCCGATGTCGGCGGCCCACGGGTAGTACATGTACGAGATGGTGGTCGGGGCGCCGGTGATCCGCTGGTTGAGGAAGACGGCGGTCGGCCACTCCGCGACCGGGATCCAGGGGAGCTGTTCGGCGGTCCGCTTCTGGAGCTCGGCCTCGATGAGCAGGCGCCGGTCCTTGTCGTAGGTGGCGGTGGCCTGTTCCACGAGGGCGTCGTAGCGCTGGTCGCTGAACCCGGCGAAGTTGAGGTAGGCGCCGGTCCTGAAGTTGACCAGCAGGTCGAGCGGGTCGGTGATGGAGTCGTAGTAGGTGAGCGGGAAGGCGTCGATGCCCTCGCGTGCCTCGGGGTCGGTGAAGAGGGCGGTGAAGGCGTTGGGGGCGACGGACTTGAGCTCGACCCGCAGGCCGATCTCGCTGCCGGCGGCCTGGACGATGGTGGCGAGGAGGGAGACGTCCTGGCCGATGGAGCTGGTGGCGACGGTCAGGGTCTTGCCGGTGGCGCCGGCCTCCTTGACGAGCGCGCGCGCCTTCTCGATGTCCCGGCCGGTGGGCGGCAGTCCGCCGAAGGCGGCCTCGCGGACGGCGGGCGAGGCTCCCGCCCAGGCGGCGCGCGTGGTGAGGGAGGTGGTGGCGGTACCGGCTCCGCCGAGGCCGGCCTGCACGAAGCCCGCGCGGTCCAGGGCGAGGGAGAGCGCCCGGCGGACCCGGACGTCGCCGAGCGGGCCCTTCATGTTGGTGATGCCGAGGTTGACGGTGCTGAGGCCCTCGCCGAAGTAGAGGGTGCCGACGCCGCTGGTCTTGAGGCGGGCGTAGCTCTCGGTCGGGATGAGGTAGCCGCCGTCGGCCTCGCCGCTGAGCAGGGCGTTGGTGCGGGCGGACGAGTCGGTGAGGAAGCGGAAGACGACCTTGCCGGCCTTGGCGCGGGTGCCGTGGTAGCCGTCGAAGCGGCGCAGTTCGAGCGACTGCCCCTTCTGCCAGTCGCCGAGGGTGAAGGGGCCGGTGCAGGCGAGGCCGCCGGAGGTGCCGTAGTCGGCGCCCGCGGCGAGGACCCCGGCCTTGGAGGCGACGACTCCGGCCGCGGTCGCCATGTACTGCGGGAACTGCGAGTCGGCCTTCTTCAGCTTGACGGTGACCTGGAGGGGGCCGGTGGCACGGATGCTCGCGACGTTCTGGAAGTTCTGCGCCCAGGCGGCGGCGTTCGCCGGGTCCCGCTGCCGGCCGAGGCTGAAGACGACGTCGTCGGCGGTCATCGTCCGCCCGTCGTGGAAGCGCACCCCGCGCCGGAGGTCGTAGACCCAGGTGAGCGGGTCGGGGTTGGTCGCCTTCTCGGCGAGCCCGGGTTCGAGGGTGAGCCCGGGGGTCCACCGCATCAGGCTCTCGCAGACGTTGGAGAGGATCGTGTTCTGCGGGTAGTCGAACGCCGTCGTGTAGTCGAGCGTGGGCGGTTCCGCGTAGACGGCCCAGGTGAAGGAGTCGATCTCCCCCGCGGGCTTCGGCGTACCGGCGGAGAGCGCGTACGAGCCTCCGGCTCCGCCTCCCCCGCTCCCGGGCGGGCCGGCGCAGGCCGGGACGGCGGCGAGGAGGGCGGCCGCGACGAGGGCCGCGAGCGCGGTCCTGACCGGGCGGCGTCTCCGGACGCGGGGCGGGGGTGCAGCGGTGCTCATCGTCGCGCTCTCTTTCGGTACGGCGGGGGAGGGTGTGCGGGAGGGGGGTCCCGCGGGGTCACGCGCCGGGGCGCGCCGCCGGGATCTGCTGGGTGATGCAGTGGACACCGCCGCCGCCCCACGCGATGACCGGCGCCGGTACGCCGACGACCTTGCGGTCCGGGTACGCGGCGGCGATCACCTCCATGGCGGCCAGGTCCTGCGCCGCGCCGGCCACGGGGACGACGACGCCGCCGTTGGCCACGTAGTAGTTGAGGTACGAGACCTCGACGCGGACGCCGGCGACCTCGGCGAAGGCGGTCTGCGGGACGTCGACGATCTCCAGGGACCGGCCGCGCGCGTCGGTCGACGCCTCCAGGACGGCGCGGTTGGCGCGCATCCGGGCGTGGTCCGGGTGGGCGGGGTCGTCGGGCAGCGAGACGACGACCTTGCCGGGGGCGGCGAAGGCGCAGACGCCGTCGACGTGGCCGTCGGTCTCCGTGTCGAGCAGCCCGCCGTACGGGAGCCAGATGACCTTCTCGACGCCGAGCCGGGTCTTGAGCTCGGTCTCGATCTCCTCGCGGCTCATGTCCGGGTTGCGGTTGGGGTGGAGGAGGCACTGCTCGGTGGTGATGAGGGTGCCCTCGCCGTCGACGGTGATGGCCCCGCCTTCGAGGATCATCCCGGAGGCGATCCGGTCGACGCCGAGCCGCTCCAGGAGCAGGGCGCTGATCCGGTCGTCGGAGTCGTACGGGTGGTGCTTGCGTCCCCACGCGTTGAAGCGGAAGTCGACGCCCGCCCGGTTCCCGTCGCCGTCCAGCACGAACAGGGGCGCCGAGTCGCGGAACCAGGAGTCGTCGAGGGGCAGTTCGACGACGTTCACGTCGTCGCCGCAGTGAGCGCGGGCGTCGTCGCCGGAGCCGGGCGGGGCGACCATCGTGACGGGCTCGAAGCGTGCGATGGCGCGGGCGACCTCGGCGTACTCCTCCTGCACGGCGGAGAGGACGCCGTCCCACAGCTCGGTGCGGGTGGGCCAGGCCATCAGACAGCCCTCGTGCTCGGCCCACTCGGCGGGCATACGGAAACCGGTCATCGGGGTCTCTTTTCCTAGGTCTTGACTGAATATTCAGTCAAAGAGAGAGGGGTACACAGAGAGGGGGGTGATTCAGGGGACGGAGTCAAGGCTCGCGCGGCGCGGCCCGGCGGCTCCAGGTGACCTGGCGGGGTGGCCCTGCGGTGACCACACTGTGGCACTGACTGAAATTTCAGTCAATACTTTGGATAAGGCAGTGTGCGCGGCTGCGCACAGGTCCTTCCGGAGCGGTCCGCGTGCCTACGGCTGCCGCAGTCGCGCGAGCTCCACGTCGATCGCCTCGGCCATGAGCGCGCGGGCGTGGCCGATGGCGAGACCGCCGCTCAGCCAGCGCATGCTCAGGCCCTCAAGGAGTGCCGTGAGCCGCTCGGCCGCCGCCGCGAGCGTGGCCGCGGGCGCCAGCGGGTGCACCTGCCCCAGCAGGGCGGCCACCTCCTGGACCCACACCAGGGTCGCCCGGGCGAGGTCCTCGCGCAGGATGGGGTCGAAGACGGCGCTGGCCCGCAGCTCGCCCCAGGCGGTGCTGTTCTCCCGCACCTCAGGGGTGTCCTGGAGCTCCAGGAGCAGCACCTGGTCGAGCTCCTCGCGGGGCGTCGGCGGCTCCGCGTCCTCGTCCTGGGCCGTGGTGTACCGCTCGGCGCGGTCGTTGATGTACTCCAGCGTGCGGCGCAGGACTCCCGTGCGGTCCTTGAAGTGGTAGTAGATCAGGCCGGTCGAGACCCCGGCCTCCTCCGCCAGTTCCTCCACGCGAAGACCGCGGACCCCGCGCCGGGCGATGACCCGGGCGGCCGCTTCGAGGATCTGAGTACTGCGAGACGCCATGTCACGAACCCTATCGGGACGCCCGCGTGCCGTGTCCGCCGCCGTCGCCTTCCCCGGCGCGGGCGTCCCCGCGGTCCTCATCCGCTCTTCTCGTACTGGGTCGCCGCGACCGTCACGGGCCCGTCGCCGGGCGCCGCCTCGATCAGCCGGACGACGGCGAGCCGACCGCCGTCGGGGCTCCGCAGACAGAACGGCCGCTCGTCGGCGAGTTCCGCGAAGGACAGGTCCGTCACCGGCTCCGTGTCCAGCCCCCGCTCGCACTCGGACCTTCCGAGCTCGTAGCCGGGGGCGACGAAGGCATCGACGTCCGCGGGCACGACGAAGGCGTCCCGCTCGCGGGCCAGGTACCAGGACGCGGTGTCGGCCGGCACGACCTTCCCGGTGTCCAGGTCGAACTCGTAGCCGTCGTCGGGCGCGGTCAGCTCGACGTCCGCGTAGCCCCCCGGCCGGGCACCGGACGGTTCGGCGCCGCCGGGCCGGTAGAGCACCGCCGCCGCCAGGGCGAGACCGGTGAGAAGAACGGCCGCCCCCGCTATCAGGGCCGTACGGATACGTCGCCGGGGTCTGCCACGGCGGTCGCGTCGGCCCCGGCCCCCTTCCGTCCCCCCTTCCCTCCCTCCTTCCGTGCCCCCTCCCTGACTCTCGACCGCTCCACCCCGTCCGCCCGGCGTCGTGGCCGCCGCCCGGTCCTCCGGGGTGGCCGTCC
Organism: Streptomyces sp. NPDC059201; assembly: GCF_042754585.1. Classification (NCBI taxonomy): domain Bacteria; kingdom Bacillati; phylum Actinomycetota; class Actinomycetes; order Kitasatosporales; family Streptomycetaceae; genus Streptomyces; species Streptomyces sp. NPDC059201. The sequence goes on from NZ_JBHZBB010000010.1 coordinate 204,571, forward strand.
GGGTGGGGTGGTCGTGCGGCGAGGGGGTGTCGAGGTGGGTCGGCTCGGGGGTGGGCGCCGGGTGCCCGGCGCGGCGTACGACCTCCCGGCCGACGGCGCCGGGCAGCCAGTCGGCGTCGAACTCGGGGGCGGGCCCCACGGCCGGGTGGGCGCGCACGGCGGCGATCAGGTCGGCCGGGGCGGGGCGCCGCTCCGGCGCCTTGGCCAGGCAGTGCCCGATCAGTTCCCGCAGTTCGGCGGGGACGCGGGAGACGTCGGCGGGCTCGTGGACCACGCGGTACAGCACGCCGGACTCGGGTCCCGCCCCGAAGGGCAGGGCGCCGCCGGCCACGTACGCGGCGAGGGCGCCGAGGGCGAAGACGTCGGCCGCGGGCGTCACGGGGTGCCCGAGCGCCTGCTCGGGTGCCATGTAGGCGGCGGTGCCGATCCGGAGGCCGGTGCCGGTGAGCCCGCTCGCGTCGGCGGCGCGCGCGATGCCGAAGTCGATGACGCGCGGGCCGTCCTCGGCGACGAGGACGTTCGCGGGCTTGAGGTCCCGGTGGATCACGCCGGCCCGGTGGATGGCCTGGAGGGCCTCCGCGATCCCGGCGATCAGGAGCAGGACCGTGCGCGGGGGCAGCGGGCCGTGGCGCTCGACCACCTGCTGGAGCGAGGGGCCCGCCACGTACGCGGTCGCGAGCCAGGGGACCGGGTCCTCCGGTCCCGCGTCCACCACCTGCGCGGTGAACAGGCCGTGGATGCGGCGGGCGCTGGCGACCTCCTGCGCGAACCGGCGGCGGAACTCCGGATCGGCGGCGAAGTCCTCGCGGACGGCCTTGACGGCCAGGGGCCGGCCGCCGGGGGTGCGGGCGAGATAGACGACGCCCATGCCGCCGGCGCCGAGCCGGGCCTGGATCCGGTAGCCGCCGATCTCGTACGGGTCGCCGGGCGCGGGCGCCGCGTGGGCCGGCGGGGTCGCTGGTGACGGAGTGGAGGACATGGGCGGCTCTTTCGGCGGTGCGGAACGGCCGGGCGGGCGTACCCCGGGCGGACCCGGCGCCGGTGACGGCCGACGGGCGCGGTCACGCCCGGCCCGATCGTGCCCGTTGACTAAAGTTTCAGTCAACACGAGAACGGACACATGCGCGGACCCGTTCATGGACCGATCGCTGATCAGCAGGGAGCACAGGGAGTGAAGGACAGGAAGACGGCGATCCTCGGAGCCGCCGCCCGGTCGATGGCGCGCCATGGGGTGCGCGGACTGCGGGTGGAGGAGGTGGCCGCGGGGGCGGGCGTCTCGACGGCGCTCGTCTACTACCACTTCGGCGACCGCACGGGCCTGCTCCGGCACACGCTGGCCTTCGTCGGGGAGCGCGCGGAGCGGTACACCCGCCCCGGGGTGCCCGCGCCCCGGCTCCCGCAGGACGCGCTGCGGGAGCTGGAGGGCAGGCTGGCGCGGGAGTTCCAGGACGTCCCCGAGGTCCGGGAGAACAGCACGGCGTGGGCCGAGCTGCGCGCCGGCGCGGTCTTCGAGCCGGAGCTGCGGGAGGAGCTGGCGCGGGCGGGCCGGGACCGGGTCGGGGAGATCGCGGGCCTGCTGGCCCTGATCGACGCGGCGGCCCCGGACCGGGCGCGGGTCGCCGCGGCCGAGCGCCTCGCCGTCCTGCTGGAGGGCCTGAGCACCCGGTGGCTGACCGGACTGCTGCCGGCCGGTCACGCCGCCGAACTGATGCGGGGCGCGGTGGCGGCGGAGGTGCAGGGGCTGCGGCGGCCCGAGGCGGTCGCTATTTGACTGAAAATTCAGTCAGGTGCCAGAGTGGGGGCACGGCCCACCCCCACGCACGCCCGGTCGGGCGTACCGATGCCCGCCGACCGCGTGAAGCCCAGGCCCGCGACTCCCGTCGCCGCGCCGCGTCTCCCCGACGCGCCCGCCGCCGCCGGTTAGTCTCGCCAGCCCACGATCGGAGCACACCGTGTCCCTCCTGCCCTTCTCCCGCCGCACCGCCCTGCGCGCCCTCGCCGGCGCCGGCGGCGTCCTCGCCCTCGGCACCACCGCCTGCGGACCCGAGGAGAGCGTCGGCGGCAGCACGACCACCGCCCCCGCCCGGACCCCGGCGGAGACCGAGCGCCGCTTCGGCGCCGAGTGGGACAGCCACACCCGCACCTTCATGTCCTGGCCGGCCCTCACCTCCGTCTGGGAGGACGACCTCCCCTACGTACGGGAGGACATCGCCCGCATCGCCCGCGCCGTCGGGGAGTACGAGGCGGTCGTGATGATGGCCCGCCCCGACCAGGTCAAGGCGGCCCAGCGGGCCTGCGGCCGGCAGGTCGAGGTCATCCCGCTCGCCGTCGACGACCTGTGGGCGCGGGACACCGTGCCGGTCTTCGTGGAGGACGGCGGCGAGCTCGTCGGCGTCGACTTCAACTTCAACGGCTGGGGCAACAAGCAGGAGCACACGAACGACGGCGAGGTCGGCCGCAAGCTGCTCGCCCGGTACGGCATCCCCCGCGAGGAGGCGCCGCTCGTCGCCGAGGGCGGCTCCTTCGAGACCGACGGCGAGGGCACCCTCCTCGTCACCGAGAGCTCGATCGTCAACGACAACCGCAACCGCGGGAAGAGCCGGGACCAGATCGAGGACGAGCTGATCGAGACCCTCGGCGTCGAGAAGGTGGTGTGGCTCGCGGGCGTCCGCGGCCAGGACGTCACCGACGCGCACGTGGACAGCCTGGTCCGCTTCGTCGCGCCCGGGGTCGTCCTGCTCGACCAGGCCCACCCCACCACTCCCCCGGACTCCTGGTCCCGCTCGGCCGACCAGGCCCGTTCGGTGCTCTCCAAGGCGACCGACGCCCGGGGCCGGCGCTTCGAGATCATCGACCTGCCGCAGCCCGACCTGGAGCGGATCACCGGCGAGGGCGACGACTTCGTGTCGACGTACGCGAACTTCTACATCGCCAACGACTCCGTCTTCATCCCCAGGTTCGGCGACCGGAAGGCGGACGCGACGGCCAAGGCGATCCTCCAGGAGCACTTCCCCGACCGGGACATCGTGCAACTCCAGATCGACACCATCGCGTCCGGCGGCGGCGGCATCCACTGCGCCACCCACGACCAGCCCGGCAAGCCCGCCGCGTGACGGCACCCACCCGGCGACGCGCCCCGCGCCCGCGGGGCGCCCTCGCCGCCACGCTCGTCGTCCTCGCGGTCGCGGCGGCCGTGCTGTGCGGGCTGTGGCTCCAGTACGGCGAGCGCCAGGACCTCGACACCCGGTACACGGCGGGCGATGCGGCCGAGGCCCCCGACCGGATCGACGTCGACGCGGCCGTCCAGCGCGTCGACGCGACCGGCCGGGAGCTGATCCTGCGCCTCCGGGTCACCCCGCGCGGCGCGCTCGCGGAGGCCGGCGGCCTGTCGCCCACCGAGGACCTGACCCTCCAGACGTCTCCCGCCGTCCGCGGCGACCTCACGTTCCCGGCCCACAGCCGCATCGCCACCGTCGACGTCCCCGTGGCGCTGACCGGCGGCCCCATCACGGACTATCCCTTCGACGCGTACGCGACAGAGCTGGAGTTCGCGGCGCTCCAGGGCGGCGAGACCGTCCCGGTGCGGATGACACTGGCCAACCGCGACGCGCTGTTCTCCCTCGCGGTCGACGCCTCGGAGCCCGACGGCGCGGAGTCCGGCGCGGCGGTCTTCTCGGCGGAGCTGTCCCGCTCCGGCAGCGTGCTGATCTTCGCCCTCTTCATGATGGCGGCGATGTGGGCCCTGACGGTCGCGGTCCTCATGGGCGGCTGGTACCTCGTCCGCCGGCGCATGGGCCTGACCTGGCCCGCCCTCGGCTGGATGGCCGCCACCCTGTTCGCCCTGGCCGCCTTCCGCAACACCGCCCCAGGCGCCCCGCCCATCGGCAGCCTCCTCGACTACCTCGCGTTCTTCTGGGCGGAGACCCTGATCGCGTTCTGCGTCGTCGTGGTCGTCACCCGCGCCGTCCACACCGAGGGCCCGCCCCCACCCCGCCCGGCGTCGGCACCCTGACCGCGCCGACGGACGACGGGTCCGCGGTCCTTGCACCTGCGCACCGGGAGTCCGGCGCCGACGCGTCCAGGCAGCTGCGCCAGCGGACACCTTTCATGCAGTTTTGGTGACCTTTGTGCAATCGGCGTCGACCGGAACGCCGGCGACAGTCAGTTCCCCACCACCGAGTCGGTCATCCGCGACGGCGTGATCCCGATCGGACTGTCGGTCCTCTTCGGCGCGGCCGTGGTGACCTGGCTCGGCTGGTGGGGCAGCGTCATGACCTATCGCGCGCCGGTGCGGCGCTGGGTGCGCTTCGTACCGATCTCGATGCTCGTCGTCGCCGTCATCGGGGTGAACTACCCCAACCTCGCCAACCAGCCGGTCTCCCTCGTCCTGAGCCTGATCGTGATGACCCTCTTGGTCGGCATCGGCGAGGAACTGATGTTCCGCGGCATCGGCGTGCAGGTCTTCAAGCGGGCCGGCCTCAGCGAGGGCAAGGTAGCCCTCTGGTCCTCCGTGGTCTTCGGTGTCGTCCATGTGAGCAACGCCTTCGGCGAAGGCGCCCAGGCGATCCTTCAGGCCGTGATCGTCGCCACGTCCGGCTACTTCTTCTACCTCTGCCTACGCGTCGGCGGCACCCTCCTCCTGCCCATGCTCGTCCACGGCCTGTGGGACTTCAGCCTCGTCTCCAACGCCGTCGGCATCGACCCGAAGGCATCCCCCGGCATGATCCTGCCGATCGTGCTCCAGATCGCCCTGATCGTCCTCCTGATCGTCAAGCGCCGCACGATCGAACCCGCCACCCCCACCGCCCCGCGCCCGCCGACCTGATCATCCGTTCGTGCCGCCCGCTCCCCTTACGCCTGCCGCGTGCGCGTCACCAGGTGGACGGGGCCGGTGGTGTGACGACCGGGGGGCGGTCGTCGCAGGTGAGGGTGTTGGGCAGGAGCCATGGGGCGAGCCAGCCGCCGTCGTTGCCGCCTAGGTCGGTGAGGGTGAACTCCGAACCCGTGGCGGGGAAGTTGAAGGAGCCGCAGTTGTTGACCCCGACGGCCCCGACGTTGCGGGCGTCGACGTTCTCGAAGGTGGCGGAGCCCTTCACCCGGGCGCTGAGGACGGAGTTGCCGGTGCCGTCGACGCGGATGTCCTTGAAGTGGACGGCCGGGACGTCGACCTTGTCCTTCACTCCGTACTCGCTGACCAGCATGATCGCGTTGTGGGTGGAGTCGAGGTAGTGGTCGCCGGTGACGCGGACGTCGGCGTCGATGCTCTTGTCCAGGGCGTAGAACCAGATGGCGCCGAGGCCGATCTTCCAGTTGAGGTCGAGGGTACCGGCGCGGACCGTGGTGTTGTCGGTGAAGCGGAGGGTGCCGGTGAAGGGTTCGGCGCCGAAGCGGGAGCCGGCGTGCAGGGCGCTGCCCTCGCGCACCGGGTCGGCGACGAGGTTGCCGCTGACGGTGTTGTCCTCGCCGCCGTAGATGGCGATGCCGTTGGCGAGGGTCGGGGACTGGACGGTGTTGCGGGAGAAGGTGTTGCGCGCGTCGGCGGTCGTGTCCGACCACATGGCCAGGCCGTCGTCGCCGGTGTTGCGGACGAAGTTGTTGTGGGCGAGCGAGTCGGTGACGCCGGTGTGGAAGTTGAGGGCGTCCGCGATCTGGTCGGTGATCACGTTGTTCGTGACCTTCACGTTCGACATCGGGCCGTCGAACCAGAGGCCGACCTTGGTGTGGTGGAGGTAGAGGCCGTCGATCGTGGAGTCGCTCATGGCGCCGCCGATGGCGTTGACCTGGTCGGTGTCGATCCGCTCGCGGACGTCGCCCTCGATGGCGAAGCCGGAGAGGTGCACGTTCCGGCTGCCGCCCTCGGCGGCGGGCTTGCCGTAGAGGCCGACGCCGGTGTGCCGGGAGCCGTCGGGGGCGGGTTCGGCGAGGGTGACCTGGCGGCCCTTGAGGACGGTGTGCCAGTTGCCCGCGCCGACGATCGTGACGTCGTCGACGGTGAGGTGCCGGTCGACGCGGAAGGTGCCCGGCGGCAGGTAGACGGGCCGGTCGAGGCGCCGGGCGAGGGCGATGGCCCGCTCGATGGCGGGGGCGGCGTCGCGGCGGCCGGTGGGGTCGGCGCCGAGGAGGCGGACGTCGATCCCGCCGCGCTCGACGTGCGGCGGGGCGACGCGTTCGGTGTCGAGGAGGTCGATCACCGTCCAGGCGGCGGGGCTGCCGGCCGGCACCGTGAGCCGTACCGTCTCCCCCGCGCTGTACGTCCTGCCGAGGTGCAGGCGCTGCTCGTCGTAGAAGTGGGTGGGCCGGAAGGGCTTGGTGATCTCCGGCGCCGGGGTGGTGGCCGCGGGGACGCAGGCGCACTCGGCGAGCCACCAGTCGGGATGGAGCAGGTCGGCGCCGGGGTCGTTGGTGAACGGGTACTGGTTGTAGAGCCAGGAGTACTGCGACGTCAGCGTCATCGTCCTGCGGTGGCGGCCGTCGACGGCGACGTCCAGGGGCGCGGTGATGCCGCCGCCCCCGGCCGCGTCCGGGATGCTGTAGCGGACGGTGAGCGCGTTGGCGTCGCGCGGAAGCACGAACTCGACGTGCTGCCCCGGCGCCAGCTTGACGGCCGAACGTCCCGACGCCTCGGAGGGCAGCGTGTACGGGGTGCGGTCGGGTCCGATGACCGTGCCGTTGGTGGCGGCGTTCTCCGCCTCCTGTTCGTCGAAGGCGACGGTGGCGCCGCGGCCGGCGACGAGCTCGGGAGCGAGGCCGGCCCGGGTGACCACGGGGCCGGCCGTGCCGACGGCGGTCTCCCGGCCCGGCGTCCCCGCGGTGGCCACGCCGTCGAGGACCACGCTCATGCTCAGGGCGAGGGCGGCGGTCGCCAGGACGGCTCTTCGGCCGCCACGAGCGCCGCGTCCAGATCGGCTCGCATGCATTTCGGGCTCACTTCTGTCAGAGGTGATAGGGGCATTCCCCGGCCGGAAGGGCCCGGGCCGTGGGAGCAGCGGGCCCGGTGCGCGGGCCCCTCGCAAGGGGCTCGCACACCGGGCATTTCCACCGTGCGCGGCGTGGTCAGGTACGCAGCCAGACGGCGGTGTCCGGGGGGAGGGCGCCGTCCGTCGGCAGCTCGTCGCTGGACAGCAGGACCTCCGTGTGCGGCGGAAGGGGCACGGCGGAGCCGGAGAGGTTGACGACGCAGCGGAGGTTCTCGCCGCGGGCGAAGGCCAGCACCCCCTCCGGCGAGGGCAGCCATTCCATCGGACCGTCACCGAATCCGGGCTCGCCGCGGCGCAGTCCGAGGGCGGTGCGGTAGAGGCTGAGCATCGAGCCCGGGTCGGCGGTCTGGCGGTCGACGGCGTAGCGGGCCCAGTCGGCGGGCTGCGGCAGCCAGGGATCCGTACCGCCGAAGCCGTACGCGGGTGCCTCGGCCTCCCATGGGAGGGGGACGCGGCAGCCGTCGCGGCCGGGGTCGGTGCCGCCGGAGCGGAAGTGCATGGGGTCCTGGATGCGGTCCAGGGGGATGTCCGCCTCGGGCAGGCCCAGTTCCTCGCCCTGGTACAGGTAGACCGAGCCGGGCAGGGCGAGGGTGAGGAGGGCGGCCGCGCGGGCCCTGCGGGTGCCGAGCTCCGGGTCGGTGGGGGTGCCGAAGCGCTTCCTGACGAAGTCGAAGCCGGTGTCGGCGCGGCCGTAGCGGGTGGCGGTGCGGGTGATGTCGTGGTTGCACAGCACCCAGGTGGCGGGGGCGTGGACGGGGGCGTGTTCGGCGAGTGTGTCGTCGATGGTGGCGCGGAGCCGGGCCGGCTCCCAGGGGCAGGCGAGGAAGTTGAAGTTGAAGGCGGTGTGCAGTTCGTCGGGGCGGAGGTAGCGGGCGAAGCGTTCGGCGTCGGGGAGCCAGACCTCGCCGACGAAGACGCCGTCGTACTCGTCCGCGATGGCCCGCCAGGAGCGGTAGATGTCGTGGATCTCGTCCTGGTCGATGTACGGGTGGGGGTCGACGCCCTCGGTGAAGTCGCGGAGCCCGGGGTCCTTGGTGAGGAGGGCGGCGGAGTCGATGCGGACGCCGGCGACGCCGCGCTGGAACCAGAAGCGCAGGACGTCCTCGTGTTCGCGGCGGACGTCGGGGTGGGACCAGTTGAGGTCGGGCTGTTCGGGGGTGAAGAGGTGGAGGTACCACTCTCCCCCGGAGGCTTCGCCCTGGGGGGTGCCCCCGTCGGGAACGCGGGTCCAGGTGGTGCCGGAGAACTGGGAGGGCCAGTCGTTGGGCGGGAGTTCGCCGTGCTCGCCGCGGCCGGGCCGGAAGTGGAAGCGGGCGCGTTCGGGGCTGCCGGGTCCGGCGGCGAGGGCCTCCTGGAACCAGGCGTGCTGGTCGGAGACGTGGTTGGGCACGATGTCGACGATGACGCGCAAGCCCAGTTCGGCCGCTTCGGCGATGAGCTTCTCGGCCTCGTCCAGGGTGCCGAAGGCGGGGTCGATGGCGCGGTAGTCGGCGACGTCGTAGCCGCCGTCGACCATCGGGGAGGCGTACCAGGGGGAGAACCAGAGGGCGTCGACGCCGAGTTCCGCGAGGTAGGGCAGTCTCGCCCGGACGCCCGCGAGGTCGCCGGTGCCGTCGCCGTCGCCGTCCGCAAAGCTGCGGGGGTAGATCTGGTAGATCACGGCGTCGCGCCACCAGGTGTCGGACTGTGAGGGGTGCTCGGCTGCCACGTAACGATCCTTTCGGGCAGGGGGGACCCGTCGTCGGCCGGTGCGGGGTCATGAGTGAGGTGGCCGACGACGGGTGCTCAGGAGGGCGGGGCTCGGTTGCGCGGAAGCAGCGCGGACTGACGCCGGGAGCGTCAGCCCTTGAGGCTTCCGGCGGTGAGGCCGGCCATGATGCTGCGCTGGAAGAAGAAGAAGACGATGATCATGGGGATGCTCGCGATCACGAGTCCGGCCATGATCTGGTTCTGCGTCACGGACCCGGCCGTCTGGGACAGCCCCACGCTGATCGTCATCTTCTCGCTGTCCGGCAGAACGAGCAGCGGCCAGACGAAGTCCTTGAAGACCAGGACCACGGTGAAGATGGAGACGACGCCGAGGATGGGCCGCGAGATCGGCAGGATGATCGAGACGAGGACGCGCCACGGGGGGATGCCGTCGATCTCCGCCGCTTCGAGGATCTCGTCGGGGATCGAGTCGAAGAAGCGCTTGAGCAGGAAGATGTTGAAGCCGTTGGCGGCTATGGGAAACCAGATGGCCCAGGGGGAGTTGAGGAGTTGCCATCCGAGAATGGGCACGTCCGTCACGGTGATGTACGCGGGGATCATCACCACGATCGGCGGGATCATGAGCGTGGCCAGCATGGCTCCGAGGATGACGTTCCCGAACATCGGCCGGAGCTTGGACAGGGCGTACGCGGCCGTGACGTCCACCGCGAGCGCGAAGAGCCACGCCCCTACGGCGTAGAGGAGCGTGTTCTTGAGAAGCAGCCCGATGTCGAAGAGTTCCCAGGCGTCCGCGAACACGGAGAAGTCCGGGTTCGCGGGGAACAGGGTGGGCGGCATCTGGGCGATCTCCTCGCCCGTCTTCATCGCCCCGGTGACCATCCAGTAAAGAGGGAACACGAAGACCAGAGTGAACACGGTCACGACGGCGGCGAGGAGCACCCAGTAGATTCTCGTGCCCCAGCGGGATTTCAGCTCCAGCGGTGACACGATGGTCCTGGCATGGCCGTCGGCCCATGCGGCCCGGCGCTTCTTCCTCACAGGCGGCTGCGGCGACGCCGTCTTCCCCGCTCTTTCGGCCACTTCGGCGTGCGTGGTGGTGTCGATCACGGTGTTACCTCTTCTCGTCGCGGGTCAGCCGGAGTTGAACTGCGGCGACCGCAAGAAGAACGATCATGAGCATCAGGCCGAGCGCGCTGCCGGCCCCGTAGTTGCCGCCGTACACGAAGGCGTACTGGTACATGAGGTACGCGACGGTGACCGTCGCGTTCTCCGGTCCGCCACCGGTGAGCATGTACGGCTCGATGAAGACCTGCATGGTGGCGACGATCTGGAGCATCAGCATCAGCATCAGGATGAGCCGGGTCTGCGGGATGGTGACGTTCCAGATGCGCTTGAGGATGCCGGCGCCGTCGAGCTCCGCCGCCTCGTACAGTTCGCCGGGGATGTTCTGGAGAGCCGCCAGGTAGATCAGCACCCCCGAACCCAGGTTCATCCAGGTGGAGACGATGACGAGCGAGATGAGCGCGGTGTCGGTGGAGTCGAGCCAGGACAGCGCCGGCAGCCCGACGAAGTCGAGGATCTGGTTGAACAGGCCCGGTCCGGGATCGTAGAACCAGCGGAACAGCAGAACCGACACGATCGGGGGCAGCATGACCGGCAGATAGACCACGAAACGGAGGTAACCGCGGGCGTGCCGCAGCTCGTTGAGCACGATCGCCACCGCGAACGGGATCACATAGCCGCACAGCAGGGCGAGCAGCGTGAAGGCGATGGTGTTCTTCCACGCCTGGCCGAACGCCGGGTCGTTCACCACCGTACGGAAGTTGTCCAGGCCGACCCAGGTCGGTTCGTCGACGAGGTTGGTCTCCTGGAAGCTGAGGACGACCTCCCTGACGATGGGCCACCAGGCGAACATCGCGAAGCAGAACAGCGCGGCGCAGAGGAACGCGTAGGCGGTGAGGTTGTTCTGTAGCGAGCGGCGCCGCTTCGAGGGTGGTCTGCGACGCGGCCTGGCCGGCCGCTTCGGCTCGGTGGTGAGTGTTTCCATGGTGATCTCCCGCTCCTGTCTCTCCTGCCGCGCACCGGGGTACCGCCCTCCCGTTCGAGCGGCACCCCGGGCTGTTGCCGTCAGCTCCTGGCCAGGATTCCGTTGGCCTTGGTCTCGGCGTCCTTGAGCAGCTTGTCGATGTCGGCGCTCTCCCGCGTCAGGACCGCGGACATGGGCACGTCGAGCACCGCGTAGAGCTCCTGGGCGTGCGGCGGCTCCAGCTTGAGCTCGACACCCTTCGAGGTGTCCACGTACGGCTGGTAGTACTCGACCGGCAGGACAGCGTTGGCCGTCCGCTCCTCGGCGATCTTCCGGCCGGTCGGGGAGTCACCCATGTAGTCGTTGTTGGGAACGCCGACGGCCTCGCCGTTGGCCTTGCCTCGGGCGTAGTCGTGACGGCCCTTGCCCGGGGTGTTGAACTGGAAGTCGATCCACTGCATCGCCGCCTTGGTCTGGGCGTCGTCCGCCTTGGGGTTGACCATGTACGCCTCGCCACCGGACAGCGACGCCTTGCCCTCGGGGATGCCGGTGATGCCGTAGTCGTCCTTCTTCCCCTGGAACTTCTGGACCACGTCCGTGACGACGTCCGGCGCGCCGAGCATCATGCCGGTCTTGCCGACGGCCATCTGCTGCATCAGCGCCTCCCAGCCGATCAGCACCCTGCTGCCGACGCTGTCGTCCTTCCAGCGCATGTCGTGCAGCGTCTGCAACACGGCCTTGCCCTCGGGGCTGTTGAACGCGGCCTTGCCGTCGACGACCATCTCGCCGCCGCGGCTGAAGATGGACTGCGCGAAGTGCCAGCCGCCGACGTTGCCGCCGCCGTACTCGCCGTATCCGACGTAACCGTCACCGAGGCCGGCGATCTTCGTCGCCGCGGCCCTGACCTCGTCCCACGTCTTCGGCGGGGCGTCGGGGTCGAGACCGGCGTCCTTGAACAGCTTGCGGTTGTAGACCAGTCCGACGCTGTAGCTGACGTTGGGGACGCCGTAGACCTTGCCGTCCTTGGTGACCATGCCCGTGACGTCCTGCCGGATGTCGCCGAAGTTCTTCACCAGGTCCGTGACGCCGGTGATGTCCTTCGCCTGCTTCTTGGAGATCACGTCGGCGTAGTTGGTGACGGGCACCATGAACACCGTCTCCATCTGCCCGCCGGCGAGCTTCGCGGCGAAGCTCTTCGGGTCGAAGCACGGCTGCTGGTCGGTGCTCTTGACCTTGACCCCCGGATGCGCCTTCTCGAACTCGGCGACATCGCTGTTCCACGCCTCGCGCTGCTTCGGTGCGGTCTTCGGCGGCTGACACGCCACGGTGATCGTCACGTCACCTCCCGCGTTGGAGTCCGACGAGTCACCGCCGCAAGCCGCGGTGGTCAGTACGAGGCCGGTGGTCAGCAGGACGGCGAGATTGCGGGGTTTCATTTCGGCTCCTCTGAGGTGATGCCCGAGGAGCGTCACGATAGGACGACCACCAGATGTACGCAATATTTCGATCCATAAATGCAAGGTCACGACTAGATCACGAACCTCCGCGCCGATGGCTGCCCTGAACCACCCCTGCCACTGGCCCCGAAAGGGCTCCAGGACCGAGCCAGGACACCGGCCGGCCACCTCGGGGACCAGGCATCACTCAGAGGAGGGGCAGACCCCCTTCAGAATGAGAAGCAGAAGACGCAAGAGCTTTCTAAGTTTGCTATAGCGTTGCGTGCATGACGCAATCTCTTGCACAGGTAGCGAAGAAGCTGGGAGTCAGCGAAGCCCTGCCTTCGCCGAGGTCATCGGGGGTGCTCTCGTGCAGCAGGGCCTCACGCCGGTGCTGTGCGCCCGAGCAAAGGGAGGCGCGGCCGAGCAAAGGGAGGCGCGGCCGAGGCCGAGTACGTGGACCTGCTGCTTCAACAGCAGGTTGCCGGGGTGGTCTTCGCCGGAGGGCTCATCGCGCAAGCCGACGCGCCCCACGAGCACGACCACCTGCTGGCCGGGCAGAGGGTTCCGGTCGTTCTCGTCAACACGTCGATCGACGGCCTGGACTTCCCGTGTGTCGCGTGTGACGACGCGGTCGCCATCGAGCAGGCATGACGCCACCGGCAGTGACCCGCTGGCCCTCGGGGCCATCAGGGCCGCTCACCGGCGCGGGCTCTCCGTCCCCGGCGACGTCTCGGTCGTGGGGTTCGACGACTCCGCCTTCGTGACATCGACGGAGCCGCCTCTGACGACCGTGCGTCAACCCATCGAAGCGACGGGCCGCGCGGCGGTCGACCTGCTGTGCGCCCGGATGAAGGGACCCCACCCCCGTCCCGGGGAGCTCCTTTTCGAGCCCGAACTCGTCGTCCGCGGATCGACCGCGCCGGCCCGGACGCGCTGACCGCCCACACCTGACACCTTCGGGTCAGGCGCTGAGGAAGCCTCAGTACGTGGGCATCTCCGGGTCGATCCGCTCCGCCCAGGACAGAATGCCCCCGCCCAGGTGGACGGCGTCATGACGACCGCCGCGCTTGACCACGGCGAGGACCTCCGCGGAGCGGATGCCGGCCCGGCACAGCAGCACGGTCCTACGGTCCGCGGGCAGCTGCGCGGCGGCGTCGCCGTGCAGGAACTCCCCCTGCGGGACGAGCACCGAGCCCGGCAGATGGGCGAAGGCGTACTCGTCCGGCTCGCGTACGTCGACCAGGTGGATCGGCGCGTCCGCGTCGAGCAGTTCCCTCAGCTGCTCCGCGGAGATGGTGGACCCCCGCGCGGCCTCGGTCGCCTCGGGCGAAAGCAGTCCGAAGAAGGGCTCGGCGGCGACGGGTTCGGCCGGGCGCGCGGCACGCTCGTGCGGGCGCAGCGCCACGGTCACGCACGTGCCGGCCAGGGCGTCGTACTCCATCACCCGGCCGACCAGCGGCTCGCCTTGACCGGTGAGCAGCTTCACCACCTCGGTGGCCAGCGCTACCCCCAGCCAGGCGCCGACCACCTTCAGCGCGCCGGACACGCCCCGGAAGTAGGGGGCGGGAGGCGTCGGGAACAGATCCCTGAGGCCCGGGCCGTGCCGGTCCCAGAAGACCGAGACGCGCCCGCCGGTAGCCCCCATGGAGCCCCACACGAAGGGAATGCCCGCCTCGGCGCACACATCGTCGACGAGCTGGCAGCGGGCCGGGTCCTCCCCCGCGCACACCACGAGGTCGTAGTCCCGCACCAGTTCGCGCGCACGGGGCAGCTCGAACCAGCTCTCCGTCACGGTACGCACGGCCGGATGGGTGCGCCCGAGCGCGCGGGCCCAGGCCGTGGCCCGGTCCGCGGGTTCCGCGTCGGGCAGTCCGAGACAGCGGTCCCACGGGTCCATGGGCGAGCCGTCGGCGATACCGATCGTCCCCACGCCGGAGTCGGCGAGGTGAGCGATGAGCGGGGCGCCGATCTCGTCGGCGCCGACGACCAGGACCCGGCCCCCGGCGAGCCGACGCTGCCCCTCGGAGCCGTGTCCGGCGAGTATCAGCTGGTGTGCCTGGCGGCTCGTTTCCCCGGTCGGCAGGTCGGTGACGGGTCGCGCAAGGGGAGGAAGCGACATGCGAGTCTCCTGCGGGTGTCGGGAGTGGTCACCGCTACGGGTGTACGCCTCGGCGACCCAGACGGATACGTGAGAGATCTTCGGCACGGCGGTGCTCGTCCCGGCACCGTGCGCCGGGTCGGTCAGCTTCGCGATCAGGGTGCGGGCCTTCCGCCGGCTCGGAGAGAGGCCCCGGTGGGGCGTACGTGGTTCAAGCGGCGGGCGGCGGCGCGGTCGACCCCCGCACCACGAGCTCCGGCTCGAAGAGCAGCTCACCAGGATGCGCCTGCGTCCCCTGGATCTGGGCACACAGGAGGTCTACGGCTGTCCGTCCCATCGCCTCGATCGGCTGCCGCACGGTCGACAACGGTGGCTCGGTGCAGTTCATGAAGGCCGAATCGTCAAAGCCGAGCACGGACACATCGGCGGGAACGCTGAGTCCACGTCGGCGAGCGGACTTGATGGCGCCTAGGGCCAGCGGGTCGCTCGCGCAGATGACTGCGGTCACTCCTCGGTCCCACAGCCGTCCCGCAGCCGCTTGCCCTCCCTCGAGCGAGAACATCGAACGCACCACGAACTCCTCGGCCAGCGCCGTTCCCGCTCCCGCTGCCGCCGCACGCGCCGCATCGAGTTTGCGGCGCGACGGAATGTGGTCCTCGGGGCCCAGGACCAGGCCGATGCGTTCGTGCCCGAGCGAGGCAAGGTGACGCCACGCCTGCTCCACCGCGGATATGTCATCGCAGGAGACGCACGGGAAATCCAGCTCCTCGCTGGGCGCGTTGATCAGGACGACGGGGATGTTGCGCTCCGCCAGCTGCTGGTAGTGCTCGTGCGGTGCGCCGGCTTGCGCGAAGAGCCCACCGGCGAAGATCACCCCGGAGACCTGCTGCTGGAGGAGCAGGTCGACATAGTCGGCCTCCGAGACCCCGCCTTTGGTCTGCGTGCAGAGCACGGGCGTGAGGCCCTGTTGCGCCAGAGAACCGCCGATGACCTCGGCGAAGGCCGGAAAGATGGGATTTTGCAGCTCGGGCAGAACCAGGCCCACCAGCCTGGCCCGCTCCCCACGCAACTGCGTGGGACGCTCATAACCAAGGACGTCCAGCGCGCTCAGCACAGACTGGCGAGTGGTCTCCGAAACCCCCGGTTTACCGTTGAGAACTCGGCTGACCGTGGCCTCGCTGACCCCCACCTTTTTCGCTACCAGAGCAAGTCGTCGCGTCACGCACGCAACTCTAGCGCAAGAAGAGTCGAGAAGTTACATCTTTCTTGCCAAACTACAGCAGGGCAGTGCGCCATCCTTGACGGTGAGGGACCCCCTTCGACGAGAAGACGTCCTATCTGCTCAGAGTCCGTTCCAGACGGCGGAAAGCGAGCATGAGGGCGGCTCCGCCCAGCACCAGCAGGTAGCCGGCCGGGAGCAGCAGCTCGGTGCCGAGGTGACCCAGGGAGGGCTGCCGGATCAGCTCGATGCTCTGGTACAACGGCAGGCACTGCACCAGGAGTTGAACCGGTCGGGGGTAGACGTCGAGTGGGTAGAAGGTGGTGGCGAACAGGAACATCGGCAGCATGGCCAGCTGGATGTACTGGAAGTCCTGCCAGTCCCTCAGATAGGTCACCACGGCCAGACCCAGCGCCGCGAAGGTGAATCCGACCAGCACCGCGCCGGGCACCACCAGAAGCACCAGCGGGCTGTGCACCAGCCCGAGGACGGACACGGCGATCAGGAATCCGACCGTCACCAGCGCACCGCGCATCAGGGCCCAGCACACCTCGCCCAGTGCCACACTGCGTACCGTCATGGGAGTGGTCAGGATCGACTCGTAAGTGCGCTGCGTCTTCAGCTTGTTGAACAGATTGAACGTCGTCTCGTTCATCGCGCCGTTCATCGCCGTGGTGGCGAGCAAGGCGGGAGCGACGAACTCCGGGTAGGGCACATCGGAGTCCGCGAGCCCCGGCACGGTGCCGACCAGTCCGCCTATACCGACTCCGAAGGCGAGGAGGTAGAGCACCGGCTCGAAGATCTCGGCCACCAGGAGCAGCCAGGTATGCCGGTAGATCATCAGGTTCCGCTCGACCATCGCCAGGGCGCCCCCGGTTCGCGCGGCCGGGGCGGGGGGAGCGGTGGCATGCGGGCCTAGCACGGCCGACATGGGATCCCTGCCTTTCAGGGGGTGGATGCTGGTGTTTCAGGAGTGCAAGTGCCGTCGGTAGGTGCGTCGCCCGGCCAGCAGGCCGACGAAGGCCAGTACCGCCAGGTAGCCGATGTGGGCAGCGGTGCCGGCCGCGGTGGCGGTGCCGAACGCTGCCGTACGGCACAGCTCGACTCCGTGCCAGAGCGGCGTCAGCTGTACCACTGCCTGCAACCACTCGGGCAGTTGCGTGAGAGGGAAGAAGGTGCCGGAGAACATGAACATCGGCATGACGCCGAACCGCAGCACCGCGAGCACCGCGGACTGACGCTCCGCGGTGACCGCCCAGGCGGCGGACGGCGCGGCGAACGCGGCCCCGACCAGCAGCGTGGCGAGTACCACCAGCGGGGCCCGCGTCGCGTCGACGGCGCCGAAGGCCACCGCGACCGCCGTGAACGCCGAGGAGGAGAGCGCCACCTTGAACATGTTGAACAGCAGGTGGCCGTAGAGGATGTCGACCGGCGACAGCGGTGTGGCGCTCGCCGCCCGGTAGTGGCCCTTGGACTGCACCGCCTGGTGGACAGGGTGCGCCGAGTCGATGTACGCCGTCTGCATGGCCGAGGCGGCCAGCAGGCCGGGGGTGAGAAAGGCCAGGTACGACAGACCGTGCAGGGCCGCACTGTCGTCGTGGTGGACAAGGGTGCCGAGCCCCGCGCCGATACCGGTCAGGAACAGGAGCGGGTTGGCCACGTTCAGCACCACGGTGCCCCGCCACGTGCGGCGGTAGCGGTGCAGCCAGTAGGCGCATTCCCGCAGGGCCGGCGGGATGGTGCGGGCACGGCCGGGTCGGCCGGAGGGGTGGGACGCGTGCGTGGTCATCGAGAACTCTCCGTTGCGACGCCTGGGCGGTGGGTGGGGCGGCGACGCGTCAGTCGATCAGGCTGCGACCCGTCAGGGTGAGGAAGACGTCCTCCAGGCTCGCCCGACGCGTCAAGGCGGTCAGCGGGACGACTCCGCGCGCGTGGGCGGCCGACAGCGTGGCCTCCCCCTCGTCGGTGTAGAGCAGGATGCGGTCCGGCAGTTCCTCCACCCGTTCCACCAGGTCGCGAGCCTGGTCCGTCATCGCCTTGCGCTCATCGGGGCCGAAACGCAGTTCGAGCACCTCCCGGGTGCAGTACCGCCCGATGAGCTCGCTGGGCGAGCCCTCGGTGACGATCAGACCGCCGTCCATCACCACGAGCCGGTCGCACAACTGCTCGGCCTCGTCCATGTAGTGGGTGGTGAGGATGAGGGTGATGCCGTCCTCCTTGAGCCGGAACAGTCGCTCCCAGAGGAGGTGGCGGGCCTGCGGGTCCAGGCCGGTGGTCGGTTCGTCCAGCAGGACGATCTCGGGTTCGTTGATGAGTGCTCTGGCGATCGTCAGTCGCCGGCGCATGCCGCCGGACAGAGCCTCGACCCGCTGGTCCGCCTTGTCGGTCAGCCGCGCGAAGTCCAGCAGTTCCGCGGTACGCCGGCGGATCTCGGGCTTCGGCAGTCCGAAGTAGCGCCCGTAGATCAACAGGTTCTCCCTGACCGTCAGTTCGACGTCCACGGTGTCGTCCTGCGGGACCACGCCGATCCGGGAGCGGATGGCGGCGCCTTCGGTCCGCGCGTCCATGCCGAGTACCTCAAGGCTGCCGCCGGTCGAGGGCGAGGTACAGGCGATCATGCGCATGGTCGAGGACTTTCCGGCGCCGTTGGCGCCCAGGATGCCGAAGGCTTCCCCGGGACGGACCGCGAAGTCGATGCCCGCGACGGCGGTGAACCCCTCGCCCCGCGCGGTCTCGTAGCGCTTCTGCAATCCTTTCGCGCGGATCATGGGGGACTGCCCCGGCAGTTCGGCCCGCGGCTGCATCGTGGTCTCAGTCACGGAGAGCTCCGTGGGGCCGGCGTCGGATCCGGTCGACGAGTTCACGTACCGGGGTTCCCGGTGTCTGGGCCGCCCGCACCATCACCTGCTCCAGCTCCTCCAGGAAGGCGCCCGCGGAGAAGGGCAGGAAGCGGGGATCGGTGCAGAGGGTGAGCACGCAGGAGTCGCGAAGCCCGTCGAGGAAGAGGAAGAACTTGGCACCGGACTGCCGTCCCTCCATGTCAGGACGGGACAGGCGGGTGCGGGCCAGGGCCTCCTCCAGCTGGGCGGGCAGCTTCAGGGGGTCGATCGCGGGCGCCGGGGCATTGCGCTCCTCGGCACTGAACCGGATGTCGTTGAAGAAGCAGTACCCGCCGGGGGTGATCCCCCGGCGGCAGGCGATCTCCTCCAGCTGCTCCTCCATTTTCACCGGGCATGCCTCCGCGTGCCGGTAGGCGTTCAGCGCGGTGCGGGTGGTGCGGGTGAGGAACTGCTCGGCGGACTCGTCGGCGATTTGCAGACGGACGAGGGCGTTCTGGTTGAAGGCCCCGACCAGCTGCTCGTCCTCGGGCTTGAAGCGGGTGGCCACGATGACTCGCAGGGCCGCCTCCGGCTCGCCCAGGCAGGCGGCCAGCAGCAAGGCGGTCGAGCCGAGCAGCGCTGTGGCCGTGTTGCCGCCACTGCGTCCGGCCAGCGCGTGGGCAGCCAGCGCCAAGGCGGGAGAGTCGATGTGCGCCCAGTCGCGGTCGAGCTGCTCCGGCGTCGAGGTGGTCGCCAGCATGGTGGCGGGGACCGCGTTCGCCTGGCGGGCCCAGTAGTCCAGCGTACGGCTCTCGCGCCGGGCGCCGGCCTCGGAAGCCTCGAACGCGGCCCGGTCCACGGGCTGTTGAGAGCGTGCTCGGAGATCCGCCGAGCTGCCTGGGGCGGCGTCGAGCAGGCTGCGCAATTCGTCCATGACGATGTGGAAGCTCCAGCCGTCGACCGCCAGGTGGCTCGCGGCGATCGCGACGACGGCCGGTACGCCCGCGCGCAGCCCGATCGCCGCGCGGACCGGCAGTCCGGCGGCGTTGTCGAAAGCGCCGGCCCGTATCCGTTCGCCCAGCGGGGCGACGGCCTCGGCGAGGTCGCCGGGTCCGAGCTCGGCGATCTGGAACTCGATCCCGCCCGAGGACGCGACGTGCTGGACCAGGCCGCCGTCCTGTTCGGCGTACGTCGTGCGCAGTGACTCGTGCCGCTCCACGAGCAGCCGGACGATGTCGCACACCTGCGCCACGGTGTGGGAGCCGACCGGAGCCCAGCCGAGTTGGTTCAGGGAGTCGTCGTCGGCCGGCAGCCAGCGGATCACCTCCCAGATCGCGCGTTGGCCCCAGGTCATCGGCCCGGTGCGGGAGGAGCCCACGTCGAACTGCACGAGGGTGGTCGTCGGGTCTGTCACCTGTCCTCATTTCGTCTTCTGCTGTTCAGCGGGCTAGCCATGTGCTGCTGAAGGATGGCGCATGGCGCAGCAATAACTCAACGGATCTCACTGAAATTCTCGACACTAGACTGTGAGCAGTGAACGCCCGCCCGAACCCGCGCCTGTCGGACCCTTCTGGTTGTGGCAATTTGCCGCGAAAATCGGCTAGTTGGGTAGTTCTTCCGGTCTAGGAGGGTCGACGGAGGTCGGCAGAAGCCACGTCTGCGGCATGTTTTTTGCTCAATGATGCAAAACATTTGCGCCATATCAGTTCTGGCGCTAACTTCTGGTTTCCGTGCTTCGGCCCCAGTGCTGCATCCCCCAGGAAACGAGGAGCAGATCGCGATGGAAGTGCGCAGAGAACCCCTTTGGGCGCGGATGGCAGTCCACCCGGGAGGGACGGGACGGCCGCCCGCTCTCCCCGTGACCGCAGGACTGCGCACCGCTCTGGCCGTGCTCGACCTGGGTATGGTCGGCATCGACAGCTCACGCCGGGCGGTGCCCTCGGCCGGCGCCACACACCCCTACGAGTGCTACGTCCTGACCGGGGACGAAACGGGTACGGCCTGCTTCTACCAGGTGGATCCGGGCCGACGGGTCTGCCAACTGGTCAGCCGCGGCCCTCACGTCGCCGAGGCACTGTGCCAGGCGGCACTCACCGTCCCCGAGGGCGGCGCGGTGGTCGTGCTGGCCACCAGACCATGGCTGTCCATGCGCAAGTACGGCGACCGGGGTTACCTCTACACCCAACTGGACGCCGCGCACCTGCACATGAATCTCGTGCTGGCGGCCGACAGCCTCGGTGGGCGTGTCGTGCTGAGCCGGCGCCCGCCGGGTCTCCCGTCCCTGGTCAGGGAACACGGTGAGTGCTCGGAGGTCCACTCGGCGCTGGCGATATCCGCGCTGTCGACCGACAACAGCCCTGACACCGCGACAACCGGCTGGGAAGTGCGCGACGTCCGGGCAGAACGGCAGCACGCGCTCCGCCGGCAGCAGCCACACTGGCTGGAGCGGATCTGCTGGGAGTCGCTCGCTACGCCACCCGAGGGAGCCGCGGCCGGACCGCTCGGAGCCGCGGCCGGTCCGCTCGGAGCCGGCGGCTCTCTGCCGATGCTCGTCCGGCGCAGGGGCAGGGCGCCGATTGTGCCCCGGGCGGCGTTCCACAACCGCCGGTCCGCCACCGGCTTCGCGCCCGGCACCGTCCGTTTACAGGACGTGCACAGCACCGTCGACCGCGCCCTGTCCGCCCTCGGCGCCGTGCTCCCCGGGGAGGGGCCGCTGTACTGCACCCTGGTCCTGCGTCAGGACGACCCCGGCGCAACCGAGAGGAGCTGGCCAGTTGGTCTTACTGTCCGTCAGACCACCTGCCTGGACAACGACTTGGTCACCGAAGCCTTCATGGCGCAGCCCCACCTGGCCGAGGCTTCGGCTGTGTTGCTGCTGCACGCGCCCACTGCCGCACTCACTGAGGAGACCGGCAGCTGGCAGCTGTGGACGGTGCTCTTCCGCGCGGGTGCACTGGCACAGCTGCTCTATCTGGAGGCCGCCCAGCGCGACCTGTCGGTCACGGGCGTCGGCGGGTTCGACAGCGAGCGGTGGAAGAGAATGGCCGGCCTTCCCGCCGATCACGACGTGGTGTACACGGTCGCCATGGGCGTGGACACCTCCGGCATGCCCAAGCTCGACCGTCTCTCGGTCGCCTACGCGCAGAATGAGCGCTCATGATTCTCGCCGCCGAGTTCGCGCGGTGCGCCGACCGGTACGCGGACGAGTCGGCGCTCTCCGGCCCCGACTCCTCGGCCGACTATCGCGGGCTTCACGCGGCAGGTGTGCGAGCGGCCGAGTGGCTCCGTGGCACGCGGGCTGTCGATGACCGGCCCCGGATCGGCCTGGCCGCGCAGAACAGCACCGCTTGGGTGACCGCGTACCTGGGAATCCTGTACGCCGGGGCGGTCCCGTTCCTGATCGACGCCTCGGCCGGCGACAGCGAACTGCACCGCGTCAGCGACGACTGCTCGCTCGACCTGCTCCTGCACGACCGCGATATGGCCGGCGAGGCGATCCCGGTGCTCCCGGGCCTGGCCGCCACCCGCCTCCCCGTCGACGAGCGCCGCTATCCGCTCCACCCCGACACCGAGGTGTGTCGCTTCACCTCCGGTACCACGGGCAAGCCCAACTGTCTGGAGTTCTCGGGCCGGGCGGTCCGCGCGGCGGCGGAGAACTGGGCGGTGGGCACCGTGATGACGGCCGACGACCGCATCCTGTGCTGCGCGGGCCTGTCCAACGGACTCGCGTTCAACACCTCCCTCCTGTCCACCTTCCTCGTCGGCGCGGAGCTGCACCTCTCGCGCGGACTGCCGACCAGCGGTCGGATCCGCCGCCTTGTCGCCGGCGCCCGTGCCACCCGGCTGGTCGCCTTTCCCGTCCTCTACGACTCCTTCATCCGCACGGGCGGCGGCCGTGCCGACTTCGCCTCCGTACGCGTCGCGATCTCCTCGGGGGCTCCGTTGCGCGCCGACACCAAGACGCGGTTCACCGAACTGACCGGGGTCCCGATAGGCAACTACTACGGCGTCGCCGAGGCTGGACCGTTGACCTATTCCGCTCTCTCCACAGCGGACAGCCTCGGTCGCCCCTTGCCGGGCGTGGACATCCAGACCCGGGGGGCGAACGCCCAGGCCGGGGCCCTCCACGTGCGCAGTGCCTCGATGGCCACCCGCTACCTCAACGCCCCCGGGCTGTTGGAGAGCCGCGTCGACGGCGGCGGTTACTACGGCACGGGTGACCGCGGGCGTCTGGACGACGGCGAGCTGGTGCTGACCGGTCGCTCCCACCGGATGATCAATGTGGGCGGCCGCAAGGTGGATCCGGTCGAGGTCACGGACGCCTTCAGCAGCGTGCCGGGCGTGGAGCAGGCCGTGGTTCTCGAAGTGCCGGACCAGCATGGCGAACCCGCCGTGGCCGCCGTGCTCGTGCTGCGCGAAGGGCTGGATATCGGCGAGGTACGCCTGCGGGTCCGCGACCGCTTGGCCGGCCACAAGGTGCCCACGCTGATGCGGGTGGTCGACGCCATCCCCACCACGGTCATCGGCAAGCCGGTGATCCACGAACTCCGAAGCCTTTTCGACGCCGGTCCCTCGTGATCCGGACTCATCGCCCTGCCTCGTTACGTCCCCACTCCCCCGGGCACCCCAGCCCGGACGCCCGTGCCCGGCGCCGCATCTCGCCGGCCCCATCCTGAGGAGTCAGTCATGCTTGCCGGCCCGCAGCTCGTACGTGAGGGCGTGATCCGCCTGATCGTCTCGTCCCACGAAGGCGAGATAGGTATCTCCGACCTCCAGGCGCACGGAGGCGTACTGGAGGCCGTCAACTACACCTCCCTCTCCTACATCCGGCTCCTGGACGCCATCGAGAACGAGTTCGGCGTCTATCTGGACGCCGATGAGGGGGCCGAAGCGCTCGGCACGGTGGACGGCATCGTCGCCGCCGTGCTCGCCGAGATGGGCTCCGATGCCGACCAGTAGTACGGCGGCCGCCTCCACACGTGGCGCCTTACCACCCGACGGTCCGCCGCTCACCGTCGGCATCGTCGGCGCGGGACGGCTCGGTTCCGCGCTGCTCCATGCCTGCGCGGAGGCCCGCGTTCCGGTGAGCCTCCGGGCCCGTGCAAGCACCGGCTGGACGGTCGAGTCCATCCCCGATGTCCTCATCGACGCCGGCGCCCCCACCGGCTTCCCGGAGGTCGCCGCGTACTGCCTGCGGCACACCGTTCCGCTCCTTGAGTGCGTCTCCCACCTGCGGGAGGAACACGCGGAGTTGCTGACCGAGGTCGCGAAGGCCGTGCCCGTATTGGAGGCCGTCAACCTCTCGTTCGGCAACTACCTGCAACGCAGGCTCATCGGTATGGTCGCCGCCGCCGCCCACCTCACAGCCCCCGAGGTGGACGTACTGGACCGCCACCCCACGCGCAAGGCGGCGCACGTGAGCGCGACAGCCGAACGGCTCGCCGCGACCTGGACGGACGCCGGCGGACACCCCGAGGCGGCACTGGCACTGCGGCGCGGAGGCCCTGAGGTCAGTGACCACTCGATCACCTGGACCTGGGGCTCCGAGGAAGCCCTCACCGTCCACCACCAGGTGACCTCCCTGCGCGCCGTGGCACGCACCGCCCTGGTCCTGGCTCACCGTCTGCCGCTGCGCCCGCCCGGTCTGGTGACCGTGGACGAGGTCTTCCACACCCTGTCGACCACCCCATGAAAGAGGTCATGCGATGACACGCCGGCTGGCCAACCAGCTCGCCCTGGGTGGACGGATGCTCTCCCTGGACGGGCACGACGATTTCAATCAGGGCCAGATATCCGCCAGGATGCCTGGTTCGGACACCTTCCTGATCAAGAACGCCCTCTGTGGGTTCGACGAGGTGACACCCGAGCAGACCGTGACCGCGGCGGTGGACCACGAGCAGCCGGCCCCACGGACAGCCCCACCCGAACTCCCGCTCCACCAGGCGATCTACCGGGCCCGACCGGACGTCAACGGCATCGTGCACAGCCACGCCCCGCACACCTTGCTGTTCGGCGCCCACGACCTCGAACTGCGCCCCCTCTCCCACGAGGGCGCATACTTCGTGGACGCGACCAGCGTCTTCACCACCACCAGCAACACGGTGCTGGACATCGCCACCGGCGACCAGATCGCGACGAAGCTCGGCGACAGCGGCCGCGCCGTCTTCCTGCGCAACCACGGTGGCGTGGTCGTCGGCAAGAGCGTGCGCCATGCCGCCGTCTTCGCCCAGGTCCTGGAACGCGCCTGCCGCCTCCAACTCGCCGCGCTCTCCGTGGGACTTGAGTACCACTCCTCCAGTCCGCAAGACGTCAAGCTCAAGCAGGACTTCATCTACGCGGACCTCTCCGTACGCTCCTACTGGGACTACGCGGTGCGTCGCGCCGTACGGCGCTGGCCCGAGGCCGAGCAGTGGCTGCCGGCGTGATCTCCGCCGGATTCACCGGTCGGCCGGTCCTGGTGCACCTGGCCGACGGCGACGCCAGGGCGGTGACGCTGCTCGGCCGCGTGGACGAGGCCGCGGACTGTCAGGCCGCGGACTGTCAGGCCGAAGCCGACGACGCCCGGGCCGCGGCCACCCTGACCGGCGCCCGACGCCGGGAGTTCCTCGGCGGACGCGCTCTGCTGCGCCGCGCCGTTGCCCAACTGACCGGAGTCCGGGTCGAGTCGGTGCGCATCGGCGCACGGGACGACAAGCGGCCGGTCTGCTTGAGCTTCCCCGAGGTGGACGTGAGCATCTCGCACAGCGCGGGCCGGATCGCGGTGACGGCCGCCCGAGGCTGCGATGTCGGGGTCGACATCCAGATCCCCGTTCCGGTGAGCGACAGACTGCTGCACCGCTTCGGCATAGCCGGAACCGAACATGCCCAGACAGCCCCGACCGAAGACCTCTCCTACCAGTTCGCCGACGCCTGGACGGTGCGCGAGGCATGCGCCAAGTCCCTCGGCCTCCGTGCCAGCGCCGACCTCTGGCGGATCCGAGTCCCGCCGAAAGCGCGGCGCGGCCACTGGGGCGGAGCCCACTGGTACCGGGTGCCCCCCTTCCACGGCTGCCCGGTGGCGCTCGCGTTGCGCCCCCGGGCGCAGACCGCCGAGCCGCTCTCGTAGGGGCGCGGTGCATCTGCCGCGACCCCGCCGACCGCCCGCCTCAACGCCCACTCCGCGCCGATCGACCACCGGCACACCACCGAAGAACCACCCGAGTCCGAGGACGCCGCCATGCCCGCCACCCCCGTACCCCTCCATCGATCCCAGCCCGTCGGCCCCGCTTGGACCGACGAAGCACGCGAACTGCTGAACCTCGTCCGGCACTTGGCCGCCGCTGAACTCGCGCCCCGGGTGGAACGACACGAAGCCGAGGCGGTCTTCCCGCGCGAACTGCTGCGCACCCTCGGCCGGGTCGGCCTGCTCGGGCTGCCCTACCCGGAGCAGTACGGCGGGGGCGCCCAGCCCTACGAGGTGTACCTCACCGTCCTGGAGACACTGGCCCAGCACTGGCTCGGGGTCGCCCAGTCGGTCAACATCCACGTCCTCTCCTGCTACGGCCTGGCCGCCTTCGGCACCGAGGAGCAGCGAGCAGCCTGGCTTCCCGACATGCTGAGCGGCGAACTCCTCGGCGCGAACTGCATATCGGAGGCCGAAGCGGGCTCCGACATCTCGGCCGTGCGGACCACCGCGACCCCGCACGAGAACGACTACGTCGTGAGCGGCGTCAAGTCCTGGGTCAGCCACGCGGGCGCCGCCGACTACTACAACGTGTTCTGCCGCACCGGAGGCGACGGAGTACGCGGTCTCTCCCTGCTGCTGGCCCCTGCCGACACACCGGGAATCCATCCGCAGGCTCATGAGCGCAAGATGGGAGTCCGCTCCTCACCGACCGCCCAAGTCGTGTTCGACGCGGCGGAGATCAGCCAGGACCGACGGATCGGCCGGCCTGGCAAGGGTTTCCTCATCGCGATGGGCCTGTTCGACCGAGGCCGCCTCGGCATCGCGGCCTGCGCGGTGGGGCTGGCCCAGGCCGCCCTCGACTACGCCGTCACCTACGCGAAGTCCAGGCTACAGTTCGGAAAGCCGATCATCTCCTTCCAGGGGATCGGTTTCATGCTCGCCGACATGGCCACCCAGGTGGCCGCGGCCCGTTCGCTCCTGCTCGACGCCGCCCGCCGGTTCGACGCCGGGCAGCCGTCCTCGGCGGCCGCCGCCCAGGCCAAGCTCTTCGCCACGGACACCGCGATGCGCGTGACCACGGACGCCGTCCAGGTCCTCGGCGGCTACGGATACGTGGCCGACCATCCGACGGAGCGCTGGATGCGCGAGGCCAAGCTGCTGCAACTCATCGAAGGCACCAACCAGATCCAGCGTCTGGTGATCTCGACCTCCCTGTGATCCGACGTGCCTGCGCTCGCCGCCCGCACCTCTCCGACAGCCGCACAGCCAGGGCGAGTTATACGTACCACGGGAGCGGGATCCAGCCCGGCGGGCGCTGACCTGGAACGCCCGCTGCTCTCCAGGGCAGTTGTGCCCGACCCGTTGACAAGGTGGTCATCTGGCGGAAACCTGTCACCCGGTCAGAGCAAAAGATTAACTGAAATTCTCAAAAACTCGCTGACACCCACATGCTTCTCCGCGTGGAGGGTGTCAGGCGAGGTCTCCGCAGGCGTTCACCCCCGCATCCGCCCCGCGCCCGTCCTGCTCCTCGGTGCCGTACCCGCCCGTTGAGCCGGACGCGTCGCGGCCGGGTGCCCGGGTGAGGAATCAAGAGGACTTCATGCGATTGAGAAACCACGGACGGCGCGTGATCGTCGGTTCGGTGATGGCGGGCCTGATAGGGGTGGGGATGCTCCCCGCCTCCGCCCACGCGGCCGAGGGCCCCAACCTCGCCCTGGGCAAGCCCGCGACCGCGGGTGGCACGAACGGCAGTTACATCGCGGGCAACGTGACGGACGGAAGCCAGGCGTCCTACTGGGAGGGCCCCAACGGGTCGTTCCCCCAGTGGGTGCAGGTCGACCTGGGCGCGAGCACCGAGGTCGACCGGGTCGCGCTGAAGCTGCCGGCCTCCTGGGGCTCCCGCGTCCAGACGCTGAGCGTGCTGGGCAGCGCGAACGGATCCTCCTTCGCCACGCTGGCCGGATCGGGGGCGCGCACCTTCGACCCGTCCGCCGCCAACACGGTCAGCATCCCCGTCACGGCGACCACGGCCCGTTTCATCCGCGTGCAGGTGGCCGCCAACTCCGGCTGGAACGCGGCCCAGTTGTCCGAGCTGGAGGTCTTCGGCGAGGACGACGGCGGTCCGGTCGACCCGCCGCCGGCCGGCACCAACCTGGCGCGCAACAAGCCGATCGAGGCATCGTCGGTCACCCAGTCGTACGTGGCCGCCCACGCCAACGACGGGAACACCGGCACCTACTGGGAGTCGGCCGGTTTCCCCGCGACCCTGACCGCCAAGCTCGGCGCCAACGCCGACGTCGAGGCGGTCCGGATCAAGCTCAACCCCGACCAGGCGTGGGGGCCGCGCACCCAGGCCGTCGAGGTACTCGGGCGTGAGCAGTCCGCCACCGGGTTCACCTCCCTGAAGGCCCGCGCCGACTACCAGTTCAGCCCGTCGGCCGGGGACAACACCCTCACCATCCCGGTCACCGGCCGGTTTGCCGACGTGCAGCTCAAGTTCTTCACCAACAGCGGCGCTCCCGGCGCCCAGGTGGCCGAGTTCGAGGTGGTGGGCGCCGCTGCCCCGAACCCGGACCTCACGGTCACCGACCTCACCTGGACCCCCTCCTCCCCCTCGGAGACGGACCCCGTCGAGGTCAGCGCGACCGTCCGCAACGCCGGAACCGCCGCTTCGCCGGCCACCACCGTCAACGTGAGCCTCGAAGGCGCCGTGGCGGGAAGCGCGCAGGTCGGCGCACTCGCCGCCGGCGCGTCCACCACCGTGAGGATCCCCGTCGGCAGGAAGGCGATGGGCAACTACACCGTGTCCGCCGTCGTCGACCCGGCCAACACCGTCGTCGAGCAGGACGACACCAACAACAGCCGGACCGGCTCCTCCAAGCTGGTCGTCGGCCAGGCGCCCGGCCCCGACCTCACGGTCACCGCGATCACCCCGAACCCGTCCTCCCCGGCGGTCGGTGCGCAGGTCTCCTTCACGGCCACGGTCCAGAACCGGGGCACCACCGGTGTCGCGGCCGGGACCGTCACCCGTCTCGCGGCGGGCACCACCACCCTGAGCGGGACCACCCCCGCGGTTCCCGCGGGCGAGACGGTCACCGTGCCGATCTCCGGCACCTGGACCGCCGCGAGCGGCGGGGTCACCCTCACCGCGACGGCCGACGCCACCGCGACGGTGACCGAGACGAACGAGAACAACAACGTCTTCAGCCGATCGCTGGTCGTGGGCCGCGGCGCCGCCGTGCCCTACACGGAGTACGAGGCGGAGGACGCCCGCTACCAGGGCACCCTGCTCACCGCCGACGCCACGCGGACCTTCGGCCACACCAACTTCGCCACCGAGTCCTCCGGCCGCAAGTCGGTCCGCCTCAACTCGACCGGCGAGTTCGTGGAGTTCACCTCCACCAACGCCGCCAACTCCATCGTCGTGCGCAACTCCATCCCGGACGCCGCCGGCGGCGGCGGACGGGAGGCCACGCTGAGCCTGTACGCCGACGGCCAGTTCGTGCGGAAGCTGACGCTCTCCTCCAAGCACAGCTGGCTCTACGGCACCACCGACGACCCGGAGGGGCTCAGCAACACCCCGGCGGCCGACGCCCGCCGCCTGTTCGACGAGTCCAACGCGCTGCTGGCGCAGTCGTACCCGGCCGGCACCAAGTTCCGCCTCCAGCGGGACGCCGGTGACACGGCCTCCTTCT
Source organism: Streptomyces sp. NPDC059201 (assembly GCF_042754585.1). Classification (NCBI taxonomy): domain Bacteria; kingdom Bacillati; phylum Actinomycetota; class Actinomycetes; order Kitasatosporales; family Streptomycetaceae; genus Streptomyces; species Streptomyces sp. NPDC059201. The sequence continues at coordinate 233,719 of NZ_JBHZBB010000010.1, forward strand.
ACATCATCGACCTGATCGACCTGGAGCAGGTCGCGCCCCCGGCGGCCCAGCCGGCCGGCTGCGTCTCGATCACCAACTACGGCGCGGTGCCCAACGACGGCCTCGATGACACCGACGCGATCCAGCGCGCCGTGACGGCCGACCAGAAGGGCGAGATCTCCTGCGTGTGGATCCCGGCGGGCCAGTGGCGCCAGGAGCAGAAGATCCTGACCGACGACCCGCTCAACCGGGGCACGCACAACCAGGTCGGCATCCGTGACGTCACCATCCGCGGCGCCGGCATGTGGCACTCGCAGCTCTACACGCTGACCCCGCCGCACCAGGCGGGCGGCATCAACCACCCGCACGAGGGCAACTTCGGCTTCGACATCGACCACAACACGCAGATCTCCGACATCGCGATCTTCGGTTCCGGCACCATCCGCGGGAACAACGGCCAGGAAGAGGGCGGCGTCGGCCTCAACGGTCGCTTCGGCAAGAACACGAAGATCAGCAACGTGTGGATCGAGCACGCCAACGTCGGCGTCTGGGCCGGCCGCGACTACACCAACATCCCCGAGCTGTGGGGCCCCGGTGACGGCGTCGAGTTCTCGGGCATGCGGATCCGCAACACCTACGCCGACGGCATCAACTTCGCCAACGGCACCCGCAACTCCACCGTCTTCAACTCGTCCCTCCGCAACAACGGCGACGACGCGCTGGCCGTCTGGGCCAGCAAGTACGTCAAGGACACCTCGGTGGACATCGGATCCAACAACCACTTCCGCAACAACACGATCCAGCTGCCCTGGCGGGCCAACGGCATCGCGGTCTACGGCGGGTTCGGCAACACCATCGAGAACAACATCATCTCCGACACCATGAACTACCCCGGCATCATGCTGGCCACCGACCACGACCCGCTGCCCTTCTCCGGGCAGACCCTCATCTCCAACAACGCCCTGTACCGGACGGGCGGCGCGTTCTGGAACGAGGACCAGGAGTTCGGCGCCATCACCCTGTTCGCGCAGGGCCAGCCGATCCCGGGCGTCACCATCAAGGACACGGACATCGTCGACTCGACGTACGACGGCATCCAGTTCAAGACCGGCGGCGGCGAGATGCCGAACGTCAAGATCACCAACGTGCGCATCGACAAGTCGAACAACGGCTCCGGCATCCTCGCGATGAGCGGCGCCCGCGGCAGCGCCACCCTGTCGAACGTGACGATCACCAACTCGGCCCAGGGCAACATCCTGGTCGAGCCCGGATCCCAGTTCGTCATCAACAACCCGTAACGCCGTCGGCGGCGTCCGAGGCGCCGTGACGAGGGGGGCCGGCCACGGCGGTGGCCGGCCCCCTGCCCGGACCGACGTAGACGAGACGCAGATTGCTGCCTGCAATTCTTCCATCATTCGCAGCAAATCAATGACACATGCGAGCCATACGGAATCACGACGAGCCGCGTCCCGCAGCCATCGCCTGCGGGGCCGAGATCGGGGACAGATGAAACTGCACAACTGGAGATCACGGAGCATGTGCGCCGTGATCGCGACGAGCCTCCTGGCGCTGGGGGGTCCTCTCATGGCCGCCCAGGCCGCCGGAGGCCCCAACATCGCACTGGGCGACCCCGCGGCGGCCAGCAGCGGAGCACCCGAGTACGGCGCCGCGCACATCACCGACGGCAACCAGGGCACCTACTGGCAGAGCTCCGGGTCGAGCCTGCCGCAGTGGGTGCAGGCCGACCTCGGGACGAGCACCCGCGTCGACGAGGTCGTCCTGAAGCTCCCGGCGGGCTGGGAGAGCCGCAACCAGACGCTGTCCGTCCAGGGCAGCGCCGACGGCACCAGCTTCTCCACCCTGAAGAGCTCGGCGACGTACACCTTCAATCCGGGCACCGGCAACACCGTCACGGTGGGCTTCCCGGCGACCCAGGCCCGCTTCGTACGCATCGACATCACGGCCAACACCGGCTGGCAGGCGGCCCAGCTCTCCGAGCTCGAAGTGCGTGCCGCCGACGGCACCTCGGCGAACCTCGCCGCGGGCAGGACCCTGACCGCGAGCAGCCACACCGAGGTGTACACGGCGGGCCACGCCAACGACGGCAACAAGGCCACCTACTGGGAGAGCCGGAACAACGAGCTGCCGCAGTGGCTGCGGGCCGATCTCGGCTCCTCGGTCCGCGTCGACCGGGTCGTGCTGCGGCTGCCCGACGGCTGGGGCGCGCGCAGCCAGACCCTGAAGATCCAGAGCAGCGCGAACGGCACGGACTTCACCGACCTCACGACCTCGAAGGCGTACGAGTTCGCCCCCTCGGGCCAGAACTCCGTGACGATCCCGTTCGGCGAGACGACGGCGCGCTACATCCGGGTCCTGGTCACGGCGAACACCGTGCAGCCGGCGGCCCAGCTCTCCGAGCTGGAGGTGTACGGACCGGCCACCGGGGACACCCAGGCGCCGACGGCCCCGGCGGGCCTGGCGTTCACCGAACCCGCGACCGGCCAGGTGAGGCTCACCTGGACCGCCGCCACGGACAACACCGGCGTCACCGGGTACGACGTCTACGCCAACAACGCGCTCCTGACCAGCGTGGCGGGCAACGTCACCACGTACACGGACAGCCGCCCGGCCAACCAGACGGTGACCTACCACGTCCGGGCCAAGGACGCGGCCGGCAACCAGTCCGCGAACAGCAACGC
>NZ_JBHZBB010000010.1:236493-346697 GCF_042754585.1 Streptomyces sp. NPDC059201
GTCACCACGTACACGGACAGCCGCCCGGCCAACCAGACGGTGACCTACCACGTCCGGGCCAAGGACGCGGCCGGCAACCAGTCCGCGAACAGCAACACCGTCACCCGGCAGGGCGACACCGGGGACACGCAGGCGCCGACGGTGCCGGCGAACCTGGCGTTCACCGAGCAGACCTCCGGCCAGGTGAGGCTGGTCTGGGGCGCGTCCTCGGACAACACGGGCGTCACCGGGTACGACCTCTACGCCAACAACACGCTCCTGACCAGCGTGGCGGGCAACGTCACCACGTACACGGACAGCCGCCCGGCCCACCAGACGGTGACCTACCACGTCCGGGCCAAGGACGCGGCCGGCAACCAGTCCGCGAACAGCAACGCCGTCACCCGCAACGGCAGCGGCTCCACGGGCTCCAACCTGGCCGTCGGCAAGCCGATCAGCGCCTCGTCCACGGTCCACAGCTTCGTCGCGGCGAACGCCAACGACAACAACACCAGCACCTACTGGGAGGGCGCGGGCGGCAGCTACCCGAACACCCTCACCGTCAAGCTCGGCTCCAACGCCGACCTCGACCGGCTCGTCCTGAAGCTCGACCCCTCCACCGCCTGGGCCGCGCGCAACCAGACCGTCGAGGTCCTCGGACGCGAGCAGAGCGCCTCCGGCTTCACCAGCCTGGTCGCCGCGAAGAGCTACACCTTCGACCCGGCCGGCGGGAACACCGTGACCGTCCCGGTCACCGCCCGCGTCGCCGACGTCCAGCTCAGGTTCACCGCCAACACCGGCTCCTCGGCGGGCCAGTTGGCCGAGTTCCAGGTGATCGGCGTGCCCGCGCCCAACCCGGATCTGGAGGTGACCGGACTGACCACCACGCCGGCCGCCCCCGTCGAGTCGGACCAGATCACGGTGAGCGCCACCGTCCGCAACAGCGGCCCGGCGGCCGCTCCGGCCAGTGCCGTCGCGCTGCGCCTGGGCGGCACCAAGGTCGCCACCGCCCAGGTCGGCACCCTCGCCCCCGGGGCCCAGGCCACCGTCAGCGCCTCCATCGGCGCGCGTGAGGCGGGCTCGTACGAGCTGAGCGCGGTCGCCGACGAGGCGAACGCGGTCATCGAGCAGAACGAGTCCAACAACACCCACACCAGCCCGACCCCGCTCGTGGTCACGCCGGTCACCAGCCCCGACGTGGTCACCGCCTCGGTCGCGACCACCCCGTCCAGCCCGTCCGCCGGCGACACCGTCTCCTTCCGGGCGACCGTGCGGAACCAGGGCAACCAGGCCACCTCGGCGGGCAGCCACGGCGTCACCCTGAACCTGCTCGACAAGCAGGGCGCCACGGTCAAGACCCTGACCGGCTCCTACAGCGGCAGCCTCGCCGCCGGTGCCTCGACCGTGGTGACCCTCGGCCCGTGGACCGCCGCCAACGGTTCTTACACCGTCCGCACGGTCCTGGCCGACGACTCCGGCGAACTGCCGGTCAAGCGGGCCAACAACACCGCCTCCCAGCCGCTCTTCGTCGGGCGCGGGGCGAACATGCCGTACACCACGTACGAGGCGGAGGACGGCACCGTCGGCGGCGGCGCCACGGTCGTCGGCCCCAACCGCACCGTCGGCGACCTCGCGGGCGAGGCATCCGGCCGCAAGGCCGTCACCCTGGACGCGACCGGCGAGTACGTCGAGTTCACGGCCCGCGCCGCCACCAACACCCTGGTCACCCGCTTCTCCATCCCGGACGCCCCGGGCGGCGGCGGCATCGACTCCACGATCAACGTCTACGTCGACGGCGTCTTCAAGAAGGCGCTCCCGCTGACCTCGAAGTACGCCTGGCTGTACGGCTCCGAGATCGCGCCCGGCAACTCCCCGGGCTCCGGCGCCCCGCGTCACATCTACGACGAGGCGCACCTGCTCCTGGGCGAGACGGTCCAGGCGGGCAGCAGGATCCGGCTTCAGAAGGACGCGGCCAACAGCGCGGCGAACTACGCGATCGACTTCGTCGACCTGGAGCAGGTCGCCCCGGTCGCGAACCCGGACCCGGCCGCGTACACCGTCCCGGCCGGCTTCACCCACCAGGACGTCCAGAACGCCCTCGACCGGGTCCGCATGGACACCACCGGCAAGCTCACCGGCGTCTACCTGCCGCCCGGCGACTACCAGACGTCGAGCAAGTTCCAGGTGTACGGCAAGGCCGTCAAGGTGGTCGGCGCCGGTCCCTGGTACACGAAGTTCCACGCGCCCTCGACCCAGGACAACACCGACGTCGGCTTCCGCGCCGAGGCGGCGGCGAAGGGCTCGCTGTTCAAGGGCTTCGCCTACTTCGGCAACTACACCTCGCGGATCGACGGTCCCGGCAAGGTCTTCGACTTCGCCAACGTCACCGACATCGTGATCGACGACATCTGGAACGAGCACATGGTGTGCCTCTACTGGGGCGCCAACGCGGACCGGATCACGATCAAGAACTCCCGGATCCGCAACATGTTCGCCGACGGCGTCAACATGACCAACGGCTCCACGGACAACCACGTCGTCAACAACGACGCCCGGGCCACCGGCGACGACAGCTTCGCGCTGTTCTCCGCGATCGACGCCGGCGGCGCCGACATGAAGAACAACGTCTACGAGAACCTGACCAGCACGCTCACCTGGCGGGCGGCGGGCCTCGCCGTCTACGGCGGCTACAGCAACACCTTCCGCAACATCCACATCGCCGACACCCTGGTCTACTCCGGCGTCACCGTCTCCTCGCTCGACTTCGGCTACGCCATGAACGGCTTCGGCACCGAGCCGACGACCCTGGAGAACATCTCGATCGTCCGGGCCGGCGGCCACTTCTGGGGCAACCAGACCTTCCCCGGCATCTGGCTGTTCTCCGCCTCCAAGGTGTTCCAGGGCATCCGCGTGAACAGCGTCGACATCGTCGACCCCACCTACAGCGGCATCATGTTCCAGACGAACTACGTCGGTGGACAGCCCCAGTTCCCCATCAAGGACACCATCCTCACCGACATCTCCATCACCGGCGCCCGCAAGAGCGGCGACGCCTGGGACGCCAAGTCCGGCTTCGGTCTCTGGGCCAACGAGATGCCGGAGGCCGGCCAGGGGCCGGCCGTCGGTGAGGTCACCTTCAACGGGCTGACGATGAACGGCAACGCCGTCGACGTCCGCAACAACACCTCCACCTTCAAGATCAACATCAACCCGTAGGCAACACCTCCTCCGGCGCGCCCGGAGGCACCCACCGGCGCAGGACTTCTCCCGAGAAGCCCTGCGCCGGCTTCGTGACAAACGAGACAGGGGCCGTTTCAGATTGCTCTGAAACGGCCCCTGATCTGCGACTTCGAAAAGTCGGGACGACAGGATTTGAACCTGCGACCCCTTGACCCCCAGTCAAGTGCGCTACCAAGCTGCGCCACGTCCCGGTGCGCGTCGGCGGCGGGGATTCCCCGCGTCGGCGTGCAGGAGAACATTACCTCACTCCGGGGGTGGCGATCACATGCCGGGGGGCGGGGGCGGAGAATGGCGGGGTGAGCGATGCATCCGGAGGGACCACGGGCGGCCGGGACCGGGACGCGGAGGGGCGGGCGCGGAACGCGCGGCCGCGGGACGGGCTCGGGCGGCCGTTGCCGTACGGGGTCGCGGGGGTGGAGCGGCAGCCCGAGGGGGTGGTGCGGGCGCCCGGGGAGAGCGTGCGGGAGGCGCAGCGGCTGCTGGACGCGGGGATGCCGTTCCACGCGCACGAGGTCTTCGAGGACGCGTGGAAGTCGGGGCCCGGGGGCGAGCGGGAGCTGTGGCAGGGGCTGGCGCAGCTGGCCGTGGGCCTGACGCATGCCGCCCGGGGGAACGCCACGGGCGGGGCGCGGCTGCTGCGCCGGGGCGCCGGGCGGATCGAGGGGTACGCGGACGGGGGCGGCCCGACGTACGGGGTGGACGTCGCCGGGCTCGTGGCGTGGGCCGGGGAGCTGGCCGCCCGGGTGGAGTCCGGGGCCGAGGGCGGGGCCGCTCCCCCGGACGCCGCGTCGGAGGCACCCCGGCTGACGACCGGCCGCTAGGTCGCCGGGGCCCTCAGTTCCGCCTCCAGGACGGTGGTGTGGCTGGTCTCGGGGTGTTTGGTGGCGGTGAGGAGGGTGATCGTGTCCGTCTTCGCGAGGGTACGGAGGCGGTCCAGGGCGGCCGAGGCGTCGGGGGCCGCGAGTTCGGCCTCGTAGCGGCGGCGGAACTCCTCGTAGTCGCCTTCTCCGGGGCCGTGGTACCAGCGGCGGAGTTCCGTGGACGGGGTGAGGGTCTTCGGCCATTCGTCGATGTGGGCGTCGGCCTTGGCGAGGCCGCGGGGCCAGAGGCGGTCGACGAGGACGCGGACGCCGTCGTCGGGGGCCGGCGGGTCGTAGACGCGGCGGACGCGGACGTCGGGGGTGGTGGCGGGCATGGTTCCAGGGTGCGTGACCCCGGCGCGGGTCACCCGTCGACGCGCAGGACGGGCAGGAGGACGGCGTCGACGAACGCGCGGGCGGCGGAGTCGTCGGGGAAGCGGTCCTCCAGGAGCCGCTCGATGCGGAGCAGGCCCATGAAGCTGGGGGCGACGAAGGCGATGGCCGGGTTGTCGGCGGCGACCTCGCCCCGGTCGACGGCGCGCTGCACGACGGCGTCGATGGCGGCGACCTCGGGGGCGATGACGGTCTCGCGCAGGGCGCTGCGCAGGTCGGGGTGCTGGAGGTACGCCTGGGCGACGGCCTCCATGAGCTCGGTGTCGCGCTCGTGGCGGGCCGAGGCGATGCGGGCGGCCTCGTGCAGGTCGCCGGCGAGGGTGCCGGTGTCGATGCCGGTGAAGATCGCGCAGCGGCGGGAGGCGAGGGCGGCGGTGACGAGCTGCGGCTTGGTGCCCCACTGCCGGTAGAGGGTGGCCTTGCCGCACTTGGTGCGGGCGGCGACACCCTCCATGGTCACCGCGTCGTAGCCGCCTTCGCGCAGGAGGCAGAGCACGGCCTCGTACAGCTCCGCCTCGCGTTCCGGCGTGATCTTGCTGCGGCGGGCGGCGGCGGTGGCGGCCTGCGTGGACATCGGGCCCTCCTACGAGAGTTCTGCACATACGAGAGTAGGGGGTGCACAATCGAGACGCAAACGTATCGAGACGCTTGCGTCTCGATGAAATCGGATCTAGAGTTCCTCCGTTTGTTAGGGATGTTGCGGGTTTGACCGATTGATCGATGGGAAGTGCCGCCATGGCTACCCGGATACGCGGGATACGCGGGCTCCGTCCCGCCTCCCGGGCGGAGGGCGGGCGGCCGCCGCTCCCGCGCGAGCTGCTGCTCGTCACCGGGCTCTTCCTCGTCTACAAGTTCGGCCGGCTCCTCGCGAACGGGCACGAGGCCGACGCCTTCCACAACGCCGACCGGGTGTGGGACGCGGAGCGCGCCCTCCACCTCCCCGGCGAGGGCGTGGTCCAGCAGCTCCTGCTGCACGGAGAGCCGCTGATCCGGGTCGCGAACACCTACTACGCGGCCGTGCACTTCCCGGCCACGATCGCCTTCCTCGCCTGGCTGTACTGGCGCCGCCCCGCGCACTACGTGTGGTCGCGGCGGGTCCTGGCGCTGGTCACCGGCGCGGCGCTGGCGCTGCACATCCTGGTGCCGCTCGCGCCGCCCCGGTTGCTCGCCGCGAGCGGTCTGGTGGACACCGCGCGGGTCTACGGCCCGTCCGTGTACGGCGCCGTCCCCGAGACGGACTCGATGGCGAACCAGTTCGCCGCGATGCCGTCGCTGCACTTCGGCTGGGCGCTGATGGTCGCGATCGGCCTGATCGCCGCGACCCGCTCGCCGCTGCGCATGTGGTGGCTGCTGCACCCGGCGCTGACGCTGCTGGTGATCGTCGGGACGGCCAACCACTACTGGCTGGAAGCGGTCGCCGCCGCGGTCCTGCTGGGCCTCGCGCTGCTCGTCGTACCGGCGCCCGCGCGCCCGGCCCCCTCGTCCGAGACTCCGCCCGCCGTGCCGCGGCAGCGGTCGAGCGCCGGAGCCGTACCCGCCGGGGTGCTGCGATGAGCGGCGCGGCGGGCACCGTGCTCGCGGTGCTCCTCTCCCTCGTCTCCTCCGCCGGGTACGCGCTCGCCGCCGTCGCCCAGGCGCGGCTCGCCGCCTCCCCGTCCGCCCCCTCGGGGCGCGGCGCGCTGCGGGCGCTCCTCGCGCGCGGCCAGTGGTGGTGGGCCGTCGGCCTCAACGCCGCCGGTGCCCTCGCCCATGTCGCCGCCCTCCACTACGGCCCCCTGACGCTGGTGCAGCCGCTCGGCGCGCTGACGCTCGTCGCGGCGCTGCCGCTGGCCGCGTACACGGCCCGGCGGCGGGTGACCCGCACCGAGTGGCGGGGCGCGCTGTGGACCCTGGCGGGGCTGGTCGGCCTGGTCGCGGTGACCGGGCCGGCCGCGCCCGGCGAGTCGCTGAGCCTGAACGAGTCCCTGGTCGTCGCCGCGGCCACGGCGCTGCTGATCGCGGTGCTCGCGGGCGGTCGGCGGGCCGGTGCTTCGGAGGGAGGCGTACGGGCGAACGGGCTCGGGCGCGCCACCGCCTCCGGCATCGCGTCGGGCGTGGCGTCGGCGCTCACCCAGACCCTCACCGCCGCGCTCGCGGTCGGCCTCCCGGGCCGGCAGCCCACCTGGTGGCAGACCGCCCTGCTCGCGGTCCTCATCTCCGCCTTCGCCATGGGCGGCCTGCTCCTCTCCCAGACCGCCTACCGGGGCGGCCTCGCCGCCCCTCTGGCCGTCGTGAACCTCTCGAACCCGGCCTCCGCCGCCGTCATCGGCGTGGCCCTCCTGGGCGAGACGTTCCGAGCGGGCGCCTGGGGCTGGGCGGCGGCAGCGGCGGCGGCCCTGGTGGCGGCCCGAGGCGTCATCCTCCTCACGACGGGCACCCCGATGCCCCCGGAGACCTCCCGCAACCCGGTCACCGCGTCCGCACGGATCACGACGGAGCCCGCCGGGAACCCCACCCCACAACCGCCCGCCGACCCGACACCCGTCACCCTGGCCGAGGCCCTGACCGGAGCCCTCACCCCCACCCCGGAGGCGGAACCCGCCCGCTGACCCGGGGGCCGCTCCCCTCGGGCCCCACCAGCCCCACTCACCCCACCACCCCCTTTATGTCACCTTGACGACAACCGGAACCCGGTTCTATCGTCATGGTGACGACAAGGGGGTTCTCTCATGGCTGACATCACGCGGCGGGTCGGGTGGCGGCATCTGCGGTCCGCGCCCACCGCGCACATCCGGTACCAGCGGGGCGGGCGGGTCGTGCAGGACGGGGTGGGGGTCAGTTTCTGGTTCCGGGCGTTGAGCGCGGCGCTGTCCGAGGTGCCGGTGGACGACCGGGAGCTCGCGGTGGCGTTTCACGCGCGTACCGCGGACTTCCAGGACGTGAGCGTGCAGGCCACGGTCACGTACCGGATCGGGGACCCGGCCACCGCCGCCGCGCGGCTCGACTTCTCCATCGACCCCGACACGGGCGTGTGGCGCGGGAGTCCGCTGGAGCAGATCGCGACCCTGCTGACCGAGACCGCCCAGCAGCACGCGCTCGACGTGCTCGCCCGCACCCCGCTCGCGCGGGCGCTGGTCGACGGTGTGGCGGCGGTACGGGAGCGGATCACGGACGGGCTCGCCGCGGAACCGCGGCTGCCGGCCACCGGGATCGAGGTGGTCGCCGTCCGCGTGGTCGCGCTGCGCCCCGAGCCCGAGGTCGAGCGGGCGCTGCGCACCCCGGCGCGGGAGCAGATCCAGCAGGAGGCCGACCGGGCCACGTACGAGCGGCGCGCGGTCGCGGTCGAGCGCGAGCGGACGATCGCGGAGAACGAGCTGGCCAGCAAGATCGAGCTGGCCCGGCAGGAGGAGCGGCTCGTCGAGCAGCGCGGTACGAACGCGCGGCGCGAGGCGGAGGAGTCCGCCGCCGCCGACGCGGTACGGGCGGAGGCCGAGGCCGTACGCAAGGTGCGCCTGTCGCGGGCCGAGGCGGAGGCGGCGCGCGAGGTCGGCGAGGCCCGGGCCGCCGCGCAGACGGCCTGGCTCCAGGCGCACACCGTCGCCGAACCGGGCGTCCTGCACGCCCTCGCGCTCGCCCGGGCCGCCGAGCAGCTGCCCCGGATCCAGCACCTCACCCTCTCCCCCGACGTCCTCACCGGCCTCCTCGCGAAGCTGGGCGGCAGCGGCAGCGCCGGGGGCGGGGCGGGGGCGTGAGCCTCGCGCCGCGGGCGGTCCTCGTGCACCGCAGGACGGAGTACGAGGAGCTGCTCGCCCGGCACGGGACGCACGGGCAGGCCGCGTTCTTCCTGGCGGCGCGCGGGCGTTCGGCCGACGAGGTCCGCGAGCGGCACGACCGTACGCGGCGGGCGCTCGCCGCCGTCGCCGGGGCCGTACCGCTGGCCTGGCGGCAGACCCGGGTGGAGCGCGCCGATCTGGACAGGTTCCTGTTCGGGCCGGAGGACGTGGTCGTGGTGGTCGGCCAGGACGGTCTTGTCGCCAACACCGCCAAGTACCTCGCCGGTCAGCCCGTCGTCGGCATCGACGCCGATCCGGGCCGCAATCCGGGCGTCCTCGTGCGGCACCGGCCGGCCGACGCGCGCCGGCTGCTGCCGTACGCGGCGGGGCCGGGGGTCGCGGCCGACGAGCTGACCATGGTCGCGGCGGCCACGGACGACGGCCAGCGGCTGCTCGCGCTCAACGAGATCTACGTCGGCCCGCCGGGGCACCAGACCGCCCGCTACACCCTCGACACGGAGGGCGCGGCGCCCGAACCGCAGGCGTCCTCGGGGGTGCTGGCCGGTACGGGCACCGGCGCCACCGGCTGGCTCCGCTCGCTCTGGCAGCAGCGCTCCAGCGCGCTCGCCCTGCCCGGGCCCGCGGAGCCGCGCCTCGCCTGGTTCGTGCGCGAGGCGTGGCCGTCCCCGACGACGGGCACGCGCCGGGTCGAGGGGCTCGTCGGGCCCGGCGAGGGGCTCCGCCTCACCGTCGAGTCCGACCGCCTGGTCGCCTTCGGCGACGGCGTGGAGTCCGACGCCCTCGACCTGACCTGGGGCCAGACCGTCCGCCTCACCGTCGCCGAGACCCGGCTCCGGCTGGTGACCTGAATCGATCGGCGGCGGGCCGGGAGGGGTGCCAGGGGGCGCTAGGGTGGGGCGCTTTGACCGATTTGGTGTGCGGTGACGCACCCCTCGGGCGGGCGCGTCCGTGACGCACGCCGACGCGGCACGGCCACCGCCCACTCCGCCTCGCCCCCACCTTCGCCCCCGTACCGGAAGGCCCCCATGACCGCCTCCTCCTCCCCCGGTCCGCTCGTCGTCGCCCGCGCCACCCGCGCCGAGTGGGAGCTCGTCCGGTCCTGGGCGGCCGAGGAGGGCTGGAACCCCGGCCGGACGGACGGCGACGCGTTCTTCGCGCAGGATCCGCGCGGGTTCTTCCTGGGTCGGCTCGACGGGGAGCCGGTCTCCGCCGTCTCCGTCGTCACGTACGGGGAGGAGTACGCCTTCCTCGGCTTCTACCTCGTCCGTCCCGAACTGCGCGGGCAGGGCCTCGGGCTGGCCACGTGGCGGGCCGGCCTCGCGCACGCGGGCGGGCGGGCGGTGGGGCTCGACGGGGTCCCGGCCCAGCAGGACAACTACCGGCGCTCCGGCTTCGCGCCGGCCTACCGGACCGCCCGATATGTCGGTGAAGTGCCGTCCCCGGAGCGCCCGGTGACCGGAGTCGTACCGGCCGAACGGGTCGATCCGGCGCTCCTCGCCGCGTACGACTCCGCCTGCCACCACGCCGAACGGCCCCGGTTCCTCTCCGCCTGGCTGGCGACCCCGGGGCATCGCGCCCTCGCGAGGGTCGTGGACGGCAGGGTGACCGGCTACGGCGTCGTACGCCCCTGCCAGGACGAGGCGCGGGTGGGGCCGCTGTTCGCGGACGGCCCGGCGGACGCGGCGGCGCTGCTCGACGCGCTGGCGGAGGCGGCCCGGGAGTTCGGCGCGCGCGCGATCGCGGTGGACATGCCGGAGACGAACCCGGCGGCGGCCCGCCTCGCCGAAGCCCGCGGCCTCACCCCCACCTTCGAGACGGCCCGCATGTACACGGCCCCGGTACGCCCGGTGCCTCAGGACCGCGTCTTCGGCGTCACCACCCTCGAACTCGGCTGACCACCCCCCGGATCCAGCCCCCTGACACGCCCGCCCCTCCCTCACCGCGCCCCAAAACCCTCGCCTCCCCTCGGCGCCCCCCTCGCCCACCCCCCGGCGCACTCACGTGCCCGTGAGCGGGTCGGATTCGGCCACTTCGGGTTCGGGGGCGGGGCCGCGGGGGGCTCTCGGACCACCCCTGGGCCGCTCCGTGAGGGGCCGGGCTCGTCGGCTCGGGGGCGCCCCTCCCCCGGGGGTGAGGGGTGACAAGGGTTTTCCCCGTATCGCGTTCACCTTTCCGTTCCCTACTGTCCTCCGCACCGGCGGATATCATCCCCCGCAGCGCATCTGACAGGTGCATGCGGGGAGATCGCCGCCGGTGACGGCCTTGACCCGGGCCGTCGGCGCCGGTGGCGGCGCACGGGCCCCCCAGCCCAGGGACCACGGACGCGACCCCACTTCGCCCCGCGACTCCCGCGCCGCCGCCACTGCTCCGCACCTACGTCGTACTCGAAAGGGCCAATCACTTTGAACGGTTCCAGGCGGAGAGTCATATCCGTGGTCGCCACCGCCGCGATCATCGGTGCCGCTGTCACCACCACCGGGGCATACGCCGCCGCCCCGGCCGCTCCCTCCCCGAAGCCGGCCCCCGCGCCGGCTTCCCAGTCGATGCGGGCGCTGCCCAGCGCACCGGTCGACAAGGTCATCGTCACCTACAAGAGCCGTACCGCCGAGGCCGGTTCCAACTCGGCCGCGAAGACCGACACCGCCGAGAAGGCCGCGAAGACGGGCGAGCAGCTCGCCTTCGAGCGGCGCCTCTCCGGCGGCGGCGCCCTCGTCGACCTGGGCGACTCCGCCACCCCGCAGGACGTGAACGAGGTCATGGCCGCCTTCCGCGCCGACCCGTCCGTCGCCACCGTCGAGCCGGACGTCCGCGCCTACGCCATGGCCGTGACCCCGAACGACACCGACTACGCCAAGCAGTGGGACCTCTTCGAGGCCACCGGTGGCATGAACGTTCCCGCGGCCTGGGACAAGACGACCGGCTCGGGCGTCACCGTCGCCGTCATCGACACCGGCTACGCCGCCCACAGCGACCTCGCCGCCAACACGGTCGCCGGGTACGACTTCATCTCCACCTCCACCGACGCCCGCGACGGCAACGGCCGTGACGCGGACGCCAAGGACGAGGGCGACTGGAACGCCACCGACAACGAGTGCGGCTTCGGCTCGAAGGCGTCGAACTCCTCCTGGCACGGCACCCACGTGGCCGGCACCATCGGCGCCGTCACGAACAACACCAAGGGCATCGCGGGCATCGCGTACGGCTCGAAGGTCCAGCACGTCCGGGTCCTCGGCAAGTGCGGCGGCTCGTCCTCCGACATCGCCGACGCCATCACCTGGGCCTCCGGCGGCACCGTGTCGGGCGTCCCGGCCAACGCCACCCCCGCCAAGGTCATCAACCTGAGCCTGGGCGGCGCCAGCACCACCTGCCCGAGCGTCTACCAGACCGCGATCAACGGCGCCGTCTCGCGCGGTACCACCGTCGTCGTCGCCGCGGGCAACAGCAACGCCAACACCTCCGGCTTCACGCCCGCGAACTGCTCGAACGTCATCACCGTGGCGTCGACCAGCCGCGAGGGCAACCGGTCGTACTACTCCAACTACGGCAACCTGGTGGACGTGTCCGCCCCGGGCGGCGAGACCCGCCGCGCCACCGACACGCCCGGCACCGTGACCACCCCCGAGAACGGCATCTACTCCACGCTGAACTCGGGCGCGACGACCCAGTCGGCCGAGAACTACAAGCCCTACCAGGGCACCTCCATGGCCGCGCCGCACATCGCGGGCCTCGCCGCCCTCCTGGAGTCGGCCAAGAGCACCCTCACCCCGGCCGACATCGAGTCGGCGATCAAGAGCAACGCCCGCCCGCTCCCCGGCACCTGCTCCGGTGGCTGCGGCGCCGGCATCGCCGACGCGGCCAAGACGGTGAACGCGGTCACGGGCACCACCCAGCCCGGCACCCCCTTCACCAACGCCAACAACGTGACGATCTCCGACAACACCACCGTGTCGTCCTCGATCGCCGTCAGCGGCCGCACCGGCAACGCCCCCGCCGCCCTCAAGGTCGGCGTGGACATCAAGCACACCTGGCGCGGGGACCTGGTCGTCGACCTGGTCGCCCCCGACGGCACGGTGCGCAACCTGAAGGCGTCCTCCTCCTCGGACAGCGCCGACAACGTCCTCGCGACGTACACGGTCGACGCCTCCAGCGAGGTCGCCAACGGCACCTGGAAGCTCCAGGTCCGCGATGTGGCCTCGGGTGACACCGGCTACATCGACTCCTGGAGCCTCACCTTCTGACCCACCGCTCCACCGACGCTCCACCACCCCCCACACCAGCATCACCGCTGGTCAGCGACACCCTCGTGGTCTACACCACGAGGGTGTCGCCGGGCTGTTGAAGGGACCCCGCGCGGTGCCGGGTGTCCGTATGCCGGACACGGGCCCTGGACGGACGCGGCGGGCTCCGTATCCTCTGCGCAGGGCTCATGGGCGGGGCCCACGGGCGGAGGTGGCGACCAGGTGACGACGGTTCCGAACGGCCCCCTGCCCGCGCGCACCCCCGGCACGGCCGGGCCTCCGGCCCCGGTGGGCCGCGAGGAGCTGCTCGCCCGCCTCGAATCCGTCCTCCACGCCCGCGGCCGCGCCCTGCTCACGGGACCCGCCGGCGTCGGCAAGACCGAGGTCGCGCTGGCCGCCGCCGCCCGGGCCGAGGCCCGCGGCGAGACCGTGCTGTGGCTCGCCGCCCTCCCCGCCGACCGCGCGATACCCGGCGCCGCCGCGGCCGCCCTGGTCGCCTCGGTGGCCGCCACCGTCAGCCGGCCCGGCCCGCGCGCCGAGCCCGTCCCCACCGGCGAGGACGGCCCGCCCGGCCTCCCCGGCGCCCCCGTCCTCGGCACCCCTGGCGCCCTCCCCTCCGGGGTCTTCGCCTCCGGCGTCTTCGACGACCTGCCCGGCCCGCAGCGCACCGCCGTCGCCATGCTCTGCCGCGAGGCGCCCATCCAGCAGGGCGGCTGGGACCCGATCGCCCTGCGCCTGGGCATCGCCCGCATCCTGCGCGTCCTGACCTCCCGGGGGCCGGTGCTGCTCGTCGTCGACGGCGCCGAGTTCCTCGACCCGGACAGCACCGACCTGCTCCGCTTCGCCCTCCACCTCGCCCCGCCGTCGCTGCGCGTCATCGCGGTCGAGACCCCGGAGCCGTACGGGGACGCCCACCGCACCGACGAGACCGAGCCCGGCACCGGAGCCCCCGGCCACCCGGGCCGGCCGGGCGCCGGGCACTCCGCCCACCTGTGGGTCCCCTCCGAGGCCGACCTGCTGCTTGTGCCGCCGCTGCACGCCGACGAGATCGCCGAACTCCTCATCCACCACCGGCTGCCGTCCCGGATGGCGGGCCGCATCCACCGCGCCAGCGGCGGCAACCCCCGGCTCGCGCTCGCCGTCGGCCGCTCCCTCGCCGACGCCCGCACGCCCGTGCACCACGCCGAGGCGCTCACGCTCTCCGGCCGCGCCCGGGACCTCGCCCGCCAGCTCCTGGGCGCCGCACCCCCGCCGGTCCGGGCCACCCTGCTGCTCGCGGCGCTCGCCCTGCGCCCCTCGGCGACCCTGGTACGCCGGGCCGGGCGGCCCAACGCGGAGGCGGACCTCGCGGCGGCCGAGCGGGCCGGACTGGTGTCGCTCGCCGAGGACGGCTCGCTCGCCTTCACCGCAGGACTCCTGCCGTCCACGCTGGTCCACGACGCCTGCTGGGCCGAGCGCAGCGCCGGGCACGCGGCGCTGGCCGAGGTCGTGGACGACCCGGTGGAGGCGGTACGGCACCGGGCGCTCGCCTCCGACCGGCCGGACGAGGAGCTGGCCGCCGAGGTGGCGGCCGCGGCGGAGACCGCCCGGCGGCGCGGGAACAGCGCGCTCGCCGCCGAACTCGCCCTGCTGGCGGCCGAGTCGACGCCCGGGAGGGACGGGGAGCGGCGGATCGCGCGCCTCGTGGACGCGGCCGAGGAGGCGGCGCGGGCCGCCCGCGCCGACCTGGCGATGCGGGCCACCACGGACCTGCTGGCCCGGGACGCCTCGCCCACCGACCGGGTACGGGCCCGCCTCGCGGTCCTCGACACGGCGGGCCAGGGCCTGACCGACCTCGACGACATGTACGTACACGCCATGGAGGACTCGGAGGGCGAGACCGCGCTCCGGGCCGCCGTGCAGCTGCGCCTGGCGGTCAAGTACGTGCTGGCGGACGGCGATCCGGAGCGCTCCCGGACGGCGTCGATGGAGTCCGCCGCGCTCGCCGCCTCGGTGGGCGACCCGCGCACGGCCGCGCAGGCACTCACCGTGCAGGCCCGGATGGAACGGGCGCTGGGCTCCGCCCAGTCCGAGCCTGTCCTGGCGCGCGCCCGCGAACTGGAGCTGACGGAGCGGCCGTTGGGCATCCACAACGCCGCGCAGATCCTGACGATCCGTCATGCCCTGTTCGACGACCGGCTGACGGACGCCCGCGACGAGCTGAACGCGCTGCTGCCGCTGGTGCAGCGGCGCGGCTCGGTCGAGGACGCCATCGAGCTCTTCCGCACGCTCGCCGAGATCGAGTCGAGGATCGGCGCGTGCGCGGCGGCGCTCGCGCACGCCGGCCAGTCGCTGGCGCTGACCCTGGAGGCGGGCCTGTCCCCGGGACCCGCCTGGTACGCGCTGGCGCTCGCCGAGACCGCCGGCGGCAGCCTGGGCCGGGCGGCGAGCTACGCGCGGCGCAGCGTGCAGGCGTCGGAGGAGGAGGGCGACCGGGTCTTCCTCTCGCGCAGCCGGTACGCCCTCGGGCGCGTCCAGCTCGTCAACGGCGACGTGGCGGCGGCCCTGGAGACGCTGCGCCGGGTGCAGACCGACGAGCGGGCGCAGTCGACGGTCGACCCGTCGATGCTGCGCTGGCACGAGGAGCTGGCGGAGGCGCTGCTCGGGCACGACGCGGTGGAGGACGCGCTGGCGCTGCTCGCGGAGGTCCGGCCGGTGGCCGAACGGCTTGGCCGGTCCACGGTGTTGCTGGGCTGCGACCGGGCGCAGGCGCTGTGTCTGGCGGCGGAGGGGCGGACGGACGAGGCGGCGGAGCTGCTGACCAGGACGGCGGGGCTGTTCGCGGAGGCGGGGCTGCCGCTGGAGCAGGGGCGGGCGCTGATGGCGCTGGCCCGGGTGGAGCGCAAGCGGCGGCGCCGGTCGGCGGCGCAGGCGGCGCTGCACGCGGCGGCCACGGTCTTCGAGCGGGCGGGGGCGGTGCCGTGGCTGGCGCTGGCCACGGAGGCGCCGGCCGGTGAGCTGCCGGGTGCGGCGGCGGGCGGCGACGAGGCCCCGTCGGCGCTGGCGTCGCTGACCGAGGCGGAGCTGCGGCTGGCCCGGCTGGTGGGGCAGGGCGCCTCGAACCAGGAGGCGGCGGCGAAGCTGTTCCTGAGCGTGAAGACGGTGGAGGCGCGGCTGACCCGCATCTACCAGAAGCTGGACGTGCGCTCCCGCGCGCAGTTGGCGACGGCGCTCCGCCCCTGAGGGACGGAGCGCCGTCGTGCGTGTCAGGCGCCGTGGACGGTCACGTACGTCCCGCGTGCCCGGGCGCCGTCGGGGCCCTCGGGGGTCCACTCGGCGGTGACCCGGCCGAGGACGGCGCCGTCGTCGTCCTGCCCGGGTGCGGCGGCGGGCCGCAGGACGCGCCGGACGCGGAGGGTGAGCGGCCCGGCCGCGCCGGACACCCGCACACGGACGTCGGTGCTGTCGCCGCCCTCGGCGGCCTCCAGCGTCTCGGCGTCCCCGGCGAAGACGGCCGCCGTGTCGAGGACGGCGGCGACGGTCGGGTCGGCGGCGTCGCTGACGGACTGCTGCTGCGGCTCGGTGCGGCCGGCGAGCAGGGCGTACAACTGGCCGACGAGCACGGGGTCGTGGGCGCCGTCGTAGATCCAGCGGGTGCCGAGCACCCCGTGCTCGGCGGTGCCGATGAGGGCGTGCTCGGCGCCGTCGAGGGGCGTGCCCCGGTACGTCATCGGCACGAGGTACGTGACGGCGTCCGGGCCCTCTCCGTCGGTGACGGCCATGAACTCGATGCCCACCTCACCCGCGGGGTCGTCGAGCCGGAACCCGCCGGCCCGCGCGGGTCGCGGCGCGTCCGCCCCGCCCGCGTACCACGTGCGGGTCGGCAGCCAGTCGGCGATGAGTTCCAGCTTCGTCGGCCGCAGCGTGGTGCGGTGGATCTGGGCCATGGGCGGGCTCGTTTCCTCTCCTCGGGACCGGAGCCGCCAACGTAACAGAGCCGCAGGTGGGGCGGGTCGGGGCGGGACGGTCAGGCGGAGAGGACGGCGCGGGTGGGGCCTTCGGGGCGGACGGTGAGGCCGTACGCGGTCCGGTCGGGGACGGTGACGAAGCGGGGGACGGGTCCCGGCAGAAGACGTTCGAGGAGGGCGACGGACTCGCGGAGGGCGAACTGGAGGCCCAGGCAGGCGCGGGGGCCGATGCCGAAGGGGAGGTAGGCGCCGGGGTGGGCGGGGCGGCGGCCGGGGGTGAGGAAGCGGTCGGGGTCGAAGTGGCCAGGATCGGGCCAGAGTTCGGGGTCGCGGTGGGTGAGGTACGGGCAGACGAGCAGGTCGGTCCCGGCGGGCAGCGCGTGACCCGCGAGGGTGTCGGGCCCGGCGGCGTGGCGGGGCAGGATCCAGGCCGAGGGGTAGAGGCGGAGCGTCTCGTGGACGAGCGCCTGGACGGCCTGCTGCCGCTCGGGCGAGCCCTCGGGGCCGGCGGCGAGGGTGCGCTCCCGGGCCTCCGGGTGCCGGTCGAGGAGGAGGTAGAGCCAGGTCAGGGTGGTGGCGGTGGTCTCGTGCCCGGCCATGAGCAGGGTGACGAGTTCGTCGCGGATCAGCCGGTCGGTGTACTCGGGGCGGGTCGCGGACGCCTCGACGAGGACGTGCAGGATGCCGGGCCCCTCGGGTCCGGCGCCGCCGTCCCGGGCGGTGCGGACGGCCCGTTCGGCGACGGCGTCGATCCGGGCGACGTCGGCGGCGACGGCCGCCTGGGCGGCGACCTGGTCGGCGGGCAGGCTCGGAAGGGCGGCCACCACCCCGGCGACGGCGGCGAGTTCGCTGGCGGTGCCGGGGTCGAGCGGGTGCCCGGTCAGGGCACGCCAGACGGTGTCGAGGGCGAAGCCGCGCATCTCCTCGCCGAGGTCGAAGACCTCCCCGGTGCGGGCGTACGCCTTCCAGCGCGCGGCGGTCACCTGTGCGGCGGCGGCGATCCGCGCCTCGTACCGGCGCATGCCCCGGCCGGTGAACTGGGACTGGAGGAGGCGCCGTTGGCTCTGCCATGCGTCGCCGGTGGCGGAGAGGACGCCGTCGCCGACGAGGACGCGGGCGCGGTGGGAGCGCTTGACGTACCGCTCGGGGTGGTGGGCGAGGACGTGCCGGACGGCGTCGGGGTCGGTGACGAGCACGGTGGGCGCGGCGCCGGGCGCGGGGCGGAACGCGCCGACGCCGCCGAGCCGTTCGCGGACGAGGGTGAGGAGGTCGACCAGTTCGCCGCCCTCGGCGTGCCACCGGGCCACGAGCTCGGCGTCGAGTTCGGGGACCGGCCGGCCGCCGGAGGGGCCGGTGGTCTCGCGGGCGCCGGGCGGTGCGGGGATGGCCACGGTACGGCTCCTGTTCGGCGTCCGCACGCCCTCGCGTGCGGGGTGGCGCGGTCACCTCGCACTGTAGGGGCGCGGGCGCGTGGGACGACAGCGCGTCACCGGCCGCGCCGCCGGTCGGTGGCCTGAAGCAGGCGCTGTTCGGGGCGCGTTCGAAGCGAGGGCGGAGTGAGGCGGGGCGCGTACGGGTGAGGGCTGGGCGTACGGAGGGAGATGGGGGCGCCACGGGATCCGCCTGTTCCATTGACGTGCCCTCAACAGTAAGGAAAGTTTCCTCTCTACTGACCGCCGCCCGCCAGAAGGAGACGACCCACCATGCGCAGAGCGATTCCGGCCACGGTCGCGACGGCCGTCGCCG
The DNA here is from genome assembly GCF_042754585.1 of Streptomyces sp. NPDC059201. Taxonomy (NCBI): domain Bacteria; kingdom Bacillati; phylum Actinomycetota; class Actinomycetes; order Kitasatosporales; family Streptomycetaceae; genus Streptomyces; species Streptomyces sp. NPDC059201. Next base: position 254,670 of record NZ_JBHZBB010000010.1, read on the forward strand.
GCCTGATCGCCGCGGGGCTCCTGACCCCGTCGGCCCGTGCCGCCGCCGCCCCCGCCCTCACCGCCTCGGTCGTCCAGGCCAGTGTCTGGAGCACCGGCTACGGCGCCGACGTGACCGTCACCAACGGCGGGGACGCCCCGGCGGCCGGCTGGACGGTCGAGTTCGACCTGCCGGAGGGCACCTCGGTCAGCAGCCACTGGTCGGCGACGAAGACGCAGACGGGCCGGCACTACACCTTCACCAACGTCTCCTGGAACGGCTCGGTCGCCCCGGGCGCGACCCAGGGCTTCGGCTTCAACGCGAGCGGACTCGGCCTCCCCCTCAACTGCACGGTCAACGGCACCCCGTGCGACGGCACGACCCCCACACCCACGCCGACCCCCACCCCGACGCCCACCCCCACTCCCTCCCCCACGCCGACCCCGACGCCCACCCCCACTCCCACGTCCACCCCGCCCACCGGCCCCATCGTCGACGTCGCCACGGCGGCGGAGCTCCGTACCGCGCTGGCCTCGGCGGCGCCCGGGCAGACGATCCGGATGGCGCCGGGCGAGTACCGGGGCTCCTTCGTGGCGCAGCGGGCCGGCACGGCGGACCGGCCGATCACGCTGACCGGCCCCCGGACGGCGGTGCTCGTCAACGACGGGCCGTCCGGCAGCGGGCCCTCCTGCCCCGTCCCCACGGCGGGCTGGGACCCGGGTTACGGCCTGTGGCTGTACCAGGCGCCGCACTGGAACCTGGAGGGCTTCACCGTCCGGGACTCCAAGAAGGGCGTGGTCGTCGACGCCTCCCCGCACGTGACGGCGGACGGGCTGTACGTGCACCGCGTCGACGAGGAGGGCGTACACTTCCGCCGCTCCTCGGCGGACGGCGTGCTCCGCGACTCCACGGTCGAGGAGACGGGCCTGGTCCAGCCCGGGTACGGCGAGGGCGTGTACATCGGCTCGGCCGGATCCAACTGGGGCTGCCACGGCAACGAGGGCGGCGCCGACCGCTCGGACCGGGTCCTGGTGGAGAACAACCGGATCGGCCCGAACGTCGCGGCGGAGGCGATCGACGTCAAGGAGGGCACCTTCGGCGGGATCATCCGCGGCAACACCTTCGACGGGCGCGGGATCACCGGGCAGAACTCGGCGGACTCGTGGATCGACGTGAAGGGCGTCGACTACCTGATCGAGGGCAACACCGGCACCTTCACGACGCCCGGCACCTTCGCGAACGGCTACGAGACCCACAACCCGGCCACCACCCCGGCGTTCCCGAACGGCTGCGGCAACGTGTGGCGCGGCAACTCCTCCGACCTGGGCGGGGTGGGCGCGTACGCCATCCGGATCACCTCGACGTCGAAGTGCCCCGGGCGGCTCAACGTGGTGCACGCCTCCAACACGGTACGGGGCGCCACCAGCGGCCTCACCAACATCGCGGTCACTCCGTGAGGCCCGGCTCCCCGTAGGTCCCGGCCGGCCGGTCCCGGACTTCGGTGGACCGGCGGCCGGGCCCCCCGCTCACGCCCCGGTCAGTTCCGCCCGCAGGACGTGCTTGGTGACCTTGCCGGAGGGCGTACGGGGGAGGTGGTCGCGGAGCACGACCTCGCGGGGGATCTTGTAGCGGGCCATCAGGGGCTCCATCCAGGCGCGGACCCCGTCGGTGTCCGGGCGGGCGTCCGCGCGGGGGACCACGAAGGCGACGACGGTCTCGCCCCATTGGGGGTGCGGGCGGCCGACGACGGCGACGTCGGCGATGTCCGGGTGGCCGCGGAGGACGCCTTCGACCTCCTGCGAGGCCACGTTCTCGCCGCCGGTGATGATGACGTCCTTCATCCGGTCGACGACGGTGACGAAGCCGTCCTCGTCGACGCGGCCGAGGTCGCCGCTGCGGTACCAGTCGCCGGCGAAGACCTCGGCGGTGGCCTCCTCGTCGCCGAGGTAGCCGACCATGCGGGTGTCCGAGCGCAGCCAGATCTCGCCCTCCTCGCCGGCCCGGGCGTCGGTGCCGTCCGGGCGCACCACCCTGAGGTCCACGCCGGCCATCCCGCCGCGGCCGATGGCGCCGGCCTTCTCCACCTGCTCGGCGGGTGAGAGCGAGGCGCCGACGGGGCCCATCTCGCTCATGCCGTAGACCTGGTGGAAGGAGTCGGAGCCGTACGCCTTCATCAGGCGCCGGGCGGTGTCGGCGTCGAGGGGGCCCGCGCCGTAGATCCAGGCGCGCACGGAGGACAGGTCGTACGAGGCGAAGTCGTCGACGGCCTGCACGGGTGCGATCAGCGCGATCGGCGCGCCGAAGACGGCGGTGACGCCGTGCCGCTGGACGGCCTCCAGCATGCCGCGCGGGTCGTACTCGCGCTGGAGGACGACGGTGCCGCCCAGCAGGAGGGTGCCGAGGGTCCAGTTGTTGAGCGGGGAGGCGTGCCAGATCGGCATGCAGATCAGGAAGCGCTCGTCCCGGTGGAGGGGGACGGTGGCGGCGGTGTAGGTGGCGGTGAGGGCGATGCCGCGGTGGGTGTGGACGCAGCCCTTGGGGGTGCCGGAGGTGCCCGAGGTGTACAGGACCTGCGCGATCTCGTCGTCGCTCCCGGGCTCGCCGGTCCAGGGCTCGGCGGCGGCGAGGAGGGACTCGAAGGAGTCGGCGGGGCGGCTGCCCGCGTCCGCGTCCGGGTGGCTGACCAGCCAGGCGGCGTCCGTCTCCGCCGAGGTGGCCCGGGAGCCTATCTCGGCGTCGACGACCGCGAGGCGGGCGCCGCAGTGCTCCAGCTGGCGGGCGACCTCGGCGGTCTGGAGCTTGTGGTTGACGGGGACGAGGGTGGCGCCCGCGTACCAGGCGCCGAAGGCGGCGTGGAGGAAGGCCGGGGTGTTGTACGTCATCACCGCCACGCGGTCGCCGGGCCGGACCCCGGCCTCGCGCAGCACGGTCGCGGCACGCCGGGCCGCGGTGGCGAACTCGCCGTAGGTCCAGCGCTGTTCGCCGTAGACGACGGCTTCCTTGGTGCCGGCCGAGCGAACGACGCTGTCCAGCAGGGCGCAGAGGTGCATCACGTTCTCCTGACGTGCCGGGCCGGAAGGGAGCCGACCGTGGCGGGAAACTCTGAATGATGGTTCACTTCTTCCATGGCCTACCGCAAGACCCCAGCCGAAATCCGCCGGCTCGAAGCGGCCCGGGAGCACCTGGTCGCCTGCGCCACCTCGGTCGTCGCCGAGGTGGGCTGGTCCCAGGCGTCCGTGACCGCGGTCGCCGACGCCGCCGGGATCGCGGCCGGCTCCGTCTACCAGCACTTTCCCTCCAAGGCGGCGCTCGCCGTGGAGGTCTTCCGGCGCGCCGCCGGGCGCGAGGTGCAGGTGCTCGGCGAAGTGCTGGCCGAGCCCGGCGACCCGGTCGAGCGGCTCAGCCGCGGCATCCAGGTCTTCGCCCGGCGCGCCCTGGAGAACCGCGGGCTCGCCTACGCGCTGCTCGCCGCCCCGGCCGAGCCCGCCGTGGGCGCCGAGCGGCTGGACTTCCGGCGCCGCTACCGCGCGCTCTTCGCCGAGGTGGTGCGCGAGGGGATCGCGGAGGGGGTGCTGCCGGAGCAGAACGGCGAGATCACCGCCGCCGCGCTCACCGGCGCGATCGGCGAGGTCCTGGTCGACCCGCTCGGCGCGCCCGCCGCGACCACCACCGACGCCCTCCTCGCCGAGCTCACCGCGATGGCGCTGCGCTGCGCGGGCGCGCCGTCGCCGTAACCCGCCGCCCCCGACCCCGGGCCCCGGCCCCGACCCCGGCCTCGGTCCCTGCACCTGGCCCGGCCCGCACCCCGCTCCCTCCGCCCCGCCTCCACCGTCGCCCCGTCCTCACGTCCGACCTCGTCTCCCGGAGCAGCCACCGTGACTCTCACCGACGCCACACCCCAGAGCCGTCCCACCGCCGTGACGCACGCCGTCACCAACCAGACCCCGCCGCTGACCGGCCACGACGCCGCGGACGACCCGGTGCTGCTCGAAGGCGTCGAGCGCGAGGGCGCCGGGTGGCACCTGGCGGACCTGCACCGCTTCGGCCGCGTCGTCACCGGCGAGGAGGCCCAGCACTGGGCGGACCAGGCCAACCGCCACGAGCCCGAGCTGCGCACCCACGACCGGTACGGCAACCGGATCGACGAGGTCGAGTTCCACCCGGCCTACCACCGGCTCATGGACCTGTCCGTGAGCGAGGGCCTCGCCGGCTCCGCCTGGGCCGACGAGCGGCCGGGCGCCCACGTCGCGCGGGCCGGCGGCTTCATGCTCGCCACGATGCTGGAGCAGGGCCACCTGTGCCCGATATCGATGACGTACGCCGTCGTCCCGGCGCTGCGCCACTCCCCCGAGCTGGCGAAGACGTACGTGCCGCTGCTCACCAGCCGCTCGTACGACCCCGGGCTGCGCACCCCGACGGGCAAGCGCGGGCTGCTCGCCGGGATGGGCATGACCGAGAAGCAGGGCGGCAGCGACGTACGCGCCAACACCACCACGGCCACCGAACTCCCGGACGGCACTTGGCGGTTGCGCGGGCACAAGTGGTTCACCAGCGCGCCGATGAACGACGTCTTCCTCGTCCTCGCGCAGGCGCCCGGCGGGCTCTCCTGCTTCCTCGTCCCGCGCGTCCTGCCCGACGGCGGCCGCAACACCTTCCGCATCCAGCGGCTCAAGGACAAGCTCGGCAACCGCTCCAACGCGAGCAGCGAGCCGGAGTTCGACGACACCGTCGCGTGGCTGGTCGGCGCCGAGGGCAAGGGTGTGCGGACCATCATCGACATGGTGACGATGACCCGCCTGGACTGTGTGCTCGGCTCCGCCGCCGGCATCCGCGGCGCCCTCGCCCAGGCCGCCCACCACGCCCGCCACCGCTCGGTCTTCGGTGCCACGCTGATCGACCAGCCGCTGATGCGGAACGTCCTCGCCGACCTGGCCCTGGAGTCGGAGGCGGCCACCACCCTCGGCCTGCGGCTGGCGGGCGCGGCCGACCGCGCCCAGCGCGGCGACGAGGGCGAGCGCGCCTTCCTGCGCCTCGCCACGGCCGTCGGCAAGTACTGGGTCTGCAAGCGGCAGCCGGCCGCCGTCGCCGAGGCCCTGGAATGCCTGGGCGGCAACGGTTATGACGAGGCGTCAGGCATGCCGCGCCTCTACCGCGAGGCCCCCCTCAACAGCATCTGGGAGGGCTCCGGCAACGTCAGCGCCCTGGACCTGCTGCGCGCCCTGGCCCGCGAGCCCGAGGCCCTGGCGGCCTTCCGGGCGGAGGTCGAGGCGGCGTCCGGCGCCGACCGGCGGCTCGACGCGGCCTGGACGGAGCTCCAGGGCGAGCTGCGGCTCACCGAGGACGCCCCGCTGCGCGCCCGCCGGGTCGCCGAGCGGGCCGCGCTCGTCCTCCAGGGCTCGCTCCTGGTCCGGCACGCCCCCGCCGCGGTCGCCGACGCCTTCTGCGCGTCGCGGCTCTCCGGCGACCAGGGCCTCGCCTTCGGCACCCTCCCGCCGTCGACGGACTTCACGGGGCTGCTGAACCGCCTCCCGGTCTGACGGACCTCCCGGGCGCGTCCGACCTACCGGCCCGACACGCCCGCGCCTCCGCCCAAGGTCTCGCGCAGGACGGCCGCCTCCTCGTCGAGGTGGTGCAGGAGCGCGGCGAGGGCGGGGGTACGGGTGCGGTGGGCGGCCTCGGTGACGCCCACCGTCCTTCCCACGGAGGGCAGTTCGACCGGGAGCGCCGCCAGGTGCTCGTCGTCGCGCAGGACCAGCTCCGGCAGGAGCGCGACCATGTCGGTCTGGAGCAGCAGCGCCCGCATGGTCAGGATGGACGTGCACTCCACGCGGTCCGCCGGCAGCGACAGGCCGCGGTCCACGAAGAGCGCGCCCAGCTCGTGGCGGAGGGCGGTCTGCTCGACCGGCAGGATCCACGGGAAGCCGAGGGCGTCCGTGAGCGTGACGTCCCCCTCGGCCAGCAGCGGGTGCCCGGAGCGGACGGCGAGCCGGATCGGCTCGCGGTAGAGCATCCGCTGCCGCACCTTCTCGCCCTCGGCGGGCGCGGCGCCCACCCGGCCGACGATCACGTCGAGTTCGCCGCCGAGCAGCGCCGGGTGGAGCACGTCCGGGGTGCCCTCCCGGACGACGACCGTGAGCCGGGGGCGCTCCCGCTTCAGCCGGGCGACGGCCCGGGGCAGCAGCACGTTGGCGCCCGCCAGCAGCGTGCCCACGGTGACCGTGCCGTCCTGCCCCTGCCGGAGCCCCGTGAGGTGCTCCTCGGCGCGCCGCACCTCCGCGACGACCGCGCGGGCGTGGGCGACGAGGGCCTCGCCGTAGACGGTCGGCCGCATCCCGCGCGGCACGCGCACGAACAGCGGCAGGTCGGCGATGGCCTCCAGCTCCCTGAGCGTCCGGGTCGCCGCGGGCTGGGTGAGGTGCAGGGTCTCGGCCGCCCGCACCACGCTCCCGTGCTCGAACACCGCGAGGAGCAGGGTCAGGTGCCGGAACTTCAGCCGGCCGTCCAGCAGATCCATCGCAACCGTCTCCACCCTCTATACCAAGATCGCTATACCTCTCACACCGATCGGCATTGGATCGGCATAGCTGGGTGGGCGCACTATACCGGCACGCCCCGGGGGCGAGTTTCGGACAGCCCCCGGCCCAGCAACGGAGGTCTGCAAGGTGAGTTCACCCGTGCGGCATTACGTAGGAGGCGGGTTCGACGCGTCCGGCGTGCCGTTCCCGCTCGTCGACCCGGTCACCGGGCGCACCGTCGGCGAGGTGCCCGCGGCCTCGCGGGAGCTCGTCGGCCGGGCGGTGGACGCGGCCCGGGAGGCGCTGCGCGGGCCGTGGGCGCGGTGGAGCCCGGCCGAGCGGTCGCGGGCGCTGCACCGGATCGCGGACGGCATCGAGGAGCGGTTCGACGCGTTCGTCGCCGCCGAGTGCGCGGACACCGGCAAGCCCCGCGAGCTGGCCTCGGCGGTCGACATCCCGAGGGCGGTGGCCAACTTCCGCTCCTACGCGGACCTCCTGGCCGGCCGGAGCGAGCGGTCCTGGCACACCCCGACCCCGGACGGGCGCGGGGCGCTGAACTACACGGTGCGCAAGCCGCTCGGCGTGGTCGCGGTGGTCTCGCCGTGGAACCTGCCGCTGCTGCTGCTCACCTGGAAGGTCGCCCCGGCCCTCGCCATGGGCAACACGGTGGTCGCCAAGCCGTCGGAACTCACGCCGTCCACGGCCTGTCTGCTGGCGGAGGTGATCGACGCTGCCGGGCTTCCGGCGGGCGTCTTCAACCTGGTGCACGGGCAGGGCGCGGACGCGGCCGGGCAGTGGCTCACCGAGCACCCCGGGGTGGACGCGGTCGCCTTCACCGGCGAGTCCCGTACCGGTTCGGCGATCATGCGGGCGGCCGCGGACCGGCTGGCCCCCGTCTCCTTCGAGCTCGGCGGCAAGAACGCGGGCCTCGTCTTCGCCGACGCGGACCTGGAGCGGGCCGTGGAGGGGACCCTGCGGTCGGCGTTCACGCACAGCGGGCAGGTGTGTCTGTGCACCGAGCGGGTGTACGTGGAGCGGCCGGTGTTCGAGGCGTTCGCCGGGGCGCTCGCGGCCGGGGCGAAGGAGGCGGCCGGCTACGGCCCGATGATCTCCGCCGCCCACCGCGACAAGGTCCTCGGCCACCTGGCCAGGGCCGCCGCCGACGGCGAGGTCCTGGCGGGCGGCGGGGTGCCGTCGTTCGGCGACGCGCGGGACGGCGGCTTCTGGGTGGAACCGACCGTGCTGGCCGGGCTGCTGGAGGACCACCCGGCCGTCCGGGAGGAGATCTTCGGCCCCGTCGTGCACCTGGCGCCCTTCGACACCGAGGAGGAGGCGCTGGCCCTGGCCAACGCGGGCCCGTACGGGCTCGCCGCCACGGTGTGGACCGGGGACGTGAGCCGCGCCCACCGCGTCGCCCCCGCCCTCGACGTCGGCATCGCCTGGGTCAACACCTGGAACCTGCGCGACCTCCGCACCCCGTTCGGCGGGGTGAAGGCGTCCGGGATCGGGCGCGAGGGCGGCGACCACTCCCTCGACTTCTTCTCCGAGCCGATGAATGTGTGCGTGAAGCTGTGACTACTCTCCCCGCGACCACGGCCGTGACGGCCGCCGCCGCACGCCTGGAGGAGGCGCACCGCACCGGGGTCCCGTGCGCCCCGGTCCGGGACCTGCTGCCGCCCGGCGACCTGGACGCCGCCTACGCCGTCCAGTCCCTCCTCACCGAACGCCGACTGGCCGCCGGACGGCGGGTCACCGGCTGGAAGATCGGCCTGACCTCCCCTGCCGTGCAGGCGCAGCTCGGCGTCGACACCCCGGACTTCGGCGTGCTCCTCGACGACACGGCCGTGCCGGACGGCGCCGAGATCCCCTGGGGGACGGTGCTCCAGCCGAAGGCCGAGGCCGAGGTGGCCCTGGTCCTGGAGCGCGACCTCGGCCACGAGCGGCACACGGTGGCCGACGTGATCCGGGCGGTCGCGTTCGCGCTGCCGGCCGTCGAGGTGGTCGGCAGCCGGATCCGCGACTGGGACATCACGGCCGTCGACACCGTCGCCGACAACGCCTCCAGCGGCGCCTACGTCCTGGGCACCCGCCCCGTGCCGCTGCGCGCGCTGGACCTGCGCACCGCCGGGATGGTGCTGGAGCGGCGGGGCGAGCCCGTCTCCACCGGCGCGGGCGTCGCCTGCCTCGGGCATCCGCTGCACGCGGCCGTGTGGCTGGCCGACACGCTCGTCCGGCTCGGCCGGCCGCTGCGGGCCGGCGACACCGTGCTGACCGGCGCGCTCGGGCCGATGACGGCCGTGGAGCCCGGGGACGTACTGGAAGCCCGTATCGAGGGACTCGGTTCGGTGCGCGCGGCCTTCGGGCGCGCCGGGACGGAAGGGGACGCCCGATGAGCACGACGGCACTGGCCGAGGCCCTGGACAGGGCCGCGCTGGAGGCGCGCCCGCTGCCCGGCGGCGGGAGCGGTCTCGCGGACGCCGCCGAGGCGTACGCGGTGCAGGAGGCGCTGGTCGCGCGGCGGCTGGCCCGCGGCGAGCGGCCGACGGGCGTGAAGCTGGGGTTCACCAGCCTCGCCAAGATGCGGCAGATGGGGGTGGCCGACCTGATCCACGGGCGGCTGACGGACCGGATGGAGGTCGCGGACGGCGGCCGGTGCGAGGTCGCCGGGCTGATCCATCCGCGGGTCGAGCCGGAGGTCGCCTTCCTCCTCGGCGGCACCCTGGCCCCGGGCGGCGACCCGGCGGCGGCGGTCGCCGCGGTGGCGCCCGCGCTGGAGGTCATCGACTCCCGCTACGACGGCTTCCGCTTCTCGCTCCCCGAGGTCATCGCCGACAACACCTCCGCCGCGGCCTACGCGGTCGGGCCCTGGACGACGCCGGGCGAACTGGGCGGCCTCGGCGCGCTCGGCAACCTCGGGGTGCTCCTGGAGCTCGACGGGCGCCCGGCCGAGACCGGCTCGACCGCCGCGATCCTCGGACATCCGCTGCGCGCGCTGGCCGCCGCGGCCCGGCTCGCCGGTCCGCTGGCCCCCGGCACGGTGATCCTCGCGGGCGCGGCCACCGCCGCCGTACCCCTGCCGCCCGGCACGCACGTGCGGGCCACCGTCGCCCGCCTCGGCTCGGTCGCGCTCACCACCGGGGAGGCGGCGTGATCGTCCCCGGCGCCGCCCCGCCCCGCGGGCGCTTCCCGCACCTCAGGCGCGCGGGCGATCTGGTCTTCGTGTCCGGTACGAGCTCCCGCCGCCCGGACGGCGGCTTCGCCGGGGCGAGCGCCGACCCGATGGGCGTGACGGACCTCGACATCCGCGTCCAGACCCGGGCCGTGCTCGACAACATCGCGAGCCTCCTGGCGGCGGCGGGCGGCGGTCTCGACGACCTCGTGTCGGTGACGGCGTATCTCGTCAGCATGAACGACTTCGGCGGCTACAACGAGGTCTACGCCGAGTACTTCGACGAGACCGGCCCGACCCGCACCACCGTCGCCGTCCACCAACTCCCCCACCCCCACCTGCTGATCGAGATCAGCGCGGTGGCCCACCTTCCCGAGAGCGAGGAACAGAGCCGATGACCCTGCGACCGTTCAACCTCCACGCCTGGATCGACGAGCACCGCCACCTGCTGAAGCCGCCGGTCGGCAACGTCCAGATCTGGCAGGACGCCGACCTGATGGTGACCGTCGTCGGCGGCCCCAACCGCCGCACCGACTTCCACGACGATCCGATCGAGGAGTTCTTCTACCAGCTCAAGGGCGACATGGTGCTGCGCGTCATGGAGGAGGAGGGCCGGCCCCCGCGCGACCTCCACATCCGCGAGGGCGACGTCTTCCTCGCCCCGGCCCATCTGCGCCACTCCCCGCAGCGGCCGGAGGAGGACAGCATCGGGCTCGTCGTCGAGTTCGCCCGCCCGCGCGGTGCCCTCGACGCCTTCGAGTGGTACTGCGTGGAGTGCCACCACCTCGTGCACCGCAGCGAGGTCCAGCTCACCTCCATCGTCGACGACCTCCCGCCCGTCTTCGGCGCCTTCTACGCCGACGACGCCGCCCGCACCTGCGGACACTGCGGCGCGCTCCACCCCGGCCGCGACTGGCCCGAGGAACTGCGCCCGCGCACCCGCCGCGACGAGGCGGGCGGCGCATGACCGTCGTCGACGTCCACGCGCACGTCTTCCCCGAGCTGGACCGCGCCGAGTCCCGGCGGCTCACCGGCTCGGACGACAGCCCCTGGCTGCGCACCACGGACGGCCCGGACGCCGGGATGATGATGGCCGGCTCCACCGAGTACCGGCCGGTGCGGCGCACCCTGTGGGACCCGGCCGCCCGCGTCGCCGACCTCGACCGGCTCGGCGTCGACGTCCAGGTCCTCTCCAGCACCCCGCTGCTCTTCGGCTACGGCCTGGAGGCCGGCCGGGCCGCCGACTGGTGCCGGACCGTCAACGCGCACCTGCTGCGGTACGGGGCGTACGCCCCCGACCGGCTGGCCCCGCTGTGCCAGGTGCCGCTCCAGGACACCGAGGCGGCCTGCGAGGTGCTGAGCGAGGCGATGCGGCAGGGCTTCCACGGCGTCCACATCGGCAACCACCTCGGCGACCGCGACCTCGACGACGGGGCGCTGACCGAGTTCCTCACCCACTGCGCGGAGCAGAACGCGGCCGTCCTCGTCCACCCGTGGGACCTGCCGTCCGGTCCGCGCCACGCGCGGTACATGCTGGCCTGGCTGGCGGGCATGGCGGGCGAGACCCATCTGACGATCCTGTCGCTGATCCTCTCCGGCGCCTTCGAGCGCCTCCCGGCCTCGCTGCGGCTGCTGTTCGCGCACGGCGGCGGCAGCTTCCCGTACCTGCTGGGGCGGGCCGACAACGCCTGGCACCGGCGCGACCTCGTCCGGGCCGACAGCCCGCACCCGCCGTCGCACTACACCGACCGGTTCTCCGTCGACTCGGCCGTCTTCGACCCCGGGGCGCTGCGCCTGCTGGTGGACGTGATGGGCGCGGAGCGGGTGCTGCTCGGCTCCGACCACCCGTTCCCGCTCGGCGAGGAGGAGATCGGCCGGCTGGTGCGCGAGAGCGCCCTCACCCCGCGGGAGCGGGCCGCCGTCCTCGGCGGCAACGCCGTCCGCTTCTTCGGACTGACCACCCCGCTGAAGGAGGCCGTACGGTGAAGGCCGCCGTGATCGGATCGGGCAACATCGGCACCGATCTCCTCATCAAGCTCGTCCGCGGCGCGGGCGTCGTCACGCCCGCCGCGATGATCGGCATCGACCCGGAGTCGGACGGGCTCGCCCGGGCCCGCCGGCTCGGCGTGCCGACCAGCGCGGGCGGGGTGGCCGGGCTGATCGCGCTCGACGGCTTCGACGAGATCGACCTCGTCCTCGACGCGACCTCCGCCGCCGCCCACCACCGCAACGCCGCCGCGCTCGCCCCGTACGGCAAGACGCTCATCGACCTGACCCCGGCGGCGATAGGCCCGTACGTCGTCCCGCCGGTCAACCTCGACCAGCACCTGGACGCGCGGAACGTCAACATGGTCACCTGCGGCGGCCAGGCCACCGTCCCGGTCGTCGCCGCCGTCGCCGCCGTGACACCCGTCCACTACGCGGAGATCGTCGCCTCGATCGCCTCCCGGTCGGCCGGACCCGGCACGCGGGCCAACATCGACGAGTTCACGGAGACCACCGCCCGGGCGCTGGAGCGGGTCGGCGGCGCGGCCCGCGGCAAGGCCATCATCGTGCTCAACCCGGCCGACCCGCCGCTGCTCATGCGGGACACCGTGCACTGCGTCGTCGACGACTGCGACACCGACGAGGTCACGGCGTCCGTGCACGCCATGGCCGCCTCCGTCGCCGCCTACGTGCCCGGCTACCGGCTCAAGCAGGAGCCGCAGTTCCGCGCCCTGGCCGCCGACGACCCGCTGACCCGTCTCGGGGGCGGCGGCCGGCTGCTCGTCTCCGTGTACCTGGAGGTCGAGGGAGCCGCCCACTACCTCCCGGCCTACGCCGGGAACCTCGACATCATGACCTCCGCCGCGCTGCGCACCGCCGAGCGCCTGGCCGAACGGAGCCGCCTCGGATGACCTCGGTCTACGTCCAGGACGTCACCCTGCGGGACGGCATGCACGCCGTCTCCCACCGCTACACCACCGCCCAGGTCCGGGCCATCGCCGCCGCCCTGGAGGCGGCGGGCGTCGACGCCGTCGAGGTCGCCCACGGCGACGGCCTCTCCGGCTCGTCCGTCACCTACGGCCCCGGCGCGCACACCGACTGGGAGTGGCTGGAGGCCGCCGCCGAGGTCCTCCACCGGGCCCGGCTGACCACCCTGCTGCTGCCCGGCATCGGCACCGCGGAGGACCTGCGCCGCGCCCACGCGCTCGGCGTCACCTCGGTCCGCGTCGCCACCCACTGCACCGAGGCCGACATCTCCGCCCAGCACATCGGCCTCGCCCGCGAGCTCGGCATGGACGTGTCGGGCTTCCTGATGATGTCCCACCTCGCCCCGCCGGCCGAACTCGCCGCACAGGCACGCCTGATGGAGTCGTACGGCGCGCACTGCGTGTACGTCACCGACTCAGGCGGCCGGCTGACGATGGACGGCGTACGGGAACGGGTCCGCGCCTACCGCGACGTCCTCGACCCGGCGACCGAGATCGGCATCCACGCCCACCACAACCTGGGGCTCGGCGTGGCCAACAGCGTCACGGCCGTGGAGGCCGGCGCCCGCCGCGTCGACGCCTCGCTCGCCGGGCAGGGCGCGGGCGCGGGGAACGCGCCGCTGGAGCCGACCGTCGCCGTCTTCGACCTCATGGGCTGGGAGCACGGCTGCGCGCTGTTCCCCCTGATGGACGCCGCCGAGGAACTCGTCCGGCCGACGCAGGACCGGCCCGTGCGGATCGACCGGGAGACGCTCACGCTCGGATACGCCGGGGTGTACTCCAGCTTCCTGCGCCACGCCGAGACCACCGCCCTGCGGTACGGCCTCGACACCCGCGACCTGCTCGTCGAGGCGGGCCGCCGCCGGCTGGTCGGCGGGCAGGAGGACCTGCTCACGGACATCGCCCTCGACCTCGCCCGCCCGCCCCGGACCGCCGCCCCCCGCACCACCGTTGGAGAACCCTCATGCTGACCGAGCGCGCCGCCGCGCTGGACGCGGCCGACCCCCTCGCCCCCGTCCGCTCCCGCTTCCTCCTCCCCGAGGGGGTGGTGTACCTGGACGGGAACTCGCTGGGCGCGCTGCCCGCCGCCGTCCCCGCGGCCCTTCAGGACGCCGTGCACCGCCAGTGGGGCACCGACCTGATCCGCTCCTGGAACGCCAACGGCTGGTGGGAGGCGCCGACGCGGACCGGCGACGCCGTCGGACGGCTGATCGGCGCGGCCCCGGGGCAGGTCGTCGCCGGGGACTCCACCAGCGTCCAGCTCTTCAACACCCTCCTCGCGGCCGCGCGGCTGCGGCCCGGACGCCGGCTGCTGCTGACCGACCCCGACCACTTCCCCACCGACCAGTACATCGCCGACTCGGTCGGCCGGCTCCTCGGCCTCGACGTCCGCCGGGTCCCCGCCCGGGAGGCCGCCGCCTTCCTGGCCGCCGAGGGCGCGGACGTGGCCGTCGCCGCGTACGCCCCGGTGGACTACCGCACCGGCGAGCTGTACGACATGGGCGCGCTCACCGCCGCCGCGCACGCCGCCGGAGCCCTGGCGCACTGGGACCTCTGCCACGCGGCGGGCGCGCTCCCCGTCGAACTCGACGCCGTCGGCGCGGACTTCGCGGTCGGCTGCGGATACAAGTACCTGTCCGGCGGGCCGGGCGCCCCGGCCTTCGCGTATGTCGCCGCCCGCCACCAGGACGCCTTCGACCACCCGCTGACCGGCTGGCACGGGCACGCCGACCCCTTCGCTATGTCCGGCAGCTACGCCCCCGGGCCGGGCATCGGCCGGGCCAGGATCGGCACGCCCGCCCTGCTGTCCCTGCTCGCCCTGGAGGCGGCGCTCACCGCCTTCGACGGGGTGGAGATGGCCGAGGTGCGGAAGAAGAGCCTGTCCCTCACCGGCTTCTTCCAGGAGTGCGCCGACGCCCTCCTCGACGGCCTCGGCTTCACCCCCGCCACCCCGCGCGACCCGGCCCGCCGGGGCAGCCAGGTCGCGCTGCGGCACCCGGAGGCGTACCCGCTCGTCGCCGCGCTCACCGCCCGGGGCGTGATCGGCGACATGCGCGCCCCCGACCTGCTCCGCTTCGGCTTCAACGCCCTGTACGTGTCCCACGCCGACGTCCTGCGCGCCGTCGAGGAGCTGAGGGACGTCGTGACCTCCGGCGCCCACCGGGCCCCCGAGTTCCAGCAGCGCCCGACCGTCACCTGAGCCCACCCCTGCCCCTGCCCCTCCGCCCGCGCACGTCCTCGATCCCCGCCCCCCCCGCGTACGTCTTCGAAAGGACCGCCCATGCGCTCCACCCGCAGGAACGCGGCGCTCGCCGCCGGTGTCGCCGCCGCCGCGACGGCCACGCTGCTCGTCCCCGGAGTCTCCGGCGCCACCACCGGGACGGCCGCCGCCGCTGCCGCCGACCCGGACGTCGTCGCCGTCTGCGCCGACCGCCGGCCCGGACCCGCCGACCCCGGCGCGTACGGCATGCAGCTGGACGGCACCTTCCGGCACCCCTCCCTCACCCCGGTCGACGAGGAGTCCGACCACCCGTTCCCGGGCCGCGCGGAGGCGTACGACACCCGGTCGTACATCAAGAACATGAAGGTCGAAGCGGCGTACGAGGGCGCCGACTTCACCCCGGACTACTTCCACACCTGGCAGAACGTCGTCGACTTCGACGGGCGCCGCTACCTCTTCCAGTACGACCGATCCGAGGGCCGCGTCTACGACATCACCGACGTCAAGAAGGTGAAGGTGGTGGAGAAGCTGAGCCGCGAGGACGTCGGCGGCGACGAGACGCGCGCCAACGGCGACTGGGCGGCGCACGACTACTGGGGCGCCTCCACCGTCCAGTGGAGCGAGAAGCTCGGCGCCTACGTGATGGTCCAGAGCTTCGAGAGCAAGCGGCAGATCTCCGAACTCTCCGACCACCCGCCGCTCGACAAGTACAACAACCCCGACGGCGTACGGAAACTGCGCGAGAAGCCCGGCCTCAAGGGCTTCAAGGTCTACCGGCTGGACGGCCCGCGCAAGAAGGACTGGAAGCTGCTGGCCACGGTCTCCACCGACTCCACCCAGGCCGATCCGCTCCGCTCCGACCCGGCGTCCGCGCAGCAGGGCTCCGGCTCGATCGACGTGCCCCACTGGACGGGCGGGCGGTACATGTTCCTCGCCACGGCGCCCGACGACACGTACTCCGGCACCGAGTACCCGACGAACCTGCACTCGGCCGGCTACCAGTCCTGGGACATGTCCGACCCGGCCCGCCCGAAGCTCCTCGACACCTGGCACCTCCCGGGCCAGCGCACCGGCGAGGACGCGGCGTACCGGAAGAACCCGCGCTGCGGGAACCGCACCAGCTGGATGGGCGCCCGGATGCCGCTCTTCCTCCCCAAGCCCGTGGAGAAGGGCGGGCGTTACGCCTTCGCCGCGATGGGCGGATACGGCCTGACGGTCCTCGACGTCTCCGACCCGTCGGACATGCGGACGGTGGCGCATCTGGACCTGCCCGAGTCGGTGGCGGGCACCGAGGGCGACAACATCGACGTCTCCCAGTACGAGAAGACCGGGATGATCTACTACTCGGGCTACCCGCTCACCGAGGACTGTTACGAGCCGTACAAGGACGTCTACCAGATCGACGTCCGCGACCCGGCCCGCCCCCGCGTCGTCGGCGCCCTCCCCCGCCCCGTCCCGCCGCGCACGGCCGGCTTCGACGACTACTGCCAGCGCCGGGGCAGCTTCGGCCCCAAGCGGACCGGCTACTACACCAACCCGGGCCGCCACGACGCCGGTCTCCTCGGATACGGCTTCTACAACGCGGGCGTGCAGTTCTTCGACGTCTCCGACCCGGCGAAGCCCGAGATCTCCGCGTACTTCGTGCCCAAGGCGTACGGCCGGGACACGGCGGAGTACGCGTACGGCAACCAGACCCACGGGGTCTACGTGGAGTGGGACCGCAACATCGCCTGGGCGCTGACCAACCACGGCATCTACGCCCTGTCCTCGAAGGTCCTGGGCAAGCCGGACCTCGACCGCCCCGCGAAGCCGTTCCGCACCAGCGAGTTCTGACCCGCCCCTTCCTCTCCCTTCCGTTCCCCTTCGCTTCGCCCCCCGGTCTCCCTCCCTCCCGTCCCCAGAAGGGTTCCTCCGCCATGCCCGCAACCGGCGAATCCACCGGCCTGGTCCGCTCGCTCACCCACCGGCAGACCACCATGATCGGGCTGGGCTCCGCGCTCGGCACCGGTCTCTTCCTCGGCTCCGGCACGGCGATATCCGTCGCCGGACCCGCCGTGATCGTCTCGTACGTGATCGGCGCGGTGCTGGTCGCCGTCATCGCCGTCCTGCTCGGCGAGATGTCCGCCGCCCACCCCGTGCCGGGCTCGTTCGGCACCGTCGCCCACCGCTACCTCGGCCCGTGGGCCGGATTCCTCAGCCGGTGGCTGTACTGGTTCAGCGCGGTCGTGGTCATCGGCACGGAGGTCGTCGCCTCCGCCCTCTACATCCGCTGGTGGTGGCCCGGGGTGCCGATGTCGCTGGCCATCGTGGCGATCGCCGCGATCGTCCTGGCCGTCAACGTCATCAGCGTGAAGTCCTTCGGCACCACGGAGTTCTGGCTCTCCACCGTCAAGGTCGTGGCGCTGTGCGCCTTCGTGCTCTGCGCCGCGCTGCTCGTCTTCTTCGGCCTGCCCGACACCGAGGCCACCGGCCTCGCCCACCTCACCGACGACGGCGGCTTCCTCCCGCACGGCGCCAAGGCCGTCTGGATCGGCATGTCCGTGGTGATGTTCGCGTACGCCGGCTTCGAGGTCGTCGCCATCGCCTCCGCCGAGGCCACCGACCCGCAGCGCACGATCCGGACCGCGATGCGCCAACTGGCCTGGCGGCTCGCCTTCTTCTACCTCCTCTCCATCACCCTCGTCCTCGCGCTGATCCCGTGGCGCAGACTCGCCGCCGGTGACGGCAGCGTCGAGGCCAGCCCCTTCGTGACGGTCTTCACGGAGATCGGGGTGCCCGCCGCTGCGACCGTCACCAACATGGTCGTCCTCATCGCCGCCATGTCCGCCGCCAACGCCCACCTGTACGGCGCCTCGCGGCTGCTGCACTCGCTCGGCGGCGACGGCCTCGCCCCGGCGCCGATGGCCCGGCTGAGCGGGCGCGGCGTGCCCGCCGTCGCCCTGGCCGCCTCCACCCTCGGCATCGCGGTCGCCGCGCTGCTCGCGTTCTACGACGTCAGCGGGCTCTTCGGGATCCTGATGTCGATCGCCCTCTTCGCCGTCCTGATGGTGTGGCTGCTGATCCTCGCCTCGTACGTGGCCTTCCGCCGCCACCGGAACGCGCACCCGGAGGAGTTCACCGGCTTCAGCATCCCCGGCGGCGACAAGCTCGCGGTCGTGGCCGGTGTCGGCGTCCTGGCCGTCGCCGCGACCGCCGTCGAGGTCCCCGACATGCGGCAGGCGGCCGGCATCGGCCTCGCCTTCACCCTGGTCCTCCTGGTCTGTTACGCCCTGACCGGCGCGCGGCGGGCGAACCGCACCGGAGGAGTGCCCTCCGCCCCGGCCGGCGAACAGTCGTAAAGAAATCCGCGCCGGACGCGAATCCTCTGCGGGCTCCGCCGCCTCTTGTCCGTGTACCGGCCGCACGGGCCGGTACGAGCGGAAGGAGACATCATGCTCATCACCGGCCTCGTCGTCGTCGGAGTCCTGCTCGTCGGAGCGTGCACCTGGCACCTGCTGCGGCGGTACCGGAGCCGGGCCTGAGCCGCGCCCGCCCACGGGAGCCCGCAGAGCACGAGGAAGAGCAGATGAACCGACCCTTCTCCTGGCCGGACGAGCAGCTCGTCAGGGCCGCCCAGGACGGCGACGTCGCCTCGCTGACCACCGTCGTCATGGAATCGCAGCCGCACGTGCGGAAGTTCGCCCTGTCGCTGTGCGCCTCCCCGCAGGACGCGGAGGACGCGGCGCAGGAGGCGCTGATCATCCTCTACCGGAAGATCGGCACCCTGCGGGCGACGGGGGCGCTCGCCTCGTGGATGTTCCGCATCGTGCGCAACGAGTGCCTCCGGCAGGTCCGGGCGCTCGTCGCCCGGACCGAGGAGCCGGTGGCCACCGCTCCGGAGACGGCCGCCGGGCCGTCCGCCGAGGAGGCGGTCCTGCACCGGCTGGAGGCGCGGCGGATCGCCGCCGCCGTCGGGGCCCTGCCCCGGGAGCAGCGGCAGGTCCTGATCATGCGGGACGTGCAGGGGCTGCCCGGCAGGACCGTCGCCCACGCGCTGGGCCTGAGCAACGCGGCGATGAAGTCCCGGCTCCACCGGGCGCGCGCCGCCCTCCGCCACTCCCTGGCGGCGACCGAGGTGGCGCCCGGTCCTCACTCAGAAGAAGGAGACCCGCGATCATGAACCATGTCTCGAACGTCGACGCCGTGAAGCCCACCGACGCCGTGAAGCCCGCTCAGGGGCCGGACTTCGCGAGCAAGTCCGTGCCGCGCCACCTGGCGCGCGGCGCCCTCGGCTTCGGGCTGATCATCGGCTCGATCGCCCTGGTGCCCGTCGCCGGACCCGCCACCCTGCTGGCGGCCCCGCTGGCGCTGATCGCCTTCCGCGGGTGCCCCACCTGCTGGATGGTCGGTCTGGCCCAGACGATCTCCCGGGGCCGGCTGGAGCGCCAGTGCGCGGACGGCGTGTGCACCCTCGCCGTGGCACGGACGTAAATCCCGGGGGTCCGGCGAGGCCGGCTGTTACGCTGGCGGGGACCTTGACCCCTGACGAGGAGCGGCAGACATGGCGGGTGACGACGACATCTCCGGGTGAGATCCGGAGCTGACGGCCCCCGGACGCGCCGATGAGCGCGCCACCGGAGCGGCCTCATGTGTCGTACCCCTTTTCCCTCGTCTGCCCGGGGCGGAGCCGTATCCGTCGCCCGTCCCCCTGTCCTCCCCCGAGGTCACCTCCATGTCTCACGCCACCGTCGTCTGCTCGGACCTGTCCTTCTCCTGGCCCGACGACACCCCCGTCTTCCACGAGCTGTCGTTCAGCCTCGGCAGCGGCAGCACCGGTCTGGTCGCGCCCAACGGCTCCGGGAAGAGCACCCTGCTCCGGCTGATCGCCGGCGAGCTGCGCCCCACCGCGGGCGCGGTCGCCGTCGGCGGCACCCTCGGATATCTGCCGCAGACCCTGCCCCTGACCGCCGCCCTCACCGTCGCCGACGTGCTCGGTGTCGCCGACGTGATCCGCGCGCTGGACGCCGTCGAGTCCGGCGACGTGCGCGAGGAGCACTTCACCACCATCGGCGACGACTGGGACGTGGAGGAGCGCACCCGCGCCCAGCTCGACCGGCTCGGACTCGGCGGGCTCGCCCTGGACCGCGCCCTGGGCACCCTCAGCGGCGGCCAGGTCGTCTCCCTCGGCCTCGCCGCGCAGCTGCTCAAGCGGCCCGACGTGCTGCTGCTCGACGAGCCGACGAACAACCTCGACACGGACGCCCGGCACACGCTGTACGACGCGCTGGCGGACTTCGACGGGCTGCTGCTCGTCGTCGCGCACGACCGGGCGCTGCTGGACCGGATGGACGGGATCGCCGAGCTCGGCGCCTCCCGACTGCGCCTGTACGGCGGGAACTTCAGCGCGTACGAGGAGGCCGTGCGCGGCGAGCAGGAGGTCGCGGAGAAGAACGTACGCAACGCGGAGCAGGAGCTGAAGCGGGAGAAGCGGGAGCTCCAGCAGGCCCGCGAGCGGGCCGACCGGCGGGCGAGCAACGCCGCCCGGAACCTGAAGAGCGCCGGGCTGCCGCGGATCTTCGCCGGGAACATGAAGCGGGGCGCCCAGGAGTCCGCCGGGCGCGCCGGGCAGACGCACGCGCACCGCGTGGGCGAGGCCCGGGCCCGCCTCGACGAGGCGGAGCGGGCCCTCCGGGAGGAGCAGCGCCTCGTCCTGGAGCTGCCCGACACCCAGGTACCGGCCGGACGCGACCTCTTCCTGGGCGAGGCCCTCCAGGTCCGGCACGCCGGTCGGGAGGTGTTCGCCGAGGGCGGTGTCGACCTGTCGGTACGAGGCCCGGAGCGGATCGCCCTGACCGGCCCCAACGGCTCGGGCAAGACGACCCTGATGCGCCTCGTCACCGGTGAACTCACCCCGGACGAGGGCTCGGTCAAGCGCGGCGCCGGCCGCGTCGCCTACCTCTCCCAGCGCCTCGACCTGCTGGATCCGAACCTGACGGTGGCGGAGAACTTCGCCGCGTTCGCCCCCGCTCGCCCCGAAGCGGACCGCATGAACCTCCTCGCCCGCTTCCTCTTCCGCGGCGCCCGCGCCCACCTCCCCGTAGAGGTCCTCTCCGGCGGCGAGCGCCTCCGCGCCACCCTCGCCTGCGTCCTGTGCGCCGAACCGGCGCCCCACCTGCTCCTGCTCGACGAGCCGACCAACAACCTCGACCTGGTAGGCGTAGCCCAGTTGGAGAGTGCCCTCGACGCCTACCGCGGCGCCTTCATGGTCGTCAGCCACGACGAGCGCTTCCTCGCCGCGATCGGGGTGAACCGCCGCCTGCGCCTGGAGAACGGCACACTGCGGACCACGGGAGCTCCCGGGGAGTGACCCCGAGGTGGAGAGCCCCAGCACGCGCGGGGCCAGGAGGCCGGACGGGGGCTCAGGCGTGGAAGCGGTTGTTGAGGTAGGCGAGGACGGCGAGGACGCGGCGGTGGCCGGTGTCGCTCGGTGGGAGGCCGAGCTTGAGGAAGACGTTCCCGATGTGTTTGCTCACGGCGCGTTCGGTGACGACCAGTTGGGCGGCGATGGTGGTGTTGTCCTTGCCCTCCGCCATGAGCTGGAGCACCTCGCGCTCGCGGGGCGTGAGGCGGTCGACGGGGTCGTCCTTGCGGGTGGCGAGGAGTTCGGCCACCACTTCGGGGTCCAGGGCGGTGCCGCCGGCGGCGACCCGCTCCAGGGCGTCGAGGAACTCGTCGACGCGGCCGACCCGGTCCTTGAGGAGGTAGCCGACGCCGCTCGCGCCGCCGCCGAGGAGTTCGGCGGCGTAGGTCTCCTCCACGTACTGGGAGAGCACCAGGATCGGCATGCCGGGGATCTCGGCGCGCGCCGCGAGCGCGGCGCGCAGCCCCTCGTCGCGGAAGCCGGGGGGCATGCGCACGTCCAGGACGGCGACGTCGGGGCGGTGTTCGAGGAGTGCGGGCAGCACCTCGGGTCCGCTGGCGGCGACGGCCGCCACCTCGTGCCCCGCGGAGGTGAGGAGGAGTACGAGTCCCTCCCTCAGCAGCGCGTTGTCCTCGGCGATCACCACACGCACGGAAGCTCCACTTCGATCACGGTCGGCCCCCCGGCGGGGCTGGTCACCTGGACGAGGCCGTCGAGGGCGGCGATCCGGCGCCGCAGGCCGAGCAGCCCGCTGCCGCCCGACTCGTCGGCGCCGCCCCGCCCCTCGTCCCGCACCGAGACTTTCAACGCGCGCGGGGCGCGCGCGAGTTCCACCCGGGCGGTCGGCGAGCCGCTGTGCTTGGCGGCGTTGGTCAGCGATTCCGCCACGGCGAAGTAGGCGGCGGCCTCCACGGCCGCGGGCGGCCTGCGGCCCTCCTCCAGCCCCTCCTCCGTCACCTCGACGTCCAGGCCGCTGCCGGCCGCAAGTGCCCGCACCGCGCCGACCAGGCCCCGGTCGGTCAGGATCGGCGGGTGGATCCCGCGGACCACGTGCCGGAGCTCGGTGAGCGCCTCCTCGACCTGGTCCTGCGCGTCGTCGAGGAGCTTGCGGGTGGCGTCCGGGTTGTTCTCGTACGCCCGCCGGGCCAGGCCGACCCGCATGGAGAGGGCGACCAGCCTGGCCTGGGTGCCGTCGTGCAGGTCGCGCTCGATGCGCCGCAGTTCGGCTCCGTGCGCGGCGACGGCGTCGGCGCGGGTGACGGTCAACTCCTCGACGCGGTCGGCCAGTTCGGCGCTGCGCAGGGCGTCGGCGGAGGGTTCGAGGAGGGTGCGCGACCAGGCGGAGTCCAGGGCGGCGAGCCGGCCGACGGCCGGCAGCACGACGGGCCGGTGCCCCAGGAGCCGGCTCCAGACCCCGTCCACCAGGAAGGCGAAGAGCCACACGATGACCGCCGCGTAAGCCAGCAGCCAGCCGTAGAGGGCGTGCGCGGCGATCCAGCGCAGGTCACGGTAGGTGGCGGGGTCCTTGACCGCGGTGCGGACCCGGACCCGGAGGTCGCCGGCGACGGGCTCGTACAGCTCGGGGATCGCCTCGCCGGTCCACCGCTCGACCTCACGCCGCTTGAAGCCGGCGACCCGGCGGAGCAGCAGGACGGTCTCGGGCACCACCCCGGCGCCGATCCCGGTGAGGGCGACGACAGCGGTGAAGACCAGGACGGGCAGGAACAGCAGGGAGGCCAGCGCCAGCCCGGCGGCTCTCGCCAGCTGTCGCGTGGCGCGCCACTCGATCCACAGCCTCTCGTTCACACCCGTGTTCATACCGATCAGATTAGGTGCCCGGTCCGGAACGGGGAGGTGTGCGCACCACCCGGCGGGGGGTGGAGCGGGCTACACCCCCGATCGGGGACGGCGCACCCTCGTCCGGACGTCGCCGGGGCGGCATGGTGGTGTCAGCGGGGGCCACCGGGCCCCGGCTCACCGCTCCGAGGAAAGGGAACGTCATGAAGGCTCTGCTCTGGGTCCTGCTCGTGGCCGCCGTCGCCGTCAACGTCTCCACCAGCTTCGCCTTCGACGGCGGGAAGCAGGTGGCGATCAGCGTGAGCACCGGTTCGGTGGCGCTGGGCACGGCGGCGGCCCTCTTCCTCACGCGGTCGAAGCGCGCCAAAGCCTGACCCCGGTGCGGTCGGCAACACCCGGGGGGCCGTCTCGGATCGCTCCGTCAGGCGGGAGGGGTTCTCCTGAACCAGCCGCTGAAGCTCTGCGTCCCGGCCTCGGACGCGGTCGCGGATCGCGCGCCCGCGCCATTGCCCGTACCCGTACCCGTACCCGCGCCCGCGCCCGTGCCCGTACCGGGGCCGCGCTTCACCGCTCTGGCCAGGACCCGTTCCGCCTCGGCCTGCCAACTCGCGGAGTCCGCGCGGGGCGGCGGCAGGAACAGGCCCCTCTCCGGTGCGTCCGCCGCCGCTCCGAAGAAGTCTCCGCCCTTGCGTCGCACGTCGTCGGTTCCCCAGGAGCGGCCGGAGCCGCCCGCGGGGACCCTCTGGAGGTGCGGGATGTGTTTGGCGCAGTGGATGTACGCCTCCTCGACGGTGATCACCACCCATACGCGGGCGCGCCGGCCGGGCACCGGGTCGATCGCGAGCGTGGTGTGGGCACGGCGCATGTCCTCGTCGGCCACGATGCCGGCGCGCCCGTTGACGTGGAGTCCGATCCGGTCGCGGAGGAAGTCCAGCATGAGGACGCCGACGTGCGGGTTCTCCTCGATGTTGCCCAGGCTGGCGTGGACGCCGTTGCCCCGGTACTCGGGGTAGGCGAGCGTCGTGTCGTCCAGGACGTGGAGGAAGCCGGGCGGGCCGGCACGGAAGGTGTTGTCGCACGCGCCGTGCCGGTCGGCGGTGGCGAGGAAGAACATCTCCTGCCGGGCCGCGAACTCCCGCATCCGCGGGTTGAGTCGCTCGAGAACCTGCTCGGCGTAGAAGCGGTCGGCCCGCTCCGTGGTACCCATGCGCTGCTGGACGTGGTGTTCGCCGTCACTGCCCGGGCGGGTGGTGCGCAGGGGCGTCGTCTGTGTCCGCAACTGCCCCGCCTCCTCGAAAGTGCTCACTTCGCTGCCCCGACCAGTCCCTCGATGGAGTCGTGCCGTATGCGACGGGAGGGGACACCCATGTCCAGCAGGGTGTCGACGCCGCGTCGGATCATGCCGGGCGGACCGGACAGGTACGCGTCACAGGTGTGCCACGAGCCGTACTCGCGTACCGCCTCGGGGAGTCCGCCGGACAGGCCGACGGGACCGCCGTCGACCACCGGCCGGACCGAGAGCCAGGCGTGCGACTGCTGCAACCGCATCATGGTCTCGAAGTCGTACAGGTCGTCATTGCGGCGTGCGCCGTAGAACACGTCGACGGAACGGTGCCGGCCGTGCCGCGCCACGTCCTCCACCAGGGCCTTGATGGGTGCGATACCGGTGCCGCCGCCGAGGCAGAGCAGCCCGTTGTCGGTGGTGTGGTCGACCGTCATGGACCCGGCGGGGGGACCCAGTCGGAGAACGTCGCCTGGACGGGCGCGGTGGACGAGGGCGTTGGAGACCCAGCCCGCCGGTACGGCCTTGACGTGGAAGGAGAGCAGGCCGTCGGAGCGCGGGGCCGAGGCGAAGGAGTAGTGCCGCCACACCCGCGGCCACCAGGGCGTCTCCAGGGCGGTGTACTGCCCGGCGAGGAAGGGGTACGGCTGGTCGGGCCGGACCGTGACGATCGCGACGTCCTTCGTCCGCGGGTCATGGGCGACCACCTCCGCCTGCCACCAGGCGGGCGCGCGCATCTCGTCCGTGGTCGCCGCGTCGATCATGATCTGGGAGATGGTCGTGTAGGCGCTGACCCAGGCGGCTTCCGTCCTGGGTCCCCAGTTCGACGGCGCGTACCGCGCGAGGGCGCCGATCAGGGCCTCGCCGACGGCCGGATAGTGCTCGGGCCGGGTGCCGTACTTGCGGTGGCCCCGGCCGAGGTGGGTCAGGTACGTGGTCAGGGTGGCGGGGTCGTCCGCGTGCGTGGCGGCCGTGAGCAGCGCGGTGAAGAGCCGGTCGCGCTGGGTGTCCATCGCCGCGGGGAAGAGCGCCCGCAGGGCGGGGTGGCGGAGGAAGAGCAGCGCGTAGAAGTGCGAGGTGACCGTGTCGGCGATGGGCTCGATCTCGGCCATCGTCCGGCGCAGCAGCACACTGTCGGGAGTGTCCGCGCCCACGGCCGACGGCCGCGAGCGGTCCTGCGGCGGCGGTCCAGGGCTTCGCGCGAACCAGCCTCCCCCACCCCCGTTCCCTCCGGTGCGGGCGCCGTCGGCGGAAGCGGTGGCCGGAACGTCCATCGGTCTGCCTCGCCTCGAACATCTGCGGTCGGTCTCGTCCTGGCCCGGGTCGCCACGCGGGGCCCGAAAGAGCTGAGTCGCCCCCTCCACATTCACCCGATCAGGCGAACGCGGCCGACCATACCCCGGCCGAGCGAACACGCAACGAGCGCGGCGCCCCGTCCGACACATCCACGTTTCCGCTGGTCAGACGATGGTTACTGACAAGTCGGAGCGACGCGGCAGCCCCTACGGCCCGAGTCCACGCGCCATACACCGACGGAAGACTCACGGAGTCCCCAAACCTCCTCCACATTTGCCGGGAACTCCGAGGGGGGAGATGCGAGGTCGTGCGCGTGCGCGCACCATGAACAGGGAAACGCCACGCGCCACCTTCCGCACGGGTGCGAGGAGGGCTTCGTCCATGGCAGTACGCCACCAGCTGGTCCACGGACCGCCGCGCGCGGTGTGGGCCGTACTCGCCGATCCGACACGGTACGCGGAGTGGGTGGTGGGTCCCTCCGCGTCCGTGCCACTCGATCACGCCTGGCCCGAGGTCGGATCACGGCTCCGCTACACCGTCCGTCTGGGCCCTTGGTCCGTCGAGGGGGTGACGACCGTACGCCACCGCGAGCCCGGCGAAGAGCTGGAGCTGGAGGCGTCGTTCAAGGCTCTCGGTACGGCGAGGATCTTCCTCCAGCTCCGGCCGTGGGGCGCGGAGACACTCGTCGTCTGCGACGAGCACCCCCTGCGCGGCGTGGGCGGCACCCTCCACAACCCCGCGGTGGAGGTCCTGCTCCAGCTCCGCCACCGGGGCATGCTGGCCCGCCTGGCCGGGCTCGTGGAGCAGGATCAGGCGGGTGTCCGTCCCACCTGAGCCGACGCGCCCTCCCCGCCCCCGCCCCGCTCCCGCTCCCGCACCCCCGCCCCCGCCCCCGCCCCCGCTCAGGCGAGGGCGTTCACCGCGAGGGAGAAGGCGCGGGGAAGCCGGGCGGCGGTCGGTACGATCCGGTCCGCCAGCCGGGGGCGCTGCCGGACGCGCAGCAGACAGTCGGTCAACAGCCGGTGGCGGAGGGTCGCCCGCTGCCAGGCGGTCGCGTACGCGGCGGGTGAGCCGCGACGCAGCTGATCGACGAGAACCCTGGCGCCGGCGAGAGCCAGAGAGACGCCCTCCCCGGTCAGCGCGTCGACGTAACCGGCCGCGTCGCCCACCAGCAGGACCCGCCCGTGGACGCGGGTGCGGACCTTCTGACGGAGGGGGCCCGCCCCCCGTACGGCGCCGATCGCGGCGCCGCCGGGCAGAGCGGCGGCGAGTTCGGGGAAACCGGCCAGCTGGTCGTCGAACGGGGCACGCCGTGAGGTCAGCAGCGCGACGCCCAGCAGCCGCGGCCCGAGCGGGGTCACGTACGCCTCGCCGTGAGGGCCCCAATGGACCTCGACGTACGAAGCCGGCGGGGCGACGGCGTAATGGCGGCGCAGCCCGTACCGCGGGACGCCCTCGCCTGGCATCCCGAGCCCCAGCGAGCGCCGCACCGGCGAGTGCAGCCCGTCCGCGGCGACGAGCCATCGGGCGCGCACACCCGTGCCGCCGTCGAAGACGCCCTCGGCGTCCTGACGCACGTCCCGTACGCGTACCGGCAGGACGGGGACTCCGGCGGCGAGGACGGCCTCGTGCAGGACGGAGTGCAGCACCGTGCGCCGCACGCCGAGACCCTGGCCGTGCCGGAAGTCCGCCTGGGCCCGGTGCGGTCCCTGCCGGTAGCGGATGCCGTCGAGCGGCCGGCCGGGCACGTCCAGCCCCAGCGCGCGCAGTTCCCTGACCGCACCCGGCATCAGCCCCTCTCCGCACGCCTTGTCGACGGGCAGGGCTCGCGGCTCGGCCACGACGACGTCCATCCCCGCCCGCGCCGCGTACAGCGCGGTGGCCAGCCCCGCGGGGCCGCCGCCCGCGATCAGCAGGTCGCGCGTGCGGCTCACGCCACGCCCACCCGGGCCAGGGCGGTGTTCTCGCACCGGACGCGGACGGCGAGCAGCATCCCGTTGGCCACGGTGAAGACGGTCGCGGTCAGCCAGGCGGAGTGCACCAGAGGCAGCGCGACGATCTCCGCCACGACCGCGACGTAGTTCGGGTGACGTGCGAAGCGGTACGGTCCGGCCCGCACGAGACGGGCGCCGGGGACCACGATGACCCGCGTGTTCCAGAACGGGCCCAGGGTCGTGACGCACCACCAGCGCAACGCCTGGGCCAGGACGACGACGGCCGCCATGGTCCAGCCGAGTACGGGCAGGAACGGCCGGTCGGCCGCCCAGACCTCGATCAGGCAGCTCGCGAGCAGAGCCGTGTGCAGGGCCACCATGACCGGGTAGTGACCGCGGCCGTACTCGACCCCGAGACGGGCCAGGGTCCAGGCCGCGTTGCGTCGCGCCACGGCGAGTTCGACGAGGCGTTCCGCGGCGACGGCCGCCAGGAGGAGCGTGTACCAGAACATGATCCGTGGTCCCTCACCAGCGCAGGAGGACGAACTCGACGCAGAAACCGGGGCCCATCGCCATCATCAGGCCCCACGAGTCCGGTGGCGGAGGGGCGTTCGTGGTGACGTCCTCC
Source organism: Streptomyces sp. NPDC059201 (assembly GCF_042754585.1). Lineage (NCBI taxonomy): Bacteria > Bacillati > Actinomycetota > Actinomycetes > Kitasatosporales > Streptomycetaceae > Streptomyces > Streptomyces sp. NPDC059201. Next base: position 282,863 of record NZ_JBHZBB010000010.1, read on the forward strand.
AGGATCCGCAGGACCGAGGCGGAGGACATGTTCCCCGACGCGGCCAGGGCCCGGTGGGCCGAGTCGAGGGCGCCGTCGGGAAGATCCAGGGCGTGCGCCACCGCCGTGAGGATCCGCGGTCCCCCGGGGTGGCAGACCCAGGTGCCGATGCTGTCCGGAGCCAGGCCGTGGGCGGCGAGGAAGTCCCGGAGGTCCGGGCCGATCCGGGCTCCCACGACATCGGGGATGGCCGCGTCCACCACCGGCCGGAACCCTCCGGCACCGATCGTCCAGCCCAGCAGGTGTTCGGTGTCCGGGTAGAGGAGGCTGCGGGTGGCCACCACCGCCGGGCGCCCGGACCGCGGGTCGTCGGCCCGGGCGGCGTGCGCCACGACCGCCGCCGCACCGTCGCCGAACAGGGCGCCGGCGACGAGGTTGGCCGGCGAGTCGTCGCGCTGCTGGAGGGTGAGTGAGCACAGCTCGACGCTGAGCAGCACGGCGACCTCGTCCTCATGGCCGCGCAGGTAGTCGTGAAGCCGGGCGAGACCGGCCGCTCCCGCCACGCAGCCGAGCCCGAAGACGGGAATCCGCTTCACGTCCGGCCGCATGCCCATGCGCGAGGCGAGCCGGGCGTCGAGCGACGGCGCGGCGATGCCGGTGATGGAGGTGCACACCAGCAGGTCCACCTCCGAGGGCCGCAGCCCGGCGGCTTCGAGCGCGCTTGCCAGAGCCCGTTCCCCGAGTTCCATGCCGGCGGCCATCCACGCCGCGTTAGTCTCGCCGAAGTCCCCCAGAGCCGCGTACCGGTCGAGCGGCAGGGCGAGGTGACGGGTCCGCACCCCCGCGGCCCCGTGCAGCCGGCGCAGCACCGTGCGGTCCGCTCCCGGGGCGAGACAGAGGTCCCCGATCAGCTCGGTGAGCTCGTCCTGGGCGTAGCGGTGCTCCGGCAGGGCGGTACGGACGGCGGCGACGACGCTCTTCCGCCCGTCACGGCCGGGCCGCGCGCCGACGGCATCCCCGGCGTACCCGGTCGGGAGCGTGGCCTGCGGTGTGACGGCGGCGAGCCTGTCGACGGTGGGGACACGCATTCCGGGATGTCTCCTCACGACCGATGGCGCGTTTACCTTGCTCCCGTGTCTCTATACCTCCCTGGTCTTCCGGTGCGGGCGACACACCGGCTCGCCGCGCTGCTCCACTCGTGCCACCCGGAGCCGACGCTCGCGGTGACGGCGTGTGTCACCGCTCTGGCCGCCGCGTCGGGGCGGGGACCGGGGGGTGTCGTGGCGGTCGGAGCGGCCGTGCTCGCCGGTCAGCTCTCGATCGGTTGGTGCAACGACGCGGTGGACGCGGGCCGGGACACCGCCACCGGCCGCCGCGACAAACCGGTCGCGGCCGGGGATCTGCCCCCTCGGGCAGCCGCCGTGGCGGCCGTGGCGGCGCTCGTCGCCTGTGTACCGCTCTCCTTGCTCAGCGGCCTGCCCGCGGCGGCCGTCCACCTCACGGGCGTGCTCGCCGGCGGGTGGGCGTACAACCTGGTCCTCAAGCGGACCCCGCTCTCGCCGCTGCCGTACGCCATCGGCTTCGCGTCCCTGCCGGCCTTCGTGGCGCTCGGCCCGCCGACGCCCGCCTGGCCCGCCTGGTGGGCCGTCCTGACGAGTGCCCTGCTCGGTGTCGGCGCGCACTGGGTGAACGCGCTGCCGGACATCGAGGACGATCTCGCGACAGGGGTGCGGGGGCTGCCTCAGCGCCTCGGTCCGGTGGCCTGCCGCCGGCTCGCGCTGCTCACGATGCTGGCCGCGGTCGCCCTCGTCGCCGTGGGCCCGCCCGGCAGGATGGGAGTGACGGGCTGGGTGTGCGCGACGGCGGCGGGATGCGCCGCGGCCGTCGCCACCGTCCCGAGGTGGCGCGAGGACAGCCGATGGCCCTTCCGCGCGGCGATCGCGGTGGCGGTGCTGGCCGTGGCGCAGCTCCTGTCACGGGGCTCCGTCCTCGCCTGAGGCCGGAGCCGGCGGCGCGTCAGTAGCCGCCGCCGGCGGGAAGGGCGAGGGGGACATGGCCGATGGCGCGGCCGACGGGGTCCAGGAGCCGACCCATGCGTTTCGGGCAGTGGAGCGTGAGGGTGCGGTCCTTGACCTCCAGGTGGGGAAATCGGTCGGCGAGGTGGTTCTCGAAGGTGCTGATGCCGTCGAGGTCGTGCACCCAGACCATGACGAGGAGGTTGTGGGGGCCGCTGACGGAGGCACAGAGGCGGACCTGTTCCATCCGGGCGAGCGCGGCGCCGGTCTGGTCCAGGTGAGGGTGCGGGACCACGGCTCGGTAGAGGGCCACGGCGCGGTATCCCGCCAGGGAGTGGGCGAAGTCGCAGCGCAAGGTGATCTCGCGGTCGCGGAGCATGCGGTGGAGCCGCCGCCGGGCCGTGTACTCGCTCATGCCGATCGCGGCGGCGAGTTCCTTGTAGCCGAGGCGGCCGTCGTGGCCGAGCGCGGCCCGCAGCGCGGCGTCCTGCGGACCGAGCCGGGTCCGCGTGTGGGTGCTGTACGTGTCCCGGGCCTCGTGGGTCCTGATGCCGGATTCCGGCAGCAGGGCCCGGCTCGCGGGCTCCATGGCGCGGGTACGCCAGTTGCTGCCCTCGCCGAAGAGGGTCAGGCCGAGGCAGGTGTGGGTGGCGACGACACCCCGGAGCCGGCCGATGGTGCCGTGGACGGCCTTGCCCAGGGAGTAGAGGTCGGTGGCGGCGACGGAGAGGAACAGATCGAAGTCGCCCGCCGTCTCGTCGACGCCGAAGACCCAGGGGAGCCGGGTGAGCGCCTGACTCACGGACTCGAACTGCCGTGCCCTGCACCGGACTTCGACGTAGGCGACGGTGGCGTGACGAGGGGGCTCGTACGCGGTGACCCAGGCGAGACCCTCGGATCGCAGCCGTTCCCAGCGGCGGGCGACGGTCGTGGCGTCCACCCCGAGGGCCTGGCCGAGTTGGGTCCAGGTGGCGCGTGGCGCGGACTGAAGGGCCTCGACGAGCGCCAGGTCCAGCTCGGAGAAGCCCGCACCGGATTCCCGCACGTCTTCGCGCGCCGCGCTGTTTTCCTGCACTTCCTCGGGCCTTCCGCATCAGAGTCGGAGTATGTGGAGCATTCCCCGCCACGGTCGATTATCGGCCATTCGCCTGAAGGAGTGCCGTGCTCGCTCCCCGCACTCGCGTCTCCCGCGTCGGACGCACCACCCCGCTGAGCGGGACCGCCCGCACCACGGTGGTCCTGCTGTTCGCGGCCTGGTTCATCGACTACGCCGACCGGCTCGTGATCAACCTCGTCCTGCCGTCGATCGGCGACGACTTCGACCTCAGCCGCAGCCAGCAAGGCGTGGTCGTGTCCGTCTTCTTCCTGGCGTACGCGGCGTGCCAGATACCCGGGGGCATGCTGGCCGACCGGATCGGCGGCCGTCGCACAGCCCTGTGGGCACTGGCGGCGTGGACGGTGTTCACCGCGGTGACCGGCCTGGCCTGGTCGTTCGCCGCGCTGCTGGTCCTGCGTGTCCTGTTCGGCATGGCGCAGGGTGTCTTCCCGTCCGCGGCCATGAAGGTACTGGTGGAGCGGACGGACCCCCAGGAGCGGATGCGCGCCAACGGGCTGATCTTCAGCTCCAACGCGCTGGCGTCGGTGTGCATCCCTCTGGCCCTGGCGCCGCTCATCGCGGCGTTCGGCTGGCGCTCGGCGTACTTCTCGGTCGCCGCGCTCGGCATCTTCGTCTATTCCGCGATACGCCTGCGGCTGCCGGCGCCGCTCGCGCACCAGCGGGCGTCGGCCGCCGCCACGCCCAGGACCGGGACGAAGGTCCTGCTGCGGTGGGGGGTGCTGTGGCGGTTCGCCGCGATGATGTTCGGCTACAGCCTCATCATGTGGGGACTGGTCACCTGGGTGCCGACCTACCTCCACGACGAGCGGGACATCGACCTTTCCTCGGCGGGGGCGCTGATGGCCGTCCCCGCACTGGCCGCGGCCCTGGGCACGGTGGTCGGCGGCCGCCTGGTCGACCGGATGGGCGGCCGGCACCGCCGGGTGGTCGTACCGGCCATGGCGTGCGCGGTCGTCGCTCTTCCCGCCATGGCCTACGCCTCCGGTCTGGCGATGTTCCTCGTCCTCGCCACCGCCGCGGTCTTCGCCGTGTCGCTGTGCTACATGCCGATCCTGGCCGTCCCGGTCCGCAGCCTGTCGGCCCAGCAGATCGGCGTGGCCAGCGGAATGGTGATCTTCGGCGGCCAGGTGGCGGGCATCGTCGCCCCCACGGCGATGGGCGTCCTCGCCGATGCCTTCTCCTTCCAGGTCGCCTTCGCCTTCCTGTCCGTGGGAGCGGTGCTCGCCGCGGCTCTCGCCTGGTTCACCCCGCAGGACACCGACTCCTTCCTCGCCACCGCCGACGACCGCATCCGCGCCGGAGCGCTCGCCGCTTCGCCCTCGATGGAAAAGGAGCCGTCATGATGTCCGCCGACCACTCCCTGTGCACCGGCCTGACGGAACTGCTGCCCGACCTGCTCGCCCTGTACGAGGACCTGCACGCCCACCCCGAGCTCTCCTTCCAGGAGAAGCGCACCGCCCAGGTCGTCGCGGCGCGGCTGCGTGCGCGGGGCTGGGAGGTCACCGAGGGAGTGGGCGGCACCGGCGTGGTCGGCGTCCTGCGCAACGGGGCTGGGCCGACGGTCCTGCTGCGCGCGGACATGGACGCCCTCCCGGTCAGGGAGGAGACCGGCCTTCCGTACGCGTCCACCGCCACGGCCGTCGACGCCAACGGGGAGACGGTGCCGGTCATGCACGCCTGCGGGCACGATGTGCACGTCACCTGCCTGCTGGGCGCGACGCGGCTGCTCGCCGCCAACCGGGACGCGTGGCGCGGCACCGTGGTCGCGGTGTTCCAGCCCGCCGAGGAGGTGGGCGGCGCCCCCGCCATGATCGAGGACGGCTTCCTGGAGCGGTTCCCGCGGGCGGAGGTGTGCCTCGGGCAACACGTGGCGCCGATCCCCCTCGGCTACGCCGGAACACGGCACGGCACGGTGATGGCGGCCTCCGACAACCTGCGCGTGCGTCTCTTCGGCACCGGAGGGCACGGCTCGGTTCCCGAGACCACCGTGGACCCGGTGGTGATGGCCGCCGCGGTCGTCATGCGGCTCCAGACGGTGGTGTCCCGGGAGGTCGGCGCGAACCAGATGGCCGTGGTCACCGTGGGTGCCGTGCAGGCCGGGACGAAGGAGAACGTCATCCCGGACACCGCGGACCTGAAGATCAACATCCGGAGTGCGGCCCCGGCGGTCCGCGAGAAGGTCGTCGCCGCGGTGAAGCGCGTCATCCGGGCCGAGGCGATGGCTTCCGCGGCACCGCGCGAGCCGGAGATCACCGAGCTGGCCACCTTCCCGGTGACGGTCAACGACCCGGCCGCCACCGACAAGGTCCTCGCGGCGATGTCCCGGGTCCTGGGCCCGGAGCGGGCCTTCACGCTGCCGGCGCCGGTCACCGGCAGCGAGGACTTCGGGACCTTCGGCGCGGCGCTGGGCGTCCCGTCGGCGTTCTGGTTCTTCGGCGCCCTCGACCCTCAGCTCTTCGACGGCTTCCGCCTGGCGGACCTGGCCGAGGGTGCCCTTCCCGCCGGCGTCCCCGGCAGCCACTCGCCGAGGTTCGCCCCGCTGCCCCGCCCCGCCCTCGACACCGGTGTACGACTCCTGCTGAGCGCCGCGTCCGCATGGCTGTCCACCCCGGCGCGATCCTCACCGGCGGCCCGGCCCTGACCCCGCACCAGGTCGCCGCCGGGACCGGTGCCGTACCACCCGAGAAAGACGAGAGAAGCCGTGAATCAGCCACTCAGCTCTGTGCTGTTCGAGAACGCGCGCGTGTACGACGGCAGGTCCGAGACGCTCACGAAGCCGATGAGCCTGCTCGTCGAGGGGAACCACATCACCCGCGTCGCACCGTCCGTCACCGCGCCCGAGGGCGCCACGGTCGTCGACGCGGGCGGACGGACGCTGTCACCGGGATTCATCGACGCGCACGCACACGTCATGTTCCAGCTCTCCCCCAGCGAGGGCGCGCGGACCGACGCGCTCTACCACGCCCTCCAGGGCGCCGCGATGGCCAGGCTCTACCTCTCCCGCGGCTACACCACCATCCGCGACGCCGCCGGGAACAGCTTCTCCCTGAAACGGGCCATCGACCGGGGCGTCACCGAAGGCCCGCGCATCTACCCCTCGGGCCCGATGTTCTCGCAGACCTCGGGCCACGCCGACCTCAGCGGACCGGCCGAACCCTCCCGCCTGGTCGGCGGGGAGCAGTCGCAGATGGCCAAGATGCAGCACCACATCGTCGTCGACGGCGTCCCCGAGGTACTGCGCGGCGTCCGGCACGCACTGGGGCGCGGGGCCAGCCAGATCAAGATCGCGGTGGGCGGCGGCTGCGGCTCCGAGCGCGACCCGCTCGACGTCACCGAGTTCACCAGCGAGGAGATCGAGGCGGCGGTGCGGGCGGCCGCCGACTGGAACACCTACGTCACCGCCCACGTCTACCACCCCGCCGGCGTGCGCCGGGCGATCGCGGCCGGCGTGCGCTGCATCGAGCACGGCAACCTGCTGGACGAGGACACCCTGCGCGTCATGCGGCAGGCGGGGACCTGGCTGAGCCCGCAGGTCATCGTCTTCACGGAGACCCCGAACGGCTTCACCGACGAACAGGCCGAGAGGCACCGGCAGGCGTTCGAGGGCATCGACAAGATGTTCACCGCCGCGAAGGCGGTCGGCTTCGACCGGATCGGCTTCGGCTCGGACATCGTCACCTCGCCCGAACTCCTCGCCCGGATCAACGAGGAGTTCCTCCACCGCACCCAGTGGTTCACACCCGCCGAGATCCTGCGACAGGCCACCTCCAACAACGCGCAGATCCTTGCCATGTCCGGCCCCCGCAACCCCTACCCGGGCACGCTCGGCGTGATCGAGGAAGGCGCACTCGCCGACCTCCTGCTGATCGACGGCGACCCACTGACGGACCTCTCGATCCTCACCGACCCCGAGAGGAATCTCGCGCTGATCATGAAAGACGGCGTGATCTTCAAGAACACACTGAACCGGAACACACCGCCGGGCCTGCCCCCTCGAACGCACCGAGGGGCCGTTCCAGATCGCTCTGAAACGGCCCCTCGGTGTACGACTCCTTCGAGTCGGGACGACAGGATTTGAACCTGCGACCCCTTGACCCCCAGGAGTGAGGGTCAAGGGAATTTTCTGGATATAGCGGACTTAATCCGGGCGCAAGTTGTGCGTGGAAGCAGGCATCGTGCACCACCGCGCGTAGCGTGTGGTCCCCAACTGGTCCCCAGGATCACCCTCCTGGCGACGAGGCACGCTCTGGCATCTCTGGTCCTGCAGGGTGGAGAGGGCGGATTGACCGGCGGACTGTCAGTGCCTGCGCATAGCCTGCCGACATGTCCTCGACACGCGATGACCTTCGCCACGTCATGCTCGGTTCCCTCTTCACACCTGAGGTTCCCCTGGGACCAGCCCGGGACATACTCATTGCCTGCCACGTCTCGGCAACAAGCAAGGGCAAGCTCCACGGAAGCCCCGAGTGCCGCACGCTACGGTCAGCCGCCTCTGTGAACCAGATCGACGTCCCATTCGGCGAAGCCGTGGGACGGCTCTGCGCGAGCTGTCGGTGGCCTCTGCCCACAGACAGCCCCATCCTCCCGCTTGGCGCCGCAGTGAGCGAGGTGGATTCGCTCGCCATCTGGCTCGATCGGGAGTCCACGGACGAGGAGGATCTCGAGGCCGAGCGTGACGCCGCCATCGCCCTCGCCGCCGGCGAGTACCCGCCCCGCGCCAGCGACTCCAGCGACGACGAGGAGGAAGACGACGAGGTCGGGCGCGACGAGGAACGGGAGCGGTACGACCGTGCCCGCAACTTCCGCTCCCGACGTCACGAGCACTGGCGTCGGCTGCACTCCTACCTGACGCGGAGCAACGAGGCCGTGGCCGAGTACCCCTTCCTCGCCCCCTGGGCCGATGGTCTGCAGAGTCGCCTCGCCACGGTCCTCGACGAGGAGCGTCGGGCTTTCGCGACCCTCGTGCAGCCAGTCCGCCTGCTGGAGGCGGCTGCCGTCCGTGTCCTGCCCAAGCCGCAGTTCTCCGACGATCCCGGCTTCGCCGGGTTGGGAGCGGAGGCGGAGAAGACCTTCCGACGAGCGTGGTACGAGTGGAGTCGGCGAGCCATCTGGTCCTGGCGCCGCCTGGAAGATCAGGATTTCGCGGTCTACACCGTCGTCAGCGACACCTTCGGGCGTCGCCGTAAAGGGAAGCCCGAGGCTCACGCCGAATTCCGCCGGTTGACCGCCGACTGGATCCGCCAGGCACGCGAAGAAGCCGGCCGCCCCGCCAGTACGCAATGGCAGCTGGTGGCGGTAAAGGCGCCCGCCCTCCCCCGTACTCACCACGGCGAGCGGGAACGCGACCCCCTCACCATGTGGGAAGCAGCGGTCATCGCTACCTACCAGGTGGCCTTCAACCGGCAGGCAGGCACCACAGCCCTGCTCGTTCCTCACCTGGTCGCCGAGCAACTGCTCGCAAGCGCCTCCGGCAATATGCCGGTCCAGCGCCTGGCTCCCGACGGCAGCGCGCTGCCCGCAGAGGTGCTGCTCGAACAGTGGGACTACGCGGGGCTCACCCTCTCATGACCGCCTTTCCCGTACTCAGCGGAGCCGAGCAGACGGCCAACCGTGCGGGCCGGCCCGCACGGCTGCGACCACCACGCCCCCGGGACGCGAGAAAGGCCGCCCTCCCACGGATGAGAGCACGGCCTCCGACCTGCGAAAGCATGGTCGAGATGACTGGATTTGAACCTGCGCACCCTTGACCTCCAGCGGGCCCTCTCGGCCCTGAGGCGGTCTCATGGCGAATTCCAGGGGTCGCTGCAACACAAGTGGTCAACTGGCTGCGGCCAGGGACTTAGCGAGGCGCTCGGCTGGGGATCCCCAGCCGAGCGTTTTGCGTGGGCGGCTGTTGAACTCGGCGGCGACCACGTCCAGGTGCTCACGGCCGTGGACGCTCATGCTGTGCTCCAGGTACGAGAGGGGGCAGGACCAGGCGATGAGCCCTCCAGCGGAAGAACGCGAACGAGAGCCCGCGCCCGCTGTGGGAGGGGCCGACGGCATGGAATACGGCGGGCTTGGTCACCGATGCGTCGCTGCGGCGTGAGGTCGCGGGACGACGGCCTCCGGTACCCGCTGTGTCTGCCGTACTGTTCGTCAGCGGGCCCCCGGCGGCGGTAGTGCGCGCTGGTCTCTACGACCTCGCAGCTGAGGCCATCGAGGCGGATCAGTGGGGCCGTGTTGATCTCGCGCAGTGTCGGCATGGTCTCCGCTTGCGCGCGAACCCTTTGAGCCGGGGACGCGTCCACCGCCGGCTCGTCATCGGCGGGTGAACGGGGCGGTGAGGTTGATGCCGCGCCCGTCGCAGTACTCGCGGAGCCCGCCTGTGATCAGGAGGTCGCAGTCGGCGAGGTCTGCCGGTGTGCGGGCGCCGAGGGCGGTCATGAGGGCGGCGATCTGGTCCAGCCAGGACTCGATCTTCTCGGTGAGGCAGGTCGCCCCGCCCTTCCTGACGGCGGCCAGGAATCCGCCCGAGACACCGACGGCTCGTGCCCCGAGGGCGAGGCAGCGCAGCACGTCTAGCGGGTTGCGGATGCCCCCGGAGGCGAGCAGGGGTAGCGCGCAGCCGTGTGCCTCCAGCAGGCAGGCGGGTGTGCTCTGTCCCCAGCCTTCGAGGTAGGTGAGGTCGCGGTGTTCCCGGCGGCCGTTCTCGATGCGGGCGAAGTTCGTCCCGCCGGTGCCGCTCACGTCCGCCATGGAGACGCCGAGTGTGTCCAGGGTCTCGATACTCGGGCGGCTGAGGCCGAACCCGACTTCCTTGACGATGACGGGCACCTCGCTGGCTTTGGCGATCCTCTCGATGTTCGCTTTCCAGGAGCCGAAGGAGCGATCGCCCTCCGGCATGATCGTCTCCTGCATCGAGTTGAGGTGGATCTGGAGCGCGTCGGCCCGCAGCAGGTCGACGGCGCGGAGGGCCTGTTCGGGGCTGGCGGTCGCGTTGATGTTCGCCATGACGAACCCGTCCGGGTTCTCCCGTCGTACGACGGTGAACGTGTCCGCTGTGTCCGGGTCCTTGAAGTAGCGGCTCATGGAGCCGACCGCCATGGCCAGACCGGTCTCGCGTGCCGCGATGGCCAGCTCGCGGTTGATGAGCCCGGTCATCTCGCTGCCCCCGGTCATCGCGTTGATGTAGAGGGGCGTCGGCCAGTCCCAGGAGGCGAGGTGGGCGTCCAGCCACACCTCGCCCCGGTCGATGCCCGCCAGGGCGTGATGTACGAACCTCACGTCGTCGAACTGACTGCGCTGCTGGGCGAAGCCGCTCTGCGCGAGGGCGAGCTCGACGTGCGCGTCCTTGCGATCCGCTGAAACCTTCATCCGAAACTCCCTCGAACGAGTCCGGAGCGGGCGGGCCGGGTGCGTCCCGCCCGTCCCCGAGACAGTGGCTAGTCCTCGAGTGCGATGTACTGCCGCTTGTGGCCGGAGATCCCGGCGAGCCGGTAGAGCCCGCCGGTCTGACGGGGGAACCGGTACTCGCCGCCGTCCTGCGGCAGCGCGTACCTGCGCAGCCTGCGGTAGGTGCTGTAGTCGACGGGGATGCGCTGGGACAGGGCCTCGGCGTGGGCCTCGGTGCGCAGCGCCGCCCGGTAGCCCGCCACGACCGTCGCGCCGAAGAACTCGGCCACGCTGCCCGACCCGTAGCTGAACAGGCCGATGTGGTGCCCCGTCAGGTCCGGCGCGTGGTCGAGGAGCGAGGCGAGGGCCAGGTACATCGACGCGGTGTAGCTGTTCCCGATGACGGCGTTGTACTCCGTCGTGTACCGCAGCGCGTAGCCGACGGCACGGACAAGCTCCTCGGAGAGCTTCGTGTCCTCAGCGGGCGAGATCCCCCCGGAGAACGCGGAGTCCGGGAGGAGCGCCTCGTCCTGGCAGCGCAGGAGGTGCGCGTGGGCCTTGTGGGCCATCTTGGTGAACGGCTGGTGGTAGCAGAAGGAGTGGAACGCCTCGATCTCACGGCCCCCGCGCAGCGTGTAGTCCGACCAGGCGCCCTCGACCGCCCGGAGATACGCGGAGACCGACATCCGCCCTTCCACCAGGGCGGTCTGGCGGTAGTTCGGACGCCAGAAGTCCATGATGTCCGCGCAGTAGAGCCCCGACGGTCCGTCGACACGCAGCAGCGCGGGATCGGCGGAGATCAGGAGGGCCACGGCTCCCGCACCCTGCGTCGCCTCGCCCGGGCTGGCGAGGTCGTACTGGGAGACGTCGCTGGCGATCACCAGCACCTGCTCCTGCGGGTTCTGGTGGATCAGGCCGATGGCGCACTGGAGGGCCGCTGTCGCCGCGTAGCACGCCTGCTTCAGCTCCACCACGCGCGCGTGCGGGGAGAGCCCCAGGAGGGAGTGCACGTAGACGCCGGCGGCCTTGGACTGGTCGATGGACGTCTCCGTCGCGAGCAGGACGGTGCGGATACGTTCCTTCCCGTGACGCTTGAGGATCGGAGCCGCCGCGGCGGCCGCCATGGTCACGATGTCCTCGTCGGCCGCCGGTACGCTCATCGACTGCTGCCCGATGCCGATGTGGTACTTCTCGACCGGCACTCCGTTGCGCCGGGCCAGTTCCGCGTGCGGAAGGACGAACCGGGTGGTCGCGAACGAGAGGTCGTGGATGCCGATCGCCCGCGGCTCGGCGTTGGGCTGGACCTGGTACGTCATGCCGTTCCTCCTGTGCGTTCCAGCGTGGTGTGGGCCTTCATGAGTTCGCCCGGGTTGGTCTGGGCCGCGAGCAGCGACAGTTCGCCGCAGAGCGTGGCGGCGGCTGCCAGGACCGCGAGGCGGCGGGCGTTGCCGCCGGTGCCGGCGTTCTGGTCGCGACAGCCGAGCCGGTCCATGGCCTGGTCGGCGAAGTCCAGGTCCTTGCCGTTTCCGACGGTTCCGACGATCAGGTTCGGAAGGGTGCAGGAGAAGTACAGATCGCCGTCTCGGTCCTCAGCAACGGTCATCCCCTGGGAGCCCTCGATGATGTTCGCGGCGTCCTGCCCCGTGGCCAGGTAGAAGGCCAGCAGCATGTTGGCGTAGTGGGCGTTCGCGGTGCGGACGGCGCCCGCGAGCGACGTCCCGATGAGGTTCTTGCGGATGTTGAGGCGGGCGATCCTCGACGCCGTGGTGTGCAACACGTCGGTGACGACGCGGCGGGGCACCAGGATCTCGGTGACGACGTTCTTCCCGCGCCCGAGGATGCCATTGACGGCCGATGCCTTCTTGTCGGTGCAGTAGTTCGCGGAGATCGAGCAGTAGCTCGTCCCGGGCACGGTGCGCAGGATGTGGGCCTGCAGCGCGTCGGCGGCGAGCGTGACCATGTTGTGCCCGGACGCGTCCCCCGTGGACAGTTCGAAGCGTACGAACAGCAGGTCGGCGACGATCTCGCACCGCACGTCGAGGAGCCGCGCGAACCGGCTGGTCTGCCGCACCACGTGGCGGAGCTCCTCGATGCGCTCCCTGATGAGCTGGGCCGCGTGATGCGCCGCCGGGGCGTGCGTCGCCTGGATCAGCACGGACCGGGTCATGCGCTCGTCCACGAGCGTCGCCACGATCCCCGCCTCCGTAACCCTGGAGACCTTCGCCCCCCGGTTCACCGAGGGCCACAGCGGTGATTCGTACGTGGCGAGCGGTACCTCGGACTCGCCTCTCATGACGTTTCCGGAGATCCGGATCGGGCCCACCCACCGCAGGGGTACGGCGGCGACGTCGTGCTCCTTGTCCAGCATGTGACTTCCCTTCATCGATCGGGGTCAGGTGAGGCCGCGCCACTCCGCCGTGTTCACGGAGAGGCGCGTGATTCCGGCCCGTGACCACCGCGAGTGCAGGCGGGTGCGTGCGAGTTCGTTCCGTGCGGGGATGAGGGCGATGCCGCAGTCGCCGCCACCCGCACCCGATGGCTTCCCCGCTCCGCCGGCCTCTTCGGCGGCCTCGCACAGCGCCGTCAGGGCGTCCGTGAAGATGCCCAGGCCGAGCTCCTGGTCCAGTCCCGTGAGGACGAGCCGGGCGATGCGCACCCACTCCACGAGGAGGCGGGGGTCCCGCATCCTGAGCGCGGTCGCCGTTCCACGGGCACAGGCGTCGCTGTCCGCGAGGAACGTGCGGTGCGAGGGGCTCCCGCCCCACTCCCGGGTGCGCAAGGAGGAGAGGACCGCCGCCGTGGAGGCGGCGTCGCGGGTCCATCCCACTTGGAGGGTCGCACCCGAAGGGGGCGGGAGCCGGTTGATGGCGAGCCCTGGCCACTGCGTGCGCAGGGCTCGGTCGATGCCGTGGCCGCGTGCGATCTGCAGGACGGCCGCCCGGTCCGGTGCCTGGTAGGCGATCCATCCACCGAACGCGCTCGCGGCGACGTCTCCGCCGGATCCGAGCGGATCGAGCTTCGCCTGGGCCAGGATCGCCAGCCGGTACTGGGTCTCCGGCGGAAGGTTTCGTCCCTCGTAGGCGGCCAGCGCCGCCACCGTCGCCACGGTCACCGCTCCACTGGAACCGAGGCCCAGTTTGAGCCCGTTGTCGTGGAGGGTGCTGGTGACGCAGACGAGGACGCGGGGACGCGGGAACCTCCGCTGCCTCCACCACTGGTCGACGGTCTCGATCGCGGAGACGACGTGCGCGAGTTCCGTCGCCGCGCGCTGCTCGTCGGGAGGGTCACATCCCTGGAGCCCTCCTCCCGCCCTCCGCAGCCGCAGCGGCTCGGGAGAAAGGTCGGACACGACGACGATGTCGGCGGGACAGCCTGCGGCGTCCACGGGCAGGCCGGACACCGTGACGGTGACGTACCGGTCGACGGCCATGAGGACGGCGTGCCGCCCCGGCTCGGTGACGGCGTACTCCCCGGCGATGAACAGCTTCCCCGGAGCCCGGCGGGTCACCGTGCGCGAGCTCATGAGGCTTCCCTCCCCGCAGGGCCGGACGCCTCGCCGGGGACACCCCCGGCCGGATCGCGGCCGTCGGCGAGCAGCCGTGCGCCGGGGCCGGGACGGGCGACGACCAGCCGGCAGGCCGTGGCCTCGCGGACCACGTCCGACACCAGGGCGGCGTCCGCTCCCCGGCAGAGCACCTTGACGTTGGGACCGGCGTCGATCGACGCGTAGGCCGACACCCCGTCATGGCGCAGCCGCAGCACCGCGTCGAGCACGGCGAGAGTGGCCGGGGTCCAATAGCGCACGGCCGGACGCGCGGCCAGCATGGTGGCGTGCATCCCGAGCGCGCTGCGCTCCGCGATCTCCCCGACCGCCTCCGGATCACCCCGCCGCAGGGCGAGGTGCATCGCGTCGAGATCGGAGCCGTTCGACGCGGCCCAGGACTGGTAGCAGGGAGAGGTCGCCACCGTGTGACGCATCGCCTCGCGGCTGGAGACAGCCTTGGGCCCGGACTCCACGATGCTGATCACCAGAGCGAGGTCCATCTCGGCGGCCAGCACAGGGACCGCGTACGAGTCGAGATCAGGGTCACCGCCCTCCTCCTCGCCCGTACGCCACAGGGCATAGCCGCCCCAGACCGAGCGGCAGGCGGACCCCGAGCCGCGCCGGGCCAGCCGGGACAGCGCGACCCTGTCGAGCGTGAGCCCGTACGCGGTGGACGCGGCCAGCGCCAGCGCGGCGAACCCGCTCGACGACGAGGCCAGGCCCGCCCCGGTGGGCACGGTGTTGCGGGTCTCGACGACCGCCCGTTCCGACCGGCCCGCCCGTTCCCTGACGAGGTCGAGGAAATCGGAGACGCGCTGTTGGGTGGAGCCGGTCGCCATCGCGCCGTCGAGGACGACCGTGTCGGCCCCGGCGCCGGGCGCCAGTCGTACGGACGTGGTCGTCGGGAAGACGTCCAGGGTGAGGGAGAGACTGGGGGCGTAGGGCAGGATCAGGTCCTCGTCGCGCTTGCCCCAGTACTTGACCAGCGCGATGTTGGGATGCGCGATCGCAGTGCCCGTGGTGGTGCCGGTGTCGTCAGTTCCCATGTCCTGTCCTCCTCGCTGCGGGACGGTCCTGCGTACGGGTCTTGCTGAGGGGAGCGGTCCAAGTCCGTACCGCGCCGAGCGCACGCTGGCGTTCCGCGACCCGGCCGGCGACATCCGCGTCGGCGCAGAGGGCGGCCACACACCCGCCCAGGCCGCCGCCGCTGATCTTGGCTCCCCACGCTCCGGCGTCGAGAGCGGCCAGGACCAGCACGTCCGTGCCCACGACGCTCAGCCCCGCCGCGCCGAGCAGCCGGTGGTAGGAGCTGAGCCCCGCCCCGAACTCCTCGCCACGGCCCGAGGCCAGGTCCTCCAGCGCGCCCTCCGCGATGTCGGTGGCCGCGCGCACGAACACCTCCTGTGCCCCGGGGGCGTCCTGGAAGCGGCGACCGAGGAGGGCGACGGCGTCCCTGGTCCTGCTCGGGATCCCGGAGTCCGCGACCACGACCACCGCGTCGAGCCCGACGTCCGGCGTACGGGCCCGGCCGCCCGCCATCAGCACGGGTGCCTCCGCTCCCACGGTCAGGGCGTCGATCCCGCTGGCCAGACCGTGGGTGATGTTCTCGGAGACCTGGACGAGCTCCAGTACCACGTCCTCGGTGAGGCGGAGCCCGTACAACTCCGCCAGTGCGGCGACGGCAGCCCGCGCGACGGCCGCGCTGAACCCGAGACCCCGGCCCGGGGGGATGTCGCAGTCGACCCAGATCTCGCAGGGCCATTCCTCGGCCGGACCGATTCGGCGCATGAAGGCATCGGTGAGGCTCTGGAGTCCTGTCATCTCGGCGAGGGGGCGCGCCATTCCGGAGTCGGGGTGGCGGTAGGTGCAGGTGACGGGGGGCTTGCCTGCGTTCGCCGAGACCGCCGCGGTGGCGGCTACGGCTCTGGCGGACAGCTGCGTGATGGGCAGGGCCAGTGCGGGGGCGCCGTAGACCGCCGCGTGCTCGCCCAGGAGGATGATCTTCCCCGAGGCGGGGGCGGGATCGGAGGGGGCCCGGCTCGGCGTGAGCGGGTGCTTGTCTGCGGAATCAGGAGGATTGGGGGGAACGATCACGGCTGTGCCCTTTGCTGACGTGCCATCGGAGAGTGTGGAGAAGGAAGGTCAGAGCGGGTCGAGGGCGCGAACGAGCGTGGTGAGGGCGTCGTAGGCGGTGGACTGGTCGACGACCGGCCACAGATGGGTCCGTGTGATCGCATCCAGATCGGGGTCGGGTTCGAACACCACCGGATGTCCCACCAGATGGAACACCTCGATGTCGATGGGGGCGGTGCCGACGGCCAGGGACCGCCCAACGTCGACCCGTCGTCCTTGCACGCGGGAGAGCAGGTCGAAGAAGGCACGGCGCTTGCCGCCCACCAGGGCGGGCGTGGACGTCACCTCGCCGGTGTAGCGCCCCTCACGGACAGTCAGCTCCGTTCCTCTCCAGTGGCTCACGCCCAGGTCGAGGGCGGCCATCCGGACAGATACGGCGGGGCTCCCCGAGATCAGCCAGATCTCGTATCCGGCCTGCTGCAGTGCCGCCAGGGCCGGACGCGCGTAGGGGAACACGCGCTGCCGCGCACGACACCACACCTGCTCGGCGCGTGACGCTACGTGCTCCTCGGACAACCCGGCGAAGGTCTCCCGGAAGACACGGTGCGCGTACAACGTCATCGCCGTGTGGCTGATCGCACCATGCTGGTAGTGCGCCATGATGTCGGCGAGTGTTCCAAGGTCGAACGAGCTGTCCTTTGCAAGCGCGTGGGCGAGGTCGAGCCCGAGCGCCCCCGGCAACAGGGTCCCGTCCACGTCGAGCACCGCCAATTTCATGAGGCGTTCCGACGCCGTCATGAATTCGGAAGTAGTTTCTCCAGCAGCCTCGGGCAGGAGAGCGGATTCGGACATTCGCCCTGTGCCGCATGACATGCTCTGCGTCTCTGCTCGCTCAGAGTTGCGGATGAGGCACGTCATTGGCATCTCCTTCACCGATATGTGGAGGACGGGAGCGCACGGCATGGCGGATACACGCCGCACTGACCGCGCAACAGTCGGGTATTCATCAGTTCACCGCTTGTACGTCGAGCGGAACAGAGGTTCGCCGGGAGGTTCCGGTGCACTCCCCCTCACTTTGTGCGTTCGTGAAGGCGTGTGCGCCTCGGTCTGGCCGTGACGAGGAGGACGTGGTGTCGCGGGTTCCCAATTCTCGATTGCAGGCGCTTCTGGAGGAGGCCGGATGGAGCGGTTCTCAACTGGCCGGCTCCATTCGGAGCGTGGCGGCCGAACGCGGTGAGATCGTCACCTGTGACCGGTCGACGGTGTCCCGCTGGCTGGCGGGTGTGACACCCCGGCCGCCGGCCCCCTCGCTTCTGGTCGAGGCACTCTCCCGGCGGCTGGGCAGGCCGGTCAGCGCGGTGGAGGCCGGGCTGAGCCTCGCCCCCTACCGCGTGCTCGATCTGGAGCCGGAGGCGGACGCCGTACGCAAACTCTCGGCACTCACGCGGATCGACCTCGACCCCCACCGGCGCAGCCTCCTGACCACCCAGCCGTTCAGCCTGGGCGCGCTGGCATGGGCCGGTGCGTCGGAGACATCGTTCCTCAGCATGTACGTGGCACCACCCAGCCCGGCGAACCGTGCCGGGCAGTCCGCCGTCGAAGAGATGCAGGCCATGGTCTCGAACCTCTTCGGGATCACCCAACTACGAGGCGGAGACCACGTGCGGACGGTCCTCGCCACGTACATCGGCCAGAACGTGCTGCATCATCTCAACAACCCCGCACCCACCGCCGTCCACGCCAACCTCCTGTCCCAGGCCGCACGGCTCACCCTCCTGCTGGGCAACTCATGCGTCTCCGCAGGCTTCGACGCCCTCGCCCAGCGCTATCACCACGCCGCCCTTCAACTGGCCACGGAGGCCAGTGACGCGGACACCCTGGCCATAGCCCTGCGGACCATGTCCACACACGCACACAGCCTGGGGCACCAGGTCCCGGCCGTCCGGCACCTTGCGGAACAGGCCGTCGAGGTCGCCCGCCACGCGCCGTTCGCCGTCCGGGCGTACTCGTACGCCCAGCTCGCCGTCGTCCGTGCCAAGGACGACCGGCGAGCTGCCGTGCTGGCGCTCACCGAGGCGGAGAAGAGCTACGAACGCGCTGACACCACGCCCGGCCCCTTCACGCACTACCCTCCAGGCGCGCTCTACTACCAACGGGCCCAAGTGCTCGCCTCAATGCGTGATCTCCCCGGCGCCGTCAACGCGCTCACAGCCTCGCTGCGGCTGCGTGCTCCCTCCGAGCATCAAGTCCGGGCCCTCACCAGGTCCCGTCTCGCCGAATTGCTCCTGGCCCAAGGGAGCTTGGACGCCGCTCTCTCGCACTGGCACGTCGTCCTCGACGACTATCCGGCGCTCCGCTCCCATCAGATCGCCAGGCGGCTCGTCGTCATGCAACAGCGGCTCCGTCCGCACAGGCTCTATCCCCCGGTCGCCACACTCCTCGCACGTGCGGCAGGCAGGCCCTGACGACCGGCACTTCTGCGGCATGGGTGGACCGTCCGAATCAAGAGGCAAGGGAAGCGGCCGGGGCGCGTCGGGCCACCCGGATCCAAAGGGAAAAGGATCTTGCATGGGCGGCAGTGTGCCCGCTGCCGAACGCCCCAGTCAGCAACCCGCCGGAAACTGTCACACATTCGGACTTATCATGGAAAGTGCCCATAGATCCGTCCGATGCCATCCACCGTGGCGCGCTCGGATGGGCTCAGGCTGCTGCGCGCTTACATGGGTGCCTCTGGGGGACAGGTCGACCAGGGAGGGTCAGGAAGCGCGGTCCGAGGCGGTGTGCGTGAGTGGTCTCCATGCACGTCGTATCCTCCGAGGCGCCGCGCTTCGTCCCGTGCCGTGCAACGGCTGGGCTGGGCTGGGCTGGTTCAAGCATCTTTCCTGCTCATGCTGATGTACCTGACGCTGGGCGCCCCGACGCCACACTCTGCGGCGCGGGTCCGCACGGATCGAGGATGAAAGAGGTGCGGCGGCCCTCAGGCCGCCGTGAGACCGGTTCAGCAGGTGGGCGAATTCCTCACCCGCCCTTCCTTCACAACTTCACAATCTCGCGGTGAATGCAGCACTCATCCCGCTGTTCACCCCTCGCCGAGCTGACGCCGAACCGGTTGACTGATGAAAACGCAATCGACAGCCCTTCCGATTCCTGTCCGTCACTACAGATGACGCGACATCGTTTCCAGGTCCGTCGATAACCAACATATGGAGCAGCGCCGCGGCGCCCCGTTCCTCCACAATCCGTCCGCAACGGCGCAGACGCCTCCTGCGGCCGGGGACGCCGGGCTCCAGCGCATCCCCTCCACGCCGCTCCGGCCTCACCGTTGCAGCCGCCGCCCGCCCTCATCCGGTCCGGATATCAAAACGACGGAGAGAGAAACACCGTGAAAGCCAACACCGAATGGGGACCGGCAGACCCTGTCACTGAACACCTCAACGCTTTCAGGCACAACGTCGATGCCCACCTGCGGGGGTTCCTGACTGCCCGCCCGGAGATCCGCCATCCCACCCTGGCCCCCCTCGTCGACGAAGTGATCCAGTTCGTTCTCGAAGGAGGAAAGCGGCTCCGGCCGGCGATGTGCCACGCAGGCTACCTGGCCGCTGGTGGCGACCGGCCCGACAACTGCCTCCCCGCTGCGGCCTCACTGGAGCTCTGGCACGCCGCCATGCTGATTCACGACGACATCGCGGACGCCTCCGACACCCGACGCGGCCGACCGACCCTGCACCGGGCATACGAAGCCGCCCACCGTGCACAGGGCTGGGCGGGAGACGCAGCACGTCACGGTATGGGCACCGCCATTCTGGCCGGCGACCTCTGCCTGCTGTGGTCCACGGAACTCCTGCACGCCACCACCGCGACCGACGATCGCCTCCATGAGGCAGCCCTGCTCGCACAGGAGATGCGCGGCGAGGTCGTGAAGGGTCAGCTGCTCGACCTACTGGAGCAGGCCAATCCCCGGAACACCGAGGGAGCCCTGGAAGTCATCCACTACAAGACCGCCATGTACACCGTGGAAAGGCCCCTGCGCCTCGGCGCTGCCCTAGCGGGAGCCAGCCCCTCTGTGCAGCGTGCGTTCTCACGGATCGGAACGTCCTTGGGCATGGCCTTCCAGCTCCGCGACGATCTCCTGGGGACCTTCGGACATCCCGACACTACGGGCAAGTCCAACCTGGACGACCTCCGCGACGGCAAGGCCACCGTCCTGATCGCCCACGCCCGCAACGCCGCCAACACCGCCCAACACCGACACCTGGACACCCTGCTCGGCAACCCCGACCTCACCGAGGAACAGGCCGGGGTCCTGCGCACGATCCTTGACGAGACCGGAGCCCGCACCTTCGGCGAAACCCTCCTGGCCGACTACACCACCCAGGCGCGCCAGGCCCTCGGCAACTCCTCCCTGCACCCCTTCGGCGCGGAACTCCTCAACCGGCTCGTCGACCAGTGCGTCTCGCGCCTCGGCTGACCACGGCTCACCCGCCCTCCCACGTAGGCCGTGCGTCCGGCCGCCGCCACGCGCCGCTCCCTCCCGCCCGAACTCCGCGAAGCTCCCGCCACCGCACAGCGACGCGGCAACCACCCCACCGCACGTCCACGACACCGAGGAGCCCCGATGAAACTGGCCATCTTCGACGTCGACGACACCCTCCTCACCGGCGCCCTCGGCCTCGACCTCGCCCATGCCCTCGCCCAGGACACCGACGTCGACATCCCCGCCCTGACCCGCCTCATGACCGACTTCGCCCACGGCGACATCACCCACGACCAGATGACCACCATGGGCTACCGCTTCATGAGCCGCACCTTCCACGGCCTGACCACCGCGCAGGTGGAACACCGCTCCCAGCAGGTGTGGAAGCGCGCCGAACCCCGCCTGCACCACTACGTCCGGCCCGCCTTCGCCGCACTCCGCGCGGCCGGCTACGAGATCTGCCTCATCTCCGGCAGCCCCTCCCAGGTCGTACGCCTCCTGGCCGAAGAGTTGAACGTCGGACACTGGTACGCGGCCGAGGTCGCGTGCCGTGACGGCTTCTTTCAGCACCAGGTCCTGGCTGCCCCTGCCCTCACCGGCGGCAAACACCGCGCTTTCGACGACCTCCTGGCCAAAGCCGCCCGCGACACCGCCGACCTCGCCGCCTCCCTCGCCATGGGCGACTCACCCGCCGACGCCGAGATCTTCGAGCGAATCGGCCACCCCCTCGCCTTCGAACCCGACGCCGAACTCGAAGCCCGTGCCCTCACGGAGGGCTGGCCCATCGTCAACCGCTCCACAGCCCTGGCTCACCTGACGAGCCTTGCCTCCGACGCCGACCTCACACGTCACCGCCCTTGACCGCGAGCACCCTCCGACCGCCCGCTCCACCTCCGAAACCAGGCACTGATGCGACAGCTCCGCAACGGCGGGCCTTCACCCTTCGACCTCGAACTCAACTCCGACCCCGGCAATTGGATCGGCGCCGTCCTCCACGCAGACGGAGCGGTACCGCCCCTCTCCACCCTGCGCCGCCACCTGGCCGATCGGCTGCCGGACCTTCCCACCCTGCGGACCCGGATCCGCGGCGAGGCATGGGAGCCCGCACACCCCGACCTCGCTACCCACCTACGCGAACGCACCACAGACTCGATCGAAGCCACCGTGACGGGGCTGTGCCGAGAGCCTCTCCCCTGCGACGGCCCGCCATGGGACCTCACGCTCATCCGACGACCAGACCCTGAGAAATGGGCCCTGTGCTACCGGGTCCATCACGCCGTCCAGGATTTCGGGGCCGTCACCCACGTCCTGGAAACCCTCTTCGGCCCCGGATCCTCCAGCTCCGCAGTGATCCCGGGCAGCCACCGGCGCCCCAAACCACGGGACCTGGCCACCGCTGCCCGGCTCATCGCCTCCTCAGTTCCTAAGGCAACCTGGCTCCCCCTCGACCGTGACCGCGTCACCGTGGGGCGCACCTTCTCGTGGGTACGGACACCAACCGCCTGCCTGCGCTCCCCAGGGGCGACCGTATCCGACACCTACGCGGCCGCGGTCTCCGCAGCACTGCGCGACTGGGCGGGAGAGACCGGACAGACACCACGGTCACGGCCGGTGCAACTCGTGATCCCAGTGAACCTGCGCACCCTGCAGAACCTCGACCGCCCGGGGAATCAGCTCCTGCCCGTGCGCATCCGACTCCGAGAGGACCTGCCCGGCGCGGTGGGCCGTGCCCTCGCGCCCGTGAAGAGTCCCACGGTCCGATCCGCGATGCGCATCCTGACCGATCACCTTCCCCACCGGCTCGGCCGCGCATCAGCGGGTCTGCTGGCTGCCCCCGACCACGCGGTCCCGACCGCGTCCTCGTTCACCCTGCGCAGCCCGCTCACCTGCCAGGGCCAACCGATCCGGCGCGTGGACCCCATCGGCGTACTGGTCAACGGATACCCCGCGTTCGTCCTGGCCGTCAGCTACCAGGGCGAGACCAGCCTCTCCTTCGTCACCGACGACGGCCTTCCGCACCTGGACTCACTGCCCCAGCGATGGCTCGAACACATCCCCGCCACCCCTCCGATCCTCGGCTCCTGAACCCGTCCAACACCCACTCCGGCTCAAGCAAGGAGATACCCACATGAGTCCCGTGCGCCGCGTCCTCCTGATTCCCGACGGCACCCGCCGGTGGTGCACCCGCGAAGGCCAAGAGCTCTCCGCGGGCTACCTCAAGGCCGCCGAGAAGATCGCCCTCACCGCCGACTACCTCTGCAAGCACGGCGCGACCGAGCTGGTCGTCGCCCTGTCTTCCAAAAACAACCTGATGCGCAGCCCTGAGGCGATCGGCGCCTACCTCGAAGCCTGCCTGGCCATCCCCCAGATGTGCACGGTTCCGGTTCGCATGGCCGTCTCCGGCGACCTGGACCTCCTCGAGGAGCCCTACCGCTCGCAGCTCATCGCCATGACCCGCGAGCACTCCAGCGGTTTCCACATCACCCAGATGCAAGGCTGGTCCCTCGACCACGAGGTCGTCCGCATCGTCAACGCCCTTCGCAACAGCCCCGCGCCGGTCACCACCGAATCGATCGCACAGGTCGCCGACCTCCCACGCACCATCGACCTGGTCGTCCGCACCGGAGGCGACCATCGCCTCTCATCCTTCGTGCCGCTCTTGTCCCCCTACGTCGAACTCGCCTTCATCGACACCCTCATTCCCGACCTCGACGTCGAGGACCTACGGGAACTCCATCTCACGTACAAGAACAAGGCCCGGCGATTCGGCGTCTGAGCAAACCCGTGCACCCATGCCCAGTGCAACGGCCGCCATGTCTCACGCCACCGGCCCTCACCCCGCACCGCCCCCCACTGCGATCAACCCTCTAGTTCTCTTGTGGAGGAAGACCATGCCCGAGGACCTGACCACCCCCCTGACCCGCATCCTCGTCGAGGACCTCGGGGCAGAGGCGAGCCACATCACCCAGACCTCGACCCTGAACAGCCTCGACCTCGACTCCCTGGCCGTGGCCGAACTCGTCCTCCTCAACAAGGAGCAGACCGGCGCCGACCTGTCGAGGGAGGAGGCCGGCCTCGGAGACCTGACCCTGTGCGACCCGATCCAGCTCGTCTCCTCGCGCGTCACCGACAAGGTCGTCCCGTGAAGGCGCCCGTTCGTGCCCTCTCCACCACCGGAGCGGCCGAAGAGCGGAACGCCGGCATCACGCGGAAGAGCACCGGCGCGGCGGCGGTGGTAACGGGATTGGGCACCTGCCTGCCCACCCGAGCCGTCGACAACCACGAACTGTCTCGCCGACTCGACACCTCGCACGAGTGGATCCACAGCCGCACCGGGATCACCCGACGCCGCGTGGCGGACGCCGGAACGTCCACCGCCGACCTCGCCGTCGCGGCCGGTGCGGCGGCACTGAACTCCGGCGGCCGCGAAGCCTGTGACCTGGTGGTGCTGGCGACGACCACACCGGACCGGAGGTGCCCGGCCACCGCCCCCGAGGTCGCATCGGCACTGGGACTGCCGGGAATCCCGGCCTTCGACCTCTCAGCGGTCTGCTCCGGATTCGTCTACGGTCTCACCACGGCCGCTGCAATGATCACATCGGGTACCTACGACAGCGCCCTGGTCATCGGAGCCGAGCGATACTCGTCCATCATCGACCCCGAGGACCGTGCCACGGCGGTCATCTTCGGCGACGGAGCAGGCGCGGTACTGCTGGAACGCGGCGAGGCCGGTACGCCTGGAGCCGTACTCCACACCGAACTGGGCAGCGACGGCACCGGCAGGGAACTGATCACGATCCCGCCCGGCAGCCCGCACCTCACCATGGCCGGACGCGAGGTCTACGCAAGCGCGGTGGCGACGATGGCCGAGTCGGCACGACGCGTCAGCGAGGCCGTGGGGTGGCAGCCCACCGACGTGGACGCGTTCGTCGGACACCAGGCCAACCAACGGATCCTGGACGCCGTGGCCAGGAGGCTGGCCCTTCCGACGGACCGAATGATCACGAACATCGAGGACATCGGGAACACCGCCGCCGCGTCCATCCCCCTGGCGCTAGCGTCCGCCGTGGAGGAAGGGCACCTCAAATGCGGAGACCGCGTCATCCTGACCGCCTTCGGCGGTGGCGTGACATGGGGGTCCGCGGCCCTGATCTGGTCCGACATCAAACCAGTACACCGCTGACACGACGGCCGGTGCCCACGGCCTCCTGCGCTCTGGGCACCAAGCCCTTCCCACCCACTCGTTGCCGCAGTTGCAGACCACGAGGGTGCGAACGGCTCGGGTGCTCGGGTGGTGCGCGCTCCCGGACCCGCCTCTTTCGTGCCCCGTCGGCCGCCACGATCCGCTGCGCGAGAACCCCAAAGTCCCTTTCAGAAAGCGACAGTTCACCAAAGCGGTCGGTGAACGGTGCGCCATTTGCCGCCGCCCGATCGGCCACGCCCGACGGGAGCTGAGCAAGTCGCGCAAACCCTGCCACGCGTCCTGTCACCAACGGCCGACTGCTGCAGGCCAGCGCTCGGCGCGAGATGTGTTCCCCACCACCCGACCGTGATCGACCATCCAAGGCTCGACGTCTCACCGCCGACCGTGCACGAGCTCGTTAAACGCTCTTGAAGGATCGCATTGCCGGCAGATGCCACCCGGTGATCGTCCCGCAAGCTTGGAGACGGCCCTTGGCACGTAGGCAAGGGAAAACCGCTGGTCACAGGCCCTCCGACGGGCTTGGTGGTCGCGTGTGGTCGCAGGATGAGGGTGTCGGACCTTTCCCGCCTGGTGGAGGCGATCGCCATGCGTACCAGCACCGGCCGAGGCCGCATCTACCGTCGCTGTGGTTGCCGGGACACCCACCGGCGTCAGATGGGTACCCGCTGCCCTCATCTGCTCGCCGACAGCACTCACGGGACCTGGGGCTTCGCCGTCGATGTCCCCGCCTTGGGCCACCGTCGGACGACGGTGCGCCGGGGCGGCTTCACCAGCCAGGACTCGGCCGAAGAGGCACTGTGCCGGTTCCTCGAGGGTGAAGCCGGCGGGTTCGACGCAGACCCGAACCAGACCGTCGCCGCATATCTGGACGCGTGGCTGGCGGGGAAGGCTCTGGTGCTGAAGCCGACGACGATGGCCCGGTACCGCGACTACGTGCGCAACGATCTCGTCCCCGCCTTCGACACCCTCAAGCTCGACCAGCTCGCCCACCGCCACATCACGGCCTTCGTCACCGGCCAGCTCGCCGCCGGCCGCGGCCGCACCACCCTCTACCGGTGCCTGGCCACCTTCTCCAGCGCCCTCGGCGACGCCGTCCGCCGGCACCGCCTCCCCCACAACCCCGCCTCTCCCCCGGTCCTGCGCCGGCCGCCGTCGCCGGAACGGCGGATCTGGACCGCAGAGGAGGGGGCGCGCTTCCTCACTGGCATGCGCAAGGGAGAGGCCCTCGGACTGCACTGGGACGACGTCCACCTCAACGAGGGCGTGCTCTACATCCGCTGCACGCTCTCCGCCATCGACAACAACCGCCTGGTCATCACCACCCCCAAAACCCGGTCGAGCAGAGGCTGGATCGCCATCTCACCCCGGGTCGCCACCGCGCTGCGGCATCGGGCTCGATCCGCTCCAACTCTTCGCGGCGACCCGCGCGATCCGCTCCAACTCTTCGCGGCGACCCGCGCGATCCGCTCGCGGGGCTGGTCTTCTGCCGGCCCGACGGCAGTCCGCTCGGGCCACATCTGGTGCTCGACCGGCTTCATAGGTTGTCCGAAGAAGCGGGCGTCCCCCGGGTCACGGTCCACGACCTGCGCCATCTCGCCGCCACCATCACCATCTGCCGGCGTCCCGCTCACCGTGGTCTCCAAGACACTGCGGCACTCCACCCTGTCGACCACCGCGAACCCCTACAGTCACCTCACCCAACAGGCCGCGCACCAGGCCGTCGACACCATCGACCACGTCCTCAGCGGCGCCCAGCCAACGGCCAGTCGTACGGACCGGCCCGCGTGGCTACGACCACCGCGCGACCACCTCAACCGCCTCCACGAAGCCCTCGGACGGTTCCGCTCCCCCGCACCACCCGCCACCAGCACCCTGACGAATCAGCCCCAGCCCGGGCGTGCGACCACACTGCGACCACCACGCCGCCGGACGCACGAAAAGCCGCCCTCCCACGAATGAGAGAACGGCCTCCGACCAGCGTTTCCGCATGGTCGGGACGACAGGATTTGAACCTGCGACCCCTTGACCCCCAGCGGGCGGGGGTCTGTCGTGCACCGTCGTGCACGCCGTGTGGTCCCCAACTGGTCCCCAAGCGCGGTGCGCGCCACCCTCGGTCGCGGTAGGTCCGCGTCCGCGCCCGGCGCGATCGTTTCCTTCTTGGGGGGTACACGCCGAACATCCTCGCCGGTGTCGCGCAGGCGATCACGATCCAGCGGCGGCGCGAGATGTGCGGCTCGGGGTCTCCGTTTCAGCCCTGGCCTGCTACCCGACCGCTCGCCATCCCCAGGGACGAGGCCCTCTCCTCCCTCGCACGCACTCGACCCGGCGTTGGGCCTCGCCTCTCGCAGAGGGGTCCCGTTCTGCGATCTGCAACGCGAAGGTGACAAGTCGGAGCTCTCGGATGCCGCGGAGCGTCGGGTACCCGGGCCAGCCCATCACGTCGTACCCGTACCGATCGCAGAAGGCCCGGTACTTCTCAGTGGAAAGGCTCCCGAAAGTGTCGACCTCGATGGCGGTCGAGGTGAGATCCCACTCAGGCGGCCCGAGGGACGTTCGTTCGTAGTCGAGGAGAACAGCTCGACGGGACGGTTCATTGACCACCGCGCAGTTTCCCGTCCAGGCGTCGCCGTGGACCACGCAGTCCCCCCGTCCGCCGGGCAGGTCCTGCCATTGGCCTTCGAGCTCGCCGAGGCGACTCAAGAGCCAGGCGCGATCTTCTTCCGCCACGACACGGGAGGCAATGAGCCGATCCTCGATCCGAACGAACGGATTGAGACGGCCGATCGCGAAGGTCGGAACCGGGAGGCTATGGAGCTGGGCCAGGAGGCCGGCGAGGTCTGCCTCCGTGCCGGCCTCGTGCGGAGGGAGTAGAGCCCAGAACGTCGCGGCTCGACCACCTACCCTCACCGGCTGGTCCATCGCGAGTGGTTCGACCGTCGGCACACCGGCCGACGCCAGCCAACGTGCCACTGCGACTTCACGAGCGGCGGCCGCACCTTGACCAGTCCTGGCGATCCTGACGACCACATTGGATGTCAGCCGCCATAGCGCGTTCTCGCCCACCCGGATGAGCGTGGCGCCGTCGGCGGACAAGCTTCGCGCCGCCGCAGCCTCCGCGAGGAGTGCCCGCGACACCTGGATCTCGGTCGTGGTCATGCCAGCACGGTACCGATCCTGGCTCGTAGCTCGGCGAGCTCCGGCCTCCGACTGAAGGGAGCGGCGGCCCTCGCGAGGGAGGCGACGTCAGCCGCGGCGCGCCGGGAGCGCAGTCGTCCGACGTCGTCCAGGGCTCTGGTGGCCACTGCCACAGCGCGATCCGGCTCGCCGGTCGACATCAGCAGCGTCGCGAGCTTGGTCCCGGAAAGAGCACGGGACCGAGCGAATTCGGTGGAGTGTCCGTCCACTGCGGCTTCCAGGCGGTGGCGCGCGAGCTCCACCGATCCCTGGTTCCCTCGGAGCATCGCGATGTCGAAGGCCGCATGGCCTGTGTCGCCCAAGTGCTGGGCGTGGTCGTAGAAGACCATCCACGGAGCTTCCTCGCCGACATCCTTCGCCCGAGTGACGATGTCGTCGGACAGGCTGATCGCGGAGCGGGCCTCGCCGGGACGCTCCATCTTGGCGAAAGCACGCGCTCTCGCGTTGTGAAGCATCGATTGCTCTCGCGGAGTGAGTCGATCGGCCCGCACCAAGCCCTCCTCCGCAAGGGTGAGCCCTTCCTCTGGTCGTCCGCGCCAGATCTCCTGTCTCGCACGCCAGTTGAGAGCGTTGGCCCGCAGGCTCCAATTGTCGGCCTCCTCGGCACACTGGCGCCCCAGGTCCAGAAGCACGGTGGCCTCGTTGTGCTGGAGTCGGTCGAAGGCCGCAGCCCCGAGCACGATCGCCAGCCGGCCGACGTCCGTGAACAGGTCCTGCTTGAGAGAGGCGGGGCAGCTCAGCTCCAGTAGGGCGCGGGCTCTGGCCATCTCCCCCTCGGCGGCACTCTGGACGAGTCCGTCCCCGCCGAACCGGGCGTCCCATTGGGACAGGGTGATGGAGGCGGCCCGGACTTGTCGGATGTCCTCCGCGCGTACGACCCTCGGGCGCGCAAGATCAGAAGTCAGGGCCGTGGCTGCAACGCCGAGGCCGCCAAGCAAGGTCATCAGCTTCCGGCGGTCCACTGCAGACATCCTCTTCAGGTAGGAGACCGGGATCTCCCCCACCCTGCCCGAGGGCCGGTCTTCCATGCCGCCCTCGGAGAGAAGAGGCACACCGTTGTCCGCATCGGAGCCCCTCTGCTGCTCCTCGCGTTCCACATACCGCCACAGCCGCGTTAAGGCTCCGCCAGCGTCGAGCGCAACGTCGAACCTGGCCGCCAGGGGCGCCGTGCACGTTCGCTGGTTCTTCTCGAATCCGCTCGATCATCGTGCCGCTGAGCTGCACCAGCTCGCCCAGCGCCTTGGAGGAGAGCTGCCGCACCCGGCGCCAGTTCCGAAGCTCCTTGCCCCACCAGGCTCGCACCGAGTGGTTCTCGTCCAGCGACGCCGGCTTCTGCGCCATGGCTCCCCCTTCGGCTCTTCCATGCGGACAAGCGGCTTGTCCGCATCGATAGAATTCTTGAATACCCCACTCCACGCTCCGAGTTGGCCCAATCCGTCAGACTCCACCCGTCCATGTATCGAAGATCCCGGGCGTCGACGCGACGAAGCCCGGCACCTCCCAGGGAAGCGCCGGGCCTGGAAGGAACGGCCGGCGTCAGATCACGCCTTGGTCCACCGCGGCGGTGAAGGCCGCCCACGCGTCGTGGCCCACGCGGATCGTTCCGCTACCGGGCTGCTTGGAGTCACGTACGCGGAGCCCTTCCGGCGCGAACGCGCACGCCACGCACTCGTTGTTGGGCGAGCCGCTGTACGAGCTGGTGAAGTACTCGAGCTGATCTTCCACTTGTCCTCTACTTACTCGCGAGCTGCAGGAAGGAATCACGCGCATTGGCGATCAGGGCCGCCGATGCGGATGGGTCCAGCGCCTCCTGGCGCAGGTAGGCGTAGCCGCCTGCGTACTCCTCAAGCGCCCCGGCGTCCTCCAGGAAGACGCCGCCGGTCTGATGCTCCAGAAAGACGACGTCGAGAGCCGGGTCGGGCCCACCGAATCCACCGTAGATCACGTGACTGCCGAGCCCCGCGCTGTAGGCGCCTCCTTCCAGGGGGAGGACCTGGATGGTGATGGCATCGCTTGCGCCGCGCTCCAGCAGCTGCGCCATCTGAGCGGCCATGACCTCGGGTCCGCCCACGTTGCGCCGAAGCACGGCCTCGTCGAGGAACACGTCGTACCGCGGCGGCAGCTCTCGATCGAGAATCTCCTGCCGCCGCATCCGGAGGCCCAGGCGATCCCCCAGGTCGGCCTCTGGCAAGGACCACCCGGGGGTTGCCTTGATGCTCTTGGCGTAGTCCATCGTCTGCAGCAGACCCGGTATCACGCCGCCGGCAAGCTGGCGGATGTGGGACGCCTCATTCTCCAGGGCCAGCAGAAGCCGCATGTGCTCGGGGAGGTCGCCTCCGAAGTCCATCCACCACCCGTCGGTGTACTGGCTGTTCTTGGCTAGGTCGACCAGCGCAAGACGCTCTTCGTCCGTTGCTTCGTAGACCCGGCACAACTGGTCCACGAGGAGCCATCGAACCTTGGTCTTCGCTCGCTCGTACCTGCTCATGGTGGCCTTCGAGATCCCCACCCTGGACCCGGCCTCCTCCAAGGAGAGGCCGGACCGCTTCCGAAGGGCCGCAAGGCGGATGCCGAGCAGACGAAGGCGGGTGGTCGGGCCTTCCCAACCGAGGGCACCAGCCGAAGCGGCCGGCCCTGTCGGCCCTGTCAGCATGGCGTACTCCCTTGATGCGAGTGCCGCCATCCTTCCCGCTCGCGCGGGGCGGCCACAACGCAAGTTACACGGCACGGCTTCGGCAGCAGCATATACGTGATCCGCTCATGCGGACACTCTCACCGTGAGAGTTTCACGGCTGCCCGTTCGGCGACATACTCCAGTCGCCGCGCCAAGCAAGAGAGCGGACTTCGGTCCCAAGCGCTACGCAGCCGCTCTAGCGCTGTGGCGGCAGACCACCCCATGCACATCCCGCAGTAGTCCGCCGTCGCGTACGCCTGAGGAGTCTCCATGGCAAACGAGCGCAACATGATCACCTCCCCGCGAAGCCCGAACCTCGCACGTGAGCTGATTGCTCGGGCGAAGCAGTCCGACGAACACTGGGCCCGTCTCGCCCGGCTGCCGCCGGGCGACGAGCAGGTTGGCGCGGACCGCCACATCGACCACACCAACGCAGAAGTCCTGGCCCGTGCTATCGCGGACCACGGGTGGCCGGACGTGCCGCTCGTGGGAGAGGGCGGCGCGAAGGCCGCATGGAAGCTCGCCCTTCGGGCCGACACCCGCGCCGACCTCCAGCGGCTCGCCTACCGGGTGATGTACGCAGCGGTGAAGCGCGGCACCGCGTCGAAGCGGCACTGGGCCCACCTGTACGACCGGTGCCTCCTGGGGGCTGGCCGGCCCCAGTTCTACGGCACGCAGTACCGCCTCGGTTCCTCCGGACCGGAACTGGAGCCCGTATCCGAACCGGACACCGATCTCGACGCGCGCCGGGCCGCCCTCGGACTCCCGCTGGCCTCGATGGCCCTGCATCAGCTGCGAGACCGTCTCGCGGTGGCGCCCCACTTCGACGACAGGGAGTACGTCGATTCGCCAGGCCCCCCGCTCCGGGACGTGGCGTAACAGCTGCTTCCACGAAGTGGACTGAATCCTGCCCCAGTTACCTGGGGGGCGGGGCTGATCCGGGGCCCCTCTACCGGCGATCCGCCTGGAGCGGGTGGGGGGCGACGCCCCGGCCCCCACGTGGTCGGTCCCGCCCCGAATGCGGGGCCGGGCCCGCTCTCCCGTAGCCCCAGCACCGCCATCGGCGAAGGAGGCCGGAGTGCCCTGCTTGAACCCGACCGGTCTGGTCGTGCTGGTGCTCTTCGGGCTCGTGGCCGTCGCCGGCCCGTACGCCTCCCGCCGCTTCCATCCCGCTACCCGACCCACGGTGCCCACCATGACCGACACCCCTGATCTCTCATCACCCCAGTCCCAGCCCGCTCAGCTCCAATCCGCACTGAACGAGCTGAAGGACGTTCTGGCTGACGCTCCCGGCCTCCACACCGTGTCCGTCGACCCCCCGTCTCGACTGATGGTGCTCTCCTGTCTCGGACCGATTCTGGGGCTGCCCGATTCGGACTCGGACGACGTCACCACGATCGGCATCGCCCGTCAGGCCCTGGCCGAAGCCGGAATCACCGCCGAAATCGAACCCTGCTCCGCCAACCTCGCCTACCCCGGGGTGCGCACGACGCTCGCCGACGTCAGTGACGCTGATCGGCTGGCCCGACTGGTCCTCGACCGTATGCCGCGGCTGACCCTCGTCACACGAAGACTGGCGCAAGCACTGGCCGCGCACCGGTGCGTCTACGCCGACAAGGTGGAGGCACGAGCGGGTAGGGTGTGGGACCTGCTGCTCACGCTGGACGACGTTCGTACCGTACTCGTCGCGCTCGGTGAGCACGCGGAGGAGCCGGCCGCCTACGGGGTCGAGTTGTACAGGCTTGCCGACCGTGTTGCCCAGGTCCTGCACGACCGGCTCGGCGGCAAGCGGGTCCAAGTCAGTGCGTTCCCTTCCCGCGGTCAGCTGTGCAGCACGTGCCACGAGGAGGTCCTGGCGGTCGAGCCGCTGTCGCCCGAGCAGGCCGAAGCCCTGACGACCGCGCTCGTCCGGACGCAGCCGGAGTCCTCGTGAACCGACTGCCCCAGCGGGAGCTGGTCCCCGCCGTCGCCCTGTGGAGCGACGAGAGCATCGACGTACCTCCCGTGTGCCTGGGTCCCGGCGGCATCCACCACCCGGACCTCGAGGACCGGGAGATGGGGGTGCTCTGGCCGCGGATCTCCGGCTCCGCGACCGGTGCCCCGCGGTACGCGGACGTGAACCCATTCCAGCAGCGCAAGGCGATGGCCGAGCTGCGGTGCCAGATCGGCATGGGTCCGGCCACGCGGTCGCCACTGGGCGTGCTGTGGCTTCTGCCCGTGCCCGAGGGCACGGACGACGACCCGGAACGCGACTGGGGGGCAGGTGAGAACGTGATCGAACCGCCCACCTGCCTCTTCCACGCTCGCGATGCCACGGTCAGATGCCCTGAACTGCGCCAGGGCCACGAGGCAGTGTGGGCCGGCGTCACCGAGCTGGTCGGGGTCGCCGGGGTCTTCTACCCGCCCGACCGGCCGCAGCCGGTCAATCGGACGCTCGCCCTCGGCGATCCGAACCTCGCCTTCATGGTCGCCACAGCGCTGGTCCGCTACCTCGGCGCCATCACTCCCGTGGACCTGAGCGATCCCCGGCTCTTCGCCGACGCGGTGCCGTGCAACGCCCCTTCCGGCGACGCACCCGCGGTCCGCTGTCCCGCGCAGCCATCCCATTCCCCGTTCTCCTCCTCTCTCCTGGACGTGAAGTGATCGCCTCTCTCCTGGATCGCCGCCGGACGCCGGCGGACCCCGCCGCCGCGCAGACCGCAGGCATGCTGACGCAGGACATCAGCAGGCTGCGGTCGGTGAAGGGGCGGCGCACCAACCCGTCGGCCAAGGCCGTCGAGGACGCCTACCACCTCGTGTACGCCTCGGCGGGACCGTTGCTCGGCCTGGCCCGGACCCGCCGCGCCACGAGCGACTCGCCGACCGACCGTGCCCGGTGGGATGCATGGATCGTGGCCCTCACCCCGCCCACCTACGGCATCTGGGGCACCTGGCCGCAAGCGTGCCTCCTCGCCGACCTGGCCCGGGAGATGCTGCGGGCCCTGCGCGAGACCCTCGTGCCCTGCCTCTCCGTCGGCTCGGTCGCCCAGGAGATCCAGCGGCGCATCGAGAGTGGGACCTTGGCCCCGTCCGCCCGTATCCGTCGGCGCACGCTGGCGAAGTCGCTGCGGGTACCGGCCTCGTATGTCGGCCTGGCGCTCGTGGACCTCGCCACGACCGGGCGGGGGAAGGTCCACTCCGGTGGGCACTTCGCTGTCGCGTCCATCGGCCACCGGATGAGTCGGCCCGGCCGGCGGGAGCGCATCGCCATAGGCGCGACCGAGGCGCGTGTGGCATGACCGCCCGTGTGCCCACCCACTCCGAGGCGCTGCTGCCCCATCTGGAACGGCATGTCCTGGAGCTGATCGCCGAGGGCCACGAGGACCCGGAAGTAGCCGCGCGACTCGGGCTGAAGAGCGCCGCGCTCGTGAAGTACCGGCTCGGCCGGATCGCGCGCCGCTTCCAGTTCGACGCCATCGTCCGGCCACAGCTCGTCGACTACGCGTACACCCACGGCGTCCTACCCACACCCGCCGTACTCCAGCCGCTCCTGCTGGAGGCGAATGCGTACGGCCTGGTCCGTACGCTCGCCGCCGGCGGGCCGGTCAACGCGTACGCACGACGCCAGGGTCTGAAGCCCCACCACGCCCAGTACCTGCTGAAGACGACCCGGGACAGGCTGGATGCCCCGACGCGGGCCTCGATGATCCGGCGGTCCTGGCAGCGGCAGGTCCTCGGCCCGACGCCGTTCGCCGCGGACCTGGCCGGCCTGTACGACGAAGGCCCGCAGCCGGCGGTAGTGGGGCGCTGGGTGATCGTGCCTCTCCTGAGCGGCTACCGCCTCGTGAGCCCGGTCAGTGGCCTCCATCGCGCCCGGCACCTCCACGTCCCCGGCCAGGAGGCGGCCGACGCCGCCGCGCGGTTCCTCTCCGGCCGTGCGGGCTTCGCCCCACTGTGGATCACCCAGCCCTCGCGCCCGGGCGACCCGTTCCGCGTCAACTGGGGTCGATCGCTCTCGGCGGTCAACCCGGCGCCCGACATCAGGCCGGTCCGGCAGCCTCGACACGCCGGCCTCCGCCTCCCCCAGCGCGCCTGACCGAAGCGCGCCTGCTCCTCCTCTCCCCGTTCATCTCCAGCAAGGACTCCACCATGTGCGAGCACTCGACACCCTGCCCGTCCGCGGACTCCCCCGACCGGGAGGCTGCCGAGCCGACCGCGAGCCACCCCGAGCAGGGCTGGACTCTGCTGTGCAACGGCGTGCTTCTCTTCGAGGACACCGGCGAGCTGTTGCCCGACGGACGGATCATCGCCCCGCACCGCCCCATGACCGTGGCGGTGGCCGCATGAGCGCCCTCCCCGCCATCCCCCACCAGCACACGGCCGACCGCGTGCTCGCCGCCACCCCGCGGATCGAGGACCACGGGTACGTGGGCGACCAGAAGGGCAGCGCCCTGGTCCGCCGGGACGGCTCCATCCCGTGGCTGTGCATGCCGCGGTTCGACTCCGCCGCCGTGTTCGCCAGCCTCCTCGGCACCGAGCAGCACGGCTTCTGGCAGATCGCGCCCACTATGCTCATGGACGGCAGCGCCGTCCCCGCCTCCAGCCGCCAGTACGCGGGCAACTCGCTCGTCTTGCAGACTACTTGGAGCTACGGCACCACCAGCGCGGTCGTCTCGGACTTCATGGTGCCCGGCGGTGGCGCACCGCGCCTGGTGCGGATCGTGACAGGGCTCTCGGGCACGATGACCATGCGGTCGCTGCTCCGAACCCGCCCCGACTACGGAGCAACTGTGCCTCGGATCGTCGAGTTCGGCCGGCGCCACGCGATCGACCTCCCCGAGCACGATGGTGGCCGACTGTGGCTCGATGCCGGCGCCCCCGCGCACGTCGACCGCGCCGACCTCGTCTCGGAATTCACCGTCACCGCAGGCGAGACGGTCGCCTTCGGCCTCTCCTGGCGGGAGGGGGTGGACAGCCCGCCGCCCATCCCCATCGACGATGCCTTGATGAAGTTCACCCTGGACTTCTGGGAGGCGTGGGCGGCCCGCTGCACCTACTCCGGTCCGGACCGCGAGGCGGTCGTCCGCTCCCTGCTCACCCTGGGCGCGCTCATCTACGCCCCGACGGGCGCGATCGTGGCCGCACCGACCACTTCCCTGCCCGAAGCGATCGGCGGCGTCCGGAACTACGACTACCGCTACTCCTGGTTGAGGGACGGCGCTCTCAGCGCGGGCGTCCTGCGCAAGTACGGCTACCTGCGCGAGGCTCTCGCCTGGGCGAGCTGGGCGGTACAGGCCAGCCACAGCGAGACCGGTCGGCGGCAGATCATGTTCGGGGTCGGCGGCGAGACGGAGCTGCCGGAGATGGAGCTGGGCTGGCTGCCGGGATACGAGGGGTCAGCGCCGGTCCGCATCGGCAACGCCGCCGCGGACCAGCTCCAGGTCGACATCTACGGCGAGCTCGCGATGGAGTTCTACGAGCTTGCCCAGGCGGAGAGCAGCTGGG
The DNA here is from genome assembly GCF_042754585.1 of Streptomyces sp. NPDC059201. Classification (NCBI taxonomy): domain Bacteria; kingdom Bacillati; phylum Actinomycetota; class Actinomycetes; order Kitasatosporales; family Streptomycetaceae; genus Streptomyces; species Streptomyces sp. NPDC059201. The sequence continues at coordinate 318,996 of NZ_JBHZBB010000010.1, forward strand.
CCCGGCGGCTCGGTTCGGTTCTCGTCGCGCTCGCCGGGGAGCTGGAGCAGGTCTGGGATCGACCCGATTCGGGCATCTGGGAGATGCGCGGGCCGGAGCGTCACTTCACCCACTCCAAGATCATGGCCTGGGCCACCATCGACCGGGCCGTCCGCACTATCGAGGCCGGCCACGCCGACGGGCCGCTGGAACGGTGGCGGGCGCTGCGCGAGGCGATCCACATCGAGGTGTGCGAGAACGGCTTCAACACCGACCTCAACTCCTTCAGTCAGTCCTACGGGTCAGGAGAGCTGGACGCCTCCCTCCTGCACGGCCTGCTCTCCGGCTTCCTGCCCGCCGACGACAAGCGGGTCATCGGCACCATCGAGGCGGTCCAGCGTGAGCTCGGCACCGACGACGGGTTCGTCCTCCGCTACCGCACCGTCGGCGAGGAAGTCGGGGCCGACGGATTCCCCGGCGACGAGGGACGGTTCCTCATCTGCACCGGGTGGTTGGCCGAGGCCCTCGCGCTGATCGGGCGGCCCGCCGATGCCCGCACCGCCCTCGACAGCCTCCTCGCCGTCCGCAACGGCCTCGGCCTGCTCGCCGAGGAGTACGACCCGCACGGCGCCCGGCAGCTCGGCAACTTCCCACAGGCGTTCAGCCACGTCGGTCACCTGGGCGCGACCGCCGAACTCGCGGGCCTCGATGCCTCCAGCACACCCCGTCCGGCGGGAGCGGAGTCATGACCGCCTGGCCCCGTACGCACTCGCTCCTGGGCGGCTGGGACATGCCTCCCTGAGTGTCGGGCAGCAGCAAGACCCTTCGCGCTCGCTGCGGCGAGGACTTCACCGCGGTCCGTGTCCCGGACGACTGGCCCTACGGCGCCCGCGTCATACCGAAGGGTAGGCCCTAGGCATCCCGCCACTGGCGACGACCGGCGGCCGGGACGTGCACTGGGTCATGCCCCCGGCCAGGTCGTCATCTCGCCCGCCGACCTACACCGGGTCCTGAACGGCCCGCTTCTCCTGGCCGGCCTCACTCCCGCGCAGGCCAATCCCCCGTTCAGCAGAGGGCCCGCGCCTCTGCCCCCGCCACACCACGCCCGCTCTTCCCGGCCCAACTGGCGGTCGGGCGAATGCAGCTCGCCGACGCGTCTGAAGCTGAGATCGCCGAGAAGCTGGGCCTACCCATCGAGACCGTCCGCCAGCACCTGAACCGAATCGACCTCCGTTTCGTCGCCCCCACCGCTGCCCGCCAGGCCGCAGCCCTGCCGCGGGCGGCCATCTCTCTCCCCCCGCTCCCAGTCCAGATACTCGGCCCGACCGACCTCGCAGTCCTGCACGTCCTCGCTGGTCTCCCTGCGGACGACGACCTCCCCACCGAGCTCCGGCCACCGGCCTGTTCCTCGACCACGTCGACGAGCTTCGTGAACGGTGCGGCGCCCGCACCGACCTGCATCTCATCCCCCTGGGCGCCTTCTGGGGCCCTCCTGCCCAGCCTCACCAACCCCGCCTCCGGATTGGAGCAACAGTGACCCGCAACGCACGCTTACCCGTCTTCACCACCAGACTCCGGTGGTCCGCCTCCAACCTCGCCGAGATCGTCCCCAGCCTGATCTTCATCAGCTGGAACGCCGCCGGCATCGCCCTAGCCGGAAGCCTTGTAGTCGACGAGATCGACACCGCCCACGGACTCTCAGTCGCGTCCGCGCCGGACCTGGAGCTGTACGCCGAAGAGCAGCCGCAGGACGCGGCCAAAGCCACGGCAAGCACTCACACGTACCCGTACGAATCCCATACGACGAGCCCGGCCCACCGGACCGCTTCGCTGCCGCTGAACGGCGACGGCCTCCGCGAGGAGGTCTGGTCGTGACCGCGAGACGTTGGCTCTGTACATCGGCCACAGGCCGCCGACGCTGGAGGAGCTGGACCGAAGCTGTGGACGATCGCTGCCGAGCACCGGGAGGTCTGCACCTTGCGCTAGATCCGCCGCTCCCGCGATGACCGGCCCATGACCATGCTGAACCTCCCCGGCAGCCACAAGCACGTTCTCGTCATCGGCGCCCCGCACCCGAACGAGCCGATGGAGACGGCCTCAGCCCTCGCGCTCGCCCCGTAACTCGCCGATCGCCCCGGAGATCGCGAGAAGGTCACCTGGCAGCTCGCGGGATGCGCTGACCGCTACGGCGTCGCGGCCAACCAGGACTGATCGTCCTCGACCTGGCCGCCGACGCTGGCGTCGTACCACCGCGGCCTGGACCGGGCCCTCTGCCACCGCGCGGCGCGGGTGTCCGGCGCCCGCCGGCGGTACTCATGTCGGCCGCTGCGACCGCCCCGAAGGTGCCTATCCCTCCCGGGCACAGCGAGGGAAATTCCTGCCTATATGTGACATTCGCCCTCTTGTTGAAAAGCCACCCAGAAGGGACTGTTGAAGGGGGCCGGATTTCCGGGTGACCGGGCGGGGCAGCCGAGTGACGGCACCCGTTTCTCGGGTGCCAGGACGGGATGCGGAACTATGCCGAGAGCCCTTCGTCTTGGTGGCCTGTTCGCCGTTCTGGTGATGACGCTGGCGGTGATCTCCGTCGGTGTCCACTACGCGGTGGTGCAGATCAGGTCCGACCGGACGCAGTCGCAGATCCGCAACGGCCTCACCCCGGCGGCTGAGGCCGCGCAGGCGCTGGAGGCCGCCGTGGACCTCCAGGCTGTCGCCCACCGCGGGTACCTCCACACCGGCCGCGACGAGTACAGGACCAAGGCGGAGTCGCAGGTTGCGATGGCCGTGTTCCACTACGACGCACTGCGACACCAGCGTCCGCTGTTCCCGGGCTGGATGCGGAGGCGGCAGCGCTCGAAGGCAGGCTGGCCCGCTGGGCCAACGCATTTCAGGCCCCCGCCGCACGGGACGTCTCCAATACCGCAACAGCGGCATCAGACGCGGCCGGGGCGATCAGCGCGGGCGAGCTGGTGCCGGTGATACGAGGGCTGGCGAACCGGATCGACCACGTCCGCACCACCGCCCGCGCGAACGTCGTCAGCAACCAGGGCCAGATGTTCCTGGTCGTGGAACTGGCGGCCGGACTTCTCCTGATCCTGATGTCCGCACTCGTCGTCCTCGTCTCACGCAAGGTGATGGCCCCGCTCACCGCGATCGAGCAGACCCTCGGGCATGCCGCGAACGGCGACCTCGACCCTCAGCCCGGCGCAGAGCGCGGGTGGCTCACGGGCGCGGCGACCGAAGCCGACCGCGTCCGGACCCGCCTGCGCGAGTACCGGTGGGCACACCGCCGCGACCGGGAGGCGCTCACACAGGACGGCCAGACCACCCTCGGCCTGTCCGCCTTCCTCGCACACCTCGACGGCGCCGGCCACGGCGTCCGTGCGGACGGATCCCTCATCCCGGCCGAGGGCCTCATGGCCGGCGACTTCAACGGCGCCCTGCCCCTGCCCGACGGCCGGACGGCCGTGATCCAGGGCGATGTCTCCGGCCACGGCGTCCAGGCAGGACTCGTCGCAGCCATGGCCAAGAGCCGCGCACTAGTGGCGCTGCGCCTCGGGCACAGCGCCCTTGAAGCCGTCGAGACTGCGTGGACGGCCATCGCGGACCAGGACGAGCGGTTCCTCACCCTGGCCGTGGCAGTCCTCGACCCACGGACCGGCACGGTGGAATGGGTGAACGCCGGCCACACCGCGGCGTTCCTCCGACGGACCGGCGGAACCGTCGAACGGCTGACCGTGACCGGCCCCCTGCTCAGCTCCATCGTCACCCCCGACCTCGCGCCCTGGGACACCTACCGCACCCACCTCAGAGAAGGCGACGTCCTGGTACTGACCACCGACGGCCTGGCCGAGGCCCGCAACACACACGGCCACGAGTTCGGCGAACACCGCATCACCGAAAGCCTGACGGCCATGGACACCACCCACCCGGCCGACGTGATCCGCACCCTGCACGCCGCAGCGGACAGATTCGGCATCGACTGGCAACGCGACGACACCACCATCATCGCCGCCACCTTCGACAAAACCCCGGAATGAGAACCTCAGTTCTGAAACAGGTCCGGGCAGAACCTGCCGCACGCGGCTCCCTATTGAGCCCGGAGCCGCCAATAGTTGATCTTGGAGGTGCCGGTCCACCGCCCCGCTGGGGGGTCACATGCGCCAACGCGGCAGGTGCCCGCGCCGACGGCGGGGCAGGCGTACCGCTCCTCGGTGGCGGTCGGCAGAGCCGGTGGAGTGCTCAGCCGTCCAGATCCTTGCCGCCTCGGGGAAGGGTGGTGTCGGCCGGCAGTCGGACTCTCTCCTCGAAGACTTCCTCAGTGACGACAGGAAGGCCGGACTCTTCCCTCCCATGGCGATCGACCGGTGGGCTGCCGAAGGCGTCGCCGTCCGGTTTCAGTGGTGGAGGCTCCTTTGTCGGGCATGCACAGAACACGCTTTTCAGAACTCTTACACCAATTCACATGATTCGCTTCGAATCCGACGTCCGCGATCCCCGCTGCCGACCTCACGCAGGCTCTGCGCGCCGCAGCCAACATCGCACCAGAAGGCGTGAATTGCGCGAATAGCACCCCCTCTCCACACCGCTGGAAGGTATGGACCTGACATCACTTGGCTGAATAATGCTGTCCACTTCGGCCCTTCGGGATTCAACTGACATGGTCCTGTTTCGCCGGCCGGAGCGCGGGGCGGGGCCTCCGCCGATGCCAGAAGTCAGGAGGCCGCTCGTGGCTGAAGGACGACCGGACGCGGGTCCGACGCTGATCCAGTCGGTGCAGCGTGCGCTGAGGCTGCTCGACTGCCTGGAACGGCGGGGCGGCGTGGGCAGTGCCAAGCAGCTCGCCAGAGACGTGATGCTGCCTTTGCCGACGACGTACCACCTGCTGCGCACCCTGGCACACGAGGGGTTCGTCCGCAGCGAGAACGGGGTGTACGTGCTCACCCTCCCGGTCCGGCCGGTCGAGGACGATGGCGAGGTCGTCGCGCTGGGCGTGCAGGGCTGGGTCGAGCACCTCAGCCGTGAACTGGACGCGGCCGTGTACTTCGCGCAGTACCGGGACGGGGAGGTAGAGGTGTCTGCTGTGTCCGGCAACCCGGCCGCCCCGCCGGTCGCCGAGTGGGCGGATTTCCGGGCGACGGCCCACGCGCACGCGATCGGCCAGTGCCTGCTCCGCCAACTCGACGAGGGTGAGCGCGTCGACCATCTCCACCGTCACCCCGTCACACCCCTCACCACTCACACTGTTCCCGACGCGCGCGAGCTGGAGCGGAGACTGGCCGGACTGCCGCGCCGGGCACCGGTGCTGGAGTACCGGGAGTACGAGCCAGGGACAGTGTGCGCGGCGGTGCCGATCTCCGTCGGAGCCTCGGTCGCCACGCTGGCACTGTCCGTTCCCGCAGCCCGCGGCGGGTCTCTCCGGTCACTGGCGGTCCGGCTCCAGGAGTCCGTGGAAGAGGTCCTGATGTCCCGGACGTTCGCCGTCGTCCGGCAGAAGGCCGCACCCTCCTCAATCGCGCAGATCGCGAACGGCTGCGCGTCGACCGACAGCTCGAAGAGGCCCTGACCCACGGCGCCGACCGCTCCACCTCGCGCTCGTCTTCGGCATCGACGAGAAGACAGCCATCCGCTACGGCGACGCCGCTTCTTGCATCAGAAGCCGAGGACACCACGGGGGGTCACAGGCATGCACATCTCCTCGCCTCCTTGAGGATGCTGATCAGGTCGATAGCGCCCCAGCGGCGTTCGATCTCCGTATTCAGAGCGACCAGACTCCCCGGCGCCATCTGCTTGCCCAGAGGCGAAACCTTGATCCACGGCTCGCCGTGCCGGCGGACGATCTCATCCCGCCCGTGGTGCCCAGCTCCAGCGCCGCACCGAAGCGGGTCACAGCATCGCCCAGCCGCTTCGAAGCACATCGATGAATCTCTCCGGGTCCTGCGGCTGCCGGACCGCGTCGTCGTGCACATCCCGGCCGTCCCGACGGCCTGGCCGAGACCCGCGGCGGCCGCCCCTCACCGGCCGACGTGATCCACACCCTGAACACCGCAGCGGACAGACTCGGAATCGACCGGCACGCGACGACATCGAGCCCCTGGGCGGGCGTGCCGAGCACTCATGATCTAACGTGCAAACACCATCGAAAGTATCAATGTGGTGATTTATAGTCACCGCGTCAGGGGGAATGGTGTCATGAGCGGGTTCCAGGCGTCGCTGGTGCGTTCCGCGTTCATCTATTCGCTGCCGTTGGCGGAGATCTACCGGCAGACGTCGTTGTCGCAGCTCACCGAGAGCAGACTGAACAGGCTGATGCCGTACCGGGACCTCCTCGACGCGACGTACCGGAAGGTCCCGTCCCCGAACAACGACACGCTGTACACGGCGTTCGGCTTCGACCTGTCCGAAGGGCCTCTCGTCGTGCAGGCGCCCCCGATCCCCCCGGACCGCTACTTCGTCCTGCCCTTCTACGACGCCTTCACCAATGTGTTCGCCTCGTACGGCACGCGCATGGGGACGACGGACGGAGTGAACCTGCTGCTGACCCCGCCGGGGTACGACGGCCCCGTGCCGCCGGGGCTCACCGAATTGCGCTCGCCCTCCTTCATCGGCGTGATGCTCGGCAGGATCCTGGTCCAGGGCCCCGAGGACCTCGACGCGGTACACACGATCCAGGACCGGTTCGTGGTGGAGCCGCTCGACGGCTGGCTGAAGGGGGTGCGCACGCCGGCCCTGGACGTGAAGCACCCGCAGCCTGTGCCGGGCTTCACCTTCTTCGACACCCGCAACAACCCGGAAGGCTTCTGGCAGGGCGTGGGCGAGATCATCGTGGGAACGCCGGTCCCGGACACGGACCGCGAGCTGTTCGACACCTTCGCACCGCTGGGGCTCACCCAGGAGGGCTTCACCTTCCCCGAGGACCCGGACGAGCGGGCACTGCTGCTCCAGGAGACCGAGGCGTCGTGGAAGTTCATCGCCGACTTCACCGCCGACCAGTCCGCCGCCGAGGCACACGGCGTGAAGTTCTTCAACTCCAACGGCTGGGGATGGCCCTCGGCCGTCCGCGACCCCCAGAACGTGGGCAGGACCTCCTACGGCGAGAACTACCTCGTCCGCGCCTGGGTGAACTACCTGTACTACGGCATGCTGCCGTCCGACGAAGCTCTGTACCCCGCGGTGTACACCGACGCCGACGGAGCCCGTCTGCACGGTGACCACACCTACACGCTCACGCTCCCGGCAACCGGGCGTCCCGTGCGCGAGAACGGCTTCACGTCGGTCACCCTCTACGGCGACGACGGCTACTTCGTCCCCAACCCGCAGAACACCTACAAAATCGGCGACCGCGACCGGGACCTCGTCACCGACGCCGACGGCAACACCGTCATCACGATCAGCGCCGAGCGCCCCACGCACGCCACGAACTGGCTGCCCGCGCCGCGCGGTGGTCTCTTCTACCTGATGTACCGGGCATACCTGCCGGTCGACACGGTCCTCGACGGGACGCACACCTTCCCGGGCGTACACAAGGTGCGTTGAGGACGCTGGTCGGACACGCGGTCGGTCCGCTGACCACGTCACGCACTTCGAGGGCCGAGCCGTGGGACGGCCTCGGCCCTCGAAAACTGAGCGTCGAGAACGTCTCACAGGGTCAGCGCTCGGCACACTGCGAGGACCCGATACGGACCGTCAGGCGCAGGGGTTGGTCCTGACGTAGGAACCGTTCATACGGCCGATGGCATCGGTGGTCGTGCTGCTGTCCCAGTACATCGAAGCCCGGAATCCGCCGCCGACGAAGACGCCGTTCGCTGCCTGCTCACAGGTAAGCCCTTCCTCGCCGACGATGTCGTACGAACTGGGGCCACTTCGCCGGAGGTAGGTGTCCGGGTAGATGGCGTGCTTGGCGTCCAGGGATTCGAGCTTGAAGGTCATGGTCACGTTGCAGGGCTTGTCGTAGTACCAGAGGCCCGCCTCGCCTCCCCACTTGTAGCTGCAGTTCACGCGGGCCGCGGGGTACACCTTCTGATCCTTGACGTGGTAACAGGTCTCCACCTTGGCCCACACGTAGCCGTCCTGGCCGTAGACCTCCTCGGTGTCGCCGGTACACACCGTGCCTTCCGACACCGCGACCGCCGGCGCGGGAACGCTGACCACCATGGCCGCACCCAGAGCAGCGGCAGCCGAAGCCGCCTTCGCGAACCACCGATATCCCATGTTCTTCTCCTCTCGCGGATCGCCCGAAATGGGACAATCCCTGCCCTAGAACGACCGCAAGGAAGATCGGCAACGGCCAGGAACTCGCTCGGCACGCCAGGCAGCAGCGTTCCAGCCAATGATGGCCGCAACCACCCGCTCCGGCCCGCCCCAGAACCACGCCCCCAGCACAGGTACTGACGAGGCAGCGGCCTTCTTCGAGGCCCTCCTCACCCAGAAGGTCGCAACGTTCATTGACCGGGATGGTGAGTCCGGCGCGCCGCTTTCGGAGGGGGTGTGAGCAGCGATTGAGGGGCGCCGTCAGGCCACGCGACAGAGCGCCGGCCAGGAGGTGCGTTCTCCGTTCGTCAGCCGGCGGCCAGGGTCAGGAACTCCTCGACGCCCTCGGCGGTCCGTACGTGCCGGAAGGCAGGGACGAGGTCCTGGACGAGGGCTTCGCAGCGCGGTGCTCCGATGCGGCGGGCGAGTCGGAGAGCTTCTCCGGCGGTGCGGGCGGCGATCTCCGGCTCCTTGAGTTCGAGGTGGCTGGCCGCCTGGTAGGCGAGGAAGACTCCGCGGGTCTTGTCACGCTCGGGGGGCAGAAGGGCACGCCCTTCGGTGATCAGCTGGTGTGCACGGGCCGTGTCGCCGAGGTCGAGGAGGGCCTGGCCGGTGTCGACGGCCAGGTCGGCTTCGCCGTACCAGGAGCACCAGGCGGGCAGGGGCCTCGTGGTCGAGGCCGCGAGAAGCCGTTCGGCTTGGGTCAGGGCGCGTCGGGTCTTCCGCTCGTCTTTCTGGGCGGCCAGGGCCCGGGCGAGGCGGAGGTGGAGCAGACTGCTCGCGGCGGGGTGGTCGGTGCGGGTGATGGCGTGGGTGAGGATGCCTACGGCGGTGGGGTGGTCCTTGCACCAGGCCGCCTGGTAGGCGAGGTCTCCGAGCATGGCGGCGCCCATGTCGCGGTCCCCGGTGGCCTGGGCGCTGTGGAGGGCGCCGACCCAGTGCTTCGTGGCGGTCGTGTGCTGTCCGCGGTCGAAGCGGTGCCAGGCGGCTGTCTGCGCGAGGGAAGCCGCCAGGTGGTGAAGCCGCTGACCCGTCGGTTTGTCGTAGCGGCCGTGCTCGATCAGGTCGGTGACGGTGGCGAGGTGCCCGTCGAGGAGCCCGGTGAGGTGCTGACGCTGCTCGGTGGCGATCGAGCTGAGGCGCTGCGTGGTGTCCTCGAGCAGGGTGACCAGGTCGCCTCCCACGCTCGGGCCGCCTTTCGCGGAGGAGAGGTCGACGGGCCCCGCACCTGCCCAGGCGGCGGCGAGGCCGGTGAGGGCCACACCCGAAGCGGAAAGAAACGCACGTCGGTCCATAGTGCTGCTGAGGGCCTCTCGCAGAGCGGGCACGGTGCTGAACGGGCCGAGGGGGACGATCCCCGTGTCGCCCCCAAGGAGCCAGTTCGGCCAGGTGGACGGGTCGACAGCGTCGGCCGGCATCCCCAGAGCCTCGGCGATGTCGTGCTGAGTGTCGGCGTCGGGGACGACTCCCCGCTCCCACTTCCGCACGCGTTGCCTGTCCGCCCCGGAGCGCAGACCACGGCGAGCCGCGGCGGCGCGGACCTCGGCCGCGAAGTCGGGCCCGGTCAGTCCGCGTTGCCATCGGGCGTAGGCGAGCGGGTGGGTGAACTGGTCCACACCGCTATACAAGCACCGTCTCCGGCCTTCCGTGTCTCCTTCGACCGAGGGGACTACCGAGGGACTACCGGCAACCCCTTTGTCGGTATGGACAGTTGAGCCATCCTCGAAGTCCTGCACGAGAGACGGCGACAGCCTCAAGCGGCAGGTCCCTTCGGCCTCTGCGGACTCCGCCGAGAGCCTCCTCGCGAGACCTAAACTCAGCGCTTCCGCCCCGGCCGGCCCTCGTGGCCCGACTTCGGGTGTGGCCGGCGGGCGCGTTCCGACGATTCCTGAGGAGAACCCCCGTGTCCGAGAAGGTCACCAAGGCCAAGGCGCTGTGTTACATCGTGCGCGACGGCAAGCTGCTGGTCCACCGCCACGTCGACTTCCCCTGGGAAGAGGTCGGCGTCCAGGTCCCGGCCGGCAGCATCGGCGAGGGCGAGACGCCCGAGGCGGCGGCGATGCGCGAGGCCCGCGAAGAGACCGGCCTGCAGGACTTCAAGATCGTGCGCAAGCTCGGCGTGACCGAGTACGACATGGGCCCGTACCGCCCCGAGATCCAGGAGCGGCACGTCTTCCTTCTGGAGCTGACCGAGCCGACCCCCGAGCGGTGGGCGAGCCAGGAGGACCACGACGGCGAGCAGGAGCCGACCCGGTTCGAGTGCTTCTGGATCCCGTTGAAGACCGCACATGTGCTGCAGTCCGGACAGGGCGCGCTGCTCGGGCTCCTGGACGTCTGACCCCACCCATTTACTCGACCCGTACAGGGAGGCAGCCGATGCACAGCACACCTGCCGGGCACAGCCCGATCGACGAGCTGTACCGCAGCCTGGAGACCGACGACGGCAAGGCGGCCGTCTCAGTGATCCTCAAGGTGCGCGGGGAGACCTGCGACATCGACTGCCTGTACTGCTACGAGAAGCGCAAGGAGGCCCCGGGGGGAGCTCGGATCGACGCCGGGCAGGTACACCGGCTCGCTGAGATCTTCCCGGGCCGCCGTCTCGCGGTCGAACTGCACGGCGGCGAGCCGCTGACCGCGGGCCGCGCGCACATCGCCGAGGTACTGCACGAACTCGCCGCGGAGCCGGCCGTAGTCCGTGTCTCGATGCAGACCAACGGCATCGCACTGGACGATGCCTGGCTGGACCTGTTCGAGTCCGCGTACTCGGGGCTGCGGATCGGCGTCTCGCTGGACGGGGACGCGAAGGGCAACGCCTGGAGGGTCGGATACGACGGTCAGCCGGTGTACCCGAAGGTGGCCGCCGCCCTTCGGCTCCTGGCTGCCCGCGGGTGGAAAGCCGGGGTGATCGCGGCGGTCACCCCGGCCGTCCTCGGTCGCGCCGAGGAGGTCCTGGATCACCTGGCCGGGTTCGAGGCGGTCAACGCCGTCAGCTTCGTTCCCTGCTTCGACACCCCCGTGCAGCGGCCCACCGCCGTCTCCGGTCGACGGGTTCCGGCGAGCCGGCTGCTCCAGCAGGTGGCCGTCGGCGCCGAAGGCGGCCCGGCCTGGGCGGTCAGCCCGGAGCAGTACGCGGAGTTCGTCCTCGCTTCCACGACCCGGTGGATCGGTGCCGGGTACTTCACCCGGCTGAAGCTGGAACCGGCGGTGTCGACCATCCGCCGACTCCAGGGGCTGGGCACCGGCTTCTGTCACTTCTCCGATCTGAAGTGCGATCACGTCTTCACGCTCTACCCCGATGGACGATTGGGCAGCTGCGACGAACTCCCTTGGCCGCAGGCCCAGATCGGCCGTATCGACCTGGTGACCGGGGAGCCGGGGATCGCCGCCGCCCAACGTCGGCTTCCTCTGCTGAGCCAGGGCAAAGACCTGATGCAACGGTGCGCCGGCTGTTCTTACCGTTCGGCGTGCGGCGGGGGCTGTATCGCCACCCGCTGGCGCTACGAGAAGTTCGGGGACCAGGACGCCTATTGCGACTACCGCATGCGGATGATCGACGGGATCGCGGCCCTCCTCGCTCAGCCCGCGCATCCGGACGGCGCCTGGTGCCGCACGGCCCGCTGGCGCCCGCGGACACCGAACAGCATGCGAGACGTCGACGGCTTCCTCGCCCGGTGGAGCCACCGCGACGAGGAACCCCTGCCAGCAAGGCTGCACACCAGCACGTACGGCAACATCAACACCGTCGGCGAACCGGGTGTTCACGAGGCCGACGACCTCGACCCGGCCCACCCCCAGTGGTACGAGGCGATCGAGACCGGCGTCCGTCCGCTGGTCGATGCCATCACAGGCCCGTGGGGCTGTGTCACGTACGACAGCTGCGAGGGCCACCGGTACGACGGCCTCGACATGCCGCCTACCGAACGCCGAATCGGGATCCTCCCGCGCGACCGGGCAGAGTGCGCCCGCGTGGCCGCCGCGCTGTGCCGAGCGGCCACCGCCGCGGCGCCCGCCCTGCCCGCTTCCGTCCAGGTGACACTGGGCCGCACCGAACTGGAGTGCGAGACCAGTGGGCGAGGCGTACCCGTGCTCGATCTGGTCCTGCTGCCCTCACCCGGACACGACTGGGGGTCGTACTTCGCGGCCGTGGACAAGGCGACCCGCATCGTCGCCGGCGCCCTCGGCCACGAGCGACCGACCAGCTACGGATGCGCCTGCCCCGTTCCGGCACCGGAGACACCCCTCCATGACGGGGTTCCGGTGTGAGCGGCGAACGGGGTCTGCACGAGCTGACCGTCCACCAGCTCCTCGGACGCATTGTCTACTTCCACGTACTGCTCATCGCCCCCGAGCCGCCGAGCGCGGGCAGAACGCCCATGCCAGGACCGGCCTGCTGCCGTCACCAGGCTCGCGGCTCACGCTCCCGCGCCGCGGTACTGGAGAGCTCCGCGTGGGGAGCGCTCATAGAGATCGCGGCCGAGCTGCCCGACGGCCACCGACCCTGCCCGCACACGTCCGACGAGTGCTGCGCGACCTGCCGTGTCACCTCAGCCTCCATGGCGGTGGGCAGGAGCTGGGCCACGGCCGAGTACCGCGCCTACTACCAGAACGAGCCGGGCTCTCAGCTCGTCCGCGACTGTGGCCGCGCGGTGGCCTACCGGCTGGGACGGGTCTTCGCAGCCCAGCACCCAGCCTCGTGTACGGCTCCAGACCGGCTCGCCGCCGAACCGCCGGCCTCTGAGCGTCTACCTGGCGTGGAGGAACTCCCGCTGACCGGAGAGCTGCTGATCCTGTGGACGGAACCGGACGCCACCGCCCAGTCACCCGTGGCCAGCTGGCTCAACCACTGCACCGGCGGCCTGGGCGACGTTCGCCGCGTGCTCGAATCGAGGAGGACCCCTTCGTGATCCACATCGCCGAGACCGTCACCACCGGAAGTGTCGAAGGCTTCCTCACCCCCGCCGAACGGGACCAGCTCGCCGCCCTGATGCGCACCTTCCTCACCGAGGAGCGCCGAGGGCACTTCGATGACCAACGGACCAGCTCCATCCACGAGATCCCCGGCCACTCCGCCGAGCAGGCCATGGCCGTCTACGAGCCGGCCGGACGAGTGGAGATCCCGAGGATCCCCCAGCAGGCCGAGCGGCTACTCCAGGACGCCTTCGACCGCGCCCGCCCCGCCCTGTCCCGCGTCATGCCCTCGATCACGACGTGCCGACCGTGGACGTACGTCGAGTACGGGCCCGGCCAGCACATCACCTCCCACCTCGACGGCATCGCCCCCGACCCCAGCGCCTGGCCCCGGCAGATCGCCGGCATCAGCGTGGTGATCAGCGAGGCGGAGGCCGGTGGCGGGTTCTACGTCGAAACCTCCTCCAACAGCCGCTTGTGGAGCACCCAACTCGACCACGCCCCCTGCAACGGCTACGCGCACGGCATGTGGCTGGCGCACGACGGTGCCGACCACTCTGCCGACTGGTTCACCCAGATGCCCCGAACCCGCTGGAACGTGAGCCCCACCCCGGGCACCGCCCTGCTCTACGGCTCCCAGCTCGCCCACGGCACCGAGCCTGTGGTCCACGGACGGTGCGCGAAGTTCATCAGCTGGCTGACCGCCGAAGCCGACGAGCGGTGAAGGGGATGCTGCTGGCCTTGGAGGGTATCTCCGGAGCGGGCAAGAGCACCCTGCGCGACCGGCTCCTCCGCGCCGCACTCGCCGAGGGCCTGCCGCTTGGCCACCTCGGCCAGTTCTCCTGGCTCTCGCTGCCCGCCACACGGGCGATCGTCCAGCTGCGCTCCGGCCTCCGCACCGCCAGCACCCCCACGGCGATGGACGCAGTACGACGAGACCTCGAGCTACACGGCCGCCACAACCTGGCTCCTGCCCTCGCCCGCGGGCACGTCGTCGCCGACCGGCTCACCCTGTCCACCGCCTGCCTGTTCGCCCTGGTCCACGACCTGCCCGTGGCCGACTGCGTCCGGCAGCTCGCCCAGGTGCGCGCAGCGCGCGCTGAGCTGACTGTCCTGCTGACCACGCCGGCCGATCTGTGCCACGAACGACTCACGCAACGGGTCACTCGACGCCGCTTCGGCGAAGGCCCCGACATCGCCGAACGCCTCGCCGACCTCTACGACCAGGCAACCATCACGTGGGCGGAGGCAACCGGGCTGCCGGTCCTGCGGCACCCCTGCAGCACCGGCACCGACCTGGACACGCTGACCGCCTTGTGCCTGGGCGCCCTACGCCAAGCCCCCGCGCCCACGGCGCACGTGTAGGAGGAGTACCCCCGACATGCGTCTGCATCCGATGCACCCTGCCGCCTGGGTCCTCGACCAGCTCGGGACCGAGGGGTGGCAGGTCCACAGCCTGCTCTCCTTCACCCGAGCCAGCACCCTGGCCCTCGTCAGCCGTGACGACCAGCCGCCCGTAGTCCTCAAGGCCGGATTCGGCAGCAACCACGTCCTCGCCGAACTCGACGAGGAAGACCGTCCGGCCGCGTACGGCTTCTACTGGTACGCCGAGATGACCCCGCCCGAACGCGCCCTCGCCCGGCAGGACTTCCGGCACGAGATCGCGCTCGCCCGCACCGCCACCGGTGCGAGGCACGTCACTCCGCTCCTGGCAGAAGGCACGACCGACCGGTTCGACTGGTACACGATGCCCTACTGCCCCAGCGGGTCCTTCCGCTCCTGGCTCTCCGCCTCGCACGACGAGAAGACCACGGCCGCGGGGCTGGGCATCCTGGCCGACGTCGCGGCCGGCCTCACCCACCTGCACGGATGCGGCATCGTGCACCGCGACGTCTATCAGGAGAACGTCCTCGTCCACGACGGCCACGGGATGATCACCGACCTCGGCGCCGCCCGGCTCACCACCACACCCCGAGGACCCGCCGGTCGTGGACCGGAGGTCCACTGGCCCCCGGAATACGCCTCGTCCTACAACGCCGCCACCCCGGCCGCCGACGTGTTCAGCCTCGGGATCCTGGTCCACCGCTTCACATCCGGCGACATCCCGCGCCACGGCTACCACGGCCTGGACTCCGCACCCGCCTCACTGCGCCCGCTGCTCACCGGCGCGCTCGCGGCCGACCCCAGGGATCGCCCCACCATGACGGACCTGCGCAACGGTCTCCGGCGGGCGGCCGAACCGAGTTCCGCGCCGCAACCGCACCGCGGCCCCTAGCACCCTTCGAAAGGAGGGCGCGCAGTGCAATCCGCCCGAGCACCCCCGCCCCTGCCCCTGCCCGCGCACACGACACCGACCACCCCAACATCGAGAGGACAAACCGATCATGACCGAGAACCAGACGACCCCCGAGTCCTTCCTCGCCGCCGTGGACACCCTGCGCGACGGCGAGGACGCCGTCCGCGCCACCGCCCACACCTCCAGCGTCTCCGCCGAGGGCTGGACCGCCGCCGAGACCGCCTCCGAGGGCACCGACGCCTGAGCCGCCACGCACTGACACGCCGGCGGCGGTCCGCCGGTGGTCATCCTGGGGCCGGCTCCTTCGGGGCCGGCCCCAGGCCCAGCCTACGGAAGGACCCCCCTCGTGCCCGCACCTGCCATCGACTTCGCTTTCTCCCCCATCCAGACCCTGCACCTGGAACGCACACGGCAGATCCACAGCCTCTTCCGAACCTCCGTGGGCAGGACCGAGCGGCCGGCCGACGCCTACTGCCTGGCCCATCACGCCCTCGAAGGCGCCGAGGCCGCCGCCCGGGCCGGTAACACCCCTGCTTTCGACTGGTACCAGGCTCACCCCGACGCGAACGGTCCCGCCCTGGCCACGCCGACCGCCGTCGGCCACCGCATCGTGGTCTCGCCCAACCCGAGCCGTATGCAGCGGTCTTCGATCTCCGACACCGCTTACTACGCCCTGGGCCCCGACACCACCGTCGCCCCGGCGAACGAACTCGCCCTCGCCACGGCCGCCTACGCCACGGCCAGCCGAAACGGGTTCGGCGAACTGCTGGCGGACCACGCGGTCGTCACCTGCCTCCTCCGGCGCAAGACACTCGCCGACTCCCTCGTCAGCTGGGCCATCACACGACTTCCGGGAACCGTCTACACCGATCACGTCGACGACCCTGTCGTGCTGGCGCGGGACCAGATCCACGAAGCCGGCCACAACTGGCTCAACGACGCCCTGACCTCGACCGAGTGCAAGCTCAGCGAGGAAGCGACGTTCCACTCCCCCTGGAGAAACGCACGAAGGCCCGCGTTCGGATTCCTCCACGCCTGCTGGGCCTTCCCCCTGACCATGATCTACACCGCCCGCGTCCTCGCCGAGACTGGCGGTGCCGTCCACCGCTTCCTGACCGGCTACCTAGACCAGCAGCGCCGCCTGCTCGCCGCCACCACCACCGATCACGCGAACGCGCTCACCCTCATCCCCCACACCGTGCTCCGGCAGCGCCTGCACACCGTGTACACCATGGCACTCGCGCTGTAGTCCCACTCCAGGCCCAGTCGATCCACACGGCAGCGGCCAAGGCCCCCGAAACACCGGACCATCTGCCCGAGCTCCAACAACAGCTCCCGTGCGCCCCACCACGGCCCGGACACGGGCACACCCGGAATCGGAGGCGAGGAGGAACGGTCTCGGTGAGGTCCGGGGGCACCCGTCCGGCGTCGACGCCCTCCTCGGCCGCCACCCCGGGCCCCGGCTCACCGTCCTCGGCTAGCCCGCCCCCGGCCGCCCCTCACAAAGACCCCATCCTCACCCCGGTCGAACAACAACCCCTGGGCCTGCCCGACCGTCACCCGGACGGATCCCTCGCCAAGGGCAGCGGAGCAGCCCCCATCCGCTCGTGGTGGGAGGCGCACTAGATCCCGACCCAACGACCATCCCCCATGGTCTCCAGCAGAAAGGCTCCGATCCACGTGGCCCCACCCCTCTCCCCCGGCACCCTGGCCTCTCCTCAGCAGTATCGTGACGGAGCTCGCTTGGCCTGCGAAGCCGCATCCACTGCGCTGGCCGTGACCAATTGAGCGCCTGGGCCATGGACAGAACTGCGGTCGCCGTGCTCGCACAGGACCCGATCTCGAAGGCCGGCGTCGCCAGCCAGCTGCGGCCGCGCCCAGAGATCACAATGACGGAGTGGGGAGAGGCCGTCGACCCGGCGCCCGAGGTCGTCGTGCTAGTCGTGGACACGGTCGACGAAGAGACGCTGCGGCTGCTGCGGAACATCTGCCGCACCAGCACCGCCCGCCCCGTCCTCGTTACGACGGACATCGACGAGCAGAAGCTGGTGAACGCGGCGGAGTGCGGAGTCGCCGGGGTGATCCGGCGCGCGGAGGCGACATCGGAGCACCTGGTACACGTCATCGGCACGGTCGCCAAGGGCGCCGGATACCTCCCCTCCGACCTGCTCGGCCGCCTCCTGGAGGAGGTCGGCCGACTCCAAGGCCAGGTCCTCGCCCCGCGTGGGCTGCACTTCACCGGCCTGGCGACGCGCGAGGTGGACGTGCTGCGCCTGGTCGCGGAGGGCTACGACACGGCGGACATCGCCGCGAAGCTCTCGTACTCCGAGCGCACCATCAAGAACGTGCTGCACGGCGTCATCACCCGACTCCAACTCCGCAACCGGTCGCACGCGGTGGCGTACGCGATGCGACAGGGACTCATATAGCGAGCCCGGCATCGCGTGCATGGGCACTCCCTCAACGTCGATCCGGCCGGAGTGCTGTCAGTCTGTCGGGCGCTCCTCCGACGATGCCCACCACTGCCCGAGCCGGAACTGGTCGCCGGGTTCGAACCCCAGGCGCTCGTACAGCTTCGTCAGATGGTTCGTGAGGGTACGGGTACTCACACCCAGGTCGTAGGCGATCGCTGCTTGCGTCCTGCCCTTACTGAGTCCCTCGAGGATCATCCTGGTCATCGGCGTAGTGACAGCTTCCGCAGATTCCTGTCCGCGTTGCTCACCCAGCCAGGGCTCGGCCCGCCTCCATTGATCGTCGAAGACCTCCGACAGGAAGGCAACCAGCCCCCGATGATTCACTTTCCAGCCTGTCTTCCGAATCGAAGACGCCACGTGATCACCAACGATGACGAATGCGTCATCAATCAGCACCATGCGACGAAAAGGTCCCTTAAGGGTGCGCACTTGCGCGCCGTACTGAGTCACCGCCTCAGCCCATACCCTCTCCGGATCCCTCATGCGCGCCTCGTCCGCGTAGATGGTGCGTAGGGCGAGGCCCCGCTCCAAGAGCTGGATATCGCGCGGAAGTGATGCCTTCATCGACCGGCCAGGGCGCGATATGGGGTGCGCGGTGTGCACGCGCGTGCGGGCCGCTGCCAGCGCCGTGATGATCGCGCCGTTGGCTTCGTCCTTCGTTGCCATGTACCTGATTCCGGCCTCACCTCGCTCCGCTCTCCCGGGGAGCGTTTCGAAGACGGATTCCAGCGTCTGCAGACGAACGACAGCGTCGGCTATCTCTTGCCGCGCCTGGTCAACTTGATGCCTCCAGGTGCGGAAGGGATCGGCCTGCACGTACATCTCTTCCTCGTAGATGTTGGGGACCACGAGGGCGTAGTCGAGAAGCTCGTCCAGTCCGGGCTCGTCCCTTTGGTGTGCAACGTCGCCCTGGCCAATTCTCTTGTAGAGGCTCAGCGCTTCCGGGGAAAGACCACCTGCAGCTGCGGCTGGCGTCCGTTCGGAAGGTTCAGGCACCACCCCCGTACCTCCTGCCTCTTTCCGCAGTTGCGTCCACGCGAAGGTGCGCACAGACGCAACTGCGATTCCTTGATCCCCACGTCTGCGGCGGAGAAAATAGGTCAACGACCTGCGGCACCTCTACCAGGGTGACCCGCCAGGGGGGCAGCCGCACTCTGACGTGCGACAAAGGGGTGAAAAGGTCACAACCAGGTTTCCTCTTGCATGCTCGGAGAACGCCTTCCCAACACGGGGCTGCAGCGCGAAGCCGACCAACCCATGACCTCTGAGGTAGACCCCATGAAGCAGATCAAGAACTGCGTTGCCATCGCCGCTGCGACGTTCGTCGCCCTCGTCTCGCTCGGGTGCATGACACCCGCCGCTGACGACGTCCTGCGTGCGGACCCGAACTGGGACTCGGCACCAGCGGACATCAGTGAGGCCAAGAGCCCGACGCACGTCTAGCAGTCTGCAAAGTGCCGCCCCATTCGTCGTTCATGCGGGGCGGCAGCGCTCGCTTCTCGCACGCCCCCACTTCGCCCCACGGGGCGCCCTCTGACCGGACCAGGGCACCTCGGTGACGATGCCCCCCGAAGCTGCGGTCCTAGCCGAGTCCAGGCGGTCAGGGAGACAGTCCTTGCCGTCAGCCTCGATGGCGAGACGCGGACGAGGCCCAGCATCGTTGTCGCTGCGTGCCCAGCGCGCCGCCGGCTTCGATGCCTGCCCGTCGCCGACGACAAGGCCGCGCATCTGTTCTCGCCCAGAACAGCCGCCTGTCGGGGCCGTACGAGAAGTTGTACGGGGTTGTAGAGCTATGTCTAGACCTTGCCGCACGGTCCTCGTATGTTCGTCGTCGCTCGCCGGGCAACCCGTCCGGCGAGAGTGGACGGAGAGGAGAGGCATGACCAGCACGCGCAGCCGTCGCGCCGGATAGACGGCAGAAACAGCGACGGCGCCTGAGAGAGGCAACTCTCAGACGCCGGACGCTCACGATGCTCCGCCCAGGCAAGGGTCGGAGATCACCTTCATCCGCACCGATCCTTCTCACAGAACCATTGGTGCGGCTTCACTGCTCAGGAGATTATGTCATGTCTGCTGCTCGCCGCGAAAGACCGAACCCTTGGGCCCGCGCGACATCGGCCCCCGTTCGCAACCCCGCCCACGGGGGTGCTGTCTGATGGCCCGCATCCGAACGATCAAGCCCGAGGCGTTCGAAAGCGAGGACCTGGCAGCGGTCAGCGTGACCGCGATGGTGACTTTCTTCGGTCTGCTCACCCAAGCCGACGACTCCGGCCGCTTCCGTGACCACGCCGCGATCATCGCGGGACGGCTCTGGGCCCTGCGGGCCGACCACACGCCGGCGAACGTGGCCATTGACCTGGAGCAGCTCGCCGAGGCCGGCCTGATCTGCCGTTACATCGGCTGCGACGGGAACGCGTACCTCCACGTGGTGACGTGGGAGAAGCACCAGAAGATCGACCGGCCCTCCGCCTCCCGGCGCCCACGTTGCCCGGCCCACCAGGGCCACCAGAAGTGCGGTGCCTGCACGAAGAACTCATGCCCGACGGCCGAGCGCCCCCGCACCTCGCTCCCCGGCCTCCCGCGCACCGCACGGGCCGCTTCGTCCCAACCTCGTGGAAGCCTCGACACACGGAATTCGGCCGCCGCCGTGCAGCCGCCGGCCGTCTCGGAGGAGGTCGTGAGCGGCGGGCCGGTGCGGGTGAGTAGCGACGAGCCGCCTGCCCGAGCCGGCTCGGGGCTATCCGGCGAATCCGCAGGTCACAAGGGATTCGGCGACGATTCGGCAAGGGCTCGCGAGGGTGCGGCGTCTGGATCTAGGATCCTGGATCCAGGATCTTTCCCTAAGGGGGGCGATGCCCCCGCCCCGCGTACCGGTCCGGTCGGCACTTCGGCGAAGGCGCTGGTGGCCGAATACATACGGGAGTCCGCGCACAAGCCTCCGAAGGACGTCGTGGGGCTTGTCGGCCGCCAGGTGAAGGGGCTGCTGGAGGAGGGTTTCGACCCGGCGGTGATCCGGAGTGCCCTGGAACGGCTGCGGCTGAAGGGCCTGCACGGGAGTGTGCTGCCGAGCCTGGTCAACGAGGCGTTGAACGCCTCACCGCCTCCGACCGCCGTCGGCGCCTCCGGCGCGGGGCCCTGGGCCACCTCCGGCTACGTGCCCTACCTCGACCCCGCTGCCGAGCCGACCGGATTCGGAGGCCGGTTGTGACCCGCTACCAGCTCGACGACCCGCAGCCGCCCGTGCCTGAGCGTCTGCGAGCCCGCCTGGAGGCCAAGCTCGCCGAGCGCGGAATCAACCCTGCCGCCGCGCTCCCCGACACCCCGGAGCCCATCCCGGCCCTGGAGGCGGCGCAGCTGCGGATCCCGATCGACTACCGCGAAGCCCTGGTGGAGCACGCCGAAGTCGCCGCCTGGGTACGGAAGGTCTCTGAGGGCGCGGTCGCCCCGTCCGCCGGCGGGCTGAACCCGCAGTACGGCGCGTCCGGACGCCGACGGATCATGCACGGGCCGTCGCTGATGCTCTGGGGGAATCTCGGGACCGGCAAGACGCACCAGGCGTACGCCGCGATCCGGGCGCTGACGGCCACCGGGTGTGGGGTGTCCTGGCACGCGACCACCGCCGCCGATCTGTTCGGCGACACCCGGCCGCAGGCCGGCGTGGACCTGGAGCACCAGCTCCGCCGGATCGTCCGGGTGCCGCTGCTGCTCCTGGACGATGTCGGTGCGGCGAAGGTGTCGGCGTGGAACGAAGAGGTCCTCTTCCGGCTGGTGAACTGGCGCAGCGAGAACAAGCTGCCGACGATCTTCACCACGAACCTGGCGCCGGTCCGCGAGCTTGCCGAGTCCGCCCGGCAGCCGGTCCTGCGTGACGTGGTCGGCGACCGCGTGCTGAGCCGCCTGTCCGGCATGTGCACCCCGGTCCGCTTCACCGGCCCCGACCGTCGCTTCCAGCGCTGAGACGCGCCTCCCTTTCCTCGGCCCGCCGCCGCAGCCGGGCCCATCCCTCCGCCTCACCCCGCGCCTCCGCCGCCCCGCGGCGTTGAGGAAGCCCGAGGCGTACCCGAAAGACACCCACCCTGATGCGCTACATCACCACCAACACCGGTCCGCAGCCGACCATCCGCTCGATCGCCGACCACAGCTGGCACTCCCGCGCCGCCTGCTACGGCATCAACCCCAAGGAAGCGGACAGGCTCTTCTTCCACGGCCCTCGCAACTATCGCGACCGTCACCAGGCCAAGCAGGTGTGCGCGGCCTGCCCCGTGCAGCGGGACTGTATGACCTTCGCGCTGGAGAACAAGGTCGAGCACGGCATGTGGGGCGGCCTGACACTCAAGGAGCTCGCCAATTGGCGCAAGAAGCTCGACAGCCGGCTCGACTACGCCCGAGTGCGCTCCGCGATCAACGGGCGGGACGTCCACCTCAGCAGTCTGGAGCGCAAGGCGGTCGTCCGGTACGCCTGCACCCGGGGCTGGACCACGACCCGCCTGGCCCATGTCCTGGGCATCACGGTCGAGTGGGCCCGCGACGTGATGAGCGAGGAAGCCCGCGCCATCGAGGACCGCGACCGGCACAACGTGCACGCCGATCCCGCCCCGGCCACGGAGGCCCAGAGGGGCGAGTCGAGCGCGGAGGGCCCGCCGCCGAGCAGCGTCCAGCACACGGACGGCTCTGACGCCGTGCGCCCGGGCGACGCGGTCGTCCCGGTGGACCGGCACGTCCACACCCCCGTCATTGTCGACAACCTCCGAAAGGCAGCATGACTCACCCTCACCCGACCGGCCGCGCCGCTCAGCGGGCGGCTGAGCGGTACGTCCTGATCGCCGCCGGCGCCGTCATCGTGGCCTTGACCATCGCGTCCTTCTGGCTGTCCTACGCTCACCTGGCCGAAGTCGCCGGCCAGCACGGGCTGGGCAGTGCCCGCGCCAGGCAGTGGGCATGGCCGGGAACAGTAGATGCCTTCATCGTGACCGGCGAGCTGCTCATGCTGCGGGCAGGGCTGAGGCGAGTCACGGACTGGTGGGCGATCGGCTTGACGGTCACCGGGTCGGTGGGCTCCATCGCGCTGAACGTGGCCGGCGTCCGGGGCGGCAGCGGCGGACCGGTCCCGCTGCTCGACTACATCGTCGCCGCAGTCCCCCCGACCGCCGCCCTGCTCGCCTTCGGAGTCCTCATGCGGCAGATCCACCAGCTCGTCGCCCCGCAGACCCGAACCCATGAAGAGGCGACCCCGGGGACCCGGAACGGGACCACGACCGACGCGGGGACCGCAACCGGGACCGGAACCGAGTCGGGGACGGCGCCCGACATGGGGACCGGGACCTACCAGGGGACCGACACCGGCACGGGGACCGGGACGGGGACCGGGACGGGGACCGAGTCCGGGACCGAGTCCGGGACCGAGTCCGGGACGGGGACCGACACCGGCACGGGGACGGGGACCGAGACCGGGACCGAGTCCGGGACGGGGACCGGGACCGGAGCGGGGACAGCGGCCGACATGGGGGCCGGGACCTACCAGGGGACCGACACCGGCACGGGGACGGGGACCGGGACCGAGACCGGAACGGGGACCGACACCGGCATGGGCACCGGGACGGGGACCGGGACCGAGACCGGCACCGGGACCGGCACCGGGACCGGCACGAGGACCGAGGGCGGCCAGGAACCGTCCCCGGGAGCAGGAGGCCGGCGTCCCCGGCTGACCGTGGACGAGATCGTCGACCTCGTCCGTCCCCACGTCCCTGATGTCCTGGAGCGGGACGGCAATGAGGCGGTCACCCGCGTGCAGCTCCGCAAGATCATGCGCGAGCACAAGATCCCGATTCGGAACGAGCGGCTGACCCCGGTCTTGGCCCTCCTGCGTACCACCCAGCCCACGCCTGCTAGGAGCAACCGATGAAGACATGCCAGGAGTTCGCCCGCATCCGGGCGAAGTACGAGCAGGAGACCACCTACTTGCTCAATCACGCCGCCCGCCGCGGTTCGGCCGCGAACGGCAGCGCGGGGCTGGCCATGGGCAGCAAGCACCGCATGGCCCGGGATCTGTCCGGGCATGTCGCCCGGTGCCTCGAATGCGGGTAGTCCCCCCCGCCAGCAGGACTGCCCGTGACCCCCACCGCTCCGGCCTCCGTCCGGAGCGGTCCCACTTCCTCCCCGAATCGAGAACGCAGGCCATGCCGGACTCGCAGGAACCGCCCCTCCCCTCGGCCATTCAGCTGGGGACCAACTCGTCCCCAAGAGAAGCAAGTTATCGGCCAAGACACTCTTCCCCGTCGGGGAAGCGCGTCTTGGCCGGTCCCGCCCCGGAGGGAGCGGGAGTGGTCCAGCACCAGGGGGTGCTGGACCACGAGGCAGCGACCGAGGGCGGATCGCAGCCGGAGAAGCCCGAGCCCCGCCGCAAGCGCCGTGCCGCGAAGACCGCTTCGCGCAAGCGCTCGCCGAAGCCCGATCCTGACAAGCGTTCCTACGTGTGCAGCGTCCGTCTCAGCACCGCCGAGAAGCAGCAGCTCGTCGACGCCGCCGCTGCCGCCCGTACGAGCCTTCCCGCCTTCCTCGCCCGCGCTGCTCTCGCCGCCGCCCGGGACCCGGAATCCGCCGCCGGGTCCATCGCCGGCGAACGCGAGCTGATCTCCGAAGTCTTCGCCGCCCGCCGGCACCTCGGTCACGTCGGCAACAACCTCAACCAACTGACGAGGGCGGTCAACTCCGGCGGCCGCCCGGCGGACGCTCAGCTCGACGCCGTGCTCGACGCCGTTCGCCGGGCGGCCGAGCGCGTCCAGGCCGCCACCGACAAGCTCCTCGAAAGCCGCTAGGAACATGGTCCCGAGAATCCACAAGCGCGGGAAGCGCACCATCGGCCTGCTCTACTACCTGTACGGGCCAGGCAAGGCCGAGGAGCACACCGACCCGCACCTCGTGGCGTCCTGGGACCATGCCGCCCCCGACCCCGGCCGCGACGCCGAGGCCACGTACAAGCAGCTCCAGCAGCTCCTCGACCAGCCCCTCGCTCTCCTCACCGACGACCAGCGGGCGAAGCCGCACGTGTGGCACCTGTCCGTGCGCAACGCGCCCGGCGACCGGATCGTCACGGACGAGGAGTGGGGCGACATCGCCCGGCGCATGGTCGCCGCCGCCGGCATCGACGACCCCGACCAGGGCGCGGGCTGCCGCTGGGTCGCCGTGCGGCACGCCGACGACCACATCCACATCCTCGCCACCCTCGCCCGCGAGGACGGCTACCGACCCGACCTCGACCGCGACGCCGTCCGCGTCCAGGCCGAGGCACGCCTCCTGGAACAGGAGCTGGGACTGCGCCGCCTCAAGCCCGGCGACGGCACCGCCGCCCAGCGGCCCTCCAGCGCCGAGCAGCACAAGGCGGCGCGCCAGGGCCGCGAGCGCACCGCCCGCGAGGAGCTGCGCGAAACCGTGCGCCGGGCTGTGGCCGGCGCCGTCAGCGAGGAGGAGTTCTTCGGCCGTCTGGCAGCCGTCGGCCTTCTGGTGAAGACGCGCGTGGCCCCTTCCGGCGACCTCCTGGGCTACAAGGTCGCGCTGCCCGACGACCGCAACGCGAAGGGTGAGCCCGTCTACTACCCCGGCGCCCGCCTCGCCCCCGATCTCTCCCTTCCCCGCATCCGCGAACGCTGGACCGCGGGCTCCCCCGCCCGAGACGGCGACCCGGTCCAGCCGCTGCACTCGGTTCCCGCGGCGCCTGCCACAGCGCGGCGTAGCGCGGCGGCTGCCGCCTGGCAGGCCGTCCTGGTCGTCGAGCACGGCCAGGACGGCGTCGCCGCCGCCCATATCGCCGCCGCCGGAGAGGTCCTCGACGCGCTCTCGAAGACGTCCGCCGCCCACACCCGGCGCGAACTGCGTGAAGCCGCAGCGGCGTTCGAGCGGGCCTCCCGCTCCCACGTCCGCGCTGAACGTGGCCACGACCGTGCCCTGCGGCAAGCCGCCCGCGACCTCGTCCGCGGTGGGACAGCCCTTGGGCGCGGCGAGGACGGCGCGAGCACAGCCATGGCGATCGACATGCTGTTGTTCCTGATCACTGCCGCCGCTCACTGGCATGCGAGGAAGGACCACGCGCAGCAGGCCGAGGCCGCTCAGCAGGCCGCCGAGTACCTTCGGGCCGCCTACCGCGCTGCCGCCGGCCACCCACTCGCCGTGCTCCACCAGCGCGGTCGGCACCTCGCCCGTCCCCTGCTCCAGCGCCAGACCTCCCTCGTGCGCGCAGCGGTCCCCCACCTCGCCGACCAGGTCCTCGCCGAGGAAGGCTGGTACGCCCTGGCGGCCACCCTCGCCGACGCCGAGGCCGCCGGCCACGACCCGGCTGCCCTGCTCGCCGACGCGGCCGGCCGGCGCGAACTCGGCACCGCCGAGTCGGTCAGCGACGTCCTCGTCTGGCGCCTCCGCCGGACCGCGGACCTCCCCGCAGACGCGACCGGCATGCCAGCCGCCGCCCGCTCTGGCACGGCGCCGTCGAGCGGAACAGCACGAGAGAGGGAACAGCGCGGCCACCGGCGCCGGTAGTCGAGCCACTCCTTCCGCCCCTTAGCCTCGGGGCCCCTACAACCGGCAGAGCGACGGCCACGTGCCGCTACTTCTCCTCGCCTCCGCGGGATCTCCCCCAGTCCCGTGCGCGAGATCGCTGAGACTGATCTGACCAAGGGCCACATGGCGCGCGAGGTTATCCCGAAGGAGCATCTCGCCGACGGCGAGTGGCCCGAGGTCAGGCTGCCCCTGACGCTTCCCCGGCCACCCATCTGGACGGGCCGTGCCCCTCTCCCCCAGCCCACCCCACCGTGACCAGTGCAGTCAACGGCGATCTGCCTCCGGCACCCAGACCGTGCTGCTGGAGAACGCCCTCAGGTGCGAACTGTGGTCTTGCGGCCTCTTCCGCCAGCGGGACGACCAGACCCACACGAGATAGCAGACCAAGGCCCTGCCACCTACCGAAGCATCCGCCGCCAAGCACTCGGCGACATGACATTGGCATTTCCCAGAGTTGAAGCTGCCTGACCCCTCGCGGCACGATCCCCATCCGACGGAAGCGCCACAGGAAGGGGAGACGTGTTCGGACGTAGGCGTGTGGCTCGTCAGCAACAAGGAGCATGGAAGTGGGCCCGGGAGGTGAGCGCCACACATGTGGAGCCCCCACTCGACTCTCCCACTGTGGTGCGCCAGGACGTGGAGGGGCTGATGATGGCACACCCCCACCCCCTGGTTGTCGACGGAGACGTCCGGGCGTGCGGGACATGCGGGTCCTATCGCGGCTGGATCGTGATCAGCCTCCGTGACGAGGTCTGGCTGCGCTGCCCCGCCGGCCACGAACAACACGAACCCTGCCTCGACACCACGTGGTACGACCGGCACAGCGGCCCGGTCACTCACCGGCACGACACGTACGACGACGGCCTGCGGGACCTCGGCCACTGACCCGCCCCTACCCACGATCCCGCCCGAGACCGCCGGAAGAGAGCCTGCTTCGGGCCCGGCGCCGTCAGCCCGCCCGACCACCGAAGGATTCCCGTGCACCGTCGCGTCTCCACCGTCCTGTCCCTCGCCGCCATCGCTACCCTCTCCGTCTCGGGCTGTGCGAAGGACAACTCGATCCCGGCTCCCTCCAGCTCCTCTCCGGCCCCCGCAGGGAAGTCGACTCTTGCCGCAAAGCCCGCAGACGCCCCGCTCACCTCGGCAGCCCTGGCCAAGCGGCTGCTGGACGAGACCGACCTCGGCCAGGGCTACACCCGTCAGAAGGAAACCGGTGATGGCGACCGCGACGACGTCACCGTGATCGGG
>NZ_JBHZBB010000011.1:0-49589 GCF_042754585.1 Streptomyces sp. NPDC059201
GCCGTGCTCGGCCCGCTCGTTCCTCCCGGGCCTGCGCGCGGCCGGACCCGTTCCCCCGGCGCGCCCCTTCGGCTCACTCGCCGGCCCGGAAGGGCACCGTGCGGAGGGGCTACCGCAGCTCACCCCGCATGGATTGGGGGAGGTGTTACGCGGCGTGGCCGCCGTCCACGGAGAGTTCGGCGCCTGTCACGTAGCGGCCTTCCGGGCCTGCCAGGTAGGCGACGGCTGCCGCCACCTCGTCGGGGGTGCCGAAGCGGCCCAGGGCCGTGAGGGCGGCCTGGCCCTCCGCGTACGGGCCGTCCGCCGGGTTGAGGTCCGTGTCGACCGGGCCCGGGTGGACGAGGTTCGCGGTGATGCCGCGCCCGCCCAACTCCCTTGCCAGCGCCCGGTTCAGGCCCACCAGCGCGGCCTTGCTCATCGCGTACAGCGTGCCGCCGGGGCCCGGCACCCGCTGCGTCATGCAGGTGCCGATCGTGACGATCCTGCCGCCGTCCGGCAGCCGCTCCGCCGCCGCCTGGGAGGCGAGGAAGGTCGCGCGGACGTTCACCGCGAGCACCCGGTCCACATCGGCGAGGGTCAGCCCGGCCAGCGGGCCGAGGACGCCGATGCCGACGTTGTTGACCAGCACGTCGAGCCGCCCCAGATCGTCCGCCGCCCGGTGCACCGCGCCCGCCGCGTCACCGGCGTCGGCCGCGTCGGCGCGCAGCGCCAGGGCCCGCCGGCCCGTCGCCTCGATGCGGGCCACGACCTCCTTCGCCGCCGCCGTGTCGCGTACATAGGTGAAGGCCACGTCGGCGCCCTCCCTGGCCAGCCGGACCGCCGTCGCCGCGCCGATCCCCCGGCTGCCGCCCGTCACCAGTACCGCCGTCCCGTTCATCGTGGACATCGCTCCCTGCCTCCTCGAATCCCACAAGTGGTTGCGGATTCAAGGAAACTCGGGTGGGGGCGTCCGTGCTGGCGGCTATCGGACGGGAAGCTCGCCGCGCCGATGAGTTCCCGTGCCGGGCGCGGTCGGAACAGGTGGAGCACGATGGACCCGGGCATGGACTGACCCGGACATGGACCCGGACGACGAAAGGCAACGCCATGGCCACCTTGAGCCTCACCCAGTTCCTCACCCTCGACGGCGTCTACCAGGCGCCGGGCGGTCCCGACGAGGACCCCAGCGGCGGCTTCGAGCACGGCGGCTGGTCCGTTCCGTTCGGCGACGAGGACTTCGGCCGCCGCATCGACCAGATCTTCGCCCGGCCCACCGCCTTCCTCCTCGGGCGCCGGACCTACGACATCTTCGCGGGGTACTGGCCGAAGGTGACCGACCCCGCCGACCCCGTCGCGAGCAAGCTCAACGCCCTGCCCAAGTACGTCGCCACCACCACCCTCGACTCCGCCGAGTGGGACGGTACGACCCTGCTGCGCGGGGACGTTGTCGCGGAGGTCGCCGCGCTCAAGGAGAGCCTCGACGGCGAGATCCAGATGCACGGCAGCGGCGGGCTCGCCCGCACCCTCCTCGCCCAGGACCTCATCGACACCCTCCACCTGCACGTCTTCCCCGTCGTCCTCGGCAGCGGCTACCGCCTCTTCGCCGAAGGCGCCCGGCCGACCGCCTTCCGGCTCGCCGAGTCGAGCGTGACGAGCACGGGTGTCGCCCTCCACACGTACGAGCGCGCGGGCCGCCCCACGTACGGCAGCTATTCCTGAGCGGGGCGACGGCCGTGCGGCGAGCGGCGGGCGCGTCACAAACGGTGTAGTCACCACGGGCATCGCCGGGTACGGTGATCATCCGTGTGAGAGCCGCTGAAGTCTCCACCCCGTCAGTTGAGTGGGAGACCCGCACCGACATGGCCGCTTCGTCCGCTTCGCCGTACGCCGGATCCGCCCCCTTCGCCGCCCGCCGCCGCGCCTGGCTCACCGACCTGCCGCTGCTGCTCGTCGCCGTGTTCTGGGGCGGCAGCTACCTCGCCGCCAAGGGCATCACCACCAGCCACACCGTCGTCGCCGTCCTCGTGCTGCGCTTCGCGCTCGTGGTGCCCGTCCTCGTCGCCGCCGGCTGGAAGGGTCTGCGGGCGCTGACCGGCGCGCAGTGGCGGGGCGCCGCCGTGCTCGGCGGGATCCTCGCCGGGATCTTCCTCCTGGAGACGTACGGCGTCGTCCACACCTCCGCGACCAACGCGGGCCTGATCATCAGCCTCACCATGATCTTCACCCCACTCGCCGAGGCCGCCGTCACGCGAACCCGGCCCTCGCGCGGCTTCCTCGGCGCCGCCGCGCTCTCCGTCGGCGGCGTCGTGCTGCTCACCCAGGGGGCAGGCTTCACCGCGCCCTCCCTCGGCGACCTGCTGATCCTCCTCGCCGCCGTGGCCCGTACCGTGCACGTCCTCGCGATGGCCCGGATCAAGGCCGTCCAGTCGGCCGACTCGCTCTCGCTGACCACCGTGCAGCTCGGCACCGCCGTGCTCGTCTTCGCCGCCCTCGCGGCCGTCGGCGGCGGCGCGACCCCCTGGGCGACCGCGCTCGACTTCGGGCCCCGCGAGTGGGCCGGTCTGGTCTTCCTCTCCGTCTTCTGCACGCTCTTCGCCTTCTTCGTGCAGATGTGGGCCGTACGCCGCACCTCGCCGTCCCGGGTCAGCCTGCTGCTCGGCACGGAGCCGCTCTGGGCCGCCCTCGCCGGCATCGCCCTGGCCGGCGACCGCCCCGGCGCCCTCGGGCTCGCCGGCGCGGTCCTGGTGCTCGCCGGCACGGCCTGGGGCCGCCGCAGCGCCGACGCGGACGCCCGGTAGCCGGCCGAGGACTTCTCTCACGCCGGGTTCACCGCGTCCGCGTCACGCCTTCCCGGGCTTCTCCACCCGGTCCGAGACGATCATCAGGACCAGGCCGAGGGCGGCGATCACGATGTTCGCGAAGACCTCCCGGCCTTCGAGGAACCACACGTGCTCCGTCAGGAACCGCGTCGCGCCCATGAACGAGAACCAGCCGTCCGTCAGCTCGCGGACCACGCCGCAGACGCCGAACACGGTGAGCAGGAAGCCGCTGACCTCAAGAAATCTCCTCATGTGACGATCATGGCGGGACGGGCGGACCCCCGCGTCCGCCACCGGTCCACCCGTCCACCGACCGAAGTATCGATCTCCGCGACTTCGGTCGCCGCCGGGCGCCGCGGCCCGTGCGCGCGGCGCCCGGGTGCGTACATTGCGGATATGACGCGAACGGACCGGCAGCGCTGGCTGCTCCCCTCCCACCTGGTCGCACCGGGCGGGGCCGGGACCGCCCGGCCCCGCCGCACCGTGCGCGACTGGGTCGTCGACATCCTGGTCTTCCTGCTCGCCGCGCTCTTCGGGCTCGTCGCCGCCGAGGCCAGCGCCCGCTACAACAGCTCCGCGGTCAACGTGACCG
The DNA here is from genome assembly GCF_042754585.1 of Streptomyces sp. NPDC059201. NCBI lineage: Bacteria > Bacillati > Actinomycetota > Actinomycetes > Kitasatosporales > Streptomycetaceae > Streptomyces > Streptomyces sp. NPDC059201. The sequence goes on from NZ_JBHZBB010000011.1 coordinate 3,391, forward strand.
ACCAGATCGTCGGCGCCCTCGCCTGCTGCGCGCTCTGGCTGCGCCGCCGGTGGCCCGTCGGGCTCGCCGTCGTGCTCGCGGTCCTCGGCGCGCTCGTCCCGGTCTCCGCCGGGGCCATGCTCGCGGGGCTCTTCAGCGTCGCCGTCCGCCGTCCCTTCCGGGACATCGCCTGGATCGTCGGGATCGCCCTCGCCGGGTCCGTCGTCACCGTCTTCCTCCGGCCCGACCCCGAGACCGGCGCCATCCTCGGGATCGTCCTCGGCGTCGCCCTCACCCTGCTCGTCACCGCCTGGGGCATGCTCGTGCGGGCCCGCCGCCAGCTCGTCGAGGCGCTGCGCGAGCGCGCCGAGCGGGCCGAGTCGGAGGCCGAGCTGCGGGCCGCGCAGGCGCAGCGGCTCGCCCGCGAGGCCATCGCCCGCGAGATGCACGACGTCCTCGCCCACCGGCTCACCCTGCTCAGCGTCCACGCCGGCGCCCTGGAGTTCCGGCCCGACGCCCCGCCCGAGCAGATCGCCCGCGCCGCCGGCGTCATCCGCGACAGCGCCCACGACGCCCTCCAGGACCTGCGCGAGATCATCGGCGTCCTGCGCGCCCCGGGGGAGGAGAGCGGCGGCGGCCACCGGCCGCAGCCGACCCTCGCCACCCTCGGCGCGCTCGTCGACGAGTGCCGCGAGGCCGGGATGCGGGTCGTCCTCGACACCACGGTCGACGACCCCGGCTCCGTGCCCGCCGCCACCGGCCGCACCGTCTACCGCATCGCCCAGGAGGGCCTCACCAACGCCCGCAAGCACGCCCCCGGCGCCGAGGTCACCGTCACCCTGAGCGGCCGGCCAGGCGACGGGCTCACCGTCGAGGTCCGCAACCCCGCGCCCGGCGGACCCGTGCCGCACGTGCCCGGATCCGGGCAGGGCCTCATCGGGCTCTCCGAGCGGGCCGCCCTCGCGGGCGGGCGCTTCGACCACGGCCCGACCCCCGGCGGCGGCTTCGCCCTCACCGCCTGGCTACCGTGGCCCCCATGACCATCCGGCTGCTCGTCGTCGACGACGATCCCCTGGTCCGCGCGGGCCTCACCCTCATGCTCGGCGGCGCCGGGTCCCTCGAGATCGTCGGAGAGGGCGCGGACGGCAGCGAGGTCCCCGACCTCGTCGCCCGGCTCGCCCCCGACGTCGTCCTCATGGACATCCGCATGCCGCACGTCGACGGGCTCACCGCCACCGAGCGGCTGCGGGCCCGCCCCGGCGCCCCCGAGGTGATCGTCCTGACCACCTTCCACGCCGACGAGCAGGTGCTGCGCGCCCTGCGCGCCGGTGCCGCCGGCTTCGTCCTCAAGGACACCCCGCCCGCCGAGATCGTCGCCGCCGTCCTCCGGGTCGCCGCCGGCGACCCCGTCCTCTCCCCGGCCGTCACCCGGCAGCTCATGAGCCACGTCGCCGGGCAGCCCGAGGCCCGGCCCCGGCGGAGCACCGCCGCCGAACGCCTCGCCGGGCTCGCCGACCGCGAGCGGGAGGTCGCCGTCGCCGTCGGGCGCGGCGCGTCCAACGCCGAGATCGCCGCCCGGCTCTACATGAGCGTGCCCACCGTGAAGACGTACGTCTCCCGGCTGCTCGCCAAGCTCGGCCTCAACAACCGGGTCCAGATCGCCCTCCTGGTCCACGACGCCGGCCTCCTCGACCAGGAGCCCGACGGCCGTACCGGCGAGTAGGGTGACGCGCGTGACCGACACCACCGCCCTCGCCCTGGCCCGCGACATCCTGCGGGCCCAGCCGTTCAGCCGCCTCGTCGGCGCCGACGTCAGCGCCTTCGGCGACGGCGGCGCCACCCTCGAACTGCCGATACGCGAGGACCTGCGCCAGCAGAACGGCTTCGTGCACGGCGGAGTCCTCTCGTACGCCGCCGACAACGCGATCACCTTCGCGGCGGGCACCGTCCTCGGCGCCGCCGTCCTCACCGCGGGCTACTCCATCGACTACGTCCGCCCCGCCGTCGGCGTCACCCTCCGCGCCCGCGCCGAGGTCCTGCACGCGGGCCGCCGCCAGGCCGTCGTCCGCTGCGAACTCCTGACCGTCGACGAGGAGGGCGCGGAGACCCTCTGCGCGCTCGCCCAGGGCACCGTCCGCGCGATCGGCTGACCGGCCGGCTAACCCGCCGGACGGACCGGGCGGCCCTCCCGCCGGGACCGCTCGCACGCCTCCGCGACCCGCAGCGCCACCAGGGCCTCGCGGCCGTCGCACGCGTTGGTCGCCTCGCCGCGCACCAGTCGGACGAAGGCGTCCAGCTCCGCCTCGTACGCGGGGGCGAAGCGCTCCAGGAAACCGGGCCAGGGCTTGGGCGGCGGCGCGGGGGAGTGCGGCTCCAGGGAGGTGAGCGGGGCGCGCTCGTCCAGACCCACCACCAGTTGGTCGCGCTCGCCCGCCAGCTCCATCCGCACGTCGTACCCGGCGCCGTTGCAGCGGGTCGCCGTCGCCGTCACCAGCGTGCCGTCGTCCAGGGTGAGCAGCGCGGCGGCCGTGTCCACGTCACCGGCCTCGCGGAACATCGCGGGACCCGCGTCCGAGCCGCGCGCGTACACCTCGACGATCTCCCGGCCGGTCACCCAGCGCACGATGTCGATGTCGTGGACCATGCAGTCCCGGAAGAGACCGCCGGAGAGCGGAAGGTACGCGGCGGGCGGCGGCTCCGGGTCGGAGGTCACCGTCCGTACCGTGTGCAGCCTGCCCAGCCGCCCCGCCCGGACGGCCTCCCTGGCGGCCCGGTATCCGGCGTCGAAGCGGCGCATGAAGCCCAGCTGGAGTACTGTGCCCGCCTCCGCCACCGCGTCCAGCGCGGCCAGCGTGCCCGGCACGTCGAGGGCGATCGGCTTCTCGCAGAAGGCCGGAAGGCCCGCCCGCGCGGCCCGGCCGATCAGCTCCGCGTGCGCGGCCGTCGCCGAGGCGATCACCACCGCGTCCAGCCGCCCGCGCTCCAGCAGCGCCGCCACGTCCGGCGCGGCCTCGGCCCCCACGGCCAGCGCCACGGCGTCCGCGCGCGCCCGGTCGGCGTCGGCCACCACCAGAGCGCCGACCCCGGGATGCCGGGCCAGCACCCCCGCGTGAAAACTCCCGATCCGCCCCGTCCCGATGAGTCCGATACGCATGGCCCCACCGTGAGCCGCCCACCGGGCGGTGTCAAGGTTTGTCAGGACAAGCGCCGGTGGAGCGCCGGTGGAGCCGACGTGACGCCTTCCCGGCTCTCCGGTGCGGGGCTACGCTCCCACCCGTGGTCAAGCAGTCGGGATCCCATCTGCCGCCGTTCTCCGTGGACCGCACCAGCCCGGTTCCGCTCTACTTCCAGCTCGCCCGGCAGCTGGAGGAGGCCGTCGCCGATGGCAGACTGCCGCCCGGCACGCTCCTCGGGAACGAGATCGAGCTCGCGGGGCGGCTCGGGCTCTCCCGGCCCACCGTCCGGCAGGCCATCGGGACCCTCGTCGACCAGGGCCTCCTGGTCCGCCGCAGAGGGGTCGGCACCCAGGTCGTCCACTCCCGGGTCCGCCGCCCGCTGGAGCTCAGCAGCCTCTACGACGACCTGGAGGCCGCCGGGCACCGCCCTGCCACCCGCGTCCTCGTCGACCGCCTCGAACCGGCCGGGCCCGCCGTCGCCGCCGCCCTCGGCGTCCCCGAGGGCACCGACGTCCACTACCTGGAGCGGCTGCGCACCGCGCACGGCGAGCCCCTGGCGTACCTCCGCAACCACCTCCCCGCTGGGCTCGTCGACAGCGCCGCCCTGGAGACCACGGGTCTCTACCGGCAGCTCCGCGCCGCCGCGCTCACCCTGCACAGCGCCCGCCAGTCGATCGGCGCCCGCGCCGCCGCGCCCGAGGAGGCCGCGCTCCTGGCGGAGGAGCCGGGCGCCCCGCTGCTCACCATGGAGCGCGTCACCTTCGACTCGACCGGCCGGCCCGTCGAGTCCGGATCGCACCTCTACCGGGCCGCCCGCTACTCCTTCGAGCTCCAGTTGATGGTCCGTACGTAGGGCCGCCGAAGCCGGGGGAGGGCCCCCTGACGAGTGCCACGACCCGCATGACCGATACTGCAATGCACGCAGAAGGACACAAAGGAGGGCACGGCCTCGTGACCAGGCTTCGGACAGGGCTTCGGACAGGAGGGGTACGCGCCGCTGTCGGCGCCGTGCTCGCCGTCTCCCTCACAGCGGCGCTCGCCGGGTGCAGCAGCACCGGCGGCAAGCGGGCGGAGGACGCCCGCAAGGCCGCCGCGGCCCAGGGCCGGGCGGCCGTGGACACCCCCCGCTGGACCTTCGCGATGGTGACCCACTCGGGCGACGGGGACACCTTCTGGGACATCGTCCAGAACGGCGCCGAGCAGGCCGCCGTCAAGGACAACATCAACTTCCTCTACGCCCACAGCGACGAGGCCCAGCAGCAGGCGCAGCTGATCGACTCGTACGTCGCCAAGGGCGTCGACGGGCTCATCGTCACCCTCGCCAAGCCCGACGCCATGAAGGCCGCCGTCGAGAAGGCCGTCAAGGCCGGCATCCCGGTGATCACCGTGAACTCCGGCGCCGAGCAGTCCAAGGCTTTCGGCGCCCTCACCCACATCGGGCAGGACGAGACCGTCGCCGGCGAGGCCGTCGGCGAGGAGCTGACGAAGCGCGGGCGCAAGAAGGCCCTCTGCGTCCTGCACGAGCAGGGCAACGTCGGGCACGAGCAGCGCTGCGCCGGCACGAAGGAGACCTTCGGCGGCGAACTGGTCAACCTCTACGTCGACGGCACCAACATGCCCGACGTGAAGGCGTCCATCGAGGCCAAGCTCCAGTCCGACAAGGACGTCGACGCCGTCGTCACCCTCGGCGCCCCCTTCGCCGACGCCGCCGTCCAGGCCGCGAAGAGCGCCGGCAGCGAGGCGGAGATCGACACCTTCGACCTCAACGCCAAGGTCGCCGCCGCCCTGGAGGCCGGCACCCTCGGCTTCGCCGTCGACCAGCAGCCCTACCTCCAGGGGTACGAGGCCGTCGACCTGCTCTGGCTCTACCGCTACAACGCCGACGTCCTCGGCGGCGGCAAGCCCGTCCTCACCGGACCCCAGATCATCACCAAGGACCAGGCCGGGGCCCTGAAGCGGTACGCGGAGCGGGGTACCCGATGAGCGCCGGCGCACCCCCGTCCGCGCCGGGCGACGGCGTCGACCACGTCGACGAACGGCTGCTGCGCACCACCCCGCTGAAGAAGCTCCTCGCCCGCCCCGAGCTGGGCTCGGTCGTCGGCGCGATCGCCGTCTTCGCCTTCTTCGCGATCGCCGCCGACAGCTTCCTGCGCCCCGCCAGCCTCGGCACCGTCCTCTACGCGGCGTCCACGCTCGGCATCATGGCCGTCCCGGTCGCCCTGCTGATGATCGGCGGCGAGTTCGACCTCTCCGCGGGCGTCCTGGTGACCAGCTCGGCGCTGGTGTCGTCGATGTTCAGCTACCAGATGACCGCGAACGTCTGGGTCGGCGTCGGCGTCTCGCTGCTCGTCACCCTGGCCATCGGCGCCTTCAACGGCTTCATGCTGACCCGTACGAAACTGCCCAGCTTCATCATCACGCTCGGCACCTTCCTGATGCTGACCGGCCTGAACCTGGGCCTCACCAAACTGATCACCGGCACCGTCTCCACCAAGTCGATCGCCGACATGGAGGGCTTCCCCTCCGCCCACGACGTCTTCGCCTCGACCCTCACCGTCGGGAGCGTGGAGCTGAAGGTCACCATCCTGTGGTGGCTCGGCCTCGTCGCGGTGGCCACCTGGATCCTGCTCCGGACCCGCTTCGGCAACTGGATCTTCGCGGTCGGCGGCGGCGCCGACGCGGCCCGCGCGGTCGGCGTCCCGGTCTACCGGACCAAGATCGGCCTCTACATGGGCGTGGCCTTCTGCGCCTGGATCGCCGGCCAGCACCTGCTCTTCTCCTTCGACGTCGTCCAGTCGGGCGAGGGCGTCGGCAACGAGCTGATCTACATCATCGCGGCCGTCATCGGCGGCTGCCTGATCACCGGCGGATACGGCTCGGCCATCGGCTCCGCCGTCGGCGCCCTCATTTTCGGCATGACCAGCAAGGGCATCGTCTACGCCGAGTGGAACCCCGACTGGTTCAAGTTCTTCCTGGGCGCGATGCTGCTGCTCGCGACGCTCCTGAACGCCTGGATCCGCAAGCGCGTGGAGGCCACCAAGTGACGACCGACACCGCTCCCCTGGTGCAGCTGGACGACGTCTCCAAGTACTACGGCAACATCCGCGCCCTCGAAGGGGTCTCCCTGGAGGTCCGGGCCGGCGAGATCACCTGCGTCCTCGGCGACAACGGCGCCGGCAAGTCCACCCTCATCAAGATCGTCGCCGGACTGCACCGGCACGATGCCGGCACCTTCCGCATCGAGGGCGAGGAGGTGACCCTCGCCAACCCGCGCGACGCCCTCGACCGGGGCATCGCCACCGTCTACCAGGACCTCGCCGTCGTCCCCCTGATGCCGGTCTGGCGGAACTTCTTCCTCGGCTCCGAGCCCACGAAGGGCAAGGGCCCCCTCAAGCGGCTCGACACCGAACTGATGCGGACCACCACCCGCGAGGCGCTGCTCCGCATGGGCATCGACCTCCGGGACGTCGACCAGCCCATCGGCACCCTCTCGGGTGGCGAACGCCAGTGCGTGGCCATCGCCCGCGCGGTCCACTTCGGCGCCAAGGTCCTCGTCCTAGACGAGCCGACCGCCGCCCTCGGCGTCAAGCAGTCCGGCGTCGTCCTGAAGTACGTGGCCGCCGCCCGCGACCAGGACCTCGGCGTGGTCCTCATCACCCACAACCCGCACCACGCCTTCCTCGTCGGCGACCGGTTCGTGCTGCTCAAGCGCGGTGTCATGGCCGCGAGCCACACCAAGGACTCGGTGACGCTCGACGAGTTGACCCGCCAGATGGCGGGCGGCAGCGAGCTCGACGACCTCCGCCACGAGCTGGAGCGGCCCTCCGGCCCGTGACGCGGCGGGCCCCGCCGTCCCGCCTCATCACGCGGACCCGACGCCTCTCCTGGCAGAATCGACCCGGTGAACACCTACCGTGACCCCGCCGCCCGGGGCGGTGTCCTGCGGACCGTCGGCACCCGCGAGCGGCGCTCCCACCTGTCGGCGCCCCGGGTGCCGACGGTGGGCATCGACATCGGCGGGACCAAGGTGATGGCGGGCGTCGTCGACGCCGACGGCACCATCCTGGAGAAGATCCGCACCGAGACCCCCGACAAGTCCAAGAGCCCCAAGGTCGTCGAGGACACCATCGTCGAGCTGGTCCTGGACCTCTCCGACCGGCACGACGTGCACGCCGTCGGCATCGGCGCGGCCGGCTGGGTCGACGCCGACCGGGCCCGCGTCCTCTTCGCCCCCCACCTCGCCTGGCGCAACGAACCCCTCCGGGACGCCCTCCAGGACCGGCTCGCCGTCCCCGTCATGGTGGACAACGACGCCAACACCGCCGCCTGGGCCGAGTGGCGCTTCGGCGCCGGACGCGGCGAGGACCACCTCGTCATGATCACCCTCGGTACGGGGATCGGCGGCGCGATCCTGGAGGACGGCAGGGTCAAGCGGGGCAAGTACGGCGTCGCCGGCGAGTTCGGGCACATGCAGGTCGTGCCCGGCGGCCACCGCTGCCCCTGCGGCAACCGCGGCTGCTGGGAGCAGTACAGCTCCGGCAACGCCCTGGTCCGCGAGGCCCGCGAGCTGGCCGCCGCCGACTCCCCGGTGGCGTACGACATCATCGAGCGGGTGAAGGGGAACGTCCCCGAGATCACCGGCCCCCTCATCACCGAGCTCGCCCGCGAGGGCGACGCGATGTGCGTCGAGCTGCTCCAGGACATCGGGCAGTGGCTCGGCGTCGGCATCGCCAACCTCGCCGCCGCCCTCGACCCCTCCTGCTTCGTCATCGGCGGCGGCGTCTCCGCCGCCGACGACCTGCTCATCGGCCCCGCCCGGGAGTCCTTCCGCCGCCACCTCACCGGCCGCGGCTACCGGCCCGAGGCCCGGATCACCCGCGCCCAGCTCGGCCCCGAGGCCGGCATGGTCGGCGCCGCCGACCTCTCGCGGCTCGTCGCCCGCCGCTTCCGCCGCGCCAACCGGCGCCGGGTGGAGCGCTACGAGCGGTACGAGCGCTACGCGCAGGCGTTCCGCCCCGGTACGCACGGCCGCACCGCCCGGAACGACGAGGACCCCGGTTCATGACCGTCCACCCCCAACCCCCGAGCCCGCCCGAGGAGCGGCTGCCCGAAGGGCGGATGCCCGAGGACCGGGGGCGCATGATCCGCCGCCGCTGGCTGACGGCGGTCATCATCGTCCTGCTCGTCGGCATCCCCGCCGGCTACCTGGTGATCTCGGCGGGGCAGAGCCGGGACAGCGGCATCGACAAGGAACGCGAGTCCTCCGTCGCCGGCCTCCAGGACAACTGGCCCTCGCTGATGAAGCGCCGCGTCTTCGAGGTCCCCGTCCCGGCCGGCTCCTCAGGCGTCGCCTACTACGAGACCAGCAACTGGAAGACCAGCCGCCTGTACGTGCAGTTCACCACCACGGCCACCGGCCTCGACACCTACCTCGCCGAATCGGGCACCGGCCGCACCGCCCTCACCTCCGGCCGCATCACCGTCTCCGACCGCGACGCCGACATCGTCGGCTGGACCTTCCCCGACGGCCTGACCTGGTCGGGCACCATAGTCGACCGCGAAGCCCCCCGCCCCACCACCGACATCACCGTAGACCTCACCGACCCCGCCTTCCCCCGCGTCTTCACGGTCTCGACGACGAGTCCTTGACCGGGGCGGGAGGGACGCCCCCGGCGGGGAGGAGAGCGCCGGAGGGCGAGGGTCTCCCCGGCGGTGACTCACAATGGGACCCATGAACCGTTCCCCCCGCCCGGACCAGAGCCCTCGCACCGCCGTTTCCAAGGACGACTTCGCGCAGCCGGTCAGTCACACTCCGGCGCTGCCCGCCGTGGACTCCTTCGACGAGCTCGGGCTGCCTGCCGAGGTGCGGGAGGTGCTGGCCGCCGACGGGGTCGAGACGCCGTTCCCGATCCAGGCCGCGACCTTGCCGAACGCGCTCGCCGGGCGGGACGTGCTGGGGCGGGGGCGGACCGGGTCCGGGAAGACGCTGGCGTTCGGGCTGCCGCTGCTCGTGCGGCTCGCGGGCAGCCGGGCGGAGGCGCGCAAGCCCCGGGCGCTGGTCCTGGTGCCGACCCGTGAGCTGGCGCAGCAGGTCAGCGACGCGCTCGCGCCGTACGCCAAGGCGCTCACGCTGCGGCTCGCCGTCGTGGTCGGCGGGATGTCGATCGGGCGGCAGGCCACCGCGCTGCGCGACGGGGCCGAGGTCGTGATCGCCACCCCCGGACGGCTCATGGACCTCGTCGAGCGCAAGGACGCCCGCCTGGACCGGGTGGAGATCACCGTCCTCGACGAGGCCGACCAGATGGCCGACATGGGCTTCATGGACCAGGTCACCGGACTGCTCGACCTGGTACGCGACGGGGGCCAGCGGATGCTGTTCTCGGCCACCCTCGACCGGAACGTCGACCTCCTGGTCGAGCGCTACCTCCACGACCCGGTCGTCCACTCCGTCGACCCCTCGGCCGCCGCCGTCACCACCATGGAGCACCACGTCCTCCAGGTGCACGGCGCCGACAAGTTCGCCACCGCCACCGAGATCGCCGCCCGCGACGGACGCGTGATCATGTTCCTGGCGACCAAGGCGTCCGTCGACCGCTTCACCGCCCACCTGCGCGGCAGCGGCGTACGGGCCGCCGCCCTGCACGGCGACAAGTCCCAGCCGCTGCGCACCCGCACCCTGGAGCGGTTCCGCAGTGGCGAGGTGCCCGTCCTCGTCGCCACCAACGTCGCCGCGCGCGGCATCCACGTCGACGACATCGACCTCGTCGTGAACGTCGACCCACCCGCCGACCACAAGGACTACCTCCACCGGGGCGGCCGCACCGCCCGCGCCGGCGGCTCCGGCACCGTCGTCACCCTCGTCCTGCCCGACCAGCGCAAGGACGTCCTCCGCCTCATGGCGGACGCCGGGCTGCGCCCCCAGGTCACCCAGGTCCGCTCCGGCGAGGCGCAGCTCAGCCGCATCACCGGCGCCAAGGCCCCCTCCGGCGTCCCCGTCGACGGCAGCGCCCCCAGCGCCGAGCGGGCGAAGCGCGGCGGCGCGCAGTTCCGCGGCATGGGCACCGTCCCCGGCAAGCCCGGCCGCGCCAAGAACGAGTCCCGCCGCTCGGCCGAGGACCGGAAGATGGCCGAGGCCAGGAAGGCCGCCCGCGTGCGCCGGGGCCACTGACCCGACGGGGCCACTGACCCGGCGGGGCCGCGGAACCGGGCCCGCCGGGGGGCCGCTGACGACGCCGCGGGGCCGCGGAAGCGTGGCCCGCCGGGGCCGGGCCACCCCCGACGGGACCCGGACCCGCCGGCACCGGACGCGGTGTCGTGAGCCCGCGCCCCGAGCACCCCGTCCCGCGCCCCCGCGAGCTTCGTCACACCCCCGAGTTCCGCCCCGGCGCCTCGCGGGACGGCCGGGGATGAGAGGGTCTGGCGAGTGAGTGAGACACCGACGAACACCCTGCAATACCGAGTCGACGGGCCCGAGGACGCACCCGTCCTGGTCCTGGGCCCCTCGTTGGGCACCACCTTTCATATGTGGGACCGCCAGATCCCGGAGCTGATCCGGGACCGGCGGGTGGTCCGGTTCGACCTGCCCGGACACGGTGGGGCGCCCGCGCAGCCCTTCAGCTCCGTCGCGGAGCTCGGCGACCGCGTCCTCGCCACCCTCGACACCCTCGGCGTCCAGCGGTTCGGCTACGCCGGCTGCTCCCTCGGCGGCGCCGTCGGCCTCGACCTGGCCCTGCGGGCCCCGCACCGGGTCGCCTCGCTGGCCCTGGTCGCCACCGCGCCGCGCTTCGGCACCGCCGACGAGTTCCGCCAGCGCGGGGTCGTGGTCCGGGCCAACGGCCTGGAGCCGATGGCCCGCGCCGCGCCCGAGCAGTGGTTCACCCCGCACTTCGCCGCCAACCAGCCCGCCATCGTCGACTGGGCCGTCCAGATGGTGCGGACCACCGACGCCCCCTGTTACGTCGCCGCCTGCGAGGCCCTCGCCCTCTTCGACGTACGGGCCGCGCTCGGCAGCATCGGCGTGCCCGCGCTCGTCCTGGTCGGTTCCGAGGACCGGGTCACCGGCCCCGCCGAGGCCCGTACCCTCGTCGCCGGCATCGCCGACGCCAAGCTGGCCGTCGTCCCGGGCGCCTCCCACCTCGCCCCGGTCGAGCAGCCCGCCGCCGTCACGGACCTGCTCCTGGAGCACTTCTCGGCGACCTCCCACGAGACCAGCGGCACCCTCGCCGTACCGCCGCCGGTCCCCGCGGTCGCCCCGGCCCCCGCCGAGGCCGCCCCGGACGCGGACGCCGCGGAGGACGGCGAGGAGGCCCCGGCCGGCAGGCCCGACCCGTACGAGAAGGGGCTCGGGCTCCGCCGCGAGATCCTCGGCGACGCGCACGTCGACCGCGCGCTCGCCGACGAGGACACCGCCGACTTCCAGGAGCTCGTCAACCGCTACGAGTGGGGCGAGGTGTGGGCCCGGGAGGGCCTCGACCGGCGCACCCGCAGCGTCGTCACCCTCACGGCCCTCGTCGCCGGCGGGCACCGCGAGGCGCTCGCCGACCACACCCGCGCCGCCCTCCGCAACGGGCTCTCGCCCGCCGAGATCCGCGAGATCGTGCTCCACACCGCCGTCTACTGCGGCCTCCCCGCCGCCGAGACCGCCCTCGCCACGGTCACCCGCGCCATCACGGACGAGACCACGCCCCCGGCGTAGCCACCGGCCCCACGTCCACCCCGTTCACCCGAGCCGGGCCCGCACGCCCGGCGTAGGGTGAGGCCGTGAAGCTGACGAAGAAGTCCCACGCCTGCGTCCGGCTGGAGAAGGACGGGCGGACGCTCGTCCTGGACCCCGGGATGTTCACGGAGGAGGACGCCGTGCTCGGCGCCGACGCCCTCCTCGTCACCCACGAGCACCCGGACCACTTCGACGAGGGCCGCCTGCGCGCCGCGCTGGACGCGAACCCGGCCGCCGAGATCTGGACCCTCCGCAGCGTCGCCGACCAGCTGGCCTCCGCCTTCCCGGGCCGGGTGCACACCGTCGGGCACGGCGACACCTTCACCGCCGCCGGCTTCGACATCGAGGTCCACGGCGAGCTGCACGCCGTGATCCACCCGGACCTGCCGCGCGTCACCAACGTCGGCTTCCTCGTCGACGGCGCCGTCTTCCACCCCGGCGACGCCCTCACCGTCCCCGGCCGTCCGGTCGACACCCTCCTGCTGCCGGTCATGGCGCCCTGGAACAAGATCTCCGAGGTGATCGACTACGTCCGCGAGGTGAAGCCGCGCCGGGCGTACGACATCCACGACGCCCTCCTCACCGACCTGGCCCGGCCGATCTACGACCGGCAGATCGGCGCCCTCGGCGGCACCGACCACCAGCGGCTCGCGCCCGGCGCGTCCGCCCGGCTGTGAGAGGGCTCCGGGCCGCTGTCGGTGCCCGCCAGTAGGCTGGGCGTCATGCGCATCGCCACCTGGAACGTCAATTCGATCACCGCCCGCCTGCCCCGGCTGCTGGCCTGGCTGGAGAGCAGCGGCACCGACGTGCTGTGCATCCAGGAGACCAAGTGCACCGCCGAGCAGTTCCCCGCCGAGGAGCTGCGCGCGCTGGGCTACGAGTCGGTGGTCAACGCCACCGGCAGGTGGAACGGCGTGGCCCTCCTCTCCCGCGTCGGCTTCGAGGACGTCGTCACCGGTCTGCCCGGCGGCCCCGAGTACGACGCCGTCCAGGAGCCCCGCGCGATCTCCGCGACCTGCGGCCCGGTCCGCGTCTGGTCGGTCTACGTGCCGAACGGCCGGGAGATCGCCCACGAGCACTACGCGTACAAGCTGCGCTGGCTGGAGGCGCTGAAGGCGGCCGTCGCCGACGACGCGGCGGGCGAGCGCCCGTTCGCCGTCCTCGGCGACTACAACATCGCCCCGGCCGACGCCGACGTCTGGGACATCTCGCTCTTCCAGGAGTCCACCCACGTCACCGAGCCCGAGCGCGCGGCCCTCGCCGGCCTGCGCGAGACCGGACTCACCGACGTCGTGCCGCGCCCGCTCAAGTACGACCACCCGTACACGTACTGGGACTACCGCCAGCTCGCCTTCCCCAAGAACAAGGGCATGCGCATCGACCTCGTGTACGGCAACAAGCCCTTCGCCGAGGCCGTGAAGGACAGTTACGTGGACCGCGAGGAGCGCAAGGGCAAGGGCGCGTCCGACCACGCCCCGGTCGTCGTCGACCTCGACCTCTGACCGTCCTGGACTTCGACCTCTGACCGCGGTGACCTGCGAGAGCGTTCCATAACGATCTCAGCGTGCCGGGTGGTGGTCCGGCGGGTGACGGTGCGACGCTGTTCCGATGAACATCCCGTTTCTCGACCATTGGCGCAAGCGGCGCGAGCCGGACCCGTCCCCGCTGGCCGCGGCCTTCGACCGCGACCCCGACGGCGTGGCGGAGCTGCTCGGCGAGTGCGAGCTGCTGCGTGCCCGGGTCGAGTCGGCCGGGGTGAGGCTCGACGACACCCCGCGCTCGCTCCAGGAGTTGGACCAGCTCCCGCCGCGCTGGCGCGACGACCCGGAGGAACTGCCCTGGTTCGGCAACGACGCGGGGCTCTACCTCGGCAGCGTCATCGTGCGGAACGTGCCGGGGGCCCGCTGGCAGGTGTGGCCGAACGGCGGTCCGGTCGTCGTCCTGGAGTCCGGCCGCGAGGTCGCGGTCGTCGAGTACGGCGTCGAGTGGGCGATGACCGGGGCGCCCGAGCTCTCCCAGGTGTACGCCGAGGCCGCCGAGGAGTGATCCGGCCGCGGCCCGCCGCCGGCCGCCGCGCACCACTCGATTGCCGTAAATACGGCTAATCCCGTCTTGCACCCTTTCGGGCGTGTCAGGCGTGAAGTCCCTTTTCCTGGCGGATAGTTTGCGCTGTCTCGACACATCGCATCGACACACCGCATCGGCACACCGCTGAGGAATGGGGCAGGGCAGCGCATGACCGTCGATCCGCTGATCGAACTGCGTGGCGTGAACAAGCACTACGGCACGCTGCACGTCCTCCAGGGCATCGACCTCACCGTCGGCCGCGGTGAGGTCGTCGTCGTCATCGGTCCCTCGGGCTCCGGCAAGTCCACCCTCTGCCGGGCGATGAACCGGCTGGAGACCATCGAGTCCGGCGAGATCCGCATCGACGGCCGCCCCCTCCCCGAGGAGGGCAAGGACCTCGCCCGGCTGCGCGCCGAGGTCGGCATGGTCTTCCAGTCGTTCAACCTCTTCGCCCACAAGACCGTCCTCGCCAACGTCTCCCTGGCGCAGATGAAGGTCCGCCGGCGCAAGAAGGAGGAGGCCGACCGGCGTTCGCGCGAGCTCCTCGACCGGGTCGGCCTCGCCGCCCACGCCGAGAAGTACCCGGCCCAGCTCTCCGGCGGCCAGCAGCAGCGCGTCGCCATCGCCCGCGCCCTCGCCATGGACCCCAAGGCGCTCCTCTTCGACGAGCCCACCTCCGCCCTCGACCCCGAGATGATCAACGAGGTCCTGGAAGTCATGCAGCAACTCGCCCACGAGGGCATGACCATGGTCGTCGTCACCCACGAGATGGGCTTCGCCCGCTCCGCCGCCAACCGCGTCGTCTTCATGGCCGACGGGCGGATCCTGGAGGACCGCGCCCCCGAGGAGTTCTTCACCGCCCCGCGCAGCGAGCGCGCCAAGGACTTCCTCTCCAAGATCCTCTCGCACTGACCGGGGTGGGAACCATGCAGCGCACGCACCGACGCACGGGCGCCCTCGCCCTCGCCCTGCTGCTCGCCGCCGCGGGCGCCCCGCTGGCCGGCTGCGGCCGGCCCGGCAGCCCGCCCGTCAAGGGCCCGCAGCCCGACCAACTCCCCGTCTACCGCGTCGAGTCGGACTTCCGCCTGCCGGACTCGTCCACCTGGAACCGGGCGCGGAAACGCGGCCGGCTGGTCGTCGGGGCGAAGGAGGACCAGCCGTACCTCGGCGAGAAGGACCCCGCCACCGGCCGCTACTCCGGCTTCGACATCGAGATCGCCAAGATGATGGCCGCCTCCCTCGGCTTCGACCCGGCGACCGGCGTGGAGTTCCGCACCATCGCCTCCGCCAACCGCGAGACCGCCCTCCAGAACGGGCAGATCGACTACTACGTCGGCACCTACACCATCAACGACAAGCGCAAGCAGCTCGTCGGCTTCGCCGGCCCCTACTACGAGGCCGGCCAGTCCCTCCTCGTCCGCACCGACGAGAACGACATCGACGGCCCTCAGGACCTCGACGGCAAGCGCGTCTGCTCGGCGGCCGGCTCCACCCCGTACCAGCGGATCCAGCAGGACTACCCG
This sequence comes from Streptomyces sp. NPDC059201, assembly GCF_042754585.1. Taxonomy (NCBI): domain Bacteria; kingdom Bacillati; phylum Actinomycetota; class Actinomycetes; order Kitasatosporales; family Streptomycetaceae; genus Streptomyces; species Streptomyces sp. NPDC059201. The sequence goes on from NZ_JBHZBB010000011.1 coordinate 18,852, forward strand.
AAGGCCGAACTCGTCGCCTACGACACCTACTCGATCTGCGTCGACAACCTCCTCACCTACCAGGTCGACGCCGTCACCACCGACGACACCATCCTCATGGGCTACGCCGCCAAGGTCCCCGACGAACTCAAGCTCGCCGGGAAGCCGTTCTCCAAGGAGCCGTACGGGATCGGCGTGCCGCGCCGCGACACGGCGCTCCGCCTCGCCCTCGACGACGCCATCGCCGCGCACGAGAAGAACGGCGACTGGAAGAAGGCGTACGACGCGACCCTCGGCCTCTCCGGAGTCCCCGCGCCGAAGCCGCCGCCCATCGACCGCTACCCGGCCAACTGAGGACCCGCACCGCTGACATGGACGTACTGACAGACAACTTCTCGCTCTACGGCGAGGGGTTCCTCGGCACCCTCGAACTCACCGTCTACGCCTCGGCGCTCGCCCTCGTCCTGGGCTTCGTCATGGCGGCCTTCCGGGTCGCGCCCGTCGGCTCCTTCCGGGTCTTCGGCACGGTCTGGGTCACGATCCTGCGCAACACCCCGCTCACCCTGCTCTTCTTCGCGGTGATGCTGGGCCTGCCGCGCTTCGGACTCGTGCTGCCCTTCGAGCTGTTCGCGGTCCTCGCGCTGGGCTGCTACACCTCCGCCTTCATCTGCGAGGCGCTGCGCTCCGGCATCAACACCGTCCCGGTCGGGCAGGGCGAGGCCGCCCGCAGCCTCGGCATGAGCTTCACCCAGACCCTCGGCACGGTCGTCCTGCCGCAGGCGTTCCGCTCGGTGATCCCGCCGATCGGCTCCACCCTGATCGCCCTCGCCAAGAACTCCGCCATCGCCGGCGCCTTCAGCGTCACCGAACTCCTGGGCACCTACAAGACCTTGAGCGAACTCGGCTACAACATCATCTGGACCTTCGTCTGGATCGCCGTCGGCTACCTGATCATCACCCTCGCCATCAGCGCCGTCTTCAACGTGATGGAGAAGCGCTGGGGGGTGGCCCGATGAGCCGCACGCCGCACGCCAGCGCCCTCTACGACATCCCCGGCCCGCAGGCCCGCCGCCGGCACCTGCTCTACGGCCTCGCCTCCACCGCCGTGATCCTCGGCCTCGCCGCCTGGATCCTCTATCTCCTCTTCGACACCGGCCAGTTCACGGCGGTGAAGTGGCGGCCCTTCCTCTACGAGGGCATCCAGGAGCTGCTGCTCGAAGGGCTCGGCAACACCCTCAAGGCGTTCGCGCTCGCCGCCGTGTTCTCCCTGGCGCTCGGCGCGGTCCTCGCCACCGGACGCCTCTCCGACCACCGGCCGGTGCGCTGGGTCGCCACCCTGCTCGTGGAGTTCTTCCGCGCGATGCCCGTCCTGGTGATGATCTTCTTCATCTTCGTGGCGCTCAAGGTGCAGCCGCTGCCCGCGCTCGTCGCCGGACTCACCCTCTACAACGGCTCGGTGCTCGCCGAGGTCTTCCGCACCGGCGTGCACGCCGTGCCGCGCGGGCAGGGCGAGGCCGCGTACGCGCTCGGCATGCGCAAGACCCAGGTCATGACCTGGGTCCTGGTCCCGCAGGCGGTCCGCGCGATGCTGCCGGCCATCATCAGCCAGCTCGTCGTGGCGCTGAAGGACACCTCGCTCGGCTACCTGATCACCTACGAGGAGTTCCTCCACGCGGGCAAGCTGATCGCCTCGAACCTCGACTACGACCTGCCCTTCATCCCGGTCGTCCTGGTGATCTCGCCGATCTACATCGGCATGTGCATGCTGCTCTCCTGGTGCGCGACCTGGGTCGCGCGACGGGAGCGCCGCGACCCCCGCACCAAGGGGGTGGATGTCGCTCCCGCCGCACCGGTGATCACGCTGCCGGGCCGCGAGTGACCCCCGTACGGGCCCCCGCACGGGCCTGAAACCGGCCCGGCAGCAGCCGTGATCACTCCTCCCGCATCGGCACCGAGACGTACGAGGGATCGGACGCGGGGGAGGAGAAGGTCAGCTGCGCGCCGGCCGGGTTGTGCTCGATGTACAACGGGTCGACGGTGTCGACGACCAGCGCGAGCCGGTGACCGGCCGGGACGTCGTACGCCGTGGAGAAGAGCTCCAGGTCCACGGCGAACGGCTTGCCCGGCGTCCGGTCGTGGAAGGTGTACGGGGCGTTGCTCACCAGCTTCCCGACGCCGAGCGGGCCCACGTCGTAGAGGTACGCGACGAAGGTGCCGCTGGACCTCGTCGGCGTGACCGTGGTGTGCAGCACCGGCGTGCCGCGCACCGCCGTCCCCTCGTCGTACCGCCCGGACTGCCAGACGGCGGCGAAGGAGCGGGGGAGGAGGGGGACGGAGACGGCGGGCGGGGTCTGCGCCAGCTGATCGAGGAGGTTGCTGAGCAGGACGATGCCGCCGTTGGCGCCGGAGTCCACGTTGGCCCAGACGTGCTCGGAGTCGTTCAGGGCGATCCGCTCGCGGTGCGCGTTGACCGACTTCCAGTCGGCGTAGCCCTCGTAGCCGCCGTCGGAGCGAGGCTTGAGCCGGACGGGAAGCTCGCGGTCGACGCCGTTGTCGGCGCCCTTGAGATGGCGGTCGAACCAGCGGTGGGCGCTGGTCCAGGTGTCGTTGGGCAGCCCGAAGAGGCCGGTGGCCTCGGCGGTGGCGTGGTCGCCGGGACGGAACTCCAGCCGCTTGGGGCCCTTCAGCTTCTCGTAGAAGCTCGCGAACTGGTTGGGCGGGAAGATGGTGTCGCCCCAGGCGTTGCCGAGCATGACGGCGGTGCCGTTGGCGTTGATCCGGTCCAGGTAGGTGGCGGCCGAGCGCTGCTTCCCCCAGGCGATCATCTCGTCCTCGCGGTCGAGGTTCGAGGAGAGGAAGTCACCCAGGATCTGCTTGAGTTCGGGACCGGGGCGGCCGGTGAGGAACCCGGCGCCGCCGAGCAGGGCGGCGGCCTGGAGGTGCTGGGTGCGGCCGCTGTAGATGGACTCGATGAGGTCGGCCCAGCCGCTGAGCGCGGCGACGGCCTTGACCCGGGGGTCGTGGGCGGCGGCGAGCAGGGAGATCCCGGCGCCGTAACTCACCCCGGCCATACCGACCTTGGCCGGGTCCGCCGGGGTGTTCGCGAGCGCCCAGTCGATCACCTTCGACGCGTCGGCGATGTCCTTGGGGCCTGCGGTCTCGATCTCCCCGCCGGACTGCCAGAAGCCGCGCGAGTTGTAACTCACCACGACGTAGCCGGAGTCGGCGAGCTTCTGCGCCTGAGCCAGGTACTCGATCTGCGGCGTGGCCCAGCTGGTCGGGAGCACGACCACCGGGTAGCGGGCGGAGCCGTCGGCGCCGGCGGGCGTGACGACGTTGGCCTTGAGGACGGTGCCGCCGTCGCCGGCGATGTCCACGAACCGGATCGACGTGCCGCTCGCGGCGGCCTGGGCGGCGGGGGCCACGGACAGGGCCGTCCCGGCCACCAGGGCGGCCGAGACGGCGAGGGCCAGGGATGTGCGCACGGGCCACTCCTCGATGGGGGGGTCACTGATGGGGGGCAGTGAAGTGGCCCGACGGTAACCGCGGCGCGCTACCCGTGGTAACTGGTCGGTAAGTTACGTGCGGGTAACGATTGCCGGGTGCTGCCGCTCGGCCTCCGCCGCCAGGTGCTGCCGCGCGGCCTCGGCCGCCGCCAGGTCCGCGTGCGCCTCTCCGTACTCCCTGGCGGCGAGCAGGAACAGCGCCCGGTCGGTCAGCGCCCGCGCCTCCGCCCCCGGCGCCGAGCCGGGCCGGCGGGCGAGCGCCACGCCCTCGTCGAAGAGCGGGCGCAGCTCGTCCAGGATCCGGTGGGACCGGTGGCGCAGGACCGCGCGGGCGGTGAGGCGCCGGTGCGCGGCGCTCAGCGCGGGCAGCCACCGCGCCGGATCCGCCTCCGCCTCCGCCCTCGCCTCAGCCTCCGCCTTCCCTCTGAGCGCCGCCTTCTCCTCCTCCAGGGCGGGTACGGCGGCGATGTACGTGTCCAGGACGTCGGGGGACCAGTGGAGCGTGTTCTCGCCGAAGGCGGGGGCCGGCGCGGCCGCCGACGCGGGCGGTTCGTCCGGGCGGACGGAGAGGGCGAACAGCGTCGCCCACCAGGAGTGGATGTCGCTCCACGACTTCGGCTCCCCGTCCTCCGCGAGCCGCGCGAGGACGTCCAGCGCCTCCCGCCGGACCGCGTCGGCCTCGCCGTGCCTCCCGGCCCCGTCGAGCACGTCCGCCTGCCGGCGCAGCGCCCAGACCAGGATCGCGTAAGACCCCCTGCCCTCCGCCGCCTCCACCCGCTCGGCCTCCAGGAACGCCCCGAAGGTCTCCACCGCCTCCCCGACCCGCCCCGCGGCCTCCAGTCGGGCCGACCGGGCGACCGCCGACCAGAAGTCCGGGTGCTCGCCGTCCACCACCGGCCCCGCGGACGCCACCGCCTCCGCGTGCCGCCCCTCCTCGGACAGGGCGGTGGCCAGGTGGCCCGCCCCGTACCCGGGGTGCCCCACCTGCCCCCGCTCGTACCCCGCGCGGCCCACCGCCGCCGACTCCTCGAAGACGGCGAGGGCTTCGGCCCTGCGCCCCTGCCGGGACAGCTCCGACCCGTACGAGCCGAGCGCCTCGCACAGGATCTCCGTCCGCAGCGGATGTCCGGGCCCGAGCAGCCGGGCCGCCGCGACCGCCTCCACGGCCAGCTCCTCGCGCCGCTCCGGCGTCGTCGCCCGCTCCCACCGGAGCCGCCTCACCAGCTTCGGCGCGTACGCGGCCGGGCTCACCGGGGCCAGCACCCGGTACGCCTCCAGCTCCTGACGGTCGCTCAGTCTTCCCGACCCCAGCAGCAGCACCCGCGCCCGCATCACCGCTTCCTCGTCCACGAACCCCGCGTTCCCCGCTTCACCCTGATGCGTCATGGCGGAGATTCTGGGCGTCCGGCGACAGCCCGGACAAGGCGCGCGAACTGTGCGTTCCGTCCTACGAAAACCAGCTCTGACCTGTCATGATGGACACGTCTTCACCCCTGCTCCAGGCTGGTCCCCGTGAAGCCGACGAACCTCCCCGACGTCTTCGACCCCCGGATCCACGCCGCCGGGCCGCCGCACGACGCCTTCCGCGCGCTGCGGGACCGTGCGCCGGTCGCCCGGCAGGAGGAGCGGGCAGTGCTCGGCTGGCCGGCCGGGCCGGGGTTCTGGGCGGTGACGCGCCACGCCGACGTCGTACGGGTGCTCAAGGACGCGGAGACGTACTCCTCCTGGCTCGGCGCCACCCAGATCCGCGACCCCGACCCCGCCGACCTGCCGTTCATCCGCCGCGTGATGCTCAATCAGGACCCGCCGGAGCACGGCCGGTTGCGGCGGCTCGCCAGTCGCGCCTTCACCCCGGGGCGGATCGCGCGGTTCGAGGAGACCGCCCGCGCACGGGCCCGGCGGCTGCTCGCGGCGGCGCGGGAGGCGGGCGGCGAGGTCGACCTCGTCCGGGCCGTCACCGACGACTACGCGCTCCTCAACCTCACCGACCTGCTCGGCGTGCCGGCGGGCGACCGGGGGCTGCTGCACGCCTGGACCGAACGGGTCATCGCCTACCAGGACCCCGACGAGCCGCCCGTCCTCGGCGCCGACGGGCGGCCCGTCAACCCGCGCTCACCGGCCATGCTGGCCGAGATGTTCGCGTACGCGCAGGAGCTGGCCGCGTTCAAGCGGAAGCATCCCGCCGACGACCTGATGACCGCCCTCGCCACCACCGAACTCGCCGACGCCGAACTGGAGATGTTCTTCTTCCTGCTCACCGTCGCCGGCAACGACACCGTGCGGTCGGCGGCCCCGGGAGGCGTGCTCGCCCTGAGCGGGCACCCCGACGAGCAGGGGAGGCTCTGGCGGGGCGAGGTCGGCGTGGACACCACCGTGGACGAGCTGCTGCGGGTCCACCCGCCGGTGCTCTCCTTCCGCCGCACCGCCGCCCGTGACACCGAACTCGCCGGCGTACGGATCGCCGAGGGCGACAAGGTCGTCGTCTTCCACGTCTCCGCCAACCACGACGAACGCGTCTTCCCCGACCCGCACCGGCTCGACCTCGGCCGCCGCCCCAACCCGCACGTCTCCTTCGGCGACGGCCCCCACGTCTGCCTCGGCGCCCACTTCGCCCGGCTGCAACTCCGTGTCTTCTACGAGGAGTTGAGAGGATCCTGTGCGGGGGTGGAGATCGCGGGGGAGCCGCGGCGGCTCGTCTCCAACTTCATCAACGGGATCAAGTCGCTGCCGGTGCGGCTGCGGCCGCGTGAGCCCTGAGCGCCGCCCGGGTCACGTCGGCCACCAGCTCGACGACGTCGGGGCCGTACGCCTGCGAGTTGACCACCTTCAGGAGGAGGACGAACGTGCCGCCCCGATGGGTGCGCGCGAGCCGCTCGTGGTGCCGGGCCAGGTAGCGCGTGGCCGCCTGGTTGGTGATCGCCCGCTGCCCGCAGAAGAGGAAGACCGGACGCCCGCCCTCGCCCGCGACCACCCGCGCCAGGACGACGTACTCGACCGCACCCGGATCCATCCGGTAGCGCTCCCCGCCGACCTCGATCGCGCCGCGCTCCTCGACGGGATCCAGCTCCGTGTTCATGCTCAGGCCCGGAAGCAGGCTCGCGAGATGGGCGGCCGTCCTGCGGTTCGAGTACGGGCCGCCGAGGCAGAACTCCGTCCGGTCGCCGAAGCCGAGCTGCGCCTGGTCGTGCTGCACGATCCGCGCCTGCGCCCCGCAGTCCTTGACCAGCGCGGACAGTTCCAGCAGCGCGAAGACGTCGTGCCGGTGCACCGCCCCGTCCCCGCCCGCCTCGCGGTTGACCACGAGCAGACACTCCGCGTGGCCGGGCAGGCCGAAGAACGCCTGCTTGCGGCGGAGCCGCCGGCGCCATACGTACGTCCGGGTGAGCCAGCCCAGGGACGCGCTGAGGCCGGTCGCCAGCACGCCGAGCACGATGTTGCGCAGGTCCTCGTCCATAGGGGCGCATGCTAGCGGCGGTCGGGTGACCGTTGGAGGGGGGAGGCGGCAGGTCTCCGGCTGGGGTGGTGAGGGAAGTTACGGTGGGTGAGGGGGCATTGACGGGAGGTCAGGGATGCGTCGTTCCACGGTCCGGTACGGGGTGCTCGCGGCGGCCGCCGCGGTGGCGCTCTCGGTGGGTGCGGCGGCTCCGCCGCGAGGGGCCCTGTCGGACCCGCGGGTGCTGCCGGTCCTTCCGGTCTCACCCGCCCCCTCGGGGCCGCCCGAGAAGGTGCCGGTGGCCGTCGGGTACGGCGGCGCGGTCGCCAGTGTCGACGCCGACGCGAGCGCGGCCGGGATCGAGGTCCTGCGGCGGGGCGGGAACGCGGTCGACGCGGCCGTCGCCGTCGCCGCCGCCCTCGGCGTCACCGAGCCGTACTCGGCCGGCATCGGCGGAGGCGGCTACTTCCTCCACTACGACGCCGAGAGCCGTACCGTCCACACCGTCGACGGGCGCGAGACCGCCCCCGCCTCGGCCGACACCACCCTTCTCACCGAGAACGGCGCGCCCCTCCCCTTCGAGGAGGCGATGACCAGCGGGCGCTCCGTCGGCGTCCCCGGCACCCCCGCCACCTGGGCGACCGCCCTCGACGCCTGGGGCAGCATGCCGCTCCGCGACCTCCTCGCGCCCGCGGAGCGGCTGGCCCGCGAGGGCTTCACCGTCGACGCGACCTACCGCGCGCAGACCGCCGCCAACGAGGCCCGCTTCCGCGACTTCCCGGCCTCCGCCGCCCTCTTCCTGCCCGGCGGCCGGCTGCCGGTGGTCGGCTCGGTCGTCCGCAACCCCGACCTGGCGGCGACGTACGCCACCCTGAGGAAGGAGGGCGTCGGCGCGCTCTACGGGGGCCCGCTCGCCCGCGACATCGTGCGCACCGTCCGCACCCCGCCGGTCCGCGCGGGCGCCGCCCGCGTCGTCCGCCCCGGCGACCTGACGGAGCGGGACCTGGCCGCGTACCGCACGGTCCGGCGCGCCTCGACGCGGAGCGCGTACCGGGGGCTCGACGTCCACGGCATGCCGCCGTCGTCCTCCGGTGGTACGACCGTCGGCGAGGCGCTCAACATCTTGGAGTCCACGGACCTCTCCGCCGCCTCCGAGCGGCAGTACCTGCACCGCCTCATCGAGGCCAGCCGGATCGCCTTCGCCGACCGGGGCCGCTGGGTCGGCGACCCCGCCTTCGAGACCGTGCCGGTCCGGGGGCTGCTCTCGCAGCGGTACGCCGACTCCCGCGCCTGCCTGATCCGCGACGACGCCGCACTCCCCGGCCCGCTCGCGCCCGGCGACCCCTGGAACCCGGTGCCGTGCGCCACGGGCGGGGCGGTGACCCCGACGACGTACGAGGGCGAGGACACCACCCATCTGACGGTCGCCGACCGGTGGGGCGACGTCGTCGCGTACACGCTGACCATCGAGTCGACGGGTGGCAGCGGCATCACCGTCCCGGGGCGCGGCTTCCTGCTCAACAACGAGCTGACCGACTTCTCCTTCGTCCCGGCGAACCCCGCCGTCCACGACCCCAACCTGCCCGGCCCCGGCAAGCGCCCCCGCTCCTCGATCTCCCCGACGATCGTCCTCGACCGCCACGGCCGGCCGGTCCTCGCCCTCGGGTCACCCGGCGGCGCCACCATCGTCACCACCGTCCTCCAGACCCTCACCGGCTTCCTCGACCGGGACCTGCCGCTCGTCGACGCCATCGCGGCGCCCCGCGCCAGCCAGCGCAACCAGGCGACGACCGAACTCGAACCGGCCCTCTGGGAGGGTCCGTTGAGGCCCGCGCTCGAAGCCCTCGGGCACGCCTTCCGGCCGAACCCGGAGATCGGCGCCGCCACCGGCCTCCAGCGGCTCCCCGGCGGGCGCTGGCTGGCGGCGGCGGAGACCGTACGCCGGGGCGGTGGTTCGGCCATGGTGGTCTGGCGGGAGAAGTGAGAGTGCGTCAGGAGGCGTTCTCCGTGGCCGACTTCAGGGTGCGGGCCGCCGCGAGGCACTCGGGCGGGGCGTGCGGGTCGTCGTGTACGGCATCGAGCAGTACCGGCACGGGCATCGTCCGGAGCGAGGTGCGCCAGGCGAGATGCCCGTGGGAGGCGGCGTAGCGGGCGGTGAGGAGTTCGGCGGGGGTCAGCTCCGCGCCTGACCGCAGCAGCAGCGCGGCGAGCCCGCGCCGGGCCAGCCCGGTGAAGATCTCCTCGGCGGTGACGTGGTTGCGGCGGTGGTCGTCGTGGACCTCGTACAGGAGCGCGTACACGAGGGACTCCTCGCGCGGGGTGAGCGGTACGGGCAGCGGGGTCCGCCACCACAGGGACTCCGCGGCCGCCGGTGAGACCGGCACGGGCATGCCGCAGGACATCGGGCTCGGGGCCAGCCGGATCGCGCCGAGCGCGATCCACCGCTCCGACAGCTCGCGCCGGAACGCCGTCCCGTCCGCGGTCTCCGGCGCCAGTGCCCGGGCCGCCTCCGCGACCTCGTCGACCGGGGGCCCGTCCGTCCACACCAGCGCCGGTACGTCACCGTCGCGTCCGGCCGTCACCGCCGCGCCGAACCGTCCGCTGAGGGCCGCCGCCAAGGCGCCGACGGCCTCCGCCCCCGCGCTCGCTTCCTCCGTCATGGGGCGAGTCTAGGAGCGGCCTCCGACACGCCCCGCGGCTGGAGCGGTGGAGCGTGCGGAGCGCTAGAGGGCTAGAGCGCTAGAGCGCTAGAGCGCCGTGAGGATGCGCGGGCCCGCGTCGGTGATGGCGACCGTGTGCTCGGCGTGGGCGGCGCGGGAGCCGTCGAGGGTGCGGATCGTCCAGCCGTCCCGCGCGGTGTAGTGGTCGTCGTCGCCGCCTCCGATGAGCATCGGCTCGATCGCCAGGACCATGCCGTGCCGCAGCTTCATGCCGCGCCCGGGCCGCCCCTCGTTCGGCACGCCCGGGTCCTCGTGCATGGTGCGGCCGATGCCGTGCCCGCCGAAGCCGTCCGGGACGCCGTACCCGGCCTTCCGGCACACCGTGCCGATCGCGTGCGCGATGTCCCCGATCCGGTTGCCGACGACGGCCGCCGCGATGCCGGCCGCCAGGGCCTCCTCGGCCGCCGCGATCAGCCGGGTGTCCTCGGAGCGGGCGCGGCCGACGGTGAAGCTCACCGCCGAGTCCCCGGCCCAGCCGCGCAGCAGGGCCCCGCAGTCCAGCGAGACGAGGTCGCCGTCGGCGAGCCGGGTCCCGTCCGGGATGCCGTGCACGATCGCGTCGTTGACGGACACGCAGACGACGGCGGGGAAGGGGGTCGGCGCCCAGTCCGGGCGGTAGCCCAGGAAGGGCGAGCCCGCGCCGGCCTCCGCCAGCACCTCCCGGGCCGCCCGGTCCAGCGCGGTGACCGGGACGCCCGGCGCCGCCTCCTTCCGCGCCGCCGCCAGGGCGCGGGCCACCACGCGGCCCGCCTCGCGCATCTCGTTCAGGTTCTCGTCGGTCTTGATCTCCACCATTCCCATTACTATACCGGTATGAAAATGGGGGCGAGCGAGTAGAGTGGTGCGCATGGTGCGCACCCCCCTGACCCCGGAAGAGCGCGAGCGCGGCGAGCGGCTCGGGCGGCTGCTGCGGGAGGCCCGCGGCGAGCGGTCGATGGTCGAGATCGCCGCGGCGGCCGGCCTGTCGGCCGAGACCCTCCGCAAGATCGAGACCGGCAGGGCTCCCACCCCGGCCTTCTTCACCGTCGCCGCCCTCGCCGGCGTCCTCGACCTGTCGATGGACGAGCTGCTCGTCCGCTGCGCGCTGCTGCCCGCCTGAGCTGACGTCGGGTTGAGGTCAGGGAGTCGGGCTGGAGCCGGTGTCAGGCCGTGTCAGGCCGAGACCGCGAGCTGGATCCGGCTGTGGCGGGGTGTCTCGATCTCGTCGAGCAGGGCGAGCGCCAGATCGGCGTGGGCGATCCGGCCGGGGCCGTCGACGACCGTGCCGACCGCCGTCCGGTAGCCGCCGGTGGTCTCCGCCTCCGCGTTCAGGTCCAGCGGCGGCACCACCATCAGCCAGTCGAGGTCCGGTCCCGCCGAGGCCGTCAGCAGCTCGAACTCCACGACGTGGCCCTGTGCGAAGGCCCGCCAGGGCGTGGGGAAGTCCGGCGCGTCCATCAGTCGCACACCCGCCGCGTCCTGGAGGGTGGTGGCGATCCCCAGGGTAAGGAGCCGGCCGACCCCGGCCGCCGTGAGCCCGGTGACCAGCGCTTTCGCCGTCGCCGCGAAGTACTCCTCCGACGGTACGTCGAGGCGGGCGGAGGCGTGCACGGCCGCGTCGTGCCCGGCGGCGGCGACCGCCACCGCCTCGGGATCCGTCACGTCGCCGCGTACCACCGTCACGCCCGGCCGTCCCAGATCCGGGTGGCGCGCCGGGTCGCGTACCACCGCCGTCACGTCATGGCCACGGGCCACCGCCTCCGCCACGGCCGCGCGGCCGACCCGCCCGCCGGCGCCGAACACGATGATCTTCTTGCTGGTGTCGTCGTCCATGGGCAGGACGGTAGGACGAGGGCCCCCGGTTACTTCAACGGTACCGGCGGGCTACCGTCGGCCCATGAGCCAACCGCCTCCGATCCCCGTCCTGTTCGAGGACCCCGACTGCACCGGCGGCGCGGTCCAGCCCTTCCGCGTCGGCGACAAGTGGACCGGCGTGGTGCTGCGGTGCCTGGAGGACGGCGCCGCCCGCCGCTTCGGCGAACTGCGCGCCGCGCTCCCCTGGATCACCCCCAAGGTCCTCACCGAGACCCTCCGCTCCATGGAGCGCAGCGGCTTCCTCACCCGGACGGTGTACGAGGAGAACCCGCCGCGCGTCGAGTACGCCCTCACCGCGCTCGGCCGCTCGCTCCTCGGCCCCCTCGACACCGCCTGCGCCTGGGCCCGCGCCCACGGGTCCGAGATCGACGACGCGCGGGCGGCGTACACGGAGGCGTAGGCGCGGGGGAGACCCTGACGCGCGCCCGCGACCCCACCCCGGCATAGGCTCGGCGGTCATGACGACCGAAGGACGCCTCCCCGAAGAGCTGCGGCGCGCCCGCTACCTCAGCCTGACCACCTTCCGGAAGAACGGCACGGGGGTCGCCACCCCCGTCTGGTACGCCGTCGAGGGCGGGAAGGTGTACGTGTGGACCCGCAGCGACTCCTGGAAGGTCAAGCGGCTCCGTAACGACCCCAAGGTCGAGATGACCGTCTGCGACATGCGCGGCAACGTCCCCGAGGGCGCCGTCCGCGTCCCCGGCACCGCCCGGCTGGTCACGGGGGAGGAGCTGCGGCACGTCCGCAAGCTGCTCTCCCGCAAGTACACGTACCAGTACTGGCTGGTGGACTGGCCCGCCACGATCGCCCGCCTCGGCAAGCGCCCCCACACGGGGATCGTCGTCACCCTGTGATCCCCACCCGGCCGGACCGGGCGTACGACACCGATGTGGTCCCTGGGGCACGGAAAGGAAAACGGACCGTAGCCGTCCCGTAACACGACTGCGGTGCAATGCCCTGCGGCGGACCGGAAGGTCCCCTTCTACCGCAGGGCAGGTGCGACGCATGACGGTCACTCACAATCCGTCGGAGATGGCGGAGTTCACCCACTGGCTGGGCGGACTCGCCGCCCGTGCCGAGCGGGCCGGCGGCTGGTGGGCCGTCTTCGCGGAACGGGACCCCGACGGGCTCCGCGCCTGCCTCGACGGCGCCGAACTCCTCCCCTGGGACGTCGTCGCCTCCCTGCTCCAGGACGTGGGGGAGGCCCCGGAGCGCGGACGGGCGCTGTACGCGGCGGCCGCCGGCGCCCACGACCTGCGGCCCGGCGGGGCGGAGGCGCTGGCCGCGCGGCGCGCGCTGATGGAGGACGAGCGGCGCCACGCCGAGACCCGGATCCAGGAGCTCGACCTGCTGCTCCTCACCCACCCCGCGCCGGACTCCGGGGAGGCGGCCCGGCTGGCGCACGACCTCGCCTGGACCCGCGACGACCACGCGCGGGCCACCGCCCGGATCGTCGACCTCACCGACCGCCTCGACCGGCTGCACACCGCCCCGGCACCGGGCACGGGCGCCGCTCCCGCGCAGGAGCGGCGGCGGCCCCGGGGTGCCCGGTACGCCTGGACCGAGGATGCCGACGACGCTGCGGCCGGCCCTGCGCCCGTACCTGTACCCGTCTCCGTACCCGAACTGCCCGCCGGCGGGGCGGCGGAGCCGCGCGGCGCCCGCTTCCGGCTCCGTACCGGGCCTCGTACCGCACCCCGTACCGCCGCGGCACCGGCCTCACCCGGCTCAGCGTCCGGCACCGCGCCTGCCACCTCACCCGGCTCCCCGCCCGACTCCGCGTCCACGGACCGGACCGAGGCCGAGGAGGCGGAACGCGCCGCCGTCAACGCCGTCTACGCCCTCCAGCGGCTGCGCGCCCAGGGGCGGACCGGCGAGGCGCACGTGCTGCTCTGCGAGGCGCTCGGCGGGCCGCCCGGGCGGCTGCCCGCGCTCGCCGGGGAGCTGCACCGCGCCGGGTTCGGCGCCGACTGGGGGACCCTGCTCTGGGAGGCGGCCTCGCTGCCGCCCGCCCGGCTGGCCGCCGTCGCCGGGGCGCTCGCCGACGCCGGCCGCGCCGACGACTGCGAACAACTGCTGCGCCAGGGCCTCGCCCGGCCCGTGGAGGAGCTGGCCGGAGCCGTCGCGGCCCTGGTCGCCGAGGGCCACGAGCCGGAGACGCAGGCCCTGCTCACCGCCTTCATCCGGGTCCGTACCCCCGAGGAGGCGGCCCGGCTCGCCGCCGTCGACACCGCCCTGCTCGTGCCCCGCCTCGGCGCCGCGGCCCGCGGCCTCTCGGCCGCCGACGACCGCGCCCTGCGGCACGCGCTACGGGTCGCGGGCGTCCTGGGAGCCTGAAGCCAGCCTGAGGCCAGCCTGAAACCCCGGAATCATGAGCCCCGGAACCGGAACCGTACGAGCGGGGAGCAGTCGGCACGTGTCGGTACGTGTCCGGTGTGGACCACTCCGGTATGAAACATGATCGACTGCTCTGCTTCCGGGCGGCAGTCTTGCTCCGGGGTGTGACGGGGCTTACGTTCTCCTCCTACGCACCGTGTCTACGGGCGTAGAGGCTCTCTGACGCCGCGCCGAAGGAGCTGCTCATGACTGTCGTACGCGCCGCCCTCGTCCAGGCGACCTGGACCGGCGACACCGAATCCATGATCGCCAAGCACGAGGAGCACGCCCGTGAGGCGGCCCGCCAGGGCGCCCAGGTGATCGGGTTCCAGGAGGTGTTCAACGCCCCCTACTTCTGCCAGGTCCAGGAGCCCGAGCACTACCGCTGGGCCGAGCCGGTGCCGGACGGGCCCACCGTCACGCGGATGCGGGCCCTCGCCCGCGAGACCGGCATGGTGATCGTCGTCCCCGTCTTCGAGGTCGAGTCCGAGGGCTTCTACTACAACACCGCGGCCGTCATCGACGCCGACGGCAGTTACCTCGGCAAGTACCGCAAGCACCACATCCCCCAGGTCAAGGGATTCTGGGAGAAGTACTACTTCCGCCCGGGGAACGCCGGCTGGCCGGTCTTCGACACCGCCGTCGGCAAGGTCGGCGTGTACATCTGCTACGACCGCCACTTCCCCGAGGGCTGGCGCCAACTCGGCCTCAACGGTGCGCAGTTGGTGTACAACCCGTCCGCCACCCACCGGGGCCTCTCGTCCTACCTGTGGCAGTTGGAGCAGCCCGCCGCCGCCGTCGCCAACGAGTACTTCGTCGCCGCCATCAACCGCGTCGGCGTCGAGGAGTACGGCGACAACGACTTCTACGGCACCAGCTACTTCGTCGACCCGCGCGGCCGTTTCGTCGGCGAGGTCGCCTCCGACAAGACGGAGGAACTCGTCGTCCGCGACCTGGACTTCGGCCTCATCGAGGAGGTCCGGCAGCAGTGGGCCTTCTACCGGGACCGCCGCCCCGACGCGTACGACGGGCTGGTCCAGCCGTGAACAGCCTGTACGCCCGCCACCGCGCCGTCCTCCCCGACTGGCTGGCGCTGTACTACGACGAGCCGATCGAGATCACGCACGGCGAGGGCCGGCACGTGTGGGACGCCGAGGGCCGCCGCTACCTCGACTTCTTCGGCGGCATCCTCACCACCATGACCGCCCACGCCCTCCCCGAGGTCACCAAGGCGGTCGCCGAACAGGCCGGCCGGATCGTCCACTCCTCCACCCTCTACCTCAACCGCCCGATGGTGGAGCTCGCCGAGCGGATCGCCACCCTCTCCGGCATCCCCGACGCCCGCGTCTTCTTCACCACCTCCGGCACCGAGGCCAACGACACGGCCCTGCTCCTCGCCACCGCGTACCGCCGCTCGAACCAGATCCTGGCGATGCGCAACAGCTACCACGGGCGCTCCTTCTCCACCGTCGGCATCACCGGCAACCGCGCCTGGTCGCCGACCGGCCTCTCCCCGCTCCAGACGCTGTACGTGCACGGCGCGGTCCGCAATCCCCGGGGTCCCTTCGCGGGCCTCACCGACGAGCGGTTCACCGAGGCGGCCGTCGCCGACCTCGAAGACCTCCTCGGCCACACCCACCGCGCAGCCGCCCTCATCGCCGAACCCATCCAGGGCGTCGGCGGCTTCACCTCCCCGCCCGATGGGCTGTACGCCGCCTTCCGCCGCGTCCTCGACCGGCACGGGGTCCTGTGGATCTCCGACGAGGTGCAGACCGGCTGGGGCCGTACCGGCGAACACTTCTGGGGCTGGCAGGCGCACGGCCAGGCCGGACCGCCCGACATGCTCACCTTCGCGAAGGGCATCGGCAACGGCATGGCGATCGGCGGCGTGGTCGCCCGCGCCGAGATCATGAACTGTCTCGACGCCAACTCCATCTCCACCTTCGGCGGTTCACCCGTCACCATGGCCGCGGGCCTCGCCAACCTCGGGTACCTCCTCGACCACGACCTCCAGGGCAACGCCCGCCGCGTCGGCGGCCTCCTCATCGAACGGCTCCGCGCCGCGGCGGCCGGAGTCGAGACCGTCCGCGAGGTCCGGGGTCGCGGCCTCATGATCGGCATCGAGCTCGCCGACCCCGTCACCGGCCGCGCCGCCCCCGAAGCCGCCTCCGCCGTCCTGGAGTCGGCCCGCGAGAACGGCCTGCTCATCGGCAAGGGCGGCGGCCACGACACCAGCGCGCTGCGCGTCGCGCCCCCGCTCTCCCTCACCGTCGCCGAGGCCGAGGAGGGCGCGGCCGTCCTCGAACAGGCCCTCAGATCCCTCTCACCGGCAGGGGAGTAGCCCCGTGAGCACCCGAACCCTCATCCGGGGCGGCCTCGTCGTCACCGCCTCCGACGAGATCCACGCCGACGTCCTCGTCGAGGACGGCCGCATCGCCGCGCTCGCCGCCCACGGCTCCGACGCGGCGGCCGGCTGGACCGCCGCCCGCGTCCTCGACGCCACCGACCGGTACGTCATCCCGGGCGGCGTCGACGCCCACACCCACATGGAGCTGCCCTTCGGCGGCACCTTCGCCTCCGACACCTTCGAGACCGGCACCCGCGCCGCCGCCTGGGGCGGCACCACGACCATCGTCGACTTCGCCGTCCAGTCCGTCGGCCACACCCTCCGAGAGGGCCTGGACACCTGGTACGCCAAGGCCGACGGCAACTGCGCCATCGACTACGCCTTCCACATGATCATGTCCGACGTCACCCCGACCACCCTGAAGGAGATGCCCCTCCTCATCCAGGAGGGCGTGACCTCCTTCAAGCTCTTCATGGCGTATCCGGGCGTCTTCTACTCCGACGACGGCCAGATCCTGCGGGCCATGCAGGTCGCGGCCGGCACCGGCGGGCTGATCATGATGCACGCGGAGAACGGCATCGCGATCGACGTCCTGGTGGAGCAGGCCCTGGCGAGGGGCGAGACGGACCCCCGGTACCACGGGGAGGTCCGCAAGGCGCTGCTTGAGGCGGAGGCCACGCACCGGGCGATCCAGCTCGCCCGGGTCGCGGGCTCCCCGCTGTACGTCGTCCACGTGTCGGCGGAGGAGGCGGTGGCGGAGCTGGCGGCGGCGAGGGACAAGGGCCTGCCGGTCTTCGGTGAGACCTGCCCGCAGTACCTGTTCCTGTCGACGGACAACCTGGCGGAGCCGGACTTCGAGGGCGCCAAGTACGTGTGCAGTACGCCGCTGAGGCCGAGGGAGCATCAGGCGGCGCTGTGGCGGGGGTTGCGGACGAACGACCTCCAGGTGGTGTCGACGGACCACTGCCCGTTCTGCTTCGTGGGCCAGAAGGAGCTGGGCCGGGGGGACTTCTCGAAGATCCCCAACGGCCTTCCGGGCGTGGAGAACCGCATGGACCTCCTCCACCAGGCGGTGGTGGACGGGCACATCTCGCGCCGCCGCTGGATCGAGATCGCCTGCGCGACCCCGGCGAGGATGTTCGGCCTCTACCCGCAGAAGGGCACGATCGCGCCCGGCGCGGACGCGGACATCGTCCTCTACGACCCGCACGCCACGCAGACGCTGTCCGCCGAGACCCACCACATGAACGTCGACTACTCGGCGTACGAGGGAAGGACGGTCACCGGCCAGGTCGAGACCGTGCTCTCGCGCGGCGAACTCGTCATCGACCAGCGGAAGTACGTCGGCCACGCCGGCCACGGCGCCTTCCTCCCCCGCTCCACCTGTCAGTACCTGAACTAGGAGGCCGCCCCTTGGACTTCGGACTCGTCCTACAGACCGACCCGCCCGCCTCGCAGGTCGTCGGCCTGATGCGCCGGGCGGAGCGCAACGGCTTCCGCTACGGCTGGACCTTCGACTCCGCCGTGCTGTGGCAGGAACCCTTCGTCATCTACAGCCAGATCCTCGAACACACCACCAAGCTCCACGTCGGCCCCATGGTCACCAACCCCGGCACACGCACCTGGGAGGTGACGGCCTCCACCTTCGCCACCCTCAACGACATGTACGGCAACCGCACGGTCTGCGGCATCGGCCGCGGCGACTCCGCGATGCGCGTAGCCGGCCGCAAGCCCAACACCCTGGCCCGCCTCGGCGAGGCGATCGAGGTCATCCGCGACCTGGCAGAAGGCCGAGAGGCGCAGGTCGACGGCAACGCGATCCGCATCCCCTGGGTAAGAGACGGCAAACTCCCGATCTGGATGGCGGCATACGGCCCCAGGGCCCTCGCCCTGGCCGGCCAGAAGGCAGACGGCTTCATCCTCCAACTAGCCGATCCGTTCCTGACAGAGTGGATGGTCAAGGCGGTCCGGCAGGCCGCCGTCGACGCGGGCCGCGACCCCGACGCCCTGACGATCTGCGTCGCCGCCCCGGCCTACGTCACGACGGACGACTCCCCGGAAGCCCTGGCCCACGCCCGGGACCAGTGCCGCTGGTTCGGCGGCATGGTCGGCAACCACGTAGCGGACCTGGTGTCCAAATACGGCGAACACTCCTCGATGGTCCCCGAGGAACTGACGGCGTACATCAAGAACCGCCAAGGCTACGACTACTCCCACCACGGCCGCGCCGACAACCCCGACACCACCTTCGTCCCCGACGACATCGTCGACCGCTTCTGCCTCCTGGGCCCCGCAGAAGCCCACATCACCAAACTCCGCCACCTGCGCGACCTGGGCGTCGACCAGTTCGCCGTCTACAACATGCACGACAACCGCGAGGCCACGATCGACGCCTACGGCTCCGCCGTCATTCCGGCGTTCGGCTAGGAGTGCGGGGGCGGCCCGGTCATCGGCCGCCCCCGCCGGTCGAGAGTGCGTCGAGAAGTGGTCGATGGGGTGGGGTGGGTGGCTGGAAGGTGTTGTGTCGGGGGTGGGTGGGCGGGGATGCTCGAAGCGCGTCGCGGGGCTGGTGTGGGGGGTTAGTTTCGGCCAACTTGGGTGTCTTTTTCGTGATATCGGTTTGCCTTTTTGGGGGTACTCAAACTGTAGTATGCGGTGGCGTTGTTGCCACCCTGGACGGAGTGAGTGCATGGACGGGCAGGACGAGGTGCTGGACAGCTCGACGAGCTGGGTCGCCACGCATGTGAAGAGGTATCTCGCGAGCGACGGGGCCAGTGGACACATCTGGTACGGGAAGCCGACGCTCGTGCTGACCACTCGGGGGCGTACGTCCGGGGCGCTGCGGCGGACCGGGCTGATCTATGGGGAGGACGGGGGGAACTTCGTCGTGGTCGGGTCCAACGGGGGGTCCGACCGGAATCCGCAGTGGTACCTGAACCTGCTCGCCGACCCGCGGGCCCGGATCCAGGTGGCGGCCGACGTGCACGAGGTCGTCGCGCGGGAGGCCGAGGGGGAGGAGCGGGACCGGCTCTGGGACGCGATGGTCGTGATCTTCCCGCAGTACAAGAGCTATCGGAAGAAGACCGAGCGGAGGATTCCCGTCGTGGTGCTGGAGCCGCGCAAGTCCTGAGCTCCTGAGCCATGAGTTCCTGAGCGCTTGTGGGTGTTGACGTGCGGTGGCGGGTGGGCTGGGGAGCCCTTCGTCGCCGGGTGGGGCGGGCCGGCACGGTGAGGGCCCTGTCTTCGGGGGGAGTCACCGTGCCGGTTTCCCCTGCTCGATGTCCGTACGTCGTAAGGGGAGTGTTGTGGGGAGATTCAGCCGCCGGGGGTTCCTGACCGCGGCAGCGGCGGGGGCCGCGACCGTGACCGCGACGGGGGGCGCACGGGCCGAGGCCGGCCGGCCGCCCCGGGCCACGCTGTGCGTGCCCGAGGCGCGGATCACGACCGTGGGGGCGGGCGACGCCCGGTATCACGAGCTGGTCGCCAGGGGGTTCAACGGGCGTTTCGCCGGGGCGCCCGACCGGGTGCACGTGGTGCACTCGGCCGCGCAGGTCGCCCAGGTGCTGACCGCCGCGGTACGGGCGGGCAAGCAGGTCGCCGTGCGCAGCGGCGGGCACTGTTTCGAGAACTTCGCCGACCACCGCGACGTCAAGGTGCTCATCGACACCTCGCCGATGCGCTCGGTCTACTTCGACCGGGAGCGGCGGGCCTTCGCCGTCGAGCCGGCCGCCACGCTCGCCGACGTGTACCGCACCCTCCACTACGACTACGGGGTCACCCTGCCCGCCGGAGTGTGCCCGCAGGTCGGGGCCGGTGGGCACGTCGCCGGTGGCGGGTACGGTCCGCTGACCCGCCGCGACGGCACCGTCGTCGACCACCTGTACGGCGTCGAGGTCGTCGTCGTGGACGCCTCGGGCCAGGCCCGCGTGGTCACCGCGACCCGCGAACCCGACGACCCCCACCGGGAGTTGTGGTGGGCCCACACCGGAGGCGGCGGCGGCAACTTCGGCATCGTCACCCGCTATCTGTTCCGTACGCCGGGGGCACAGGGCGACGACCCCGAGGCGCTCCTCCCGAAGCCGCCGACCCGGCTCCGTACGACCTACGTCACCTGGCCCTGGGCCGACCTCGACCTGGCGCGTTTCACCCGCCTCGTGCGCAACTACAGCCGCTGGTTCGAGGCGCACCACGCCGATCCGCGCTACGGCAGCCTCTACAGCACCCTGCACCTCAACACCCACGCCATCGGCGCGGTCTCGCTGGAGGCCCGCTTCGACGGGGGCCGGGCCGACGCGGCCGAGCTGATCGAGCGGTTCGTCGCGGCGGTCAACGAGGGCACCGGACTGACGCCCGCCGTCGAGCACCAGGACGACCTGTGGCTCCAGGCGACCCTGGGCGCCCGCTTCGACACCGGCGGATACGACCGGCACAAGTCGAAGAGCGCCTATCTGCGGCGTACGTGGACCGCCGAACGGATCGCCACCGTGCACCGCCACCTGACCGACCCCGCCTTCCAGGGGTGGGGCGCGGTCGACCTCTACTCGTACGGCGGCCGGGTGAACAGCGTGCCGTCCGACGCGACCGCGCTGCCGCAGCGCGACTCGATCCTCAAGGCGTGGTTCTCCGTCACCTGGATGGATCCGGCCACCGACGCGCTGCACCTGGCGTGGATACGCGAGCTGTACCGGGACGTCTTCGCCGACACCGGCGGCGTCCCCGTACCCAACGCCGAGCACGACGGCTGCTACATCAACTACCCGGACACCGACACCGCCGACCCCGCCTGGAACACCTCGGGCGTGGACTGGTCGGCCCTCTACTACAAGGACAACTACCCCAGGCTTCAGCGGGTCAAGGCCGCCTGGGACCCGCGGAACGTCTTCCGCCACCCGCTCTCCGTCCAACTGCCCTGAACACCCGAGGAAAGGAACCGAGATCGTGGAGTCACGCCGAGGCGCCGGCACGCACCTCACCCTGGGAGGTGACCTCACCGTCCGCCGGCTGGGCTTCGGCGCGCTGCGGCTCACCGGCCCCCACCACTGGGGACCCCCGGCCAAGCCGGAGAAGGCGATGCAGGTCGCGCGGGAGGCCGTCGCGCTCGGCGTGACCTTCATCGACACCGCCGACGTGTACGGGCTCGGCGCCAACGAGGAACTGCTGGCCGCCGCCCTCCACCCGTACGCCCCCGGCCTCGTCGTCTCCACCAAGGCGGGCGAGGTCCGGCCGGGTCCGCACCAGTGGCGCGCCCTCGGCAGGCCCGACTACCTGCGCCAGCAGGCCGAGTTGAGCCTGCGGCGGCTGCGCCTGGAACGCGTCGAGCTGTTCCAGCTGCACCGGGTCGACCCGCAGGTCCCGCTGGAGGACCAGGTCGGGGCGCTCAAGCAGCTCCAGGACGAGGGGAAGATCCGGCACATCGGACTCTCCGAGGTGACCGTCGAGCAGATCGAACGGGCCCGCGTGGTCGCCCCGATCGTCAGCGTCCAGAACAAGTACGGCCTCACCGACCGCCGTTACGACCCCGAGCTCGCCCACTGCGAACGGGAGGGGATCGCCTTCATCGCCTGGAAGCCGCTCGCGGGGGCTTCCCGCCCGGCCGCGGGGAGCGCCCTCGCCCGGGTCGTCGCGGAGACCGGTGCGACGCCCGCGCAGGTGGCGCTCGCCTGGCTGCTGCACCGCTCGCCGGTCATGATGCCGATCCCCGGCACCTCCTCGCTCGGTCACCTGCGGGCCAACATGGCCGCCGAGCGCATCGTCCTCGACGAGAAGCAGATGGCGCTGCTCGACGAGGGGTGAGCCAAGGAACGGGACCGGGAGGGTCCGGCCGGGCGAAGCCGTCCGCCGGGCCCTCCCGGCACGTGCGCCTCGGGAGCGGAGCGCGTACCCCTCAGGGGCGCAGCTCGGCCGCCACGGACATCACGTAGGAGCCGTACCCGGAGCGGGAGAGGCGGACGCCCAGCCGGTGGCACGCCTCCGCGTCGATGAAGCCCATCCGCAGCGCGATCTCCTCCAGGCAGGCGATCCGCACGCCCTGCCGGTCCTCCATGGTCTGCACGTACTGGCCCGCCTGGAGCAGCGACTCCGGCGTGCCGGCGTCGAGCCAGGCGAACCCCCGGCCGAAGGGCACGAGTTCGGCGCGCCCGGCGTCCAGGTAGACCTGGTTGACGTCGGTGATCTCCAGTTCGCCGCGGGGCGAGGGGCGGATCTGCCGGGCGATCTCCACGACGTCGTTGCTGTAGAGGTAGAGGCCGGTGATGGCGAGATTGGACCGGGGCTTCTCCGGCTTCTCCGCCAGCGACACCAGCCGCCCGTGCTCGTCGACCTCGCCGACGCCGTACCGCTCCGGGTCGGTCACCGGGTAGCCGAACAGGACACAGCCGTCGAGCCCGCGCCGGTGGGTGGCGAGCAGGTCGTAGAAGCCGTTCCCGTGGAAGATGTTGTCGCCGAGGACGAGCGCGACGTCGTCGTCCCCGATGTGGTCGGCGCCGATGAGGAACGCCTGCGCCAGCCCCTCCGGGACCGGCTGCCGCGCGTACGTGAGGGAGAGCCCCAGCTGGCTCCCGTCGCCGAGCAGCCGCTGGAGCTGCGGAATGTCACCGGGCAGCGCGATGATCAGGATCTCGCGGATGTCGGCGAGCATGAGCGCCGAGAGCGGGTAGTAGATCAGCGGCTTGTCATTCACCGGAAGTAATTGCTTCGAAACGGCGAGGGTGATGGGATGCAAACGGCTTCCGTAGCCGCCCGCGAGGACAATTCCTTTCACGACTCCTCCTATTCAGGGGTCTTCCAGGAGACCCTAGGCGGCGGAGTTCCCGCAAACAATGAAGGCTTTGCCGGAGTCGACCGTCGTACGAGGTCAGGGGTGATTCGGACGCTTCTGTCCGGCGGCCTCGATCCGTTCTCGAGTCTGCCGCTTCTGCTTCTGCATAGGGTTCGATGCGTGACCGCGGCCCACAATGCAAGATCGACCACGAGGGAAGGCAGGACGATGGCGAAGGAACTGACCGTCGAGCGACTCTTCGGGATCCTGCGCGAGTGCGCGGGAGAAGAGGAATCCGTAACACGGAGGGAAGACGCGCTCGACGTGGAGTTCACAGAGCTGGGGTACGACTCCCTGGCCCTCCTGGAGACGACCGCCAGGGTCTCCCAGGAGTACCACGTGGAGATCCCGGAGGAGGAGCTGGCGGACGTGCGGACGCCGGCGGCCTTCCTGAAGGCCGTCAACCGGCTGCTCGCGGTGGCGTGAGCGGGACATAGCCGCAGTGCGTGGGGCGGTACCTCCAGAACCCCTTCCGGACGTGCACATTCCGCAGCGTCTCCCGGGAACACTCCGGAGGGTTCGTCACGTTGAAGGACCTGGTAAGCACAGTCTGTCGCTGACCTTTGGGGGAGACCATGGTGAAGCTAGGTGTCTTAGGGCCGTTGTCCGTACAGGTCGGCGGCGACTCACACACGCCGAGCGCACCGAAGATGAGAAGTGTTCTGGCGACGCTCCTCGTGCACGCCGACCAGGTCGTGCCCGTCTCGTCGCTGATCCGGGAGCTGTGGGACGAGGACCCGCCCGTCAGCTGTCTGACCACCTTGCAGACGTACATCCTCAACCTGCGCAAGCTGCTCGCCACGGCCGCCGGACTGACCACCCGGCAGGTCGCCTCGGAGATGCTCGTGACCCGCTCCGGGGGATATCTCTTCCGCTCCGGTCAGGACGACCTCGACGTCCACCGGTTCCACGAGCTCGTCGCGGACGGACGCCGTGCCCTGTCCTCCGGTGACGACGAGACCGCCCTCGCCACCCTCACCAGCGCACTCCAGATCTGGCGCGGGCCCGCCCTGGTCGACGTGACCGCCGGCCGCATCATCGAGGGGCGCCGCCAGCAGTTCGAGGAGTCCCGGCTCGTCGTCCTCGAATACCTCGTCGACACGCAGCTGAGGCTCGGCATGTACCGCGAGGTCCTCACGGAGCTGGCCGCGCTCACCGCGGACAACCCGTACCACGAGGGGCTGCACGCGCAGTACATGCGCGCCCTGTACCTCAACGGGCGGCGCGCCCAGGCCCTGGAGGTGTTCCAGCGGCTCCGGGTCAACCTCGTGAACCACCTCGGCCTCGAACCCGGGCTCACCGCCCAGGACCTGCACCGCTCCATCCTCAACGCGGAACCGATCGACGCCCAGGGCGGTCTGCGCCGGCCCACCGGTGACATCGTCCGCATGTCCTCCGCGGGCGCCTCGCGCGTCTACTGACACCCCGTGGGGCCCGGTCCGCGTGATGCGGACCGGGCCCCACGGGCGTCGGCGTGCGCGCCCGCGTACTCAGCCGCCGACCGAGGCCAGGACGAAGCGCACCGGGGTCGGCAGGTGCAGCGGGCCGTCCCCGCGCAGCCGGTCCAGCTCCGCGATCAGCCGGGCCCGCAGCTGCGCGCTCTCGTACGCCGGCAGGTGCTGCCACAGCAGCCGCATGCCCTGCGTGTGCGACCAGTCCACCCACGTCGTGCCGTCCGCGGCCAGCAGTTCGACGTGCTCGTCGACGATCTCGATGTCCTCGAAACCTGCCCGGACCATGGTGCGGGTCAGCTCGTCCCTGTCCCCGAGCCAGCTGTTGAAGCGGCGCTTCAGCGCCTCCGGCTGCCACTCCGGCGGCAGGTTGCGCAGCAGCCGCTCCGGGATCAGGTCGGTGAAGACCGGCGGCAGGAACGGGAAGGTGTCGTCCGTGAAGACCGGGCTGGTGAAGGCGATCCGGCCGGCCGGGCGCAGCAGCGCCGCGTACCGTCCCAGCGCCTTCGGCGCGTCCGGCAGGAAGATCACGCTGTAGCTGCCCGTCACCACGTCGAACGAGGCCGGCGGGAGATCGGGGTGCTCGCCGTCCATGACCCGCACCTCGACGTGGCGGGCGCCGACCGCGGCCGCCCGCTCGCGGGCCGCCTCCACCATCGCGGGCGCGATGTCGATGCCGAGCACGTGCCCCGAGGGGCCGACCCGGTCGGCGGCCACGAACAGCGCCGCGCCGCGGCCGCAGCCGACGTCGAGGACGCGCTCGCCGGGGCGCGGCGCGACCCGCTCCACGAGCCGCCTCCCCATGGGCGTGAAGAATTCGACGCCCATCTGGTCATAGGTGGCGGCGGCCTCGTTGAACGCCTCGGTCACCGTCGACTTGTACTTCGTCTCGTCCATGGTTCCTCTCCCGATGAGGTAGCCGGCCCGACCACCTTGTCCAGTGCTTCTGGAATGGGGCTCGATCCGTGCTCGGCGTCCACTCGAATTCCGCTTTCCTTTCGGTCGACGAGCCCCGGATCGGATTGTTGCGGGCGTTCCGGGAAGTCAGGATGAGTCCACCGCCCCTTTTCCCGACATGGAGGTCCGCCGTGGCCGATCGCATCGACATCGTGCGCCGCATGGTGAACGCGTACAACACCGGGGACGTCGACGACGTGTCCGAATTCATCCACGCCGAGTACCTGAATCCCGGCGCTCTGGAGCACATGCCCACGCTCCGTGGGCCCGAGGCGTTCGCCCTCGCCGTCAAATGGCTCAAACTCACCTTCTCCGAGGAGGCGTTCCTGGAGGAGATCTCCTACGAGGAGAACGGCAGCTGGGTCCGCGCCAAACTCGCCCTGTACGGCCGCCAGGTCGGCGGACTCGTCGGGATGCCGGCCACCGGCCGCCGCTTCTCCGGCGAGCAGATCCACCTCATCCGGATCGTCGACGACAAGATCCGCGACCACCGCGACTGGCCGGACTACCTCGGCACCTACCGCCAGCTCGGCGAGCCCTGGCCGTCCGAGGAGGGCTGGCGGCCCTGACCCCGTCCGGCCCCCGCGCACCCTCCATACCCAGGGAAGGAATTCGGTGAGCACCACGCCCCCCGCCGGCCCCGGCCCGTCCACTACCTCTCCGCCGCCGGAAGCAACCGACCAGGACGCGACCGACCAGGGCCCCACCGACCAAGACCTGGATGTCCTGCTCAAGCAGCTCGGGAACCTGGTCACGCCGATGGCCGTCCGGGTCGCGGCCACGCTGCGGCTCGTCGACCACCTCAGGGACGGCGCCACCACCGTCCCCCTGCTGGCCGCCCGGACCGGCACCCACGCCCCGACCCTCGCCCGGCTCGTCCGCCACCTCGTCGTCACCGGCGTCCTGGAGAGGGACGGCGAGGGCGACGGGGAGGGCTTCGGCGAGGACGGCGCGCTGCGGCCCACCCGGCTCGGTCTGCTCCTCGCCGACGACCACCCGGCCCAGCAGCGCGCGTGGCTGGATCTGCGCGGCGCCATCGCCCACGCCGACCTCGCCTTCGCCGGACTCCTCGACGCGGTCCGCACCGGCCGGCCCGCCTACCAGGACCGGTACGGGCGCCCGTTCTGGGAGGACCTCTCCGCGAAGCCGGAGCTGGCCGACTCCTTCGACGCGCTCATGTCCTGCGACGAGGATCTCGCCTACGACGCCCCGGCCGCCGCCCTCGACTGGACGGCCACCCGGCACGTCCTGGACGTGGGCGGCGGCAACGGCGCCCTGCTCGCCGCCGTCGCGCGGACCGCGCCGAAGGTCCGCGGCACCCTCGTCGAACTGCCCGGACCGGCCGCCCAGGCCCGCCGGCGGTTCGCCGAGGCGGGGCTCGACGACCGGTTCGCCGTCGTCGACGGCAGCTTCTTCGACCCGCTGCCCGTCACCGCCGACACCGTCGTCCTCTCCTTCGTCCTCCTCAACTGGTCGGACGAGGACGCGCTCGCCGTGCTCCGGCGCTGCGCCGAGGCCCTGGAGCCGGGCGGCCGGCTGGTCGTCCTCGACCGCGCCGACCGGGCGGGCGACGGCGCCGACCGGTTCTTCTCGACCCTGCTCGACCTGCGGATGCTCGTCTTCATGGGCGGCCGGGTCCGCACCCGCGACGAGGTGGTCCGGCTCGCCGCCGACGCCGGGTTCGCCCTCGCCGCCGAGGGCGGCAGCGGCTCCCGCACCCTGCCCTTCGACTTCTCGATCCTTGAGTTCGTCCCCGCGACCGAACCCGCCCCCGTATCCGCCCCCGCGCCGACCCCCTCAGCCAAGGAGGAGCACCACCATGCCTGAACGCCTCGTCCCGAGCGGTGACGTCGACCTGTGGAGCGACGACTTCGGGGACCCCGCCGACCCGGCGCTGCTGCTGGTCATGGGCGGCAACCTGTCCGCGTACGGCTGGCCCGACGAGTTCGCCCGGCGGCTCGCCGACGGCGGTCTGCACGTCATCCGCTACGACCACCGGGACACCGGCCGCTCCACCACCCGCGACTTCGCCGAACACCCCTACGGCTTCGACGAGATGGCCGCCGACGCGGTCGCCGTGCTCGACGGCTGGGGCGTGGACCGCGCCCATGTCCTCGGGCTCTCCATGGGCGCCACCATCTGCCAGGTCCTGGCCATCGACCACCACGAGCGGCTCCTCAGCCTCGCCCTGATGCTCGGCGGCGGCCTCGACATCGACTTCGACGACAACATCGAGCGCGTCATGCGCGGCGAGCCCACCGCCGACGGACTGCCCGGACCGCAGCCGCCGTTCCTGGAGGCCCTGGAGCTGATGTCCCAGCCCGCCGAGGGCCGGGCCGAGGAGATCGACAAGCGGGTCCGCAAGTGGCGCATCCTCAACGGCGACGCCGTCCCCTTCGACGACGCCGAGTACGCGCTGTGGGAGGAGCGGGCCGTCGACCACGCGGGCGGCGCGCTCACCGAGCCGTACGCGCACTACCAGCTCACCCTGCCGCCGCTCGCCCGGGCCGCCGAGCTGAGCCGGGTCACCGCCCCCACCCTGGTCATCCAGGCCGAGCGCGACCCCATCGCCCCGCCGCCGCACGGCAAGCACCTCGCCGGGCTCATCCCCTCCGCGCGGCTCGTCGAGATCCCCGGCATGGGCCACGCCTTGCCGTCCTCCGTCCACGGGCCGCTGGCCGAGGCCCTCCTCGCGCACGCCCGCGCCGCCCGGTGACCGGCCGGGAACCGGCGGCGGAACCGGCCGGAGCGGGACACACCATGTACGGCCGGGACCTCGCCGAGGTCTACGACCTGGTGCACAAGGAGCGCGGGAAGGACTACCGCGTCGAGGCGGAGGCGGTGGCCGCCGCCGCCCGCCGGCACCGCCCCGACGCCTCCCGGCTGCTGGACGTCGCCTGCGGCACCGGCGGCCACCTGCGCCACTTCGCCGAACTCTTCGCCCACGTCGAGGGACTGGAGCTGTCCGAGCCGATGGCGGCCGCCGCCCGCGCGGCGCTGCCCGGCACGGCCGTCCACCCGGGCGACATGCGCGACTTCCGGCTCGACTCCGCGTACTCGGTGATCAGCTGCATGTTCGGCTCCATCGGCTACATGGAGTCCGTCACCGAACTCCGCCTCGCGCTGGGCATGTTCGCCCGCCACCTGGAGCCCGGCGGGGTGGCGGTCGTCGACCCGTGGTGGTTCGACGAGACCTTCCTCGACGGCTACGTCTCCGCCGACGTGGTCACCGTCGACGGAGTGACGGTCTCCCGGGTCTCGCACTCCGCGCGCCGGGGCCGCGCCTCGCACATGGACGTGCACGTCGTCGTCGCCGAACCCGGCGTCTGCGTACGGCACTTCGTCGACCGGCACGTCATCTCCCTGTTCAGCCAGGAGGAGTACGAGGCCGCCTTCCGCGCGGCCGGGCTCCAGGTCGAGTACCTGCCGGGACAGCCCTCCGGACGGGGCCTGTTCGTCGGCGTCCGCGCGTGACCGGGGGAGCGGGCGCCGCCCGCGCACGAGAAGCGAACGACACGGGAGGAGAGACATGAACGACCACGAGGTCGACGTCCTGGTGGTGGGTGCGGGCCTCGGCGGCCTGTCCACGGCGATGTTCCTCGCCCGGCAGGGCGTCCGGGTGCTGGTGGTGGAGCGGCGGACCGGGCTCTCGCCCTACCCGCGCGCCGCCGGGCAGAACCCGCGGACCATGGAGCTGCTGAGGATCGGCGGCGTCGCCGACGAGGTCACCCGGGCCGACGACATCCGCGGCGACCAGGGCGACTTCGTCATCCGGATCGGCCGCACCGTCCGCGGCGAACCCTTCCGCACGGTGGCGGAGAGCTTCGACGACATGGTCGCCGCCACCGCCCCCTGCACCCCGGCCGGCTGGTCCATGCTGTCCCAGGACAAGCTGGAGCCGATCCTCCTCGCGCAGGCCGAACGGCACGGCGGCGCCGTCCGCTTCGGCACCCGGCTGGTCTCCTTCCGGCAGGACGACGACGGGGTGACGGCCGCCCTGGAGGGCCCCGACGGCCCCTACGAGCTACGGGCCCGCCACCTCGTCGCCGCCGACGGCAACCGCAGCGCCGTCCGCGAGTCCCTCGGCATCGGGCGCTACGGGCACGGCACCCTCGCCCTCATGGCCGGCGTCATCTTCGACGCGGACCTGAGCGGCCTTTTGGAGGCCGGCGCCACCGGCTGGTACTACCTCCACCACCCCGAGTTCACCGGCACGTTCGGGCCCACCGACCGCCCCGACCGCTTCACCCTCTTCGTCGAGTACGACCCCGAGAAGGGCGAGAGCCCCGAGGACTTCACCCCGGAGCGGTGCACCGCGCTCATCCGGCTCGCCCTGGAGGCCCCCGGCCTGGAGCCGGAGATCGTCGACATCCAGGGCTGGGAGATGGCCGCCCGGATCGCCGAACGGTGGCGCGACGGACGGGTGTTCCTCCTCGGCGACGCCGCCAAGGTCACCCCGCCGACCGGCGGCATGAGCGGCAACGCGGCCGTCGCCGACGGCTTCGACCTCGCCTGGAAGCTCGGCGCGGTGCTCCATGGCCAGGCCGGCCCCGGCCTCCTCGACACCTACGAGCGGGAACGGCGTACCGCCGCCGAACTCGTCGTCGCCGAGGCGCTCGCCATCTACGCCGAGCGGATGGCCCCGCACATGGCCGACGTGTGGGAGAAGTCCGTGGGGTACGCCGAGACGCTCCTCGGCTTCCGGTACCGCTCCACCGCCGTCCTCGCCGAGGACGACGACCCGGCCCGGGTGGAGAACCCGCTGGAGCCCACCGGCCGCCCCGGCTTCCGCGGCCCGCACGTCCCGGTCCTCCACGGCGGCGCGCCCGTCTCCACGGTCGACCTCTTCGGCGACGGCTGGACCCTGATCGCCGGCGCGTCCGGAGAGGCGTGGGGCCCCGCCGCCGAGAAGGCCGCGGCCGAACTCGACATCCCCGTACGGGTGTTCCGTATCGGCCACGACCTCACCGACCCCGACGACCGGGTGGCGGCGCGCTACGGCACCGGCACGACCGGCGCCAGCCTCGTACGCCCCGACGGCATCGTGGCCTGGCGCACCGGCGAGGCCCCCGCCGACCCCACCGCCGTCCTCGGCTCGGTCCTGCGGCGGGTCCTGGACCGCTGAGGCCGCTGAGGCCACTGAGGGCCACTGGGGCCACTGAGGCCAACTGAGGGCCGCTGACGACGACACGGCGGGCCCGGGGCGGAGGGAAACGCCGCCGGCCCCGGCGGGGGCGGGGGCCGCGGGGCCGGGCCCACCCCCGGGCGGCGGTGGGATCGCGGCGCGGGGCCCCCGCC
>NZ_JBHZBB010000011.1:49599-345558 GCF_042754585.1 Streptomyces sp. NPDC059201
GGTGCCGCACCGGCGGCCCCGGGGGCCACCCCGGCAACCGTGGGCCCGGCTCCCCCCCACGGGGCGCCGGGGCCGGGACAAACCCCCCCCGGGGCCGCCGCGGGGAAGGGACCGGCGGGCCGTCACACCCGCCGGTCCGCCGTTCTCAGCGCGCGCCGGGCCCCCCGACCAGCAGCCGGGACGCGGACGCCGGCACGCCGACCGTCCGCGCGACCTGGCGCACCCGCTCCACCAGCAGCGCCTGCCGCAGCGTCGCCGTCTCCTCGCCGGCCGGCCGGGCCTCGCCCAGCGCGGCGCGTACGAACGCGTCCATCGCGTTGAAGACCTGGTTGTCCTCCGGCAGCGCCCGCTCCGTCACCACGTCCTGCTGCTCGATCCGCACCACCGGCCGCATCTGCTCCGGCGGCGTGAAGGCCCGCCGCACACTCACCCGCCCACGGTCGCCCCACAGGGCGTACATCGACCGGTACGCGTGCTCGAAGCCGAAGTCCAGCTGCGCCGTCACCCCGCGCTCGTCGCAGAGCAGCACGCTGCCCGCCACGTCCACCCCGGTCGCCTCGTCCACCCGCAGGAACGCGCCGAGCACCTCCAGCTCCCCGGTCAGATGCAGCTGGGCCGCCCGCAGCGGATACACCCCCACGTCCAGCAGCGCCCCGCCGCCCAGCTCCGGCCGGTAGCGGAACGACTCCGGCGCCAGCGGCGGCACCGCGAACGTCCCCGAGAACTGCCGCAGCCCGCCCACCGACTCGTCCAGCATCGCCCGCACCGCGGCGTGCTGCGAGTGGTGCAGGAACATGAAGTTCTCGGCCAGCACCAGGTCGAGCCGGGAGGCCGTCGTCAGCAGCTCCAGCGTCTTCTCGTACGTGTCGGACATCGGCTTCTCGACCAGGACGTGCTTGCCCGCCCGCAGCGCCCGCATCGCCCACGCGTGGTGCATCCCGGGCGGCAGCGGGATGTAGACGGCGTCCAGGTCCTCCCGCTCCAGCAGCGCCTCGTACCCGCCGACGCCCTCGCAGCCGAAGGCGGCCCCGACCCGCGCGGCCCTGGCCCCGTCCCGGCTGGCCACCGCCACGAGGTCGACCCGGTCGTGCGCGGCGAGGACGGGCATGATCCGCCGGATCGCGATGTTCGCGGTCCCGATCACGCCCATCCTGAGCGCCCGTTGCTGACGCTGCTCTGGCATAGCGATCCTCATCACCTCGCGGGAGTCCCATGGCGCCCCACCGTATTTCCGGACGATCAAACGCCGCTTGAGGAACGGTGGACGCCGCGAAAGGCCCGGAAAGGCGGAAATCGGCTTTCGAGCGTTCTTCTAATCCGGCCCCGTACGTTGCCGGGGTAATCGGATGACGGAGGTGGCTCGGTGACAGTGGCGACCAGTGCGCTGGGGCGCGAACTACAGCTCGTACACGCGGCACAGTGGCTCTATTCGGTGAACGGCGAACCGTTCGTCCCCGGCGACGGAGACCCGTACGCCGGCCTGGTGCGCGGCTTCGACGAGGACACCGCGCCGCTGCACGCGGCCCTCGCCGAGCGCGGACCGCTCTGGCGCAGCAGACTCGGCAACTGGGTCGCGGGCCCGGCCGCCCTGCCCCAACTCCTCGGCCACCGCGACCTGGTGGTCGCCGCGGCGGTCCCGCAGGGCGAACCCTGGCTGCCCGCGCCGGAACGGCAGCGGACCGCCGCCGCCCGCGACCTCGCCCACCGGGGCGGCCGGGGCGCCGTCCGCGCCGCCGCCGCGCCGCTGCGGCGGCTGACCGCGGGGACGGTGGCCGGACTCGCCCCCGGACCGGCCGACCTGATCACCGCCGTCGCGGCCCCGCTCGCCGCCGCCGGCTACGCGGCCCTCCTCGGGCTGCCCGAGGACCGGCACGCCGCGTTCACGGCCGCCGTCACGGACACGGCGCCCTCCGTGGACGCCCTGCTCTGCCCGCAGAGCCTCGCGGCCACCGAGCGGGCCGCCGACGGCGTCCGCGCGCTGCGCGGGCTCCTCGCCGGGCCGGACCACGCCGAGGCCGGACTCGTCCTCGCCGTCGCCGGCACCCGGGCCGCGACCGACCTCCTGGGCGAGACGCTGCTGCGCCTCCTCGACCGGCCCGAGGAGTGGACCCGGCTGCGCACCGACCCCGCACAGGCGGCCGCGGCGGTCCGCGCCGCCACGCCCCCGCAGGGGCCCTGGCACCTCCACCCGCTGACCGCCCTCGCCCCGCTGGAGGTGGCCGGCACCCGCGTCGAGACCGGTGAGCAGGTCACCCTCGTGCCCGGCCCCGACGGCACGGCACCCGCCCCCTACGCGCGCCTGCTGATCCCCGGCGCCCGCGCCGTCGCCGAGGAGGCGCTCCGCCGGCTCGCCGCCCGCTTCCCGCACCTCCGGCCCGACGGCGCCCCGGTCCGCGCCCGCCGCGCCCCCGTCACCCGCCGCCTGGTCCGGCTGCCCGCGCTGCTCGGCGAGGAGGAGACCCGATGAAGGTCCTGTTCACGTCCCTGGCCCACCACACCCACTACTACCCCCTGGTGCCGCTCGCCTGGGCCCTGCGCACCGCGGGCCACGAGGTCCGGGTCGCCAGCCAGCCCGAGCTGACCGACGTCATCACCGGCACCGGCCTCACCGCCGTCCCGGTCGAGTGGTCGCTCGGCCCGGTCGAGGAGATGGGCCTGCTCGGCGCCCTCCACGACGAGGCGTCCGCGCACGTCCAGGGCTTCGACTTCGCCGCCCGCGGCGACCGCCCCTGGACCTGGGAGCAGCTCCTCGCCCTGGAGAACGTCATGGTGCCGACCCTCTACGGCGCCCTCAACAACGACGTCATGGTCGACTCGCTGGTCTCCTTCGCCCGCTCCTGGCAGCCCGACCTCGTCGTCTGGGAGACCTTCACCCTCGCCGGCGCGATCGCCGCCCGCGCCACCGGCGCCGCCCACTGCCGGCTCGTCTCCGGCCCGGACATCAGCGTCCGCGCCCGCCAGGAGTTCCTGCGCGCCGCCGCCGGGCAGGAGCCCGAGCACCGCGAGGACCCCACCGCCGAGTGGCTGGAGCGGACCCTCGCCCGGATCGGCTCCCCGCACGGCTACACCGAGTCCATGGTCACCGGCGAGTGGACGGTGAACACCACCCCGCCCAGCACCCAGCTCGACCTCGGCCTGCCGACCGTCCAGGTCCGGCACGTCGCCTACAACGGCCCCGCCGTCGTCCCCGACTGGCTGCGCACCGCCCCCGAGCGCCCCCGGATCTGCGTGACGCTCGGCTCCTCCGCCGCCGACACCGGCGTCGACATGCTGAAGCTCCTCGGCGGCCTCGCCGAGCTCGACGCCGAGATCGTCGCCACCGTCGACGAGGAGACCATGGCGGCCGCGGACCTCCCGGACAACGTCCGGCTCGTCGACTTCGTCCCGCTCAACGACCTGCTGCCCACCTGCGCCGCCGTCGTCCACCACGGCGGCGTCGGCACGAAGGCCACCGCGGAACTGCACGCCGTCCCGCAGCTGATCCTCGCCTTCGGCTGGGACACCGAGGTCATGGGCCGCGGCCTGGAGGAGATCGGCGCGGGCATCTGCCTGCCCAGCGCCGAACTGCTGCCGGAAGCGGTACGCACCCAGGTCCACCGGCTCCTCAGCGAGCCGTCGTACGCCGAGGGCGCCCGCCGGCTCCAGGAGGAGCTGCGCGCCGTGCCCAGCCCCAACGAGATCGTCCCGGTCATCGAGCGGCTGGTCGCCGAGCACCGCGCCGGCGCAGGCGCCGGACCGGTGTCCCGCGACACCCACGTCGCCCACCACGGCTGAGGCGGAGATGCCAGAGATGTCGGAAACCAAGGCGCAGGTCCTGAACCTGGCCCGCACGTTCCACAAGGAACAGGAGACGCGCGCCTTCGAAGCCGGGGTCACCCCGATCCTGTCCGCCGGGGCGGTCCTCGACGAGGAGGACCGGATCGCGCTCGTCGAGGCGGCGCTGGAGCTGCGCATCGCCGCCGGCGTGCGGTCCCGGAAGTTCGAGAGCGAGTTCGCGCGCTACTTCCGGCGCCGCAAGGCGCACATGGTCAACTCCGGCTCGTCGGCGAACCTGTTGGCGGTCGCGGCCCTGACCTCGCCCAAGCTGGGCGACGTGCGGCTGCGCCCCGGCGACGAGGCCATCACCGTCGGGGCGGGCTTCCCCACGACCATCAACCCGCTCGTCCAGTACGGACTCAAGCCGGTCTTCGTCGACATCGAGATGGGCACCTACAACGCCTCGCTCGAACAGATCGAGGCGGCGATCACCCCGCGCACCCGGCTCATCATGATCGCCCACGCGCTCGGCAACCCGTTCCCGGTCGCCGAGGTCGCCGAACTCGCCACCCGGCACGGCATCTTCCTCGTCGAGGACAACTGCGACGCGGTCGGCTCCACCTACCAGGGCCGGCTCACCGGCACCTTCGGCGACCTGTCGACCGTCAGC
Source organism: Streptomyces sp. NPDC059201 (assembly GCF_042754585.1). NCBI lineage: Bacteria > Bacillati > Actinomycetota > Actinomycetes > Kitasatosporales > Streptomycetaceae > Streptomyces > Streptomyces sp. NPDC059201. Next base: position 54,026 of record NZ_JBHZBB010000011.1, read on the forward strand.
TTCTACCCGGCCCACCACATCACCGCGGGGGAGGGCGGCTGCGTCCTCACCTCCAGCCTCGAACTCGCCCGGATCGTCGAGTCGATGCGGGACTGGGGCCGGGACTGCTGGTGCGAACCGGGCACCGACAACACCTGCCTCAAGCGGTTCGACTACCAGCTCGGGACGCTGCCGGCCGGCTACGACCACAAGTACATCTTCTCCCACGTCGGCTACAACCTGAAGGCGACCGACCTCCAAGGCGCCCTGGCGCTCAGCCAGATGCGCCGGATCGACGACTTCGGCGCGGCCCGCCGGAGCAACTGGCGGCGGCTCCACGACGGCCTCGCCGACGTGCCAGGACTGCTGCTGCCCCGGGCCACCCCGGGCAGCGACCCGAGCTGGTTCGGCTTCGTCCTGACCGTGCTGCCCGACGCCGGCTTCACCCGCCGCGAGCTCGTCGACTTCCTGGAGTCGCGCCGGATCGGGACCCGGCGGCTCTTCGGCGGCAACATCACCCGCCACCCCGCCTACCAGGACGTGGACTACCGGATCGTCGGCGAGCTCACCAACTGCGACACCGTCACCGAGGACACCTTCTGGATCGGCGTCCACCCGGGACTCACCCCCGAGATGATCGATTACGTCATCGAGTCCGTCACCGAGTTCTGCACGCGAAAGGGCTGATCACGTCATGACCGAACGTACCGGCAGGACCGCCGTCGTCACCGGCGCCACCAGCGGCATCGGACTCGCCGTCGCCCGCCACCTGGCCGCCGCCGGACACCGCGTCTTCCTCTGCGCCCGGGACGCCGACCGCGTCGCGCTCACCGTGAAGGAGCTGCGCGCCGAGGGGTACGAGGCGGACGGAGCCGTCTGCGACGTGCGGGACACCGACGCGATCGAGCGGCTGGTCGGCGCGGCCGTCGCCCGCTACGGACCGGTCGGCATCCTGGTCAACAACGCCGGCCGCAGCGGCGGCGGCGAGACCCACGCGCTCACCGACGAGCTGTGGGACGACGTGATGGCCACCAACCTCGACAGCGTCTTCCGCTTCACCCGCGCCGTCCTCACCACCGGCGGGATGCGGGACGGCGACTGGGGCCGGATCGTCAACATCGCCTCCACCGGCGGCAAACAGGGCGTCGTCCTCGGCGCCCCCTACTCCGCCTCCAAGCACGGCGTCGTCGGCTTCACCAAGGCCCTCGGCCTGGAACTGGCCAAGACCGGGATCACCGTCAACGCCGTTTGCCCCGGCTACGTCGAGACGCCGATGGCGGCCCGGGTCCGCCAGGGGTACGCCGCCGCCTACGACACCACCGAGGACGCGATCCTCGAGAAGTTCCAGGCCAAGATCCCGCTCGGCCGCTACACCACCCCCGACGAGGTGGCGGGGATGGTCGGCTACCTGCTGACCGACGCGGCCGCCCCCGTCACCGCGCAGGCGATCAACGTCTGCGGCGGCCTCGGCAACTACTGAGGAGAGCCATGCCCGACGAGAACCCGCGGACGGCCGCCGCTCCCGCCGCCGCGCCCGCTGCCCCCACCGTGCACGAGACCGTCCACGAGATCGAGGTGGACGCCCCCGCCGAGACCGTCTACGACCTGGTCGCCGACGCCGCCCGCTGGCCGGTCCACTTCCCGCCCAACCTCCACGTCGACGTCCTGGAGGGCGGCGGAGGCAAGGACGGAGTGGAGCGCCTGAGGATCTGGGCGACCGCCAACGGAGCCGTCAAGAACTGGACCTCCCGCCGCGAACTCGACCGCGCCGCACTGACCGTGACGTTCCGTCAGGAGCGGTCGCAGGCGCCGGTGGAGAGCATGGGCGGCACCTGGCACATCGAGCCGCTGGGGGAGCGGCGCACCCGCGTGCGCTTCACCCACACCTTCACCGCGGTCGGCGACGACCCCGAGAACGTGGCCTGGATCCGCCGCGCCATCGACACCAACACCGGCTCCGAGCTCCAGGCCCTGCGCGCCGGCGCCGAGACGGCCGACGACGGCCTCGTCCTCACCTTCGACGACTCCGTGCGGATCGACGGATCCGCCAAGGACGCCTACGAGTTCATCCGCGCCGCCGACCGGTGGACCGAGCGGCTGCCGCACGTCGCCCGGGTCTCGCTCACCGAGGACGTCCCCGGCGAGCAGGTCCTGGAGATGGACACCCGTACCGCCGACGGCTCCACCCACACCACCAGGTCCGTGCGGATCTGCTTCCCCGCCGAGCGGATCGTCTACAAGCAGATCCACACGCCCGCGCTCATGGACGCCCACACCGGCGAGTGGATCTTCGAGGAGGACGGCGACGGCTGTGTCGTCACCTCCCGGCACACCGTACGGATCGCCCCCGGAGCTGTACAAGACGTCCTCGGCCCCGACGCCGACGTCGCCCGTGCCCGGGAGTTCGTCCGCGAGGCCCTCGGCCGCAACAGCCGGGCCACCCTCGGTCACGCGGCGGCCCACGCGGGCGGGCTGCGCGCCGCCGGGCCCGTCGGCCCCGACGTGTACGTCTCCGTGCAGCGCTTCTACGCCGAGCAGATGCGCCACCTCGACGAGGGCCGCGCGGAGGAGTGGGCGGCCGCCTTCACCGAGGACGGCGTCTTCGGCCAGAACACCGGCACCGGGCCGGTCCGCGGCCGGGCGGCCATCGCCGCCGCCGTCCGCGCCAACCAGGAGCGGCTCGCCGCGGACCCGCAGCAGCGCCGGCACGTCTTCGCCATGCTCACCGTGGACCCGGCGGCCGACGGGGCGGTCCGCGCCCGCTCGTACGCGCAGGTCCTGGTGACCCGGCCGGGCGGCCCCACCGTCCTGCACCTGAGCGCCGTCTGCGAGGACGAGCTGGTGCCGGCCGGAAGCGGCTGGGCGGTCCGGCACCGCCGCGTCGACCACGACGGCGTCTGACCCCGTACGCACCCCGGGGGCCGTACCGCCGACAGCGGTACGGCCCCCGGGCCGTTCGCGGGACGGACCTCCCGCGGGGTCCGTCAGGCGGACGGCAGCGGGCGGTCCAGGTAGAGCCGCAGGTGCTCCGCCGTGTGCGAGTGCGGCGTGCGCAGGAGCTCGGCGGGCGTGCCGGTGAAGACGATCTCGCCACCGGTGTTGCCGCCCTCGGGGCCGAGGTCGATCACCCAGTCCGCCTGGGCGACGACGGCGAGGTCGTGCTCGATGACGACGACCGTGTTGCCCCGGTCGACGATCCGGTTGAGCAGGCCGAGCAGCATGTCGATGTCCGACAGGTGCAGGCCGGTGGTCGGCTCGTCGAGGATGTAGACGGTCCCCGAGCCGGAGAGCCGGTCGGCGAGCTTGAGCCGCTGGCGCTCGCCGCCGGAGAGGGTCGCGAGCGACTGCCCGAGGCCGAGGTAGCCGATGCCGGTCTCGATCAGGGAGCCGGCGCGGGTGCGCAGCGGGCCCGACGGGAAGAACTGGGTGGCCTCCTCCGCCGACATCTCCAGCACGTCGGCGATGTTCTTGCCGCGCACCGTGTGGCGGAGCACCGACTCCTTGAAGCGGCGGCCCTCGCAGCTCTCGCAGTGGGTGGTGACCGGGTCCATGTAGGCGACCTCGGTGATGAGGACGCCGCGGCCCTCGCACTCCTCGCAGGCGCCCTTGGAGTTGAAGCTGAAGAGGCTGGCGTCCTCGCCGCTCGCCTTGGCGAAGAGCTTGCGGATCGGGTCCATCAGCTTGAGGTAGCTGGCCGGGGTGGAGCGGGAGGAGCGGGCGATGGACGACTGGTCGACGAAGACCGCGTTGGGGTACTGCTCGCGGAAGGCGTGGGCGATCAGCGAGCTCTTGCCGGCGCCGGCGACGCCGGTGACGGCGGTGAGGACGCCGGCCGGGATCTCGGTGGAGACGTTCTTCAGGTTGTGCACGGTGGCGTCGCGGACCGGCAGGGTCCGGCCGAAGGGGCGGGGGGTCTCCTTGAGCCCGCCGATGCGCCGCAGGCCCTGCCCGGTGAGGGTGTCGGCGTCCTTCAGCTCGGCGTGGCTGCCCTCGAAGACGACCGTGCCGCCGTGCACGCCGGCCCGGGGGCCGATCTCGACGATGTGGTCGGCGACGGCCATCACGTCGGGGTCGTGCTCGACGACGAGGACGGTGTTGCCCTTGTCGCGCAGCGCCCGGATCAGCTCGTTGAGCCGGCTGACGTCGCGCGGGTGCAGACCGACGCTGGGCTCGTCGAAGATGTAGGTGAGGCCGGTGAGTTCGCTGCCGAGGTGGTTGACGAGCTTCAGGCGCTGGCCCTCGCCGCCGGAGAGGCTGGAGGTGGAGCGGTCGAGGGTGAGGTAGCCGAGGCCGATCGACTCGATCTGCTCCAGCGTCTCGCGGATGGTGGTGACGAGGGGGGTGTCCAGGCGCTCCTGGAGCGCGGTGACGACCGTGATGAGGTCGCTGACCTGCATCTGGGACCAGTCGGAGATGTTCCGGCCGTCGATCCGGGTGGCCAGGGCCTTCTGGTTGAGGCGGGCGCCCTCGCAGGTGGGGCAGCGGCCCTCGGTGAAGAACTCGGCGGCCGCGTCGCGGGCCGCCTTGCTCATGCCGGCCGAGTCGCGCTTGAGGTGGCGCTTGACGAAGCTGTCGACGAGCCCCTCGTACTTGAGGGCGAGCACGTTGCCGTTGGGGTAGGTGATCTCGACGGTGCCGCCGCTGCCGTAGAGGAGGGTGTGCAGCTCCTCCTCGGAGTAGTCCTCGATCTTCTTGTCGGCGTCGAGGCGCTCGTAGTGGGCGTAGAACTGCCAGCTGGTGGTGCCGACGGTGTGCCCGGGGAGGCGGATGGCGCCCTCCGCGATGGACCGCGAGCGGTCGATCATCAGCTCGGGGTTGGCGCGGCGGGCGCGGCCGAGCCCCTCGCACTCGGGGCACATGCCCTTGGGGTCGTTGAAGGAGTACAGCCAGGTCTGGCCGAGGCCGTCGTTGCCGTGGTTGGCGAAGAGGACGCGCATCACGGTGTAGACGTCGGTGACGGTGCCGACGGTCGAGCGGGCGTTGCCGCCGAGGGGGCGCTGGTCGACGACGACCGGGGTGGTGATCTTCGTGACGGCGTCGATGTGCGGGCGCTCGAACTTGGGCAGGTCGTGCCGGATGTTCCAGGGGAAGGTGGCGTTGAGCTGCCGCTGGGCCTCCACGGCGACGGTGTCGAAGACCAGGGAGGACTTACCGGATCCGGAGACGCCGACGAAGACCGTGATCCGGTTCTTGGGGATGACGAGCGAGACGTTCTTGAGGTTGTTCTCCCGGGCACCGACGACCTGGATGCCCTCGTCCGGTGCGGTGGGCGGCGTCTGGTTCACGAATGGTCCTCTCTGCGTCGTATGACGTGTGTCGTAAGACGTGGTGTCGTGGGCCCCCCGGACTCACCGCAGCTGCGCGCGGACGGCCTGGAGCAGGCCGGGGTCCTGGGGGCCGACCGTGGGCGCGAAGCGGCCCACGGGGTGGCCGGCGGCGGAGACGAGGAACTTCTCGAAGTTCCAGCGCACGTCGCCGGTGTGGCCCTCCGCGTCGGCGAGCGGGGTGAGGGCCGTGTAGAGCGGGTGCCGGCCGGCGCCGTTGACCTCGGTCTTCTCCGTGTGGGGGAAGGTGACGCGGCGTACGGAGCACTGGGCGGCGATCTCCTCGGCGGTGCCCGGCTCCTGCCCGCCGAACTGGTTGCAGGGCACGCCGACGACGACCAGGCCGTCCGCCCGGTGTTCGTGCGCGAGCGCCTCCAGGGCGGGGTACTGGCCGGCGGCGAGGTCGCAGCCCGAGGCGACGTTGACGACGAGCAGGGGGTGGCCCCGGTGGCGGGCGAGGAGGCCGGGGGTTCCGTCGAGTCCGGCGAGGGGGATGTCGAAGAGAGTCATGTCCGCACGCTAGGTCGGGTCGGTCCTGGGCCGGTCGACTCCGCCTCGCGGGGCCCTCGGCGCCCGCTCGACGGGATGGTCCTCCCGGGCCCCGTGTCGGGGGCCCGGGAGGCGGGGGTGGGTGCGGGCCGGTTCGGGGGATGACGGCCCGCACCCGGTCGGGGTCCGCTACCGGCTCAGGGCGCGGTACTTGCGGACGGCGAGCGGGAAGAACACCAGGAAGATCAGGAGCGGCCAGACGAACGACATGAGCATCGCGTTCTCGGCGATCCAGGAGGTGCCCCCGACGCCGGGGTTCCCGAAGAGCTCACGGGTGGCGTGGGCGGTGGAGGAGAGCGGGTTCCACTCGGCGATCGTGCCGAGCCAGCCCGGCATCATCTCCGGGGAGGCGAAGGTGTTGGCGACGATGCCGAGCGGGAACAGCAGCGTGTAGACGGCGGACGCCGCCTCCGGGGAGCTGATGACGAGGCCGAGGTAGATGCCGACCCAGAGCAGCGCGAACCGGAGCAGCAGGAGCAGGGCGAAGCCGCCGAGCGCCGGGGCGAAGCCGTCGTGCCAGCTCCAGCCGGCGATGACGCCGCATCCCATGAGGATGACGAGGACGACGGTGCTGTAGAGCATGTTCACGATGGACTGGCCGAGGACGACCGATCCGGCGGACATGGGCATGGAGCGGAAGCGGTCCGTGACGCCCTTGGAGGCGTCGGCGGTGACGCCGGCCATGGTCTCGCCGATGCCGAAGGCCATCGACATGACGAACATGCCGGGCATCAGGTACTCCATGTAGTCCCCGCCGCCCTCGACCTGCATCCCGCTGCCGAAGATGCCGCCGAAGAGCAGCGTCATCAGGATCGGGAAGGCGAGTCCGGCGAGGATCTGCGTGGGGTTGCGGGCCCAGTGGGAGAGCCCGCGGAGGGTGAGCGTCCAGGAGTCGGCGAGGATCCAGCCCAGCTTGGCGAGCGGGTTGGTCGGCACCTCGGGGGCGATGATCGCGGTCATGAGGGGATGACCTCCTTGTCGCGCTGCTCGGCGTGGACGGCGGCTCCGTTGCCGGTCAGGCTGAGGAAGACCTCGTCGAGGGTCGGCCGGCGCAGGGCGATGTCCTCCGCCTCGATGCCGTTCTCGTCGAGGGCGCGGGCGACCGCGGTGAGGGCGGCGACCCGGTCCTTGACGACGGCGCCGACGCGGCGGTTGTCCGCGTCCACGTCGGGGGCGGCGCCGAGGAGCGAGCCGATGATCCGTCCCGCGGAGTCGAGGTCGTGCGGCCTGCGGAGCACGACCTCGATCCGGTCGCCGCCGAGCATGTTCTTGAGCTGGTCGGGGGTGCCGGTCTGGACGACCCGGCCGCCGTCGATCAGCGAGATCATGTCGGCCAGCTGGTCGGCCTCTTCGAGGTACTGCGTGGTGAGCAGGACGGTGCGCCCGTCGGCGACGAGGCCGCGGACGGACTCCCAGACGTCGTTGCGCCCCCGGGGGTCGAGTCCGGTGGTGGGCTCGTCGAGGAAGAGGACGCCGGGGGCGAGGATGAGGCTGGCGGCGAGGTCGAGGCGGCGCCGCATGCCTCCGGAGTACTGCTTGGCCGGCTTGTTCCCGGCCTCGGTGAGGCCGAAGCGCTCCAGGAGCTCGTCGGCGCGCAGCTGGGCGTTGCGCTTGCCGATGTGGTACAGGCGGCCGAACATCACCAGGTTCTGACGGCCGCTCAGGTCTTCGTCGACGGCGGCGTGCTGGCCGAGGAGGCCGATCCGCTGCCGGACCTGGGCGGCCTGGGTGGCGACGTCGTAACCGGCGACGCGGGCAGTGCCGCCGTCGGCCTTCAGCAGGGTGGACAGTACGCGGACCGCGGTGGTCTTGCCGGCGCCGTTGGGGCCGAGCAGGCCGTAGACCACACCCCTCGGTACCTCTAAGTCGAACCCGGAGAGGGCCTCCTTGTCGCCGTATTTCTTCTTCAGAGCCTCGGTCTGGATCGCCAGATCGGCGTCAGCCATGCCCACCCCTTCATTTCCAGGCACTTGCCTTCGGGTGCTCAAATTTGGGTACCCGGCGAGCATAGGGGAGGCCGCTCCGGATATTCAAGTTTTAGCAAGGCCGGGGCGGAAGCGCTCCGCCGGCCTCCCAGTGATCGCGGTGCGCGGCGTACCAGGCCACCGTCGCGGCCAGTTCGGCCTCCAGCGACCTGCGGGGCTCGTACCCCAGCTCGCGCCGGATCTTGGCGTCGTCCACCGCGTACCGGAAGTCGTGCCCCTTGCGGTCCTCGACCCGCTCCACCAGGTCCCAGCCCCGCCCGCACAGGTCGAGCAGCCGGCCCGTCATCTCGCGGTTGCTCAGCGTGGTGCCGCCGCCCACGTTGTAGACCTCCCCGGCCCTGCCCCGCTCCAGCACCAGCCGCACCGCCCGGCAGTGGTCGTCGACGTGCAGCCACTCCCTGAGGTTCGACCCGTCCCCGTACAGCGGCACCGGCAGCCCGTCCAGGAGCCGGGTGGTGAAGCGCGGTATCAGCTTCTCCGGATGCTGCCCGGGGCCGTAGTTGTTGGCGCACCGCGTGATCCGCACGTCCAGCCCGTGCGTACGCGCGTACGCGCGCGCGAAGAGGTCCGCCGACGCCTTCGACGCCGCGTACGGCGAATTGGGCAGCAGCGGCTCCTCCTCCGTCCACCGCCCCTCGGCGATCGACCCGTACACCTCGTCCGTCGAGACCTGGACGAAGACCCCGACGCCGTGCCGCAGCGCCGCGTCCAGCAGCGCCTGGGTGCCCAGCACATTGGTGCGGACGAACGCCTCCGCGCCCTCCACCGACCGGTCCACGTGCGACTCCGCGGCGAAGTGCACCACGGCGTCGTGCCCCGGCACGACCTTGTCCAGCAGCGCGGCGTCGCAGATGTCGCCCCGGACGAAGTCCAGCCGCGGGTGCCCGATCGGCAGGTTGTTCAGGGTGCCCGCGTACGTCAGCAGGTCCAGCGCGGTCACCCGGCCGCCCCCGCCCCCCGGACCGCCGTCGTCCAGCAGCATGCGCGCGAAGTGCGAGCCGATGAAGCCGGCCGCGCCGGTCACCAGGATGTTCACGCCCGTTTCCCTCCTGTCGTACGGGGGCGGGCGGGAGCTCCGTCCGCCCCCGCCCGCACCACCGTGTGGTCCGTCAGCGCCCGGCGGTCGCCGGACGGTGCCGCGCTGTCAGCCGCTCGATCATCGGCACCACTTCGTTCGGGGCCGGCGCCATCAGCATCGACCGCCGCAGCCGCCGCGCCCCGTCCCGGAAGGACGGATCGTCCAGCACCCGGACGAGCTTGTCGCGGAGCACGTCCACGGTCAGCCCCTCCGAGTGCAGGTGCAGCCCGGCGCCCAGGTCCTCCAGGCGCTGCGCCCGGTAGATGGCGTCCCACATCCAGCCCAGCGCCACCTGCGGCACCCCGTAGGCGGCGGCCGTCGCCCAGGTGCCCGCGCCGCCGTGGTGGACGATCGCCGAACAGGTCGGCAGCAGCGCCAGCATGGCGACGTGGTCGACGACCCTGATGTTGTCCGGGACCTTGGAGACCCCGGCCAGCTCCGTCTCGCTCAGCGTGGCGACGACCTCCACGTCCAGGTCGCCGACCGAGGCCAGCACCTCGTCGAGGTCGATGGCGTTCGGGAACTCGGTGTCCCGGATCGTCAGCCCCAGGGTGAGGCAGACCCGGCGCCGCTCCGGCGGCTCGCGCAGCCAGTCCGGGACGACGGCCGGACCGGGGCCGTTGTACGGGACGTACCGCATCGGCAGCCGGGGCAGGCCCAGCTCCATCCGTACCCCCGCGGGCATCTGGTCGACGGACCACTGCCCCGTGACGACCTCGGGGTCGAAGGCGGCCCCGTGCCGGTCGAGGGTGTACGCGAGCCACTCCTCCATCGGGTCGTCGCGCAGCTCCCGCGGCAGCTCCGCCTGACGGCGGCGCAGCTCCAGGTGGGTGCGGCCGAACAGGTCGGGGAAGGCCAGCAGCCGGGCGTGCGCCGCCCCCGTCGCCTTCGCCGCGACGGCCCCGGCGAAGGTGAACGGCTCCCAGAGGACCAGGTCGGGCCGCCAGAACCGGGCGAACTCCACCAGCCCGTCGATCATCGACTCGTTGTTGATCTGCGGATAGAAGGTCGACGTCAGGATCGCGTTGGAGGCCCGCAGATAGTCGGTGCTCAGCCGCTCGGGCCGGTTCTCCAGGTAGTCGCGGTCCAGGTGGTGCAGGAGCATCCCGTGCCCGACGGTGCGGATGACGTCGTCCATGCGGTGGTCGTCGCCCACCGGCACGGCGGTCAGCCCGGCCCGGGTGATGGACTCGACCGCACCGGGCTGGCTGGCGATCCGCACCTCGTGTCCTGCGGTGCGCAGCGCCCAGGCCAGCGGCACGATGCCGTTGAGGTGGGCGTCCTGGGCGAACGCGGTCAGCAGTACGCGCACCGGGCGCCTCCTTCCGTGATGGCCGGCGGGTGGACCGAGCGGGACACGCGCCCGATACGGGCCGGGCGGCTCGCGCGGCTCCTGTCGTTCATGCGGTTCACGCGGTTCACGCGACCGGGAAGCGCAGCACGCCGCGCAGGACGGCGGAGCGGGCCCGGCGCAGCACCTCGGCCCCGATCCGCAGGGCGGGCCGCTGCTCGGCGAGGACCCGGACGGCCGCCTCGGTCTGGATCCGCACCAGCGCGGCGGTGACGGCGTCGGCCGGACCGCCGGTACGGGTCAGCGAGAGGTCCCCGGGACGCTCCGGGTCGAAGGCGCCGGGCTCCGGGAAGACCTCCGGGTCGCGGTTGGCCGCGTCGACGAGGACGACGATCCGCCGGCCCTCCTCGACCGTCTTCCCGTCCAGCTCCACGGCCTCGCGGGCGATCCGGCTCTCGAAGCGGAGCGGCGGCGCGAGCCGCAGCGCCTCCCGTACGGCCCCGGCCGCGAGGGACGGGTCGCGGGTCAGGCGCTCCCACTGCCCGGGGTGGGCGAGGAGGGTCTCCACCGCGTTGCACACGGCGGTCGCGGTGATCTCGACGCCGACGACGACGGCGAGCACACCGATCGCGACGGCGTCCTCCGGGTCCGCCCCGGACAGCCCGGCGAGACCGGTGGCCCGCCCGGAGGCGACCAGCGAGGCCAGCTCGTCCGCGAGCTCCGTCTCGGCCTCCAGGAAGGCGCGGGCGGCGGGCAGTTGCTGCGGGCAGTGGCCCGCGTCGAAGGCGGTGGCCAGCCCCGCGTGCAGCGCGGCGAGCCGGTCCCGGCCGCCGGCCGGCAGGCCGAGCAGCTCGGCGACCACGGTGAGCGCGGCGGGCACGGCGACGTCCCGGTACAGGTCGAAGCGGGCACCGGCGCTCGCGACCGCCTCCCGGTAGGCGCGCTCCACGTCGGCGGTCCGGCCGGCCAGCGCCTCCGCGCCCAGCAGCGGGGCGGCGATCCCCGCGAGCCGCTCGTAGGAGGCGGGTTCGAGGTTGAGGCGGGCGTCGTCCACGGGGACGACGTGGCAGAGCAGCGGGTCCTCCCAGACGTCGACGCCCGGGTGGTGCTGCGGGCCCTCCTCCGCGTGGCGCGCGGAGAAGCGGGGGTCGCCGAGGATCCGCGCCCCGAGCGCGTGGCTCGCGGTGACCCACGCGCCCGCCGCGCTCTCGTGCAGGCCCTGCTCGCGGGCGCGCTCGCCGTGGCTGAGCGGGTCGTCGTCGCCGGCGCGGAGGATGAGGGCGAAGGGGTCGCCCTGGGCGCCGAAGATGAACTGGACGCCACGGATGGTCAGCAGGTGGCGGCCCAGCTCGCTGTTGGTCTGCTCGGTCAGCATGACACCGTCCTGGGAAGGGACCCTCGGGTCCGTGGATGGGCGGGAATGACATGGATTGACGCTTATGCGGTGAGATGGCGCGAAGGTCGCTGCCGACGCTAACCGCGCCGCCTCCAGGGGCACTCGACGCGGGCTACACCCCGCCGGGCCCGCCCGTCCGCACGGGCCGGAGCCGTTCGGCCGCCGTGCGCACGGCGGCGAGGTCGGCCTCGGGCGGGCCGGGCACCGGCGGCAGCAGAGGGACGGCCGCGGACCGGCCGGAGCGCACGGCAGGGTGCCGCCGGGCCAGTTGGGAGAGGCCCTGGCCGGGTCCCGCCTCGACCAGGACGAGGTCCCGGCCGTCGAGGAGGGCGTCCAGGGCGGGCCAGAAGAGGACCGGGTCGAGCGGCTGCCGGGACCAGAAGCCGGGCTCCTTGGCCTCGGCGGCGGTCAGATAGCGGGCGGTGTAGCCGGACATGACCGGGATGGCGGGCTCGCCGACCGGCAGGGTGGCGATCCGGTCCTCGGCGCCCTCCATGGCCGGGGCGAGCGCCGGGCTGTGGAAGGCGGTGGAGGCGGCCACCGGCCGCACCACGAAGCCCGCGGCCCGCAGTTCCCCGGTGGTGGCGCGCAGCGGTCCGGCGAGTCCGGCGAGGACGGTCTGGCGTACGGCGTTGACGGCCGCGACGACGACCCCGCCGCCGAGCAGCGGGGCCAGCTCCTCCGGGGAGGCGGCGACCGCGACCATGCCGCCGGGCGGGGCGTCCGCGAGCCGGGCGACCCGGTCGTGGACGAGCGCGGCGGCGTCCCGCAGGGTGAAGACCCCGGCGAGGACGGCGGCGGCCACCTCGCCGATGCTGTGGCCGAGCAGCGCGACGGGGCGGACGCCCCAGTCGAGGACCAGCCGGCCGAGGGCGTAGTCGACGGCGAAGAGCAGCGGCTGGGAGCGGGTGACGTGGTCGGCGACCGCGGGGTCGCGGTTGCCGAGCCAGTCCTCGCGCAGCCCGGTCGTCCGGCGGCCGAGCGGGCCGGGGGCGGCGAGCGCGGCGAGCGCCTCGTCCATGGCCTCGGTGAAGGCGGGTTCGGCGCCGTGGAGCCCGGCGGCCATGCGGACGTGCTGAGAGCCCTGGCCGGGCAGCAGCAGGGCGACGGGGCGGTCGTCCGGCGGTCCGGCGGGCTGCGCCGCGCGGTCGGTCATCGGTCCCTCCAGGTGGGACGGGCGAGGATCTCGACGACGGCGCACGACCAGCTGAACCCGGCGCCGACGCCGAAGAGGAGGCAGGTGTCGCCGGGCCGGAGGGTGCCTCCGGAGGCGAGGTGGTCGAGCCCGGCGAAGGGGTCGCCCGCGCCGAGGTGGCCGACGGTGCGGCTCCACGACCAGGTGGTGCGGTCGGGGTCGATGCCGAACTTGGCGAGGTAGGCGACGTGCAGCCTGCGGTGGCCGAGGTGGGGCAGGACGAAGCGGTCGATGTCGGCGAGCCCGAGCCCCGCCTCGGCGAGCGCCTGCTTGACCACCGTCTCCTGGCCCGCCGAGACCCGGGCGACGGCCGGCGAGGTGCCGTACCGGGCGAGGAAGTCCCGCTTGTGCGCCTCCAGGTCCACGACCGGCCGGTGGCCGAGCGGGGCGGCGGCGAAGGGGTCGTCGCCGCGGTGCATGCCCTCCAGGTCGGGGGCGGAGACGGTGGCGACGGAGCGGACCCGGGCGAAGCCGGAGTGCCGGGAGACGACCAGGGCGGTGCCCCCGTCGGCGTACACCGTGCCCGGGTCGCTGCGCCAGCGGTCGAAGCCCGGCGGGCAGAAGCGGTCGCCGGTGGTGAGCAGGGCGCCGGACCGGCTCGGGTCGGCGGCGAGGTAGGCCCAGGCGAGGTCGAGGGCGGCCATCCCGCCGTTGGAGACCTGGCCGATCTCCATCGCCGGGCAGTGGTTCCCGACCGACCGGTGCTGGACGTACGAGGCGGGCGCCCAGATGTCGAAGCCCTGGTGGTAGAAGCCGGCGTGCAGCACCAGGTCGATGTCGGCGGGCCCTGCCCCGGCCCGGGCGAGGGCGGTGCGCGCGGCCCGCGCGGCCATCTCGGGACCGGCGTCGCCCGCGGAGACGGTGACCGACTCCATCCGGGTGGCGCGGGCGACGGCCGGGTCGCAGCGCCCGTCGGCGACGGCGTCGGCGATCCGCTCGGCGGGCGGCAGCCAGGTGCCGGTGCCCTGGACGTACAGCTCTCCGGAGTTCACGCGGCGGCTCCGGCGGCGACGGTGCGGTCCGCGGAGCGCACCACGAGGGCGCTGTTGAAGCCGTGGTGGCCGCGCGCGAGGATCAGCGCGGCGGTGCCCGTGACCGGGCGCGGCCGGTCCGTGACCAGGTCGAGGCCGTACGCCTCGGGCACCCGGTCGACGCCGACGGTGGGCGGGGCGACTCCGTCGCGCAGCGCGAGCAGGGCGGTGACGACGTCGAGCGGCCCGGCGCCGGAGTAGAGGCGGCCGGTGGCCGACTTGGGCACGGTGACGGGCACGCCGCGCGGGCCGAAGACCTCGGTGAGCACGGCGGCCTCTGCGGCGTCCGCACCGGGCCGGCCGGCGCCGTCGGCGAGGACGAGGGCGATCTCCCCGGGGTCCGTACCGGCGTCGGCGAGGGCCTGTTCGACGGCGCGCCGCAGGGTCGGCGGGCGGCCGGAGCCGGGGCGCGGGTCGAAGGTGGAGCCAAAGCCGGCGATCTCGCCGTACGGGTCGCGGCCGCGGTCCCGCGCGTGCGCGGCGCTCTCCAGGACGAGCATCGCGCCGCCCTCGCCGGGGAGGTGCCCGGTGGCGCGCCCGTCGAAGGGGCGGTACGCGCCGGTGCTGAGCCGTCCTCCGGCGAGCTGGGCGGCCATCCCGTACGGGCAGAGCGAGGAGTCCGTGCCGCCGGCGAGCATCAGGCGGGTGCCGGAGCGGATCTGGCGGCGGGCGTGGGCGATCACGTCGAGGCCGCCGGCCTGTTCGCCGACGTGGACGCCGGTGGGGCCGCTGAGTCCGTGCCGGATGGAGATCTGGCCGGTGTTGACGGCGTAGAACCAGGCGAAGGACATGTAGGCGCTGACCTTCTTCGGCGACTCCCCCCACAGGTGCTGGAGTTCGCGCTGCCCGAAGCCGAAGCCGCCGGAGGCGCTGGCGGTGACGACGCCGCGCTCCAGCGGGGGGATGGCGTCGAGGTCGACGGCGGCGTCGGCGATGGCCCAGTCGGCGGCGGCGAGGGCGAACTGGGTCATGCGGTCGGTCTGCGGGACGAGTCGGCTGGGCAGGTGCTCGGCCGGCTCGAAGCCGGTGACCTCGCCGGCCTGCCGGGTGGGGTAGCGGTCGGGGTCGAAGGCGCGGATGCGGCGGATGCCGGACTCGCCGCGCAGGGTGGCCGCCCAGTAGCGGTCGAGTCCGAGGCCGGTGGGGGCGACGACGCCCATGCCGGTGACGACGACGCTCATGCGGCGCTCCCCTCGGGGAGGCGCAGGACCATGGCGCTCTGGAAGCCGCCGAAGCCGCTGCCGACCGTGAGGGCGGTGTCCATACGGGTCTCCCGGGCGTGCAACGGCACGTAGTCCAGGTCGAGTTCGGGGTCGGGGTCGTGGAGGTTGGCGGTGGGCGGGATGACGCCGTGGGTGAGGGCGAGGGCGGTGGCGGCGATCTCGATGGAGCCGATGGCGCCCAGCGAGTGCCCGATCATCGACTTGATGGAGCTGACCGGGACGCGGGCGGCGTGGCTGCCGAGGGCGCGCTTGAGGGCGGCGGTCTCGTGCACGTCGTTCTGCCGGGTGGCGGTGCCGTGGGCGTTGACGTACCCGAGGGCCTCGGCGGGGAGCCGGGCCTCGGCGAGCGCGTCGGTGACGGCGGCGGCCAGTTCCCGTCCGTCGGGGCGGAGTCCGGTCATGTGGAAGGCGTTGCCGTGGGAGGCGTAGCCGGCGATCTCGGCGTAGACGCGGGCGCCTCGGCGGCGGGCGGCGGTCAGCTCCTCCAGGACGAGGACGGCGGCGCCCTCGCCGAGGACGAAGCCGTTGCGGGACCGGTCGAAGGGGCGGAGCGCGGTCGCCGGATCGTCGTTGCGGGGCGAAGTGGCGCGGATGGCGTCGAAGCAGGCGACGGTGATCGGGGAGATCGGCGCGTCGGTCGCTCCGGTGATCATCACATCGGCGGCGCCCTCGCGGATGAGGGCGGCGGCGTGCCCGACCGAGTCGAGGCCGGAGGTGCAGCCGGCCGACACGACGGTGCAGGGGCCCTCGGCGCCCGCGGCCCAGGCGAGTTCGGCCGCCATCGAGCTCGGCACGAACTGGTCGTAGAGGCGGCTGCCCGCGGCGGTGTGGTCGACCAGCCACTCCTGGCCGCCGCCGCTGAGCGCGAGGTACTCCCGCTCCAGCATCTGGGTGCAGCCGACGGCGCTGCCGAGGCTGACGCCGGTGCGGTGGGCCTGGTCGGGGTCGGTGGCGAGACCGCTGTCGGCGACCGCCTCCCGCAGCGCGGCGAGGGCGAACAGGGCGGCGCGGTCGAGCTGTTCGACGGACTCGCCGACGAGACCGTGCTCGACCGGGTCGAAGTCGCACTCGGCCGCGATCCGGGACCGGAAGGGCGCCGGGTCGAAGAGGCTGATGGTCCGGGTGGCGGTCCGGCCGGCGGTGACGGTGTCCCAGAACTGCTTGGTCCCGATGCCGCCGGGGGCGATCACGCCGATGCCGGTGATGACGACCCGCCGCGTCATCGGGTCTCCGCCGTGACGCTGCGCCGCTCGACGTAGAGGTTCGAGCTGCTGGTGCTGATCGCCCGCAGGGCCTGGGCGTGCGGGGCGAACCCGGCGTCGGTGACGGCGGCGCGGAAGGCGGCCGGGTCGGCCCAGCGGGCGATGTTGACGTACCGGTCGGGCTCGTCCACGTGACGGACGAGGGTGTAGCCGAGGAAGCCGGGCCGCTCCTCCAGGAACCGGGCGGTGCGGGCGAAGACCTCCTCGAACTCCTCGGGGGTGGTGCGGAGGGTGAAGCTGTTGACGAACGTGGCCGGGCCGCTCGTGGTGGGGCCGGGCTGCTCAGCTGACATGGCAGCGCTCTCCTCATCGTCCGGGAGTCCGGCGGCGACTGTGCCGGGGACGGAGCTGCCACCCTCCGCGACGCGGCTCGCGGAGCCCTAGCGGAGACCTAGAAGACGGCTGGATGCCGCCCTTGCGTCAGCGCCCGGTACGGCCCGCGGGGAGGGCGGTCCCGAGGTCGCGGCGCCACGCCTGGTGCAGCCCCGCCGTGGCGGCCATGCTGTCCCAGCCCGCCAGGTCGTCGGAGCGGTAGTGGACGACGTCCGCGCCCGCGCGGCGGGGCAGCGCCCGCCCGGCGACGATCTCGCCGAGGGCCAGGCACCCCGGCCCCCCGGCCGCGGGGGCGGAGCCGGTCCGGTCGGCCGGGGCCAGGCGGACGGTGCGGACGGCCGGGCGGGCGGCCCGCGGCGGACGCGCCGGACGGGCCGGGCGGGTGGTGTCGGTCTGGTCGATGAGGAGCGCGCCGGCGGTGAGCCAGTCGGCGCGGACCGGCGGATGCCCGCCCGTGGCGACGACGACGTCCGCGTACCGCGCCCCGGCGTGTGGGTCGTCGGTGGCGAGGACCGTGAGCCCGGTGTGCCGCCCGGCGGCGACCGCGAAGTCCCGGGCCCCGGCCCGGTCGCGGCCGACGACGCGCACGACGGCGAGCGAGGGCAGGGCGCGGCGCAGCACGAGCAGACAGGCCCACGCCTGCTCCCCGGCGCCGAAGAGGCCGAGGGCGCGCGGGCCGGGGGGCGCGAGGTAGCGGGCGGCGAGGCCCGAGGGCACGGCGGCGCGCCAGTCGTCGAGGGCCCCGGCGTCGGCGAGGCCGAGGAGCGAGCCGTCGTCGGCGAGGACGAGTTCGACGCGCCCGCCGGCGGAGGTCGCGGGCGCGGGCGGCGAGGGGTCGATCCGGACGGTGGAGCAGCGGCCGAGCGGGCCGGGGGAGCCGGGCCGGACGGTGAGCCGCAGGCGGCCGCCGGGCACGTCGACCCGGGTGTCGGGGCCGGGCGCGCGGCGGGCCCCGAGGAGCAGCCGCTGGACGTCGGCGAAGCGTTCCTCCAGGAAGCTCTCGTCGTCGAAGACCTCGTCCACGTCCTGCGGGCTCAGCATGATCGGCACGGTGATGTCCTCCTGGGTCCGGCACCGAGGGTGCACAAACTTGAGTACCACCTGGCGCCCGGTCACTCCACCGGCGGGGTCGCCCCCGGCACCTCAGGAGGCCGGATTCTCCCCGTACATCACGTACGCGCCCGCCTCCAGACGGTCGATCAGACCCTGCGCCCACGCCGCCTGGCTCGCGGCGCTGTGCTCCCAGAGCCCCAGCAGCTCCCGCACATGCGCCCGGTCCGGCTGCTCGCTCGCCGTCTCGTCCACCCGGTCGGCCACCCCGCCCTGCTCCGCAGAGAGCGACGCGATCCGCTCTCTCAGCAGGGCGACCGCCTCCTCGCGGCGCAGCGAGGGCAGCAGCACGATCGCCGCCCCCAGCATGTCCGGGCGGTTGTTCCCCTGCCGCAGCGCGTCACGCAGCAGCCGGAGGAACTCCTCCTCGCCCGCCGGCGCGATCTCGTAGTCCACCCGGCCCGGCCAGTCGGCGATGTCCGTGAAGGTCAGCAGCCCTTCCTTGGCCAGCTGGCGCAACGCGTGGTAGATCGAGCCGAACTTGATGTGGGCCCACTCGTCCGCGCCCCAGGAGAGCAGCTCGGAACGGACCAGATAGCCGTGTGCCTTGCCGTGCATCCGCACGACCCCGAGGACCAGCAATCGTGTGGCTGACATGGTCTCCCTGCTGCATGTCCGACGTGATTCCGGCGCGGGACCGGAACCGGCACTCCGCTCGTGGCCGGAGCTCGCCGACCGGATTCCACGGTAGTACATGACCTGCTGTTCTCCGGGCGCCAGGTAGGGACCGGAACGCTTCGCGGGCCCCCGGTCGAGCGCCCCTGCAACGACTCTCGACCGCCGCACGAGGCAGCGGCCCGAGGGTGGTGCGGACGTTGGACACAGACAGGTCATCGCCGGAACATTCGCCGGAACAGGGGTAGGGATGCGGGTACTCTTCACCACCTTCGCCGCCAAGTCGCACATGCACGCGCAGGTGTCGCTGGCCTGGGCCCTGCGGGCCGCGGGACACGACGTCCGGATCGCGAGCCATCCCGATCTCGCCGAGGAGATCACCAAGACCGGGCTGACCGCCGTCGGCGTCGGCGAGGAGCTCCACCTCGACGAGCAGATGCAGGAGACCCAGGAGAACATCGGGCAGGACGTCGACCAGCTGGAGAGCCAGTCGGAGGTCGGCCTCGACATGAGCGAGACCCGCCCCGAACGCCTCACCTGGGACCACACGCTGGGCGTCTTCACCGCCATGACCTCCGTGGTCTTCCAGAACTGCTGCTCCGACCGGATGGTCGACGAACTGGTCGAGCACTGCCGCTCCTGGAAGCCCGACCTCGTCCTCTGGGACACCATGACCTTCGCGGGCGCCGTCGCCGCCATCGCCACCGGCACCGCCCACGGCCGCGTCCTCTTCGGCCTCGACCTGGCCGGCAACATGCGCCAGACCTTCCTGGAGCAGCTCGCCTCCCGGCCCCCGGAGCTGCGCGACGACCCGATCCGCGAATGGCTCACCTGGAGCCTGGAGCGGCACGGCGCCGCCTTCGAGGAGGCCGCCGTCACCGGCGACTTCACCGTCTGCCCCATGCCCCAGTCGATGCGCTTCCCCGTCGACCTCGACTACGTGCCCATGCGGTACGTGCCCTACAACGGCCAGTCCACGGTGCCCCAGTGGCTCCAGGAGCCCCCGACGCGCGGCCGCCGCGTCTGCCTCACCCTCGGCGTCGCCCACCGCGAGGTCCTCGGCTCCGACCGCGCCTCCATCGGCGACCTCCTGGAGGCCGTCGCCGGACTCGACGACGTCGAGGTCGTCGCCACCCTCAACGAGAACCAGCTCAAGGACCTCGACACGATCCCGGACAACGTCCGGGCCGTCGACTTCGTGCCGCTCGACGCCCTCCTGCCGAGCTGCGACGCGGTCATCCACCACGGCGGCGCCGGCAGCTTCGGCACCGCGATGATCCACGGCGTCCCGCAGCTCATCGTCGTCGACGGCGTCTGGGACACCATCAACAAGGCCCGCCACCTCGACGCCCACGGCACCGGCCTCTACGTGCCCGGCAAGCTCAGCGCCAAGGGCCTGCGCGAACTGCTCGTCCGGCTCCTGGAGGAGCCGCAGTTCAAGCGCAACGCCATGGCGCTCCGGCGCGAGGCGCTCGCCGCCCCGGCACCCGCGCAGGTCGTTCCCACGCTGGAGCGCCTCGCCGTCGAGCACCGCCGCCGGTGACCGACCGGGCCGCGCACCCCGCGGCGACCCCGCAGCCCCCGACGTATCCGACCACCTCCCGGACGGTGAACCGAACGATGCAGGTACGAAGTCTCCAGGTCGAGGGGGCGTACGAGTTCACCCCCCGCCGTTTCGCCGACCAGCGCGGCCTCTTCGTCTCCCCCTTCCAGCAGGAGGCGTTCGCCGAGGCCCTGGGCCGGCCCGGCTTCCCGGTCGCCCAGACCAACCACAGCGTCTCCCGCCGCGGCACCATCCGCGGCATCCACTTCACGGTCACCCCGCCCGGCACCGCCAAGTACGTGTACTGCGCGAGCGGCCGGGCCGTCGACATCGTCGTCGACCTGCGGGTCGGCTCGCCCACCTTCGGCCGGTGGGACGCCGTCGAGATGGACCAGCGCCACTTCCGCGCCTCGTACTTCCCCGTCGGCGTCGGCCACGCCTTCGTCGCGCTGGAGGACGACACCGTGATGTCGTACATGCTCACCAGCGCCTACGTCGCCGAGCACGAACTCGCCCTCGACATCTTCGACGAGGACCTCGGCATCACCCTCCCCACCGGCCTCGACGTCGTGCAGTCGGACCGCGACCGGGAGGCCCTCTCCTTCGCCGAGGCCCGCGACAAGGGCATCCTCCCCGACTACGCCACCTCCCGGGCGGTCGAGGAACGGCTCTGGTCCGCCGCCTCCGGCGGCCCGCGCTGAGCGCGCCCATGGACACCGAACCCGAGGACGGGCCCGCCCGCACGGTCGCCGTGCTCGGTGCCACCGGATCCGTCGGGCGCACCGTCTGCGCCGAACTCCTCCGGACCGGACACCGGGTGCTCGCCGTCGCCCGCCGCCCCGCCCCGCACACCCGCGCCCACGCCTTCGTCCCCCTCGACCTCGCCACCGCCGAGCCCGCCCGGCTCGCCGCACTCCTCGACGAGCACCGGGCGACGGCCGTCGTCAACGCCACCGGCGGCTGGGGCACCACCGCCGAACAGATGCGAAGCGCCCACGTCGACCTGCCGGAACGGCTCGCCGCCGGCTGCGCCGCGACCGGCCGGCTGCTGCGCGTCGTCCAGGTCGGCTCGATCCACGAGTACGGCCCCGTCGAGGACGGCGTCCTCATCGCCGAGGACCACGTCCCCGGCCCGCTGACCCCGTACGGCGCCACGAAACGCGCCGGCTCCGAGCACCTGCTCGCCGAGTCGCGCGCCGGCCGGATCGACGCGCTCGTCCTGCGGGCCGTCAACGTCTGCGGGCCGCACACCACCACCGCGAGCTTCCTCGGCGTCGTCGCCGAGCGGCTGCGCGCCCTCGCCCCCGGCGGGACGCTCACCCTCGACGTGGCCGAGGCCCGCCGCGACTTCGTCGACGTACGGGACCTCGCCCGGGCCGCGGTCGCCGCGGTGGCCACCCCCGGCCGGAGCCGGGTGGTCAACATCGGGCGGGGGGAGGCGGTGCCCATGACCGACCTCGTCGACGTCCTCGTCAAGGTCTCGGGCGTCGACCCCGCCGCCGTACGGCTCCGCCCGGCGGCCGTCGCCAGCAAGGGCGGCAGCTGGACCTGCGCCGACATCGGGCTCGCCGCCGGCCTCCTCGGCTGGCGGCCGCTGATCCCCCTCGACGCGTCGCTGCGCGCGATGTGGGACGCCGCCGGGGACGCCGCCGGGGACGACGAGCCGCCGGGAGGCACCGGATGAACCCGACGCACGCGCGCGTGGAGACCGTACGGACCCGCCCGAGGAGGCCCCGATGAACGCCCCCCTTCCCGCCCCGCGCACCGGAGCGGGGGCGTCCCGGGCGTCCCGGGCGGACGCCGCGCGGCGGATCGACGCCTCCGCCCGGCTGCGCGGCACCGGTCCGCTCGGCGACCTGGCGGACTTCCCCGACTGGTTCGCCGGCCATGCCCGGAGGGCGTACACCCGGATCGAGCGGGTCGGGCTCGACGAGCTGGACGGCTGGGTCACCGACCCGGCCACCGGCGACCTCGGGCACCACACCGGCCGCTTCTTCACCGTGCACGGACTGGCGGTGGAGCACCCGGGCGCGGCCGTGCCCCAGTGGACCCAGCCGATCATCCTCCAGCCCGAGATCGGCATCCTCGGCCTGCTGGTCAGCCGGATCGACGGGGTGCTGCACGCCCTCGTGCAGGCCAAGGTGGAACCCGGCAACGCCAACGGGCTCCAGGTCTCCCCGACCGTGCAGGCCACCCGCAGCAACTACACGCGCGTGCACCAGGGACTGGCCGTGCCGTACGTGGAGCACTTCCTCGACGCGCACCGGCGGCCGGGCGTGCTCGCCGACGTGCGCCAGTCGGAACAGGGCTCGTGGTTCTACCGCAAGCGCAACCGCAACATGGTCGTCGAGCTGCCGGAGCCGGTCGAGGCCAGGGACGGCTTCCGCTGGCTGACGATCGGCCAGATCCACGAGCTGCTCGGGCGCGAGGACACCGTCAACATGGACGCCAGGACCGTCCTGTCCTGTCTGCCGTTCACCGGCCCCGAGGCGGACGACGACTCCGACCCCGACCCCGACCCCTTCCGGCGGGCGCTCCGGCGCTCCGGCGACCCCGCCGGGGACAGCCTCCACACCATGGAGGAGCTCCTCGGCTGGATCACCGACCGGCGGGCCGGCCACGACCTGGCGGTCCGCCGGATCCCGCTGGACCGGCTCACCGGCTGGACCCGCGACAAGGACCGGATACGCCACGACGACGGCGCCTTCTTCGACGTCATCGGGGTCCGGGTGGAGGCCGGCGGGCGCGAGGTGCGGCAGTGGAACCAGCCGATGATCGAGCCGGTCGGCCGGGGCGTCATCGCGTTCCTGGTCCGGCGGATCGACGGCGTGCTGCACGTCCTCGTCCACGCGCGCGTGGAGCCCGGCTTCACGGACGTGGTGGAGCTGGGGCCGACCGTGCAGTGCGTGCCGGAGAGCTATACGGGCCTTCCGGACGGCGCCCTGCCGCGGTTCCTCGACGCCGTGCTGGACGCGGCCCCCGGAGCGGTGCGCTACGACACGGTCCTGTCGGAGGAGGGCGGCCGCTTCCACCGGGCGCTCAACCGCTACCTGGTCGTCGAGGCCCCGGACGACCTGGACACCGTCTCGCCCGCCCACCGGTGGGTGACCCTGCACCAGCTGTCGGACCTGCTGCGGCACAGCCACTACGTCAACGTGCAGGCCCGCAGCCTGATCGCCTGCCTGCACAGCCTCTACCACGCCGGCTGAGCCCGGCGGCCGCACGCGCGCGTGTCCCGGTGGGCGGGGAGCCCACCGGGACACGCGCGCGTACACGGGTCTGCTGGGGAGACCGGAGGGGCGCCGGCTCAGAGGCCGGCGACCACCTCGCGGATCGCCCCGACGACCTTCTCCTGGGTGTGCGGCGGCAGCGACGGGTACATCGGGAGCGAGAAGATCTCCTTCGCCAGCCGCTCGGTCACCGGCAGGCTGCCCTCCTCGTAGCCGAGGTGGGCGAAGCCGGTCATGCGGTGCACGGGCCACGGGTAGCTGATGTTCAGCTCGATGTCGTAGTCCTTGAGCCGCTCGATGATCCGGTCCCGCTCGGGGTGGCGGACCACGTGGACATAGTGGACGTGGTCATTTCCCACCGCGTTCGAGGGGAGGACCAGACCGGTGCCGGCCAGCCCCTCCTCGTAGCGGCGCGCCACGGCGCGGCGGCCCTCGACGTAGGCGTCGAGGCGCCGGAGCTTGCGGCGGAGGATCTCCGCCTGGACCTCGTCGAGACGGCTGTTGTGTCCTGGGGTGCCGACAACGTAGTACCGCTCCTCCATGCCGTAGTAGCGCAGCCGGCGCAGGGCCGCCGCCACGTCCGCGTCGCGGGTCAGGACGGCGCCGCCGTCGCCGTACGCTCCCAGCACCTTCGTCGGGTAGAAGGAGAAGGCGGCGGCGTCGCCCATGGTGCCCGCGAGCCGGCCGTGGTGCCGGGCGCCGTGCGCCTGGGCGCAGTCCTCCAGGACCTTCAGTCCGTGCCGGGCGGCGAGTTCGGTGACCGGCGCCATGTCGACGCACTGCCCGTAGAGGTGGACCGGGACGATCGCCGAGGTCCGCTCGGTGATCACCCCGGCGAGCTGGTCGGTGCGCATGAGGTAGTCCTCCTCGCGCACGTCCACGAAGACCGGCGTGGCGCCGACCGCGTCGATGGCGAGCACGGTCGGCGCCGCCGTGTTGGCGACCGTGACGACCTCGTCGCCGGGCTTCACGCCGAGCGCCTGGAGACCGAGGACGAGGGCGTTGGTGCCGTTGTCCACGCCCACGCAGTGCTCCACGCCGTGGTGCGCCGCGAACTCCCGCTCGAAGCCGTCGACGGAGGCGCCGAGGACGAGCCGCCCGGACTGGAAGACGGTGTCGACCGCGTCGAGGATCTCCTCGCGCTCCGCCGCGTACTCCCGCAGGTAGTCCCAGACGTACGTGGTCATCGCCCGCCCTCCTTGACGCCGACGAACAGGCCGCGGCCGGTCGGGTCGCCCGGCCGGTACTCGACGGAGCAGCCGGCGTCGCGGAAGGCCGACTCGTACTCCTCGCGCGTGAACAGGGTCAGGACGTCGATCTCGGTGAACGTGCGGATCCCGTCGGGCTCGCCGACGAGGAACCGCACCTCCATCCGGGTCGCCCGGCCCTGGAGCGTGGAGTGCGAGATCCGCGCCACCGTCCGGTCGCCCTCGCGCGCCAGGTCACCGGCGACGAAGCCCTCGGAGAACTGCTCGGGGAACCACCAGGGTTCGACGACCAGCACACCGCCCGGCTCCAGATGACGGCCCATCGACGCGACCGCCGCCCGCATCTCCTCGACGCTGCCGAGATAGCCGATCGCGCAGAACATGCAGGTCACGACCGAGTACGTGCGCCCCAGGTCGAAGGAGCGCATGTCCCCCTCGTGGATGGTCAGTCCGGGCCTGCGGCGCAGCGCGAGGTCCCGCATCGGGGCGGCGATCTCCAGCCCCTCCGCGGTCGTGAAGAGCTCGCTGAAGGGGCCCAGGTGGGCGGCGGTGCCGCAGGCCACGTCGAGCAGCGAGTCGGCGTCCGGGGCGTGGCCGCGGGCCAGCTTCGCGACGGCCTCGGCCTCGTCGGCCCAGTCCTTGCCGCGGCTGCGGTACACCATCTCGTAGACCTCGGCGAGGTCCGTGCTGTACATGCGATTCTCCTCGGGTCGACTGCGGTGCACGGCGCCGGTCGGCAGGCCGCTGGAGCGGGGGTGCGGGAGGGTGCGGGAGGCGGCGGGGGTTCCCAAGGGGAGCCCCGGGCCGGTCAGGGGGCGTCGTCGACGAGCGCGACGGCGCGGGCCCAGCCGGCGCCCGCGCCGGCCACCTTCACCGGGAAGCAGGAGATCCGGAAGCCGGTCGGGGCGGGCAGCCGGTCGAGCCCGGCCAGCCGCTCGACCTGGCAGTACTCCCGGTGCCGGCCGGCGACGTGGGCGGGCCACAGCACGGCCTTGTCACCGGTGCGCCGGTACGTGTCGATGATGGTGCCGAACGGCGCGTCCAGGCTGAACGCGTCGGTGCCGACCACCTTCACGCCCGCGTCGAGCAGGAAGGCGATCGCGCCCGCGTCGAGCCCCACGAAGTCGGTGAAGTACCGCTCCGTGCCCGCCCAGGCGTCCGCGCCGGTGTGCAGCAGCACGATGTCGCCCTCGGCGAGGTCGTGTCCGATCCGGTCGAGCTCCTTGCGCAGGTCCGCCGCGTCGACGACACCGGCCTCGCGGCCCCGCACGTCGAGGACGACCCCGGGGCCGAGGAACCACTCCAGCGGCATCGCGTCGATGTGCCGGGGCACGCCGGTGCCGTACGTGGTCCGGGAGCCGTAGTGCGAGGGCGCGTCGACGTGGGTGCCGGTGTGGGTGGTCAGGCTCAGACGGTCCAGCGACAGGAATTCGCCGTCCGGCAGGTCGTCCGGGTCGAACTCCAGGCCGAAGTGGGCCCGCATCTCGTCGCGCATGTGCAGCGCGCCCTCGCGCGGGGTCATCACCTCGTGGACCACGGGGTCCGGTTCGAACGAGCCGGCGTCCACCGGCGAGGACAGGTCAATGATGCGCACGGTCACCTCCTCAGCGACGGCGCCCAGCCTCGCGGCCCCCGCTCAAGAGGCATTGGAAGACCGCTCGACACGACCGGCCGGAGCGGAGGCGTCGAGCCGGACTCGACGCCGCCGGGCCGGCCGTCGGCCAGACTCGGCCCCCGACGACGACCGACGAGAACCCTGACCGGGAGGCACCGTGACCACCACACCCCGCCCACACACTGACGGCTCCGCGGACATCGACACCGTCGCGATCGAACGCTTCTACGCCGGGCACATGCAGCTCCTCGACGGCGGCGCCGCCGCGGCCTGGGCGCGTACCTTCACCGACGACGCGACCTTCGCCTCCCCGTCCATGACCGAGCCGGTGCGCGGCCGGGACGGCATCGAGGCGGGCGCCCGCGCGGCGGTGGCGGGCCGGGCCGCCGCGGGCGAGGTCCACCGGCACTGGGTGACGATGACGGAGGTCAGGCCGGCCGCCGAGGGAGCCGGCGACGGGATCGACGCCGTGTCGTACGTGGAGATCCTCGCGACCCCGCGCGGCGGGGCACCGCGCATCGAGCTGTCCTGCGTGATGCGGGACCGGCTGGTGCGCCGGGACGGGGCGTTGCTCGTCGCGGAGCGCGTCATCACCCGCGACGACCGGCCACGCGGCTGAGGATCGACCCCGTCTCGAGCCCGGGTCCGTACGGTCGCCGCCATGACGACACGGGCAGTGATCATCACGGGTGGTGGGACGGGGATCGGCCGCGCGGCGGCCCTCCGGTTCGCGGAGCGCGGCGACCGGGTCCTCGTGGTGGGCCGTACCGAGGCCACGCTGGAGGAGACCGCCGCCGGGCACGAGAACATCCGGTCCCTGGTGGCGGACGTGACCGGCCCCGGCGCCGGCGAGCGGGTGGTCGAGGCGGCGCTGCGCGCCTTCGGCCGCCTGGACGTCCTCGTGAACAACGCGGCGACCGGTTCCTTCGCCCCTCTGGCGAAGCTCGACCGGACGGCCGTGGAGCGGCAGTTCACCACGGACCTGGTGGCACCCGCGTTCCTCGCGCAGGCCGCGCTGGACGCGCTGGAGGAGACGCGCGGCACCATCGTCAACGTCAGCACCGCCGCCTCGCTGACCACCCAGGGCTTCCCCGACAACGCGGTCTACATGGCGGCGAAGGCGGGCCTGAACCAGTTCACGCGCGCGTGGGCGGTGGAACTGGCGCCGCGCGGCATCCGCGTGGTGTCGGTGGCGCCGGGCGTCACGGACACCGGCATCGGGCAGCGCATCGGCATGTCCGACGCCCAGTACCAGGGCTTCCTCGACCAGATCGCGCAGCGCATCCCGGCGGGACGGGTGGCGACGCCCGAGGAGGTGGCGTGGTGGATCACCACGCTCGCCGAGCCGGGCGGCTCGTACATGACGGGCGCGATCGTCCCCGTCGACGGCGGCCTCACGCTCACCTGACCGGGCCGCTCGGCGGGCGGTGCCGGGAGGAAGCGGTCGACGGGGTGACGCCCACGGCGCGGCACGGCCGCAGGGGCGGGGGACCGTGCCTAGGGTCGGGTCGCACGTACGACCCGTTCATCCCCTTCATCCCCTTCCATCCCCTTCGTCCCGTAGAGGAGTGACCCGTGGCCACCCGCCTCAACCCCTACATCAGCTTCACCGGCTCGGCGCAGCAGGCCCTCGACTTCTACCAGCAGGTCTTCGGCGGCGAGCTCGCCGTCAACACGTACGCCCAGTTCGGGGAGGCGCCTCCCGGCTTCGCCGACAAGGTCATGCACGGCATGCTGGAGACCCCCGCCGGCTTCACGCTGATGGCGGCGGACACCCCGCCCGGCATGGACCACACCCCCGGCACCACCATCAGCATCAGCCTCAGCGGCGACGACGAGACCGAACTCCGCGGCTACTGGACCGCGCTCTCCGAGCGCGGCACGGTCTCCGTCCCGCTGGAGAGGCAGATGTGGGGCGACGTCTTCGGTATGTGCACCGACGAGTTCGGCATCGTCTGGATGGTCAACATCTCCGCCCAGCCCTCCTGACCCGCCCCGACCCCCTGACCACCGGAAACACGTGCGAGAAGCACCCCGGACACCTGGTAGATTGATGTTCGTCGCCGCGAGGGAACGAGCGGGCGGCCAACACCTTGTCCGGGTGGCGGAATGGCAGACGCGCTAGCTTGAGGTGCTAGTGCCCTTTATCGGGCGTGGGGGTTCAAGTCCCCCCTCGGACACGATCGACGACGAGCCGTGCGGGCCGGTGGAAACCGGAGCGCACGGCTCGTCGCCGTATGCCCGGAACCGATCAGGAGGAGGGCGGGCGGACGCCCGTGACCTGCGCGATCCAGGCCAGATGAGACGTGATCCTGGTGTTCACCGCCGGGGTGTCCGTGGCGCAGCCCCGGCCGTAGGAGACCAGCGCGGCCAGGACGGGCCGGCCCTCGGGGGTGCGGTGGACCAGCGGGCCGCCGGAGTCGTAGACGCAGGTGTCGCGGCCGGGCGTCCAGGTGCAGAGCTGGGCCGGGGTGAGGCCGTCGACGCCGCGCCGGGCGCAGGCGCTGTTGGGCAGGGTGTCGAGGGTGACCGTGCGCAGCACGGGGGAGGGGTCCTCACCGAAAGCGGTCGCGCCCCAGCCGACGGCTTCCAGTCGGCTGGGGGTGAACGATGCGTCAGGCGCGGGAAGCGGCACGGGACGGACGCCCGCGTCCGGGCGGACCGGGCTCGTCAGGACGATCACCGCGAGGTCGTCGTGCTGGGTGCGGCGGTCGTAGCCGGGATGGAGCAGGAAACGGGCGGGGCGGGCCACGCGCGCGTGCCGGGACTCCGTCGCCGTCCGCAGGTCGTGCTCGCCCAGGAGCACCGCGACCCGGCCGGTGTCGGCGTACGAGCCGGTCAGGCAGTGCGCCGCCGTCAGCACATGCCGGGGGCCGATCAGGACGCCGCCACAGAACTGCCGCCGCCGCTCGGTGTCGACCAGCGCCGCCACGTAGGGGTACGCCCGCGGCCCCGCCTCCCGGCCCCCGACGATCGCCGCCGCCTCGCGCGGCGAGGCCGCCGCCGCAGCCAGGACCACCCCCAGGACCGCCGCCGCCAGTGCTCCAGCCCGTCCCAAGGTGCCCTCCGCGCCCGTCCGACCCACCGTCTCCCTGGCCTCAACGAGCCGCCCCGGGCCAGGTCACCGGTCCGCCTCGGCCCGCCAGCCGGGTACGTACGCGGCTGCCGCCTCCTCCCAGGCCGGGACGCCGCCGGGGAAGGGCCAGGCGCGGCTTCGGGCCGGGGTGTCGGCGACCGAGGCCGGCTCGCGCGCTGGCCCGCCCCGGGCCAGGTCACCGGTCCGCGTCGGCCCGCCAGCCGGGTACGTACGCGGCTGCCGCCTCCTCCCAGGCCGGGACACCGCCCGGGAAGGGCCAGGCGCGGCTGGGGGCAGGGATGTCGGTGACCGCGGCCAGCTCGCGTGCTAGCCGGCCGGCCGCGGCGGATGCCTGGACCACCCGCAGGGGGCCGTCCTCCAGCGCCGCCATCCGCTCCTCGTACGCCCTCACCGGGCGCTCCGCGTACAGCGCCAGGGCCCTCGCGTCGCCCGCCCGGGACAGGATCAGCACCTCGGGCCGGCCGGCCTCCGCGAGTGCCGCCGTCAGTCGGTCGTGCCCGTCCAGGACGACGGGGACGTTCAGGCCGCTGATCCACCAGGCGAACACCGGCGGCAGCACGCCCTCGCGGTACTGCCGGCGGTACGCCTTCACCCGGGGCGCGTCCGGCCGGGACAGGGCCCGCAGCGGCAGCAGATCGCGGGCGTCGCCGACCGGGTCCCCGTACCCGAACCAGGTGAGGTGTCCCCGGTCCCGGTCGTGCGGCAGCAGATGCTCCCAGTGTCCGTCGACGAACCAGCCGGTGGCGTCCGGCGCCAGCCGCCACGCGCCCGCGTGCAGCGGTCCGGCCTCCGCCCCGCGCAGCTCCGCCTCCGCGTGCGCCGCCCACCGCTCCGTCCACGCCGCGCCGCCGGGCGCGCCGAACTCGGCGTATCCACGGGCCTGTCCGGCCCGCAGCGGCGCCAGCGGCGACACGTACCGGCCGGTGCGCGCGTAATGCAGCCCCCGGTGGGTCACCCGCTGCCGGGCGAAGAGCACCGGCACGGGCCCCCGCCCGGCCGCCTCCTGGACCAGCACCAGCCGCCGCCCGTCGGCGCACTCCATCCGCAGCCCGGGTATCACCGGGGAATCCACCCGCATGCCCCGACCCTACGGAGCCGCACGGGCGTCACGGCACCCGCGCGGTCCACTCCTCGGTGGCGAACTTCGTCCGTACCAGCTCCTCCGCCCGGACCAGTTCCTCCTCGGTGACCTCTCCGGTGGTCAGCCCGTAGCGGTCGCGGAAGGAGGCGATCATGTTCTCGATCACCTGCTCCCGGGCGAGGCCGGTCTGCCGGCGGAGCGGGTCGACGCGCTTCTTGGCGCTCTTCGTCCCCTTGTCGGACATCTTCTCCCGGCCGATGCGCAGGACTTCCAGCATCTTGTCGGCGTCGATGTCGTACGACATGGTCACGTGGTGCAGGACGGCCCCGGGCCCGCCGTCCGGGCCGACCACCCTCTTCTGCGCCGCCCCCGCGATCTTCCCGGCCTCGGTGGCGATGTCGTTGAGCGGCTGGTACCACGCCTTGATCCCCATGTCGCCGAGCGCGCCCAGGACCCAGTCGTCGAGATAGGCGTAACTGTCGGCGAAGGAGAGCCCCGACACCAGGGACTCCGGCACGGACAGGGAGTACGTGATCGTGCTCATCGGCTCCACGAACATGGCCCCGCCACCGGAGATCCGGCGCACCACGGTCATCCCGTGCCGGGCCGCCCCGCCGGGGTCCACCTCGTTCCGCAGCGACTGGAAGCTGCCGATGACCACGGCGGGCGAGGCCCACTCCCAGACGCGCAGCGTGGGCGCCCGCCGCCCGGCGGCGACCTCGGCGGTGATCACCTCGTCCAGCGCCATGTGCAGGGCGGGCGGCTGCGGCCCCGCGTGCACCAGCTGCCAGTCGTAGTCGCTCCACTCGGTCGCGTGGGCGAGGGCCCGCCGCACGGCGATGCCGACCCCCTCCGCGGTCAGCCCGAACATCACGGTCGACTCCGGCAGCGCCGCGCTGATCCGGGCCGCGAGCCCCGTCGCGTCCGTGGAGGAAGGCGCCCCCTCCAAGGCGCCGTTGATCGCGAGGATCGCCTCGTCCGGCTCCAGAAAGAAGTCCCCGGCGACCCGCACATCGCGGAGCACCCCGTCCCCGACCTCCAGATCGACGACGACCAGCTTCCCACCGGGCGCCTTGTACTCACCGTGCACCGCTTCATCCCCTTCCGCCATGGACCCGTACAGACCTGCACATACCGCGCATCGCACTCTAGGCCACGCCCCGGAGGCGCCGGTGAGCGCCGAGGCCCCGTACCGGTTGTCGGAGGGGCGTGCTTAGCTGGACGCATGATCGAATCCTTCCTGGAGCACGTCCTCGACGGCGGTACGACCGAGGTGGAGGAGGCGGTCGGCAAGGCGGCCGCGGCGGAGATCATGCCGCGCTTCCGGCAGCTCGCCGAGCACGAGATCGTGGAGAAGAAGGGGCCGTACGACCTGGTGACGGTCGCCGACCGGGCCGCCGAGGAGCACCTGACGGCGGCGCTCACCGCTCTGCTGCCGGGCTCGGTCGTGGTCGGCGAGGAGGCCGTCCACGGCGACCCGGGGCTGTACGGGGCGCTGCGGGGCGACGCGCCGGTCTGGATCGTCGACCCGGTGGACGGCACCCGGCAGTTCGTCCACGGCGACCCGGGCTTCTGCACCCTCGTCGCCCTCGCCCGGCACGGCGAGCTCCTCGCCTCCTGGACCTACGCGCCCGCCCTGGGCGAGTTCGCCGTCGCCGTGAAGGGCCGCGGCGCGACGCTGAACGGGCAGCCGATCCGGTCCGGCTCGCCCGCCCCCGGCGCGGTCCTGGAGGTCGCCACCTCGCACCCCGACTACACCACGCCCGACCAGAAGCGGGCGCTGCTCGGCCTGGTCACCGAGGGCGTCCGGCCCCGGCCGTGCGGCTCGGCCGGACTGGAGTACCTGGCCGTCGCCCGCGGCACGCTCGACGCGACCGCCTTCAGCTGGGAGCTCGCCTGGGACCACGCGGCCGGGCTGCTGCTCGTCGCGGAGGCGGGCGGCGCGCAGACCACCGTCGCCGGCGAACCCTTCCGGATCACCGGGGACAACACGCTGCCGTTCACCGCCGCCCGGGACGCGGCCACCGCCGAGCGCATCCGCGCCCTGCTCGCCGCCGGCCCGGCCGGGGACTGACCCGTGGACACCGGCCGGAGGAGCCACCCGGGCCTGACGCGGGGTCACCAGCCGCCGCCGGAAGCGGAGGCGGCCCCTCCCGAGGCGGGGCTCCGCCGCCGGGGGACCCGGGCCTATCCTGGCCCTGCCGAACCGCCGGCCGACGTGAGGAGTCCGAGGTGATGTCACTGCTCGACGCCGTCGTCGTGGGGGCGGGGCCCAACGGACTGACCGCCGCCGTGGAGCTGGCCCGGCGCGGCCACTCCGTGGCCGTCTTCGAGGCGAAGGAGACCGTCGGCGGCGGAGCCCGTACCGAGGAGCTCACCCTCCCCGGCTTCCGCCACGACCCCTGCTCCGCCGTCCACCCGCTGGGCGCCGGATCGCCCGTCTTCCGCACCATGCCGCTCGACCGGTACGGCCTGGAGTGGCTCCACCCCGAGCTGCCCATGGCCCACCCCTGGGACGACGGCACCGCCGCCGTCCTCTCCCGCTCCGTCGCCGAGACCGCCGCCTCCCTCGGCCCGCGCGACGCCGGCACCTACCGCCGGCTCGTCACCCCCTTCCTCGACAAGTGGGACACCCTCTCCCGGGACTTCATGCAGCTGCCGCTGACCGCGCTGCCCCGCGACCCGGTGACCCTCGCCCGCTTCGGCCTCACCGGACTCCAGCCCTCCACCTGGCTGCTGCGCCGCTTCCGCGACGAGAAGGCCCGCGGCCTGTTCGCCGGCATGGTCGGGCACGTCATCGCCCCCCTCGACGGCTTCGCCACCTCCGCCGTCGGCCTCGTCTTCGCGCTCGCCGCGCACGCCGTCGGCTGGCCCATCCCCCGGGGCGGCTCCCAGGCGATCCCCGACGCCCTCACCGCGTACCTCACCGACCTCGGCGGCACCGTCCACACCGGCTACGAGGTGAAACGCCTCGACGACCTGCCGCCCGCCCGCACCTACCTCTTCGACACCTCGCCGACCGCCCTCGCCCGCATCACCGGCTTCGGCGCCCACCACTACGCCCACTACGAGTACGGGGCCTCCGCCTTCAAACTCGACTACGCGCTCGACGGCCCCGTGCCCTGGACCGCCGAGGCCGCCCGCCGCGCCGGCACCGTCCAGGTCGGCCCCAGCGCCCGCGAGATCGACACCGCGCTGCGCCAGGCGTCTTCCGGCACCGCCCCCGACACGCCGTTCCTCATCACCTCCCAGCCCACCCTCACCGACCCCGGCCGCGCCCCCGAGGGCAAGCACGTCTTCTGGGCGTACGGGCACGTGCCCAACGGCTGGCGCGGCGACCTCACCGACGCCGTCGAGCGCCAGATCGAGCGCTTCGCCCCCGGCTTCCGCGACCGGATCCTCGCCCGCGCCACCGCCGGACCGCCCGAACTCGCCGCGCGCAACGCCAACTACATCGGCGGCGACATCGCCTGCGGCGCCGCCCGCGGCCTCCAGCTCGTCCTGCGCCCCACCCTCTCCCCGTGGCCGTACCACACCCCCCACCCCGCGGTCTTCCTCTGCTCCTCCGCCACCCCGCCCGGCCCCGGCGTCCACGGCATGTCCGGGCACAACGCCGCCAAAGCCGTCTGGCGCCACCTCAGGAACCTGGACGGCCGAGGAACCTAGACTCCCCCCATGGCCAAGTACATCGACGTGCACCCCGAGAACCCCCAGCCGCGCATCATCGACGGCGTGGCCGACTCGATCCGCAAGGGCGGGCTCATCGCCTACCCCACCGACTCCTGCTACGCGCTGGGCAGCCGGATCGGCAACCACGACGGACTCACCCGCATCCGGGAGATCCGCCGCCTCGACGACCGGCACCACTTCACCCTCATGTGCGCCGACTTCGCCCAGCTCGGCCAGCTCGTGCACATCGACAACCGGGTCTTCCGCGCCGTCAAGTCCGCCGTCCCCGGCGCGTACACCTTCATCCTGCCCGGCACCAAGGAGGTGCCCCGCCAGCTCCTCCACCCCAAGAAGAAGACCGTCGGCGTCCGCATCCCCGACCACGTCGTCACCCAGGCGCTCCTCGCCTCACTCGGCGAACCCCTGCTCTCCAGCACCCTCCTGCTGCCCGACGAGGAGGAGCCGCTGACCCAGGGCTGGGAGATCAAGGAGCGGCTCGACCACCAGGTCGACGCCGTGCTCGACTCCGGCGACTGCGGCACCGTCCCCACCACCGTCGTCGACTTCTCCAGCGGCGACCCCGAGGTCATCCGCGTCGGCGCCGGGGACCCCACCCGCTTCGAGTGACGTCCACCCCGACCACCGGAGGCCCTCGCGTGATCGTCATCGCCCACGTCAGCGACATCCACATCGACGCGGGGGAGCGCGCCACCGCGCGCACCCGCGCCGTCCTGCGCCACTTGGAGGAGCTGCCGTACGACCTCGCGGCCGTCCTCGTCTCCGGCGACATCGCCGACCACGGCGCCCCCGCCGAGTACGACCGCGCCCGCGAACTCCTCACCGGACGCCACCCGCTGGTCGTCTGCCCCGGCAACCACGACGACCGCGCCGCCTTCCGCGCCGGCCTCGGGCCGCTGCTCCACGAGGACGGCGACCCGGCGCCCACCGCCCCCGTCGACCAGGTGCTGCGCGGCGAGGGCTTCGCCCTCGCCGTCTGCGACTCCTCGATCCCCGGCAAGCACGACGGGTACCTGGAGGACGAGACCCTGGAGTGGCTGGACCGGGTCCTCACCGACACCCCGGCGCGCACCCCCGTCCTCGTCGCCTTCCACCACCCGCCGGTGCCGCTCCACACCCCGTACGTGGACGAGATCCGGCAGTTCGGCGAGGAGCGGCTCGCCGCGCTCGCCGCCCGCCACCCCCACCTCACGGCCTTCCTCGCGGGCCACGCCCACACCGCCGCCGCCACCACCTTCGCCGGGCGCCCCCTGCTCGTCGCCCCCGGCACGGTCAACGCGATCCGGCTGCCCTGGGAGCACCCGTCCCCCGGCAGCCCGTACGTCCACCGGGACGCCCCGCCCGGAATCGCCTTCCACGTCCTCGGCGACGACGGCCGCCTCACCACCCACTACCGGACGGTCCCCCTCGCGGACTGAACGTGCATGTCGTTTTTCTGCCAGCCTGGCGGCCGCGCATCACCGATCCTGGACCCATGCACAACGAGACCGAGCGCTGCGTGCGCGCCGTCCAGTCGAAGGACGCCCGCTTCGACGGCGTCTTCTTCACCGCCGTCCGCACCACCCGGATCTACTGCCGGCCCAGCTGCCCGGCCGTCCCGCCCAAGCCCGAGAACATGGAGTTCCACCCCAGCGCCGCCGCCTGCCAGCGGGCCGGCTTCCGGGCCTGCAAGCGGTGCCGCCCCGACACCAGCCCCGGCTCCCCGGAGTGGAACGTGCGGGCCGACGCCGTCGCCCGCGCGGTGCGCCTGATCCAGGACGGCGTCGTCGACCGGGAGGGCGTGCCCGGGCTCGCCCGCCGCCTCGGCTGGTCCACCCGGCAGGTCGAGCGCCAGCTCCTCGCGGAGCTGGGCGCCGGCCCGCTCGCCCTGGCCCGCGCCCAGCGCGCCCAGACCGCCCGCACGCTCGTGGAGACCACCGGACTGCCCTTCGGCGAGATCGCCTTCGCCGCCGGCTTCTCCTCCATCCGCTCCTTCAACGACACCGTCCGCCAGGTCTTCGCCCTCACCCCCGGCGAACTGCGCGCCCGCGCCGCCCGCCCCGCCGCGCCCCACACCCCCGGCGTGATCAGCCTGCGGCTGCCCTTCCGCGCCCCGCTCGAACCCTCCAACCTCTTCGGCCACCTCGCCGCCACCGCCGTCCCCGGCGTCGAGGAGTGGCGCGACGGCGCCTACCGGCGCACCCTCGCGCTCCCGTACGGGCACGGGATCGTCGCCCTCGCCCCGCGCCCCGACCACATCGCCTGCCGGCTCTCCCTCACCGACCCCCGCGACCTCACCCACGCCATCAGCCGCTGCCGCCGCCTCCTGGACCTCGACGCCGACCCCGTCGCCGTCGACGACCGGCTCCGCGCCGACCCGCTGCTCGCCCCGCTCGTCGACAAGGCGCCCGGGCGGCGCGTCCCCGGCGCCGTCGACCCCGCCGAGTTCGCCGTCCGGGCCGTCCTCGGCCAGCAGGTCTCCACGGCCGCCGCCCGCACCCACGCGGCCCGCCTCGTCACCGCCCACGGCGTCCCCGTCGACGACCCCGAGGGCGGCCTCACCCACCTCTTCCCCACCCCCGAGGCGCTCGCCGGACTCGACCCCGAGACCCTGGCCCTGCCCCGCAGCCGCCGCACCACCCTGCTCACGCTCGTCCAGGCCCTCGCGAGCGGCGACCTCGCCCTCGGCCCCGACACGGACCGCGCGGAGACCCGCGCCCGGCTCCTCGCCCTGCCCGGCTTCGGCCCCTGGACCACCGAGGTCATCGCGATGCGCGCGCTCGGCGACCCCGACGCCTTCCTCCCCGGCGACCTCGGCGTCCGCCGCGCCGCCGAGGGACTCGGGCTGCCCGGCACGCCCGCCGCGCTCACCGCGCGCTCCGCGCACTGGGCGCCCTGGCGCGCCTACGCCGTCCAGTACCTGTGGGCGACCGACTCCCACCCGATCAACCACCTCCCCGCGTAAGGAAGTTCCGCCATGCCCCGCACCGTCGTACACACGGTCGTGGACAGCCCCTACGAGCCGCTGACCCTGGTGGCCGTCGACGGCGTCCTCAGCCGCGTCTACATGACAGAACAGCGCCACCGCCCGCCGGAGGAGACCTTCGGAGACCGGGACCCCCGCCCGTTCGGCGAGACGATCCGCCAGCTCGACGCCTACTTCGAGGGCGAGCTCACCGAATTCGACCTCCCGCTCCACCTGGAGGGAACCCCCTTCCAGCGGAGCGTCTGGGAGCAGCTCCAGCTCATCCCGTACGGGGAGACCCGCACGTACGGCGAGCTCGCCGAGGCCCTCGGCAAGCCGGGCGCCTCCCGTGCGGTCGGTCTCGCCAACGGCAAGAACCCGGTCGGCATCATCGTCCCCTGCCACCGCGTGATCGGCTCCGGCGGCAGCCTCACCGGCTACGGCGGCGGCCTCGACCGGAAGAAGCGGCTGCTCGCCTTCGAGGCGGGCGGCTCGGGCCTGCCCGACGCGCTCTTCTAGGCGAGCCGCTCCAGCAGGGCCGGGAGCGCCGTGCCGATCGGCTCGCGCAGGATCTCGGCGGCGAGCGGGTCGTACGGGGTGGGCTCGGCGTTCACGATGATCAGCCGGGCCCCGTGCTCGGCCGCGATCCCGGCCAGCGAGGCCGCCGGCTGCACCTGGAGGCTCGTACCGACCGCGATGAACACCTCGGCCGCCTTGGCGACCGACATCGCGTTCCCGAGCACCACCGGGTCGAGCCGCTGCCCGAACATCACCGTCGCCGGCTTGAGGATCCCGCCGCAGTCCGCGCACGCCGGATCCGGGTCGCCCGCGTCGAGCCGCGCCAGCGCCTCGGCCATCGGCGAGCGGGCGTGGCAGGCCGTGCACACCACCGACCGTACGGTGCCGTGCAGTTCGAAGACCTTGCGGTCAGGCACCCCGGCCGCCTGGTGCAGCCCGTCCACATTCTGCGTGATCACCCGCACCGCGTGCCCAGTCCGCTCGTACGCCGCGACCGCCCGGTGCGCCGCGTTCGGCTCCGCCGTCAGGACCGGGGCCTCGCGCCGCATCAGCCAGGAGCGGCGGCGGACCTCCGGGTCCGCCATGTACGGCCCGTAGGTGACCAGCCGCTCGGCGTCCGGGTCCTTCCGCCACAGCCCGTTCGGCCCCCGGTAGTCCGGGATGCCCGAGTCCGTGGAGATACCTGCACCGCTGAGGATCGCGACCATCGTCATGGCGGGAGGGTAGGCATCCCGGATCACCCCCCGCGACCGGTTTCCCGGTGCTAGGTTCCGCCCATGGCCAAGGTGAACATCGCGCTCGATGCCGAACTCGTCGTGGAAGTCATGGTCCTGGCGGGCGTCGGCAGCCCCCAGGACGCCGTGGAGGCGGTCGTCCGCGACTACATCGCGCGCGGCCACCGCACGGAGGCGAGGACCGCCACCCGCGACGAGGCGAACCGCACCGGCGACATGCTGCCGCCGGAGCCCCCGCAGGGATGAACGCTCCGGCGGACCCGGATCCAGATCCGGGCCCGGACCCGGACCCGGACTCCGGACGGCGCGTCCGGCTCGGCGTCGGCTGCTGCTTCGGCGTCCTCGTCGGCGGGATCCTGCTGACCGTTCTCGCGATGCTGCTGATGTCCGTGGCGATCACGGGCTTCTACGACCGGGACGGAAGCGACTCCAAACCCGTTCCGACAGAATCGAGTTGACGGAGCATCAGGTCCCGGCGGGCAGGCCGTTCTCCAGCTCCGCCGGGCCGTGCCCGCCGGCCAGCACGCCGATCGCGGCCAGCACCCGCGGCCCCAGGCTGCCCGGCAGGTGCGCCGTCACCTCCGACGGCTCGATCAGCTTCCAGGAGACCAGCTCCTCCTCCTGGAGCCGGATCCGGCCGAACTCCTCCTCGCTCAGCACCCCGCCGTCGTACAGGTACGCCACGATCGGCGGCCGGGCCGTGCCCTGCGCCCAGTCCACCACCAGCAGCGGGCCCAGCGGCACGTCCAGGCCGAGCTCCTCGGCGGTCTCCCGGCGGGCGCCCTGCCGGGGCGTCTCGCCCGCGTCGGACTCGACCGTCCCGCCGGGCAGCGCCCAGCCCTCGCGGTAGTTCGGCTTCACGATCAGGAGCCGGCCCCCGGCGTCCCGGAAGAGCGCGGCCGCGGCGGCCAGGACGCGGGGGAGGCCGGCGATGTACGTGGCGTAATCGGTGGTGGTCACACCGTCAGCGTAGCCAGGCGGAGGGTCCGCCCGGCGAGTTCGCCGATCCCGGCCCCGTCGAAGCCGTACACCGCGCTGCGCACCCGGTCGCGCAGCGGCCGCGACCACTGCGGCGGGATCGCCGCCGCCCCGCACAGCACCCCGGCCACCGAACCGGCTGTCGCCCCGTTGGAGTCCGTGTCCAGGCCGCCGCGCACGGTCAGCGCGATCGTGCGGGTGAAGTCGCCCTCGCCGTAGAGCAGTCCGGCGGTCAGCACCGCCGCGTTCGGCACCACGTGGATCCAGCCGAGGCCGGCCGTGCGCGCCGCCAGCTCGTCCAGCGCGTCCGACCAGCCGAGCCCCGCCTCGTACAGCGCGATCGTCTCCCGTACCGTCCGTGCCAGCCTGCTGCCCGGCGGCACCACCTCCAGGGCCGTGACGAGGGCGGAGCGGGCGTCGGGCGCGGTGAAGGCGGCGGCGACCAGGGCGGCGGCCCACATCGCCCCGTACACGCCGTTCCCGGTGTGCGAGACGACCGCGTCCCGGCGGGCGAGACCGGCCGCCCGGCGCGGGTCGCCGGGGCTCGTCCAGCCGTAGACGTCCGCCCTGATCAGCGCCCCGATCCACTCCTGGTAGGGGTTGTCGTACGTGGCGGTCAGCGGCGGTCGCAGGCCGTTGGCGAGGTTCCGGTACGCGGCCCGCTCGGCGGTGTACGTCTGGAGGTACGGCAGCCGCAGCAGCCACAGCTCGCCGACCTGCTCGGTGGTGAAGCCGAAGCCGTGCGTCTCCAGCAGGTACAGCCCGAGGAGGCTGTAGTCGACGTCGTCGTCCCGGCAGCTCTCCCGGATCCCGCCGCGCACGCACAGCGGCCACTCGGGCCGCAGCGCGAAGCCCGTGGCCCCGGCGGGCGGCGGCGGCAGGTAGTCGGTGAGCGGCAGCGCGTCGGTGAGCCGGAGGTACGCGTCGATCCGCTCCCGCGTCCAGTGCTCGCCCTGCTCGACGGGCTTGCCGAGCATGTTCCCGGCGATCCGCCCGGTCCAGCCGCCGAGAATCCGGTCGGCGAGGTCGGGTGCGGCGGGGCCGGGTGCGGCGGGTCCGGGTCCAGGGAGGTCCGTCACGAGTCTCCCTCCCGGGGCGGCTCGCCGCTCTCCTTCGGCGGTTCGCCGCCCTCCGTGTCCGTGCGGGAGCGGGCGGCGCGGTGGAGGCGGTGGTGGCGGGTGTCGCCGCTCTGCTCGGTCATCGCCTCGCCGACCAGGGCGCGTACCGCGTCCCCCAGCCCGTGCAGGGCGTGGTGCCGGGCCGGGCCCGCGCCCGGGTCCTCGCGCAGCTCCTTCACCAGCGCCCAGCAGAGCACCAGCATGACCACCACGAACGGCAGCGCGACCAGGATCGTGGCCGTCTGGAGCGAGTTCAGACCGCCCGCGACCAGCAGCACCGCCGCGACCGCCGCCATCAGCACGCCCCAGGTCACCACCAGCCACGTCGGCGGGTGCAGCGAGCCCCGGCTGGTCAGCGAGCCCATGACGAGGGAGGCCGAGTCGGCGCTGGTGACGAAGTACGTCATCACCAGGAGCATCGCCACGACCGAGGTGATCGTGCCGAGCGGCAGCGCCTCCAGCATCGCGAAGAGCGACGCCTCCGCCCCGTCCTTCACCGCCGTCGCCAGATCGGCCTCGCCCGTGGACTCCAGCCGGATCGCCGTGCCGCCCATCACGCAGAACCAGACCACCGTCGCCCCGGACGGCACGAGCAGCACGCCCACCAGGAACTCGCGGATCGTCCGGCCGCGCGAGATCCGGGCGATGAAGGTGCCGACGAAGGGCGCCCAGGACAGCCACCACGCCCAGTAGAAGATCGTCCAGGCGCCCAGCCAGTCGCGGTCGGTGAAGGCGCCGGTGCGGCTCGCCATCGGCAGCAGTTGGTGGAGGTAGCCGCCGACCGAGGCCGGGATGGTGTCCAGGATGTAGACGGTCGGGCCGAGCAGGAAGACGAAGAGCGCCAGGCAGGCGGCGAGCACGATGTTCAGCGTCGACAGCCACTTCACGCCCTTGTGCAGGCCCGAGAAGGCCGACAGGACGAACGCGCCCGACAGCGCCGCGATGATGATCAGCTCGGTGGCCGTCGAGTCCTCGATGCCCATCGTGAGGTCGAGCCCCTCGGCGACCTGGAGCGCGCCCAGGCCCAGGCTCGTCGCCGTGCCGAAGACGGTCGCGAAGACCGCGAGCAGGTCGATCGCCCTGCCCTGCCAGGACGCGGCCCGGCGGGCGCCGAGGAGCGGGACGAAAGCGCTGCTCAGGCGGTTGCCGCGGCCCTTGCGGAAGCCCGCGTACGCGAGCGCGAGCCCGGCGATGCCGTAGATCGCCCACGGGGTCAGCGTCCAGTGGAAGAACGAGTACTCCATCGCCGAACGTGCCGCCGCGCCCGTCCCCGCCGGGACTCCGCTGGCCGGCGGCGGGCTCAGGAAGTGCTGGAGCGGCTCCCCGACCCCGTAGAACATCAGGCCGATGCCCATGCCGGCGCTGAACATCATCGCGATCCACGCCAGATTGGTGAACTCCGGCTCCGAGTCGTCCGCGCCCAGCCGGATCCGGCCGAACCGGCTCAGCGCGATCACCACGCACAGCACGAGGAAGGTGTCGGCGGCGATCACGAAGAGCCACGCGAAGTTGTCCAGGACCCAGGAGAGGGCCGAGGAGGAGGCGCTGTCGAAGGAGTCCTTGCCGAGCGCCGCCCAGCCGACGACCGCGACGACCGCGGCCACCCCGATCCCGATGACCTTCGCGTCGGGGGTGTGGCGTTCCGGTACGTGATCCGGAAACGTCCGGTCGTTCATATCCGTGCTCATGTGAGCCCACTATGGTGGGACATTTCTCGTTATCCGGGGGTGGCACGCCGTCTTGCCGTACGGATAGGGTCGGCCCTGGCGCGACTGCCTGTTCGAAAGCAAGGGATGCAAGGTGACGGACGGAGCAGCAACTCAGGTCGCTCACGTGCTCGTGGCGGCCGACAAGTTCAAGGGCTCGCTCACGGCCGTACAGGTCGCGGAGCGGGTCACGGCGGGGCTCCGGAAGGTCGTCCCCGGCCTCTCGGTCGAGGCCCTGCCGGTCGCCGACGGCGGCGACGGCACGGTCGCGGCGGCCGTCGCGGCCGGATTCGACCGTCACGAGGTACGGGTCACGGGACCGGTCGGCGAGCCGGTGACCGCCGCGTTCGCGCTGCGCGGCACCACCGCGGTCGTCGAGATGGCGGAGGCGTCCGGCCTCCAGCTCCTCCCGGCCGGCGAGTTCGCCGCGCTGACCGCCACGACGTACGGCTCCGGCGAGCTGCTGCGCGCCGCGCTCGACGCGGGCGCCACCACGATCGTCTTCGGGGTCGGCGGCAGCGCCACCACCGACGGCGGCGCGGGCATGCTGGCCGCGCTCGGCGCCCGCTTCCTCGACGGGGCGGGCGAGCCCGTCGGCCCCGGCGGCGCGGCCCTGGCCGAGCTGGCCACCGCCGACCTCTCCGCCCTGGACCCGCGCTTCGACGGCGTCGAGTTCATCCTGGCCAGCGACGTCGACAACCCGCTGACCGGCCCCAAGGGCGCGCCCGCGGTCTACGGCCCGCAGAAGGGCGCCTCGCCCGAGGACGTGGAGACCCTGGACGCGGCCCTCGCGCACTACGCGCAGGTCCTGGAGAAGGCGATCGGCCCGAAGGCCACCGAGCTCGCCGCCTCCCCGGGCGCGGGCGGCGCGGGCGGCATCGGCTACGGCGCCCTGCTCCTCGGCGCGAGCTTCCGCCCCGGCATCGAGCTGATGCTGGAGGTCCTCGGCTTCGCCCCCGCCCTGGAGCGCGCCACCCTGGTCATCACCGGCGAGGGCTCCCTCGACGAGCAGACCCTCCACGGCAAGGCCCCCGCGGGTGTCGCCGCTGCGGCCCGCGCGGCCGGCAAGGAGGTCGTCGCGGTCTGCGGCCGCCTCGCCCTCCCGGCCGAGGCCCTCGGCGCGGCCGGCATCCGCCGCGCCTACCCGCTCTCGGCCCTGGAGCCGGACCCGGCCAAGTCCATCCCGAACGCGGGCCCGCTCCTGGAGCAGGTCGCGGCGAACATCGCCCGCGACTTCCTGGCGTAGCCGGTACGGGGCCGGGCGCCACGCGGCGCCCGGCCTCCGTCAGCCCGTTCCGAGGGTGCGGTGCGGTGCGCCGGTGGCGGGGTCGAGGGTGATCGTCGTCATGCCGTCGCCGTCG
This sequence comes from Streptomyces sp. NPDC059201, assembly GCF_042754585.1. NCBI lineage: Bacteria > Bacillati > Actinomycetota > Actinomycetes > Kitasatosporales > Streptomycetaceae > Streptomyces > Streptomyces sp. NPDC059201. The sequence goes on from NZ_JBHZBB010000011.1 coordinate 97,218, forward strand.
GAGAGCTCAAGGGCGTCCGGGCCGCTCCACCCGACGGCGACGAACCCCGTGGGTTCGCCGTACGAGGCCACCAGGTGGCTCCGGGCGGTGAGCCCCGAGCCCTCGATCACCGAGATCCGCCAGAGCGGGTCGATCATCGCGGACCCCTCCTCGACCCGTACGGACCGGTCCACGCCGCCCGGGGCGGGAATCCGCTGGGTCTCCTCCCAGCCGGCGTGGACGACGTCGAAGAACACCAGCCGGTAGAAGAGCACCAGAACGGCCCCCGCCGCACAGGCGACCGCCACGGCCTGCCGCACCGACCGCCGGGCGTCCATCCGCAGCACGCCCGCGCCGACCAGCGCGCACATCACGAGCCAGTACGGCCAGGCCGCCCCGAACGCGTCGAGCAGCACCAGCAGCCGGGTCGACTCCGCCACCCAGTAGCCCGCCAGTTGGGCCACCGGGAGCAGCAGCCCGGCCAGGACCAGCGCCTTCCCGAGCACCGGTCGCCGCTGTGTCGTACGCACGTTCGTCATCGCTGTCACGGGGGCATCCTGCCAGGCCGGAGCGGCCCCCCGGTCAATTCGGAGCCGTCAGCCGGAAGGCGTCCAGGGCCAGGGTCATCTCCGTCAGATCCCTCGGGCGGGAGAGAGAGCGGGAGGTGAGCTGCTCCAGGCGGCGCAGGCGGTTGAAGACGGTGTTGCGGTGGCAGTAGAGGCGGCCCGCCGCGCGGCCCGCCGAGCCCTCGCACTCCAGCCAGGCGTCCAGGGTCTCCAGGAGGACCGCGCGGTCCGCCGGGTCCAGTTCGAGGAGGGCGCCGAGGACGTCGGTGACGAGGAGTTCCGCCAGGTCGGGCTGGCCCACGATCAGCGCGCCGGCCATCCGGCGGTCCAGGCGGACCACCTGGCGGGTGCCGGGCGGGCAGGTGCGGAGGGCGAGTTCGGCCAGGCGGCGGGCCCGCCCGAGCTCGGTGAGGCCCGTGACGACGGGGCTGATGCCGCCGGGGCCCGGGCACCGCCCGTCGAGCAGCCGCGCCAGCGCGTCCAGGTCCGTCCCGTCGGCCAGCGCCACCACCCCGATCTCGCAGTCGGCCCGCATCCGCCACAGGAACCGCAGCCCCTCGCCCCGCACCTGGCGGTGGAAGGGCTCCCGCTCCTCCCGGCGGTCCGGCCGCAGCACCACCACCGCGTACCGCCCCTGCTCCGGCAGGTCCAGGCCCGCCGCCGCCCGCGCCACCATCTCCGGCGCCCGCTGGCCCCCGAGCAGCGCGTCCAGCAGGGCCTGGAGCTGCTCGTCCGTCCGCCGCCGCAGCTCCGCCTCGGTCGCCCGGTACGCCTCCGAGGCGCGGTCCGCCTGCGCGTCCACCGCCGACCAGACCGTCGTCGCCGACTGCATCAGCGCCGCGAGCTGCGCCGCGTCCGGGCCCGCGCCCTCGATCAGCGCCTCCCACACCAGATGCCCCGCGTGCCGGTACGCGTGCACCACCAGCTCCAGCGGCAGGCCCTGCTCCGCCCGCCGCCGGCCCAGCAGCTCCGCGTGCTCCAGGTCCCGCCGGGGCGAGTTCCGGGGCGCCGAGATCATCTCGATCCCGATCCGCATCGCCTCCTGCGCCTCCTGCCAGTGCTGGTCGTACGGCACGATCCGCCCGTAGGCCGGTTCGTACGCGTGCAGCTCCGTCAGATGCTCGTCCACCAGCTCCGGCACCCGCTCCAGAAGCGCCGTGCACGCACGGGCGAGCACCTTCCAGTCGTCACCGGTCCGCCGTCTGCGCCGTCCCATGCCGGGAGCATCCACCGCCTCGCGCCCCACGGCAACGCCCTGACGCGCAGCGTTGTGCGCATGCACAGCCCTCCGGCGGCCCCGCTGGTCACCGGCAGCGTTTGTGGAGCCGGGCGTGGACGGGCGGACCGGCGCGGTGCTGGGGTGAGCGCCACCGAACGGCCGAGTAACACGGCCGAGTAACAAGGCGGCCCGGAAGGGGAGTCATGGGAGGTACCGCACCCGCCCTGACGGTGACGGATCTGACGGCGGGATACGGACCGGTGCACGCGCTGCGGCGCGTGTCGCTGACCGTGCCCGCGGGCGCCGTCGTCACCGTCCTGGGCGGCAACGGCGCCGGCAAGTCCACACTGCTGCGGGCGGTCTCGCGCACCCTGCGGTTCCACGGCGGAGCCGTGGTCTCCGGCACGGTCACCGCGGCCGGCCGGCCGCTCGACGGGCTGCCGCCCGACCGGGTCGTGGCCGCCGGCGTCTGCCAGGTCCCCGAGGGACGGCAGGTCTTCGCCCGCATGTCGGTCGAGGACAACCTGCGGGCCGGCGGGCTCGCCCGGCGCGGCGACCGCGCCGCGAAGGCCGGCGCGCTGCGCCGCGTCCACGAGCTGTTCCCCGTCCTCGCGGAGCGCGCCCGGCAGCCCGCCGGACTGCTCTCCGGCGGCGAACAGCAGATGCTCGCGGTCGGCCGCGCCCTGATGGCCGCACCCGAGCTGCTGCTCCTCGACGAGCCCTCGCTCGGGCTCGCCCCGCTGATGGCCGCCCGCATCGCGGACGCCGTCCGGGAGATCAACGCCCAGGGCACGGCGGTGCTGCTGGTCGAGCAGAACGCGGCGCTCGCGCTGAAGCTCGCCTCCCACGCGTACGTCCTGGAGGTCGGCGAGGTGACCCTCTCCGGCCCGGCGGACGAACTCGCCGCCTCCGACGAGGTCCGCCGCCGCTACCTCGGCGTCGTCGACGCCGAGGTGGCGGAGGACGCCGCCCGGGCCGAGGCCGCCCACCCCGTCCTGTCCCGCTGGGACGCAGAGCCCCGGGTCCCCGCCCGCGGCCCGCGCCGCAAGGAGCCCCGATGAGCACCACCCCACCGCCGGACGGCACGACCGGCGCCGACGACCCCGGCGTCCCCGCCCCGCGCACCCCCGCCGAAGCCCCCGCCGAGGTCCCGGCGCGACCCGACGTGCCCGTCCTCACCGTCAGCGGTCTCACCGTCCGCTTCGCCGGGCTCACCGCGCTCGACGGCGTCGACTTCACCGTCCGGCCCGGCACCGTGCACGCCCTCATCGGGCCCAACGGCGCCGGGAAGTCGACCTGCTTCAACGTGCTCTCCGGCGTGTACCGGGCCACCTCTGGCTCCGTACGGCTCGGCGAGCACGAGCTGACCGCGCTGCCGCCGCACCGGATCGCCGACCTCGGCGTGGGCCGGATCTTCCAGAACCTGGCCCTGCCGCCGCGCGCCACCGTCGAGGACAGCCTGATGCTCGGCCGCCACCGGCTCACCCGCACCGGCTTCCTCGCCGCCGGGCTCCGGCTGCCGTCCGCCGCCCGCGAGGAGGCCCGGCACCGGGCCCGCGTCCGGGAGATCGCCGACTTCGTCGGACTCGGCGACCAGCTCGCGAAACCCGCGGGCTCCCTCCCGTACGGACAGCAGAAGCTCGCCGAACTGGCCCGCGCCCTCTGCATGGAGCCCGCCCTGCTCCTCCTCGACGAACCGGTCGCCGGCATGACCGCCGACGAACGGCGCCGCACCGCCGCCGTCATCGCCGGCGTCCGCGACGGCCTCGGCATCTCCGTGCTGCTCGTCGAGCACGACATGGGCCTCGTCATGCGGCTCGCCGACTCCGTCACCGTCCTCGAATTCGGCCGCCGGATCGCCGACGGCAGCCCCGCCGACGTACAGAACGACCCGGCGGTCGTCCGCGCCTACCTCGGAGAGGAGACCGCCGCGTGAGCACCTTCGCCGAGTTCCTCATCAACGGGCTCTCCCTGGGCTCCATCTACGCCCTCATCGCCCTCGGCTTCGTCGTCATCTTCCGCGCCACGGAGGTCGTCAACTTCGCCCACGCCTCGCTGCTCCTCGCCGGCGGCTACCTGATCGCCGTCCTGCACGAACCGCTCGGATTCTGGCCCGCGCTGGCGGCCGGCATCGCGGGCGCGGCCGTCGTCGGCGCCGCCGTCGAGTTCCTCGTCATGCGCCGCCACCGGGGGGCCGACCACAGCGTCCTCGCCATCGTCACCATCGGCGTCGACATCCTCCTCGCCACCGAACTGACCCGCCGGATCGGCACCGACATCCTCGCCCTCGGCGACCCGTGGGGCGACGCCGTCGTCACCGTCGGCCCGGTGACCATCGCGGAGACCCGGATCGCCGCCCTGCTCGCCGCGGCCCTCCTCATCACCGCCTTCCTGCTCGCCTTCCGGCACACCTCCTGGGGCGTGGCCATGCGCGCCGCCGCCGAGAGCCAGGAGACCGCCGCCCTGATGGGCGTCCGGCTCGGCCGGGTCTCGCTCGGCGCCTGGGCGGTCGCCGGGGCGCTCGCCGCGGTCGCCGCGCTCTTCCTCACCGTCTTCCCCACCCCCGGCCTGGAACGCGGCACCTCGCTCGCCGCCCTCAAGGCGTTCCCCGCCGCGATCCTCGGCGGGCTCGACTCCACCACCGGCGCGCTCGCCGGCGGACTGATCGTCGGCGTCGTCGAGTCCCTCGCCACCGGCTACCAGTCCGACCTGGCCTTCCTCGGCCGCGGCATCGGCGACCTCGCCCCGTACCTGGTGATGGTCGTGGTGCTGCTGATCCGCCCGGCCGGTCTCTTCGGCACCAAGGAGCTCGCCCGTGTCTGAGCGCACCGGGATCCCCGCGAAGGCGTACGCCTACGCCGCCGCCGGCCTCGTCCTCCTCGCCCTCCCGTTCTATCTGGAGCGGTTCTGGCTCCAGGCCGGGCTCTTCGCCATGGCCGCCGCCATCGGCGCCATCGGCATCAACCTGCTCACCGGCGCCACCGGCCAGCTCTCCATGGGCCACGCCTTCTTCCTCGCCGTCGGCGCCTACGGCTACTGCGCCCTCGCGGGCGACGGCACCGACGGCCTCAGCGGGCTCGGACTGCCGGGCTGGCTCGCCGCCGTCCTCGCCGTCGGCCTCGCGGGCCTCGCGGGCGGCGTGTTCAGCCCCATCGCGGGCCGGCTGCACGGCGCGTACCTCGGCATCGCCACCCTCGCGCTGATCTTCATCGGCCAGCACGTCCTCTTCAACGCCCACGGCCTCACCGGCGGCTACAACGGCCGCGCGGTCCCGCCGCTGAACCTCTTCGGCCTCACCTTCGACGACACCGAACTCCTCGTCGCGCAGGTGCCCTTCGGGTCCGTCGAGAAGCTCTGGTACCTGGGCCTCGCCCTGCTCCTCGCCGGGGTGCTGTTCGCCCGCGGGGTCCTCAGGGGCCGCCCCGGGCGGGCCATGAACGCCATCCGCGACCACCGGATCGCCGCCGGCGTCATGGGCATCCCGGTCGCCCGGCACCGCGCCGCCGTCTTCGTCCTCTCCTCCATGTACGCGGGCCTCGCCGGCGTCCTGCTCGCCCTGGTCTTCCAGCGGACCGTGCCCGAGTACTTCGGCATGGCGCTCTCCCTGGAGTACCTGGCGATGATCGTCATCGGCGGGCTGGGCTCCGTCGCCGGAGCCGTCGCGGGCGGCGTCTTCGTCGCCCTCCTCCCGCAGGTCCTCAACCGGTACGCCGAGGCCCTGCCGCTGGTCTCCGCCCCCGGCACCGGCGGCATCGCCCCCGGCGAGGCCGCCCGCTACCTCTACGGCGCCGCCGTCGTCGGCGTCGTCCTCTTCCTGCCCGGCGGCCTCGCGAGGCTCGTCGCGCGAACCCCGATCCACCGACCCTCAGGGGAGACTCGATGAAGCACAGACGACAGGCGGCCGTGCGGGGCCTCGCCGCGGCGCTCGCCACGCTGGTCGCGCTGACCGCCGCCGGATGCAGCTCCAAGGCGAAGACCGGCGGCGGCGAGGAGACCGGCGCCGGCGGCGTGAAGATGGGCGAGGGCGTCACCGACACCACCATCGCCCTCGGCGCGCTCACCGACATGACCGGCGTCTACGCCACCCTCGGCAAGAGCGTCACCCAGGCCCAGCAGCTGTGGGTGAAGCAGACCAACGCCGCGGGCGGCATCTGCGACCGGAAGCTGGAGCTGACCGTCCGCGACCACGGCTACGACCCGCAGAAGGCGCTCTCCGCCTACACGGAGCTGGAGCCGAAGGTCGTCGGCTACGCCCAGTTCATCGGCTCCCCGTTCGTCGCCGCCGTCAAGCAGCGCGTCGACGGCCAGGACAAGGGCCTGGTCATGCCCCAGGCGTGGTCCGCGTCCCTGCTCGGCTCCCCGTACATCCGCGTCCTCGGCGCCACCTACGACGTCGAGACGATCAACGCGGTCGACTTCCTCGTCACGGAGAAGGGCCTCAAGGAGGGCGACAAGCTCGGCCACGTCTACTTCGAGGGCGACTACGGCGAGAACGCGCTCAAGGGCTCGAAGTACGCCGCCGAGAAGGCCGGCCTGACCATCGTCGAGCAGAAGATCAAGCCCACCGACAACGACATGTCGGCGCAGGTCGCCGCGCTCAAGCAGGCCGGCGTGAAGGCGATCCTCATCAGCGCCGGACCGCGCCAGGCCGCCTCCCTCGTCGGCGTGGCCGCCGCGACCGGCCTGCGCGTCCCCGTCGTCGGCAACAACTCCGCGTTCGCCCCCCAGCTCCTCGGTACGCAGGCGGGCCCGGCCCTGGAGAAGATGTACTGGTTCGCCTCCCCGAGCCTCCCCATCGGCGCCGACACCCCCGTCGCGAAGAAGCTCGCCACCGACTACGCGGCCGCCCACCCGGACGACGGCCTCGACAACGGCGTCGTCGCCGGCTGGACCGCGGCGGCGGCCTTCGGCGAGATCCTGGAGAAGGCGTGCGAGAAGGGCGACCTCACCCGTGAGGGCGTCAGCAAGGCGCTCCTCATCCTGAACGCCCACGACCCCGGCTTCGGCATGACCCACGACTTCACCGACCCGAAGTCCCCGTCGTCCCGCCAGTCCGTCATCCTCCAGCCCGACAAGAAGGTCCCCGGCGGCATGCGCACGGTCCGCCCGCCCTTCGTCTCCGAGGCGGCGAAGACGTTCACCCCCTGACCGGGCCGCTCTCCCCATGGAAAGAGGACGGAATCCGTCCTCTTTCCATGGGAGCGTGACGCCATGACGGTCCTCGACACCCGCGCCCTCAACCGCGCCGCCCTCGCCCGCCAGCACCTCCTCGACCGCACCGACGCCCCCGCCCTCGACGTCATCGGCCACCTGTGCGGCATGCAGGCGCAGGAACCGCAGGAGCCGTTCACCGGCCTCTGGTCGCGGGTCAGGGAGTTCCGCACCGGCACCCTGGACGCCCTCCTGAACGGCCGCGAGGTCGTCCGCCTCCCCCTGATGCGCCGCACCATCCACCTCATGACCGCCGACGACGCCCTCGCCTGGCGGGCCCGCCACGGCACCATGCTCCAGAGCCGCGTCCTCACCACCTACAAGGCCGAGCTCGCCGCCGTCGACCCCGACGAGCTCGCCGCCGCCGGCCGCGCCGTGATGGCCGACGGCGCGCCCCGCACCATGGCCGAGCTCGTCCAGGCGGTCTCCGACCGCTGGCCCGACCCGCCCCGCCGCGCCCTCGGCGAACTGCTCGTCTCCGGCGTGATCCCGATGGTCCAGCTGCCGCCGCGCGGCCTGTGGGGCACCCGGGACGGCGTCCGCAACCAGACCCTCGCGCACTGGCTCGGCCGCGAGGTCCCGCCGCTCCCCGAGGACGCCACCGACCCCGTCGGCCAGACCCTGCTCCGCCGCTACCTCGCCGCCTACGGCCCCGCCACCTCCGGCGACCTGCGCGCCTGGTGCGGCCTCACCGGGCTGCCCGCCGCCGTCAAGGCCGTACGGGACGAGCTCGTCTCCTTCCGCGACGAGCGGGGCCGGGAACTCCTCGACCTCCCGGACGCGCCCCGCCCGGACCCGGACACCCCCGCCCCCGTCCGGTTCCTGCCCGCCTTCGACAACGCGATCCTCGGCTACCAGGACCGCGGCCGGATCATCGACGACGCCCACCGCCTGCTCTCCGTCGCCGGCGAGCGCGTCCTCCTGGTGGACGGCCGGGTCTCCGCCACCTGGACCCTGAAGGAGGGCGTCCTCGCCGTCGCCCCGCTCCGCCCCCTCTCCCGGACGGAGCGGGCCGCCGTGACCGAGGAGGGCGGCGCGCTGGCCTCGTTCCTGACCGACGGCGCGAGCGACGGCGTCCGGGTGGAGGCGCCCTGAACCTCCGGCGGCCCGTGTCACCTGCCGGAAACCTCCCGGTGTGATCCTCGTGCCATGCACGTGATCGTCGAGGAGAACCCCGCCCACCCCCGCCTGCCCGCCCTGCTCACCGCCTACCACCTCGCCACCGAGGCGGAGAAGGGCGCCGCGGCCACCGGCCCCGCCGGCCTTCCGGCCGCCTACCGCGCCGAGAGCGAGGACCCGGCCACCGCCTTCGCCGCCGACACCGTCCTGCTCGCCACCGCCCCGGACACGGGCGAGCCCGCCGGATGCCTCGTCCTGAAGGCCGGTGCCGTGCCCGAGGTGAAGCGCATGTGGGTCGCGCCGGAGGCCCGCGGGCGGGGCCTGGCGCGTGCGCTCATGAACGAGGCGCTGCGCCGGGCCGCCGCGTCGGGCGCCCCGGCCGTACGGCTCACGGTCTGGGAGTGGCGCGAGGCCCCCCTGGCCCTCTACCGCGCCCTCGGCTTCGCCCCCGCGGCACCCTGGGACACCCGCCCCGGCCTCCTCTGCCTGGAGAAGCCGATCGAGCCCGCCGACCGCCCCGAGTCCCGCGACCGCATCGAGCTCCTCACCCCCGACGCCGTCCGCGCGCACGCGTCCGGCGGGCTCGCCGCGCTGCTCGTGGACGCCGTCGACGGCGGCGCCTCCGTCGGCTACCTGGCGCCGCTCGAACGGGACGAGGCGGCCGGCTGGTGGGCCGGGGTCGCCGGGAGCAGGGACGTGTGGGCGGCGTTCGGGACGGACGGCGCCGTCACCGGAGCCGTCACCCTCCTGCGTACCGCCACCGCCAACGGACGCCACCGCGGCGAGATCGCCCGGCTCCTCGTCCACCGCTCGGCCCGTGGCCGGGGCCTGGGGCGCCGCCTGCTGGCCGCGGCGGAGGCCCACGCGGCCGCGTGCGGCCTCACCCTCCTCGTCCTGGACACCCAGACCGACAGCCCCGCCGAGCGGCTCTACCGGGGCGCCGGCTGGACCCCGGCCGGAACGATTCCCCGGTACGCGGCCGACCCCGGGGGCATCCTGCGGGCCACCACGCTCTACTACAAGCTCCTGGCATGACAAAGGGCCCGGAAGCGGATGCTTCCGGGCCCTTCGGCCTGTCCGTGGCGGCGGGGTCAGCGCAGCTGCGCCGCCTCCGCCTGCCGCGCCTCCCGGCTCTCCCGCCGGTTGCCGCGGAAGGTGTTCACTCGGCGGGCCGTCGCGAAGAGGGGGATCACGGCGCCCAGCACGACCTGGAGGGCGCAGCCGGCCTGGAGCAGGAACTGTCCGCCCGGGGCGTCGAAGGCCCAGGCGGCCAGCATGGCCATCGCCCCGACGATCCAGCTGAGCATCGCGGCCGCGAGGACGCCCCGCGGCTTCGGGTACTCGACCCGGCTCACCATCAGCCACGCCGTGCCGATGATCGCCAGCAGCGTCGGGATGAACGGCAGCTCAAGCAGGATGATCGAGACCACCGTGAGCGCGCCGAAGGGGCTCGGCATGCCCTGGAACATGCCGTCCTTCATCGTCACGCAGGAGAACCGCGCGAGCCGCAGCACCACCGCCAGCAGCACCACGATCGCGGCGACCGCCGAGACCTTCTGCTGCGCGTCGTCCGCGACCATGCCGTAGACGAGCACGAAGTACGCCGGGGCCAGACCGAAGCTGATCAGGTCCGACAGGTTGTCGAGCTCGGCGCCCATCGGCGAGCTGCGGAGCTTGCGCGCCACGATGCCGTCGAAGAGGTCGAAGATCGCCGCGCACAGCATCAGTATCACGGCCGTGGCGGCGCTGTTGCGCGCCATCCCGGACTCCGTGCTGCCGGTGAGGTGCGGGATCAGGATGCCCGTGGTGGTGAAGTACACCGCCATGAAGCCACACGTGGCGTTGCCGAGCGTGAGGGCGTCCGCTATGGACAGCCTCAGCGACAGCGGCATCTCCTCCGCCTCTTCGGCCGCCTCCGCCTCGGCGTCGGCTGCCCAGTCGGCGGCTCGTGTGTCGGGATCAATCACGGTCAATGCGAGTCACCCCCGCGGTCGTGGTCTGTCCGACCTCGACGGCGACCTCGACACCCTCCGGAAGGTAGATGTCGACCCGCGAGCCGAAGCGGATCAGGCCGATGCGGTCACCCTGCTCGACCTTCGTCCCCTGCGGGATGTACGGCACGATGCGCCGCGCCACGGCACCCGCGATCTGGATCATCTCGATGTCACCGAGCTCGGTGTCGAAGTGCCAGACGACGCGCTCGTTGTTCTCGGACTCCTTGTTGAAGGCCGGGACGAAGCCACCCGGGACGTGCTCGACCGAGGTCACCGTGCCGGCCAGCGGCGCACGGTTGACGTGCACGTTCAGCGGGCTCATGAAGATGGCGACCCGGGTGCGCCCGTCCTTCCACGGCATGATGCTCTGCACCACGCCGTCGGCGGGGGAGATGACCCGGCCCTGAGCGATCTCGCGCTCGGGGTCGCGGAAGAACCACAGCATGCCGGCCGCGAGCGCGGTGGTCGGCACGGCGAGTGCCCGGGCGCGCTTCGAGCGGCCGGAGCGCGCGAGGCTGAGCGCCGCCGTGGCGACGGTCGGCAGAAGCCACGGCGATGCTCCGCGTGCGATGCGTGCGCCCTTGAGGCTGTCGCGGTGTGCAGAGTTTGGGCTGTGGGGCATGGATGACCTTCGTAGCGGATGATGCCGCGCTGGCAACAGGGGGACGGCGGCTTTCCGTCGATGCTATCGGTTGCGGGGCGCAACTGGGCAAGCCAGGAACCGAGTCGACGGCCGGAAGACGAACACAGGGTGTGATCTTCTTCGCGGCCTAATCGACCCAAAACCGACAATCAACCCTGGAGGCGGTACTCCTCCAGGAGTCGGCGGCCAATGATCATTTTCTGGATCTCGGCGGTACCTTCACCGATGAGCAGCATCGGCGCCTCGCGGTAGAGCCGCTCGATCTCGTACTCCTTGGAGAACCCGTAGCCGCCGTGGATGCGGAAGGCATCCTCCACGACCTCCTTGCAGTATTCGGAGGCGAGGTACTTCGCCATCCCCGCTTCGAGGTCGTTTCGTTCCCCGGAGTCCTTTTTGCGTGCTGCGTTCACCATCATCGCATGGGCGGCCTCGACCTTGGTAGCCATTTCGGCCAGCTTGAACTGGATGGCCTGGTGCTGGGCGATCGGCTTTCCGAAAGTGTGACGCTGTTGGGCATACTGGACGCCGAGTTCGAAAGCACGCTGCGCGACGCCGCAGCCACGCGCCGCCACGTTCACACGCCCGACCTCGACGCCGTCCATCATTTGGTAAAACCCTCGCCCGGTGGCCCCGCCGAGGACCCGATCGGCCGGAATGCGCAGGCCGTCCATGATGAGCTCGGTGGTGTCGACCCCCTTGTAACCCATCTTGTCGATCTTGCCCGGGATGGTGAGGCCGGGGCGGACCTCTCCGAAGCCCGGCTCCTTCTCGACGAGGAAGGTCGTCATCGACTTGTGGGGCGCGGTGCCCTCCGGGTGGCCTTCGTCACTTCGGACGAGAACGGCGACCAGCGTTGACGTACCGCCGTTGGTCAGCCACATCTTCTGACCGTTGAGGACGTACGCGTCGCCGTCCTTGACCGCCTTCGACGTGATGGCCGACACGTCCGAGCCGAGGCCCGGCTCCGACATCGAGAAGGCGCCGCGCGTCTCGCCGGCCGCCATCCGCGGGAGGAAATAGTCCTTCTGCTCCTGCGTGCCGTGCTGCTTCAGCATGTACGCGACGATGAAGTGGGTGTTGATGATGCCGGAGACCGACATCCAGCCGCGGGCGATCTCCTCCACGCAGAGCGCGTAGGTGAGCAGCGACTCGCCCAGGCCCCCGTACTCCTCGGGGATCATCAGACCGAAGACGCCGAGCTCCTTGAGCCCGTCGACGATCTGCTGGGGGTACTCGTCGCGGTGCTCCAGCTCGGTCGCGACCGGGATGATCTCCTTGTCGACGAACTCCCGCACGGTGGCGAGGATCTCCTGCTGGACATCGGTCAGACCGTGGGTCTGGGCGAGTCGCGCCATGACTACTTCTCCGACTTCTTGGAAGGCTCGATGAGCTCGGGGCGGCCGGGCTGCTCGCCGCCGCGGGCGTCGATGTACTCGGCGGTCGGGACCATCACCTTGCGGCGGAAGACGCAGACGAGGGTGCCGTCCTGCTTGTAGCCCTTGGTCTCGACGTAGACGATCCCGCGGTCCGTCTTGGACCTCGACGGGGTCTTGTCCAGGACCGTGGTCTCGCCGTAGATCGTGTCGCCGTGGAAGGTCGGCGCCACGTGCCGCAGCGACTCGATCTCCAGGTTGGCGATGGCCTTGCCGGAGACGTCCGGCACGGACATGCCGAGCAGCAGCGAGTAGATGTAGTTGCCGACCACCACGTTCCGCTTGAAGTCGGTCGTGTTCTCCGCGTAGTTCACGTCCATGTGCAGCGGGTGGTGGTTCATGGTGAGCAGACAGAAGAGGTGGTCGTCGTACTCGGTGACCGTCTTCCCGGGCCAGTGCTTGTAGACCGCCCCGACCTCGAACTCCTCGTAGGTGCGTCCGAACTGCATGGCCTTATGCCTCCGGGATCTCGAACTTGCTCGTGCGCTGCATGCCGGCGGCGCGGCCCTTGCCGGAGATGACCAGGGCCATCTTGCGGGACGCCTCGTCGATCATCTCGTCGCCGAGCATCGCGGAGCCCTTCTTCCCGCCGGCCTCGGACGTGTAGTAGTCGTACGCGTCGAGGATCAGCTCGGCGTGGTCGTAGTCCTCCTGCGAGGGCGAGAAGATCTCGTTCGCGGCGGCGACCTGGTCCGGGTGGAGCACCCACTTGCCGTCGAAGCCGAGGGCCGCGGCGCGCTGGGCGACGGCCTTGTAGCCCTCCTGGTTGCGGATCTGGAGGTAGGGGCCGTCGATCGCCTGGAGGTTGTTGGCGCGGGCGGCCATCAGGATGCTCATCAGGATGTGGTGGTACGCGTCCGCCGGGTAGCCGGGCGGCTGCTCGCCGACGACCAGGGACTTCATGTTGATGGAGGCCATGAAGTCGGCCGGGCCGAAGATGATCGTCTCCACGCGCTGCGACGCCTGCGCGATCGCGTTGACGTTGTTGAGGCCCTGGGCGTTCTCGATCTGCGCCTCGATGCCGATCTTGCCGACCTCGAAGCCCATGGTCTTCTCGATCTGGGTGAGCAGCAGGTCGAGGGCGACGATCTGCTGGGCGTCCTGGACCTTCGGCAGCATGATGCAGTCGAGGTTCTGGCCGGCGCCCTCGACGACGGTGACGACGTCGCGGTACGTCCAGTGGGTCGTCCAGTCGTTGACGCGGACCACGCGGGTCTTGCCGGTCCAGTCGCCTTCGTTCAGGAACTTCACGATGGTGTGGCGGGCCTCGGGCTTGGCCAGCGGGGCGCAGGCGTCCTCCAGGTCCAGGAAGACCTGGTCGGCGGCGAGACCCTGGGCCTTCTCCAGGAACCGCGGGTTGGAGCCGGGCACCGCGAGGCAGGAGCGGCGGGGACGCAACCGGTTCACGGGGCTGGTCATGCGGGGACCTCCGTACATTCAAGGGGGCTGAGCTTGTGAGCTTTCCGGATCTCGTCGACGATACGGCCGATGATCTCGGTGATACCGAAGTCCTTCGGGGTGAAGACGGCGGCCACACCCGCGCGGCGCAGTTCCTCGCCGTCGGCGTTCGGGATGATCCCGCCCACCACGACCGGGATGTCGGTGGCGCCGGCGTCCTTGAGGCGGTCGAGGACGTCCGGGACCAGCTGGGCGTGCGAGCCGGAGAGGATCGACAGGCCGACGGCGTGCACGTCCTCCTCCAGGGCGGCGTCCACGATCTGCTCCGGGGTGAGCCGGATGCCCTGGTAGACCACCTCGAACCCGGCGTCGCGGGCCCGGACGGCGATCTGCTCGGCGCCGTTGGAGTGCCCGTCGAGTCCCGGCTTGCCGACGAGGAAGCGGAGCTTGCCGATGCCGAGGTCCTGGGCGGTGCGGTCGACCTTGCGGCGGACCTCGGCCAGCGGGGAGCCGGACTCGGCCGGCACGGCGACCGGGGCGGAGGAGACGCCGGTGGGGGCGCGGTACTCGCCGAAGACCTCGCGCAGCGCCCCGGCCCACTCGCCGGTGGTGACGCCGGCCCTGGCGCACTCCAGGGTGGCCTCCATCAGGTTCTCGGTGCCGCGCGCGGCCTCCTTGAGGACCTCCAGGGCCTGCTGGGTGGTCGGGTAGACGAACGGGTCGCCGTTGCCCTGGCGGTCCGTGGACTCCTGGCGCTCGGCGCGCCAGCGGGTGACGGCGCCGACCACGCGGGCCTCGACGGCGGGGTCGACGGTCTGGATCGCCGTGTCGAGGTCCGCGGTGAGCGGGTTCGGCTCGGTCGACTGGAAGACGTTGACGCCGATGATCTTGTCCTCGCCGGACTCGATCCGGGCGCGCCGCTCGGCGTGCGAGGAGACCAGCTGGGCCTTGAGGTAGCCGGACTCGACGGCGGCCATCGCGCCGCCCATCTCCTGGATCCGGTCGATCTCGGCGAGGCACTCGGTGACGAGGGCGTCGACCTTGGCCTCGACGACGTGGGAGCCGGCGAAGATGTCCTCGTACTCCAGCAGGTCGGACTCGTGGGCGAGCACCTGCTGGATGCGGAGGGACCACTGCTGGTCCCAGGGCCGGGGGAGGCCCAGGGCCTCGTTCCAGGCCGGGAGCTGGACGGCGCGGGCGCGGGCGTCTTTGGAGAGGGTGACGGCCAGCATCTCCAGGACGATCCGCTGGACGTTGTTCTCCGGCTGGGCCTCGGTGAGGCCGAGCGAGTTGACCTGGACGCCGTAGCGGAAGCGCCGCTGCTTGGCGTCCTCGATCCCGTACCGCTCGCGGGTGACCGTGTCCCAGATGCGTCCGAAGGCGCGCATCTTGCACATCTCCTCGATGAAGCGGACGCCCGCGTTCACGAAGAAGGAGATGCGGGCGACGACCTCGCCGAACCGCTCCTCGGGCACCTGGCCCGAGGCGCGGACGGAGTCGAGGACCGCGATGGCGGTGGACATCGCGTACGAGATCTCCTGGACCGGAGTGGCCCCCGCCTCCTGTAGGTGGTAGCTACAGATGTTGATCGGGTTCCACTTCGGGATGTTGTTGACCGTGTACGCGATCATGTCCGTCGTGAGGCGGAGCGAGGGGCCGGGCGGGAAGACGTGCGTCCCGCGCGACAGGTACTCCTTCACGATGTCGTTCTGGGTGGTGCCCTGGAGCTTGGTGACGTCCGCACCCTGCTCCTCGGCCGCCACCTGGTAGAGCGCCAGGAGCCACATCGCCGTGGCGTTGATGGTCATCGAGGTGTTCATCTGCTCCAGGGGGATGTCCTGGAACAGCCGTCGCATGTCACCGAGGTGCGTGACGGGGACTCCGACCCGGCCGACCTCGCCGCGGGCGAGGACGTGGTCGGGGTCGTAGCCCGTCTGGGTCGGCAGGTCGAAGGCGACCGACAGACCGGTCTGCCCCTTGGCGAGGTTGCGCCGGTACAGCTCGTTGGACGCCTCGGCGGTGGAGTGGCCGGCGTAGGTCCGCATGAGCCACGGCCGGTCCTTCTGACGCTCAGTCATGTGCGGTCCCTGGGTCAGATGTTGCGGAAGCGGTTGATGGCGTCGATGTGCTTGGCCCGCAGCTCCTCGTCGCGCACGCCGAGGCCCTCCTGGGGGGCGAGCGCGAGGACGCCGACCTTGCCCTGGTGCAGGTTGCGGTGGACGTCGTACGCCGCCTGGCCGGTCTCCTCCAGGGAGTACGTCTTGGAGAGCGTGGGGTGGATCTTGCCCTTGGCGATCAGGCGGTTGGCCTCCCACGCCTCGCGGTAGTTGGCGAAGTGCGAGCCGATGATCCGCTTCAGCGACATCCACAGGTAGCGGTTGTCGTACTCGTGCATGTAGCCCGAGGTGGAGGCGCAGGTGGTGATGGTGCCGCCCTTGCGGGTGACGTAGACGCTCGCGCCGAAGGTCTCGCGGCCGGGGTGCTCGAAGACGATGTCGATGTCCTCGCCGCCGGTGAACTCGCGGATCTTCGATCCGAAGCGCTTCCACTCGCGCGGGTCCTGGGTCCGCTCGTCCTTCCAGAACTTGTAGCCCTCGGCGTTGCGGTCGATGACGGCCTCGGCGCCCATGGCCCGGCAGATGTCGGCCTTCTCGGGGGAGGAGACGACGCAGATCGGGTTGGCGCCGCCGGCCAGGGCGAACTGGGTGGCGTAGGAGCCGAGGCCGCCGCTGGCGCCCCAGATGAGGACGTTGTCGCCCTGCTTCATGCCGGCGCCGTTGCGGGAGACGAGCTGGCGGTAGGCGGTGGAGTTCACCAGGCCGGGCGCCGCCGCCTCCTCCCAGCTGAGGTGGTCGGGCTTCGGCATCAGCTGGTTGGACTTGACGAGCGCGACCTCGGCCAGGCCGCCGAAGTTGGTCTCGAAGCCCCAGATGCGCTGCTCGGGGTCGAGCATGGTGTCGTTGTGGCCGTCCGAGGACTCCAGCTCGACGGAGAGGCAGTGGGCGACGACCTCGTCGCCGGGCCGCCAGGCGTTGACGCCGGGGCCGGTGCGGAGCACGACGCCGGCGAGGTCGGAGCCGATGACGTGGTACGGCAGGTCGTGGCGCTTGGTCAGCTCGGAGAGGCGCCCGTAGCGCTCCAGGAAGCCGAAGGTCGAGACGGGCTCGAAGATCGACGTCCAGACCGAGTTGTAGTTCACGGAGCTGGCCATGACGGCGACGAGGGCCTCGCCCGGGCCGAGCTCGGGGAGCGGGACCTGGTCGAGGTGGAGCGACTTGCGGGGGTCCTTGTCGCGGCTGGCGACGCCGGCGAACATCTCGGCCTCGTCCTTGTGGACGGTGACGGCCCGGTAGGACTCGGGGAGCTTGATGTTCGCGAAGTCGGCGGACGTGGCGTCCTGCGACTGGATCGCGTCCAGGATTTCCTTCACGGTGTGCCTCCGGCGGAGAGCGTCCGGGAGCGGACGCCTGAGGGGTACGTCGGGGTGTGCTGCTGCTGTGGAGGTGTGCCGTCGGTTCGGCGGATGGTGCGGTGGCGGCGCCGGTGTGGGGCGCGAGGGTGCCTGTGACGCAGGCGTCCGGGCGCACGGCCGTGGGGCCGTGGGGACAGCCGGAGTGCGGGTCTTCTCCGCGCTCCGACCGCCCGGACGAGATCAACGTATGGCACGCCGTGTCACGTGACAAGGCACTGCGTGCCAACAATTTCTCTCAGATGCGAAAAGGTGCTCACGGATGAGCGATGATCGATCGAATGGGCCTCTGAGCTGGGGGAACGCGAAGAGGGCCGCCCCCGGGAAACCGGGGGCGGCCCTCTTGTCGGACCTTCGAAGGTGGGGGAGAAGGGCGCCTCAGCCCTTCGTGAGCGCCTGCTGGATGGTCCGCATGACCTCGTCCAGCGGAGCGTCCGTACGGGCCACGGCGACCACCACGTCACCCGAGGCGGAGACCCGGGCCGGCGGCTCCTGGACGGCCTCCTGGACGGGCTGCGCCGACTGCGGGGAGGAGGGGGCCGGACGGCCCGCGCCTATCCCGGTGCCGAAGGTCTCCCGGACGATCGCGAAGGCGTGGTCGAGCTGGCTCTCCACGTCGCCCTGGCCGCCGGCCCGCAGCCAGCGCCGCAGCACGTGGTTGTGGGCCGTCACCACCGCGGAGGCCGCCACCTCGGCGAGCAGCGGGTCGTCGTTGCCGTCGTGGTGGTCGCGCTCGTCGAAGTGGCCCAGGAGATAGCGGGTGAACAGCCGCTCGTAGCGGGCCACCGAGGCGATCTCGCGCTCGCGCAGCGTCGGGACCTCGCGGGTCAGCCGGTAGCGGGCCACGGAGATCGCGGGGGAGCCCGCGTACATCTTCATGACCTCCTTGATCCCCCGGCAGACGGTGTCGAGCGGGTGCTCGTGCGGCGGCGCCGCGTTCAGCACCGCCTCCGCGCGCACCAGCGTGTCGTCGTGGTCCGGGAAGATCGCCTCCTCCTTGGACCGGAAGTGGCGGAAGAAGGTCCGCCGGGCCACCCCGGCCGCCGCCGCGATCTCGTCGACCGTGGTGGCCTCGTACCCCTTCGTCGCGAAGAGCTCCATCGCGGCGGCCGCCAGCTCCCGCCGCATCTTCAGCCGCTGCGCGGCGGCACGGGTCCCCGCCGCGCTCTCCTGAGCGTCGGACGGGGAGGTGGCACGGGGTGTCTTCACGGCCTTGGGCATGACCCGAACGTACTGCATCGGTGCAGGAAGACGCGCCTGCGGGGGCGGGCCGCCGGAGGGCTCCAGCAGCCCGCCCCACCCCTGCCGGGCCTCGGTCGGCTCAGCGGCGGGCATATTCGCGGAAGCCGCGCCCCGTCTTGCGGCCGAGGCAGCCGGCCGCCACCAGGTGCTCCAGGAGGGGCGCCGGGGCCAGACCCGGGTCGCGGAACTCGCGGTGCAGCACCTTCTCGATCGCCAGCGAGACGTCCAGGCCCACCACGTCCAGCAGCTCGAACGGGCCCATCGGGTAGCCGCCGCCCAGCTTCATCGCCGTGTCGATGTCGTCCAGCGTCGCGTAGTGCTCCTGGACCATCTTGACCGCGTTGTTCAGGTACGGGAACAGCAGCGCGTTCACGATGAAGCCGGCCCGGTCGCCGCAGTCCACCCCGTGCTTGCGGATCTTCGCCGTGACCTCGCGGACGGTGGCGTGCACGTCGTCGGCGGTCAGGACCGTACGGACGATCTCGACCAGCTTCATCGCCGGCGCCGGGTTGAAGAAGTGCATGCCGATGACGTCCTGCGGACGCGAGGTGGCCTTGGCGCAGGCCACGACGGGCAGCGAGGAGGTCGTGGTGGCGAGCACCGCGCCCGGCTTGCAGATCTTGTCCAGCCGGGCGAACAGCTCCTGCTTGATCCCCAGGTCCTCGGCGACCGCCTCGACCGCCAGGTCGACCTCGGCGAAGGCGTCCAGCGAACCGGCCGGGACGATCCGGGCCAGCGTCTCGTCGCGCGCCTCGCCGGTCATCCGGCCCTTGTCCACCGAGCGGGCCAGCGACTTCGCGATGTACGCCTTGGCCGCGTCCGCCTTCTCCTGCGAGCGGGCCGCCAGCACGACGTCGTACCCGGCCTTGGCGAAGACCTCGGCGATGCCGGAGGCCATCGTGCCCGAGCCGGCCACGCCCACCGAGCGGACCTCGCGGGCCGCGCCGGCCGCGCCCGAGGCGGCCGGGGTCTGCGCGTCGGCGACCTTCTCGGCCGAGCCGGGCGCCGCGTACGTGTAGAAGCCGCGACCCGCCTTGCGGCCGGTCAGACCGGCCTCGGCGAGCTGCTTCAGGATCGGCGCGGGGGCGTGCAGCCGGTCGTGGGACGCCTGGTACATCGCGTCCAGGACGGTACGGGCGGTGTCGACGCCCACCAGGTCGAGCAGCTCCAGCGGGCCCATCGGCAGGCCGCAGCCCAGCTTCATGGCGGCGTCGATGTCCTCGCGGGAGGCGTAGCGGGCCTCGTACATCGCCGCGGCCTGGTTCAGGTAGCCGAAGAGCAGCCCGTCCGCGATGAAACCGGCCCGGTCGCCGACCGCCACCGGCTCCTTGCCGAGGTCCTGGGCGAGCCGGGTGACCGCGTCCACCGCCCGCGGGTCGGTCAGCACCGAGGAGACCACCTCGACCAGCTTCATCGCCTGGACCGGCGCGAAGAAGTGCAGGCCGAGGACGCGCTCCGGGTGCGCCGAATCGGCCGCCAGCCGGGTCACGGAGAGCGCGTTGGTGCCGGTGGCGAGGATGGCGTCCGGGCGGACGATGCCGTCCAGCGCCCGCAGGACCTCCTGCTTGGTCTCGTACGACTCCGGGACCACCTCGATCACGAGGTCGGCCGCGGCGGCGGCCTGGAGGTCCGAGTAGACGCGGAAGCGCGCCAGCGCGTCCTGCCGCTCGTCCTCGGTGATGCGCTCACGGGCCACCGCGCGGGCGGTGGACGCCTCCAGGGCGGCGACGGCCCGGGCGGCCGCGGACTCGCTGATGTCGATGCCGACGACCTCACGGCCGGCCCGGACGAGGACATCGGCGATACCGGTGCCCATGGTGCCGAGACCGACGACGGCGATGGTGGAGAGAGGGGTGTCCATCAGGGGACTCCTGGGAGGAAGAGTGACGACTGAAGGCGGTGCGCGCGCGGAAAAGTGAGGGGCGCGGAAATGCCGAGGGCGCGGCCGGCCGCGTGGAGGCGGCGCCGCGGTGTAAGGGGATACGGCCCCGGAGTACGGAGACGCGGGCCCGGTGCACAGCGGCGAGGGCCTGGAAGAGAGAAAAGGGGGGACGAAGGCTCTGTCCCTGAGCCACGTCGAGAACTGCCGAACCGACAAGCGCTCACCACGGCTGCGTCACCAGGCCGCGGCGAGAAGTGCGGGGGTTCCCCGCTCACTTGAGATTAACCGGCGGGTAACGAGCGCGCCAGTCCTGGGAACTCGGGAAAGTGTGATCTGGATCGCGGATAGCCTCGGATTCATGGA
Source organism: Streptomyces sp. NPDC059201 (assembly GCF_042754585.1). Classification (NCBI taxonomy): domain Bacteria; kingdom Bacillati; phylum Actinomycetota; class Actinomycetes; order Kitasatosporales; family Streptomycetaceae; genus Streptomyces; species Streptomyces sp. NPDC059201. The sequence goes on from NZ_JBHZBB010000011.1 coordinate 117,736, forward strand.
AAACGCCGAGGGAATCTCCGAGGATCCCGAATTCTGCTCGATGATCGATCGATTGAGGGACGAGATCGAGAAAGCAGAGGGAACCCTTCCCGCCGCATTCGGAGAACTCGCCCGCACCACCGACCCCGAGGAACTCCACCGGCTGCTCACCGCCCCCGCGCAGCCGCTCTGGGCCCGCGAGATCGCCGCCTACCGGCTCGGCGTGACCGGCGACCCGCGCGCCTTCGAGGCCCTCGTCCTCCTCCTCAACCACCGGGACCCCGAGCGGTGCGTCACCGCCGCCCACGCCCTCGTCCGGCTCGGCGACCCGCGCACCGCCCGGGCCGCGGCCGCCCTCGCCACCAACGAACTCCGCGTCGCCTACGCGCTCCTGCCGGTCCGGCTCCTCGCCGACCTGCGCGCCCCCGAGTCCGCCCCGGCCCTCGTCACCGTCCTGGAGCGACGGCTCGCGGACGGCGACCCCCACTGGCGGGTCGGCCTCGCCTGCGTCGAAGGGCTCGGCGCCCTCGGCGACCCGCTGGCCCGGGACGTCCTCGAAGCCGCCCTCCCGCACCTCCGCCTCGGCCGCGCCGCCGAACGCTCCCTGACCCTCCTCGGCGACCCGGGAGCCTGACCGGCCGCGCCGGGGCCGGACCCGGGGCGCGTCAACGGATCAGCCGGAGCTCCGCCCGTCCGTCCTCGGGGCGCTCCTCCGGGACCAGCGCGAACGCCTCCACCTCCATCAGCAGCTCGGGCCGCACCAGCGCGTCCACCTGCACCGCCGAGCTCGCGGGCAGCGGCAGCCCCGCGAAGGCCGCGTCCCGCGCGTCCCGCACGGCCGGGAGGTGCGCCACGTCCGTGAGGAAGTAGGTCAGCTTCACGACGTCCCCGAAGCCCGCGCCGGCGGCGGCCAGGCAGCGCTCCAGGTTGGCGAAGACCTGCCGGGCCTGGGCGCCCGGGTCCGCGACGCCCACCACGGCGCCCGAGGCGTCGAGCGCGACCTGCCCGGATATCGCGACGAACCGGCCCGTCCCCCAGACGACGTGGCTGTACTGGGGGCTGGGCGCGAGGCCCTCGGGGGCGGGGACGTGGGTCAGGTGGCTGGTCATGCCCCACATCCTCGCGCACCCCACTGACAACGCCCGCGCCCCTCGGGGGCACGGGCGTCGTCGGGGGGGTCGTAGGGCGTCGTCGGGCGGCGGAGATCCGCAGGTCAGCGCACGTGCCCCAGGAGGCCGTGGAGGGTCGTCCCGGCGGGCTGGACCTTGGCCGCCCGCTTCGTGCTGGCCGTCTTCTTCGCGGCCGCCGGCTCCGGCTCGGGGGCCGGGAGGGCGGCGCAGACCGCGTCGACCTCCGAGGTGCCCTGGGCGCGCGGCACGGTGCCGGTGGCGAGATAGGTGCTCAGGTGCTCGTCGAGGCAGGCGTTGCCGGCGAGGGTCACGCCGTGGTTCCCGCCGCCCTGCTCGACGACCAGGCTGGAGCCGCGCAGCATCCGGTGCAGGGCGAGCCCGCCCTCGTACGGCGTGGCCGCGTCGTCGGTGGCCTGGAGGACGAGGACCGGCGGGAGCTGGTCGTTGCTGACGTCCGGCGGGCTGAGCGGCTCCACCGGCCAGAACGCGCACGGCGCGTTGTACCAGGCGTTGTTCCAGGTGGAGAAGGGCGCCTTGGCGTGGACGTCCCAGTTGTCCTTGCGCCACACGTTCCAGTCCTTGGGCCAGGCGGCGTCGCGGCACTGGACGGCGGTGTAGACGGAGTAGCCGTTGTCGGCGGCGGCGTCGGCCTCGCCGTACCGCTCGTAGGCGGCGGTGAGCGGGGCCGGGTCCTGGTCGTTGACGTACGCGGAGAAGGCGCTCGCCAGCTTCGGCCAGTAGCCGTCGTAGTAGCCGCCGGGCAGGAAGGTGTCCTCCAGCTCGCCGGGGCCGACCTTGCCGCCCGCGGGCGCGTCGCGCAGCTCCTCGCGCATCCGGTACCAGGCGGCCTCGACGGCCGCCGGGTCGGTGCCGAGCCGGTAGACCGCGCTGTGCTTCGCCACCCAGGCCATGAAGTCCTTGTGGCGGGTGTCGAAGGCGTAGTCCTGCGCGATGTTGTCCTCGTACCAGACGCCGTTGGGGTTGACCACGGAGTCCAGCGCCATCCGCCGCACCCGCTCCGGGTACAGGCGGGCGTAGACGGCGCCCAGGTAGGTGCCGTACGAGTAGCCGAGGTAGTTGATCCGCTCGGCGCCGAGCGCCTTGCGGATCAGGTCGAGGTCGCGGGCGGTGGAGACGGTGTCGATGTGCGGGAGCACGTCCGCGTGCTTCTTGCCGCAGGCGGCGGCGAACGCCTGGGCGCGCTCCAGGGCGGTGCGCTCGGCCTCGGCGCCGCGCGGCACCGAGTCGGGGCGGACGGGGTCGAAGTGGCCGGGCCGGCAGTCGAGCGCGGGCTCGCTCTTGCCGACGCCGCGCGGGTCGAAGCCGATGACGTCGTACTGGGCGGCGACCTCGGCGGGCAGTGAGGCGGCGACGTAGCCGGCCATGCCGCGTCCGCTGCCGCCGGGGCCGCCGGGGTTGACCAGGAGGGGGCCCTGAGAGGTCTTCGCGGTGTGCGGGATCCGGGTCAGCGCGAGCGTGATGCTCCGGCCGGCCGGGTCGTCGTGGTCGAGCGGCACCCCGAGGGTGGCGCACTGGAGTCTCGGGTACGCCTGGGTGCCGCAGTCGGTCCAGGCGAGCGGGGGGAGGGGGCGGGGGACCGGTTCACCGGTGCCCGCGGCGGACGCGGGCAGGACGGTGACCGTCCCGGCGACCAGCGCCCCAGCGGCGATCAGCATTCCTGCGCGGGTGGTCATGGAGCGTGGAGTGCCCCGCGGGACACGGGACACGACCTGTTCCGCGGGTAATCGACCCGATCGGCGGGGGGTGATGACGGCGCGTCAGGTGACTTGTCGGCGTGTCGGCGGGCTCAGAGGAGGGTGAGCTGCTCGGGGTCGCCCGCCGGTGGGGCCGGGGTCGGGCCCGGGGTCGGGTCCGGGGCGGTGCGGGGGGCGCGGCGCGGGCTGCCCCGGTCGGCCGGGCCGATGCCGAACTCGGCGGCCAGTTCGTGGACCTGGCGGGTGATCCGGCGCTGGTACCAGGTGGGCGCGTAGGCCCCGCCGGCGTACATCCGCTCGTAGCGGCCGACCAGGTGGGGGTGGTGGTGGGCGAGCCAGGCCATGAACCACTCGCGGGCGCCGGGCCGCAGGTGGAGGACGAGCGGGGTGACGGAGGCGGCGCCGGCCTCGGCGACGGCGCGGACGGTGGCGCGCAGCTGCTCGGGGGAGTCGCCGAGGAAGGGCACGACGGGGGCCATCAGGACCCCGCAGTCGATGCCGTGCTCGCCCAGGGTGCGGACCACGTCGAGGCGGCGGTGCGGGGAGGGCGTGCCGGGTTCGATGGTGCGCCACAGCTCCTCGTCGGTGAAGCCGACCGAGACGGAGACGCCGACCTCGGTGACCTCGGCGGCCTGGGTGAGCAGTTCCAGGTCGCGCAGGATCAGGGTGCCCTTGGTGAGGATGGAGAAGGGGTTGGCCCGGTCGCGCAGCGCGGTGAGGATGCCGGGCATGAGCCGGTACCTGCCCTCGGCCCGCTGGTAGCAGTCGACGTTGGTGCCCATGGCGATGTGGGCGCCCTGCCAGCGGCGGGAGGCGAGCTGGCGGGTGAGCAGCTCGGCGGCGTTGACCTTGACGACGATCTGGGAGTCGAAGCCGAGGCCGGTGTCGAGGTCGAGATAGCCGTGGCTCTTGCGGGCGAAACAGTAGACGCACGCGTGCGTGCAGCCACGGTAGGGGTTCACGGTCCACTCGAAGGGCATCCGGGAGGCGCCGGGGACCCGGTTGAGGATCGAGCGGGCCCGCACCTCGTGGAAGGTGATGCCGCGGAACTCGGGGGTGTCGAAGGTGCGGGTGGTGACCGCGTCCGTGCCGAAGAGGGCGGCGTCGGCGGGGGCGGACGGGGTCTCGCCCAGATGGTCCCAGCGCACGGGGCGCCTCCTCGGTCGACTTCGTTCGTACGTTCGATTGCCTGAGTGTTCAGAATAGAACACCTGTTCTCTTGATCGTCGCAACCCGGATTTCGCGCCCCGGGGGGCTCGTGGTTCGCTTGGCCCCACACCCCCGAAGAACCATGAGCTGGAGGAATGCGATGGCGCAGGTCGAGTCCACGACGGAACGGATCATCGCGGCGGACGCGGAGACCGTGTTCGACACGCTGGCCGACTACAGCGGCACGCGCGCGAAGCTGCTGCCCGAGCACTTCAGCGAGTACGAGGTGCGTGAGGGCGGCGACGGCGAGGGCACCCTCGTCCACTGGAAGCTCCAGGCCACCAGCAAGCGCGTCCGCGACTGTCTCCTGGAGGTCACCGAGCCCACCGACGGACAGCTCGTCGAGAAGGACCGCAACTCCTCCATGGTCACCACCTGGACCGTGACCCCGGCCGGCGACGGCAAGTCCCGCGCCGTCGTCACCTCCGTCTGGAACGGCGCCGGCGGTGTCGGCGGCTTCTTCGAGCGGACCTTCGCCCCCAAGGGCCTCGCCCGGATCTACGACGTCGTCCTCGCCAACCTGGCGGCCGAGACCGAGAAGTAACGCCCGGGGCGTTCACCGATTCGAGTGGATTCCCCGTCGCCCCCGTACCGGCGCCCGCGCGCCGAGGGGGCGCGGGGAGTTCCATGAATGCGCTGATGAGCGCCGCAAGTGCCCCCTCGTGCCCCGCCGTTCGCCCCCGTCGGCCTCCCGCCGGTCCACCTCCCGCCCCCCTCGCCCGACTTGCTCCCGCTTCGCGCCCGATGCGAAGAATGACCCGGCGCCGAGGCGACTTCCGAGCCAGGGCGGAGCCGTGACGAGGGGAGTCGTACGTGGGTGCGATCACGCTGGTGAAGGACGCCGGGGGAGCCGGGGCCCTCCCCGGGGAAGGACCGCCCGCCGGACCCCCGCCGCCGCCCCCGGCCGAGACCCCGCTCGACCCCCGCCGCGTCCGGCTCGTCTTCCTCGGCCTGATGCTCGCGCTGCTCCTCGCCGCGCTGGAGCAGATGATCGTCGCCACCGCCCTGCCGAAGATCGTCGGCGAACTCCAGGGCCTGGACCGGATGTCCTGGGCGATCACCGCCTACCTGCTGACCTCCACCATCGGCCTGCCCGTCTACGGCAAGCTCGGCGACCTCCTCGGCCGCAAGAGCGTCTTCCTCTTCGCCATCGTCGTCTTCGTCATCGGCTCGGGACTCGCCGGCTGGTCCCGCAGCATGGACGAACTCATCGCCTTCCGCGCCCTCCAGGGCGTCGGCGCGGGCGGCCTCATGATCGGCGTCCAGGCGATCATCGCCGACATCGTCCCGGCCCGCGAACGCGGCCGCTACATGGGCCTGATCGGCGCCGCCTTCGGCCTCGCCTCCGTCGCGGGACCGCTCCTCGGCGGCTTCTTCACCGACCACGTCTCCTGGCGCTGGTGCTTCTACTTCAACGTGCCCTTCGGGCTCGTCACCCTCGCCGTCGTCGCCACCGTCCTCAAACTGCCCAAGCCGAAGGTCCGCGCCCGCTTCGACGTCCTCGGCACCCTGCTCCTCGCCGCCGCCTCCACCTGCCTGGTCCTGCTGACCAGTTGGGGCGGGACGGAGTACGCGTGGGACGACCGGGTCATCATCGCCCTCGGCTGCGGCGCCGCCGGAACCACCCTGCTCTTCCTGGTCGTCGAGCACTTCGCGCCCGAACCCCTCATCCCCCTGCGGCTGTTCCGCGACTCCGTCTTCACCGTCACCGCGCTCGTCGGCGCCGTCGTCGGCATCGCCCTCTTCGGCGCCGCCAGCTACCTGCCGAGCTTCCTCCAGATGGTCGAGGGCGCCACCGCCACCGAGTCCGGGCTGCTGATGCTCCCGCTCATGGGCGGCATCGTCATCGCCTCCGTCGTCTCCGGCCAGCTCATCAGCCGCACCGGCCGCTACAAGATCTACCCGGTGCTCGGCGCCGCCCTCTCCGTCCTCGGCATGGCCCTGCTCTCCCGCATGGACATCGGCACGCCCCGCCTCACCCACAGCCTCTGGCAGGCCGTGCTCGGCACCGGCATCGGCCTGATCATGCCGGTGCTCATCCTCGCCGTGCAGAACTCGGTCCGCCCCGGCGACCTCGGCACCGCCACCAGCGCCCACAACTACTTCCGCCAGATCGGCGGCAGCGTCGGCGCCGCGATCTTCGGCACCCTCTTCGCCTCCCGCCTCGACGACGCGCTCGCCGACCGGCTCCCGCGGATCCAGGGCTCCGGCGGCCAGGGAGCCGCCGCCCTGCCGCCCGCCGAGGCGATCACCCCGCAGACGGTGCACGCCCTGCCGCCCGCCCTGCGCGACCTCTACATCCAGGCGTACGCGGACGCCATGCCGCGCATCTTCCTCTACCTCGTGCCGGTCCTCGTGCTCGGCCTCGTCCTCGCCTTCTTCCTCAAGGAGCAACCGCTGGTGTCCCACCACACCCCCGCCCCCGAGGCCACCGACATCCCCTACGACCAGGCCGCCGGCGTCCAGGCCGTGCCGCACGCCCGCCACGCCGCCCCGGCCCCCGCGGCCGCCTACCAGCACAGCGGCGTGCCGGTCTGCGGCACCGTCCAGCACCACGACGGCAGCCGGGTCCCGCGCGCCGCGCTCACCCTCATCGACGTCGGCGGGCGCCAGATCGGCCGCGGCGCCAGCGGCGAGGACGGGCGGTACGCGCTCAGCGTGCCCGGCAGCGGCGCGTACGTGCTCATCGCCGCCGCGGGCGGGCACCAGCCGCAGGCCGTCTCCGTCACCGTCGGGGATCGGCCCGTCGAGCTCGACGTCGTGCTCGGCGGTGCGGGCCGCCTCGCCGGCAGCGTCCTCACCGCCGACGGCAGCCCCGTCCGGGACGCCGCCGTCACCCTCACCGACGTGCGCGGCGAGGTCGTCGCCTCCACGCGCAGCGGACGCGAGGGCGGGTACGTGATCACCGAACTGGTCGCGGGCGAGTACACGCTCGCCGCCAGCGCCCCCGCCTTCCGGCCCGCCGCCGTCCCGGTCAGCGTCCAGTCCTCCCGCGAGACCCGCCAGGACATCGAGCTCGCCGGCGGCGCCGTCCTGCGCGGCACGGTCAGGGCGGGCGGCGGGCGGCCCGTCGAGGACGCCCGCGTCACCCTGCTCGACGCGGCCGGGAACGTCGTCGACACCCTCACCACGGGCCCCGACGGCACCTTCCGCTTCGTCGACCTGTCCTCCGGCGAGTACACGGTCATCGCCGCCGGGTACCCGCCCGTCGCCACCGTCCTCCAGGTGGCCGGCGGCGGCCGCACCGAGCGAGACCTCCAACTCGGCCACCAGGACTGACCCGGGGGAACCTCAGGAGGCGGTCGGCGCGGCCTTGCGCAGAGCGGTGATGCAACTGCCGATCGCCTCCTGGAGGGCTTCGAGGCGCTGGAGCATGTCCTCCTCGTAGATCTCCTCCTCCATGACCTCGTCGAGGGTCAGCTCCTCGAAGACCTTCGTGGCCTTCTGGAGGCTGCTGTAGAAGCGGGTCCTGCGCTCCTGGACCCGCAGCGCCGGGTCCTCCTCGACGGCCTTGGCGACCAGGCCCTTCACCGACTCGTACGCCTCGCCGGCCCACTCGCCGGCCTCCTCCGAGTCGTCCAGCTCGTCGATCAGCGACAGATGCCGCTCGGCCTCGGCGCGCACCTCGGCCGGCGCCTCGACGGTCTGCCCGGCGGGCGTCTTGATCTGCCCGTTCTCCACGATCTGGCGGACGTAGCCGATCCGGTCGGCGACCTTCGCCTCGCTCGCCACCGCCTTCTTCAGGTCGTCGGTGCGGGCGAAGGCCCGCGCCATCTCCGTCTGGAGCGCCGGGTCCTCCTTCATCCGGTCGAGCAGCGCCCCGCGCGCCGCCTCGGCCGTCCCCGGGTCCGCCAGGATCGCGGCCCGCAGCGCCGTCGGGTTCTCCGCCACCTCCAGCGCCTTCGTCGGCCGGATGCCCTCCGCCTCGGCGGCGGCGCTGATCGCCTGGCCGCGCACGGAGGAGGCGCTGTTGCGGGAGGTGTAGTACGACAGCCAGACGTCCGCGTCCGGCAGGTCGATCTCCGCGCCGGGCTCAAGAACCTCGAACTGCGGCACCAGACCGTCGTCGGCCGCCATGTCCCACGCCTTGTAGTAGCGCATCACGCGCTCCGCCGAGCAGCCCGCCAGCGCCGCGAACGCCCGCGCCGACACCTTCCGCGCCGCCGCGCCCTCGGCCGGCTGCCCGCCGGGCCGCACGCTGCGCGCCACCTTCAGGGCGAAGGTCCAGCCCCCGGTCCGGGCGTAGACGCCGAAGTCCTGGGCGTCCCGGACGACGACGGGATCGTGGTCGGCGGGGTCGGCGGTCACCTCTTCCGCGTCCTCGGGCTCACCGGTCTCCTCGGCGGCCACGTGGGGCTCACCGGTCTCCTCCGGGGCGGCGGCCTCGGGCTCGCCGGCCCCGGGGACCCAGAAGCCCTCCTCCGGTGCGGGGGAGGAAGCGGGGGAGGAGGCGGGGATGGTGTCGGACGGATCGAGGGCGATGGTCACCGAGAACACTCCGGATCGGTCGGGCGGGACAACTGCGGCCGACAGCCTATACGTACCGCTTGGCGATGTTTGGCCCGATTCCGGAGTCGGATCGTCCGAGAAACACATGGCGCCCGGAAGACCCCACGGGCATCATGCCTCCATGATCCACGGAATCGAGCCCCGCCCCGCCCGTTGAGCGCCCCGCAGGCGCGGCCCGCGCCCGCGCCCTCCCTGTACGCGTACGCCGTGACCCTCGGCGCCGCCGACCCACCCAGGGGCGGTCACCCCCTCCCGGCCACGGCGCGGCCACCCCACGGCGAGCGGCGGCCCCGCCCGCCCTACCGGGAGGCCCGCGAGACCGTCAGCCGACTCCTCCTCGCCCGGCTGACCGAGCCCCACACCGACCACGCCGAGGCCGGGACCGAACGCGCGCTCGTCGCCACCGGCGTCCGCGACCGTCACGTCTACCAGTGCGCCGCGGCCCTCGCCCCCGGCGACCCGGCCACCGCCCGCGCTCTGGCCCGGCGGCTCGTCCGCGAGGGGACGACCGTCCCCGGCGTGGCCGCGGGGCTCGGGCTCCTCACCCGGCTGGGCGAGCCCGAGGACGTTCCGTACCTGCGCGCCCTCGGGCGGCTCGCCGACGTCTTCCCGTACGCGATCTGGGCCCTGGACGGCCTGGACCGGCCCGCCGCGGCCCTGCTGTGGCTGACCCATTTCCCCGTGGGCGACGGGGCGCGCCGGATGGTCGAGGCCGTCGCCGCGCGGGACCACGCGGCCGTACGCGCACGGCTGCTCGGGCTCGCGGCCGACGACCGGCGCATGGATCCGGAGTACGCCCGACGGATCGCCGAGGCGACCTCCCTCGCGCACCTCGTCGACCGGGCGCCCGAGGACACGGCGCTTCTTGCCCAGGCCGTACGGCTCCTGGCCGGCGCGGTCACCCAGGGCGACCACGGCATCGAGATCCTCCAGTACGCCGACGCCCTCGCCCTCCACGAGGCGGTGGCCCGGCGGGCCCAGCTGCTGCCACCGGACCCCGCCCACCAGGCCCGGCTGCTCACCCTCGCCCAGGAACTCCACAGCGGCGCCTCCCACCTGCTCGACTGGCCGCCCGGCCGGCGCGAGAGCGTCCTCGGCCGGCTCCTGGACGCTGTGCGCGAGCCCGAGGGGACGGGGCGCCGCGCCGACTGGATCCGGCGCACCGCCCGGCACCTCCGCGCGGCGCGCCCCGACGCGCCCTCCGCCACCCCCCGGCTGCGGATCGAGGTCGCCGTCCCCGACCCGGCCTCGCCGGACCCCGTCGAGACCCGGCTCCTGGTCGACGGGCGCCCGATCCTGCCCGAGGCTTTTCCACAAGGGCGGGGCGACACGCCCGAACAGCTCCTCGACACCGGCTCCCTGCGGGCCGGCCCCGAACCCCACGGAGTCCGGCTCGGCGTGACCTCCTGCGCCGAGAGCTGCTGCGGCGGCCTGTACGTCACCGTCCGCCGTGAGGGCCCGTACGTCGTATGGAGCGACTGGCGACGGCCCGGACGCCTCCGGGCCCTCCCCGCGTACCGCTTCGACGCCGACGCCTACGACACCGAGATCGCCCGCGCGGAGCACGACCACGGCTGGACCTGGCCGGCGCGGCACACCGCCCGCCTGATCACCGCCGGACTCCGCGACCGGCCGGACCTGCTCACCCGCTGGGGACTCCGGCAGGGCTGGATCAGCACCTTCTTCCGCGATCCCGACACCACCCTCGTCACCTTCACGGGACCGCCCCCGGACGGCCCGGGCGAGCGGCGCCCGTTCTACCAGTGGCATCTGCCCGACGACGGGAGGCCGCCCCCGGAACGCGCCGCCGAGGTGCTGCGCCGCATGTCCGAGACGGATCCGCGGACCTTCGCGGAACGGCCGTAGGCCACCCGTGGTGTCCTCCGCGCGGTGCCACTGGTCCACTCCAACGACAGTTATCCACAGGGGTGGTACGGCTGCCGGGCGGCGCGTACGGTGCCAGACATGAAGATCCTCATCAGCGCCGACATGGAGGGCGCCACCGGCGTCACCTGGCCCGCCGACGTGCTCCCCGGCACGCCGCAGTGGGAGCGCTGCCGCCCGATGTTCACCTCGGACGTGAACGCGGCGGCGCTCGGCTTCCTCGACGGCGGCGCCGACGAGGTGCTGGTGAACGAGGCGCACTGGACGATGCGGAACCTGCTCCTGGAGCAGTTGGACGACCGCGTCCAGATGCTCACCGGGCGGCACAAGTCGCTCTCCATGGTCGAGGGCGTCCAGCACGGGGACGTCGACGGGATCGCCTTCGTCGGCTACCACACCGGCGCCGGCGCGGAGGGCGTCCTCGCCCACACCTACCTCGCCAACTCGATCACGGGGGTCTGGCTGAACGGCCTCCGGGCGAGCGAGGGCGTGCTCAACGCGCAGGTGGTCGCCGAGTACGGCGTCCCCGTCGTCCTCGTCACCGGAGACGACCTGACCTGCGAGGACGCCCTCGACTACGCCCCCGAGGCCCTCAAGGTCGCCGTCAAGGACCACGTCTCGCGGTACGCGGCCGTGTGCCGGACCCCCGCCCGCACCGCCGCCGACATCCGGGCCGCCGCCCGCGAGGCCGCGGCGCTCGCCGTCCGGCACGAGCCGGTCCACGCCGGGCCGCACACCGTCCAGGTCGAGTTCGACGCCGAGCACCTGGCCGCCGCCGCCACGGTGGTTCCCGGCGTGGCGCGGAGCGGCGAGCGGCGCGTCGCGTACACCAGCGCGACGATGTACGAGGCGATCCGCACGTTCAAGGCGGTCACGACGATCGTCTCGGCCGCCGTGGAGGAGCAGTATGGCTAGCAACACACCCCCCGCAGACACGCCCCCCGCAGGGCCGGACGCGCAGGCGCTCGACGAGGTCGTCGCCTTCACCTCCGACCTCATCCGCATCGACACCACCAACCGCGGCGGCGGCGACTGCCGCGAGCGCCCCGCCGCCGAGTACGTCGCCGAGCGGCTCGCCGGCGCCGGGCTCGAACCGGTCCTCCTGGAGCGCGCCCCCGGCCGGACCAACGTGGTCGCCCGCATCCCCGGCACCGACCCCACCGCTCCGGCGCTCCTGGTCCACGGCCATCTCGACGTCGTCCCCGCCGACCCGGCCGAGTGGACCGTCCACCCCTTCTCCGGCGAGGTCCGCGACGACGTCGTCTGGGGGCGCGGCGCCGTCGACATGAAGAACATGGACGCGATGGTCCTCGCCGTCGCCCGCTCCTGGGCCCGGCAGGGCATCAGGCCCCGCCGCGACCTCGTCCTCGCCTACACCGCCGACGAGGAGGACAGCGCCGACGACGGGTCCGGCTTCCTCGCCGACCGGCACGCCGCCCTCTTCGAGGGCTGCACCGAGGGCATCAGCGAGTCCGGCGCCTTCAGCTTCCACCCGCACCCCGGCATGACGCTCTACCCCATCGGCGCGGGCGAGCGGGGTACCGCCTGGCTCAAGCTCACCGCCCACGGGCGGGCCGGGCACGGCTCCAAGGTCAACGAGGCCAACGCCGTCACCCGCCTCGCCGCCGCCGTCGCCCGCGTCGGCGCCCACACCTGGCCCGTCCGGCTCACCGCCACCGTCCGCGCCGCCCTCACCGAACTGGCCGTACTGCACGGCATCGAGATCGACACCGGCGCCCCCGACCTCGACGTGCCGCTCCTCCTCGACAAGCTCGGACCGGCCGCCGCCCTCGTCGAGGCCACCGTCCGCAACAGCGCCAACCCGACGATGCTCCAGGCCGGGTACAAGTGCAACGTCATCCCCGGCCAGGCCGTCGCCTACGTCGACGGACGGATGCTGCCCGGCACCGAGGACGAGTTCGCCGCCACCATGGACCGGCTCACCGGCCCCGACGTGGAGTGGGAGTTCCACCACCGCGAGGTGCCGCTCGAAGCGCCCGTCGACTCCCCGACCTTCGCCAAGCTGAGGGCCGCCGTCGAGCGCTTCGACCCGGACGGGCACGCCCTGCCCTTCACCATGTCCGGCGGCACCGACGCCAAGCAGTTCTCCCGGCTCGGCATCACCGGCTACGGCTTCTCGCCGCTGCGGCTGCCCCCGGGCCTGGACTACGGCGCCCTCTTCCACGGCGTCGACGAACGCGTCCCCGTCGACGCCCTGCACTTCGGCGTACGAGTGCTCGACCACTATCTGAAGACCGCGTAGGACCGACCCGGACCCAGGGGGGATCGAGGATGCAGAACACGGCCGCCTACGGCAGCTGGCAGTCACCCGTCGGAGCCGCGCTCGCGGCGGCCGGCGACGGACGGCCCGACGCGCTGGGCACGGTCGGCGACGAGGTGTGGTGGACCGCGCCCCGGCCCACCGAAGGCGGCCGCCGGACCCTCGTCCGGCGGCGCGCCGACGGCACCGAGGAGACCCTCCTGCCGCCGCCGTGGAACGTACGGAGCCGGGTCATGGAGTACGGCGGGCGCCCCTGGGCCGCCGTCGAACGGCCCGGCGACGGCCCCCTGCTGGTCTTCTGCCACTTCCCCGACCAGCGGCTCTACGCCTACGAGCCCGACGCCGGGCCCGGCGCCGAGCCCCGCCCCCTCACGCCCGTCTCCGCCGTGGGCGGCGGACTGCGCTGGGCCGACCCCGTGCTCCTGCCCGAGCGCGGCGAGGTCTGGTGCGTCCTGGAGGAGTTCACCGGCCCCGCGCCCACCGACGTCCGCCGGGTCCTCGCCGCCGTCCCCCTCGACGGCTCCGCCGCCGAGGACCGGGCCGCCGTGCGCGAACTCTCCGACGGACGCCACCGGTTCGTCACCGGACCCCGGATCTCGCCCGACGGGCGGCGGGCCGTCTGGCTCGGCTGGGACCACCCCCGGATGCCCTGGGACGGCACCGAGGCCGTCCTCGCCGCGATCGGCGCCGACGGCACCCTCAAGGACGCCAGGACCGTCGCCGGCGGACCGGAGGAGTCGGTGCCGCAGGCCGACTGGGACGCGGCCGGCCGGCTCCTCCTCGCCAGTGACCGCACCGGCTGGTGGAACCTCTACCGGGCCGACGTCGCCGACGACGGCACCCTCGGGGAGCTCCAGGCCCTCTGCCCCCGCGAGGAGGAGTTCGCCGGACCCCTCTGGCAGACCGGACTCACCTGGTTCCGGGCCCTGGAGACCGGCCCGATCGCCGTCCTCCACGGCCTCGGCGACGCCGTCCTCGGCATCCTCGACCCCGACACCGGCACCCTCGTCGACGCCCCCGGCCCCTGGACCGTCTGGGGCTCCACCCTCGCCGTCCACGGCACCCGTGTCCTCGGCGTCGCCGCGGGACCCCACCGCCGCCACGAGATCGTCGAACTCGACACCCGCACCGGACGCACCCGGGTCGTCGGCTCCCCGCACACCGACGCCGTCGACCCCGCCTTCCACCCCGACCCCGTCGTCCGCACCTTCACCGGACCCGGCGGACGCGACATCCACGCCCACGTCTACCCGCCCCGCAACCCCGCCGTCACCGGGCCCGCGGGCGAACTCCCGCCCTACGTCATCCGCGTCCACGGCGGCCCCACCGGCCACTCCGCGCTCGTCCTCGACCTGGAGATCGCCTACTTCACCTCGCGCGGCATCGGCGTCGCCGAGGTCAACTACGGCGGCTCCACCGGCTACGGCCGCGCCTACCGCGAACGCCTCCGCGGCCAGTGGGGCGTCGTCGACGTCGAGGACTGCGCCGCCGTCGCCGCCGCCCTCGCCGCCGAGGGCACCGCCGACCCGGCCCGCCTCGCCATCAGCGGCGGCAGCGCCGGCGGCTGGACCAGCGCCGCCTCCCTCGTCCGCACCGACGTCTACGCCTGCGGCACGATCATCTACCCCGTCCTCGACCTCACGGGCTTCGTCGACGAGACCCACGACTTCGAGTCCCGCTACGTCGAAGGACTCGTCGGCCCCCTCGACGAGGCGCCCGAGCTGTACGCCGAGCGCTCCCCGATCGAGCACGTCGACCGGATCACCGCGCCCTTCCTCCTCCTCCAGGGCCTCGACGACGTCATCTGCCCGCCCGCCCAGGCCGAACGGCTCCTCGCCCGCGTCGCCGGCCGGGGCGTCCCGCACGCCTACCTCGCCTTCCCCGGCGAAGGCCACGGCTTCCGGCGCGCCGACACCATGATCCGCGCCCTGGAGGCCGAACTCGCCCTCTACGCCCGGGTCTTCGGCTTCGACCGGCCCGACGTCCCGGACCTGGAGCTGCGCTCGTGACGCCCGCCGCCGGGGTGCTCACCCGCCCCGCCCGGCTGCGCCCCGGCGACCGGGTCGCCGTCGTCGCCCCCAGCGGCCCCGTCCCCGAGTCCGGGCTCGGCGCCGGACTCGACGTGCTGCGCGGCTGGGGCCTGGAACCGGTCGTCGCCCCGCACGTCCTCGACACCCACCCCGAGCTCGGCCACCTCGCCGGCGCCGACCGGGACCGCGCCCGCGACCTCACCGAGGCGTGGTGCGACCCCACCGTCGCCGGGGTGATCTGCGCGCGCGGCGGCTACGGCGCCCAGCGCATGGTCGACCTCCTCGACTGGCCCGCGATCCGCGCCGCGGGCCCGAAGGCATTCGTCGGCTACAGCGACGTCACCGTCCTCCACGAGGCCCTCGCCGTCCGCGCGGGCTTCGCCACCCTCCACGGCACCATGACCGCCGTCGCGCCCTTCGCGGGCGACCCCGCCACCCAGGAGTCGCTGCGGGCCACCCTCTTCGAGCCCGAGACCGTCCGCGTCCTCGGCGCCCGCACCGCCCGCCCCCTCGTGCCGGGCCGCGCCTCCGGCGTCACCCTCGGCGGCTGCGTCAGCCTCCTCGCCGCCGACCTCGGCACCCCGCACGCCCGCCCCTCCGCCCGCGGCGGGCTGCTCTGCCTGGAGGACGTGGGGGAGGAGCCGTACCGGCTGGACCGGATCCTCACCCAACTGCTGCGCTCCGGCTGGCTCGACGGCGTCGCCGGGATCGCCCTCGGCTCCTGGGAGGAGTGCGGGCCGTACGAGGAGGTGCGGGCGGTCCTCGCCGACCGGCTCGGCGGGCTCGGCGTCCCGGTCGTCGAGGAGCTGGGCTTCGGCCACAGCCCCACCGCCCTCACCGTGCCCCTCGGCATACCGGCCGTCCTCGACGCCGACGCCGGAACCCTCACCCTCGACCTCCCCGCCCTGCTCTGACGGCGGGCGCGCCCCTGCCGGAGGACGGCGGCCGCTACTCCGCCGCCAGCCTCCGCCGGTGCTCGGTCGCCTTGCTCTGGCTGGTCTCCAGGTGGTGAAGGGCCAGCTCCTCGACGCCCTCCACGTCCCGCGCCTCGATCCGCCGGAACAGCTCCTCGTGCTCCTCGGCCACGACCGTGAAGTCGTCGTGCTGGCCGAGCAGCCAGCGCATCCGGCTCCGCAGCGTGCCCTCCAGCTCGGTCAGCAGGGCGTTGTCGGCCAGTTCGGTGACCGTCTCGTGGAAGTCGGCCGCCGCCCGGCGGGCCTCCGCCCCGTCGCCGCGCGCCGCCGCCGCCTGCTCGGCGTCGAGGTCGGCGCGCAGCTTGGCGAGGCCCGCGCGGGTGCGGCGCTGGGCCGCGAGGCGGAAGGCCAGGATCTCCAGGGCGGACCGGACCTCGATGAGGTCGGTGATGTCCGAGGTGGTGAACTCCCTGACCACCGCCCAGGTGCGCGGCCGGGGCGTCACGAGCCCCTCGTTGACCAGGTCCCGCAGCGCGTCGCGGACCGGCAGGCGGCTCACGTCCAGCTCGGCCGCGATCTCCCGCTCCACCAGCCGGCTGCCGGGGGCCCGGGTCCCGTCGATGATCTGGTCGCGCAGGGTGCGCGTGATCCGCTCCGACTCGGGCTTGAACTCCTCAGCAGCTGTCATGGCGCCATTCTTCCACCGGGGAGGGCGCCGGCCGCCGCCCTCCCCCGCCGGGTCGTCAGAGCGCGGCGTACCCGGGGCGCACGACCTCGCCGATCAGCCGCAGGCGCTCGGGCAGCGGCAGGAAGGCGGCCTCCAGGGCGGCGACCGTGAACTCCTCGAAGACCTCGGGGCCGTACCCGAAGGCGTCCGCCATGTGCTGGAACTCCTCGCTCATGGTGGTGCCGGAGACCAGGCGGTTGTCGGTGTTGAGGGTGATGCGGAAGCCGAGCCGCCGCAGCTCGTCGATCGGGTGCGAGGCGTAGTCCTTGGCCGCGCCGGTCTGGAGGTTGGAGGTGGGGCAGACCTCCAGGGCGATGCGGTTGTCGCGGACGTAGGAGGCGAGCCGGCCGAGCGTGCCGTCCTCGGCGATGTCGTCCGTGATGCGCACGCCGTGGCCGATCCGCTCGGTGCCGCAGACCTGCACCGCCTCGTGGATCGACTCGGCGCCGACGGCCTCGCCCGCGTGGATGGTGTAGTGGCAGTTCTCGCGCTTCAGGTGCTGGAAGGCGGGGAGGTGGCGGGCGGGCGGGTTGCCGATCTCGCCGCCGGCGATGTCGAAGCCGGCCACGCCGTTGTCGCGGTGGGCGACGGTGAGCCGGGCGATCTCCAGGGAGCGGTCGGTGTGCCGCATGCCGGTGAGCAGGGCGCGGACGGTGATCCGGCCGCCGGTGCGGCGCTCGCCCTCGCGGAAGCCGTCGTTGACGGCCTCGACGACCTCGTCGAGGCTCAGCCCGGCCTCCAGGTGCTGCTCGGGGGCGTACCGCACCTCGGCGTAGACGACCCCGTCCGCCGCCAGGTCCTCGGCGCACTCGGCCGCGATCCGGACCAGCGCCTCGCGGGTCTGCATGACGGCGCAGGTGTGGGCGAAGGTCTCCAGGTAGCGTTCCAGCGAGCCGGAGTCGGCGGCGTCCCGGAACCAGACCGCGAGCTCGGCCGGGTCCTCGGTCGGCAGCGCGGTGTAGCCGCACTCCCGGGCCAGCTCGACGATGGTGGCCGGGCGCAGCCCGCCGTCGAGGTGGTCGTGGAGGACGGCCTTCGGGGCGCGGCGGATCCAGTCGGCGACGGCGGCCCGGGCAGGCGTGGCAGGGTTGTCAGACAAGTGCATGGCCGGGAAGTGTACGTCATGACGCGCCCGGCGCACGCACGGCCGCCGGGGGAGGGATTTGCGGTACGGCTCCGAGGGCCGGGGTCCCGGGACGGGGCGCCGGTCGCGGGCCCGGGGCGCGGGGCGCTCCGGGCGCGGGCTCAGCGGGACTGGAGGACCGGCAGCGCGGGCGCGCCCGTCGGCAGCATGTGCTTGGCGGCGAGAACGGGGGTGTCCCCGACGCGGACCACCTGGGTGATCAGGACCGCGGGGGTGTCGGCGGGGCGGCCCAGCTGCTCGCCGCGGCGCTTCCCGAGGAGGGTGGCGGTGATCCCGCTGTGGGCGTGCAGGGCGGTCTCGCGGGAGGCGCCGAGCAGGACCGAGAGCATCGAGACCGCGCGGTCCGCCTCGGTGGCTTCCTCGCACTCCCGCAGCGCGGCGGCGAAGGCGGGGTGGGCGCGGTCCAGGACCTCGTCCGCGGCGGCCCACTCGTGGCTGAGCGCGGCGGGCCCGGACTCGCCGCCCAGGACCGACTCCCAGAAGCGCAGTTCGGCGCGGGCCGGGGCCAGCAGGTGCTGGGTGGTGAAGTCGGTGGGCTCCTCCAGGGTGCGCAGCAGGGCCCGGACGCGCGGGCCGGTGCCGCCGCCGATCAGCTCCTCCAGCGGCTGGACCTGCTCGAAGCCGCGGCGCGGGGGCCGCGCGTTCACCGTCCGGCCGACCCCCCGGCGTACCGTCAGCAGCCCGTCCTCCTGGAGCAGCAGCAGCGCCTCGCGCAGGGCGGGCCGGCTCACGCCCAGTTCGGCGGCGAGCTTCGGCTCGGAGGGGAGGGTGGATCCGGGCGGGTAGGTGCCGTCGTGGACGGCGTCCGCGATCCGCTCGTAGAGCGCCACCACGGGTCGCCGCCGGTGCCCGCTGACCGCCAAGGCCCCTCCTCGTACCGTCTCGTCCCGTCGTCCGGCCACCACCGTAGCGGCCGCTGTTGTCTGACAAGTCACCCGGACGGCGCTGTCCACCGTCCCGCCGACGTGCCCGTCCCCCCATTCTGGTCCCACGGGTACGCCCGAGACGGACGACGGAGGAGAGGGCGGGCATGAGTCCCAAGGACACGGCGGGCACGCGGAAGGGCGACCGGTTCGGCGCCATCACCCCCGGACGGATCGTGATGGCGGTCGTCGCGGTGCTCCTGCTCGTCTTCATCTTCGAGAACACCCGCGAGGTCAGGATCCGGCTGCTGATCCCGGAGGTGACGATGCCGCTCTACCTCGCGCTCCTCGCCACCGCCCTGCTGGGCGCGGCCTGCGGCTGGTACGCGGCCCGGAGGGGCCCCAGGGGGACCAGGTGAAGCGCGGCACGCTGATCGGGGCGGGCGCGGCGCTGGCCCTCGCCGCGGTGGCCGCCGGGGCGGCCGGCGACGCGGACACCCGGCGGGCCCGCCGGGCGGCCTCCGGCCCGTGGCCGCCGATGCCGGACTTCCTGGGCGGCGGCCTGTGGCGGGTCTTCACCCGCCTGGACCACCGCACCCGGCTCGACGTCCACGACGCGAGCGGCCGCGACCGCCGCGTCCTGTGGCCCCCGCGCTGGCGCGTCTGCACCCAGTACCCCTCCGCCGGCACGGGCCTCGACCACCGCACCACCGTCGTGATCGGCGTCCTCCGCAAGGGCGAACCCTGCCCGGTCCGCGTCACCACGGCCCGCCGCTGACGCCGGCCGCCAGGGCTAGCCTGGCCGCATGCGCGACGATCTCGACCGTTTCCTCGTGGCCGGGCCCCGTGTGGGGCTGCGGCCGTTCACGCCGGAGGACGGTGAGGAGTTCGTCGCGCGGGCCGAGGAGAGCGTCGGGCTGCATCGGCCGTGGCTGTTCCCGCCGCGGACGGCCGCGCACTACGCCGCGTACGCGGGGGCGCTGACCGAGGAGCCGGCGCGGGCCGGGTTCCTCGTCTGCGAGCGGGAGGCGGACGGCCGCATCGCCGGGTTCCTCACGGTCAACAACATCGTCCACGGCGCCTTCCGCAGCGGCGCCCTCGGCTACGGCGCCTTCGCGCACGCCGCCGGGCGCGGCCTGATGGGGGAGGCGCTCGGCCTGCTCCTCGCGCACGCCTTCGGGGAGATGGGGCTGCACCGGCTGGAGGCCAACATCCAGCCCGGCAACGGCCCTTCGCGCGCCCTGGTCCGCCGGGCCGGCTTCCGCCTGGAGGGCTTCTCGCCCGCGATGCTGTTCATCGACGGGGCCTGGCGGGACCACGAGCGCTGGGCGATCACCGACCCTTGCGGTTGATCTTCATCGTGTCGAGGTCGGTCACCGTGGACTTCAGCCCCTTGTAGCCGTGCCCCAGCGCGCCCAGCGCCGTCTCCACCCGCTCCTCGGCGAGCGCGCCGGCCATCTCGTCGCCGTCCTCCGCGTCCGACTCCACGACCAGCCGGTACGAGAAGTGCTTCAGCGTCCGGTCGTACGCCAGCGAGCCCTCCTCGGTGAACCGCATCGCCGCCATGCCGTGCTCCTCCACCTCGGCGAGCAGCCGCTCCCGGCTCTCGGCCGACAGCCCGTCGAAGGTGCCCCGCACGATGACCCGGTAGGTGTGTGGCGTGCCCATCTCTCGTACTCCCGTGGTGCTCCCGGTGCCCGCCCCGGCGGCGGACGACCCTCCACCCTAGGCCGGGGACCGGGCCCGGCGCACGCCCATTAACCGCGGCGGAAAGCCCTGGTCACGCGGTCTGTTCAGGGCGGGCCCCGGCGTGTTCCATGGGCGGATGACGACCGTACGACGTGCCGTGCTCACCCTCCCCGCGGCCCCGCTCGGCCCGGACAACCCCCTGCCCGCCCTCCGCACCCCCGGAC
Organism: Streptomyces sp. NPDC059201; assembly: GCF_042754585.1. Classification (NCBI taxonomy): domain Bacteria; kingdom Bacillati; phylum Actinomycetota; class Actinomycetes; order Kitasatosporales; family Streptomycetaceae; genus Streptomyces; species Streptomyces sp. NPDC059201. The sequence continues at coordinate 138,034 of NZ_JBHZBB010000011.1, forward strand.
CCGCGCACGCGCTGGGCCCCGAGGAGCTCGCCGCGCTGCCGCGCGACATGGCGCGCGGCATCGGCCGGGCGCCGCTGCGCAGCCTGCTGCCCGCCCCGGTCCGCGACGGCTACGGCCGGGACCGCCGGGAGACCGCCCTCGACGCCCTCGTCCTGGAGAACGACCGCCTGCGGGTCACCGTCCTGCCCGGCCTCGGCGGCCGGATCCACTCGCTCCACCACAAGCCCACCGGCCGTGAACTCGTCTACCGCAACCCGGTGTTCCAGCCCGCCGCCTTCGCCCTCAACGGCGCCTGGTTCTCCGGCGGCATCGAGTGGAACACCGGCGCCACCGGCCACACCACCCTCTCCTGCGCCCCGCTGCACGCCGCGACCGTCCCCGCGCCCGACGGCACCCCCATGCTCCGCCTCTGGGAGTGGGAGCGGCTGCGCGACCTGCCCTTCCAGGTCGACCTGTGGCTGCCCGAGGACTCCGACTTCCTCCTCGTCGGCGTCCGGATCCGCAACCCGCATGAGCGGCCCGCGCCCGCCTACTGGTGGTCCAACACCGCCGTCCCCGAGCGCCGTCGCGTCCTTGCCCCCGCCGACACCGCCTGGCACCACGGTTACGAGCGCGGCCTGCGCAAGGTCCCCGTACCGGCGGGGGAGGACGGCACGGACCGCTCCCGGCCCGGACGCAGCACCCATGCCGCCGACTGGTTCTACGACGTCCCCGACGGCCGCCGCCGCTGGATCGCCGCCCTCGACGAGGACGGCACCGGCCTCGTCCAGACCTCCACCGACCCGCTGCGCGGCCGCAAGCTCTTCGTCTGGGGCACAGGACCCGGCGGCCGCCGCTGGCAGGAATGGCTCACCGAGCCCGGCACCGACGGCTATGCCGAGATCCAGGCCGGACTCGCCCGCACCCAGCTCGAACACCTCGAACTCGCCCCGGAGTCGGAGCTGAGCTGGCTGGAGGCGTACGGGCCGCTGGCCGCCGACCCGGACACCGCGCTCGGCGCCGACTGGGCGGCCGCAGGCGCCGAGGCCGAGCGGGCCCTCGACCTGGCCCTGCCCCGTACCGCCGTCGACGCCGCGCACGCGGCCTGGCGCGAGCGGGCCGCCGACACCGACCCCGAGCCGGACGCGGTCCTGGCGGCGGGCTCCGGCTGGGGCGCCCTGGAGGTCCTGCGGGCCGGCCACGACCTGCCCGGCACCCCCTTCGCCGAGGCGACCCTCGGGGAAGGGCAGGAACCCTGGCGGGACCTGCTCCGCACCGGCGTCCTGCCGCCGCCCGCCAAGGGCGACGCGCCGTTCCCGCCGCAGACCTCCCCGGCCTGGCGGGACATGCTGGAGACCGCCCCCGCCGATCCGTCGACCGAGTACCACCTCGGCATCGCCCAGTGGCACGCCGGCGACCGGGCCCAGGCGGTACGCAGTTGGGAGCGGGGCCTGGCCGGGGCGGCGGTGCGGTGGCCCCTGCTGTACTGCCTCGCCGTCGCCGACCGCGAGGACGGGCACCCGGAGCGGGCCGCCCACCGCTTCGCCGAGGCGTGCGCGGAGCTGGACGGGACGCTCGACGGGCCGGCCGCCGTGACGACGGCGGCCGCGCTGACCCGCGAGGCCGTCGACGCCCAGCTCGCGGCCGGGCGGACCGACCGGGCCCGCGCCCTCTGGCAGGCGCTGCCCGATGAGGTGCGCGCCCGGGGCGCCTTCCGCCTCCTGGAGGCCCGGCTCCTCCTCGCCGAGGAGCGCCCGGCCGAGGCCCGCGCCGTCTTCGACGCGGGCTTCGAGGTCCCGGACCTGAGCGAGGGCGCCGAGATCCTCGGCGAGCTCTGGTCCCGGCTCACCGCCGAACCCCTCCCGGCCGCCTACGAGTTCCGCATGCGGCCCTGAGACGCGGCCGGGGTCACGGCACGCGGCACAGGATCTCGCCGTGCGGGACCATGAACCAGGCGTCCTCCCGGGTGCCCCACTCGCGCCAGGCCGCGCCGATCTCCTCCAGGTCCTCGCGGGTGGCGTGGCCGCCCGCGACGGCCAGCTCCGCGTAGGAGGAGTCCGTCGTGCGGTCCGCCCACAGGCCGCTCCACCAGGCCCGCTCCCCGGGGGTGGAGAAGCACCAGGCGGCGGCCGTGGTGGTGACGTCGGTGAAGCCGGCCTGCCGGGCCCAGGCGAACAGCCGCCGCCCGGCGTCCGGTTCGCCGCCGTTGGCCCGCGCCACCCGGTGGTAGAGGTCCAGCCAGCCGTCCAGCGCGGGCCGTACGGGGTACCAGGCGAAGGCGCCGTAGTCGCTGTCGCGGGCCGCGACGATCCCGCCCGGCCGGCAGACGCGCCGCATCTCGCGCAGCGCCCGCACCGGGTCGCCCACGTGCTGGAGCACCTGGTGGGCGTGGACGACGTCGAAGGAGTCGTCGGGGAAGTCCAGCGCGTGCACGTCCGCCACCTTGAACTCCACGCCGTCCAGGCCCCGTTTGGCGGCGGTGGCGCGGGCCTTCTCCAGGACGTCCTCGGCGGCGTCGACGGCGGTGACCCGGCCGGGGGCGACCAGCGCGGCCAGGTCGGCGGTGATGGTGCCGGGTCCGCAGCCGACGTCCAGCACGTCGAGGCCCGGGCGCAGCTCGTCCAGCAGGTAGGCCGCCGAGTTGGCGGCGGTGCGCCAGCTGTGCGAGCGGAGGACCGACTCGTGGTGGCCGTGGGTGTAGACGGCGGACTCGTGGGCCTTGGGCTGCTCGGAGGCGTGCGACATGGAACCGACTCCCTCGGTGTGGGTACGTGCCTCCACCGTAGGCCCATCTGCCGCATGGTGAGACTGGCGTCTCGCAATATGGACGGAACGGATGCGCCCGGGGAAGCGAACAGGGGCTCGCCAGAACGGAGTTCGGAGAGGGCGTCTGCGGGCTGTCGCGGAATCGTTGTGGATTGAAGTTGGTTTCTAGAAAGGACTTCTATATGTTTCCGCCCAGGGGCGCGCAACGGGGGGCGCGTTCCGCGGGGGGCGGCCCGGACCGTGGGGGGAACCGGGCCGCCTCCTGTGACAGCCTCCTGTGACCGCCTCCTGTGACAGCCTCGTGAACAGGCGCCCCCGCATCCGGACCTGACGCACCGCGCACCCCTACGATCGGCCCGCCGCCGTCCGGCGGACCGACCCGTGACCGTGCCGAGGAGTCCCGTGCCGCATCCGTCCGCGCCCGCCCGCCGAACCCTCCTGAAGGGCCTCGCCGCCACCCCGGCCGCCGCCGCGCTCGGCGTCCCCGCCGCCCACGCCGCCGCCGCCCCACGGGCGGAGGCCGCGCCCCTCGCCGCCCCCGGCATCGTCAAGCCGCTGCCCGCCGACCGCTTCACCGTGCGCGGCACCAACGCCGAGGCCCGCTTCGACGCCTTCGCCGACACCGGCTTCCTCACCCCCGCCGACCGCTTCTTCGTCCGCAACCACACCTCCACCCCCGTCCTCGACGCGAGCGGCTGGCGGCTCACCCTGCGCGGCGACGGACTCCACGGCCGCGGCCCCGTCCACTTCACCTACGGACAGCTCCGCGACCTGCCCTCCGTCACCCGGACGGCCCTCGTCGAATGCGCCGGCAACGGCCGCAGCCTCTACACCACCCAGCAGGGCCAGGCCGTCTCCGGCACCGCCTGGACCCTCGGCGCCGTCGGAGCCGCCCGCTGGCGCGGCGTCCGCCTCGCCGAGGTGCTGCGCCGCGCCGGACTCGCCCACGACGCCGTCGACCTGCTGCCGTCCGGCCTGGACGACCCGTACGTCTCCGGCGGCACCGACCACGGCCGGGTCCGCCGCCCGCTGCCGGTCGCCAAGGCGCTGGACGACGTGATCCTCGCGTACGAGATGAACGGCGAGCCCCTCCCGTACGACCACGGGCACCCCGTCCGGCTCGTCGTGCCGAACTGGGTCGGCATCGCCTCGGTCAAGTGGCTCGGCGAGATCGAGGTCTCCACCCGGCCGCTCACCAGCCCCTGGTCCACCGACTGGTACCGGCTCCTCGGCGAGGCGCACCCGCCCGGCGGCAGCGCCCCGATCACCCGGCAGACCCTCAAGTCCGGCCTCCAGCTGCCCTTCGGCGCCACCCTGGAGGCCGGCCGCGTCCACCGGCTCACCGGCCGCGCCTGGTCCGCGCACGCCCCCGTCCGCTCCGTCGACGTCTCCACCGACGGCGGCGCGACCTGGCGCCCCGCCCGGCTCCACGACGGCCCCCGGCGCGGCGCCTGGGTCCGCTGGTCGCTGCCCTGGCGGCCCGCCCGCACCGGGCCCGAAACCCTCCTGACCCGCACCACCGACGCCGCCGGGAACACCCAGCCCGACCGGTCCGCGCACAACCCCCAGGGCTACCTCTTCGACGCCGTCGTCCGTCACCCGATCACCGTCGTCTGAGGGGGCGGGGCGGAGCGTTTGTACTTATAAAGGGCAACGGGGACGCCGTGCCCGGCGCCCCGTGCGCTCAGGAGGTACGGGACATGCGGGAGACGGCTCCGGAAGGCCGCGGCCCGGTCCGCTACGGACCCCTCGCGCCGGAGAGCGGCCGGCCCGTCCCGCCGGGACTCGCCGCCCTCCTCTCGGCCGCCGCCGGCCGGACCGACCCCGAACCGCCCGGCGGCGGGCCCGTCCTGCGCGAGGCGGCCGCCGGCTACTGGTGGCGCCGCGGTCTGCGCGGCCACGCCGAGGACGCCCTCGTCGCCCCCGGCGCCCCCGCCCTGCTCCTCGCCCTCCTCGCCGCCCACGGCGGCGACGTGCTGCTGCCCCGGCCCTGCCCCGCCTGGTGGACCCCGCAGATCCGGCTCCTCGGCCGGCCCGCGTACCACGTGCCCACCACGCCCGAGGCGGGCGGCGTCCCCGACCCGTACGCCCTCCTGGAGACCGTCCGCCGGATCCGCGCCGAGGGCGGCGACCCGCGCGTCCTGCTGCTCTCCGTCGCCGACGACCCCACCGCCACCGTCGCCCCGCCCGAACTCGTCCGCGAGAGCTGCGAGGCGGCCGTCGCCGAGGGCCTCCACGTCATCAGCGACGAGACCTGGCGCGACACCCTCCACCACCCCCGGGAGACCGTCCTCCTCAGCCCCGCCGAGATGTGCCCCGACGACGTCACCGTCCTCGCCGACCTCGCGGGCGGCGGACTCGTCCCCGCCTCCTGGCCCTGCGCCATCGCCCGCTTCCCGCCCACCGGCGCCGCCCGCGCCGACCGCTACGGCGACCCCCGCGCCCGCGCCCTCGACGTCCTCACCGCCCTCGGCGCTGTGCTCCCCGCCCCCGTCGCCCCCGCGGCCGCCCACGCCCTCGACGAACCCGAGGACGTCTCCGTACCCGCGCTGCGCGCCGCCGCCGTCCACGGCCGGCTCGCCGCCGCCGCGCACCGCGCCGTCCTCGCCGCCGGCGCCCTCGCCCGGCCGCCCCGGGCCGGCCGCCACCTCTACGCCGACCTCGCGCCGCTGCGCGCCGGACTCGCCGCGCACGGCGTCACCGACTCCCTGGAGCTCGAACAGCACCTCACCACCCGCCTCGGCCGGCCCGTCCCCGGCGGCCACCGCTTCGGCGACGAGCTCGGCGCCCTCCGCGTCCGCCTCGACACCGGCCCGCTGCTCGGCGCCACCCCGCCCGAGCGCGCCGAGACCCTCGCCGCCCGCGTCCCCGAGGAACTGCCCCAGGCGGTACGGGCCCTGGCCGAACTGGCCACCGCCCTCGCCGAACTGGCCCGCCCCGCCGACCCCGGCCCCGAGTCCGACGCCGACGCCGCCGCGCAGAACGGAGCCCGCTGATGACCGAACGGACGGCCCGCCCCGCCCCGGCCACCGAGGCCCCGCGCCGGCCCGCCCCCGCCGCGCTCCCCACCTCCGTGCTCCAGCCGCTCGGCCGGCTGCGCGAGGACTGGCCCCGCACCTTCGCCGACCGGCTCACCGCGCCGCTGCCCGGCGTCCGCGCCCTCGCCCGGCTCGCCCGCGAAGGAGCCGTACGCCCCCGGCCCGAGGGCCTGCGGGACGTCCCCCAACTGCCGTTCGAGCCCGGCCCGCTGCCGCCCGCGGGCACCACGACCGTCGCCGCCACCTGGGCCGGGCACGCCAGCTGGATCCTCCGCGTCGGCGGCCTCACCGTCCTCACCGACCCGGTCTGGTCCCGCCGCATCTTCGGCACCCCCGCCCGGCTCACCCCGGTCGGCGTCCGCTGGGAGGACCTGCCGCCGGTCGACGCCGTCGTCATCAGCCACAACCACTTCGACCACCTCGACGCCCCCACCCTCCGGCGCCTCCCGCGCACCACCCCGGTCCTCGTCCCCGCGGGGCTCGGCCGCTGGTTCCTCCGCCGCGGCTTCACCCGCGTCACCGAGCTCGACTGGTGGGAGGCGGCCGAACTCGGCGGCGTCCGCTTCGACTTCGTCCCCGCCCACCACTGGTCCAAGCGGACCCTCCTGGACACCTGCCGCTCGCTGTGGGGCGGCTGGGTGCTCACCGACCCCGCCGGGCACCGCGTCTACTTCGCCGGGGACACCGGATACGGCCACTGGTTCGCCGAGATCGGCCGCCGCCACCCCGGCATCGACCTGGCGCTCCTCCCCATCGGCGCCTACGACCCGCGCTGGTGGCTCAGCGACGTCCACACCGACCCCGAGGAGGCCGTCCGCGCCCACCAGGACCTGGGCGCCCGCCGGATGGCCCCCATGCACTGGGCCACCTTCGTCCTCTCCTCCGAACCCGTCCTCGAACCCCTCACCCGCGTCCGCGCCGCCTGGGCCCACGCCGGACTGCCCCGCGAGGACCTGTGGGACCTCCCCGTCGGCGGCTCACGCGTCCTCGTGCCGTAGCCCGCCGCGCCGGCCGCCCCGCAGCCGCCGCCACACCGCCGGAACCGCGCTGATCAGCAGCGTCAGACCCACCGCCGCCACCACGCCCTGCCACGGCTCCGGGAAGAGCGAACCGCCCAGGATCCCGATCAGCTGGTACGTCGCCGCCCACGCCAGACAGGCCGCCGCGTCGCCCCGGGCGAAGCGCCGCAGCGGCATCCGGGCCAGCAGACAGGCCAGCATCACCGGGATGCGGCCGGCCGGCACCAGCCGGGACAGCACCAGGACCGACACCTGGTGGCTCTCCAGTCGCGCCTGCGCGTGGGCCAGCCGGTCCGGGGCCGCCCGCGAGCGCAGCGCCTCCAGCCAGCGCGAGCCGTTCCTCGACCGCACGCCCCGCTGCCCCAGCCAGTACAGCGCCAGGTCCCCGAGGAACGCGGCGGCGGAGGCCAGCAGGAAGACGACCAGCAGCGAGAACGGCGACGACTGGTGGAAGGCCACCACCGCCGCCGAGCTGACGATCGCCCCCGTCGGCACCACCGGCACCAGCGCGCCCAGCGCCACCAGCAGGAACAGCGAGGGATACCCCACCGCCTGCTGCGTCGACTCCGGCGGCAGATCCTGCACGGCGGCGACGGCGGCGAGAGCGGCCACGGCGGCCGGCAGGCCCGTCGTCACCTGGCGACCTCCGGCCGCACCCGCTCGCCGTGCCCCAGCAGGTGCACCGCCACCTTCGGCGCCAGCCGCGCCGCCTGCCGCACGAACTCGTCGCCCGGCGCGTGGAACTCGTGCGGCCGGACCCCGTCCAGCCCGATCGGCCAGTACGTGCCGTAGTGCACCGGCACCGCCGCGGCCGGGGACAGCGCCGCCAGCGCCTGCGCCGCCCGCCCCGCGTCCAGATGCCCCTGCCCCAGGTACGGGCCCCAGCCGCCCACCGGCAGCAGCGCCACGTCCACCGGCCCGACCGCCTCCGCCATGTCGTCGAAGAGCCCGGTGTCCCCGGCGAAGTACGTCCGCGCCTCGCCCTCGACGACGTACCCGAGCGCGGGGGAGCGGTGCGGGCCGAACGGCAGTCGCCGCCCGTCGTGCGCCGCCGGCACCGCCCGTACCGTCACGCCCTCCACCTCCACCTCGTCCCCCGCCGCCATCTCCGTCAGCCGCAGCCCCGCCGCGGCCAGCCGGCGCAGACCCGGTACGGCGCCGGGCGCGCCGCGCGGCACCAGCAGCCGGGTCCCCGGCGCGAGCCGGGCCAGCGACGGCAGGTGCAGGTGGTCGGAGTGCAGGTGCGAGACGAGGACCGCCTCCGCGACCGCCGCCTCGGGCGGCGGCGGGGCGCCGCGCCGGCGGCGCAGATGCGCCAGGCGGCGGGCGAACAGCGGATCGGTCAGGAACCGGACCCCGGAGTCCTCGACCGTGCAGGTCGCGTGTCCCCACCAGGTGACCTCCACCGGCATGCCGCCCTTCCGTCGCCCCGCGCCTTCTCTACCCGAGAGTAGAGGCCCGGAGGCCCTCCCGTGCGGCTGCGCCGGGCAGTAGGGTCGGCGCATGAACGACGTCCGGGTGGCGGCGATCGCCAGCCTCACCCCGCTCGAAGAACTCGATTCCGACCCCTTCCTCGTCGACACGAGGGGCCAGCACGCGATGTGCGCCCGCTGGGCGGTCGAACGCGGTTACGTCCTCACCCGCCAGCTCCTCTTCTACGGCGTCCGCCCCGACCACGACGAGCTGTGGGCCGACGTCGAGTCCGGCGAGGTCGACGTGTTCGTCGCGGCGAACGAGGGCGTCCTGGCCCGGGCGGTCACGTCGGTGCCTGCCTTCCGCGCGGAGTGCGCCCGCCGGGGCGTGCGCGTGGAGACCGCCGACGCGGCGCCCCCGCGCTACGACTCCGCCGCCAGGGCCGCCGTCCACCGCCGCCTCTCGATGCCGACGGCCGGCTACGACGGCAGCTGACGGCCCGCTGTCCCGTAGATCGATCCCTCACCGCTTGTCCCCTCGCCGGGTGCGCACGCCCTCCACGGGGGAGGTATGTCAGGGTGGGGGAACGTTTGGGCGGAAGGTGCGGGTGGCGTGGGCGACGGGCGAGGGAGCGACCGGCGGTGGCGGGGCGCGGGGCGGACGGCTGTGCGGGTGCTCAGCGTGTGGGGCGTGTCGACGGTCACCCTCCTCGTCCTCGCCGGGCTGCTGCCGGACTTCCAGCTCCAGTCGCCCGACGGCGACAGCTTCACCCGGACGGCCCTGACCGCCGCCTGGGCCGCGGGCGCGTTCGGCCTGCTCACCGCGCTCGTCTGGCCGCTCGTCGTCCGCGCCCTGCTGCTCGTCCCCGCGCTCGTGCTCGGGCTGCTCGTGTTCTTCCTCAACGGCTCGCTGCTGCTCGTCGCGCTGTGGCTGATCCCGGACGGGCGGGGCGTCGCCGACCCCGAGACCGCCGTCGTCGTCGCGGCCGTGATGTCCGCCGTGGCGTCCGCGACCTCCACCGCGCTGGCCGTCCGGGACGACGACGCGTACCGCCGCCGCCTGTACCGGCAGACGGGCCGCACCCGCGCCCGCGACCCCCGCTCGGTCCCGGCGCCCGCGCCCGGCACCCTCTTCCTCCAGCTCGACGGCGTCGGCCACGAGGTGCTCGCGCGGGCCGTCACCGACGGGCTGATGCCGACCGTGGCGGGCTGGCTCGACGCGGGCCACCGGCTCACCCCGTGGCGGACCGACTGGTCGAGCCAGACCGGCGCGAGCCAGCTCGGCATCCTGCACGGCACCAACGAGGACGTGCCCGCCTTCCGCTGGTACGAGAAGGACACCGGGCGGCTCATGGTGTCGAACCGGTCGGCGAGCGCGGTGGAGCTCCAGCGCCGGGCGGTGCGCCGCACCGGCGACGGCGGACTGCTCAGCCTGGACGGCGCCTCCCGGGGCAACCTGTTCAGCGGCGGCGCCGACCAGGTGGCGCTGGTGCTGACGGTGGCGGCGCGCCGGGGCCGCCGCAACCGCTCGCGCGCCGGCTACTTCGCGTACTTCGCCGACCCGGCCAACGCGGTCCGCACCGCCGGCTCCCTCGTCAACGAGGTGGTGCGCGAGATGGCGCAGTCGACCCGGGCGCGGCTGCGCCGCGAGACGCCCCGGATCGGGCGCGGCGGCACCTACCCGTTCGTGCGCGCCTTCGCGACGGTCGTCGAGCGGGACGTGGTGGTCGCGGCGGTGATGGGCGACATGCTCGCGGGCCGTACCGCCGTCTACGCGGACCTGGTGGCCTACGACGAGGTGGCGCACCACTCGGGCCCGCAGGGCCGGGACACCGACCAGGTGCTGCGCCGGCTCGACCGCTCGCTGGCGCTGGTCGCCCGGGTCGCCGAGCACGCCCCGCGGCCGTACCGGATCGTGCTCCTGTCGGACCACGGGCAGAGCCCGGGGGAGACCTTCGAGGGCGCGTACGGGCTGACGTTGAAGGACCTGGTACGGGCGGGCTGCGGGCTGCCGGTGTCGCGCCGGGTGGGCCGGACCCGCAGCGGCGCGGAGGCCAGGGACGCGGCCAGGGACGCGCTGCGCAGCGCCCTGCACCGGCCGGTGGAGACGGGCGAGGAGACCGAGCGGGAGCTGCCCGTCCGGCGGTCCGAGCCGGTCGTCCTCGCCTCGGGGAACCTGGGCCTGGTCTCCTTCCCCGACGTGCCGCACCGGATGACGAAGGAGGAGATCGACCGGCGCCATCCGGCGCTGCTGCGGACCCTCGCGCAGCATCCGGGGATCGGGTTCCTGCTGGTGGCGAGCGCCGCGCACGGTTCGGTGGTGCTGGGCCGGGACGGCGTGGAGGTGCCGGTGGCGGAGCTGGCCGACGACGGGCCGCTGGCGGTCTTCGGCCGGGGCGCGGCCGACGCGGTCCGGCGCACCGACGGCTTCCCGCACGTCGCCGACGTGATGGTGAACTCGATGTACGACCCGGCGACCGGGACCGTGCACGCCTTCGAGGAGCAGATCGGCTCGCACGGCGGTCTGGGCGGCGAGCAGTCCCGCCCCTTCCTGCTCTCCCCGCCGGAGCTGTCCCCGCCGGTCGAGGAGGGGGAGGAGCTGGTGGGCGCCGAGCGGGTGCACCGGGTGCTGCGGCGCTGGCTGCGCGAGACGGACGGTCCGCAGGTGCCGCTGGAGCGACGGGCGACTCCGTCGGGGACTCCGTCGCGGACTCTGTCGCGGACTCCGTCGCGGACTCGGGAGGATTCCCCGCCCGAGGAGGAAACGGAATCAAATCTTCCGGTGGAGGGCTCGGTCATGCCGGACAAAAACCACTGACTGGACGGTTGTTCGCCGTACCCGACCATGGTCCGGTTCCGGAGGATTGTCCGGTACCGCATGACGGAAGGCGCACCACCCCATGAGCACGGCCCCCACGGCGCCCACGGCCTCCACGGCCCCCACCGGCCCCCGGGACGACACCGGCCGGCAGCACGCCCGCCGCTTCGGTCTTCCGATCGCGACGGCCCTGGTCATGGGCAACATCATCGGCGGCGGCATCTTCCTCCTGCCCGCCTCCGTCGCCCCCTTCGGCACCATCAGCCTCGTCGCCTTCGGCGTCCTCACCCTCGGCGCGCTCGCCCTCGCCCTGGTCTTCGGGCGGCTCGCCCGCCGCCACCCGCTGACCGGCGGCCCGTACGTCTACGCCCGCGAGGCGTTCGGCGACTTCGCCGGCTTCCTCGCCGCCTGGTCGTACTGGATCACCACGTGGGTCTCCAACGCGGCCCTCGCCGTCGCCGCCGTCGGCTACCTCGACGTGCTCCTGCCCGTCCACGGGTCGACCACCGCCACCATCCTCGCGGCCCTGGTCCTCCAGTGGCTGCCCGCGCTCGCCAACCTCGCGGGCACCCGGTACGTCGGTGCCGTCCAGCTCGTCGCCACCGTGCTCAAGTTCGTGCCGCTGCTGCTCGTCGCCGTCGGCGGGTTCTTCTTCTTCGACAGCGCCAACCTCGGCCCCTTCCGGGCCGGCGACGAGAGCGCCCTCGGCGCGGTCTCCGCCTCCGCCGCGATCCTGCTCTTCAGCTACCTCGGCGTCGAGTCCGCAGCCGTCAGCGCCGGCGAGGTCCGCGACCCGCGCCGCAACGTCGGCCGCGCCACCATCCTCGGCACGCTCGCCGCCGCCGGGCTCTACCTGCTCACCATGGTCTCCGTCTTCGGCACCGTCCCGCACGACGAGCTCGTCGCCTCCAGCGCGCCCTTCGCCGACTCCGTGAACCTGATGTTCGGCGGCACCTGGGGCGGCGCCGCGGTCGCCTGCATGGCCCTGGTCTCCATGGTCGGCGCCCTCAACGGCTGGACCCTGCTCAGCGCCCAGACGCCGTACGCCGCCGCCCGCGACGGCCTCTTCCCGCGGGTGTTCACCGTGAAGCGGCGCGGAGTGCCCACCGTCGGCGTCGTGGTGACCGTCGTCCTCGCCTCGCTGCTGACCGTCTACAACTACACGGCCGGCCCGAGCGGCGTCTTCGAGACGCTGGTCCTCGTCACCACCTTCACGGCCACCGTCCCGTACCTGCTCTCCGCCGCCGCCCAGATCTACTTCCTGCTCTCCGGGCAGGCCGACCGGGTCCACCGCTCCCGCCTGATCCGCGACACCGCCCTCGCCCTCGCCGCCTTCGCCTTCTCCCTCTGGCTCGTCGCCGGCTCCGGCTACGCCGCCGTCTACCAGGGCGTCCTCTTCCTCTTCGCCGGCGTCCTCGTCTACGCCTGCATGTCCGCCCGCCGCCGCACCCCCCAAGAAGCACCCGAGGCGGTGAATCCACCCCCAAACCCGTAGCCCAGGAGAGCGGTTCTCCCCCTCCCCCCGCCCCCCACCCCTCCCCACAGGGCAATACGCATCACCGTGAGCCCCCGACCCCAACAGCACCCCGACCCCGCCACCCAGGCGGCCCGTCGGGTGCGCGCCCGGGGGCTCCCCGCCCGGTCAGACCCCCTCCCCGACCCCGCCCACCCGGCGGCCCACCCGGCACCTGCCCGGGGTCTGCTCGCGCCAGTACGCGCCCTACTGCTCGCCCTCACGACCACCACCACCGCCCTCGCCGAGCCCCACACCGAACTCCGCCCTGGGGACCGCCCCACGCGCGTCCGGCGGGACCTCCCCCCGGCGGGCTCCGCCGTCGGCCCCGCCCGCGAACCCCGCCCGACACGCGCCCAGCGGCTCCCCGCCCCGGTACGCGCCCTACTGCTCGCCCTCACGACCACCACCGCCCTAGTCGGCCCCGGCGTCGAAGCCCGGCGGCACCACGCGCCCGCCCACCCGGCGGGCCGCCTGGCACGTGCCAGGCGGCTGTTCGCTCCGGTACGCGCCCTGCTGCTCGCCCTCACCGTCGCCACCTCCCTCCCCGGCCCCGGCCCCGAACCCCGGCCGACTGGTGCGCCCGCGGCCCCGGCGGGTGGCCCGCCGGGCCGGCGGGCCCTCGCCCCGGCGGGCTCCCGCGCCGGTTCCGTCACCGGACCCCGGCCGCGCCACGCGCCCGCCGGCCCGGCGGGCCGTCCGACGCGCGTCCGGCCGGTCCTCTCCCCGGCAGGTTCCCGCGTCGGCCCCGTCACCGAGCCCCGGCCGCACCACGCGCCAGCCCACCCGGCGGCCCGCCCTGCACGCCCCCGGCGGCTCCTCGCCCCGGTCCGTGCCCTGCTGCTCGTCCTCACCGCCCTCGCCGTCGTCACCTCGCTCGTCGTCCTCGGTGCGAGCGGCCCCGTCGGCTCCCTCGCCGGGGCCGGTGGCGAACCCCGGCCGGCTGGGGCGCCCGCTGCCCCGGACCCGGCTGGGGAGACCTCCGAGCCGGGGGCTGCGGAGGCGGGGCTTCCTGGGCGGACTCGGCAGCGGCGGACCCGGGTTCGGCCTGTGTCCGTGCCCCCGCGGCCCCACCGGGCTCGCCGCACCCGGCGAGGGCGCGGGCTCGGCCTCGTACCCGTTCCGCGTTCGTCTTCGCCTCGGCGGGTGGTGATGCGCTGCTGAGGGGGACCGACCCCGACAGCAGCGCCTTCCCCCCACCCCCCACCCGCGAGGAGCACCGTCATGCCCACCGACCCGTACGCCGTTCTTCAGGCTCTGCTGCGCGCCGAGGCCGCGCGTGGCCGGCGCGCCGCCGAGCGGTCATCCGAACCGGCCCGGGAGCCGGTCGTCGAGACCGGGACCGAAACGGCCGGTCCGCGGCCGCGTCGGGAGCCTCCGGTTCGCTGACCATCCGCTGACCATCGGGATCCGGGCGTCCGGCGTGCGATCGGGCGGCCGGATCCCTGCGTCGCCGGGCAATCCCGTTTGCGGCCGCCTGTGGGTTCGTACGAGGCTGAGCGGATGACCTCGACCGACCGGAACGCCCGCCCCGATCGGTCCACCGGACCCCCTACGGAACCGGGCCCGGCGCCACGCACCCCCGCCCTCGCCCGCCGGGCCGCCGACCGGTGCCGCGCGTTCGCGCTCCGGCCCTACTGGGACCGGCCCAGCACCGCGTACCGCGTCCGGAGATGGCCCGACCTCACCGCGCTCTGCCTCGCGACCGTCTTCTTCTGGTCGAGCCTCAGCCCCTCCCTCGTGCCCCGCCCCTGGTACCTCCAGGGCATCGTCGGCGGCATCACCGCCGCCATCGGCTATGCCCTCGGCTCCACCCTCGCCTGGCTCTTCCGGGCCGTCGTCCCCCGCCTCCCGGGCGACCGCGTCCGCACCCGCTGCTGGCAGGCGTACTGGCTGCTCGCCCCCCTCGCCGGCCTCTGGCTCATCTCCGAGTCCGCGCGGATGCAGCGCCGGCTGCGGGTCCTCCAGGACCTGCCGCCCTCGCTCACCTGGCACACCCCGATGATCGCCCTGATAGCCCTCGCGCTCCTCGCCCTCGCCCTCCTCCTCGCCCGGCTCGTCCGCCTCGGCGCCGTCACCCTGATCCGGCTGCTCGGCCGGCTCCTGCCCCGGCCCGTCGCGTACGCCACCGGCGCGCTCCTCACCGCCCTCGCCGTCCTCGTCGGCGTCCGCGACATCGTCTACGACCGGGGCATCGTCGACGTCGCCGACCGCATCGCCGCCGCCACCAACGGCGGCACCAAGGCCGGCATCCAACGCCCCGCCTCCCGCTTCGTCTCCGGCGGCCCCGGCTCCCTCCTCGGCTGGGACTCCCTCGGCTACGAGGGCCGCAACTTCACCGGCTCCACCCCCACCCGAGCCGCGCTCACCGCCTGGAGCGGCCGCCCCTCCCGCGACCCCGTCCGCGTGTACGTCCCCTCGACCCCGCCCGTCCCCTTCGCCGACGACCGCCCCTTCGCCGCCCAGGCCGCCCTCGCCGTCCGCGAACTCGACCGCACCGGCGCCTTCGACCGGGCCGTGCTCGCCGTCGCCGGCACCACCGGCACCGGCTGGGTCGACCCGAACGTCGCCGAGGCCCTGGAGTACATGTACCGGGGCGACACCGCGATCGTCGCCGTCCAGTACTCGTACCTGCCCAGCTGGGTCTCCTTCCTCGTCGACAAGGAGAAGGCCGGACAGGCCACCCGCGCCCTCATCGACGCCGTCCGCGCCCGCCTCGACACCCTGCCCGCCGACCGCCGCCCGAAGCTCGTCGTCACCGGCGAGAGCCTCGGCGCCTACGCCGTCGAAGCCTCCTTCGGCACCGCCGACGCCCTCCTCGCCGGCACCGACGGCGCCCTCATCATGGGCCCGCCCGACTTCTCGCCGATCTCCCGCGAACTCCGCCGCGACCGCGACCCGGGCAGCCCCGTCTGGCGCCCCGAATACGAGGGCGGCAGCCGCATCCGCTTCGGCCAGTTCCCGGCCGCCGACCTCGCCCGCCCGGCCGCCGCCTGGGAACACCCGCGCGTGGTCTACCTCCAGAACGCCTCCGACCCCGTCGTCTGGTGGTCGCCCGACCTCCTCCTCGACCGGCCGGCCTGGCTCTCCCGACCGCTCGGACCGGACATCACGCCGGAGATCCGCTGGTTCCCCTTCGTCACCTTCTGGCAGACCTCGGTGGACATGGCCGTCTCGTACGGCGTCGACGCCCCGCACGGGCACCGGTACGGCGCCGGAGCCGTCGACGGCTGGGCCGCCGTCGTCCCGCCCCGGGGCTGGACCGACGCCGACACGACGCGGCTGCGCGCGTACATCGGCCACCGCAAGGCCGCGTACTGAGGCGCGTACTGACGGAGGGGTGGGCGGATCCAGGATCCAGGATCCAGGATCCAGGATCCAGGATCCAGGATCCAGGCCCCCAGCCCCCGGACCCCGGCATGACCTCGCAGGTAATCGACCGGCACGGGGTCGCGGCGGCAAGCTCTGAAGCACCGGATCCCGGGCGGCGCACTCCGCCCGGGCGCCGGGTCCCCGCCGTACGAACGACCCCCTCAGGAGGGTGATCCGCCATGTCCCAGGCCCTGCTCGCCGGTCTCGCCCGCACCACCCAGCCGCAGTCCATGGTCCGCCGGTTCCTCGCCCTCGACGCCGTCGTCACCGGGGCCAACGGACTCGCCTACGCCCTCGCCTCCGGCCCGCTCGGCGAGCTCCTCGGCGTGGACCCCGCCCTGCTCCTCGGACTCGGCCTCTTCCTCACCGCCTTCGGCGCCGGGGTGGGCTGGCTGGCGAGCCGCCCGCAGCCCCCGGCGCTGGCCGTGAAGCTCGTCGTGGACGCCAACCTGCTGTGGGCCGTCCTCAGCCTCGTCGCCCTCGCCGCCTGGCTGGACCCCACCACCGCCGGCCTCGTCTGGACCCCGATGCAGGCCGGCACGGTCGCCGCCTTCGCCCTCCTCCAGTGGGCCGCCCTGCGAGCCGCCGCGACGAACTGAGAGCTCGCTACGGGCCGGGAGTCCGCTACGGGCTACCGCTATGGGGCGAGGGCCCGCAGGTACTCCACCGTCGCCGGGTCGGCCGGGAGCAGCGTCTCGATGGCCAGCTCGGCGACGGTCACGTCCATCGGCGTGTTGAAGGTCGAGATCGACGACACGAAGGACAGCACCCGCCCGTCGTGCTCGATCCGCAGCGGCAGCGCGAAGTAGGGATACGGCTCCGGGTCCTCCGCGTCCTCCGCGTCCCCGGCGGCCCCGCTGCCCGACGGCTCCGGCAGCGGGTACGCCGCCACCTCCTCGTACACCGCGCGCAGCGCGTCCGAGCGGGCGAAGGCGATCTGACGCTCCATCTGGGCCAGCAGATGCCCCCGCCACTCCCGCAGATTGCGGATCCGAGGCGCCAGGCCCTCCGGGTGCAGGGTGATCCGCATGACGTTCATCGGCGGCGTCAGCAGGTGCTCCGGCAGCCCCTCCAGCATCATCGCGATCGCCTGGTTGGCCGCGACCACCGTGTACGAGCCGTCGACCACGAGCGCCGGATACGGCTCGTACCCCTGGAGCAGCCGCGCGATACCCTCCCGCAGCGTCTCCAGCTCCGGCGCGTCGAGCGTCGACTCCTTGTAGCGGGGCGCGTAACCACCCGCCAGGAGCAGCGCGTTGCGGTCCCGTACCGGCACGTCCAGGTGCTCGGCGAGCCGGAGGATCATCTCCTCGCTCGGCCGCGACCGGCCCGTCTCGACGAAGGAGATGTGCCGCGCCGACGAGTCCGCGCGCAGCGCCAGCTCCAGCTGGCTCAGCCGCCGCCGCTCGCGCCAGCCGCGCAGCAGCGGCCCGACACCCGTGTCGCTCACGACTGTTGTCATGCGCAGACGGTATCCCAGAGGGGTGACCCGGGTAGTTTCCCCCGGGGCGCGACGTCCGCACCACGTACCCCACCCCGCGCACCACCGACCGGAGGGAGCACCCCGTGCCCACACAGCCGCTGTCGCAGAAGGAGATCGAGGACCGACTGCGGGAGCTCCCCGGCTGGTCCGTCGAGGAAGCCCACCTCGTCCGCTCCTACCGGCTCGCCGACCACTTCGCCGCCACCGCCCTCGTCGTCCACGTCGCTCAGATCCAGCAGGAGCTCGACCACCACTCGGATCTGACGCTCGGCTACAACTCGGTCGCCGTCTCCGTGCAGACGCACTCGGCGGGCGGCGCCCTGACGGAGAAGGACTTCGCCCTCGCCGAGCGCGTCGAATCGATCGCCCCCGGCCACGGCGCGCACTGACCCCCCGTCACCCCGGGCCGCCGCCCGCGTACGATTCCCGGCATGGCGGACACCCTGCTCGACTACGAGACCGAGGCGGCCCACTACGACGAGACCCGCGGCGGCGTGCCCCGGGCCGAGGCGGCCGCCGCGGCCGTCCTGCGGCTCGTGCCGCCCGGGGCCCGTACCCTCCTCGACCTCGCCTGCGGCACCGGCCTCGTCACCGAGCGGCTCGCCCGCCCCGGACTGAGGGTCCTCGGCGCCGACGCCGCCCACGCCATGCTCCGTACGGCCGCCGGCCGCCTCCCCGGCCGGGCCGTCCGCGCCGACGCCCGCCGCCTCCCGTTCCCCGACGCGAGCCTCGACGCGGTCTGCGCGGTGTGGCTGCTCCATCTGGTGCCGTTCACCGAGGAGATCGTCGCCGAGGCCGCCCGCGTGCTGCGCCCCGGCGGCGTCCTCGCCGTCACCGTCGACAAGGACGCCGCACACGACGTAGGCAGCGACATCGACACCCTCCTACGCCCCCACCGCACCCCCGACACCGCCCACGACCGCGCGGACCGCGTAGCGGCCGCGGCCGCCGCGCACGGCCTCACCCCGGCAGCCCGCACGACCTTCACCGGCCACGGCCAAGGCGCGACCCCAGCCACCACGGCCCACAAACTCCGAGCCGGCTACTACGCCTCCTGGTTCCGAGCCGACCAAACGACAACCACCACCCTCACCGCCGCCTTGGCGGCCCTCCCCGACCAGCACCGCCCCCGCCGGGCCCCGGAGTACCGCCTCGTGTCTCACATGAAGCCGGGCGGGGCGGTGTCTTAGGGCCGGTGGCCCTGGTGAGCCTTCCCGCCATGGGACGGCCCGCGCCGGGTCTGCCCGCCCGGCAGGTGGGTTCGCCGTACGGCCGCAGCGCCGATCGCGCGCGGCGGAAGAGCCGGGACGGGCGGGCGGGGCCGCCCCGACGGGTGCTAGGAAGCCACCCGGCCCCCGGTGAGTTCCAGGTGACGGCCGCCGAAGCGGGTGCGGAAGGTGTGGTCGTGGGAGACGGCGACGACGGCGCCGGGGAAGGCGGCGACGGCCTCCTCCAGTTCCTCCACGAGTGCGGGTGCGAGGTGGTTCGTCGGCTCGTCCAGGACCAGGAGGTCGGCGGGGCGGGAGACCAGCAGGGCCAGTTCGAGCCGTCGGCGCTGACCGGCGGAGAGGGCGGCGACGGGCACGTCCAGGTCCTCCTCCCGCAGCAGGCCCAGCGCGAGCAGTTCCCCGGCGTGCTCCTCGGCCGGGCCGGGGCGGCCCTCTGCCCAGACCGCGAGGGCCGTCCGCCGGGTGGGGGAGTGCGGCAGCTCCTGCGCGAGATGGCCGACCCGGCCGGTGCGGCGCACCACCCCCGCGTCCGGGGCGAGTTCACCGGCGAGGACCCGCAACAGGGTGGTCTTCCCAGCCCCGTTGGGCCCGGAGATGAGCAGCCGCTCACCGGCCCCGATCCGCAGCCCGTCCACGGCGAGCCGGTCGCCGACGCGGACCCCGTTCAGCTCCACCAGCGGGCCGGTGGACGGCTCGGTCCCAGCACCGCTGAACTGCCCGCCGAAGCGCAGCGGTTCGGGCGGCGCGGCCACCGGCTCGCGCAGCAGTTCCTCAAGGCGGCGGCGGGCGGTCCGTACCTGACCGGAGAGCTTGTTCTCACTGGAACGGCGGTGCTTGCCGAACCCCTGGCGCGGATCCTTCCCGGTCACGGCGAGCCGCTGCCCCGCCGCCGCGACGAGCTCCTCGGTACGGGCCAGCTCCTCCCGCCACTCCAGGTGCTCCTGCACCAGGCGGCGGCGCTCGGCGGCCTTCGCGGTCCGGTAGCCGGCCCAGCCGTCCCCGTACCGCAGCACGGTCCGCCGGTCCCGGTCGACCTCAAGCACGGTGGTCGCGAAGCCCTCCAGGAAGGCCCGGTCGTGGGTGACGACGAGCACGGTGCCCCGGTGCGCGGCGAGCCGCCCGCGCAGCCAGTCGACGGCGTCGCGGTCGAGGTGGTTCGTCGGCTCGTCGAGCAGCAGCAGTTCAGCACCGGAGGAGAGCACACAGGCCAGCGCGAGCCGCGCCTGCTCGCCACCGGACAGCGTGCCGAGCGGCCGGTCGCCGGTGACGTGCCCGAGCCCGAGGGCGTGCAGGGAGGCGGCGACCTCCGCGTCGGCCTGGTACCCGCCGCGCTCCTCGAACCGGTCGAGAAGCGCCCCGTACGCGGCGAGCTCCTCCGCCCCCGCCGACCCGAGCCCGGCCTCGGCGACCCGCAACTCTCTCTCCATCAGCCGAAGTTCGGCGAGGGCAAGGTCGATCGCGTCCTGAACGGTGTCGTCCACCCCGACCGCATACGTCTCCGGCAACGTCTGCGCGAGCCGGGCGACGGACCCCGGAAACCGCACGAGAACCTCGCCCTCGTCGGGCGCCAGTGCGCCGTCGAGCAGCCGGAGCAGAGTGGACTTGCCGGAGCCGTTCTCCCCGACGACGACGGCCTTCTCGCCGGGACGGACGGTGAACGAGACCTGTTCAAGGACACACCGGTCCCCGAAAACGACGCCGACCTGACGAAGGGAAAGCTGAGCGCGCTCGCGCATGAGTAAATTCCTCTGAGGGGTTCGTGGAAAAAGGGCACACGAAACCGGCCCACGGCCGCACAGCGACCGGGCCGGCACCCGAACTCAGACGAAGTAGTGGAACGTACCCATACCCCCAGGCTAACAGCCCACCCAACCGAAGCCCCGGGCCTTTCGTCCCCTGGGGCCGGGGCACACGCGGGCGGGGCCTGCGACTCACTCGTGCGTCTACGCTGCCTGCATGGACGCACTCGCCGGACTTCTTGACGGGCCCCGGGCCAGGGGGGCCTTTCTGTTGCGGATGGTGATGGAGGCTCCGTGGTCCGTGGGGATCGAGGACGGTGCGCCGCTCTGCTTGATGTGCGTCACCGACGGCGAGGCGTGGATCGTGCCTGCCACCGGTGAGCCCGTGTTGCTGCGGCCCGGCGGTGTCGCCGTGATGCGTGGACCGGAGCCGTACACCGTCGCCGACGTGCCCGACCGCCCGCCGCTCGCCCGCGTCGGCCGTGGCGGGCACTGCACGACCCTCGCCGGCGAGCCCCTCGCCGAGAGGATGAGTCTGGGGGTACGGACCTGGGGCAACGCACCCGACGGCGGCACGACCGTGCTGGTCGGCACGTACCAGATGGACGGCGAGGTCGGGCGGCGGCTCCTCGATGCCCTGCCGCCCCTCGTGCACCTCCCCGCCGAGTTATGGGGCTGCTCGCTGATGCCCTTCCTCGACGAGGAGATCACGCGCGACGAGCCGGGCCAGAACGCCGTTCTCGACCGCGTCCTCGACCTGCTCCTCATCGCCGCCGTCCGCGCCTGGTTCGCCCGGCCGGGGGCCGAGGCGCCCGCCTGGTACCGGGCGATGGGGGACCCCGTCGTCGGCCGCGCCCTGCGCCTCCTTCACGACGACCCGGGGCACCCGTGGACCGTCGCCTCCCTCGCCGCCAAGGCGGGCGCGTCCCGGGCGTCGCTGGCCCGCCGCTTCGCCGAACTGGTCGGGGAGCCCCCGATGACGTACCTGACGGACTGGCGGCTCGCGGTCGCCGCCGATCTGCTGCGGGACGGCGACGCCACCCTGGAGTCCGTCGCCCGCCGCGTCGGCTACAGCAGCGCCTTCGCGCTGAGCGCCGCCTTCAAACGCGTCCGGGGCGTCAGCCCGCAGGAGTACCGGACCGGCGGCTGACCCCTCCCGCCGGACGCCGACACGTTTGCCGTACCGGCAACTTTTCTCGCGTTTCCGGCGACATCCGGCGCACGCTGGTGCCATGACCCAGCACCGCGCGTCCCACGCGCCGCACGAGCACGGACCGGGCCACGACCAGCAGAGCCCGAATGACGGCCACAGCCACACCCACAGCCACTCCCACGGCGACGGCGGCGAGCTCGACTGGGGGCGGCTCGCCCCGCTCCTGGAGAGTCAGGCCGAGGTCGCCGGCACCGCCTACCGCGAGGCCGCCGCCTGGCTCGGCACCCTCGTGCCGGCCGCCGGCGTGCGCCGCCTGCTCGACGTCGGCAGCGGCCCCGGCGTCATCACCGCCCTGCTCGCGGAGGCGTTCCCGTACGCCGAGGCCGTCGCCGTCGACGGCACCCCGGAGCTCCTGGAGCGGACCCGCGCCCGCGCCGAGGCGCAGGGGCTCGGCGCCCGCGTCAGCACCCTGCGCGCCGAACTCCCCGAGGAGAGCGGCAGCTTGGGCGAGGCGGACCTGCTGTGGGCCGGCAACTCGCTGCACCACATCGGCGACCAGCGCGCCGCTGTCGCGGACTTCGCGAAGCTGCTGCGCCCCGGCGGCCTGATCGCCCTCGTCGAGGGCGGCCTGACCCCCCGTCACCTGCCCCGGGACATCGGCATCGGACGCCCCGGCCTGGAGGCCCGCTTCGACGCCGAGCACGCCGACTGGTTCGCCCGGATGCGGTCCGAGCTGCCCGGCTCCACGCGCGAACCCGACGACTGGCGCGCCCTGTTCGTCTCCGCGGGCCTCACCCCGGCCGGCACCCGCACCTTCCTCGTGGACGTGCCCGCGCCCGTCCCACAGGTCGTACGCGAGCTCGCCGTCAGCCACTTCGGGCGGCTCCGCGAGGGCTTCGGCGAGCATCTGGACGCCGAGGACCGCGCGACGCTCGACCGGCTCCTGGACCCGGCCGACGAGCAGTCCCTGCACCACCGCACGGACCTCTTCCACCTGACGGCCCACACGGTCCACACCGCCCGCAAGGGCTGAACCGCGCGGGCCGCCGGGCCGCGCCTCAGGAGGACACCGGCTCCAGCCGCCACCACTGGAACGGGGAGTCGGTGTCCTCCCCCTGGCGGATGTCGGCGCCCTCGGCCGCCGAACCGTCCGCCACCTCCAGGAGCAGCCCGCTGACGAAGCTCACCAGCGTGACCGTCCCGGGCTCCTCCACGTCCCGCTCGATGATCCACTCCTGGGCGCCGAAGTTGTTCGCCCGCCACTGCTGGACGAGCGCGCCCGGCTCCGTGGAGGCGTTCACGACGTCGAGCCGCTTTCCGCTGGCCGCGTTGACCAGGTGGTAGAGCCCGCCGCCGTTCGGCACCGCGGACACGTGCCAGTGCTGCCCCGGCGCGTCCGTCGCGGCGCCCTGCTGCACCTTGGCGCCGCCGCGCCGCGAACCGGCGTACACCTCCAGGAGCAGCCCGCTGCCCACGTTCCGCACCCGGTACAGCCCGTCCGGGACGGGGGCCGTGCCCCCGTCCGCCGTCCCCCGCACCGCGAGCCTCAGGCGCCGACGTTGAATTCCGCGGGGTTGGGGCCGAGGCGCCCGCCCTCGTCGAGCGCGGCGATCGCGGCCATGTCCTCCGCGTCCAGCTCGAAGTCGAAGACCTCGATGTTCTCGCGGATACGGGACGGGGTCACCGACTTCGGGATGACCACGTTGCCCAGCTGGAGGTGCCAGCGGAGCACCACCTGGGCGGGGGTGCGCTCGTGCTTGCGGGCGATGGCGATCAGCGCGGGGACGTCGAGCAGCCCGCGGCCCTGGCCGAGCGGCGACCACGCCTCCGTCGCGATGCCGAGGCGGGCGTGGACGGCGCGGGACTCGGCCTGCGCGAGCTGCGGGTGCAGCTCGATCTGGTTCACCGCCGGGACGACGCCGGTCTCGGCCGTCAGCCGCTCCAGGTGCTCGGGCAGGAAGTTGGAGACGCCGATCGCCTTGGCGCGGCCCTCGGCGAGGATCTTCTCGAAGGCGCGGTACGTGTCGACGTACGCGTCCTTCGCCGGCACCGGCCAGTGGATCAGGTACAGGTCGACGTAGTCGAGGCCGAGGCGCTCCAGGGAGGCGTCGAAGGCGCGGAGGGTCGAGTCGTGGCCCTGCTCGCTGTTCCACAGCTTGGTCGTGACGAAGAGCTCCTCGCGGGCGATCCCGGAAGCGGCCACGGCCTGGCCGGTGCCCCGCTCGTTCTCGTAGATCGCCGCCGTGTCGATGGACCGGTAGCCGGCCTCCAGAGCGGTGGCCACCGCCTTCCGCGCCTCCTCGTCCGGCACCTGCCAGACACCGAAGCCGAGCTGCGGCATCGCCACGCCGTTGTTCAGGATGACCGAGGGGACCTTGCTGTCCGTGCTCACGGGGGATGGATCCTTACGTCGTCGAGGTCGTACAGGGCAGGCACACCAACACCCACCCCCCACCCCAACGATCACCCGCCCCACATCATTCCGCCCCCCGACCAACCCCCGGGTCCCCCGGACGGGGCCACGACCTGCCGATCCGCCCAGCGACCACGCCCCGCCGCCCCAGCCCCCTCACCCGTACAGTGCCTCGACCTCCGCCGCGTACGCGCGCTCGATCGCCTTGCGCTTCAGTTTCAGGGAGGGGGTGAGGAGGCCGTGGTCTTCGGTGAAGGGGTGGGCGAGGATGCGGAAGGTGCGGATCGATTCGGCTTGGGAGACGAGGGTGTTCGCGGCGACGACGCCGCGGCGGATCTCCGTTTCGAGGTCGGGGTCGCGGACCAGCTCGGCGGGGGAGAGCGGGGGGCGGCCCTGGATGGCGAGCCAGTGGTCGACCGCTTCCTGGTCGAGGGTGACGAGGGCCGCGATGTACGGGCGGTCGTTGCCGACGACGAGGCACTGGGCGATCAGGGGGTGCGCCCGCACCCGCTCCTCCAGGCCGGTCGGGGCGACGCTCTTGCCGCCGGACGTCACCAGGATCTCCTTCTTCCGCCCGGTGATCGTCAGATAGCCCTCGGCGTCGAGCGCGCCCAGGTCGCCGGTGGCGAGCCAGCCGTCGTTGAGGACGGCCGCCGTGGCCGCCGGGTCGCCCAGGTAGCCGGAGAAGACCTGGCCGCCGTGGATCCACACCTCGCCGTCCTCCGCGATGTGCACCGTCGTGCCCGGTACCGGCCGACCGACCGTGCCGTACCGGACCCGCCCGGGCGGGTTCGCGGTCGCGGCGGCCGTCGACTCCGTCAGGCCGTACCCCTCGAAGACGGTCACGCCGGCGCCCCCGAAGAACAGCCCGGTCCTGCGGTCCATCGCCGAGCCGCCCGACATCGCGTACTTGATCCGCCCACCGAGCGCCTCCCGCACGCGCGCGTACACCGTCTTGTCGAAGAACTGGTGCTGCACGCGCAGCGCCGCCGAAGGGCCGGGGCCCTGCCCGAACGCCTTGTGCTCCAGCGCCTCCGCGTACTTCACGGCCACGTCCACCGCCTTGTCGAAGACGCCGGCCCGGCCGTCCGCCTCGGCCTTGCGCCGCGCCGCGTGGAAGATCTTCTCGAAGACGTACGGCACGGCGAGGACGAAGGTCGGCCGGAACGACACCAGGTCCGGCAGGAGCGCCGACGCGGTCATCGACGGCTGGTGCCCCAGCTTCACCCCGCCCCGCACCGCCGCGACCTCCACCATCCGCCCGAAGACGTGCGCGAGCGGCAGGAAGAGCAGGGTGGACGCCTGGTCGCCGGGCCGGGAGCGGAAGAGCGGCTCCCAGCCGGTGAGCAGCGCGTCGGTCTCGAACATGAAGTGGGCGTGGGTGATCACGCAGCCCTTGGGGCGGCCGGTGGTGCCCGAGGTGTAGATGACGGTCGCCACCGACTCGGGAGTCACCGCGCGGCGGTGCCGCCGCACCACCTCCTCGTCGATGCCCTCCCCGGCGGCCGTCAGCTCGGCGACCGCGCCCGGACCCGCCTCCTCGCCGGGGTCGAGCTGCCACAGCCGCTGGAGCCGCGGCAGCCGGTCCACGACCGACCCGATGGTCATGGCGTGGTCCTCGTGCTCCACCACGCAGGCGGTGACCTCGGCGTCGTGCAGCATCCAGTGGACCTGGTCGGCGGAGGAGGTCGGGTAGACCGGTACGGGCTGCGCGCCGAGCGTCCACAGCGCGAAGTCGAAGAGCGTCCACTCGTAGCGGGTACGCGACATGATCGCGACCCGGTCGCCGAACCGGACCCCGTGCGCCACCAGCCCCTTCGCCAGCGCCAGCACCTCGTCCCTGAACCGGGCGCAGGTCACGTCCTCCCAGGACCCGTCGGGCGTCCGGCGCCCGAAGGCGACCGCGTCGGGGGTGTCGGCGGCGCGGGCGAAGACGGCGTCCGCAAGGCCGCCGCTCAGCGGGGCCGCCTCGATGGGCGGCACGGTGAACTCGCGCACGGACCTGCTCCTCCCTCGACGGCTCGGTGGCTGAAAGGGGCCGCTGTGACGGCCGCGGCGCCGTGACGGTACCCCACCCGGAGGCGCGGTGACAGGACCTTCACCAAGCCGCGACATTCCCCCGTTCGTACAGGTCAGGGCAGGTGAGGAGCGAAGTGAGGGCCCGGGCGGGGCCGTTGCGTACCGTCCGGTAGGTCCGTACCCCCCGAAGTCTCCACCGAATCCGTACCCCCCGACCACCCCACCCCCTCCGGCCGGTAACCACCGCCGGGCAACCCGCTACCACCGCCAGGCCGTCGTGCCGCCGCGCCCCCGGCACCGATCCAGCCGGCCCGGCCCAGCCCGGCCCGGCTCCGCCCCACCCCCCTCAGTCCTGCCGCCGCAACCCGTCCCCGCCCTCCAGGATCGCCTCCGCCAGCGCGTCGGCCGCCTCCTGCGTGGCCCCGCCGCGCCGGCCCTTGCGCAGCACGAAGTCGACTTCGCCGAGGTCCGGGAGGCCCGCGCGGGCGGGTACGGGGGTGAGGCCCGGGGGGATCAGGCCGCGGGTGTGGGCCATGACGCCCAGGCCCGCGCGGGCGGCTGCCACGTTGGCGCTCAGGCTGGAGCTCGTGCACGCGATGCGCCACGCGCGGCCCTCCGCCTCCAGGGCCGCCAGGGCCCGCGCGCGGGTGATGCCCGGCGGCGGGTAGACGATCAGCGGCACCGGGCGCTCCGGATCGAGCCGCAGGCCCGGCGCCCCGACCCACACCAGCGCGTCGCTCCACACCGGCACCCCGCCGTCGCCGTCCGCCCCGGGGCCCCGCTTGGCCAGGATCAGATCGAGCCGGCCCGCAGCGAGCCGCGCCTGGAGCGTCCCCGACAGCTCGACGGTCAGCTCCAGGTCCACCTCCGGGTGCGCGCGCCGGAACGCCTCCAGGATCTCCGGCAGCCGGGTCGCCACGAAGTCCTCCGAGGCCCCGAACCGCAGCCGGCCGCGCAGCCGCGTCCCGGCGAAGAAGGCCGCCGCCCGCTCGTGCGCCTGGAGGATCGTGCGCGCGAAGCCGAGCATCGCCTCCCCGTCCCCGGTCAACTCCACGCTGTGGGTGTCCCGGGTGAACAGCGGCCGCCCGGTCGCCTCCTCCAGACGCCGCACGTGCTGGCTGACGGTCGACTGCCGCAGCCCCAGCCGGCGCGCGGCCCGCGTGAAGGACAGCGTCTGGGCGACGGCGAGGAAGGTGCGCAGCTGCGCGGGCTCGTACATCAGCCGACGTTATCGTGGATCGTGATGACAGTCAGTGGGATGTACGGGATTCCCGATGACCGCCCCGTGGACCAGTATGGGAACCACCCCTCCCTCCCACCCACCCGTGCACAAGTGGAGCCATGAACCGACGCCCCCTCCTGCCCTCCTGGCTCCCGGTCGACGGCTACGTCCTCGCCCTCCTCGGCACGGTCGGCCTCGCCGCTCTCCTGCCCGCGTCCGGCGCGGCCGCCGACGTCGCCGAGTCCGCCGCCACGGGCGTCGTCGCGCTCCTCTTCTTCCTCTACGGCGCGCGGCTCTCCACCCGCGAGGCGCTCGACGGCCTGCGCCACTGGCGGCTCCACTTCACCGTCCTCGCCTGCACCTTCCTCCTCTTCCCGCTGCTCGGGCTCGCCGCGCGCGGCCTCGTGCCCGCCGTGCTCACGCCGCAGCTCTACAGCGGCTTCCTCTTCCTCTGTCTGGTCCCGTCGACCATCCAGTCGTCCATCGCCTTCACCTCGATCGCCCGCGGCAACGTCCCGGCCGCGATCTGTGCCGGCTCGTTCTCCTCGCTCGCCGGGATCGTGCTGACCCCGCTGCTCGCCGCCGCCCTGCTCGGCGGCAGCACCGGTGGCCTCTCCGCCGACTCCGTCCTCAGGATCGTCCTCCAGCTCCTGGTGCCCTTCCTCCTGGGACAGGCCCTGCGCCGCTGGATCGGCGGCTTCCTGGTCCGCCACAAGAAGGTGCTCGGGTACGTCGACCGGGGCTCGATCCTCCTCGTCGTCTACACCGCCTTCAGCCAGGGCATGGTCGCCGGCATCTGGCACCTGGTGACCCCCGGCCGGCTCGCCCTGCTGCTCGCCGCCGAGGCCGTCCTGCTCGCGCTGATGCTGGCCCTGACCTGGTACGGCGCGGCACGGCTCGGCTTCGGCCGGGCCGACCGCGTCGCCATCCAGTTCGCCGGCTCCAAGAAGAGCCTCGCCGCCGGCCTGCCCATGGCGAGCGTCCTCTTCGGCGCCCACGCCTCCCTCGCCGTACTGCCCCTGATGCTCTTCCACCAGATGCAGCTCATGGTCTGCGCGGTCCTCGCCAAACGCCGCGCCCGCGACCCGGAGACGCCCGAGGCGCCCGAGCCGGACGCCGCCGTGACCATCGGTACGGACACGACCACCCCCGACCGGATCGCGCCACCGCCCCCACCCCGGTGATCATCCGGGCCGCTACCGTGCTCCCATGCCCTCACTCGATCCCGGCCGCACCGCGCTCCTCCTCGTCGACCTGATGGAGCGGATCGTCGCGCTGCCGCTCGCCCCCCGGCCCGGCACCGACGTCCTCGCCGCCGCCGGCCGGCTCGCCACCGCCTTCCGCACCGCCGGCGCGCCCGTCGTCCACCTCCGCGTCGAACGGCCCGGCGTCCCCGTCCAGCCGCCCGGCAGCGAACTCGTGCCCGACCTCCTGCGCGCGGGCGAACCGGTCGTCGTCAAGCGCACCATCGGCGGCTTCCAGGACACCGGACTGCACGAGCTGCTCACCACCCTCGGCGTGAGCACCCTCGTCCTCGCCGGGATCGCCACCAACCTCGGCGTCGAGTCCACCGCCCGCGCCGCCGCCGACCTCGGCTACGACCTCGTCTTCGCCGAGGACGCCATGACCGCGCTCACCGCCGACGAGCACCGGGCCTCCGTCGACCTCGACTTCCCCCGCCTCGGCACCGTCGCCACCGTCCCCGGGATCGTCCTGGACGGCCGCGGATGAACCGCGTCCCGATACGGTACGGGGCCCGCCCCTGCTCCCTCGTCGTCTGCCGGGGGTGCTGCTGCGGAGACCCCCGCAAGAACCCTGGCACCGACCACGCCGCCCAGCTCGACCGGCTCCGCGCCGCCGCCGCGGCCTCCGGCGGGAAGCTCGCCGTCCGCACCAGCGACTGCCTCGGCCCCTGCGCCCAGGCCAACATCGTGGTCGTCCAGCCCTCCACCGAGGGCCGCAGGCGCGGCGGCCGGGCCGCCTGGATCGGCTTCAGCCTCGACGACGACTGCCTCGACGACATCCTCGCCTGGACCGAGGCCGGCGGCCCCGGACTCGCCCCGCCCCCGGCGACCCTCGCCCTCCAGCTGATCGACCCACCGAAGAACTGAGCCCCGGGGGCACCACGTAAAGACCCCTCCTACAGCACGATCCGGTGCTCGCCCGCGTACACGTTCATGTCCGGTCCGCGCAGGAAGCCGACCAGCGTCAGGCCCGTCTCCGCCGCCAGGTCGACCGCCAGCGAGGACGGCGCGGACACCGCGGCGAGCACCGGGATCCCCGCCATCACCGCCTTCTGCGCCAGCTCGAACGACGCCCGCCCCGACACCAGCAGCACCGCCCGGTCCAGCGGCAGCAGGTCCTCCCGCAGCGCCCGCCCGACCAGCTTGTCCACCGCGTTGTGCCGGCCGACGTCCTCCCGTACGTCGAGCAGTTCGCCGTCCTCCGAGAAGAGCGCCGCCGCGTGCAGTCCGCCCGTCGTGTCGAAGACCTTCTGCGCCGCCCGCAGCCGGTCCGGCAGCTCCGAGAGCAGCGCCGGGGAGATCCGTACCGGGGGAGTGTCGGCGATCGGGAAGCGGGCCGTGGTCCGCACCGCGTCCAGGCTCGCCTTGCCGCACAGCCCGCACGACGAGGTCGTGTAGACGTTCCGCTCCAGCGTGATGTCGGGGACGACGACCTCCGGCGCGAGCTTCACGTCCACCACGTTGTACGTGTTGGTCCCGTCCTCCTTCGCCCCCGCGCAGTACACGATCGACCGCACGTCGGCCGCAGAGGCGAGCACGCCCTCGCTCACCAGGAAGCCCGCCGCCAGCGCGAAGTCGTCGCCCGGCGTCCGCATGGTGATCGCGATCGGCCGCCCGTTCAGCCGGATCTCCAGCGGCTCCTCCGCCACCAGCGTGTCCGGCCGCGCGCTCACCGCGCCGCCCCGGATCCGCGTGACCCGCCGTCGCTCGGTGACCCGTCCCATCCCCGCCGCCTTCGATTCTTTCGTCGATCCTGTCCCTGACCGTGCCATTCTGCGCCACCCCCGGAACGCCCGCCCGACCCGGTGTGCCGCCTGACCCCTTGTCGCGGTCGGCCAAGCCACCCGGGGGAATCTTGGTGGTTTACGTCACCGGTTACCCATGAGTCGCTGGCAAGACTGGGTGGTTCCTGCCACTGAACGACCATCGAGGGGGTCCCGGGATGACGGGAACTCGCATCTCCGCGCTCGGGCACTACCAGCCCGCCAAGGTACTGACCAACCACGAGCTGGCCGAGCTGGTGGACACGAGCGACGAGTGGATCCTCAGCCGGGTCGGCATCCGCACGCGGCACATGGCCGGCCCCGAGGAGCCGGTCGACGAGCTCGCCGCGCACGCCGCGGGCAAGGCGCTGGCCGCCGCCGGGCTCACCCCCGGGGACATCGACTACGTCATCGTCGCCACCTCCACCGCGATCGACCGCTCGCCCAACACCGCCGCCCGGGTCGCCGCCCGCCTCGGCATGGGCTCGCCCGCGACCCTCGACCTGAACGTGGTCTGCGCCGGCTTCACCCACGCGCTCGCCACCGCCGACCACGCGATCCGCGCGGGCGCCGCCCGCCGCGCCCTCGTCATCGGCGCGGACAAGATGACCGAGATCACCGACTGGACCGACCGCACCACCTGCGTCCTCACCGGCGACGGCGCCGGCGCCGTGATCGTCGAGGCGACCGAGACCGACACCGGCGCCATCGGCCCCGTCCTGTGGGGCTCGGTCCCCGAGATGGGCCACGCCGTCCGCATCGAGGGCACCCCGCCCCGCTTCGCCCAGGAGGGCCAGAGCGTCTACCGCTGGGCCACCCAGAAGCTCCCCGCCCTCGCCCGCGAGGCGTGCGCGCGCTCCGGCATCGCCCCCGAGGACCTCGCCGGCGTCGTCCTCCACCAGGCCAACCTGCGGATCATCGAGCCGCTCGCCGCGAAGATCGGCGCCGTCAACGCGGTCGTCGCCCGGGACGTCGTCGACTCCGGCAACACCTCCGCCGCCTCCGTGCCGCTCGCCCTCGCCAAGCTCGTCGAGCGCGGCGAGCTGCCCGCCGGCGCCCCCGTCCTCCTCTTCGGCTTCGGCGGCAACCTCTCCTACGCCGGTCAGGTCGTCCGGATCCCCTGAACGGCGCCCGACCGGCCGGGGCCCTTGCCCCGTTCGGCGGAGCGCGAGGGGGAGCCCGGTGGCGGCGCCCCCCGGGCGCACCTAGCTTCGATCGCGGTGGGGGTACCGGTGCCGACGGCCCCGGACCCGGACGCGGAGCCGCTCCGCGCCCGTGCCCCCGCCGTGAACCGGAGGACCGCATGCGCGCGATACGTACCGCTTCCGCCGCCCTGCTCACCACCGCGGCCGTGGCACTGTGCGCCCCCACGGCCCTCGCCGACGACGGCGGCGGCCGGAACGTCACCTCGTTCGGCTTCTCCGTCACGCCCCGCACCGTCGCCCCCGGCGGCACCGTCACCCTGACCTCCGACGGCTGCGAAGTGCCGTCCGTGACCGTCACCTCCGGGATCTTCGACACCGTGACCCTCACCGAGGGCCGCCCCGGCAGCGCGACCGTCGACATCGACGCCAAGGCCGGCGCCGCGTACGAGATCGCCTTCGACTGCAAGGGCGAGCGCGGCACCACCACCCTGACCGTCGACCACGGCACCGCCCCGCCGCCGCCCCCGGTCGCCCCGCACGACCCGGTCACCCCGCACAAGGGCGTCAAGGCGGGCTTCGGCAGCTCCACCGGCTCCGACGCGCTCGGCGCCGCCGAGCTGGCCACCGGAGCCGCCCTCATCGCCGGCGCCGTCGCCGCCGCCGTCGTCCTCGCCCGCCGCCGCGGCCGGGCCGGCGGCCGCCCCTGAGACGGCCCCTCCGTCCCGGTGTGACGAGGTCCGGGACGGAGGGGCGACCAGCACGCACCCGAGACGAGGAGGGCCGAGCCGGTGGACAGCGCACACGGCCGGCGGGGCGCGTGGGGGATCGTCGCGATCCTCCTCCTGGTCGGGGTCCACCTCGTCCGCGGCGGTACGGAGCAGCTCACCGCGACCGGCCCGCCCCAGCCCCTCGCGGCGGACGCCCCGGCCCCGGCGGCGCCCCCGCCCCCGGCCCGCGCGGGCCTCCCCGCCTCCGCCCCGCTCGCCGTCACCATCCCGGCGATCGGCGTGGACGCGCCGCTCACCCGGGTCGGCCTGGACGCGGACGGCTGGCTGGAGGCCCCGCCGCCCGAGCACCCCGGCCGGGCCGGCTGGTACGCGGGCGCGGTCACCCCCGGCGAACCGGGCACCGCCGTCGTCGTCGGCCACGTCGACACCCCGTCCGGCCCGGCCGTCTTCCACGCCCTCGGCGCGCTGACCCGAGGCCGCACGGTCGAGGTCCGCCGCGCGGACGGCCGCACGGCCGTCTTCACCGTCCACGCCGTCGAACTCGTCCCGAAGGACGACTTCCCCGCCGAGCGCGTGTACGCCGCAGGCCGCACCCCCGAACTCCGCGTGATCACCTGCGGCGGCACCTACACCCGCGCCACCGGCTACACCGGCAACGTCGTCGTCTCCGCCCGCCTCACCGCCGTCCGCTGACCTGACGTATTCCGGACACGCGCTGGCCTGGACCAACCCCCCGGGGCCATCGTGGTACCCGGAGCGGGCGTCGGGGGGCGCCAGGCTCCCGGCCGCCACGGCGGCATCCCCGGGGATGGGCGGTCCCCGTGCGCCCGGTCACGACCCGGGGTCCACCGGCGCACGGGACCGCCCCCTCCCACACCCCACGACTGACCACGGAAAACGCCGGTGAAAGCGCCCGCGAACCCCTGGTAGAGTTATCCATGTCGCCGCGGGGAACACCCGCGGTCACGACACACACCTTGTCCGGGTGGCGGAATGGCAGACGCGCTAGCTTGAGGTGCTAGTGCCCTTTATCGGGCGTGGGGGTTCAAGTCCCCCCTCGGACACCACGGAGCAGGCCGGTCGATCTCGTATCGACCGGCCTTTCTCGTCATCTGCACCTTCGGGGGAGGGAGCGGCGGATGCCGCGGGTGTCTGGATTCGACCGGCGGGCCACGGCCCTCGTCGAACTGCGCGGGCTGCGCGGCGAGCACGAACTGTTCGAGGAGGCCCTCGCGGCCCGGGGGTGGCCGGTGCTCGACCGGCAGGGCCGGGATCCGCTCCCGCTCGTCGAGCGGCGCGTCCGCTACCTGATCGAGGCCCGCTTCCCCGGCAGCCGGCTCAACGCGGTCTCCGGCGCCCGGCAGCGGATCGAGCTGATCGCCGACGCGTGCGGACTCGACCTCCAGGTCCAGGCGGTCGAGTGCGTGGAGCGCGACCCCAGGGACCTGCCGCACTGGTTCGCCTACGAGCCCCCGCGGCTGCCCGCCGAGGCGGGCGCGGCGGCCCGGGTGCGGGGACGGCTCGCCCGCTGGGCCGCCGAGAACCTCGGCACCCGGGACACGGGCCGGCTGATCACGGCGAGGACACCGCAGGCCGCCCGGTGGCTGGCCGCCCGGCCGCTGCCCGGTGCGCGGGCGCGGCCGGAGGCGGAGGTCCGGCGCCCCTCCGGCGCCGCACCGACGCCCGCGCGTCAGATCGGCGGCCGCCGGGAGTCCTCCCGGGCGATGGGCCGCCTCATCGTCGTCGCCCTGCTCGGTCTGCTGCTCGGTCTGCTGCTCGGCGCCCGCCAGGCCGACGTCCTCCTGGTGCAGGACCGGTGGTCGTGGACGAGCACGGTGCTCCTCGCCGTCGTCGTCGGCTCCGCCGCGGCCCTCCTCTCCCGGCACCCGGGGGACGGCTCGCGGGCGGTCCCGGGGGCCGTCGCCGCCGGCCTCGTCCTGTGCAGTGCCGGGCTGGGCGCCTACCTGGCGTGGACGGTCCCCGACCCGGGGATCACCGCCCCCGTTCTCGTCGCCCTGGCGGCGGGGACGGCCGTCGCGAACGGCGTGCGCCTCCTGATCCGCCAGTGGAGCTGGCAGCGGGTCGCCCCCTGGCTGCTGCCGGCCCTGATCCCGCTCGCCTTCGGGCTGCTGCCCGGGGTGGGCACCGCCCTGCACGTCATGTACTTGGACGCCTTCGGGGTCGACCTGGAGGACGTGGAGATACCCCGGGCCTACCAGCTGATGGCGATGCTCAAGCTGGCCGCCTGCCTGAGCCTGTGGTTCCTCGCCCCGAGCTTCCTCGGCTACATGAAGCACTTCCACCTGCACGTCAAGGACCGGGTGTTCGGCAACCTGGTGGTCCTCGCCCTGAGCGTCCTGCTGGTCGTCACCGGCTTCCTGGAGATCGGACTGCTCGGCGCCGGCCGGGCGGGCGAGCGGGCCGCCACCGCCGCCGCGGCGGGCCGCACCCCGGTCGGCTACTACGGCATCGACCCCGAGTGGGTCTGCCCCGCCCCCGTCGGCAGGCTCGCCGAGATCCCGGTCGACGGAGGGGTCCTGGACCCCGCCCGGCCCTATCTGAAGCTCGGCGACTCCGGGGGAGTGGTGGTGCTCTGGGACGCGGAGGAGCGCGCCGGCCTGAAGGTCCCGCTGGAGAAGCTCCGCCTCGTCCCGGTGGACTCCGCCCGGACCGGGTGCGGGGCCGACGGCCCGAAGCGCTAGACCTTCCGCGCCACCACCAGGCGGCAGTTCGGGCTGCCGTCCGGGCGGGTGCCGAAGTCGGGGAGGGGGTGGTGGGTGACCTCGAAGCCCGTCTCCTCCAGGCGGGTGCGGACGTCCTGGAGGCGGAAGGTGCGGTAGTACATGACGAACGGGGGGCGCCAGAGGGTGTTGCGGACGCGCATGGCCGCGTCGAAGGCCCAGAGGGTCCAGTAGGTGGGGGAGCCGACCGGGGGTGGGGCCGGGAGGGGGAAGGCGAGGAGGCCGCCGGGGCGGAGGGCGGTGTGGACCTGGGCGAAGAGGGTGCGCTGGTCGGCGGGGAGGAAGTGGCCGAAGGCGCCGAAGCTGACCGCCAGGTCGAAGGACGGGGCGAAGGGGAGGGCGAGGGCGTCGGCGCGGACCAGGGTCGCGGCGGGGTGGCGGCGGCGGGCCTCGGCCAGCATGTTCGCACTGAAGTCGACGCCCGTGACCCGGCCCTCGCAGACCGAGCGGAGGACGGGGAGGCCCGCGCCGGTGCCGCAGCAGACGTCCAGGCCCGTCTCGAAGGGGCCGAGGTCGGCCAGCGCGCGGGCCACCGACGTGAGGATCCGTTCCGGGGTGCGGAAGGGCGTCGCGTCGAACTTCGGGGCGAGCAGGTCGTAGCCGTGCTCGACCGAGGACAGCGCCTGGGCGGTCAGTTCGCGGAGGGTCGGGCCCTGCGGGGTGAACATGGACCCGACTCTACGCAGCCGGACGCCGGTGCCGTCACAGCGCGCTGCGCACCTGCGGCGCCGGCCAGGCCGGGGCGATGCCGGTGAGCTGGCAGGTCAGCAGGTAGAGGGGGATCGGCGGGGTGTAGGGCGAGGTGCCGTCCGGGTGGTGGATCAGGCGCGGGCCGCGGTCGGGGATCTCGGCGCCGGGGGCGTAACAGGCGGGCAGCGGCCAGGCCAGGTCGAGGTCGGAGCCGGCCGGGACGAGCCACCACCACCAGTCGGTGTCGGCGTACACACAGCCCTTGGCGGGGAGCCGGGAGAGGATCTTGAAGCCGAAGCGGGCGGGGACGCCGACGGCGTCGCAGCCGAGGCCGGTGGTCAGGCCGGTGGGGACCGCGAGGCGGGTGGCGGCGACGGTGCCGTCGCGGCCGGGGCCGTTCTCCGGGGAGCGGCGGGCGCGGGGGACGCGGGGGGCGAGCAGGTCGGCCATCGACTTCAGCATGGCTCCCCCAGGACGTACGGGAGTTCCGCCCAGACGATCTGCGCCGTGCCGTGCCCGGTGCGCTCGGCGCCCCAGGACGCGCACAGCGCGTCGACGATGAGGAGTCCGCGGCCGCGCTCGTCCGCGCCGCAGTCGCGTATCCGGGGGCCGGCGGGACCGCCCTCGTCCCGTACGGCGATGCGGAGGCTGTCGGTTGCCTCGCGGAGTTCGCAGACGATCCGGCTGCTCGCGGTGTGCAGCACCGCGTTGGTGACCAGTTCGGAGACGACCAGGGCGGCCGTGTCGCGTATCTCAGGTCCGCGGGCCCAGAGGATCAGCCGCTCCTCGGTGAGGCGGCGGGCGCGGCCCACGGACTCGGTGCGGGCGGGCAGTTCGAAGGCGAAGCGGTGCAGGGGATCGCGGTGGAGCGCCTCACGGCGGTGCGGATCGCGGTGCCGGGGATCGTGGTGGGCGGGATCGTGGCGGGGCTGGGGGCGCTGGGCCATGGCTATGGAGCTCATGAGACCTGAGGGCTGCGCGTTACCAGAAGCCACGACCGGTTCCTCACAACAGTGGGCAGGGCTGCCGTACGTCACTGTCGCCGGGGCCCGGGGGCGCACCGGCGGCAGTCTGTACTGGTTCACCGGAACACTGTCCTCCTGACTCGGACACTTGGCAAGTAGCACTCTGGAAATTGCAGAGTGCTGTGTTCTCTCTGGCCGGGCTTCGTGGCACACTCGTCGAAACAGTGCGTCGGGGAGGTCTGGGAGTGAGCGAGCCGCGGTCCGCCCCCACGGTGGGACAGGTCGTACTCGGCCGGCGTCTACAGGACCTGCGCGAGCGCGCGGGCCTGAAGCGCGAGGAGGCCGCCAAGGTCCTCCACGTCGCCCCGGCCACCATCCGCCGCATGGAGACCGCCGAGGTCGCGCTGAAGATCCCGTACGTGCAGCTGCTGCTCCGCGCGTACGGCATCAACGACCCCGAGGCGGAGGCGTTCGTCGCCCTCGCCGAGGAGGCCAACCTGCCCGGCTGGTGGCAGCGGTTCCACGACGTGCTGCCCGGCTGGTTCTCCATGTACGTCAGCCTGGAGGGGGCCGCGAGCCTCATCCGGGCCTACGAACCCCAGTTCGTCCCCGGTCTGCTCCAGACCGAGGAGTACGCCCGCGCCATCCTGCGCAGCGGAGCGGTCGGTGGCGGCGACGACGCCGCCAGGGAAGAGGACATCGATCGGCATGTAGCCCTGCGGATGGAGCGTCAGTCCCTGCTCACCAGGGAGGACGCCCCGAAGTTCTGGGTGATCATGGACGAGACGGTGTTCCGCCGGCCGGTCGGCGACGGGCCCGAGGTGATGCGCGACCAGCTCGACCGGCTGCTCGAAGCGTCCGAGCTGCCGAACGTCACCCTGCAGATCGCGGAGTTCGCGTCCGGCCACCACCCCGGCACGTACGGGCCCTTCGTCCTCTTCCGCTTCGCCATGCCCGAACTCCCGGACATGGTCTACAGCGAGTACCTGACCGGCGCCGTCTACCTCGACGCGCGCCCCGAGGTGGCGTCCCACCTGGAGGTCATGGACCGTATGGCGGCGCAGGCCGCGACTGCACAACGCACGAAGGAGATCCTCAAGGATCTCCGCAAGGAGCTGTGAATGGATCGCATATACAACGGCATGCCCGCCGCGGAGCTCGGTGCCGAGGGATGGCACAAGCCCTGGAGCGGCGGGAACGGGGGCAACTGCGTGGAGGCCATGAAGCTGGCCGACGGCAGGGTCGCCGTGCGACAGTCCGCAGACCCTGAAGGACCCGCTCTCATCTACACCCACGGGGAGATCGCCGCGTTCATCGCGGGAGCCAAATCCGGTCAGGCTGACTTTCTCCTCACCTGAACCCTTCCGTCCCACCACCTCCGTCACGTAACTCTTGTAGCAGCGCCACCCGTTCGTCCCGACCAGGAGAGCCGATGACCCAGGAACCCGCTTCCCCGCGGAGCGAGATACGCATCGACACCAGCAAGCCGCACCCCGCGCGGATGTACGACTGGTTCCTGGGCGGCAAGGACAACTACCCCGTCGACGAGGAGATGGCCCGCCAGCTCCTCACCGTGGACGCCCGCGGGCGGGACATGGCCCGGGTCAACCGCGCCTTCATGCACCGCGCCATCCGCTGGCTCAGCGCCCAGGGCGTGCGCCAGTACCTGGACGTCGGCACCGGGATCCCGACCGAGCCCAACCTGCACCAGATCGCGCAGGGGGCCGCGCCGGAGTCCCGGATCGTCTACTGCGACTACGACCCGATCGTGCTCGCGCACGCGGCCGCCCTGCTGCGCTCGACCCCCGAGGGGGCCACCGAGTACATCCAGGCGGACGCCCGCGACCCCGAGACCATCCTCGAAAGGGCCGGAAAGGTCCTTGACTTCGACAAGCCCATCGCGCTGTCGATGCTGGCCCTGCTGCACTTCCTGGGCGACGAGGACGGCGCCCACGACATCGTCGCCAAGCTCGTCGACCAGCTCGCCCCCGGCTCCTACCTGGTCCTCTCGCAGGTCACCGGGGACTTCGACCCCGAGGGCGCGGCGAAGGCCGTCGGCATGTACAAGGCCCGCGGCCTGACCCTGCGGCCGCGCACCCGTGACGAGCTGGCGGTCTTCTTCGAGGGCCTGGAGTTCGTCGAGCCCGGAGTGTCGCTCACCGCCGAGTGGCACCCCGAGCTGGGCGAGCCGGTGCAGGTCCAGGGCGACGACCCCATCCCGGGCTGGGCCGCGGTGGCCCGCAAGCCCTGATCCGTACACCCGTAACCGTACGGTCGAGAGGCCCGTGGAGTCCGCTCCACGGGCCTTCCCGCGCCGTCATCCCCGCAGGTACGCGAGCCCCGGGTGCACGGCCGTGTAGCCGTCGAGCAGCCGGCGGGCCACCGCCACCGAGTCCACCAGCGGGTGCAGCGCGAACGCCTTCACCGCGTCGGCCCGCGCACCGCTCTCCGCCGCCGACAGCACCTCCCGCTCCACCGCCTTCACCGCCGACACCAGCCCCATGGCGTGGTACGGCAGCGGGTCCACCGCCACCGGACGGGCGCCGTTGGCGTCCACCAGGCACGGCACCTCGACCACCGCGTCCGCGTCGAGGCCCGGCAGCGTCGTGCCGTTGCGGACGTTCAGGATGAGGGTGGCCCGCTCACCGCGCGCGATCGCCCGCATCAGCGCCAGCGCCACCTTCTCGTAGCCGCCCGACTCCAGGTCCTCCTCGGCCCGGTCGCCGGCCCCGGCCGCCTCCCGGTTGTGCGCCATGTACGTCGCCTCCCGGTCGGCCAGCGTGCGGTGCCAGGCGTCCAGGGCCCGGGTCTCCGGCTTGCCCGCCTCCGCGTAGAAACCGGCCTGCTGGTCGAGGAGGTACGCGCCCCGGGTCTTCTCGGCGCCCCGGTAGGAGGCGACCGCCTCCCGGTTGAAGTAGTAGTAGTGCAGGTACTCGTTGGGGACCGCGCCCAGCGACCGCAGCCACTCGGTGCCGAAGAGCCTCCCCTCCTCGAAGGAGCCGAGCAGCGCCTCGTCCGCGAAGAGCCGCGGCAGCTCGTCCCGCCCGTCCACCCGCAGCCCGCGCAGCCAGCCCAGGTGGTTGAGGCCCACGTAGTCGATCCACACCCGGTCCGGGTCCGCGCCGAGGACGCGCGCGACGCGGCGGCCCAGGCCGACGGGGGAGTCGCAGATGCCGACGACCCGGTCGCCGAGGATCCGGGACATCGCCTCCGTCACCATCCCGGCCGGGTT
This sequence comes from Streptomyces sp. NPDC059201, assembly GCF_042754585.1. NCBI lineage: Bacteria > Bacillati > Actinomycetota > Actinomycetes > Kitasatosporales > Streptomycetaceae > Streptomyces > Streptomyces sp. NPDC059201. The sequence goes on from NZ_JBHZBB010000011.1 coordinate 177,717, forward strand.
GGTGAAGTTGATGACCCACGCGTCGGGGGCGAGCGCGGCGATCCGGCGGGCGACGGCGACGGCGACCGGAACCGTCCGCAGGCCGTACGCGATCCCGCCCGCGCCCACCGTCTCCTGCCCCAGCACCCCCTCGGCCAGCGCCACCCGCTCGTCGGCCGCCCGGCCCTCCAGACCGCCGACCCGGATCGCGGAGAACACGAAGTCCGCCCCGCGCAGGGCCTCGTCGAGATCGGTGGTGGCCGTGACGACGGGCGCGTCCGGCACCCCCGCGGCCTGTTCGGCGAGGACCCGCGCGATGGCCGTCAGCCGGTCCCCGTCCAGATCGTGCAGGGTGACGTGGGTGATCCGCCCCTCGGCGTGGTCGCCGAGCAGCGCGCCGTACACCAGCGGCACCCGGAATCCGCCGCCTCCGAGAATCGTCAGTCGCATGCTCCGTACGCTACTCGGCCGCGCCCGCCGGACGGCCGGGACCGGCCCGGGCGTCCACGCCGCCGTCCGCATCCCGGGCAGGCGCCGAGGGAGGCTGGGGGAGAATGACCGCATGTCCCGACGCAAGGCCGGCCCCCGCTCCGGCACCCGCCCCCGCACGCCCGCGCCCGCCCCGGTCACCGCCGCCTCGCCCTGCCCCTGCGGGCTCGACGCCCCGTACGGCTCCTGCTGCGGCCGCTTCCACGCCGGTACGGGTGCCACCGCGCCCACCGCCGAACTGCTGATGCGTTCCCGCTACAGCGCCTTCGTCGCCCACGACGCGGCGTACCTGCTGCGCACCTGGGCCCCGGAGACCCGCCCGGCGACCCTCGACCTCGACCCCGGCATGCGCTGGACGGGCCTGGAGATCCGGGACACCACCGACGGCACGGCCTTCCACCAGCGGGGCACGGTCACCTTCCTGGCCCGCTACGTCCACGCCGGCGAGCCCGGCTCCCTCCACGAACGCAGCCGCTTCACCCGCCACGACGGCGCCTGGGTCTACGTCGACGGTGAGTTCCTGGAGGACTGACGGCGCGGCGTCACCGCCCCGACGCGACCGTGGCGCGCTTCTCCGTGCGGACGGGTGCGAGGCCGGTGGAGAGGTCCTCGGCGACGGCCTTCTTCGCGATGGCGTCGGCGGCGGCGCGGAGTTCGGGGCCGCTGGGGCGGCCGCGCTCCTGCTCCAGGCGGTCGGCGAGCCAGTCGCCCCAGGCGTGGGTGATGACCTCGGCCTCGCGGACGCCGGCCGGGGTGTGGGAGAGGAGGTTGCCGTCGCGGGTGAGGAAGCCCTCGTCGACCATCCGCTCGAAGGTGGGGAGGATGACCTCGGGCGGGAGGCGCCGGCCCGCCGCGATGAGTCCGAGGCTCGCGTGCCCGACCGTCCGCGTGTACAGCTCCACCTGCATGACCGCCCACGCGCCGGCCGTGTCGAGCCGGGTGTCGGAGTCGGCGACGATCCGGCGGGCGGTGTCCATGTCCATGCGGTGCAGCAGCCGTCCCACGGCGAGTTCGAGGAGCTTGGCGGAGTCGCCGCCGCTCGTGGGGGAGGCGAAGCCCTCGCCCATGTCGGGGGCGGCCTCCCGGGCCGAGTCGCGGAGCTTCACCTGCTTGAGGAAGAGGGCGACGACGAAGCCGACGGCGGCGACCGGCACCGTCCACAGGAAGACGGTGTGCAGCGTCTCGGCGTAGGCGCGGACGATCGGCTCCGCGGTGCCGCCGGGCAGGGCGTGCAGCCCCTGCGGGCTCTGCGCGGCCTTCGCCACGGTCGGCGGGTCGATGCCGAGCGGCCCGGCGAGGACGGACGCCTCGGCGACCCCGGTGGCGAGGTTGGGCTTGAGCGAGTTGGCGTAGATCGTGCCGAAGACGGCAGTGCCGAAGGAGCTGCCCAGGGTGCGGAAGAAGGTGACGCCGGAGGTGGCGGTGCCGAGGTCGGCGTAGTCGACGGTGTTCTGCACGGCGATCGTGAGGACCTGCATGCACAGGCCGATGCCGACGCCGAGGACGAACATGTACAGCGACTCCAGCCAGGTGCTGGTGTTCTCGTCCATCAGGGAGAGCAGATAGAGCCCGACGCCCATCACGGCGCAGCCCACGATGGGGAAGATCCGGTAGTGCCCGGTCTTGCTGACGACGTTGCCGCTGAAGATCGAGGCGATGAGCAGGCCGACGACCATGGGCAGGGTCCGGATGCCGGAGACCGTCGCCGAATCCCCGTCCACGTACTGGAGATAGGTCGGCAGGAAGGTCATCGCGCCGAGCATCGCGAAGCCGACGACGAAGCTCAGCACCGAGCAGACCGTGAAGACCGGATTGAGGAACAGCCGCATGGGCAGCATGGGTTCGGCCGCCCGGGACTCCGCCCAGCAGAACAGGCCGAGGGCGAGGATGCCGCCGACGAAGAGCCCGATGATGACGCCGGAGCTCCACGCGTACTCGTTGCCGCCCCAACTGGTCGCCAGGATCAGGGCGCTGGAGCCGATCGCGACGAGCGCGATGCCGAGGTAGTCGATGACCGGCCGGCTCGCCGAGCGGACCGAGGGGATCGTGCGGGCGGCGGCGATGACGACGAGGATCGCGATCGGGACGTTGACGTAGAACGCCCAGCGCCAGCTCGCGTGGTCGGTGAACAGGCCGCCGAGCAGCGGCCCGATAACCGTCGAGACGCCGAACACGGCGCCGATCGCACCCTGGTACTTGCCGCGTTCGCGCAGCGGGATCACATCGGCGATCAGCGCCATCGAGGTGACCATGAGGCCGCCGGCGCCGATGCCCTGGAGACCGCGCCAGACGATCAGCAGCGTCATGTTGGTGGCGAGACCGCAGAGGAAGGAGCCGGTGATGAAGACGATCGCGGAGATCTGGAAGATCAGCTTGCGGCCGAAGAGGTCGCCGAACTTGCCGACCAGCACGGTCGCCACGGTCTCGGCGAGGAGATAGGAGGTGACGACCCACGACATGTGGGCGGCGCCCCCGAGGTCCGCGACGATCGTGGGCAGGGCGGTGCCCACGATGGTCTGGTCGAGCGCGGCCAGCAGCACGCCCAGCATGATCGTGCCGAACACGATGTTGCGGCGGCGGCCGTCGAGCGGTGCGGGCGCGGCCGTTGCCGCCGGTGCTGCGTCGCTGGTCGTGGTCACCTTCGCAGCGTCACACCGCGCCGCCGCCGTTGCGCGTGGGGCTCCGCCGAACGGGCGAGGCCGTCAGGGGCGTACCGGCAGGGTCGGGTGGTGCTTGGCCAGGATCTTGTTCGCCCGGGCGAGGGCGGCCAGCGCGTGCTCACGGTCGGCCCGGTCCTCCGCGCAGAGCGGCCCGCGGAAGCGGTAGACCTCGCGCGCCGCGCAGTCCGCCTCGATCTCCGCCTGGAGGACGTGCGCGGGCAGACAGGCGCCGATGAGGGCGGCCACGCGGTCGGGGATCGGGACGGGTACGAGGGGGGATGACGAGGCGATCACGGGTCAGTCCTAGCGGTTCGTGGGGGCGGTCGGGAAGGGCTCTCACCTCCATACGTACCGGATGGCGGGAGCGGTTCCGGTACGGCTCCGGGGTCGGTGCGCGACGGGGGCGCCCGGCCCGGGGGGCGTGCGCGGGCGCACCCCTCCGGCACCGCCCGGCCCCGGTGATCGCGCGCACCGGCGTTCTCGCAGGTACGGGGCACGGCGCCGGACGGGCGGCGCGCAAGGACCCTGCGTATCGAGGGCGCGGACGGCCGGCGGCGGACCCGGACGGGCGACGCGCAAGCCCCGGGACGGGACTACCGGTGTGAAGGAAATCACGTGGCGCCCGGACGCCAGGACCGGGACGATCGTCAGCTCAGTACGTCCGACAGGTCGTACGAGACGGGCTCGTCGAGCTGCGCGTATCCGCAGGACTCCGGAGCCCGGTCCGGGCGCCAGCGCTTGAACTGCGCGGTGTGCCGGAAGCGGTCGCCCTCCATGTGGTCGTAGCCGACCTCGCACACCCGCTCCGGCCGCAGCGCCACCCACGACAGGTCCTTCTTCCCCGACCAGCGGCTCGGCGCGCCCGGCAGCCTGGCCCCCGCGTGCGCGGCCTCCTCGGCCCAGGCCGCCCACGGGTGCCCGTCGGGCGGGTCCATCCGCAGCGGCTCCAGCTCCCCGACCAGCTCGGCGCGGCGCGCGGCGGTGAACGCGGCGCAGACGCCGACGTGCTGGAGGGCGCCCCGGTCGTCGTACAGACCGAGGAGGAGCGAGCCGACGACGGGGCCGCTCTTGTGGAACCGGTACCCGGCCACGACGACGTCGGCGGTCCGCTCGTGCTTGATCTTGTACATCAGGCGGGCGTCCGGCCGGTAGGGCAGGTCCAGCGGCTTGGCGATCACCCCGTCGAGCCCCGCCCCCTCGTACTGCTCGAACCAGCGCGCGGCGAGCTCCGGGTCCCGGGTGGCGGGGGCGAGGTGGAGGGGGGCGGTGGTGCCGGCGAGCATCCGCTCCAGGGCCTCGCGCCGCGCCGACAGCGGGGTGTCGAGGAGGGCCTCGTCGCCGAGGGCGAGCAGGTCGAAGGCGACGAACCGGGCCGGGGTGGTCTCCGCGAGCATCCGCACCCGGGAGTCGGCGGGGTGGATCCGCTCGCTGAGCCGGTCGAAGTCCAGCCGCCCGCCGTGCTCGATGACGATCTCGCCGTCCACCACGCACCGCTCGGGCAGCCGCTCGCCCAGCGCCTCGACGAGCTCGGGGAAGTAGCGGGTGAGCGGCTTGCCGGTACGGCTGCCGATGACCAGCTCGGCGCCGTCGCGGTGCACGATCGCCCGGAAGCCGTCCCACTTGGCCTCGTACTGCATCCCGGGCGGAATCCGCTTCACGGACTTGGCGAGCATCGGCTTCACGGGCGGCATCACCGGCAGATCCATGGGTCGATTGTCCGGTATGCGGCATGTGTCGGCGAGCTCTAGGGTGGCGCACATGGCAGGCAAGACGGCAGCGGTGGAACTGGAGGCGGGCGGGCGCACCGTCCGCGTCTCCAACCCGGACAAGGTCTACTTCCCGGAGCCCGGCTACACCAAGCTCGACATGGTGACCTACTACCTCGCCGTCGGCGAGGGCATCACCCGCGCCCTGCGGGACCGGCCGACGACCCTGGAGCGCTACCCCGACGGGGTGACGGGGGAGTCCTTCTTCCAGAAGCGGGCCCCCAAGTACCTCCCGGACTGGATCCCCACCGCGCACATCACCTTCCCCAGCGGGCGCTCGGCCGACGAGATGTGCCCCACCGAGCCGGCCGCCGTCCTCTGGGCCGCCAACCTCGGCGCCGTCACCTTCCACCCCTGGCCCGTGCGGCGCGAGGACACCGACCACCCCGACGAGCTCCGCCTCGACCTCGACCCGCAGCCCGGCACCGACTACGCCGACGCCGTCCGCGCCGCCCACGAGCTGCGGGCCGTCCTCGGCGAGTACGGGCTGCGCGGCTGGCCCAAGACCTCCGGCGGACGCGGGCTGCACGTCTTCGTCCCCATCCGCCCCGACTGGACCTTCGTCCAGGTCCGGCGCGCCGCCATCGCCTGCGGGCGGGAGCTGGAGCGGCGGATGCCGGAGCGGGTGACCATGAAGTGGTGGAAGGAGGAGCGCGGCGAGCGGATCTTCGTCGACTACAACCAGACCGCCCGCGACCGCACGATCGCCTCCGCCTACTCGGTCCGCCCCCGGCCGCACGCCCCCGTCTCCGCCCCGCTGCGCTGGGACGAGATCGACGACGCGGTGCCGCGGGACTTCGACATCCGCACGATGCCCGCCCGGTACGCCGAACTCGGCGACGTGCACGCCGACATGGACGACGAGCGCTTCGACCTGGAGCCGCTCCTCGAACTGGCCCGGCGCGACGAGGCCGAGCACGCCCTCGGGGACCTGCCCTATCCGCCCGAGTACCCGAAGATGCCGGGCGAGCCGAAGCGGGTGCAGCCGAGCCGGGCGAAGAAGGAGAAGGAGGAGTGAGCTTTGCCGGGGTGGTTACGCCTCCGGGCTCCGGCGCTCCGACGGGGGCAGGAGCAGCACCTCCAGGGCCCGGGCACAGGACCGCGCCTGCGTCAGGAACCAGTCGAGCCGCGCGTCCGTGATCACCTCCGGCGTCGCGCGGACCGCGAGTGCGAACCGCGCGTGTCCCGCCCGCTCCAGGACCGGCACCGCCACCGTCCGCACCCCGGGCGCCGACTCCCCGTCGTTGACCGCGTGGCCCGCCAGCCGCACGCGCGCCAACTCCGCCGCGAGGGCGCCCGGTTCGACGATCGTCCGGTCGGTGAACGCGTACAGGGGAGGAAGCGCGAGCGGGCCCGCCTCGCCCGCGCGGGGCCAGGCGAGCAGCACCTTGCCCAGCGCGGTCGAGTGCAGCGGACGCCGCAACCCCACCTTCGGCGTCACCGAACCGCCCGCCACGATCACCGCGTACGGGCCGCTGCGCAGCGCCAGGTCGGCGGTGGCGCCGGTCCGCTCGGCCAGGTCGGCCAGCTCGGGCGCGGCCAGGTGCAGCCCCCGCTGGTGGTACGAGAGCCGGCCCAGCTCCGTCACGGCGGGCCCCAGCCGGTAGCGGGCCGTGCGGGCGTCCTGCTCCAGGAAGTCCGCCGCCAGCAGGGTCCGGACCAGCCGGTGGGCCGTCGACGTGGAGAGGCCCAGCCTGCGCGCCAGGTCGGAGACGCTCAGGTCGGGGCGGTTGTCGTGGAAGCTGTGCAGCACGTCGAGCGCGCGGCGGACCGCCTGCGCGCCCGTCGGGGCCCGTACGGCCTCGGCCTCGGTGGTCATGGCGCTCGCGGGCCCCCCTTCGGGTGATCGTCGCCTCACGCTCCCACATGATGGGAGCGGGAGCGACACCCCGGGGCGGGAGGAAACACGCCGTTCATGTGCAATCCCACATGATGGGAAGCGAGTTGTGGCGAGCCGGACCGCCGTGTCATGGTTCCGGCCAGCCCACACACCGCGGGATCACCACACCGCGGGACCGCCACACCGGAGGGAGCAGGCCCGCCATGAGCATGTGCCGTACGGCGTCGTACGCCGCTCCCGCCGTCTCTCCCGCCCTCCTCGGGCTCACCCGCCGCCGTCACATAGACCTGGCGCGGGTCACCGGCACCGGCTGTCGCTGTAGCTGACGCCGCTCCGGCTCCTCCCGTGCCGTCCCCGGCCGTGACGGGGGGTCCCGGGTCCTGACGCCGGCGCGGTCCTTGCGCCGCCGTGCCCGGACCGGTGCGCCGCCGTGCCTGCCGTGCCTGCCGTGCCTGCCCTGCGCCGTGCCCGCCATGCGCCGCCGTGCCTGCCGTGCCCGCCATGCGCCGCCGTCTCCGCCGTGCCCGCCGCGCCCGCAGTGCTTCGGCGCGGGCCCTCCTTTTTTTCGTCCCTTCACCCCTGGACACCTTCATGACCGACGCCCGCGTGCCCGGCACGCTCTGGTTCACCCGTTGCCCCGTTCCCACCGCCACCGGCGTCGCCGCCGACCGTGGCTGGCTGGCCGCCGAGTTCGCGCCGGACGGCATCGCCGTCCGCTCGCTCCAGGACGCCGACCCCGGCGCCGACCGCGCCACCCACTACACCCACGACCTCCCCGGTCTCTTCCGCGAGGGCGGCAACGTCCCCGCCCTGTGGGCCCGTTCGCGCGGACAGGCCACCCGGCTCGTCGGCCTCACCTGGATCGAGGAGCGGCAGGCGGTGCTCGTCGCCCCCGGCTCCCCGGTCCGGGATGCCGCCGCCCTGCGCGGACTCCGGCTCGCCGTGCCCCGGCACGAGGTGCCCATCGACTTCTGGCGGGCCATGGCGCTGCGCGGCTTCGAGGGCGCCCTCGCCTCCGCCGGTCTCGGGCTCGACGACGCCCGGCTCGTCGACGTCCCCGCCGCCGGGCACGCCGGACAGTGGGCCGCCGAGCTCGACGCGCTGCGCCGGGGCGAGGTCGACGCCGTGTACGTGAAGGGCGCCCTCGCCGTCGAGTCGGCCCGGCGCGCCGGCGCCGAGGTGGCCGTCGAACTCGACGAACTCCCCGACCCGGCGCACCGCGTCAACAACGGCACCCCGCGCCCCCTCACCGTCCACCAGGAACTCCTCGACCGGCACCCCGAGTTGGTCTCCCGCTTCCTCGCGGTCCTGCTCCGGGCGGCCGACTGGGCGGCCGGCGAGCCCGACGAGGTCGCCCGCATCCTCGGCGCGGAGACCGGCGCGGGCGCGGAGGGCGTCGCAGGCGCCTACCGCACCGGCACCCACCGCACCCTGCACCCCGACCTCTCCGACACCCGACTCGACCTGCTGGCCCGGCAGGAGGCGGCCCTGCGTGCCCACGGCTTCCTCCCCGAGGCCGTCGACGTCCGGGCGTGGGCCGACCCCGAGTCGCTGCGCCGCGCCCACCGGCTCCTCGCCGCCACCCCGTCGCCAAGCCCGGTCGCGTAACCCGATCCCCCCCACGCACCCCTTTCCGTACTCCGCCCACCAAGGACGACTGCCATGCGCCCACTCTCCCGCCTCACCGCTCTGGCGGCTCTCGCCGCCCTCACCGCCTGCGGCGCCGACCCAGCGGACGGCTCCGGCTCCGGCCGGAGCGGCGGCGGGGCGAAGGGCGGCACGGTCACCGTCCGCATCCCCGACCCCGGGAACTCCGGGGTCCTCGCCCGGGGCAAGCAGGACGGCAGCCTGGACAAGGCCCTCGCCGCCGTCGGCGCGAAGGTCGCCTGGACCGGCAGCGCCGGGCCCTTCGCCCCCGCCGCCCAGGCGATGAACGCCGACCAGCTCGACTTCGCGACCGGCTCCATCACCTCCGGCATCACCTCCCTCGCCCAGAAGCCCGGCTTCGCCTTCTTCACCGCCACCGACCCCGACCCGGTCGGCGAGGGCATCCTCGTCCGCGAGGGCTCCGACATCGACTCCGTCCAGGACCTCGTCGGCCGCAAGGTCGCCGTCAACAAGGGCGGCACCGGCGAGTACCTCCTCCTCAAGGCCCTCGCGAAGGAGGGCATCCCGGCCGACAAGGTGGAGCGCGTCTACCTGCGGCCCGACCAGACCGCCGCCGTCTTCAACGCCGGCCAGGTCGACGCGTGGGCCGTCTGGTCCACCTACGCCGTCGCCGAGATCGGCAGCGGCAAGGCGCGCTTCCTCACCGACGGGGCGGCCATCGGCTCCGACAACTACAGCCTCAACGCCGTCCGTTCGGACTTCGCGAAGGACCACCCGGCGATCGTGAAGGCGCTCTACTCCTACCTCCACGACCACAGCGCCAAGGAGCGGAAGGACCCGGCCGCCTACCTCAACGTCTTCACCGACGCGGGCCCCACCGCCGTCACCGGCAAGGCCAGGGAGGTCCAGATCGACTTCACCCGCGAGGGCGGGACGGTCGACCCCATCGGCCCCGAGGACATCGCGCGCTTCGAGACCGTCGCCCGGTTCTACGCCGACCAGAAGGTCACGCCCGGCACGGTCGACATCGCCGCCCATCTCCTCGACGTCGAGTCCCTCGCATGACGGCGCCCCCGGCGGTCGCCGGCCTCGTCGCCCCCCGCCCGCCCGTCCGCCGCCCCCGCTCCCGGGCGTACGCGGTCACCGTCCGCGCCCTCGGACCCGTAGCCCTGCTCGTGCTCTGGTGGGCCTCGTCCGCCACCGGCCTCCTCACCCCCGACGTCCTCGCCTCTCCCGCACAAGTGCTGGACGCGGTAGGGGAGTTGTGGGGCAACGGGCAGCTGTCCGACGCCCTCGCCACCTCCCTCACCCGCTCCGGGATCGGACTCGTCATCGGTCTCGCCGCCGGCCTCACCCTCGGCATCACCACCGGCTTCACCCGGCTCGGCGACGAACTCCTCGACTCCTCCCTCCAGACCCTGCGCACCATCCCCTTCCTCTCCCTCGTGCCGCTCTTCATGGTCTGGTTCGGCATCAACGAGACCGCGAAGATCCTGCTCATCGCCGTCGCCACCACCTTCCCCATGTACGTCTCCACCAGCGGCGGCGTCCGCAACACCGACCGCAAGCTCGTCGAGGCCATGCGCAGCTTCGGGCTCGGCCGCCTCGCGATCGTCCGCCAGGTCGTGCTGCCCGGCGCGCTGCCGTCGCTGCTCGCCGGACTGCGCCTCTCCATGACGCTCAGCGTCATCGCGCTCATCGCAGCCGAGGAGATCAACGCCACCGCGGGCATCGGCTATCTGATGTCGCAGGCCCAGAGCTACGCCCGCACTGACATCCTCGCCGTCTGCATCCTCGTCTACGGGCTCCTCGGCCTCACCGCCGACGTCCTCGTCCGCGGACTGGAGCGGATCCTCATGCCCTGGCGCACCGCCGGACCCGGAGGGACGACACGATGACCGCCGTACGCGTACGGGGACTGCGCCGGGTCTTCGGTGACCGCGCCGTCATCGACGGCCTCGATCTCACCCTCGGGCGGGGCGAGTTCGTCGCCCTGCTCGGTGCCAGCGGCAGCGGGAAGACCACCCTGCTGCGCATCCTGGGCGCCCTCGACGGCGCCGACGGGGGAGAGGTGCTTGTCCCCGAGGCCCGCACGATCGTCTTCCAGGAGCCCCGGCTCATCCCCTCGAAGAAGGTCCTCCCCAATGTGACCGTCGGGCTGCCGCGCGGCGCCGCCACCCGCGAGACCGGCCTGCGGGCCCTCGCCGAGGTCGGCCTGGAGCGGCACGCCGACGCCTGGCCGGCCACCCTCTCCGGCGGCGAGGCCCAACGGGTCGCCCTGGCCAGGGCGTTGGTCCGCGAGCCGGAACTCCTGCTGCTCGACGAGCCGTTCGCCGCCCTCGACGCGCTGACCCGGCTCCGGATGCAGGACCTCGTCGGCGAACTGCGCCGGATCCACCGGCCCGCCGTCCTGCTCGTCACCCATGACGTCGACGAGGCCGTGCGGCTCGCCGACCGGGTCGCCGTCCTGCGCGACGGCCGGCTCGTCACCGACGAACCCGTCACCGTCACCCACCCCCGCGACCCCGGCGACGCCGGCGTGGTCGCCCTGCGCCGCCGCCTCCTCGCCGACCTCGGCGTCCACACCACCACCCCCGCGCCCACCACCCCCGCACCGGCCGAAACCCCCGCCCTCCAGAAGGAGTTCTCCGCATGACCGTCACCATCGGCGTCCACCGCAGCAACCCCTCCCTCTACCACCTCTCCCGCCTCGGCTACGCGGAGGAGGAGCTCGCCGCCCTCGGCGAGACGGTGAGCTGGCACGCGTACACCGACGGCGTCCGCACCGGCGCCTTCCTCGCCGACGGCACCATCGACTTCGGCGGCACCGGCTCCACCCCGCCCGTCACCGCCCAGGCCGCCGGCCACGACATCGTCTACACCGCGATCTCGGCGCCCCGCCCCGACCACGGCGCCCTCCTCGTCCCCGAGGACAGCCCGGTCCGCACCGTCGCAGACCTGAAGGGCGGCACCGTCCACCTCGCCGTCGGCTCCTGGCAGACCCACCTCGTCGCCCAGGCCCTCGACGACGCCGGACTCTCCTACGCCACCGACATCACGCCGGTGCGCGGCGACTCCGGCAGCGAGGCGCGGCTCCGCTCCGGCGAGATCACCGCCTGGGTCGCCCAGGGCGCCGAACTGGCCGCCGCCCGCCGCGCCGGCGGCCTGCGCACCCTGATCCGCACCGGCGACGTCATCACCGACCGGTCCGTCTTCTTCACCCGCCGCGACCTGGCCGAGCGGCGCCCCGAGCTGGTCGAGGCGCTGACCCGGGCGCTCCGCCGGGCCGACGCGTGGGCCGCCGCCCACCCCGGCGAGGCCGCCGCGATCGCCGCCGCCGACCAGGGCGGCACCGCCGAGGACTGGGAGACGGCCCTGCGCGCCCTGCCGTGGACGATCGAGGAAGTCACCGAGGAGTTCCTCGCCGAGCAGCAGCGGGCGGCCGACGTCTTCCACCGCACCGGCTTCATCGAGCGCGCGATCACCGTCGCGGACGCGCTGCCCCGGAAGGTCTGACCCATGACGCTCCCCGCACCGGAAGTCCTCTGGTACATCATCCCGCGCGAAGGCGCCTACCCCTGGGAGCCGGAGGGCCGCAGGCCCGTCGACCTCGGCTACCTCCAGCACCTGGCCGGCACCGTCGAACGCCTCGGCTACACCGGCGCGCTGCTGGCCACCGACCTCTACGACGTCTGGCCGCTCGGCTCGGCGCTCGCCGCCTCCACCAGCACCCGCTTCAAGCCGCTGCTCGCCGTCCACCCCGGCCTGATCTCGCCCACCCTGCTCGCCAAGACGGCCCTCACCTTCGACAACCTCTTCGGCGGCCGGCTCCGCTTCAACGTTGTCAACGGCTCGACCGCCTCCCTCCAGGAGTACGGGCTCCACGTCGGACACGACGAGCGGTACGAGCTGAGCGCCGAGTACTGGTCGATCGTGAAGCGGCTCACGGCCGGCGAGGTCTTCGACCACAAGGGGCGCTTCTACGACCTCAGGAACGCGGGCGCCTCCTTCCGGGACCTGCGCCCGGTGCAGGCGCCGCACGTCCCGCTCTGGTTCGGCGGCTCCTCGGCGCCCGGCGTCGAGATGGCCGCCGAGCACGTCGACGTCTATCTGACCTGGGGCGAGCCGCCGCACCTGCTGAAGGAGAAGCTCGACCACGTGCGCGCCCGGGCGGCCGCGTACGGGCGGACCCTGCGCATCGGGCTTCGCCTCCACCTGATCGTGCGGGACACGGAGGACGAGGCGTGGGCCGCGGCCGACCGGCTCCTCGACGTGACCAGCGCGGCGACGTACGCCCGTCAGCTCGGCGAGCGGGCGGGGGAGGACGGCGTGGGCTGGGAGCGGCAGTTCCGCCAGCACGGCGGGCGGGTCCCGGCCCGGGCCCGGGAGCTGGAGACGTACCCCAACCTGTGGCCGGGCATGAGCCTCTTCCGGCCAGGGCCCGGCACGGCGGTCGTGGGCTCCACGGCCCAGGTCGTGGAGCGGCTCCAGGAGTTCCGGGAGCTGGGCGCGGACACCTTCATCCTGTCCGGCAACCCGCTCCTGGAGGAGGCGTACCGGGTCGCGGAGACGGTGCTGCCGGCGCTGGGCGTGCGGCCGTGACCGCCGGGCGTGCGCCATTGATCGAACGTTGAGGGCGTGTTTACGCCGTCACGAGACGGTAGGGGCATGCAGACGGATACCGACGTGCTCACCGCCCCCGACCTCTCCTGGCGCGAGAACGCCCTGTGCGCCCAGGCCGGACCGGAGTTCTTCTTCCCGGCCCCCGGCTCGTCGACCCGCGAGGCCAAGCAGCTCTGCGGGGCCTGCGAGGGGCGCCTCGCGTGCCTGGACTACGCGCTCACGCACGACGAGCGCTTCGGGGTGTGGGGCGGCCTCTCGGAGAAGGAGCGGGGGCGGCTCAGGCGCGCACAGCGCTCCTGAACCGCCCCCGGGGGAGTGCGGCGGTGCTCAGCCGGCGGCGCGCGCGGCCATCCGGGCCTTGCGGGCGGCGAGCTTCGCGTCGAACTTCGTGGCCTCCGCGTCCAGCCCGTTCATGTAGAGGCCCAGCTCCTCCTGGGCGCGCAGCCCGTCGGGGCCGAGACCGGTGATGTCCAGGACCTTCAGGTGCCGCAGGACCGGCTCCAGGACGTCGTCGTGGTGGATGCGCATGTTGTAGATCTCGCCGATCGCCATCTGCGCGGCGGCCCGCTCGAAGCCGGGGATGCCGTGTCCGGGCATCCGGAAGTCGACCACCACGTCCCGGACGGCCTGCATCGACAGGTCGGGGGCGATCTCCAGGGCGGCCTTCAGCAGGTTGCGGTAGAAGATCATGTGCAGGTTCTCGTCGAGCGCGATGCGGGCGAGCATCCGGTCGCAGACGGGGTCGCCGGACTGGTGGCCGGTGTTGCGGTGCGAGATGCGGGTGGCGAGCTCCTGGAAGGCCACGTACGCCACGGAGTGCAGCATCGAGTGGCGGTTGTCCGACTCGAAACCCTCGCTCATGTGCGACATCCGGAACTGCTCCAGCTTGTCCGGGTCGACGGCGCGGGAGGCGAGCAGGTAGTCGCGCATGACGATGCCGTGCCGGCCCTCCTCCGCGGTCCAGCGGTGCACCCAGGTGCCCCAGGCGCCGTCGCGGCCGAAGAGGCTGGCGATCTCGTGGTGGTAGCTCGGCAGGTTGTCCTCGGTCAGGAGGTTGACCACGAGCGCGGTCTTCCCTATGTCCGTGACCTTGGACTGCGCCGGGTCCCACGCCTCGCCGTCCTCGAAGAAGCCCGGGAAGTTCCGGGCGTCCGACCACGGCACGTACTCGTGCGGCATCCAGTCCTTGACGACCTTGAGGTGCCGGTTGAGCTCCTTCTCCACCACCTCTTCCAGCGCGTACAGCAAGCGGGCGTCGGTCCACCCTGCCGAGCTGCCGAGGTGGGGAGAGGTGAGCGTCACGGGGACTCCTGGGGACGGAGAAAGGGCAAACGGAACTACCTACGGCTTCGTAGGTTACGAGACCGTAGGTTAAGGCTCCGTAAGGCGGCGACCAAGCCCCACTTGAACGATGTCCGGTTACGTTCCGTTATGTACGCAGCTCGCGTCAGCCAAAAGAGACGCAGGTCACGTCCCGGGCGGTCACCCGTGAACAACTGATCGGCTACTCAGAGCAGATGATCGGCCGCGCCGGACTTCACCGCGGAGATCAGCGCGCGCAGCGCCTCCACCGAGTCGCTGACGTACTCGCCCGGGGCGAGGGTCGAGCCGATGTAGGCCCGGCCGGAGTCGTCGAGGCCGAAGCGGAAGCAGTTGGCCCCCTCGCTGCAGAAGGCGTCGCCCCAGGCGATGTCGACGGCGGCGTGGGCGGGGGCGGTGACGTTCACGGTGACGTTCATGGTGTGTCGGGGGTCCTTCACAGGTCCAGGGCTATCGAGCGGATGAACGCGCGGGAGTCGGCGGTGGACAGGGCCAGTCCGCGCAGCCGTTCCAGCAGCCCCTGGTACCGGCGCAGCTTCATGTCGGCGTCGAGGAGCATCGAGCCGTGCGAGGAGTCGAGCTGCACGGTGTCGAGCTGCGGTACGGGCGCGGACACATAGGTGAACGACTGTCCGGCCCCGGGGAAACCCCCGGCGGCGAACGGGATGGCCCGCACGGTGACGGTGGGCCGCTCGGACTGCTCCAGGATGTGTTCGAGCTGGGCGCGGGCGACCTTGGGACCGCCGAACTGCATGCGCAGCGCCGCCTCGTGGATCACGGCCTCGTACGGCACCGGCCGGTCCAGGACCTCCTGGCGGCGCAGCCGCAGGGCGAGCCGGGCCTCCAGGTCGGGGCCGGGCAGGAGGGGCACGGCGGTGTCGAAGACCGCCCGTGCCTGCTCCTCGGTCTGGAGGAGGCCCGGGATGTGGGTGGTCACGACGGTGGACAACTCGGCCGCGTGGAACTCCAGTTCGGCGATGTCCAGGAGGGCCGGCGGGAGGAGTCCGCGGTGCTCCTCCCACCAGCCGCGGTCCCGCTCCTGCGCCATGGAGGCGAGCAGGTCGACCAGGCCCGTGTCGGGGCAGCCGTAGTTGAAGGCCAGGGTCCGCACCCGCTCGGGGCTGATGCCGAAGCGGCCGGACTCCACGTTGGGGATGCGGGTGCGGTCGACGCCCAGGAGGGCGGCGGCCTGCTGGGCCGACATCCCCGACTGTTCGCGCAGTTTGCGCAGTTCTGCGCCGAGCCGCTGCTGGCGCGCGGTGGGGCTGCTCCTGGGTGGCACGTCGTTCTCCCTCGTCCTGCCGGGCGGCCCCTGCCGCCCCCGTTCCCGCGCCGCCGATCGCTCTCTGTCCGGAAACGGCGCCACTACGTGCAAGTAGTAGCACTGTGCTCCGCTTCTGCGCTACGGTCGGTAGCGCAAGTCTCACACGGGGCGACCGCGACCGTGTGCAGAGCACCCCCATGTACAGGAAATGTGAGCAATCCGATGAAGGGCGCCCTGCGTTGCCTTCCGGCCGCCGTCACGGCGGCCGGGCCCATACCCCCCGCCACGGAGAACCTCAGCTACTCGATGCTGCTCCCCGGTGGCGCCTACTGCGCGGGCCTCGCCCGCGGGGCCGTCCACGGCCTCCTCACCCGCCACGGTCTCGCCGAACTCGGCGACACCGCCTCCCTCGCCGCCTCCGAACTCGTCGCCGCCGCCTACCGGTTCACCCCCGACCGGGAGATGGCCCTGCGCATCCGCTGGCAGTACGACGCCCTGCGGATCGTCCTCTACGACCAGCATCCGGTCCACCACAAACCGGACGAGGCCGAACGCTGCCGCGACAGCCGCAGCCGCAGCATGTGGCTGCTGGCCGCGGCCGTCGAGGAACACGGCGGCGACTGGGGCCTGGCACCCGCCCTGACACCCGAGGGCGGAACCAAGTCCTGGGCCTTACTGCATCGTTGACCCCGGCACCGCCCGGAGCTCCTCCGCCGACGTCGGCCGCAACCGGCCGTCGAGGAGCAGCCGGCGGGTGATCCCCAGCGACTCCAAGAACGTCAGGTCGTGACTGGCCACGACCAGCGCCCCCTCGTACGCGTGGAGGGCCGCCGTCAGTTTCCGCACCGACGCGATGTCCAGGTTGTTCGTCGGTTCGTCCAGCAACAGCAACTGCGGAGCGGGCTCCGCCAGGAGCAGCGCCGCGAGCGCGGCCCGGAACCGCTCCCCGCCCGACAGCGTGCCCGCCGGCTGATCCGCCCGGGCACCGCGGAACAGGAACCGTGCGAGCCGGGCCCTGATCGCGTTCCCCGACGCCGTGGGCGCGAACCTGGCCACGTTCTCCACGATGCTCAGCCCGTCGTCCAGGATGTCCAGCCGCTGCGGCAGGAAACGGAGCGGCACCAGCGTCTCCAGCTCCCCCGACACCGGCTCCAGCTCCCCGGCGACCGTCCTGAGCAGCGTCGTCTTACCGGACCCGTTACGGCCCACCAGCGCGATCCGCTCCGGGCCCCGCAGCTCGAACGCGCCCTCGACCCGGGCCCCGTACCGCAGCTCCAGGTTCCTGATCCGCAGCACCTCGCGCCCCGGCGGCACCGAGGTGTGCGGCAGCTCGACGCGGATCTCGTCCTCGTCCCGCACCGCCTCCGCCGCCACGTCCAGCCGCTCCCGCGCCTCGGCCAGCCGGTCCGCGTGCAGGTTGCGGTGCTTGCCCGCCGACACCTGCGCCGCGCCCTTGCGGGTGTTGGCCACCACCTTCGGCACGACCTTGTTCTCGAAGCTCTTCTGCGCGTACCGCCTCCGGCGCGCCAGCTTCATCTGGGCGTCCGACAGCTCCCGCCGCTGCCGCTGGACGTCCGCCTCGGCGACCCGCACCATCCGCTCGGCCGCCTCCTGTTCGGCGGCGAGCGCCTCCTCGTACGCCGAGTACGGGCCGCCGTACCAGCTCACCCCGCCCTCGTGGAGGTCGGCGATCTGGTCGACCCGCTCAAGCAGTTCCCGGTCGTGGCTGACCACCACCATCACCCCGGACCAGCCCGCCACCGCCTCGTACAGGCGCGAACGGGCGTACAGATCGAGGTTGTTGGTGGGCTCGTCGAGCAGCAGCACGTCCGGGCGGGCCAGCAGCAGCGCCGCGAGCCGCAGCAGCACCGACTCGCCGCCGGACACCTCGCCGACCGTGCGGTCCAGGCCGATCGAGCCGAGCCCGAGCTGGTCGAGCGCCGCCCGGGCGCGCTCCTCCACGTCCCAGTCGTCGCCGATGACGGTGAAGTGCTCCTCCGAGGCGTCGCCCGCCTCCACGGCGTGCAGCGCGGCCCGCTTCCGGTCGATCCCGAGGATCGCGTCGACCCGCCGGCCGGTGTCCAGGACCAGGTTCTGCGGGAGATAGCCGATCTCGCCGGCCGTCCGCACGGAACCGGCGGTGGGCGTCAGCTCCCCGGCGAGCAGCCTCAACAGGGTGGACTTCCCCGAACCGTTCGTACCGACCAGACCGGTACGGCCGGGACCGACCGTCACCCCGAGGCCGTCGAAGACCTCGGTGCCGTCAGGCCACGAGAAGGAGAGGGAGGAGGTGGAGAGAAAAACGGGGTGATGAGATGACATGAGGGCCTCCGGTGCCGCGAGCACGGTGTGGGCGTGGGCGTGGTGCGACGCGTGAGACACCGGGGGCGCGGCCAGCATGAGGAACAGCTCGTCCACCGAGGTCGAGAACGGCACGCACGGCACAGGGGGCACGCGCGCGGCACGGTGTCTCGGGACCTCAGATGAACAACGTTCCTTCTCCGATCGGGAGGCGATCTGACCTCGTCGACCGTAGGACCCGCCCGGAGAGGAGGCAAGCGAATTACGGCGGCGCCTAGGGCAGTCCGCCCAGGAGCGCGGCCAGGTCCCGGTCCCAGTCCAGGTAGTGGTGCTCGCGCCCGGCCGGCACCAGGTGCTGCGAGCGCTCCAGGAAGAGACGCAGCTCCGAGGTGCGTACGTGCACCATCGCCACGCCCTCCGGGGCGTGGAACTCGACCACCGTGCGGTCGTAGCCGTACGGACGGAGCCGTACGTCGCCGTCGCCGGCGGGCCGCTCGACCCCCTGCACCAGCAGCTCCCGGGCGAACGCCCAGGAGACCTCGACGCCCTCCAGGGTCGCCGGGGGAGGGAAGGCCATGCTCACCGCGTAGGGGTCTTCGCGGTCGTAGCGAAGGGTGGCGGGGACGGTCTCCATCCGGGGAGCGGAAGCGACCAGACGGGCCTGGACGGGCTGCTCGATCACGGCGGACACGGCGGACTCCTCTCGCGTGGTTGCGATCCTGAGCGTCTCCCCGACACCAGGGCACCTGACACCCATGAAGACGTGCGGAACCGCCGGAACGTGCATTCACCCCCCACGTGAGGTGCGTCACCGCGGGACGAAACGGAAGCTCACGCCCCCCGGGCGTCCTCCGCGTCCTCGGGCGGACCCGCGCACGGCCCCGAGTGGTCGCAGTACGGCTGGTTCCCCGAGGCCCCGCAGCCGCAGAGCATCACCCGCGTCTCGCGCCGGACGCCGCGCTCGCCCGAGACCAGCAGGTCGCCGCGTACCACCAGCTGCCCGGTCGGGGTGCGGCGCACGGTGGTGGGGACGTCCGGGGGCTCCTCCCCGGCACGCTCCTCCGCGCCGGTGCCCTCCGCCGGGTGGTACTGGAGCGCGCCCGAGGGGCAGCGGCGGACGACCTCGGCGACCCGGTCCGGGGCGGCGGCGTCCGGCAGGATCCACGGGCGGCGGGACAGGTCGAAGACCTCGGGCAGTCCGTGGACGCACTCGGCCGCGTGCAGACAGCGGCGCGGCTCGAACGTGACGGTGATGCCCTCACCCTCGTACTCCTTGAGCCGCGGCTTCTCGACGATCGGGGACTCCGGCCCCGTCTCCGCCGTTCCCTTCTCCGCCGTTCCCTCGCTCATGCGCCCAGCCTAGAAACGCCCGGTGCGTCCCGCACCCCGGCGCCCCCTGGCGGACCCGGTGCACTCCGGCGCACCTGGCGCCCCCGACGCCCTCTGGACGGGCCGGGCCGCCGCCGCTAGCTTCCGGCGCCATGACACCTGTGCGAAAGACGCGACGCACGATGACGGCGGGACTGGCCGGACTGGTGGGGGCGGCGCTGGCGCTGACCCTCGCGGCCCCCGCGCGGGCCGGGGCGATCCCCACGGCCCCCGCGGCTCCCGCAGCCTCTGCCCCCGCCTCCGCCCCCGGGGTCGGGATCGGCTGGCAGCTCACCCCCACCGGGACCGACGTCCGCTTCCGGGGCCTCGCGGCGGTCGACCGCCGTACCGCCTGGGCCGCCGGCTCGAAGGGCACCGTCCTGCGCACCACCGACGCCGGCCGCAACTGGCGCGACGTCTCGCCGCCCGGCGGGGAGGGCCTGGAACTCCGCGACGTCGAGGCGTTCGACGCCCGCAGGGCCGTCGTCCTCGCCATCGGCGAGGGCGAGGCGTCCCGCCTGCTGCGCACCGAGGACGGCGGCGCCACCTGGACCGAGTCCTTCCGCAACACCGACCCGCGCGCCTTCTACGACTGCGTGACCTTCCTCGACCGTCGGCACGGCCTCGCCCTGAGCGACCCGGTCGACGGACGGTTCCGGATCCTCTCCACCCGTGACGGCGGGCGCACCTGGGCGGTCCTGCCGGACTCCGGGATGCCCGCCGCCCTTCCCGGCGAGGCCGGATTCGCCGCGAGCGGCCAGTGCCTGGTCACCGCGGGCCGCGGCGGGAGCGACGTCTGGTTCGCGACCGGCGGCGCCGCCACCGCCCGGGTCTTCCACTCGGCAGACCGTGGCCGCACCTGGACCGTCACCGACAGCCCGGTCCCGGCCGGCGACCCCGCCCGCGGCGTCTTCGCGCTCGCCTTCCGCGACCGCCACCACGGCCTCGCGGCCGGCGGCGACTACCGGGCCGGACAGCCCTCCCCGCGCGCCGCCGCCGTCACCGCCGACGGCGGCCGCACCTGGACCCCGGCCGCCACGCCCCCGCCCGCCTACCGCTCCGGAGCCGCCTGGCTCCCGCACGCCAAGGGCGCCGCCCTCGCCGTCGGACCCACCGGCACCGACCTCACCCGCGACGGCGGCCGCACCTGGCGGACCGTGGACACCGGCTCGTACGACACCGTGGACTGCACCCCGGACGGCGGCTGCTGGGCCTCGGGCGAGAAGGGCCGCGTCGCCCGGCTCGCCCACCGCTGAGCGCCAGGCGCGTCGGGCGCGGGCGCGTCGGGCACGGGGGTTCCGGGCACGGGAGTGCCGGGCGCGAGGATGTCAGGCCGGCGGCTGCTCGCGGTGGCCGGCCAGGCTCTCCACGGTCTTCGAGGCGTAGAACTCGGTGATCCGGTACGCGCACACGCCCTCGGCGCTGAAGGGGTCGGCCGCCGCGATCCGCTCGATCTCGGCCCGGTCGACCCCGGCCGCCAGGATCACCCCGCCGTCCCGCGGGTTCTTCCGCCCGGACGCGAGGAACACCCCGGCGGCGTACTGCTCGTCCAGCCAGGCGATGTGCGCGTCCATGAGGGCGTCGGCCCGCTCGACGGGCGCGGTGTAGGTCAATTCCAGTACGAACATGCGTCCAAGGCTACCGGCGGGGCCCGCCGGGACGATCACGCCCCGAGGGTCGAGGCGGCGGTCTCGAAGCGGTGCACGGTGGGCTTGCGCACCTCGTACAGATAGCCGAAGTACGCCGTCTCCGCCGTGCCCGTGAGCACCGCGTGCAGGAAGGCCGCGCAGCCCGGCCCGTGGTACTCCCAGAGCGGGCCGCGCCCCTCGTTGTAGAGCACGGGCCACGCGTCGGGACGCACACCCGGCCGCACCAGCCAGTACAGGAAGGCGCCCGAGCCCTCCTCGTACGCCCAGGGCACCACCCGCGCGCCCGGCTCCTCCAGCTCCACGGGCCGCTCCTCGCCGATCTCCCACAGCGATTCCAGGATCTCGTCGCGCTCCCGCGTCTGCCCGATCAGTTCGCAGTCGTCGCGGACCGCGCCCGGGGTGAGCAGCCACACCGTCTCGTCGAAGACCCCGGCGCCGTACGTGTCGACCAGCCGCTTGTAGTCGTCGGGGAGCGGCACCCCCAGCGCGCGTTCGGCCGCCGCCCAGTCCACGGCGGGCGGCCGTTCGGCGGGCGGCGGGCAGAGGCGTACGAGGTCGTCTATCGCGGTCACGGCCGGGAGGTTACCCGGTGCCGCCGCCGTAGGGTGGTCCGCATGGGGATCATCGGGGTTCCGGCGGGGTGGCCCGCCGACGAGGCGGCGGCACGGGACATGCAGCGCGGGCTGCGGGAGCGGCTGGTGCTGGACGAGGACGGGCCCGCGGTGGGGGAAGGCCACGTCACCGGGCTCGACGTGGCGTACGACGACGAGCGCGACCTCGTCGCCGCGGCCGCCGTGGTACTCGACGCCCGGACGCTGGAGGTCGTCGAGGAGTCGACCGCGGTGGGGCGGGTGTCCTTCCCTTACGTACCAGGGCTGTTGGCCTTCCGGGAGATCCCCACCGTGCTCGCCGCGCTGGACGCGCTCACCGCCGATCCCGGACTCCTCGTGTGCGACGGCTACGGCCTCGCCCACCCGCGCCGGTTCGGGCTCGCCAGCCACCTCGGCGTGCTCACCGGCCGGGCCGCGATCGGCGTCGCCAAGAACCCCTTCACCTTCTCGTACGAGCAACCCGGCCCGGACCGCGGCGACTTCGCTCCGCTGCTCGCCGAAGGGGAGGAGGTGGGACGGGCGTTGCGCACCCGGCGCGCGGTCAAACCCGTCTTCGTCTCCGTCGGACACCGCGTCTCCCTCGACAACGCCTGCGCGCACGCCCTCGCGCTCTCCCCGCGCTACCGGATCCCCGAGACCACCCGCCACGCGGACGCGCTCTGCCGCCGCGCCCTCGCCGAGGCACTGGCCACCGCGTAGGGAGTACCGGCAGCGGCTGAGTATCCGTACGGATACCCGTTGTCAGACCCCCACGGCACAGTGGCCGTCATGACCACGCCCGTGACCACCGACGCCCGCCGTTACTCCGACACTCGCCGTTACTCCGACGCCAGCCGTCACTCCGACGCCCGCCGTCACCCCGGTGCCCGCCGTCGCTCCGGCGGCCGCGCGCTGCCCGTCGCCCTTGCCGTCGCCGCGCTCTCGGCGCTCGCCTGGACCTGCGGCATCCTGTACGTCCTCGCCGACTGGACCACCGGATGAGCGGGCGGTGAGGCGCGGGGTTCACGCACGCCGGCGGGGCCCCCGAGACCGTCCTCCGGCCGGGCTTTGACCGGCGCGCGGGGTGGGAAGGATGTGCGGATGGACCTGCACACCACACCCCGACGGCTCGTCTCCTCCGGCTCCCCGCTCGAACCGGAGATCGGCTTCTCCCGCGCCGTACGGCACGGCTCGTACGTCTCCGTCGCCGGTACGGCTCCGATCGCGCCCGACGGCACCACCAGCGCGCCCGGCGACGTCTACGCCCAGACCGTCCGCTGTCTCGACATCGCCGAGGCGGCCCTGCGCGAGGCGGGCGCCCGCCTCGCGGACGTCGTCCGCACCCGCGTCCTGCTCACCGACGTCACCACCTGGCGGGAGGCCGCCCGCGCCCACGGCGAGCGGTTCGCCGACGTCCGCCCCGCCTGCACCTTCATCGAGGTGTCCCGGTTCATCGACCCCGCGTGGCTGGTCGAGATCGAGATCGACGCGGTCGTCACCGACCACACCGCGCCCGACATGATCGGCTGGTGAGCCCCACGCCGGGCGGCCGCCCCGCGGGTGCCGCCCGGACGCGTCACTCCGCGTGCGCCACCCGGAAGCGCAGCCCCGCCGCCCGCAGCCGGGCGATCAGGGCGTCGCCCATCGCCACCGCCGTCGTGACCTGACCCGCCGCCTTCGGCAGCGGGTCCAGGGCGAGGCAGAGCGCGGACTCGGCGAGCATCTTCGCCGTCTCGTCGTAGCCGGGATCGCCGCCCGACACCTCGGTGAAGACCCGCCGCCCGCCGCCCTCGCCGACGAAGCGGACCGTGAACCAGCTGCGGGCGCGCCGCTCGGCCGAGGGGCCGGAGCCCGCCTCGTACCGGTCCATCATCCACCGCCGCGCCGCGGGCAGTTGGGCCGCCGCGACGGCCGTGCCGAGCGCCGCCGTGCCGCCGAGCGCCATCGGGAGCGTCTTCACCGAGGCGTAGTGGCGGTAGCGGAAGTCGGGGCCGTACCGCTCCAGCGCGGCGGCCGACCGGGCCACCATCTGCGGGTCCAGGGTGGGCAGCGGCAGCGCCCAGGTCCCCGTCTCGGTGCTGAACCGGGGCGCGCCCAGCGGCGCGCGGGCCCGCCGGCCCACCAACCGGGGTGCGTGCAGGCGGCGTTCGCGCGCGGCCCTGGCCATCTCGCGGCCGCGCCCGAAGGCGGTCAGCGCGGAGGCGAACGTGCCGCCGGAGAAGACGGCGCCGGCCCGGACGAAGCCGTCGACGCGCAGCGGTACGCCCTCCGGGAGCTGCTCCACCGTGAAGAGCACGCCGAGGTCGTGCGGGACGGAGTCGAAACCGCAGGCGTGCACGATCCGGGCGCCGGTCTCCCGGGCGCGGGCGTCGTGGCGGACGTACATGAGGTCGACGAACTCGGCCTCGCCGGTCAGGTCGAGGTAGTCGGTGCCGGCGTCCGCGCAGGCCGCGACCAGGCCCTCGCCGTACCAGACGTACGGGCCGACGGTGGAGGCCACGACCCGGGCCGACACGGCGAGCTCGCGCAGCGAGGCGGGGTCGCCGGAGTCGGCGACGAGCAGCGGCAGGTCCGCGAGGTGCGGCCGGCCGGCGGCGAGCCGGTCCCGCAGCGCCGCCAGTCTCGCGGGCGAGCGCCCGGCGAGGGCCCAGCGGCACCCGGCGGGGGCGTGCTCGGCCAGATACTCCGCGGTGAGCTCGCCCACGAACCCGGTCGCCCCGTAGAGGACCACGTCGTACGGCCGCGCTCCGGCCTCCCGCCCCGCGTCCGCCCCTGTAGCCATCGAGCCACCCCTCCCGCCTTCTCGTACCGCCGTAGAAGTCTCGCCGTCACGCCTCGCCGTCACGTCGTCGGCGGAGGATAGCGGACCCGGCGGCCCCGCCGAATTTCCAAGCGCTTGCTCGGCCGGGGGGCTTGTGCCGAGTGGAACACGTTCCTAGCATCTCCGGTGTTACATCATTGGTGTCACACACTTCTGGGGGCTCGATGAACACGAGGCAGACCGAGCGGACGGGCCCGCTCGCCGGTGTCCGGGTCGTGGAGCTCGCCGGCATCGGCCCCGGTCCCTTCGCCGCGATGCTCCTCGCCGACCTCGGCGCCGACGTCGTCCGCGTCGACCGGCCCGGCGGCCCCGGCCTGGGCGTCGACCCGGCGAAGGACCTCACCAACCGCAACAAGCGCTCGGTCCTCGTCGACCTCAAGGCCCCGGACGGCCCCGCGACCGTCCTCGACCTCGTCGAGCGCGCCGACGTGCTGATCGAGGGGTACCGCCCCGGCGTCGCCGAACGCCTCGGCGTCGGCCCCGACGCCTGCCTCGCCCGCAACCCCCGGCTGGTCTACGGCCGGATGACCGGCTGGGGCCAGGACGGCCCGCTCGCCCTCACCGCCGGCCACGACATCGGCTACATCGCCGTCACCGGCGCCCTCGGCATGATCGGCCCCGACCCGGAGGGCCCGCCCGTCGTCCCCGCCAACCTGGTCGGCGACTACGCGGGCGGCTCCCTCTACCTGGTCATCGGCGTCCTCGCGGCCCTCCAGCACGCCCGCGCCCACGGCGAGGGCCAGGTCGTCGACGCCGCCATCGTGGACGGCACCGCCCACCTCACCACCATGATCCACGCCATGCTGGTGGCGGGCGGCTGGCAGGACCGGCGCGCGTCGAACCTGCTCGACGGCGGCTGCCCCTTCTACGGCGTGTACGCGACCTCCGACGGCGGCCACATGGCCGTCGGCGCCCTGGAGGAACGCTTCTACGACGAGTTCACCCGCCTCCTCGGCCTCGGCGGTGCCGACGCCAGCGCCGACGCCAGCGCCGAGGCCGACGCCGGGGCCGACGCCGGAGCCGGAGCCGAAGCCGGAGTCGACCCCACCGCCCTCCGCCGCGACCTAGCCCGCTGGCCCGAGCTGCGTGAGGCCGTCGCCGCGCGCTTCCGGAGCCGTACGCGGGCCGAGTGGACCGAGGTCTTCGAGGGCACCGACGCCTGCGTCGCGCCCGTCCTCTCGCTCCGCGAGGCTCCCGCCCACCCGCACCTCGCGGCGCGCGGCACCTTCGCCGAGCACGGCGGACTCGTCCAGCCGGCGCCCGCGCCCCGCTTCTCCGCCACCCCCGGCACGCTCCGTACCGGCCCCGCCCTGCCCGGCGCCGACACCGCCGAGGTCGCCCGCGACTGGGCCGTCCCCACCCTGCGTACCCAGGCCGCCCCGCCCACCCAGGAGTCGAAGACCGCATGAAGCGCACGCTCTACACCGAGGACCACGAAGCCTTCCGGGCGGTCGTCCGCACCTTCCTGGAGAAGGAGGTGCTGCCCCACTACGCGCAGTGGGAGAAGGACGGCATCGTCTCCCGCGAGGCGTGGCTCGCCGCCGGCCGCCAGGGCCTCCTCGGCCTCGCCGTCGAGGAGGAACACGGCGGCGGCGGCAACCCCGACTTCCGGTACGCCTCCGTCCTCGCCGAGGAGTTCACCCGTGCCGCCGCGCCCGGCCTCGCCATCGGCCTGCACAACGACATCATCGGCCCCTACCTCACCAAGCTCGCCACCGACGAGCAGCGGCGCCGCTGGCTGCCCGGCTTCTGCTCCGGCGAGATCGTCACCGCCATCGCGATGACCGAGCCCGGCGCCGGCTCCGACCTCCAGGGCATCCGCACCACCGCCGAGGACCAGGGCGACCACTGGGTCCTCAACGGCTCCAAGACCTTCATCTCCAACGGCATCCTCGCCGACCTGGTGATCGTCGTCGCGAAGACCACCCCCGAGGGCGGCGCCCACGGCCTCTCCCTCCTCGTCGTCGAGCGGGGCATGGAGGGCTTCGAGCGCGGGCGCAACCTCGACAAGATCGGCCAGAAGTCCCAGGACACCGCCGAGCTCTTCTTCACGGACGTCCGCGTCCCCAAGGAGAACCTGCTGGGCGAGCTGAACGGCGCCTTCGTCCACCTCATGACCAACCTCGCCCAGGAGCGCCTCGCCATCGCCGTCGCCGGGATCGCCGGCGCCGAGCACCTCCTGGAGCTCACCACCCGCTACGTCAAGGAGCGCGAGGCGTTCGGCCGGCCGCTCGCCAAGCTCCAGCACGTGCGCTTCGAGATCGCGGAGATGGCCACCGAGTGCGCGGTGACCCGCACCTTCGTCGACCGCTGCATCGCCGAGCATGCCGACCCGACCGGCCTCGGCCTCGATCCCGTCAACGCCTCCATGGCGAAGTGGTGGGCGACCGAACTCCAGAAGCGCGTCGCCGACCGCTGCCTGCAACTGCACGGCGGATACGGCTACATGAGCGAATTCCCGGTCGCCCGCGCCTTCACCGACGGCCGTATCCAGACCATCTACGGCGGCACGACGGAGATCATGAAGGAGATCATCGGCCGCTCCCTGCTCGGCTGACCGCAGACCTCCGTCCTCGGCTGACCACAGACCTCCCGCTCGTCGAAAAACCCTCACCGCGAAAGGCTTCCCGTGAGCACCGAAGCGTACGTGTACGACGCGATCCGCACCCCGCGCGGACGCGGCAAGGCCAACGGCGCCCTGCACGGCACCAAGCCCATCGACCTCGTCACCGGCCTGATCCGCGAGGTCCAGACCCGCAACCCGGGCCTGGACCCGGCCGCCGTCGACGACATCGTCCTCGGCGTCGTCGGCCCGGTCGGCGACCAGGGCTCCGACATCGCCCGGATCGCCGCCATCGCCGCCGGTCTCCCCGACACCGTCGCCGGCGTCCAGGAGAACCGCTTCTGCGCCTCCGGCCTCGAAGCGGTCAACATGGCCGCGATGAAGGTCCGCTCCGGCTGGGAGGACCTGGTCCTCGCCGGCGGCGTCGAGTCCATGTCCCGCGTGCCGATGGCCTCCGACGGCGGCGCCTGGTTCGCCGACCCGATGACCAACCTGGAGACGAACTTCGTCCCGCAGGGCATCGGCGCCGACCTCATCGCCACCATCGAGGGCTTCAGCCGCCGCGACGTCGACGAGTACGCCGCCCTCTCCCAGGAGCGCGCCGCGACCGCCTGGAAGGAGGGTCGCTTCGCCCGCTCGATCGTGCCCGTCGTCGACCGGGCCGGGCTGACCGTCCTCGACCACGACGAGTTCATGCGCCCCGGCACCACCGCCGACTCCCTCGCCCGGCTCAAGCCGTCCTTCAAGGACATCGGCGAGCTCGGCGGCTTCGACGCGGTCGCGCTCCAGAAGTACCACTGGGTCGAGGAGATCGACCACGTCCACCACGCCGGCAACTCCTCCGGCATCGTCGACGGCGCCTCGCTCGTCGCCGTCGGCTCGAAGGAGATCGGCGAGCGGTACGGGCTGACGCCGCGCGCCCGGATCGTGGCCGCCGCCGTCTCCGGCTCCGAGCCCACCATCATGCTCACCGGCCCCGCCCCGGCCGCCCGCAAGGCGCTCGCCAAGGCCGGCCTCACCATCGACGACATCGACCTCATCGAGATCAACGAGGCGTTCGCCGCGGTCGTCCTCCGCTTCGTCAAGGACATGGGCGTCTCCCTGGACAAGGTCAACGTCAACGGCGGCGCCATCGCGCTCGGCCACCCGCTCGGCGCCACCGGCGCGATCATCCTCGGCACCCTCGTCGACGAGCTGGAGCGCCAGGACAAGCGCTACGGCCTCGCCACCCTCTGCGTCGGCGGCGGCATGGGCATCGCCACCATCGTCGAGCGCGTCTGACCTCCCCGTCCGCACCCCTCATACCGGAGAAGCATCAGCCATGAGCGAGAGCACCACCATCCGCTGGGAGCAGGACGACACGGGGATCGTCACCCTCGTCCTCGACGACCCGAACCAGTCCGCCAACACCATGAACCAGGCGTTCCGCACGTCGATCATGGCCGTCGCCGACCGCCTGGAGGCCGAGAAGGACTCTATCCGCGGCGTCATCTACACCTCCGCGAAGAAGACCTTCTTCGCCGGCGGCGACCTCAAGGACATGATCCAGGCGGGCCCCGAGCACGCCCGGCCGATCTTCGACGCCGCGATGGACATGAAGCGCGCCCTGCGCCGCATCGAGACCCTCGGCAAGCCCGTCGTCGCCGCCCTCAACGGCGCGGCCCTGGGCGGCGGTTACGAGATCGCGCTCGCCTCCCACCACCGGATCGCGCTCGACGCGCCCGGCTCCAAGATCGGCCTGCCCGAGGTCACCCTGGGCCTGCTGCCCGGCGGCGGCGGCGTCGCCCGCACCGTACGGCTCATGGGCATCACCGACGCCCTCCTGAAGGTCCTCCTCCAGGGCACCCAGTACACCCCGAAGCGCGCCGTCGACAGCGGCCTCGTCCACGAACTGGCCGCCACGCCCGAGGAGATGATGGCCAAGGCCATCGCCTTCATCGACGCGCACCCGGAGTCGGTCCAGCCCTGGGACGTCCCCGGCTACCGCATCCCCGGCGGCACCCCGTCGAACCCCAAGTTCGCCGCCAACCTGCCGGCCTTCCCCGCCAACCTGCGCAAGCAGCTCAACGGCGCCCCCTACCCGGCCCCGCGCAACATCATGGCCGCCGCCGTCGAGGGCTCCCAGGTCGACTTCGAGACCGCGCAGGTCATCGAGTCCCGGTACTTCACCGAGCTGGTCACCGGCCAGACCGCGAAGAACATGATCCAGGCGTTCTTCTTCGACCTCCAGGCCGTCAACTCCGGCGCCAGCCGACCCAAGGGCATCGAGAAGACCCAGGTCCGCAAGGTCGCCGTGCTCGGCGCCGGCATGATGGGCGCCGGCATCGCCTACTCCTGCGCCCGCGCCGGCATCGAGGTCGTCCTCAAGGACGTCACCGCCGAGGCGGCCGCCAAGGGCAAGGCGTACTCGGAGAAGCTCTGCGCCAAGGCCGTCGCCCGGGGCCGTACGACCCAGGAGAAGGCCGACGCCCTCCTCGCCCGCATCACCCCCACGGCGGACCCGCAGGCGCTCGCGGGCTGCGACGCGGTCATCGAGGCCGTCTTCGAGGACACCACGCTCAAGCACAAGGTCTTCCAGGAGATCCAGCACGTCGTCGCGCCCGACGCGCTGCTCTGCTCCAACACCTCCACCCTGCCGATCACCGTCCTCGCCGAGGGCGTCGAGCGCCAGGACGACTTCATCGGCCTGCACTTCTTCTCGCCCGTCGACAAGATGCCGCTGGTCGAGATCATCAAGGGCGAGCGCACCGGCGACGAGGCGCTGGCCCGCGCCTTCGACCTGGTCCGGCAGATCAACAAGACGCCGATCGTCGTCAACGACTCGCGCGGCTTCTTCACCTCCCGCGTCATCGGCCACTTCCTCAACGAGGGCGTGGCGATGGTCGGCGAGGGCATCGAGCCCGCCTCGATCGAGCAGGCCGCGGCGCAGGCCGGCTACCCGGCCAAGATCCTCTCCCTGATGGACGAGCTGACCCTCACGCTGCCGCGCAAGATCCGCAACGAGACGAAGAAGGCGATCGAGGAGTCCGGCGGCGTCTGGGCCACCCACCCCGGCGAGGCCGTCATCGACCGCATGGTCGACGAGTTCGGCCGCCCCGGCCGCAGCGGCGGCGCGGGGTTCTACGACTACGACGAGGCGGGCAAGCGCGGCAAGCTGTGGCCGGGCCTGCGCGAGCACTTCACCAAGCAGGGGTACGAGATCCCCTTCCGCGACATGCAGGAGCGGATGCTCTTCGCGGAGGCCCTGGACACCGTCCGCCTCCTGGAGGAGGGCGTCCTGACCTCGGTCGCCGACGCCAACATCGGCTCCATCATGGGCATCGGCTTCCCGGCCTGGACCGGCGGCATCCTCCAGTACGTCAACGGCTACGAGGGCGGCGTGCCGGGCTTCGTGGCCCGCGCCCGCGAGCTGTCGGAGACGTACGGCGAGCGCTTCGACCCGCCGGCCCTCCTGGTGGAGAAGGCCGAGCGCGGCGAGACCTTCAGCGACTCCTGAAGGCGGACCGCAACTCCTCGCTCAGGGACCGCTGAAACGCGGTGACGAGGGCCTGGACCACCATCGGCTGCATGTGCGCCGAGAGCGACTTCATCGCGGTCAGGTGGTCCGGGTCCTCCCCGGTCTCCCGGTACGGGTTCCACACCTCCTCCTGGAACAGCCGCGCCAACTCCTGGGCGGCGGACCGGGCGTGGTCGAGGAGCACCGTCCGGGAGGCGAGGATCGTCTCGTGCCCGATGGGCACGTCGAGGAGTTCGACGCCCAGCCGCAGCAGGGAGGCGTCGAGCCGGAACACCCCGTCGTCGACGGTCGGCTCCAACACCCCGAGGGCCGCAAGCCGTTCGAGGTCGCGGTCGCCCAACTCCCGCCCGGCGCGCCGCTCCAGCTCCCGCCGGGTGATGGTCTCGGCGGACTCCGGAGCCCAGGACGCCACCAGCGCCCGGTGCACCGCGAGGTCCTGCGCGCTCAGGTCGGGCGGCAGCTGTTCCAGGTACCGCTCGATCGCGGCGAGCGTCATGCCCTGCCGCTGGAGCTCCTCGATGAGCGCCAGCCGCGCCAGGTGCTCCTGCCCGTACCGCCCGACCCTGCGGGGCCCGATCACCGGCGGCGGCAGCAGCCCCCGCGTGCCGTAGAACCGTACGGTCCGCACCGTGACCCCGGCCCGCGCGGCCAGCTCGTCGACGGTGTAGCCGGGCAGCAGTCCCTCGTCGCTCGCGTCCTCCATGGTTCAACAGTATTGCTGTCTCACCAGCACTGTAAAAGCCCTGGGAGACATCGGAAGGGATCAGCGGGGATCAGAGCGGCGCGGGCGCGGCGAGGGCGGCGTCGACGGCGGTGTAGGTGACGCCGTGGTCGGCCAGCGCCTCCGCGACGGCGCCGCCGGTGGTGGTGAGGGCGAGGAGGAGGTGCTCGTCGCCGATCTCCCGGTCCTTGCGGGCCAGCGCGACGCGGAGCGACTTCTCCAGGACGGTCTTCGCCTCCCGCGAGAAGGTGCGGCGGCCGGCCCACCACCCGGCGTCCTTGCGGTCGCCGGCCAGCGCGCCCGCGCCGTGGGTCTCCTCGACCCGGGCGACGACCGCGCCGACGTCGATCCCGAGGTCCGCCAGGGCCTCGGCGTCCGCCCGGGACAGCCCGGCCCGGCGGCGGGCGTCGGCGAGCGCGGCGAGCAGGGACGGCCGCCGCTCCGGCGGACACAGCCGGCCGAGGACCACCGCCGCGCGGGTGCCCTCCCGGTCGAGCAGCGCCAGCAGCAGGTGCTCCGGCGTGACGGAGGTGTCCTCGCCGCGCTCCGCGTGCTCGGCCGCCCCCTTCACCACGGCTCGCGCCGCCTTGGTGAACCTCTCGAACATCACTGCCTCCCGTACTTCTTGTGGACGGCCTGCCGGCTGACGCCCAGCTCGGTGGCGATCTCCTGCCACGACCACCCCTGGTTGCGCGCACTGCGCACCTGGACGGCCTCCAGCTGTTCCAACAGCCGCCGAAGAGCGGAGACGGCCCGCAGTCCCACCCGCGGATCCCGGTCACCCGCCCGAGCGGCAAGATCGGTCGCATCGGTCATACCGTCAATCTAGGTTGACACCACCGACCTGTCAACCCCAGTTGACACCGTCCCCGCCGCTCTCCACCCCCACTGTCAGTCCCCCCTCCTACGCTGCCCCCATGACCGAGATCACGTACGTACGAGGAGACGCCACCGCGCCCCAGGGCAAGGGGGTCCGGATCATCGCCCACGTCTGCAACGACATCGGCGGCTGGGGCAAGGGCTTCGTGGTCGCCGTCTCGCGGCGCTGGCCGGAGCCCGAGGCGGCCTTCCGCCGCTGGCACCGGGAGCGGGCGGCCAACGACTTCGGGCTCGGCGCCGCGCAGTTCGTCCAGGTCTCGCCGTACCTCTGGGTGGCGAACCTGGTGGGCCAGCGGGGGATCCGCACCGGGCGGAGCACCGGGGTCCCCGTGCGGTACGAGGCGATCGACCGGGCGCTGGAGCGGCTCGCCGACCGGGCCGTCGAGCTCGGGGCGTCGGTCCACATGCCCCGGATCGGCTGCGGGCTCGCGGGTGGCACCTGGGACCGGGTGGAGCCGCTGGTGCGGGAGCGGCTGGTGGAGCGGGGGATAGCGGTCACCGTGTACGACTTCGGCGCGTAAGGGGCGGCGGTCGGGGGCGGGCCCGGGGGACGGGCGCGCGGGGGTTAGAGTCGGCGGCCGGTCCGCGTCTGCGGGCGGGAACAGGGGAGTGGGATGTACGCGCAACTCAGGGAGACGGCGGCGGAATTGGCCGGGGTCCTGTGGCGGGAGCACACGGTGTACCGGGAGCGGGGCGGGGGCGTCGTGATCCGGGGCGAGCACGTCCGGCGGTGGATCAGCCTCGCCCCGACGGGCGGTAAGGACCGGGCGCTGCTGCGGGCCGGGCGGCTGCTCGACGGGGGGACGACGGCTCCGGCCCGTACCGAGGTCGTGGTGGACCTGACGGCGCCCGTCGCCGAGCTGGCCACCGTCTGTCGCCGGATGCTCGCCGAGGTCGCCGCGGCGGCCGAGCCCGGCCCCGGGCCGTCCCGGGCGGGGCGGCCCGGGGGCGGACCCAAGCGGCCCCGGAAGGAGCGGAAGCCGGGGAAGGCGCGCAAGACCAGGGGGCGGCACACGAGCGCCGGCTCCTGGGTGGTGCTGGCGCTCGTCGGCATCGCCGTGGCCGCCTGGGCGTACAGCGCCTTCGGCGGCCCCGGCTACTGAATCAGAAGCCGGTCACCGGGTAGTGGTCCGACAGGTTGGTGTACGTGTACTTCGTGCCCCAGCTGGAGACCGTCCACGGCGGGGCCGACTCCAGGACGACGTGGTTCGTCCAGTTCGCCGGGCGCGCGTTGCCGGCCCGGTACAGGACGTAGTCGAGGTCCTCGCGCGGGTCGTCCGGGTAGCGGTCCGCCGCGATCGAGTTCAGCTCGGTGTCGAAGGAGTACGGGTGGCCGATGCGGGCGTCCGCGCCGGCCAGCCCCGCGTCGGCGAGCATCGAGGCGTACTCGGGCGTGTGGGAGTCCACGTTCATGTCGCCCGCGACGATCACCTGCTCGCCCGCCGGGATGTTCTTGGCGTCGAGGAAGGCGTCCATCGCCTTGAACTGGCGGCTGCGCATCTGCGCCGCCTCGCCCGCCGAGCAGCCCGGGTCGGTGGACTGGGCGTGGGTGCCGACGACGTGCACGCGGCTGCCGTTCACGTCGAGGACCGTGTAGGCGAAGCCCTTGTTCGAGAACCAGTCGGAGCCGCAGGCGTCCTTGTAGACGTACTGCTCCTTGCGGACGATCGGCCACTTGCTGAGGATCGTCACGCCGCCGTCCTCGGGCGTGGTCGCCGAGTAGGACCCGCCGGTGGCGTCCCAGCCGCTCTTGGACCGGCCCACGACGGGCGTCTGGTGCGGGTAGGCGGCCGCCGCGTTCGCCTTGAACGCGTCGGAGGAGGAGTTGTCGAACGCCTCCTGGATCACGACGACGTCCTGGCCCTGGAAGAACGGCGCCGCGGGGATCGCGCGGGCCCGGTGGTCCTGCCCCCAGTTCGGGTAGAGCGTCTTGCTGAAGAGGAAGACGTTGTAGGTGAGCACCTTCAGGCGCGGCGCCTCGGTCGCCGGGGCGGCGGAGGCGGCGGGCGCGGTCGCCGCGAGGGTGGCCGCGGCGAGCGCCAGGGACACGGCGGCGCCGGGGATACGGCGGAACGTGTTGAGGGGCACGTGAACTCCCGTCGAGTGGTGGGGGGTTGATCTCGGCGCGGGCCATACAACCAGCCATAGTTACCTTCCGGTAGCCTTTAGGTGCCGCGAATCTTGCCCGCGTCGTACGAGCGCGCCAACGATCGCGGGGGTGTACGATCCGCCGCTCCGGGGACCAGGTAGGATGCGCGCCATGACGACCCTCGCCTCCAACGCCAAGATCTTCGACATGGACCTCGGCCCGCTCAACCCGGTCTGGGCCGAGCTCATCCTCGGTTTCGCCGTGTTCTTCCTGACCTTCTTCTTCCTGGCGAAGGTGATCCTCCCGAAGATCAAGCGCACGATCGAGCAGCGTGAGGACGCCACCGAAGGCGCCACCGGCCGCGCCGACGACCTGCGCGCCCAGGCCGCGGAGATCCGCGCCCAGTACGAGGCCGAGCTGGCCGAGGCGCGCCACGAGGCCGCCCGCATCCGCTCCAAGGCCGTCGAGGAGGGCTCCGTCGCCATCGCCGCCGCCCGCGCCGAGGGCCAGAGCGAGCGCGACGGCATCCTCGCCGCCGGCACCGCGAAGATCGCCGCCGAGCGCGAGGCCGCCGAGCGCGAGCTCAACGCCGACGTCGACGCCTGGGCCCACGCCCTCGCCGGCCGCATCGTCGGCGAGCCGGTCGGCGCCGACCGCGCCTGACCGCGACCGACGACCCGCACACCACCACGCCGGGGCCGTTCCCGGGGCGAGAGCCCCAGGGAACGGCCCCGACGTCGTCCCTCCCCCGGGCAGGGTGCACCCTGGAGGGACACCACCGAGGCAAGAGGCAAGGAACCCCGCATGGACGCCACCGGAGCGGCAACGGACACGGGACCCGCCGCCGAAGCAGGCCCCGCGGCCGGCCTCGAACCGGCATCCGCAGCCGCAGCCGCACCCGGCACCACAACCGCGGGCGAGCCCGGCGCCGGCGCGCAACCCGCCCCCGGGCGCAGCGCCGCCCCCGCGTCCGGCGCCGAGCCCGCGCCCAGTGCCGTGCCCGTGCCCAGCGCCGTGCCCGTGCCCAGTGCCGCCCGCGCGCCCAGTGCCGCCCCCGTGCCCAGTGCCGCCCGCGCGCCCAGCGCCGCCCCCGTGCCCAGTGCCGCCCGCGCGCCCAGCGCCGCCACCGTTCCCCGCCCCGCCCCCGCGTCCGGCGCCGAGCCCGTACCTCCGCCCCGCCCCCGTCCCGCGCCAGCCACCGACCCCACCCCGCCCCCCGTCGGTGGTGTGCTCTGGAGTGTTGCGGGGGACGTCCGGGCGCTGCTGATGCTGCCCGCCGCGCTGACCATGCAGGTCGCGCACCCGGCGATCGGGGCCGGGGTCGACGAGCACTCCGTGTTCCGGACCGATCCGTGGGGGCGCGGTGAGCGCTCGCTGCGGTCCGTGCAGCTCTGGGTGTACGGAGGGGAGGAGGCCGTCGCCGAGGGGCGCAGGCTGCGGGCGCTGCACCGGGACATCCAGGGGACCGACGCGCACGGGCGGCGCTACCACGCGCTGACGCCCGCGTACTACTCCTGGGTCCACGCCACCGGCTACCCCGTCTACCGGCACGGCCTCGCCCTGCTGCACCGGCCCCTCACCGAGGCCCAGGACCGCAGGCTGTACGCCGAGTGGCTCCAGGTCGGCCGGATCCTCGGCATCCACGACCGGGACATGCCGCAGACTCCCGAGGAGTTCTGGCCGTACTACCGAGAGGTCCTCGCCGAGGAGCTGGAGGCGACCGCCGTCGTCCGCGAGCTCCTCGACCCGGACGCGCCGGTGCCCGCCCCCGACCGGGGCCCGCTGCTCCTGCGGCTCGCGCTTCGCCCCCTCTGGCCGCTGCTGCGCCGCCCCTTCCAGCGGATCCGCGCCTTCCTCACCATCGGCCTCATGCCGCCGGACGCCCGCGCCGCCATCGGCCTGGAGTGGACGCCGGAGCAGGAGCGCCGGCTGCGCCGCCTCGCCCGCGTCGTCCGCGCCGTCGTCCCCGTCCTGCCCGAGCGGCTGCGCTATCTGCCGCTCGCCCGGCGTGCCCGGGAGGCCGCCCGCAGCGCCGCGCGCTGACGGACGGGCCTCCCGGGCGGCCGCGTCAGTGGTCCTCGCGCTCGTGGACCGTGTTCGTCGCCGCGATCTTCTTCCACGACTTCGGCTGGACGGGCTTCGCCCGGAGCAGCTCCGGCGCGGTCGACCGCGCCGCAGGAGCCGAGGACGCCGCGGCCGGCGCGGGTCCCGCGGCCGGCGCGGGTCCCGCGGCCGGCTTGGCGGGCTCGTACAGCCAGGTGTCGAAGAGCGCCGCCAGCGGCTTGCCGGAGACCTGCTCCGCGTACCGGACGAAGTCCGCGACCCGCGCGTTGCCGTGCGCGAACCGCTGCGGCCAGCCCTTCAGGATCGCGGAGAAGTCCTCGTCCCCGATCTCGTTCCGCAGCGCCTGGAGCGCCAGCGCGCCCCGGTCGTACACGGCGATGTGGAACTGGTTGTCCGGCCCCGGGTCGCCCGGCTTCACCGTCCAGAACGGGTCCTCGGCCGTCCGAATCGCGTACACGTAGTCCGCCAGCTCCTGCGCCGTGCCCTCGCCCTCCTTCTCCGACCACAGCCACTGGCTGTAGCGGGCGAAGCCCTCGTTGATCCAGATGTCCTTCCAGTCGCGCACCGAGACGCTGTCGCCGTACCACTGGTGGGCCAGCTCGTGCACGACCACCGACACGTTCGCGCCGTTCGCGAACTGGCGCGGGCTGTAGAACGGCCGGGTCTGCGTCTCCAGCGCGTAGCCGCTGGTCACGTTGGGCACGTAGCCGCCGAGCGCGTTGAAGGGGTACGGGCCGAAGACCCCCTCCAGCCACTCCGCGACCTCGGTGGTCCGCTCGATCGAGGCGCGGGCCGCGCCCGCGTTGTCGCCGAGGTCCTTGCTGTAGGCGTTGAGGACGGGCAGCCCGTTCGCCGTCCGGTCCGTCGTGATGTCGAACTTCCCGACCGCGAGCGTGGCCAGATACGTCGCCTGCGGCTTGTTGGAACGCCAGTTGAAACGCGTCCAGCCGAGCCGCGAGGACTGCGACTGGAGCACGCCGTTGCTGATCGCCTGGGTGCCGTCCGGCACCGACACCGACACGTCGAAGGTGGCCTTGTCGCGCGGGTGGTCGTTGGACGGGAACCACCACGCGGCCGAGTCCGGCTCCTGCGCGGCGACCCCGCCGTCCGGGGTGCGGTGCCAGGCCGACCAGCCGTCGACCTTGAACTCCGAGGGCTTGCCCGCGTAGCGGACGACCACCGTGACCTGCTTGTTCCTCGGCAGCGGCACGGCCGGGACGATCTCCAGCTCGTGATCGCCGGTGGCCGTGAACTTCGCGAGCCGCCCGTCGACGCGGACCTCGCTCGCCTTCAGCCCCAGGTCCAGGTTGAAGCGGGAGAGGTTCTGCGTGGTCGTCGCCAGGATCGTCGCCGTGCCCTCCAGGAGGTCCGTCGCCGGCTGGTACTTCAGCCGCAGGTCGTAGTGGGAGACGTCGTACCCGCCGTTGCCGCTGGCGGGGTAGTAGGAGTCGCCGATGCCCGGCGCGCCCGGGACGTAGTCGGCCGCCGATGCCGGGATCGCCAGCAGCAGAGAGGCGGCGAGGGCGCTCGGAACGATGATTCTGCGGTGCACGGGATGCTCTCCAAATCGTCGGCAACGTCAGCAAGGTAAGACGCGTGGGTGGGCGTCGGTCCTTAGTTCGTACGCTTCGGACTCTATGAATCACGCGACGCAGCGTCACGTAAAGGGCGCCTTCCGTCACATGATCGCCATTCGGCCGACATGAAGCGCCGGTTCACCCGTTTCCCGCACGCGGTCTTCCGTCCCGCCGGGCCCGGCGAGTACGTTCCGCCCCATGCCGATGCGATACCGCGCCGCGCGCCGCGCCCTGGCACTCGCCGCCGGGACCGCCGTG
Source organism: Streptomyces sp. NPDC059201 (assembly GCF_042754585.1). Taxonomy (NCBI): domain Bacteria; kingdom Bacillati; phylum Actinomycetota; class Actinomycetes; order Kitasatosporales; family Streptomycetaceae; genus Streptomyces; species Streptomyces sp. NPDC059201. The sequence goes on from NZ_JBHZBB010000011.1 coordinate 215,663, forward strand.
CTCGGGCTGCCCCTCGTCAGCTTCCCGGCGAAGGCCGCCCCCGGGGGCCCGGCGGCCCCGCCCCGGACCGGGTTCGAGACGAGCGGCGGTGCCCGCTGGACCACCGACGCGGAGGAGCGGGACTTCCTCGCCGCCGTCGACCGGGGCAGCGACCGGGTCACGGTCACCACCCTCGGCACCACCGAGCAGGGCCGGCCGCTGCGGCTCGCCGCCCTCGGCCCGGCGCGCGGCGCCACCACCGTCCTGCTCGTCTGCGGCCAGCACGGCGACGAACCCGCGGGGCGCGAGGCGTGCCTGACCGCCGTCCGCGACCTCGCCCGCACCCGCGACCCGGGGACGCTGCGCCTCCTCGCCACCACCACCGTCCTCGTCGTGCCCAACGCCAACCCCGACGGGCGCGAGGCCGACACCCGGGGCAACGCCGCCGGCATCGACGTCAACCGCGACCACCTCGCCTTGCGCACCGCGGAGGCCCGCGCCCTCGCCGCCCTGATCCGCGACCGTCGGCCCGACCTCGTCCACGACCTCCACGAGTACGGCTCCACCCCCGAGTACTACGACAAGGACCTGCTCGCCCTCTGGCCGCGCAGCCTCGACACCGACGCCCGCGTCCACGCCGAGTCCCGCACCCTGTCCGAGGAGTACGTCCGCCCCGGCGCCGGTCTCGCCGGCCACACCCACGGCGTCTACGGCATCTGGACCGACCCCCTCACCGGACGCCCCATCCGGCAGGTCGCCGGCGACGGCCAGGAACGCATCCTGCGCAACACGGCCGGGATCAAGCACATGGCCGCGATCCTCGCCGAGACCCGCGAGGACCCGCTCGGCGAGGCCGAGGAACGCGACCCCGCCCTCAGCCAGCGGCGCAGGGTCGCCACCCACCTCACCGCGTTGAAGGACGTCTTCGCGTACGTCTCCGAGCGCCGCGGCCCGCTCGCCGCCGCCACCTCCGCCGCCCGGCTCAAGGGCCTCGCCGACCGCGGCCCCGTCTACCTCGGCGGCGCCGACAACGAACCGCCCGAGCCCGCCGAGATCATCGCCGACCCGCCCTGCGGCTACCGCCTCGACGCCGCCCAGTACGCCGAGGCGGGCGACGAACTCGCCCTGCACGGTGTCGCGTCGCGCCGCGAACCCGGCGGCGGCGCGTACGTCCCCCTCCGCCAGTCCCAGCGGCTCCTGATCCCGCTGCTCCTCGACGCCCGGGCGACCTACCACCTCGTCAGTGGGCGTCCTGTGGAGGAGTGTTGACGATGGGGTGGATGCGGCGGGTCTGGTGCGATCGGTCCCTTCGGTCCGGGTAAAGTTACCGACCGGTACTGACCATGCCTCATCCGGGCTGCCACAGCCCCGACTTGGAGACACCCATGCACCACGCGACGCCCGCGCGCCGCATCCTGACCGCCCTGTCCGCCACGACGCTGCTGGCCGGGGGCCTGCTGCTCGGACAGGCCGCCGCCGCCCCGGAGGCCGAGGCGGCACCGCACCGCACCTGCAACGTCCAGCAGTTGAAGAACCAGGCGCGCGACGAGCGCGACCGCGCCGCCCAGCTCAAGCGCCTAGGCGCCCGCGAGGAGGCCCGCCGAGCCGCCGCCCGAGCCGACGCCCTCGACCGCCGCGCCCACCAGTGCGCCCGAGCCGACGAGACCGTCTCGCCCCCGCTCTGGAAGTAACCCAGCAAGGGACACCCCCGCCCGACCGAAGGCCCCCGCCCCTCACGGCCGGGGGCCTTCGGCCTGCCCGCCCCACCCGGCCCGGCCGCGCTCTGCCCGCCCCACCCGGCCCGGCCGCGCTCTGCCCGCCCCACCCGGCCTGGCCGCGCTCTGCCTGGCCGCGCCCCGCCCAGCCGCGCTCTGCCCGGCCTTGCCCGGCCCGGCCTGGCCACGCCCGGCCGGTGGCGCTCTGCCCGCCCCGCCCTGCCCGGCCGCGCTCTGCCCTGCCCTGCCTGGCCCTGCCCTCTCTGGCCCGGCTCTGCCCTGCCTGGCCCGGCCCGGCCCGGCCAGCCGCGCTCTGCCCGGCCGCGCCCGGCCCTGCCCTGCCGCGCCCTGCCTGGCCGCGCCCCGCCCAGCCGCGCTCTGTCCGTCCGTCCTTGCCCGGCCTTGCCCGGCCCGGCCTTGCCCGGCCCGGCCTTGCCCGGCCTTGCCCGGCCCGGCCTTGCCCGGCCCGGCCTTGCCCGGCCTTGCCTTGCCCGGCCTTGCCCGGCCCGGCCTTGCCTGGCCACGCCCCGCCCGGCGCCGCTCTGCCCGGCCCTGCCTGGCCCGGCCCTGCCTGGCCCTGCCTGGCCCTGCCCGGCCTGGCCCTGCCTGGCCCTGCCTGGCCCTGCCCGGCCCTGCCGCACCCTGCCCGGCCGCACCCCGCCCAGCCGCGCTCTGTCCCGCCCCTCCCCGCCCGGCCGCTCAGCCCGTCACCAAGTCCGCAGCCCGCCGTGCGCACCCCCACGCCACCGTCACCCCGGGGCCCCCGTGCCCGTAGTGGTGCACGAGGCGCCCGCCGCCCGGCAGGGGCTCTGCCTCGACGCGTACGCCGCCGGTTCTGGCCGGGCGTAGGCCCACGCGGTGGGCCAGTACGCGGGCTTCGGCGATTTCCGGTCGGATCAGGGCGCACCGGGCCACGATCGCGGCCGCTGTCGCCGGGTCGGGGGCCAGGTCCTCCGCGTCCTCCTCCGCTGTCCCGCCTAGGATCAGGCGGCCCGGCTGGGGGAAGAAGTACGTGGTCTGCGCGGCCCCGGCGTCCGCTGCCGTGAACCATTCCTCGACGCCGGGGTTCTCCACCAGCACCAACTGACCCCGCACCGGGCGCAGTCCGTCGTCCGGGACCAGTTCCCGCGCGGCTAGGCCCGTGCAGTTCACGACCACGGGTGCCGCCGCGGCCGGCTCCTCCCAGTCCTTCACCGCCCGCCGCTCGACCACCCCGCCGGCCGCTTCGAGGCGGGCCCGCAGCCAGGCCAGGTGGACCGGCATGTCGATCAGCGGCAGCCGGGCGGCCAGCCCGGTCGCGTACGGCCCCGGCACCTCGCCGGCCGGTAGCTGCCGCAGCCCCTCCACCCGGGCCGCCCAGGCGCCGAGGCCGTCCAGGACCGTGTCCGCGTGGACGCCCGGCACCCACCGCACCCCGGTCTCCTCCGGCGCGGCGGCCAGCTCCCCGTACACCCGCAGCGACTCCAGCGCCCAGGCCCCGGCCTCCTCCGCCGGCTCGATCCGGTACGGCCACCACAGGGCGCCCGCCACCGCCGAGGTCGTCGCCTCCGCCGGGTCCCGGGACCAGAGCCGTACCCGCAGACCCCGCTCCGCCAGCGTCACCGCCGTCGCCAGCCCGACGACCCCGCCGCCCACCACGATCACATCGCTGATCACGTCGCTCTCCATGCCCGGGACCGTACCCGCCCGGCCCCCGCCGCCCACGTAGGATGCGTGGTCTGATGACTGCCACTCTCGTCGCCAAGGACCTCGCCGCCGGCCACGGCGAACGCACCCTCTTCGCCGGCCTCGACCTCGTCGTCGCCCCCGGCGACGTCATCGGCCTCGTCGGCGTCAACGGCGCCGGCAAGTCCAGCCTGCTCCGGCTGCTCGCCGGGCTCGACACCCCGGAGGAGGGCGAGGTCCGCCTCTCGCCGCCCACCGCGAGCGTCGGGCACCTCCCGCAGGAGCCCGAGCGGCGCGAGGGCGAGACCGTGCGCGAGTTCCTGGCCCGCCGCACCGGCGTCGCCGCCGCCCAGACCGCGATGGACGAGGCCACCCAGGGCCTCGTCGACGGCACCCCCGGCGCCGACGACGCGTACGCCACCACCCTGGAGCGCTGGCTCGACCTCGGCGGCGCCGACCTCGACGAGCGCGCCGAGGAGGTCGCCTCCTCCCTCGGCCTCACCGTCGGCCTCGACCAGCCGATGACCGGCCTCTCCGGCGGCCAGGCCGCCCGCGCCGGACTCGCCTCCCTCCTCCTCTCCCGTTACGACGTCTTCCTCCTCGACGAGCCGACCAACGACCTCGACCTCGATGGCCTGGAGCGCCTGGAGGGGTTCGTGAAGGGCCTGCGGGCCGGCACCGTCGTCATCAGCCACGACCGCGAGTTCCTCGCCCGCACCGTCACCAAGGTCCTCGAACTCGACCTCGCCCAGCAGCAGATCACCCTCTACGGCGGCGGCTACGACGCCTACCTGGAGGAGCGGGCCACCGCCCGCCGGCACGCCCGCGAGGAGTACGAGGAGTACGCCGACAAGAAGTCCGCGCTGGAGGGCCGCGCCCTCATGCAGCGCAACTGGATGGACAAGGGCGTCCGCAACGCCCGCCGCAAGGCGACCGACAACGACAAGATCGGCCGCAAGCTGCGCGGCGAGTCCAGCGAGAAGCAGGCCGCGAAGGCCCGCCAGACCCAGCGCATGATCGAGCGCCTGGACGTCGTCGAGGAGCCCCGCAAGGAGTGGGAGCTGCGGATGGAGATCGCCGCCGCACCCCGCTCCGGCGCCGTCGTCGCCACCCTGCGCGACGGCGAGGTCCGCCGCGGCGACTTCTCCTTCGGACCGGTCACCCTCCAGATCGACTGGGCCGACCGCGTCGCCGTCACCGGAGCCAACGGCGCCGGCAAGTCCACCCTGCTCGCCGCCCTCCTCGGCCGCCTCCCGCTCGACTCCGGCCACGCCGTCCTCGGCTCCGGCGTGGTCGTCGGCGAGGTCGACCAGGCCCGCAAGCTCTTCCACGGCACCGAGACCCTCCTCGACGCCTTCTGCGCCGCCGTCCCGGACACCGAGCCCGCCGACGTGCGGACCCTGCTCGCCAAGTTCGGCCTCAAGGCCGAGCACGTGCTGCGCCCCGCCACCACCCTCTCCCCGGGCGAGCGGACCCGCGCCGCGCTCGCCCTCCTCCAGGGCCGGGGCGTCAACCTCCTCGTCCTCGACGAGCCCACCAACCACCTCGACCTGCCCGCCATCGAACAGCTGGAGTCCGCCCTCGACGCCTACGAGGGCACCCTGCTCCTGGTCACCCACGACCGCCGGATGCTCGACGCGATCCGGGTGAACCGGCGCGTCGAGGTCGCCGACGGCAAGGTCACCGAACTCTGATGAGCGTCGCCTTCGGCTGGGGGCCCGTCGAGGCACGGGCCCTCGCCCCGGCGGCGGCGTGCGTGGTCGTCGTCGACGTGCTCTCCTTCACGACGGCGGTCGGCGTCGCCGTCGAGCGCGGCAGCGCCGTCCACCCGTACCGCTGGAGGGACGCCACGGCCGTCGCGTACGCCCGCGAGCGCGACGCCACCCTCGCCGTCGGGCGCCGCGAGGCGACCCCGGACCACCCCTGGTCGCTCTCCCCGGCGGCGCTCCGCACCGCCCCCGCACCGGCCCGGCTCGTCCTGCCGTCCCCGAACGGCTCCACCATCGCCGCCGAGGCGGCGGACGGCGCGGCCGTCGTCGCCGCCTCCCTCCGCAACCGCACCGCCGTCGCCCGGTGGCTCGCCCGCCACGGGTACGGCTCCGGCGAGCGGCCCCTCGCCGTGATCGCCTCCGGCGAGCGGTGGCCGGACGGCTCGCTCCGCCCCGCCCTGGAGGACCACCTCGGGGCCGGCGCGGTCCTCGACGCCCTGCGCACCCTCGCGCCGGGGCTCCACCTGACCCCGGAGGCGACCGCGGCGGCCACGCTGTGGGCCGCCACGGAGGACCCGGCCGCCGCCTTGCACGGCTGCGACTCGGGCCGTGAACTGTACGAGTACGGCTGTCCGCGGGACGTGGAGGTGGCCGCCGAGCTCGACGCGTCGACCACCGTCCCCGTCCTCGTGGACGGCGCATTCCAGGAGGCACCATGACCGACGACAGCGTGACCCGGCTCCTCGCGATGCTGGACGACCTCGACGCGGACGTCGACGCCACGATCGACCTCGCCGACGAGATCGGGGCGGGCGGCGACCTGACGCTGCTGCCGCGCCTGGAGTCCGAGCTGGACCGTGCCGTCGCCGAGCGCAACGGCTACGCCCGCGAACTCCTCGGCGGCGTCCTCGCCGCCCTCGGCGGCCCCGACACCCTCCCGGTCCTCGTCCGCGCCTCGGCGGCAGACCTCGGCGACGACCAGGACGGCCTGGCCACGGAAATCGTCGACCTCGTCCAAGCCGACCCCAAAACCGCCGAGCGCGTCCTGCGGCCCCTCACCGGGGACGACGACCTCACGGTCGCCAACCGCGCCGACTGGGCCTTGCGCTTCCTCCCGTAGCCCCCACCCCACCCCACCCCGGTTCCCCGCTCCGGCGCGGCCAGCCGCCCCGCCCCCGGCGGCGGCCAGCCGCCCACTCCCGGCGTGGGCAGCCGTCCCGCCTGCCCACCCACCCCCGGTGTGGGCAGGCGTTCCGCAAGGGGCGGAACGGGTGGGCACACCGGAACGGCGCCCTCGCGGGCGCCTCCGCTCCGTCGTGCCCGCCCCTCGCGCCTCAGCGCTTCTTGCGCCCGCCCTCCCCGAGCAGCCCCGCCTTCCGCAGCGCGTCCGCCATCGCGGAGTTGGAAGGCGCGGCCGCAGCCTGCCCACGGGCCTGCCCACGAGCCTGGCCCTGGCCCTGGCCCTGCCCCTGCCCCTGCCCGCGCTCACGCCCCTGCCCCTGCCCGCCCTGCCTCTGCTGAGGCGGCCGTCCACCCCGCTCCCGCTCCCGCTCCCGCTTCGGCGCACCCCCCTCGCCCGACACCTCGTCCTCCAGCCGCAGCGTCAGCGAGATCCGCTTCCGGGGGATGTCGACGTCGAGCACCTTCACCTTCACCACGTCACCCGGCTTCACCACGTCGCGCGGGTCCTTGACGAAGGTCTTCGACATGGCGGAGACGTGCACGAGCCCGTCCTGGTGCACACCGACGTCCACGAACGCCCCGAAGGCCGCGACGTTCGTCACCACACCCTCCAGCACCATCCCCGACAGCAGGTCGCCGATCTTCTCGACGCCCTCCTTGAACGTCGCGGTCCGGAACGCGGGCCGCGGGTCACGGCCCGGCTTCTCCAGCTCGCGCAGGATGTCGGTGACGGTCGGCAGACCGAAGGAGTCGTCGACGAAGTCGGCGGGCCGCAGCGACCGCAGCGTGCCGGTGTCGCCGATCAGCGCGGCCACCTCACCGCCCGTGGTCTTCGCCATCCGCCGCACCACCGGATACGCCTCCGGGTGCACCGACGACGCGTCCAGCGGATCGTCGCCGCCCCGGATCCGCAGGAAGCCCGCGCACTGCTCGTACGCCTTCGGGCCGAGCCTGGCCACGTCCTTGAGCGCCCTGCGGGAGCGGAAGGGGCCGTTGGCGTCGCGGTGCGCCACGATGTTCTCCGCGAGGCCGCCACTGATCCCGGAGACCCGTGAAAGCAGCGGCGCCGACGCGGTGTTGACGTCGACACCGACACCGTTCACACAGTCCTCGACCACCGCGTCGAGCGAGCGCGAGAGCTTCGTCTCGGCGAGGTCGTGCTGGTACTGGCCGACGCCGATCGACTTCGGGTCGATCTTCACCAGCTCGGCCAGCGGGTCCTGGAGGCGCCGCGCGATCGACACCGCGCCGCGCAACGACACGTCCAGGCCCGGGAGTTCCTGCGAGGCGAAGGCGGAGGCCGAGTACACGGAGGCGCCGGCCTCCGAGACCATCACCTTCGTCAGCTGCAACTCGGGGTGCTTGGCGAGGAGTTCGGTGGCGAGCCGGTCGGTCTCGCGGGAGGCCGTGCCGTTGCCGATGGCGACCAGCTCGACCGCGTGCTCCTTCGCGAGCCGCGCCAGCTTCGCCAGCGACTCGTCCCACTTGTTGGCCGGGACGTGCGGGTAGATCGTGTCCGTGGCCACGACCTTGCCGGTCGCGTCGACCACCGCCACCTTCACGCCGGTACGGAAGCCGGGGTCGAGGCCCAGCGTCGCCCGGGTGCCCGCCGGGGCGGCCAGCAGCAGGTCCCGCAGGTTCGCCGCGAAGACCCGGACCGCCTCGTCCTCGGCGGCCGTCCGCAGCCGCAGCCGCAGGTCGATCCCGAGGTGCACCAGGATCCGGGTGCGCCAGGCCCAGCGGACCGTGTCCTGGAGCCACTTGTCGCCGGGGCGCCCCCGGTCGGCGATGCCGAAGCGGCCCGCCACGATCGGCTCGTACGACGAGGGCCCGTCCGTGGGCTCCTCCGGCACCAGCTCCAGGCCGAGCACGTCCTCCTTCTCGCCGCGCAGCATCGCGAGGACCCGGTGGGAGGGCAGCTCGGTGAACGGCTCGGCGAAGTCGAAGTAGTCGGCGAACTTCGCGCCGTCCTGTTCCTTGCCCTCACGCACCTTCGCCGCGAGCCGCCCACGGACCCACATCCGCTCGCGCAGCTCGCCGATGAGGTCGGCGTCCTCGGAGAACTTCTCGGTGAGGATCGCCCGCGCGCCCTCCAGAGCCGCCGGGGCGTCCGCGACGCCCTTGTCCGCGTCCACGAAGGCGGCCGCCGCGGCGGCGGGCTCCACCGACGGATCGGCCAGCAGCCCCTCCGCGAGCGGCGCGAGACCGGCCTCGCGCGCGATCTGCGCCTTGGTGCGCCGCTTCGGCTTGAACGGCAGGTAGATGTCCTCAAGGCGCGCCTTGGTGTCGGCGGCCAGGATGCGGGCCTCCAGCTCCTCGGTCAGCTTGCCCTGCTCGCGCACGGAGTCGAGGACGGCCGTCCGCCGGTCCTCCAGCTCCCGCAGATAGCGCAGCCGCTCCTCCAGGGTGCGCAGCTGCGCGTCGTCGAGCATCTCGGTCGCTTCCTTGCGGTAGCGCGCGATGAACGGCACGGTGGAGCCGCCGTCGAGGAGCTCGACCGCCGCCTTCACCTGTCGCTCGCGTACGCCGAGCTCCTCGGCGATCCTTGCTTCGATGGACGTCGTCACCGTGTCCCGACCCGTCTGCTCGTACCACTGGCTTGCCCGTGCATTGTGCCGCGTCCGTCACCCGGACGCGGCAACCGACCCGGTTCCGCGCGCCGGAACCGGGCCCGCCGGGGCCGTGACCGGGCGGTTCAGCCCTTGCCGATGAGGTCCGCGGGGAAGGCGCCCGCGCCCGCGGCGGCGACCAGGAAGCCGCGGCCCAGCTCGGTCAGGCGCGCCACGCCCGCCGCGCCGAGGTGCTCGTACGGCGCGGCGTCCAGCCGGTCCGTGACCTCCTCCAGCTCCGCCCGCAGCCCGGCGCCCGTCTCCGTCAGCTCGCCGTCGGCGTCGAGGATCCCGCGCTCGCGCAGCCGCTCCCGGGCGGCCTCCCAGTCGGCCCGGCCCCAGCCCCGGGAGCCGAGGACCCAGCGCGGCGACATGCCCTTGCCGGTGGCGGTGTGGGAGGCCAGCGCCTCGATCGGGTCGAGTCCGGCGGTGAGCAGGGCCGCCAGGTGCCCGTCGCCGCGGTGCTCGCGCAGCAGGGTCACCGCGTACCAGAAGGCGAGGTGCGGCTCCTCGGGCACCGGCAGGTCGGCGTTGGCGGAGTACATCGGGCGGGCGTGCCGGGTGCACGCCTCGGCGGCCCGCAGGGCGAGACCGGCGGCCTCGGCCAGCTCGGGGGAGGCGACGGCCTCCTCGCCGAGCAGCCGGCGCAGGGTGGCGTCGACGGTCCGCAGCCGGGCGTCGAGGACGGCGGCGGGGGAGGCGGTCTCCCAGACGCCCGGCAGGTGCCGGGCCAGCAGCTCGTGGTTGTAGTTGTAGAAGGTCGCGGCGATCGTCCCCGCGCCGACGGCGCCGAGCGGGGCGCTGCGCGCGGCGAGCCGCATCGAGGTGGGGTCGGTGAAGCCGAGCGCCCCGAACTCCCGGTCCAGGTCGGGGGAGAAGTACAGCGTCGAGTGGAGCGAGTTGAGGGCGCTGTGACAGCGGCGCCCGGCCTTCGGCGGCAGTGAGGTCGTCATGGCACCAGAACCTAACCGACTGCTTGGTACGCGGGGAACGCGGCCCCGGCGGCGGTGGCAGGAAAGGTGGGGTCCTCGTCCTTGCGGCCATCCCCGCCGGGCCCGAAGGATGGAGCCATGACCCCGCGCCCCGTCCTCGTCGTCCTCTTCGACGGCGTGCAGAGCCTCGACGTCACCGGACCCGTCGAGGTGTTCCACGCCGCCGCCTGGGCCTCGGACGCCGCTGAGGACCCGTATCCGATCCGTACCGCCTCCCTGGACGGCGGACCCGTCCGCACCAGCAGCGGCCTGCGGATCCTCCCCGACACCGCACTCGCCGAGGCCGTCGCCGAAGGACCGCCGCACACCCTCGTCGTCCCCGGCGGCGAGGGCACCCGGGGCACCGACCCGGCGCTCGTCGACTGGCTGCGCGTCCACGGCCCGCGCGCCGAGCGGCTGGTCTCGGTCTGCACCGGGGCGCTGCGGCTCGCCGAGGCGGGACTCCTCGACGGGCACCGGGCCACCACCCACTGGATGGCCTGCGAGCACCTGGCCGCCCGGCATCCGGAGGTCGAGGTCGACCCCGACCCGATCTTCGTCAGGGACGGCCGGATCGCGACCTCCGCCGGGGTCACCGCCGGCATCGACCTGGCCTTGGCGCTGGTGGAGGAGGACCTGGGCCGGGAGGCGGCCCTCACCATCGCCCGGCTGCTCGTGGTCTTCCTCCGCAGGCCCGGCAACCAGGCCCAGTTCAGCGCCCAGCTCGCCGCCCAGACCGCGCGCCGCGAACCGCTGCGCGACCTCCAGGCGTGGATCGCCGAGCACCCGGACGGGGACCTGTCGGTCGAACGGCTCGCCGCCCGCGCCCGGCTCTCGCCCCGCCACTTCGCCCGCGCCTTCCAGGCCGAGACCGGGGTCACCCCGGGCCGTTACGTCGACCGGATCCGCCTCGAACACGCCCGCAGGCTCCTGGAGGAGACCACCCGCGGGGTCGAGGAGGTCTCCCGCGCCGCCGGCTACGGCACCCCCGAGGCGATGCGCCGCGCCTTCCTGAAGGCGCTCGGCACCGCCCCCGCCGAGTACCGCCGCCGCTTCCACGCACCCCTCACCGCACCCGTCAGCTGAAAGGGATCACACCCATGCAGATCGCCGTCCTGCTCTTCGAGGGCTTCACCACGCTCGACGCCGTCGGCCCGTACGAGATCCTCTCCCGGCTCCCCGGGGCGGAGACCGTCTTCGTCGCCAAGGAGCCCGGCCCGGTCCGCAACGACCAGGGCAACCTCGCGCTCGTCGCCGACAAGGCCCTCGCCGACGTCCCGCACCCGGACATCGTCCTCGTCCCCGGTGGCCCCGAGACCCGGCAGGCCATGCACGACCCGGAGATCCAGGAGTGGCTGCGCACCGCCGACGCCACCAGCACCTGGACCACCTCGGTCTGCACCGGCTCGGTGCTCCTCGCCGCCGCCGGGCTGCTCGAAGGCCGCCGCGCGACCACCCACTGGCTGGCCTACGACGAGCTGCGCGAGCTGGGCGTCGAACCCACCGGCGACCGGGTCGTCTTCGACGGCAAGTACGTGACGGCGGCCGGCGTCTCGTCCGGCATCGACATGGGCCTGCACCTGCTCGGCCGGATCGCCGGCGACGACGTCGCCATGACCGTCCAGCTGCTCACCGAGTACGACCCGCAGCCCCCGTACGACGCCGGCTCGCCGGAGAAGGCCCCGGCCGAGCTGGTGGCGAGGTGGCGCGCCGAGACCACCGCCACGGCGGCCCAGGGCTGAGCCTCAGAGGCCGTACGTGAAGCGGGGCGGCCGGCGCTCCAGGAAGGCGGCGACACCCTCCGCGGTGTCGCCGCTGCCGCGCGCCTGCGCGGTCCAGTGCGCGTCCCGGTCGAGGCGCCCGTCGGCGAACTCCTTGGCCGCCGCCTGGGTGAGCAGCGAGCGGGAGACGAGGACCCGGCAGAACTCCTCGACCCGCTTCGCCAGCCCCTCGGCCGGGTGCGCCTCGTCCACGAAGCCGGTGCGCAGCGCCCGCTCGGTGTCGATCAGCTCGCCGGAGAAGAGCAGGTACTTGGCGGTGGCCGGGCCCACCAGGGCGGTCAGCCGCCGGGTGGAGGAGGAGGGGTAGACGATGCCGAGCTTCGCCGGGGTGATCCCGAAGAGGGTGCCCTCCGCCGCGAAGCGCAGGTCGCAGGCGCCGGCGAGCTGGCTGCCGCCGCCGACGCAGTAGCCGCGGACGGCGGCGAGGGTCGGCTTGGGGAAGGCGGCGAGCGCCTCCTCGGCGCGGACGGCCAGCGTCTGCTGCTCGTCGCCCGGCTCGCGCAGCGTGGAGATGTCCGCGCCCGCGCAGAAGGTGTCGCCCGCGCCGGTCAGCACCAGCACCCGGACCGCCGGGTCGGCGGCGAGGCGGTCGAGGACGCCGGGCAGCGCCCGCCACATCCCGGCCGTCATGGCGTTGCGCTTGGCGGGGTTGCTGATGACGAGGGTCGCGACCCCGTCCGTGACGCTGTCGACGAGCCGCGGTTCCAGGGTCTCCATGGGCCGGATGCTATCCACCGGTGCCGAACGTACGATCAGGAAGGGGTCGGCGTACGGCCCTGAGGAGGAGCGATGGCCAAGGACCCCCGGGACGACGGCCTCGATCCCGTGCGGGAGATGGAGCGCGAGGGGAAGCGGCTCGGCCGGAGCTTCGGCTGGCTCACCGCCCTGGGCACGCTGCTGGTGATCGGCGGACTCGTCGGCCTGGTCTACACCGGGTTCGCCACCCTGACCTCCATGTTCCTCTTCGGCTGGCTGCTCCTCGTCGGCGGCTTCGTCGGGCTGCTCCAGGCGGTGCAGTCCCGGGGCACCAGCTACTTCTGGCTCGCGGCGGTGGTCGCGGCGCTGAACCTCGCGGCCGGCCTGGTGGTGATCCGTCACCCGGAGGGCTCGGCCGAGGCGCTGACGATGTTCGCCGCCCTCCTCTTCCTCACCGGCGGGGTGTTCCGGCTGGTCGGCAGCGTGGTGGTGCGCGGCCCGCAGTTCGGCTGGACGCTCTTCCAGGGCGCCTTCGGGCTGCTGCTCGGTCTGCTGGTGCTCTTCGACTGGCCGGAGAGCAGCCGGTACGTCCTCGGCTGCTTCTTCTCCCTGGCGCTGCTCTTCGACGGCCTCGGCCTGATCGCGATCGGCGTCGGAGGCCGTAGGATCGTCGGCCTGGTCACCCCGCACCCCCACCCGGAACCGGAGCCGGAGCCGGAACCGCAGGCGGAGCCCGTAGAGCAGGCGGAGCCCGTACAGAAGACCGAGCCGGAGACGAAGCCGGACGGGAAGCCGGAGACGAAGCCGGAATCGGCCACGGATACGGAGCCGAAGCGCCCTCCGGAAAGCGGGCAGGATCAGTCGAACATCTGACGTCGGCATACTCCATCGATCAGAAGGTGGTCGATAGGTGTCGACTTCTGGTCAGTAGGTCGGGAGACCCCTCCGGATTGCCAAGACTCCCAGTGTGGCGAGAATCGAGCACGAGGGTGGGAACCGGACCATGGAGACCCGCGGAGGTGTCCCCGCCCGGCCACCGTCCTACGAAGGAGTCTGGCGCTTCACCGCTCCCGCGGTCGACGTCTCCGTCCCCCAGGCCCGGCACGCGGTACGCGACCTGCTGGCCCGGCAGGGAGTTCCGGTCCACGAGTCGATCCGGGACGGGCTGTTGCTGATCGTCTCCGAGCTGGTCACCAACGCCGTGCGGCACGCGGCGCTGCTCTCCCCGGAGATAGCGGTCGAGGTGGCCATCGGGCCGGAGTGGGTCCGGGTGTCCGTCGAGGACAACCATCCCTACCGGCCCAAGGCGCTGGAGGCGGACTACGGCCAGACCGGCGGCCGGGGGCTGCACCTGGTGAAGGAGATCGCCCTGGAGGCCGGCGGCGCCTGCGACGTCGAGCACACCGCGGGCGGCGGCAAGATCATCTGGGCGGCGCTGCCCCTGGCCCCGATGGCACCGGGGCCGGGGGCGCCGGACGGCCGGGTCACCAGCCCCCGGCAGGACCCGTCAGCTCCCTGATCGCCGGGCGCGCCGCGTCGAGCACCGTCATGAACCAGGCGGAGAACGGCGCGGCCGCGTGCCGCTCGTCGAGCTCGGCCGGGGTGACGAAGGCGTAGTCCCCGATCTCCTCCGGGTCCGGCTTCGGGGTGGCCTGCACCAGGCCGACGAAGAGGTGGTTGTACTCCTGCTCCACCAGGCCCGACGCCGGGTCCGGGTGGTTGTAGCGCACGGTGCCGGCCTCGCCCATCAGGGAGGGGGAGACGCCCAGCTCCTCGAAGGTGCGCCGGGCGGCCGCCGCGAAGGGCGCCTCGCCCGGGTAGGGGTGCCCGCAGCAGGTGTTCGACCAGACGCCGGGGGAGTGGTACTTGCCGAGCGCGCGGCGCTGGAGCAGCAGCCGGCCCTCCTCGTCGAAGAGGAAGACCGAGAAGGCGCGGTGCAGCAGCCCGGGGGCCTGGTGGGCGGCGAGCTTCTCCGCCGTACCGATGGTGTTCCCGGCCTCGTCGACCAGTTCCAGCATGATCGGCTCCGGGGTGGCGGACGGCTCCGCGCCGTTCGACGAGAGCTGAGACGCAAGCCCCGGCGCGATCGCGGCCGCGGTGCCCTGTGTGGTCGGCATACCCATCCTTCGCTTCGGTCCTCGGCCCCTGGGGGCGACCCCAGTCTGCCGTACAAAAGCGGCTTGTCCGCACTTCGGCGGCCGGAGCCCGCCGCTCCCACCGGACCGGAGTACACCGGCCGGGGGAGCGGCGGGATCCGTCAGGGGCAGGTCAGACCCCGAAAGCCGCCGGATAGGCGATCGTGCCCGCCGGGACCGGCGCGGAACCGTCCAGGACGAGCGCCATCATCGCTTCGTCCGGAACCTCGAAACCTGGCTTGATTCCATACTCGGACGCCCGTACGAAGCCGAACCGGGGGTAGTACTCCGGATGCCCGAGCACGAGCACCAGCGACTCGCCCGCGACCCGCGCCGCGTCGAGCACCGCCCGGGTGACGGCCTGTCCGGCCCCCGTCCGCTGGTGCTCAGGCGCCACCGAGACCGGCGCGAGTGCCGCCGCCGGCACCCCGCCCACCCGGCAGCGGGTGATCAGCGCGTGCGCGGCGACCGAACCGTCCGGGGCCTCGGCGACCACCGAGAGCCCGGGCAGCCAGGCGTCCGGGTCGGCGCGCAGGGCGTCGACCAGATCGGCCTCGGCGGGCGACCCGAAGGCCGCCGCGGTCAGCTCCCGTACGGCCGCGTGGTCGGCCGCCCGCTCGGGACGGGTCGGCCAGCGCGGGTCGGCCGGACGGAGCACCAGCCCCGCGTAGCCGTAGTCGCCGCCGTGGGCGCGGCGCATCTCGATCTCGGCCCGGGCGCCCGCCACGGCCCCCGCCATCCCCGGCACGGAGGTGTCGGCGGCGTCGGCGTGCGCGGCGAGCGGGACGTAGTACTCGTCCCAGTCGCCGTCGGGCTGGGTGAAGGCGCCGAGGACGTGGTACCCGGCCCCGACCGCGGCGGCGGAGAGCTCCGTGACCGTGCGGAGCGGATAGTGCTCGTCCCAGAAGGCGCGGGCCTCCGGGGCGGGGGTGTCGGTGGTCCACACGCACTCGGTCAGGACGAGCGTCCCTCCCGGCGCGAGCAGCCGGCGCCACTCGGCGAGCGCCCGGTCGAAGCCGAGCACGAAGACCGAGCTCTCGGCCCAGACCAGGTCGAAGGAGCCGTCGGGGTAGGGCAGCGCGCCCATGTCGCCCAGGACCGGACGGACCGCGTCGCCGAGACCGCGCGCGGCGGCCGCCGCGCGCAGCTCGTCGAGGAACGGCTCGTGGGTGTCGACCGCGGTCACCTCGGCCCCCGCCTCGGCGGCGAGGAGCAGCGCGGAGCGGCCGGGGCCGCAGCCCAGGTCGAGCACGCGCGGACGCTCGGGGAGCGGTCCCGCG
Organism: Streptomyces sp. NPDC059201; assembly: GCF_042754585.1. NCBI lineage: Bacteria > Bacillati > Actinomycetota > Actinomycetes > Kitasatosporales > Streptomycetaceae > Streptomyces > Streptomyces sp. NPDC059201. The sequence continues at coordinate 231,385 of NZ_JBHZBB010000011.1, forward strand.
AGCGCCAGGAGACGGCGGGTGGTGGCGTCCGAGCCCGGACCCTGCCGCGGAAGACCGTGGTGCAGGGCGAAGAAGGCGTCGCGGGACGCGGAAGCGTTCTGGATGTCGTTGTCGGACAACGTGGAAACCCTTGGTGTGAAAGGGTCCCGGCCGACGACGTGACGGACCGGTGGAAGAACCGGGATCAGGTCAGCCGGAGACCCGGGAGCTGAAGCTGGACCGGGTACGGCCGCGGACAGCGGCCTCCATCGCGACGGTCATCAACCTCAGCTCCTCTCACGCACGTGTTCGTACGAAGAGCATCTCACAGGTCGCGGGCCGCGGGTCGCGGGTCACAGGCAGAGCTTCGCCTCGTGCTCGGCGTGCCCGGCCGGCTCCAGCTGGAAGGTGCAGTGCTCCACGTCGAAGTGGTCGCCCAGGCAGCCCTGGAGCTGGTGCAGCATCTTCTCGTGGCCCACCGAGTCCAGCGCCCCCGCGTCCACCACCACATGCGCGGAGAGGACCGGCATGCCGGAGGTGATCGTCCAGGCGTGCAGGTCGTGCACGTCGTCGACGCCCGGCAGGGCCAGGATGTGGGCCCGTACCTCCGCCATGTCCACGCCCTTGGGCGCCGCCTCCAGGAGCACGTCCAGGGTCTCCCGCAGCAGCTTGAGCGTGCGCGGCACGATCATCAGGCCGATGACCAGGGAGGCGATCGGGTCGGCGTACTGCCAGCCGGTCGCCAGGATGATCGCCGCCGAGATGATCACCGTCACCGAGCCGAGCGCGTCGGCCAGCACCTCCAGATAGGCGCCCCGGACGTTCAGGCTCTCCTTCTGGCCCCGCATCAGCAGTGACAGCGAGACGATGTTCGCCACCAGACCGACCACGGCGAAGGCGATGGCCAGCCCGCCCTTGGTCTCGGCCGGCTCCATGAACCGCTGGACCGCCTCGTACAGCACGTACCCGCCGACACCGAGCAGCAGCAGGCAGTTCGCGAGCGCCGCCAGGATCTCCGCCCGGAGGAAGCCGAAGGTGCGGTTCCCGGACGGCGGCCGGTTGGCGAAGTGGATCGCGAGCAGCGCCATCGCCAGACCGACCGCGTCGGTCGCCATGTGCGCCGCGTCGGCGATCAGCGCGAGCGAGTCGGCGACGAGACCGCCGACGATCTCGATCACCATCACGGAGAGCGTGATCCCGAGCGCGATCCGCAACCGGTTCCGGTACGCGGCGCCCGCGGTGCCGCTCGGCGGCGTCCCCCCGTGGCTGTGCCCGTGGTCGTGTCCAGCCCCCATGACATGGCCTCCCAAGTCCTGTTCCAACGGTGCCCCAGGCCGCCAGTGAACTACGGGTGGGGGGTATGCGCAACACGATACTGAACACCGTTGTCATTGCTCTGACCTGCGACGATGCCCTCCGCTGCGCCATTCGTGCGATCACCTGCCGGAACGTCCTCCGAGGGGCCCCGGAGACCGGTTTGGAGGGCGGGCCGCCGATCACCGATGATGATCACGCGGAGCGCGGCGCACCCCGGCGGCGAGGGGTGGACCGAGGGGAGTCCGGCGTGCGAAGCCTCGGTGAACTCACGCTCCGTCCATCCGATAGCCTCAGCCGACGTGTCGCCGCCCGGTGCCGGGGCGCACCGACGTGGCCGGGCCCGCCAGGGACCCGCCGGCCCTCTGCCCGTTCCAAGGAGTGAGTTCGTCTGTCGACCGCCATCCTCACCGGCCCGCCGGCACCCGGATCCTCGCTCGACGGTGATCTGCGGTCCCTCGGCTTCGACGTCCGCCGGGCCGACGGCGCCGAGGAGGCCCGTACCCTCCTGGCCGCCGTCCCCGCGAGCGAGCGCGTCGCCCTCGTCGACTCCCGCTTCGTCGGGCACCCGCACGCCCTGCGCCTCGCGCTGACCGACCCCCGCTTCCCGGCCGCGGCCGTGCCCGGCGCGCTCTCCGCGCAGCCCGAGGCCCGTCCGGCCCTGGCCCGCGCGCTGACCGCCGCCCCGGTGCTCACCGCGCCGGCGGCCCCCGAGGCCGACCAGGACCTCGCCGGAGCCCTCGCCGACGCCCTCGACGCCGACGGCGTCGCCGTGCACCGGCCCGCGCTCGGCACCCTCGTCGCCACCGTCCCCGCCGACGCCGCGGCCCGCCACGAGGCCCGCGCCGCCGTCGACGCCGTCGACGAGGAGGCCGTCCGCCTCCGCTCCGCCGTGAAGGCCCACGACGGCTTCTTCACCACCTTCTTCATCAGCCCGTACTCGCGGTACATCGCCCGCTGGTGCGCCCGCCGCGGCCTCACCCCCAACCAGGTCACCACCGCCTCGCTGCTCACCGCCCTGATCGCGGCCGGCTGCGCGGCCACCGGCGAGCTCGGCGGCTACGTCGCCGCCGGCGTCCTGCTGCTGGTCTCCTTCGTCCTGGACTGCACCGACGGGCAGCTCGCCCGGTACGCGCTCAAGTACTCGACGATGGGCGCCTGGCTCGACGCCACCTTCGACCGGGCCAAGGAGTACGCCTTCTACGCGGGCCTCGCCCTCGGCGCGGCCCGCGACGGCGACGACGTGTGGACGCTCGCGCTCGGCGCGATGATCCTCATGACCTGCCGGCACGTCGTGGACTTCGCCTTCAACGAGGCGAACACGCCCGACGAGGCGACCGCGGGCACCACGGCCAAGACCGGCCTCGCCCTCTCCAGCCGGCTCGACGGCGTGGGCTGGACGGTCTGGGCCCGCCGCATGATCATCCTGCCGATCGGCGAGCGCTGGGCGATGATCGCCGTCCTCACCGCCGTCACCAGCCCCCGGATCGTCTTCTGGGCGCTGATCATCGGCTGCGCCTTCGCCGCCTGCTACACCACCGCGGGGCGACTGCTCCGCTCGGTGAAGCGGCGCGGCCCGCGCACCGACCGCGCCGCCGACGCCCTGGCCGCCCTCGCGGACTCGGGGCCACTGGCCCTGGGGATCGGCCGGGTCACCCGCCGCCTCCCGGCTCCGGCACCGGTCGCCGCGCTCCTCGCCGCCGCCCTGATGCTCGCCGTCGCGGCCACCGCCCCGGTCGGCGGCTGGGCCACCGTCGGCGCGGCGGGCGGCTACGCGCTCCTCGCCGGCATCGCCGTCCGCCGCCCCCTCAAGGGCGGCCTCGACTGGCTCCTCCCGCCGCTCTTCCGCGCCGCCGAGTACGGCACGATCCTGCTGCTCGCCACCCGATCGGACGTACCGCAGGCCGTCCCCGCGGCATTCGGCCTGGTCGCGGCGGTCGCCTACCATCACTACGACACGGTGTACCGCATTCGCGGAGGCACCGGCGCGCCGCCCGCCTGGCTGGTGCGGATCACCGGCGGACACGAGGGGCGCACGCTCCTGGTGACCGTCCTCGCCGCCGTCCTGGTGGACCGCGGCGACGACTTCACCCTGGCGCTCACCGCCCTGGCGGGCGCGCTCGCCCTCGTGGTGCTCGTGGAGTCCATCCGCTTCTGGGTCTCCTCCGGAGCACCCGCCGTTCACGACGAAGGAGAAACAGCATGATCGGCCTCGTTCTGGCAGCCGGTGCCGGACGGCGACTTCGCCCGTACACCGACACCCTCCCGAAGGCCCTCGTGCCGGTCGACGGTGACACCACCATCCTCGACCTCACGCTGAAGAACTTCGCCGAGATCGGCCTCACCGAGGTCGCGATCGTCGTCGGCTACCGCAAGGAGGCCGTCTACGCCCGCAAGGAGGCGCTGGAGGCCACGTACGGCCTCAAGATCACCCTCGTCGACAACGACAAGGCCGAGGAGTGGAACAACGCCTACTCCCTGTGGTGCGCGCGTGAGGTCCTCAAGCGCGGTGTGATCCTCGCCAACGGCGACACCGTCCACCCGGTCTCCGTCGAGAAGACCCTGCTCGCCGCCCGCGGCAAGGGCCAGAAGATCATCCTCGCCCTCGACACGGTGAAGCAGCTCGCCGACGAGGAGATGAAGGTCGTCGCCGCCGAGGGCAAGGGCGTCCAGAAGATCACGAAGCTGATGGACCCGGCCGAGGCGACCGGCGAGTACATCGGCGTCACGCTCATCGAGGCCGAGGCCGCCGAGGAGCTGGCCGACGCCCTGAAGACCACCTTCGAGCGCGACCCCGACCTGTACTACGAGGACGGCTACCAGGAGCTCGTCAACCGCGGCTTCACCGTCGACGTCGAGCCCATAGGCGAGGTCTCCTGGGTCGAGATCGACAACCACGACGACCTCGCCAAGGGCCGGGAGATCGCGTGCCGGTACTGACCCGACTGATCCCGTCGCCGGTCGTCGTCGACATCCGCAGGGGAGCGCTGGACGACCTGTCCGCGCTCCTCGCGGACCAGCGGATCTCCAGCAACGGCAAGATCGCCGTCGTCATCAGCGGTGGTTCCGGCCTGAAGCTGCGTGACCAGTTCGCCCCGGAGCTCCCGGGCGCCGACTGGTACACCGTCTCCGGCGGGACCATAGACGAGGCGGTCAAGGTCGCGGACGCCATGCGCGGCAAGCGGTACGACGCCGTGGTCGCCCTCGGCGGCGGCAAGATCATCGACGTCACCAAGTACGCGGCCGCCCGCGTCGGGCTGCCGCTGGTGGCCATCGCGACCAACCTGTCGCACGACGGCATCTGCTCCCCGGTGTCCACCCTGGACAACGACAACGGGCGCGGCTCCTACGGTGTGCCCACCCCGCTCGCGCTGGTCATCGACCTCGACGTGATCCGGGACGCCCCGGTCCGCTTCATCCGCTCCGGCATCGGCGACGCGATCTCGAACATCTCCGCCCTCGCGGACTGGGAGCTCTCCCACCGCGAGACTGGCGAGAAGATCGACGGGCTCGCCGCCGCCATGGCCCGCAGCGCGGGCGAGGCGATCCTCCGGCACCCCGGCGGCGTCGGCGACGACGACTTCCTCGTCACCCTCTCCGAGGGCCTGGTGATGTCCGGCATCGCCATGTCGATCAGCGGCGACACCCGCCCGTCCTCGGGCGCCTGCCACGAGATCAGCCACGCCTTCGACCTGCTCTTCCCGACCCGCGCGGCCAGCCACGGCGAGCAGTGCGGCCTGGGCGCGGCCTTCGCGATGCACCTGCGCGGTGCCCGCGAGGAGTCCGGCGTGATCGTGGAGACCCTGCGCCGGCACGGCCTGCCCGTGCTGCCGGAGGAGATGGGCTTCACGGTCGACGAGTTCGCGCGGGCGGTGGAGTTCGCTCCGCAGACCCGGCCGGGCCGGTTCACCATCCTGGAACACCTCGACCTGTCCACCGACGAGATCAGGGACGCGTACGCCGACTATGCCAAAGCCATCGGTAGCTGAGCTCCGCCCGGTCGTCCACCCTCCGGGTGTGAAGGACCGGCGGAGCGGCGAGCACTGGGGCGGCCGCCTCTACATGCGGGAGATCTCCCTCAGGATCACCCGCCGGCTGGCGGACACCCGGGTGACGCCGAACCAGCTGACGTACCTGATGACCCTGGCCGGCGTCCTCGCCGCCCCGGCGCTGCTGCTGCCGGGCGTGTGGGGCGCCGTGCTCGGTGTCGTCGCGGTGCAGCTGTACCTGCTGCTCGACTGCGTCGACGGCGAGCTGGCCCGCTGGAAGAAGCAGTACTCGCTCGCCGGGGTCTACCTGGACCGGGTCGGCGCCTACCTGTGTGACGCCGCCGTGCTCGTCGGCTTCGGCCTGCGCGCCGCCGACCTGTGGGGCGAGGGCCGGATCGACTGGCTCTGGGCCTTCCTCGGCACCCTGGCCGCGCTCGGCGCCATCCTGATCAAGGCCGAGACCGACCTGGTGGGCGTCGCCCGCCACCAGAACGGCATGGCCCCGGTCAAGGAGGCGGCCTCGGAGCCGCGCTCCTCCGGCATGGCGCTGGCCCGCCGCGCCGCCGGCGCCCTCAAGTTCCACCGGCTGATCCTCGGGATCGAGGCGTCGCTGCTGATCCTGGTCCTGGCCGTGGCCGACCACCTGCGCGGCGACCTCTTCTTCTCCCGGCTCGGTGTCGCCGTCCTCGCCGGCATCGCCCTGCTCCAGACCGTCCTGCACCTGGTCTCGATCCTGGCGTCCAGCAGACTGAAGTAGCGGTACCCCGGCCCGCCGCCCGCCGAAGATCGAACCGGCGTCCCGGCGGGCCGCCCGGATGGCGTACGGTGTGGCGGCGGACCCGGTGCCGGGGGCCGCCCACCGGTCAGCTGACATCGTGGCACCCCGATGTGCCGCACACCGTGAACACGAAAGTTTCGACTGTGAGTGACATGCACCAGGGCGGGGCGGTCGCGACGAGCGCGCCTCCGTCCTCCGTCGACGCGGGCCTGGCCCCGGGCGACCTCGCCGCGAAGTACGGCCTCGCGGTCAGCGGCGCCCGGCCCGGGCTGTTCGAGTACGTCCGGCAGCTGTGGAGCCATCGCCACTTCATCGTGGCCTTCTCCTCCGCCAAGCTCACCGCCCAGTACAGCCAGGCCAAGCTGGGCCAGGTCTGGCAGGTGGCGACCCCGCTGCTCAACGCCCTGATCTACTACCTGATCTTCGGGCTGATCCTGGGCGCGGGGAAGGGCATGGACAAGGACGTCTACATCCCCTTCCTGGTCACGGGCATCTTCGTGTTCACCTTCACGCAGAGCTCCGTCATGGCCGGCGTACGGGCGATCTCGGGCAACCTCGGACTGGTGCGGGCCCTGCACTTCCCGCGCGCCAGCCTCCCCATCAGCTTCTCGATCCAGCAGCTCCAGCAACTGCTCTTCTCGATGATCGTGCTCGTCGCGATCGTCATGGTCTCCGGCAGCTACCCGACGGCGAGCTGGCTGCTGGTGATCCCCGCGCTGCTCCTCCAGTTCGTGTTCAACGTGGGCCTCGCCCTGATCATGGCCAGGGCCGGCGCCAAGACGCCCGACCTCGCCCAGCTGATGCCCTTCGTCATGCGGACCTGGCTGTACGCCTCCGGCGTCATGTTCTCGATCCCCGTGATGCTCAAGGACAAGCCGCAGTGGATCGCGGACATCCTCATGTACAACCCGGCGGCGGTCTACATGGACCTGATCCGCTTCGCCCTCATCGACGGCTACGGCCCCGAGAACCTGCCCGACCACGTCTGGGCCACCGGCCTCGGCTGGGCACTGCTCCTCGGGATCGGCGGCTTCGTCTACTTCTGGAAGGCCGAGGAGAGGTACGGCCGTGGCTGACAGCATCCAGGGCGCCAAGACGCCCACCGTCATCTGCGACGACGTCCACATCGTCTACCGCGTCAACACCGGCGGCGGCGGCAAGGGCAGCGCCACGGCGGCCCTCAGCCGGATCGTCGGCAAGGGCAAGGCCGAGGTCACCCGCGGGGTCCGCAAGGTGCACGCCGTCCGCGGCGTCACCTTCACCGCCTACCGGGGCGAGGCCATCGGCCTCATCGGCACCAACGGCTCCGGCAAGTCCACCCTGCTGCGCGCCATCGCGGGCCTGCTCCCCACCGAGAGCGGCCGGGTCTACACCGACGGCCAGCCCTCGCTCCTCGGCGTCAACGCGGCGCTGATGAACGACCTCACCGGCGAGCGCAACGTCATCCTCGGCGGACTCGCCATGGGCATGAGCCGCGAGGAGGTCCACGCGCGGTATCAGGACATCGTCGACTTCTCCGGGATCAACGACAAGGGCGACTTCATCAGCCTGCCCATGCGCACGTACTCCTCCGGCATGGGCGCCCGGCTCCGCTTCGCCATCGCCGCCGCGAAGAACCACGACGTCCTCCTCATCGACGAGGCCCTCGCCACCGGCGACCGCAAGTTCCAGATCCGTTCCGAGGAGCGCATCCGCGAGCTGCGCAAGGAGGCCGGCACGGTCTTCCTGGTCAGCCACAGCAACAAGTCCATCCGGGACACCTGCGACCGGGTGCTCTGGCTGGAGAAGGGCCAGCTCCTGATGGACGGCCCGACCGACGAGGTCCTCAAGGCGTACGAGCGCGAGACCGCCCGCTGAACTCCGCGCCGCACCGCGTACCGAACGCCCCCCGCCACCGGCAGGGGGCGTTCCGGTTTTCGCCCCCGCGCCCCCGCCCGGAATGTTCATGCGGTCAACATCGGGCAGGATGAGCCCATGCCAGGGATCTCGGGCGGAAAGAACTACCACCACGGCGACCTGCGCAACGCCTTGATCTGCGCGGCCGTCGACCTCGCCACCGAGGGCGGCCCCGAGAGGGTCGTCCTGCGCGAGGCGGCCCGCCGCGTCGGCGTCTCGCCCACCGCCGCCTACCGGCACTTCGACGGACGCGGCGAACTGCTCCGTACCGTTCGCGCCCACGCCAGGGCCCGGCTCGCCGAGGCCATGGAGCGGGCCGCCGCCCGCGAGCCCGGCGCCGACGACCCCGTGCTCGCCGCCGAGCGCCGGCTCGCCGCCCTCTGCCGCGGCTACGTCGGCTTCGCCGTCGAGCACCCCGGCCTCTACCGCGCCGCCTTCGGCACCGTCCGCCCCGCCGCCGGGGGACCGCCGGCCGGCGCCCCCGCGCCCCCGGAGCCCGAGATCCGCGCCTTCGTCCTCCTCCGCGAGACCCTGGAGGCGCTCGACAGGACCGGCCGCAGGCCCGCCGCGGGCGCCGCCGCCTGGTCGGCCGTGCACGGCCTCTCGCTGCTCCTCCTCGAAGGCCCGCTGCGCCGGCTCTCCGCCCGGCGCCGCGACGACGTCGTCGAGACCACCCTCGCCATGGTCGTCTCCGGAGCCCGCCCCCGCTGACCTGCCCCCGCTGACCTGCCCCCCGAATGGCGACATCTCTCGTACAACGTAAGCTGTACCGGTCTGATCCAACATCGCCCCACGGCGCCCCCGGAACCCCCCGGCGGGCGCGTGCTCGTGCGCGGCGGCGTGTCCGAAATAGGATGGATTGGATCGGCAGTGTAGAACGGGAGATATGACGGCCATGACGCAGAATCTCCAGCTTCACGTGGGTGTCGCCGTCCCCGCGCCGGGCGCCGCCCGGTGACGGCTCCCCGGCACGTGCGCGCCGACGACCCCTCGCGCACCACACTCGGCAAGGCCGCGGACGAGAACTTCCCCGTGGCCCCCTTCTTCCTGCCCCGTGACTGGCGCGACGACCTCATGGCCGTCTACGGATACGCCCGCCTCGTCGACGACATCGGCGACGGCGACCTCGCCCCCGGCGGCGCCGACGCCGCCTTCCTTGGCCTCGGCCCCGACGAGGCCGCCGACCGGCTCCTCCTCCTCGACGCCTTCGAGGAGGACCTGAACCGGGTCTTCGACGGCACCCCCCGTCACCCGCTGCTGCGCGCCCTCCAGCCCACCGTCCGGCGCCGCGGCCTCACCCCCGGCCCGTTCCTCGGCCTGATCCAGGCCAACCGGCAGGACCAGCTCGTCCGCCGCTACGAGACGTACGACGACCTCCTCGCGTACTGCGAGCTCTCCGCCAACCCCGTCGGCCGGCTCGTCCTCGGCATCACCGGCACCGCCACCCCCGAGCGGATCCGCCGCTCCGACGAGATCTGCACCGCCCTCCAGATCGTCGAGCACCTCCAGGACGTCGCCGAGGACCTCGCCCGCGACCGGATCTACCTCCCCGCCGAGGACCTCAAGCGCTTCCACGTCACCGAGGACGAGCTCGCCCGGCCCACCGCCGGCTCCGCCGTACGCTCCCTCGTCGCCTTCCAGGCCGAACGCGCCCGCGCCCTGCTGCACGCCGGGACCCCGCTCGTCGGCAGCGTCCACGGCCGCCTGCGCCTGCTCCTCACCGGCTTCACCGCCGGCGGACTCGCCGCGCTCGACGCCATCGCCGCCGCCGGCTTCGACGTCCTCGCCGGACCGCCGAAGCCCACCAAGCCGAGCCTGACGCGCCAGGCGGGAGCGGTCCTGCTCCGGGCGCGCCGAGAGGGGGGAACGTGACCGTGGAGGAACTGACCCGGCCGTCCGCGCCGGTGCAGGCCGCGTACAGCTACTGCGAGGCCGTCACCGGACAGCAGGCCCGCAACTTCGCCTACGGGATCCGCCTCCTGCCCGCCGAGAAGCGGCAGGCCATGTCGGCCCTGTACGCCTTCTCCCGGCGGGTCGACGACATCGGCGACGGCACCCTCGCGCCCGAGGTGAAGCACGAGCGCCTGGAAGCCACCCGGACCCTGCTCGACCGGGTCCGCAAGGACGACGTCGCCGAGGACGACACCGACCCCGTCGCCGTCGCCCTCGCCGACTCCGCGCGCCGCTTCCCGATCCCCCTCGAAGGGCTCGACGAGCTGATCGACGGCGTCCTCATGGACGTCCGCGGCGCCACCTACCGGACCTGGGACGACCTCAAGGTCTACTGCCGGTGCGTCGCCGGCGCCATCGGCCGGCTCTCCCTCGGCGTCTTCGGCACCCAGCCGGGCGCCGCGGAGGCCGGACGCGCCGCCGAGTACGCCGACACCCTCGGCCTCGCGCTCCAGCTCACCAACATCCTCCGGGACGTCCGCGAGGACGCGGGCAACGGCCGCACCTACCTCCCCGCAGAGGACCTCGCCCGCTTCGGCTGCCAGGACGGCTTCGGCTCGGCCACCCCGGCGCCCGGCGCCGACTTCGCCGGGCTCGTCCACTTCGAGGTCCGCCGCGCCCGCGCCCTCTTCGCCGAGGGCTACCGGCTGCTGCCGATGCTCGACCGGCGCAGCGGCGCCTGCGTCGCCGCCATGGCCGGCATCTACCGCCGGCTCCTCGACCGCATCGAGCGCGACCCCGGGGCCGTCCTCCGCGGCCGGGTCTCGCTGCCCGGCCCCGAGAAGGCGTACGTCGCCGTCCGCGGCCTCTCCGGCCTCGACGCCCGCCACATCGCCCGCACCACCGTCAGGAGGCGCGCCTGATGCCCCCCACCGACGCCCCCGACACGCCGGGGCCGCAGGGCGTCCCCGCGGCCGCCGGTGACGTGCCCCGCGCCTCGCGGCGGGGCGGCGTGGACAGTGGCTCCTCGGGGGCGGTGCGGCCCAGTGCCGTCGTCGTCGGGGGTGGGCTTGCGGGGATCACCGCGGCGGTGCAGCTTGCCGACGCCGGGGTTGGCGTCACGTTGCTCGAAGGGCGGCCGCGGCTCGGTGGGCTCGCGTTCTCCTTCCGGCGGGGCGAACTGACCGTCGACAACGGGCAGCACGTCTACCTGCGCTGCTGCACCGCCTACCGCTGGTTCCTCGACCGCGTCGACGGCGCCCGGCTCGCTCCCCTCCAGGACCGGCTCGACGTACCCGTCCTCGACGTCGCCCACCCCCGCGGCCCCCGCCTCGGCCGGATCCGCCGCGACGCGCTGCCGGTCCCCTTCCACCTGGCCCGCAGCCTCGCCACGTACCCCCACCTCTCCCTCGCCGAGCGGGCCTCCGTCGGCCGCGCCGCCCTCGCGCTCAAGAAGCTCGACCCCGCCGACCCGGCCCTCGACGGCATCGACTTCGCCACCTGGCTCGGCCGGCACGGCCAGTCCGCCCGCGCCATCGAGGCGCTGTGGGACCTGGTCGGCATCCCCACCCTCAACGCCCCCGCCCCGGACGCCTCCATGGGCCTCGCCGCCATGGTCTTCAAGACCGGGCTGCTCACCGACCCCGGCGCCGCCGACATCGGCTGGGCCCACGTGCCGCTCGGCCACCTCCACGACACCCTCGCCGGCAAGACCCTCGACGGACTCGGCGTCCGGACCCTGCTGCGCACCAAGGCCGAGCGGATCTCCCGTACCGACGACGGCCGCTGGACCGTCGAGGTGCCCGGCGAGACCCTCCACGCCGACGCCGTCGTCCTCGCCGTGCCCCAGACCGAGACCCACGCCCTGCTCCCCGAGGACGCGCTCGACGACGCCGACCGGCTCCTCGACATCGGCACCGCGCCCATCCTCGACCTGCACGTCGTCTACGACCGCAAGGTGCTCAGGCGGCCCTTCTTCACCGCCCTCGGCTCCCCGGTCCAGTGGGTCTTCGACCGCACCGCGTCCTCCGGACTCACCGGCGGCGGCCAGTACCTGGCCGTCTCGCAGTCCGCCGCCCAGGACGAGATCGACGAGCCCGTCGCCGCGCTCCGCGAGCGCTACCTGCCCGAGCTGGAACGGCTGCTGCCCGCCGCCCGCGGCGCCGGCGTCCGCGACTTCTTCGTCACCCGGGAACGGACCGCCACCTTCGCCCCCACCCCGGGCGTCGGGCGCCTCCGCCCCGGTGCCCGCACCCGTGCGCCCGGCCTCTACCTGGCCGGCGCCTGGACCGCCACCGGCTGGCCCGCGACCATGGAGGGTGCCGTCCGAAGCGGCTTCAGCGCCGCGGGCGCCGCGCTCTCCGCCTTCGGCCGCCGCCACGACCATCCGCTACAGGAGGCGGCATGAGTGTGATCACAGGAACCAGAGGAGAGACCGTGCCGACCGTGCCCCCGGGGACCCCGGCCGTCGACACCGCGGACGTCAGCGCCCTGCTGGAGAGGGGGCGGACCCTGTCCACCCCCGTCATGCGGGCGGCCGTCGGCCGTCTCGCATCGCCCATGGACACCGTGGCCGCCTACCACTTCGGCTGGATCGACGCCCACGGCAACCCCACCGACGCCGACAGCGGAAAGGCCGTGCGCCCCGCGCTCGCCCTGCTCTCCGCCGAGGCCGCCGGCGCCGCGCCCGAGGTCGGCGTCCCCGGCGCCGTCGCCGTCGAGCTCGTGCACAACTTCTCGCTGCTCCACGACGACCTGATGGACGGCGACGAGCAGCGCCGCCACCGCGACACCGTGTGGAAGGTGTTCGGCCCCGCCCAGGCCATCCTGGTCGGCGACGCGCTCTCCGCCCTCGCCAACGAGATCCTCCTGGAGCTCGGCACCGTCGAGGCCGGCCGCGCCACCCGCCGGCTGACCACCGCCAACCGCAAGCTGATCGACGGCCAGGCCCAGGACATCTCCTACGAGCACCGCGAGCGGGTCACCGTCGAGGAGTGCCTGGAGATGGAGGGCAACAAGACCGGCGCCCTCCTCGCCTGCGCCGTCTCCATCGGCGCGGTCCTCGGCGGCGCCGACGACCGCACCGCCGACAAGCTGGAGGAGTACGGCTACCACCTCGGCCTCGCCTTCCAGGCCGTCGACGACCTCCTCGGCATCTGGGGCGACCCGGACGCCACCGGCAAGCAGACCTGGAGCGACCTGCGGCAGCGCAAGAAGTCGCTGCCCGTCGTCGCCGCCCTCGCGGCCGGCGGGGAGGCGTCCGAGCGGCTCGGCCGGCTGCTCGCCGAGGACGCCAAGTCCCCCGCCTTCGACTCCTTCACCGAGGAGGACTTCGCCTACCGCGCCGCCCTCATCGAGGAGGCCGGCGGCCGCGAGTGGACCGCCGAGGAGGCCCGCCGCCAGCACGCGGTCGCGCTCCGCGCCCTGCACGAGGTCGACATGCCCGCGCGGGTGCGCGACCAGCTGATCGCCCTCGCCGACTTCGTCGTCGTACGGAAGAAATGATCACCCACAGCCAGATATGAGTGCGCAGTCGCCGGCCGGTGCCACCCGGCACCGGCCGACGGCAGACCCGCAGGAGCAGAGGAAACCGACTGCCACGAAGGGGAAGCCATGACAGCGACGACCGACGGAAACGCCGGGGCCCTCGGCCCCCTCGCGCCCGCGGCCAGCACCGCACCACACCACCGCACCACCCCCGCGGACGGCCTCGCCGCCGCCCCCGGGCGCCTCGACGAGGCCGCCGCCCGCGCCACCGTCCGGGCCACCGACCACCTCCTCGCCCGCCAGGCCCCCGAGGGCTGGTGGAAGGGCGACCTCGAGACCAACATCACCATGGACGCCGAGGACCTGCTGCTCCGCCAGTTCCTCGGCATCCTCGACCAGGACACCCTCGCGGCCGCCGCCCGCCACATCAGGAGCCGGCAGTACGAGGAGGGCACCTGGCCCACCTTCTACGGCGGCCCCGGCGACGTCTCCGCCACCGTCGAGGCGTACGTCGCCCTCCGGCTCGCAGGCGACCGGCCCGAGGCCCCGCACATGGCCCGCGCCGCCTCCTGGGTCCGGGCCCACGGCGGGATCGCCTCCGCCCGCGTCTTCACCCGCATCTGGCTGGCCCTCTTCGGCTGGTGGCGCTGGGAGGACCTGCCCGAGCTGCCGCCCGAGCTGATCTTCCTGCCGAAGTGGTTCCCGCTGAACATCTACGACTTCGGCTGCTGGGCCCGGCAGACCATCGTGCCGCTCACCGTCGTCTCCGCGAAGCGCCCGGTGCGCCCCGCGCCCTTCCCGCTCGACGAGCTGCACACCGACCCGGACCGCCCGGCGCCGCGCCGCCCGCTCGCCCCGCTCACCGGCTGGGACGGGCTCTTCCAGCGCCTCGACAAGGCCCTCCACGTCTACCACCGGTTCGCCCCGCGCGGGCCGCGCCGGGTGGCCATGAACACCGCCGCCCGCTGGATCGTCGAGCGGCAGGAGAACGACGGCTGCTGGGGCGGCATCCAGCCGCCGGCCGTCTACTCGGTGATCGCCCTCCACCTCCTCGGCTACGACCTGGACCACCCGGTCATGCGGGCCGGACTGGAGTCCCTGGACCGGTTCGCCGTCTGGCGCGAGGAACCCGACGGCCCGGTGCGCATGATCGAGGCGTGCCAGTCGCCCGTCTGGGACACCTGCCTCGCCACCATCGCCCTCGCCGACGGCGGCCTGCCCGCCGACCACCCGGCGCTGGTGAAGGCCGTGGACTGGATGCTCGACGAGGAGATCACCAGGACCGGCGACTGGGCCGTGCGGCGCCCCGGACTCCCGCCCGGCGGCTGGGCGTTCGAGTTCCACAACGATAACTACCCGGACATCGACGACACCGCCGAGGTGATCCTCGCCCTGCGCCGGGTCCGCCACCCCGACCCCGCCCGGGTGGACGCGACCGTCGCCCGCGCCGCCCGTTGGACCGCCGGCATGCAGTCCGGCAACGGCGCCTGGGCCGCCTTCGACGCCGACAACACCAGCGTCCTGCCCAACAAGCTGCCCTTCTGCGACTTCGGCGAGGTCATCGACCCGCCCTCCGCCGACGTCACCGCCCACGTCGTCGAGATGCTGGCCTACGAGGGACGGGCCGACCACCCGCGCACCCGCCGGGGCGTCGACTGGCTGCTCGCCGAACAGGAGCCCAACGGCGCCTGGTTCGGCCGCTGGGGCGTCAACTACGTCTACGGCACCGGCTCGGTGGTCCCCGCCCTCACCGCCGCCGGACTCCCCACCTCCCATCCGGCGATCCGCCGGGCCGTCGCCTGGCTCGCCGCCGCGCAGAACCCGGACGGCGGCTGGGGCGAGGACCTCCGCTCGTACGACGACCGCTCCTGGATCGGCCGGGGCGCCTCCACCGCCTCCCAGACCGCCTGGGCCCTCATCGCCCTCCTCGCCGCCGGGGAGCGCGACTCCGAGACCGCCCGGCGCGGCGTCGCCTGGCTGGTGGAGACCCAGCACGAGGACGGCTCCTGGGACGAGCCGTACTTCACCGGCACCGGCTTCCCCTGGGACTTCTCCATCAACTACCACCTCTACCGGCAGGTCTTCCCGCTCACCGCGCTCGGCCGGTACGTGCACGGCGAGCCCACCCCCGGCGGGAGACCGTGATGGACCGCGACCGCCCGCCGGAGGACCCCGGGGCCGAGGCCCCGCCGCCGCTGCTGATCGCCTGCGCCCTCGGCATCGAACGCCTCGCCCTGCGCGGCGGCGAGCGCGAAGGCGCGCCCGGGCCCGTCCGGGTCGTGCGCACCGGCATGGGACCCGCCCACGCGACCCGGGGGGTGTCCCGGGCGCTGGCCCGCGAGGGCTGGGGCGGCGCCGCCGTCATCGCCTCCGGCTTCTGCGCCGGGCTCGCCCCCGGGATGCACCCCGGCGACCTGGTCGTCGCCGAGGAGACCCGCGACCCCGGCGGCGCCCTCGTCTGCGACGGGACCGACCTCCTCGTCAAGGCACTGGCCAGGGCCGTGCCCGGCCGGACCGTGCACACCGGCCCGCTGACCGGCTCCGACCACGTGGTGCGGGGCCCCGAGCGGGCCGCGCTGGCCGCCGGCGGGGCGATCGCCGTCGACATGGAGTCCGCCGCCACGCTCCGTACCGCACGGGCGGCCGGACCCCGCCCGCTTGCGGCCGTACGGGTGGTCGTGGACGCCCCCGAACACGAACTGGTCCGGATCGGCACCGTACGCGGGGGAATATCGGCCTTCCGTGTCCTCCGTGCCGTCCTTCCCGCTTTCTTCGAATGGCACCGTTCTCTGCTGCTCCCCAGGAGGTGAGCCGGTCATGGCCATGCCGCTCCGTCAGTCCGTCCGGGTCGGGACCTATCTCTTCGAACAGAAGCTCCGCAAGCGGGACAAGTTCCCCCTGATCGTGGAGCTGGAGCCGCTCTACGCCTGCAACCTCAAGTGCGAGGGCTGCGGCAAGATCCAGCACCCGGCAGGCGTCCTCAAGCAGCGCATGCCGGTCGCCCAGGCGGTCGGCGCCGTCCTGGAGTCGGGCGCCCCGATGGTCTCCATCGCCGGCGGCGAACCCCTGATGCACCCTCAGATCGACGAGATCGTGCGCCAGCTCGTCGCCCGCCGGAAATACGTCTTCCTCTGCACCAACGCGATGCTGCTGCGCAAGAAGCTCGAGAACTTCACCCCCTCGCCCTATTTCGCCTTCGCCGTCCACATCGACGGACTGCGCGAACGCCACGACGAATCGGTGGCGAAGGAGGGCGTGTTCGACGAGGCCGTCGCGGCGATCAAGGAGGCCAAGCGGCGCGGATTCCGCGTCACCACCAATTCGACCTTCTTCAACACCGACACCCCGCAGACCATCATCGAGGTGCTGAATTACCTCAACGACGACCTCCAGGTCGACGAAATGATGATCTCGCCCGCCTATGCCTACGAGAAGGCCCCCGACCAGGAGCACTTCCTCGGCGTCGAACAGACCAGGGAACTCTTCAAGAAGGCGTTCGCGGGCGGCAACCGGCGCCGCTGGCGGCTCAACCACTCGCCGCTCTTCCTCGACTTCCTCGAAGGAAAGGCCGACTTCCCCTGCACCGCCTGGGCGATCCCCAACTACTCCCTCTTCGGGTGGCAGCGCCCCTGCTATCTGATGAGCGACGGCTACGTCCCCACCTACCGGGAACTCGTCGAGGAGACCGACTGGGACAAGTACGGCCGCGGAAAGGACCCGCGCTGCGCCAACTGCATGGCGCACTGCGGCTACGAACCGACCGCCGTCCTCGCCACCATGGGCTCGCTCAAGGAGTCGCTGCGGGCGGTCCGCGAGACCGTCTCGGGCAACTGAGGGCCGGGCCATGACCGACGGGTTCGACCTGCGGGCGCTGCTCGCCGCACGCGGCGGCGAGCGGTACGCGCTGCACGCCCGCTACCTCAACCCGCAGCTCCCGCGGATGCTGCGCACCATCGGCTTCGACAAGGTCTACGAGCGGGCCGAGGGCGCCCACTTCTGGGACGCCGAGGGCAACGACCACCTCGACATGCTCGCCGGCTTCGGCGTCATGGGCCTGGGACGGCACCACCCCGTCGTCCGGCGGGCCCTGCACGACGTCCTCGACGCGGACCTTCCCGACCTCACCCGCTTCGACTGCCCGCCGCTGCCCGGACTCCTCGCCGAGCGGCTGCTCGCCCACAGCCCCCACCTCGACCGGGTCTTCTTCGGCAACAGCGGCACCGAGGCCGTCGAGACCGCGCTGAAGTTCGCCCGGTACGCCACCGGCCGGCCGAGGATCGTCTACTGCCACCACGCCTTCCACGGGCTCACCACCGGCGCCCTCTCCGTCAACGGCGAGCAGGGCTTCCGGGCGGGCTTCGACCCGCTGCTCCCGGACACGCCGATCGCGCTCGGCGACCTCGACGCCCTGGAGCGCGAGCTCCGCAAGGGCGACGTGGCCGCCTTCGTGGTCGAACCGATCCAGGGCAAGGGCGTCCACGAGGCCCCGCCCGGCTTCCTCGCCGCCGCGCAGGAGCTGCTGCACCGGCACGGGGCGCTGCTGATCGCCGACGAGGTGCAGACCGGCCTCGGCCGGACCGGCGACTTCTACGCGTACCAGCACGAGGAGGGCGTCGAGCCGGACCTGGTGTGCGTGGCGAAGGCGCTCTCCGGCGGGTACGTGCCGGTCGGCGCGACCCTCGGCAAGGACTGGATCTTCAAGAAGGTCTACTCGTCCATGGACCGGGTCCTGGTCCACTCCGCCAGCTTCGGCGGCAACGCCCAGGCGATGGCGGCGGGGCTGGCGGTGCTGTCGGTGATGGAGTCCGAGGGGACGGTCGCGCACGTGCGGCGGGTCGGCGGGCTGCTGAAGAGCCGGCTTGAGGAGCTGGTGCCCCGGTACGAGCTGCTGCACGCGGTGCGGGGCCGGGGGCTGATGATCGGCATCGAGTTCGGGCGGCCGAGCTCGCTGGGGCTGCGCGGGCGGTGGGCGATGCTCCAGACGGCCCGCAAGGGGCTCTTCGCGCAGATGGTGGTGGTCCCGCTGCTCCAGCGGCACCGGATCCTCACCCAGGTCTCCGGGGACCACCTGGAGGTGATCAAGCTCATCCCGCCGCTGGTGATCGACGAGGCGGACGTGGACCGCTTCGTGACCGCCTTCACGGAGGTCATGGAGGATGCCCACGGCGGTGGCGGGCTGCTCTGGGACTTCGGGAAGACGCTGGTCAAGCAGGCGGTCGCGCAGCGCTGAGCCGCCGGCGTCCCGCGTTTTTGCCTCTGGGGCAAGAAACTTGCCTCAGAGGCACGTTCCTGGCGGAATGGACCCATGGACCACGTCCCCCGGGGCCCCGCCCCGGAAACCGCCGCTCCCGAGATCCTGCCCGACGTCGCCCCGCAGCTGCGGGCCCTGCGCCGGCGCCGGGGGTTCACCCTGGAGGCGGCCGCCCAGCGGGCCGGGCTCTCCCCGGCGCACCTCTCGCGCCTGGAGACCGGGAACCGGCAGCCCTCGCTGCCGATGCTGCTGGCCCTGGCCCGTATCTACGGTACGACGGTCGCCGAGCTGCTGGGGGAGACCCCGCCGGAACGCGACCCGGTGGTCCGGGCCGGCCGCTCCGAGCCGGTCGAGGCGGACGGCTGGGTCTACCGGCAGGCGGGCGGCGCCGGCCGGGCCATGCAGTGCCTGCGCGTCCATGTGCCGTACGCCACCCGGGCCGACATCGTGCGCGTCCACCCCGGCGAGGAGTGGCTGCACGTCCTCGAAGGACAGGTCCGGCTCGCCCTCGGCGAGGCGGTGCACCTGCTCGACCCCGGGGACAGCGCGCACTTCGACTCGCTCACCCCGCACCGGATCGGCGCGGCCGGCCGCGCCGGCGCCGAGGTGCTGTTCGTCCACACGCTCCTCCAGAGCCCCGCCGCCGAGCTGTGCCTGGGCGGCGGCGCCCCGCACTCCCGCTGAGCCTCCGAAGGTTGGTCGACATGTCCGACAAGTCAGCACATTCCGCCCCGGGCACCGGCGAAGAGCGCGGCGAGGGGAAGTTCCCCAAGGGGCTGGTGCTCCGCCTCTTCGCCTACCTGATCGCCGGTCACCTCTTCGCCGGTTTCCTCTACCTGCTCTTCATGCTCGGCGGGCAGAACCAGTAGTCGTCGCGCAGTAGCGGTTTCCGGGCCCGCTGGCACTCACGCCGCCGTGAGCAGCCGCTCCCGCAGGCGCGCCAGGGTCTCGGGCGCGAGCTTCAGGCCCTCCGCGAGGTAGGTGTCGACGGAGCCCCAGGTCGCGTCGATCGTCTCGAAGGCGGCCCTCAGGTACTCCACCCGCGCGTCGAAGAGCGGGCTCAGCAGCTCCATCACCTCGGGCGCCATCGCGTCCCGGGCGGTGGAGCTGCGGCGCACCTTGTAGCGGCGGTGCGGCGCGTCGGACTTCACGTAGTCGGCCTCGATGGCCTCGCGCTCCACGCCCAGCGCGAGCAGGGTGATCGCGATCGAGAGCCCGGCGCGGTCCTTGCCGGCCGCGCAGTGCATCAGGGCCGGGACGGACTCCTCGGCGAGGGAGTGCAGGACCCGGCTGTGCTCGGCGGTCCGCTCCACGATCATCCGGCGGTACGAGGACGTCATCCGGTCCGCCGCCTTGCCGTCGCCCAGCAGGTTCCGCAGCGTGCCGAGGTCGCCCTCGCGGACCATCCGCCAGAACTCCTTGCCGTCGGCCGGGTCGCTCAGGGGTATGTTCACGTTCCGTACGCCCGGGAGCTCGACGTCGGGCCCCTCCACCTTGGCGTCGGCGGCGTTGCGGAAGTCGAAGATCGTGTGCAGCCCGAGGTCGGAGAGGAAGGCCGCGTCGGACTCGGTGGCGTCGGCGAGGTGACCGCTGCGGAAGAGGGCGCCGGGCCGGACGGCCCGCCCGTCCGTGGTCGGCAGGCCGCCCACGTCCCGGAAGTTGCGGACCTCGGCGAGCTCGGGCTCGCCGGGTTCGAGGGGGTGGACCTGCGGCGACTGCTGCGTCACGGATGCTCCTGGGGGTAGGCGTCAGCGGGACCGGGACGAGATCGGTTCCCCCCGCAATCATCCCGGCGCGCAGGGCCTGGCGCACCCCCCTGGTCGGTAATGGGCGATCTGTCCGTATTGGAGGGTCTTGCGGTAACGCGCCCTGGTTGCGGGGGAGATGGAATGCGGCGCGTGAGCAGGGTCATAGAAGTGACGGATCGTGGCCGACCGCCCGGATCAATCACCCTCCCTGAAAAGGGAATCGAGGGACCGTCATCGACGGAGGGTGACCGGAATTCCGGGCCCGAAGATCGTCCCGGAATGCCCGTCGAATTCCGTGGCTTGTTCGCGCCGACCCCGCTCGTCTAGCGTCGCCGTCAATCCGGTCGGACCGCCGAATCCTGCCACCGCCCGGAATTCGACCCCATCCCATCGCGTGGCAGGAGCGGGGGACCCAAGGAAGTACGCCGGTCCCGCGACGCAGGACGGCTAGGGGTGAAGCCGCGTGAGAAACGCGGCCGGGCATCTCCAGTCCGAACCCGACAGCTCACCTCGCAGGCGCCGGAGAGGAATTCGCCATGCCCGTGAAGGGTAAGCACCGCCGCCAGAAGTCCACCCTCATCACCCGTGGCCTCGTCGCCGCCGGCACCGGTGGCGCCGTCGTCGCCCTGCCGCTCCTCGGCGCCACCGGCGCCCACGCCGCCGAGCAGGCCGCCCCGGCCGCCGTCTCCAGCGCCGTGGTGAGCGCCGCCGCGCACGTCCACACCCAGGCCGCCGCCGCGCCGGCCGCCCAGGCCGCCGCCCCGAAGACGTACTCCGTCGTCGCCGGCGACTACCTGTCGAAGATCGCCGCCGAGCAGAACGTCGCCGGCGGCTGGCAGAAGCTCTACTCCGACAACCGCCAGGTCGTCGGCGGGAACCCCTCCCTGATCCTGCCGGGCATGAAGCTCACCCTCGGCGCCAAGAACCCCGCCAAGGCCGCCGCCCCGAAGCCCGCCGCCGCGCAGTCCGCGCCCAAGGCCGCCGCCAAGGCCGCCCCGAAGGCCGCTCCGAAGGCCGAGCGCAAGGCCGCCCAGAAGACCCAGTCCTCCGGCGAGCAGACCCGCGCCTCGCGCTCCACCGAGCGCGCCGCCGCCCCGGCCGCCGCGCAGTCCACCTCCTCCGGCTGGGTCGCCCCCGTCGCCGGCGGCGGCGTCTCCACCCCCTACCGCGCCTCCGGCTCCATGTGGTCCTCCGGCTACCACACCGGTGCCGACTTCATCGCCTCCTCCGGCACCACCGTCCGCGCCGTCGGCGCCGGCACGGTCGTCTCCGCCGGCTGGAGCGGCGCCTACGGCAACGAGGTCGTCATCCAGCACGCCGACGGCAACTACTCGCAGTACGCCCACCTCTCCTCCCTCTCCGTCTCCTCCGGCCAGTCCGTGAGCGGCGGCCAGCAGATCGGTCTCTCCGGCTCCACCGGCAACTCGACCGGCCCGCACCTGCACTTCGAGATCCGCACCTCGCCGAGCTACGGCGCGGACATCGACCCGCTGGCCTACCTGCGCCAGCACGGCGTGTCGATCTGACCCGTCCGGCCCCACGGCCACACGAAGGCCCGGCACCCCTGGTGCCGGGCCTTCGCCCTATTCCGGCTTGGCAAACTCTTTATCGGTGGCATATATCACCCGCCGTCAACCCCTCCTTACGGTCGCGTAGGTCACATCCGAAAAGGAAGGATGTGCTTCCGTGGCAGACGATTCGAGAGCAACAGACGAGAACACGTTCGGGTCCTTCGGGTCGTACGCGGCGATCGGTGACAGCTTCACGGAGGGCGTCGGGGACCCGGGTCCCGACGGGACGTTCGTCGGCTGGGCGGACCGCTTCGCGGTGCTCCTCGCCGACCAGCTTCCGGACCACGAGGGCTTCCGCTACGCGAACCTGGCGGTCCGCGGCCGCCTCCTCGACCAGATCGTGGCCGAACAGGTCCCCCGGGCGAAGGAGCTCGCCCCCGACCTGGTCACCTTCTGCGCGGGCGGCAACGACATCATCCGCCCCGGCACCGACCCCGACGACGTCGCCGAGCGCTTCGAGCGGGCCGTGCGGGACCTCACCTCCGCCGTCGGCACCGTCATGGTGACCACCGGCTTCGACACCCGCGACGTGCCGGTCCTCAAGCACCTGCGCGGCAAGATCGCCACGTACACGGCCCATGTCCGCGCCATCGCCGACCGCTACGACTGCCCGGTCCTCGACCTGTGGTCGCTGCGCTCGGTCCAGGACCGGCGCGCCTGGGACGACGACCGGCTGCACCTCTCGCCCGAGGGCCACACCCGGGTCGCGCTGCGCGCCGCCCAGGTCCTCGGCCTGCCGGTGCCGGCCGACCCGGACCAGGCGTGGCCGCCGCTGCCCGTCCGCGGTCCGCTGGAGGTCCGCCGCGACGACATCCTCTGGGCGCGCGAGTACCTGGTGCCGTGGATCGGCCGACGGCTGCGCGGCGAGAGCTCAGGGGACCACGTCGAGGCCAAGCGCCCCGACCTCATGCCCCTGTAGCTCCCGGACGGCCGGCGGGGATCCGCTCCAGGACCCCGCCGGCGAAGACGTCGTACAGCGGCAGCGTCTCCAGGTGGACGTACCCGATGTGGCAGTCGCAGATGGCGAGGGGGCAGGCGCGCGGCCGCAGCGCGGCACGGTACGAGCCGTCGTACAGGTTGCCCAGCTCGGCCCTGACGAAGTGGCAGCGCCGCACCGTCCCCTCCCCGTCCACCGACACCACCGACTCGCCGGTCCGGCAGGGCAGCCCCGCCGAGCGGTGCGGATGCCGGCTGTAGCCGAAGAGCGGGTCGATCTCCGACCAGGCCGCCGCCTCCGCGTCGGTGTACGTGTGCCCCTCGGCGGCGTTCACCCACAGGTAGACGTGGCCGGGCAGCGCGGCCCGCAGCCGCAGCGCCTCCGCGTGGTGCTCGGGCAGGCCCACGACGCCCACGCTGAACCGGACGCCCCGGGCCGCCAGGTCGAGCGCCTTGCCGAGGAAGCGGTCGTACGGGGTCTGGCCGGGGTGGTACGTGCACCACAGGGCCAGCGACCCGAGGTCGGCCTCGTCCAGCCACGCGGTCCGGCAGCTCAGATTGGTCTGGATCGCCACCCGCTCCACGTGCGGCAGCCGCGACAGCTCGACCATCGCCCGCCGGTACCAGGAGCGGACCAGGCCCTCGCCCCACGGGGTGAAGAGGATCCGCAGCCGGTCCCCGGTCTGCCCGGCGGCCCAGCCGGTGAAGCGTTCCAGGGCCGCCCGGTCCGCCCGCAGCGTCTCCGGGCTGTCCCGCCGCTTGGCGAAGGGGCAGTACGGGCAGTCGTAGTCGCAGGAGGCGAGCGGCCCCCGGTACAGCAGCGTCAGGTCCACGGCCGGCCCCTACTTCGGCTCGTACGCGGCCATCGCGGCCCGTACGGCGGGGGAGAACAGCTCGGGACCGAGCCCGTCCGAGTACGCGAGCCCCTCCGCCGACAGCCTGAGCAGCCCGTCCGGCGCCGCCCCGTCCAGCCAGCCGAGGGCCGCGAACCGGTCGAGCTCCGTACGGAAGTCCTCGTACGCCGGGGACCCGAACCGCTTCTCGTACCCGGCGAGCTCCATGCCCTCCGCCTGGAGCAGCGACTGGAGGAGATGGCGGCGGCGCGCCTCCGCCCCGTCCACCCACCGGCCGACCTGCGCCCGGGAGAAGTCCCCGGTCTCCGTGTAGGCGTCGATGATCGACCGGATCTCCCGCATGTCGACCGCGTAGTCGAAGGAGTAGTGCAGCGACGCGGTGTACGAGCGGGCGCCGCAGCCCAGGCCGATCATGCCGTCCGTCTGGCAGGCGTGGTCGTCCGGACCGGACGGGGCCGCCCCGGCCCGGCGGAACATCCGCATCGACACCTGCTCGTAGCCGTGCGCGAGGAGGTGGTCCCGGCCGAGCCGGTAGAGCCGCAGCCGCCGCTCGTCCCACGCCCGGTCCGACTCGGCGGGGCCCGAGCGGCCGAGGCCGGTCAGCGGGCGCACGTACAGCGGGTAGAGGTACAGCTCCTCGGGCCGCCACGCGAGCGCCGCGTCCAGCGAGTACCGCCAGGACTCCTCGGTCTGCCCGTCGATGCCGTAGATGAGGTCGATGTTCAGCACCGGCACCCCGGCGTCCCGGATCCGGCCGAGCGCCGCCTCCACGTCCGCCCGGCGCTGCGGCCGGACCGCCGCCCGCGCCTCGGCGTCGACGAAGCTCTGCACGCCGATGCTGAGCCGGGTCGCGCCCCGCGCGGCGAGGACGGCGAGCCGGTCGGCGGTGGCGGTGGCCGGGGAGGTCTCGACGGAGAGCGGCACCGCCCGCAGGTCGGCGCCCATGCGGTGCTCGGCGATGTCGCAGAGCCGCTCCAGCTCGGCGGCGGTCAGGAAGGTGGGCGTGCCGCCGCCGAACGCCGCCGCCACGAACCGCACCGGCGCCGCGTCGCCCAGCGCCTCCCGGACCGCCACGGCCTGCCGGTCGAGCGCGTCGAGATAGCGGGTCGTCAGCTCGTCGGGGGCGCCGATCCGGGTGAAGAGGTTGCAGAAGCCGCAGCGGACCTCGCAGAACGGGATGTGCGCGTAGAGCGAGAGGGCGTCCTTCGGCTCGTCCGCCCAGAGCGAGGCGAGCTCCGGCCGGGCGGGCAGCGGGCGGTACGCCGTCTTGTGCGGGTAGGCGTACACGTACGAGCGGTACGGGCGCGGGAGCGGGCCGCCGGTCACGCGTCGGCTCCTTTCCGGGGGCCGTCGAGCGTGAACTGCGCGTACGGCACCGTCCACACCACCTCGTGGCCGAGCCGGTGACCCGTGAAGCCGTCCTCGCCGTACGCCGTGCCGTGGTCCGAGCAGACCACGGCGAAGCAGGGGCGGCGGCTGGACATCGCCGCGAACAGGCGCCCGATGTGCCGGTCGACGTACTCCAGGGCCGCCGCGTGGGTGGCCCGGGTGTCGCCGGCCTCGCGGCTCGCGCCCGGCGTGTGGAACCAGTTGGGCTGGTGCAGCGCCGACACGTTCACGAAGAGGAAGAGCCGGCGGTCCGCCGGGAGCGCCGCCACCACCTTCTCGGCGCGCGCGACCTGCGCCTCGAAGGAGGTCGGCGAGGCGACGCCGAAGGAGGGCTCCCAGTGGCTCTCCTGGAAGAGTCCGGGCAGCACCGAGCCGAGCGGGGGCTGTCCATTGAAGAAGCCGACGCCGCCGATGCACACCGTCCGGTAGCCGTCGGCGGCGAGCGCCGAGACCAGGTCGGGGGAGTCGTACACGTACGTGCCGTCGGCGGTGGTCTCGCTGCCCGCGAACCGGGCGGCGAAGAGCCGGGGGTGCGGGCCGGGCGCGGCCGGCGTCGGCAGGAACCCCGCGAAGATCGCCTGGTGGGAGGCGTAGGTGAAGCTGCCGGGGGCGTGCCGCCGCTCCCAGCGCCCGTCCGTGAGGTGGCGGGCCAGGTTCGGGATGCGGCCGGCGGCGGCCAGCTCGGCGGCCACGTCGTACCGGAGGGTGTCGAGGGTGACCAGGAGCAGGTCGTGGCTACCGACGATCGTGTTCATGTCGGGTCGGCTCACGGGGTGGGGCCGGTTCGCGGGGTCGGGTCGGCTCACAGGGTCGGGCCGGGTCGCGGGGTGGGGCTGGTTCACGTGGTGCTCGTTCCTGTGGTGCCTGGGGTACGTATCGCGGTGTCGTGCGGCGTGGGGAAGGCGCTGAGCAGGTCGGCGACCTGTGCCCCGTAGGTGTCCAGGCCCTCGGCGCCGCTGTCCGGGAGGCCGGTGAGGCCGGGCAGCAGGTCCCCGAAGGCGTTGACCTCGCCGACCGCGAAGCGGCGCCAGCCGGCGCCCGGCAGCAGGTCCACGCCGACGCACCGGGTGCCGGGGAAGGCCGCCGCCGCCCGCTCGCAGACGCCGAGGGCGTCCTCCCAGCGGCAGCCGGCGGCGGTGATCGCGGTCCGCGCGGCGGCGAGGTCGCCCCGGGCGCCGCCGAGGTGCAGATTGGTCAGCGGCGAGCGGCTGGTGCGGACCACCGCGTGGGTGGCGCGCCCGCCGGTCACGACCACCCGCAGGTCGGCCGCCCGGCCGCCCTGGACCGCCTTCGGCAGCCAGCGCTCCACGTGCAGCCCGTCCGACGCGAGCGCGTCGACCAGGGCGCCGACCTCCCGCTCGCCCGTGTAGCGGCGCACCCGCAGCGAGTTGAAGAGCCGTCCGGCCGTGTCCCGCTCGACGGAGGTGGCGGCCTGCACCCGGCCCGCGCCGGCCGTCTCCACGGCCAGCACCCCGGAGGCGGAGGAGCCGTGGGCCGGTTTGACGAAGACCCGGCGCAGCCCGGTGCCGGCCATCAGCGCCACCAGGTCGTCCCAGCCCCGCACCGGAGCCCCGCCGGGACCGGAGGTCGGCGAGGCCGGGACGGGCACCCCGGCGGCGGCGAGCCGCCCGTGGGTGAGCCGCTTGTCGAAGAGGACCGCCGTCTCGGCCGGGTCGTCCACCAGCACCGCGCCGGCCCGCGCGGCCTCGGCGGCCAGCCCGGCGACGGCGGCGGTGAACCGCTCGTACCAGACCCGGCCGCCCTCCACCCGGGCCGGATCCTCGGTGCCGCGCAGCAGCCGGTCCACCTCGGGCACCTCCCCGGGCGAGTCGACCCGCACGGTCTCGCCCGCCGCGAAGCGGGCCCGGCCGTGCAGGACGTCCGTCCAGCCGACCACCCGCGCCCCGGGCAGCCCGGCGGCGCGCAGCGCGTCCTGGAAGAACGCGACGCGCCGCCCCGCCGGGTCGCCGACGACGACGAGGCGCGGGCCGGAGGTCATTCCGCGATGGCGACGTAGCGCCAGACGTCCCCGTCGCCGTCGTCCTCCGGGGACTGCGGGTCGTCCAGCACGACCCGTACCCCGTGCGGCACGAGCGCGGCGGTCAGCCGTTCCCGCATGGGCTCCGAGAGGTAGTGGTGCTCCAGGTCCAGCTCCCGCAGATGGGTCAGCGGCTGCCCGTCGAGCAGCGCGGCCGCGCCCTCGTCGGTGAGCACGCCCATGCTGAGGTCGAGCCGCTCCAGGCGGGCGACGACCGGGGCGCCCGCCACGGCGGCGGCCACCTGGTCCTGGACGACGCTGTTGCACAGCCCCAGGCTGCGCAGGGCGGGGAAGGTCTCGCCGGAGAGCAGCGGCGCGAGGTCGCCGGGCGAGGAGTCGCCGCCGTACTCGTCCGTCCCGAGCCACAGTTCGATGTTCTCCAGCGCGGGCAGGTCGCTCCCGGCGATGCCGCGCACGACCTCGGCGCCGAGCCCGCCGGTCTCCACGACCAGGGTCTCCAGGCCGGTGTGACGCACCGAGGGGAAGGCGAGTCCGTTGCCGCCGCGCACGCCGAACTCCCGCAGCGCCGGGTAGGCGGCGAGCAGCGGCGTCACGTCGGACTGGACGATCCAGGAGATCTCGCAGTCCTCGAAGGTCATGTCCCCGAGGAAGACCGCCTCCAGGGCGGTCAACCGGTCGTTGGCCCCGATGAGCGCGGTGACGATCGCGGCCGAGGAGGTGTCGTACGCGTCCTCCCAGCCGCCCACGACGATCGCGCGGACACGTCCGGTCTCCACGGTCTTCAGGAAGCGCGCGAAGACGGCGTCCCAGCTCTCCTCGTCGGCGTCGCGGTACGTCGGGCTCGACAGCCGCCAGGCCACGGCGGCCGCGTCGGGCAGCTCGGCGCGCGACTCGGCGTCCGGGAGGTCGAAGACGGGGAGGCCGTGGAACTCCTCCAGGTGGGCCCCAATGGTCATGACGGTGCTCCAGACGACGGACGGTTGTACGGACGGACGACAGTACGGGCTGACGGCAGTACGGGCGGACGACAGTACGGACTGACGGCAAGAGTTCTACCAAGCGGCACCGACAACGGGGTCCCGCGGGTGCCGGATCGGGTGCTTGATCCGACGCGTTGTCAGTGGCGGCCTCTAGCGTCGTTCTCGTGTTCGGGCACTGGGTTCCGGACGGGGAAGGGGAGAGCCATGTACCGGCAGGGGGACGTGCTGATCGTGCCCGTCGACGAGCGGGCCGTGCCCGCCCGGGCGAAGGACGCGAAGGGCGAGCCGAGGGACGGGCGGGGACGGCTCGTGCTCGCGTTCGGCGAGGTCACCGGACACGCCCACGCGGTCCCCGGCCCCGGCCGCCTGGTGCCCGAACCGGGGCCGTACGGCCCCTTCCTGCTCGAACTGCCCGAGGGCGGGCGGCTGGTGCACGAGGAACACGCGCCGATCGTCCTGCCCCGGGGCTGGTACCGCGTGGTGCGGCAGCGGGAGTACGTGCCGGGCGCGTTCCGGATCGTGGCGGACTGAGGGGCCGGGGGATGAGAGTCGGGAGCGGGACGAGGACGAGGACGGGGATGGGGATGGGGACGGGGATGGGGAAGCGGATGTCGGGGGACGAGGGTGTGGGGGATGAGGGCGTGGGGGACGGGACGATGAGCGACGGTGGCGTGGTCGGGGGTCTCGACGGGGTTGACGTGTACGAGAAGTGGCGGCGTGTCGCCGCCGCCACCGGGCCCGCCGACCGGACCGCCGTCGAGGCGGGGATCCGGCTGGCCTACGGCTCCGCCGGGCTGCCCGCGCCGGAGCGGGTGGTGTGGGCGGACTCGCCGCTCGCCGGGGTCGAGCTCGTCGCGGGTCTCGCCGACCGGGGGCGCTCGGTGCGGGAGGAGGTGCGGACCCTGCCCTGGGCGGAGGAGCGCCGCAGACTGCACGACGCGCTCGGACCGGCCGGGTGGACGGCGCACTGGCAGGCCACCGGCGCCCGGCTCTGGGAGCCGACGCGGGCGCTCGCCGAGCGGATCAGGGCCGGGATCCTGGACGTGCTCGGGGAGCGGGAGGAGCCTGGCGCCCTCACCGAACTCGCCGGGCGCGACCTGTTGTACGACGCGGTGCTCGGCCAGCAGGACGCCGCCTGGCTCGCCGCCTTCGACGGGCACGGGAACCGGCTCGCCGGGCTCGCCGCCGTCGCGGAGCGGGCCGGCTGGTGGTGGCCGTACGAGAAGGCCGTCGTCGTCTGCGAACGCCCCGTCGAACTGCACCGGGACGAGGCCGGCCGGCTCGACCGGGGCGACGGCCCCGCGCTCGCCCACCGGGACGGCTTCGCCCTCCACGCCTGGCGGGGCATGCCCGTCACGCCCGACTTCCTCGCCGGGCTCGGGGACCTCACCCCGGAGCGGATCCGGGAGGAGGAGAACGCCGAACTCCGCCGCGTGATGCTGGAGTTCTACGGCTACGAGCGCTACCTCGAAGCCTCAGGGGCCATTCCCGAGGGCCGGGACGAGGCGGGTGTCCTGTGGCGGATCGCGCTGGACGACGACGAGGACGTCGTCATGGTCGAGGTGGTCAACTCGACGCCCGAACCCGACGGCAGCCACCGCACCTACTGGCTCCGCGTGCCGCCCCGCACCCGGACCGCCCGCGAGGGCGTGGCCTGGACCTTCGGCCTGGGCGAGGAGGTGTACGAGCCGCTCGTCCAGACCTGAACCGCCCCGCCGCTGGTACGGAGAGGTGAAGGGCGGCGCCGGTCAGGAGTGGCGCCCGGGAGGCGGCGGCCCCGGGTGCTGGGATGTGCGCGCCGGAGTCCCACCGGCACCCCATCCCCGAAGGGACCGCCCGTGCCGCACCGCCCCGCGCCCACCCTCCCGCACCGCGGCGCCCGCGCCGCCCGGCTGCTCGCCGCCGCCACCGCTGCCGGCGTCGTCTTCGGCGGGCTCCTCGCCGCCTCCGCCCCCGCGGTGGCCGCCGCGTCGGAGCGCTCCGCCCCGCCCGCCGCCGTCAAGGCCGAGGCGCCCGCCACGGTGACCGTGACGGGCAGCGGCAGCGCCTCCGCCGCGCCCGACCTGGCGATCCTGTCGGTGGGCGTGGAGGCCACCAGGGCGACGGCGAAGGACGCGATGGCGGCGCAGAGCACCGCCGCCGAGGCGCTGCTCGCCGTCCTGCGCAAGGAGGGCATCGAGGACCGGGACATCCGTACCGACAGCCTCTCCCTCAACCCCGTGTACACCCAGGCGACCGGCGGCGAGTCCAAGGTGACCGGCTACCAGGCGGGCCAGACCTTCTCCGTGAAGGTCCGGGACATCGACCGGACCGGGCAGGTCATCGGGGCCGTCAACGGCGCCACCGGGAACGCCGGCCGGGTGCACGGGGTCGTCTTCGACGTGGCCGACCCGAAGGAGCTGCGCGCCAAGGCCCGCGAGGCCGCCTTCCGGGACGCGTACGAGAAGGCGTCCCAGCACGCCCGGCTGAGCGGCCACCGCCTCGGCCGGCTGGTCTCGCTCAGCGAGGGCGACTCGCTGCGCCCCGGCCACGGCGCGGTCCCGTCCATGCCGGCCGACGAGCCGAGTGTCCCGCTCGCCCCCGGCGAGATCGAGGAGCAGGTCACGGTCTCGGCGGTCTTCGAACTGCTCTGACGCGCGTCCGCGTGGGGGGTCAGCCCTGGTCGCGGGAGACGCCGAGCTCGCGGTCGAGGGCGGCGTCCGCCCACTGGAGCATCGCCGTCCGGGAGAGGCCGCCGGCGTAGACGGTCGTCTGGACGGCGAGGCCGTCCAGGTAGGCGGTGAGCCGCCACGCGGCACCGGTCGGGTCGGGGCAGGGGAACTCGCCGGCGGCGACGCCCTCCTCGATCACGGCGGTCAGCGCCGCCTTCCACTCCCGGTCGAGCGAGGCGGCGACCCTGCGCAGCTCCGGGTCGCGCAGCCCGGCCGCCCATGCCTCGATCCACAGCCGCCAGCCCTTGGCCTGCCCGGTAGGGGCGTACCAGCGGACGGCGGCCCGCAGCCGCCGCGCCGCCGTCGAGCGGCGCCCGAGGATCTTGCGCAGCTGGGCGAGATCGCCCTCGGCCGCGTGCGCGAAGGCCGCCGCGACCAGCTGTTCCTTGGTGGAGAAGTGGTAGAGCACCAGCGCGTTGCTGACGCCGAGGGCGGCGGCCACGTCGGCGATCCGGACAGCGGTGGCGCCCCGGGCCTCGATCTGTTCGACGGCGGCCCGCAGCAGCTCCTCGCGCCGCTCGGCCACGCTCAACCGCACTCTCGCCACGTCGAGCAGCCTACACAGCACATGCCGGAGTCATGATCTCCGTGCTGCCGGGGGGTGGGCGGGGTGAGCGGGGACGGGCCGGGGCGGGTGGCCCGGTCAGTACCAGCCGTACCGCTCCGCGATCACCGGCAGCCGTTCCGCCACCAGGGCGTGCGCCGCCGCGCGGGGGAGCACGCCGTCGGCCCCGGCCCGGTCGAGCACCCGGCCCGTCAGGTCCCGCATCGCGCCGCGTACCCGGGCGAACGCCTGGTCCGCGTCGGCCTCGACGTCGCCGAAGAGGGTCCACCACCACCAGGCGTTGGTGCAGGAGTTGACCACCACGTCCGGCAGCACCGTGACCCCGCGCGCGGCGAGGGCCGCCTCGGCCTCGGGGAGCACCGGCATGTTCGCGGCCTCGGCGATCCAGCGGGCCGTGATCCGCTCCTGGTTCCCGGCGTCGATGGCGTACGAGACGGCGGCCGGCACCAGCACCTCCGCGTCGACGGCGAGCCAGGCGTCCCCAAGGGCCTCGCGGTCGCCGGGGCGCAGGGCCGCGCGGTCCACGGTGCCGTGCCCGTCCCGGGCGGCGATCAGCGCCTCGACGTCGAGCCCGTCCGGGTTCACGACCGTGCCGCGCACGTCGGCGACGGCGACGACCCGCAGCCCGGCGCGGGCGAGGAAGCGGGCGGTGGCCGCGCCCATGGTGCCGAAGCCCTGCACGGAGACCCGGGTGTCCGCGTACGCCCGCCCGGCCCGGTCCAGCGCGACCAGCACCGACTCGGCCACGCCGAGCCCGCCGACCAGGGCGTCCAGGCCGATCCCGTCGACCTCGATCGCGAAGGCGTCCGCGAGCCGCTTCCGGGCGGCCGCCTCGTCCTCCAGGAGCGGGAAGACGGCCTGCACCGAGGAGTCGAGCCCGGCCTCGGCGACGGCCCGGTCGACGGTCTCCTGGGTGAGCCCCAGGTCCTCCCCGGTGGTCCAGAACCGCTCCACGTACGGCCGCATCGCCCGCAGGTAGCGGACGAGGACGCCGTACGCCTCGGGGGAGCGCGGATCGCAGTCGATGCCGCCCTTGGCGCCGCCCAGCGGCACGTACCGCGCGGACGGGTCGTAGTGCAGGGCCTCCTTCATGGTCATCCCGCGGGCGAGCCCGGCGACCTCCTCGGCGGTGCACCCCGCGCGCATCCGCAGTCCGCCGCTCGCCACGCCCCGGATCAGCCGGTCGACGACCAGATGGCCCTGGCGGCCGGTGACGTGGTCGGTCCAGGTGAGGGAGAGGAGCGGGGCGGCGGGCAGGGGGGTCAAGGCATTCCTCCGAGGCGGCGGCTCATTTACTGAATGACGATTCAGTACGGGGACAGTATGACGGACGGGGAGGGACGGTCCCCGGCGCGGCCGCCCATAATGGAACGACCCCCAGAGTTCAGGAGGACCTGTGACCGGTACCGGCCCCGACCGCTCGCTGCGGGCCCGGCTGCGCGCCCTGCGGCCCGAGTCCTTCGGCGCCGACCCCACGGGGGAGCGGCTGGCCCGCATCCGCCGCTCGCCGCACTTCGCCGACGGCGTCTTCCAGAACCCCGAGGAGGCCCGGCGCGGTCCCTCCGGCTCGACCACCGAACTTATGAAGATCTACTTCGAGCGGGAGGCGCGCGCCCGCCGGGCCCCGGCGGGGGTGATCCCGGTCCACCCGACGACGGTGGCCGACCTCGCCCGCCCCGCCGCCAGCGGTCTGCGGATCACCTGGCTGGGCCACTCCAGCGTGCTCGCCGAGATCGACGGCGTACGGATCCTCTTCGACCCGGTCTGGGGAGAGCGCTGCTCTCCGTTCTCCTTCGTCGGCCCCAAGCGGCTCCACCCGGCGCCCGCGCCGCTCGCCGCGCTCGGCCCCGTCGACGTCGTCGTGATCTCCCACGACCACTACGACCACCTGGACCTGCCGACCATCAAGGCGCTGGCCTCCACGGACACCCTTTTCGCCGTCCCGCTCGGCGTCGGCGCCCACCTGGAGCACTGGGGCGTCCCGGCCTCCCGCCTGCGCGAGCTGGACTGGCACGAGTCCACCGAGATCGGCGACCTCACCCTCACCGCCACCCCGGCCCGCCACTTCTGCGGCCGCGCCATCCGCAACCAGCAGCACACCCTCTGGGCCTCCTGGTCAATCCGCGGCCCCCGCCACCGCGTCTTCCACAGCGGCGACACCGGCTACTTCCAGGGCTTCAAGGACATCGGCGCCACCCACGGCCCCTTCGACATCACCATGATCCAGATCGGCGCCTACTCCGAGTTCTGGCCCGACATCCACATGACCCCCGCGGAAGGCGTCCGCGCCCACCTCGACCTCCAGGGCGGCGCCCCCGGAGGCGTCCTCCTCCCCATCCACTGGGGCACCTTCAACCTGGCCCCCCACCCGTGGGCGGAGCCGGGCGAGTGGACCCGGGACGCGGCCGAGGAAGCCGGTCAGACGGTGGCCCTCCCTCAGCCCGGCCAGCCCTTCGAGCCCACCGGAAAGGTGCCGGGCGAGCCGTGGTGGCGTGGCGTCTCCCAGCCCCTCGCCCGCCCGTGGCACCGCCCGAAGCCGGTGAAGGACCCTGGCGAGGCTCCCCGCCGCGATCTCGACCTGGCGGGCGATCGCTGACTTCCCTCTTTTCGGGGATCGCTGCTGGTCACTTGGGGTGAACAGCAGCCGGGGGCCGTTCCTGGTGCCTGGGGGGCGGCGTTGGGGAGGGTGTGAGTACCGCAAGCACAGCTCCCATACTGACCGTTCCTCTCGATGCCCCCGTCCCTCCTGCCGTGCACGACTCGGGCGCGGACGCCGCGCCCGGCGAGATAGTCGTCGCCTCCTGCACGACCCTCGGCACCACCCTGGTCGTCCACCTCACCGGGGAGATCGACCACTACAGCGCCGTACCGCTGCGAACCCTTCTGGCCTCGGCAGCGGACGACGGCTACACCGGCCTCGTCCTGGACACCGCCCACGTCACCTTCTGCGACTCCGCGCTCCTCGCCGTCCTGGACTGGTGGCCCCAGCGCGGCCGGCGCCTCCTCCTCGCGAACCGCTCCCGGTCCGTTCGGCACCTCCTGAGCGTGGCCGCCTCCACCCGGCAGCAGACCGGCCCGTATCGCGTGAGCACGGCGTCGTAGGGCGACGGCACAGAACTGGGGCCGGTGGCGGACAGGCCGCCGGCCCCAGCGCTCCCTGTCTCCAGGGACCCTCCGAAGCCAGTGGTGATCGGTGGGCCTGGGTGCGTGTGTGGCCCTCGCCATGGGTGAAGACCGGGCCGGGGGGCGTAGGGGATCCGCCCGATCGGTTGGCCGGGGGTCGTAAGGGGATCCGACGATCGGTTGATCGCGGGGCGAGCCTGACGGCCGATGTGCGAAGGGTCGGGGGCGGGCGACTCTGGGTGCATGGCGATGATCGAAGTACGGGAACTGCGTAAGGCGTACGGGGGGCGGAAGGCCGTCGACGGGGTCTCCTTCTCCGTGGAGGAGGGGGAGATCTTCGGGATCCTCGGGCCCAACGGGGCCGGGAAGACCACCACCGTCGAGTGCGTGGCCGGGCTGCGGGTCCCCGACGGCGGGCTCGTGCGGGTGGCGGGGCTCGATCCCGTCGCCGACCACGACCGGGTCACCCGGCTGCTCGGGGTCCAGCTCCAGCAGAGCGAGCTCCAGGCCAAGCTCACCGTCCGGGAGGCGCTGGAGCTGTACTCCTCCTTCTACGAGCGGCCCGCCGACTGGCGCGCGCTCGCCGCGCGGCTCGGGCTCGACGACCGGCTGGACGTGCGGTTCGGCAAGCTGTCCGGCGGACAGAAGCAGCGGCTGTTCATCGCCCTCGCCCTCGTCGGCGACCCCCGCGCCGTCGTCCTCGACGAGCTCACCACGGGCCTCGACCCCCGCGCGCGCCGCGACACCTGGGACCTCGTCGAGGACATCCGGGCGAACGGCGTGACCGTCCTCCTCGTCACCCACGTCATGGAGGAGGCCCAGCGCCTCTGCGACCGGATCGCCGTGATCGACCGGGGGCGGGTGACCGCCCTCGACACCCCCGCCGGACTCATCGGCCGCTCCGCCACCGCCCGGGTGATCTCCTTCGCCGCCGACAGCCCGCTGGAGCACGCCGACCTCGAAGCCCTGCCCGGCGCCGCCGCCGTGGCCACGCGCGACGGCCGCACCGTCGTCACCGGCACCGACGCCACGGTGGACGCCTTCGTGTCGCTCCTCGCCCGCCGCGCCGTCACCGCACGCGGCCTGCGCATCACGGACACCACCCTCGACGACGCGTACCTCGACCTCACCTCCTGACGGGAGCCCCTCTCATGGCCAGCACCACCGCACCGGCCTCCGCCACGCGCGCGGTCCTCAGGACCGAGGCCCGCCTCTTCGCCCGTGAACCGGGCTCCCTGTTCTGGGTGATGGTCTCGCCGACCGTCCTCCTGGTGATCCTCGGCCTCATCCCGTCCTTCCGGGAACCCTCCGCCGACCTCGGCGGACGGCGCGTCATCGACCTCTACGTCCCCGTCGCCGTCCTCTTCGCCCTGATCATGTCCGGCCTCCAGGCCATGCCGCCCGTCCTCGCCGGCTACCGCGAGCGCGGCATCCTGCGCCGCATGTCCACCACCCCGGTCCGCCCGGCCGCGCTGCTCACCGCCCAGCTCGTCCTGCACGCCGCCGCCGCGCTGGTCTCGTCCCTGCTGGTGATCGCGGTCGGCCGGGCCGCCTTCGGCGTCGCCCTCCCCGCCCACCTCGCCGGATACCTCCTCGCGCTGCTGCTCGCCGTCGCGGTCGGACTCGCCCTCGGCGCGGCGGTCTGCGCCCTCTCCCGCACGCAGAAGATCGCCACCGCCGTCGGATCCGTCGTCTTCTTCCCCACCATGTTCACCGCGGGCGTCTGGGTGCCCGTCCAGGCCATGCCCGATACCCTGCGCCAGATCGTCCAGTTCACCCCGTTCGGGGCCGCCTCGCGCGCCCTCGACGAGGCCACCCGCGGCGGATGGCCGAGCCTGGCCGCCCT
Source organism: Streptomyces sp. NPDC059201 (assembly GCF_042754585.1). NCBI lineage: Bacteria > Bacillati > Actinomycetota > Actinomycetes > Kitasatosporales > Streptomycetaceae > Streptomyces > Streptomyces sp. NPDC059201. The sequence continues at coordinate 267,690 of NZ_JBHZBB010000011.1, forward strand.
CGGGGTGGTGGCGCTGTGGGCGGTCGCGCTGACGGGGGCGGCCGTTCGCCGCTTCCGCTGGGAATGAGGGACGGGGAGCGAACGGTGGAGGGGGTACGGGGCATGGCCGCGGCGACCGTCGAGGAGAGGTGGCGGCAGTTCTTCCGCTGGGGGCCTTACGCGCTCCTCGGCATCGCCACCGGGCTCGCGGCGGCCACCGCCGGCCAGCTGATGACGGCACGCGACATGGCCGTCGCGGGCGTCCTCGTCGCCGCCGCCCTTGTCCTCCAACTGGTCTGGCACGTACGGCAGCGGAGCCAGAGCCGACCCCCGGGAGTGGAAGGCGAGGCGGAGGGCGATGCGGAGGCTTGCGCCGATGGGGCCGTGCTCGTCCCCGGAGCGCCGGGACCCGCCTCCGTCGCCTACTTCACCGTGCGTACGGTGCTCGGGCTCGCGCTCACCTGGTTCAGCCCGTTCTTCTCCGTCTACGCGTGCGTCGGGTACTTCGACGCCGTGCAACTGCTGCCGCCCCGCCCGGTGTTCGTCCGAACCGGGCTGCTGGTCGTCGCGCTCACCATGGCCGGGTCCCAGGCCGGCGGGCTGCCGCCGTCCTCCGTGCTCCAATGGGTCGCGTTCGGCGGGCTGTTCCTCCTGAACGGCGGCCTCGCCGTCGGACTCGCCCACCTCGGCGCGAAGGAGGCGGAGAAGGCCGTCGAGCGGACCGCGACCATCGCCGAACTCGCCCGCGCCAACGCCCGGCTGGAGCAGGCGCTCGCCGAGAACGCCACCCTCCAGGCCCAACTCGTCCTCCAGGCAAGAGAAGCGGGCGTCGCCGACGAGCGCCGCAGGCTCGCCGCCGAGATCCACGACACGCTCGCCCAGGGGCTCACCGGCATCATCGCCCAGCTCCAGGCCGCCGACGCCGCGGGCCCCGACCAGGCCCGCGTCCACCACCAGAGGGCCGCCGACCTCGCCCGGCACAGCCTCGGCGAGGCCCGCCGCTCCGTGCAGGACCTCAGCCCGGTCGCCCTGGAGCACGACACCCTGCCCCGGGCGCTGGCGAAGACCGTCAACACCTGGGCCGAACGCACCGGCATCGCCGCGCGGTTCACGGCCACCGGCGCCGAGAGCCCCCTCCACGACGAGGTCGCCGCCACGCTGCTCCGCATCGCCCAGGAGGCGCTGGCCAACGCCGAACGCCACTCCGGCGCCTCCCGCGCCGGCGTCACGCTCTCGTACATGGGCGACGAGGTCGTCCTCGACATCCCGGACGACGGCCGCGGCTTCGACCCGGCCGCGCGGCCCGCCCGAAGCTCCCACGGCGGCTTCGGCCTGGCCGGGATGCGGGCCCGCGCCGAGCGCCTCGCCGGGGCGGTCGCCGTCGAGTCGGCGGCGGGCGAGGGCACGGCGATCTCCGTTCGCGTACCGTTGGCGCACCATGACTGAGATCACCCTGCTCGTCGTCGACGACCATCCGGTCGTCCGGGACGGTCTGCGCGGCATGTTCGAGAGCGACCCCGGCTTCCGGGTCCTCGGCGAGGCGTCCGGCGGCGTCGAGGCCGTCGAGCTGGCCCTCGCCCTCGATCCGGACGTCGTCCTCATGGACCTGCGGATGCCGGAGGGCGGCGGCGTCGACGCCATCGCCGCGCTCGCCCGGCACGGCGCCCGCGCCCGGGTCCTCGTGCTCACCACGTACGACACGGACACCGACACGCTCCCCGCGATCGAGGCGGGCGCGACCGGGTACCTCCTCAAGGACGCGCCGCGCGAGGAGCTGTTCGCCGCGGTGCGGGCCGCGGCCGAGGGCCGTACCGTCCTCTCCCCGACGGTCGCCACCCGCCTCGTCAGCGCCGTGCGCCGGCCCGCCGCGCCCGTCGACGACACCCTCTCGGCCCGCGAGCGCGAGATCCTCGCCCTCGTCGCCCGGGGCACCTCCAACCGCGAGATCGCCGCCGAACTCTTCATCAGCGAGGCGACGGTGAAGACGCACCTCACCCACATCTACGGCAAGCTCGCCGTCAAGGACCGGGCGGCAGCCGTCGCCGCCGGATACGACCGGGGCATCCTCGGGCGCGCGTGACCCTCGTCGCAGTACTGTGAAAAGGCTCTGAACAATGGGTAGTTGGGTACACCCATCTCGGGACCTTCACCGCCTCGGGGGAGTAGGGGGAGCCATGGCCGAAGTGATGGGCTTCGCGGTCGTCGTCCTGGTGGTCTGGGGGCTCGTCAGGGCCTTCGGCGGCTCGTCCGGCGGCGAACCGCCGGGCAAGTCGAAGGACAAGGACAACGGCGGCGCCGGTGGCAACAGCAGTAGCTGTGGCGGCGGTTGTGGTGGCGGCGGCGGGTGCGGAGGGTGTGGCGGCTGCGGCTGACCACGCGCGGCCCCGCCGTCCCTTCAGTCGTCCCGCCCCAGGGGCTTCTCCCGCCCCAGGGGCTTCTCGCGCTCCAGCGGCCGCTCGCGCTCCAGCCTTCCGCCGCGCTCCGGGGCCGGGCCCGTGACCACCTTCGGGAGGGCCGACGGGTGTTCCTCGGTGAGCCAGCGGACCAGCTCCTCGCGCACGGCGCAGCGCAGCGTCCACAGCTCGTCGGGGTCCTTGGTCGTGACCAGGGCGCGGACGGTGATGCCGGTCGGCGAGGTGTCCGTCACCGCGAGGTCCCAGCCGCGCCCGTCCCAGCCGGGGCAGTCGTCGAGGAAGGCGCGCAGCCGCGCCCGCAGCAGCGGCACCGGCGTGGCGTGGTCGCAGTGCAGGAACACCGTGCCCGTCATCTCGGCGCCGCCCCGCGACCAGTTCTCGAAGGGCCGGGAGGTGAAGTACGAGACCGGGAGGGTGACCCGCCGCTCGTCCCAGGTGCGCACAGTGAGGAAGGTCAGGGTGATCTCCTCGACGAGCCCCCACTCCCCGTCGACGACGACGGTGTCGCCGATCCTGACCATGTCGCCGAACGCGATCTGGAATCCCGCGAAGAGGTTGCCGAGGGTCGACTGCGCCGCCACGCCCGCCACGATGCCGATGATCCCGGCGGAGGCGAGCAGCGAGGTGCCGAGCGCGCGGAACGAGGGGAAGGTCACGAGCGCCACCGCGCAGGCGATCACCCCGACGGCCACCGACACGACCCGGGTGATCAGGGTGACCTGGGTCCGCACCCGGCGCACCCGCGCCCGGTCCGGCGTGCGCCCGGCGTAGCGCGCGTACGAGGACTCCACCAGCGCGGACGCGAACCGCACCGTCAGCCAGGCGCCACTGCCGATCAGGCACAGCACCCGGATCCGGTCGGCGAGACCCGCGTGGTCCTGCGCCGGTGCCCAGCCGGTGAGGCGCACCGCCCAGCCCAGCAGCGCCGTGAACAGCACGACGAAGAGGGGGGTGCGACAGCGGCGCAGCAGCCCCCACAGGGGCGTGCCGGGGCGCCGGGCATCGGCGCGCCGGGCCACCAGGTCCGCCACCCGCACGACGGCGTACGCGGCGGGCGCGGCGCCGCACAGGGCGATCAACAGCCGCAGCGAGTTCTCCATGGGCTTCGCCTCACCGCCGGCGCGCCGGTCAAACCACCTCGGGGACCATTCTCCGGGCGGCGGCTCCTCCTCGGGTCGTACACGATCCGGCCCTCAGCGGGATTCCGGTGCGGGGCATTCCGCGAAAGGGTGCTGCGGACCGATCAGCCCGCACCCCTGAGGAACTGACGCCCTGTGCGAAGCCGAATAGCCTCCGTCGCCTCCGTCGTGGCGGTCGCCGCCGCGGCGGCGCTCCTGCCCGCCCTCACGCCCGCCGCCACTGCCACCGCCGCCGTCCCGCCGGCGGCGACGACCGACACCACCGCCGTGCCGTCCGCCGTCGCGCTGGCGCAGTACACCCGGCAGAAGCCGGCGTGGGCGCGCTGCGACCCCCGGGGGCCCGCCGCGTTCCAGTGCGCCACCATCAAGGTCCCCCTCGACTACGCCCGTCCGGGCGGCCGGAAGCTCGACCTGGCGATCTCCCGGATCAAGGCCACCAGCGCCCGGGAGCGGCGCGGCGTGCTCCTCATCAACCCCGGCGGCCCCGGCGGACCGGGGCTCGACATGCCCCTGTACCTGAGGGCGGAGCTGCCGGGCGCGGTGCAGCGGACGTACGACCTCATCGGCTTCGACCCGCGCGGCATCGGCCAGAGCTCGCCCGTCGGCTGCAACCTCACCGACGACGAGATGAACTGGCAACGCCCCTACAAGGCCGCGACGTTCGCGAAGGACGTGCGCTGGGCCCGTACCGTGGCCGACAAGTGCCGGGCGAAGCACGGCGCCGTCCTCTCCCACCTCACCACCCGCAACACCGCGCGCGACATGGACGTCCTGCGCGCCGTGCTCGGCGAGAAGAGGATCTCGTACCTGGGCTACTCCTACGGCACCTACCTCGGCGCCGTGTACACCCAGATGTTCCCGCGCCGCACCGACCGCTTCGTGCTCGACAGCGCCGTCGACCCGGCGCGGATCTGGCGCGGCATGATCCAGGTGTGGGCGGAGGGCGCCGAACCGGCCTTCACCCGCTGGGCCGACTGGACCGCGCGGCGGCACGCCACGTACCGGCTCGGCGACACCCCGGACGAGGTCGCCGCGACCTTCTGGAGCCTGGTCGCCCAGGCGGACCGCGCGCCCATCGAACTCGACGGCATGCGGCTGACCGGCGACGACATCCGGGTCGGCGCCCGGGCCGGCTTCTTCGCCCCGAGGTCCGCCGCCGAGTCGATCGTCCGCCTGAAGCAGGCCGCCGAGGGCCGGACCCCGTCGGCCGCGCCGTCGCAGGCCGACCCGACGCGCCCCGCGCCGCCGTCCTTCGCCCGCGAGGTCCCCGCCGACAACATGGACGCGGGCTTCTGGTCCGTCGTCTGCGCCGACACCCGCGCGTGGCCGCGTGACCCGGAGCAGTACCGCCGCGACGCCGTCCGCGACAAGGTGACGTACCCGCTCTACGGCGACTTCGGCTCCAGCATCAAGCCGTGCGCCTTCTGGCAGTACGGCTCCGAGCCCGCCACCCGCATCGGCAACACCGTCGGCGCGCTCATCCTCCAGAACGAGTGGGACTCCCAGACGCCGCTGGTCAGCGGCCAGGGCCTGCGGAAGGCCCTGAAGGGCGCCCGCATGGTCACCGTCCTCGGCGGCGAGGGCCACGGCGTGTACGGCTCCCGGTCCTGCGCCGACGCGACCGCCACCGCCTACCTGACGACGGGCCGGCTGCCCGCCGCCGACCAGACCTGCCGGGCCACGCCCCAGCGGGCCGGGGACGCGCTGCGGCTCCCGCTCCCGGCACCGCAGGGCCTTACGGCCGGCGGACGGCAGGGCTTCGGCTTCTGAGGAAGACCGGTCGAGGAGGGGCTTTCCCGGTGTGGGAAGGCCCCTTCCGGCCTCCCCAGGGGTGGGAACTTCCGGACGCGCCCCCGCGCCTGGAACCCTTCGGCGCTCCGGACCCTCATGATCGGTAGGCACGGGGGCACGGCCGGCATCGTCGGCACGTGTGCCCGGGCCCCGCGGCCACGGTGGGCGTGTGCCGCGCCGAACACCACGTGAGCAGCCGAGGATTCGCCGTGTCCCTGACCTCCCACCGCCGCCTGACCGCCGGCGCAGCCGCCACCCTGATCGCCGCGCTCGCGGCCGGACTCGCACCCGCCGCGACCGCGAGCGCCGCGCCCCTCCCTTCTTCCTCCTCTTCCCCTACCGTCCCCGAGACGCCCGCCCCGGACCTGGCCGGGATCACCGCCGCCCTGAACTCGGCCATGGCCAACGGCGCTCCGGGCGCGATGGCCCGGTTCTCCGGCCCCGGCGGGGTCGAGAGCCTGACCGTCGGCGTCCGCGACCGTGCCTCGGGCGCGCCGATGGACATCCACGCCCGCTTCCGGATCGGCAGTGTCAGCAAGACCTTCTCCACGGTCGTGCTGCTCCAACTGGTCGACGAGGGGCGGCTGGTGCTCGACGAGCCGGTCAACCGGTACCTGCCGGGCCTGCTGCCCGACGACCGGATCACGGTCCGGCACCTCCTCTCCCACCGCAGCGGTCTCGCGGACTACACGAACGCGATGTTCGCCGACACCGTCCCGGGCTTCGAGGGCGTGCGGAACCGGGTGTTCGGCTACCAGGAGCTGGTCGACCTGTCGCTGAGCGAGCCGCGCACCACCGAGCCGGGTGTCGCGTACCGCTACTCGAACGCGAACTTCGTGGTCGTCGGCATGCTCATCGAGGAGCTCACCGGACGGCCGGTGGAACGGGCTTACGAGCGCCGCATCTTCAAGCCGCTGAAGCTGCGCGACACGTCGTACGTCCACCCCGACACCCGTATCAAGGGACTGCGGGTGCGCGGCTACCTGCACCCGGACGCGGCGGGTGAGCCGCTGGTGGACTCGACCGAACAGACCGTCTCCTGGGCGCAGTCGGCCGGTGCCGTCATCTCCAGCCCCGCCGACCTGAACACCTTCACCAGCGCGCTGATGCGCGGCCGGCTGCTCTCCCCGGCGATGCTGGCGGAGATGACGACGGTCACGCCGACCGACACCACCCAGACCCGTTTCTACGGGCTCGGTCTGCGCCGGTACGACCTGTCCTGCGGCGCGCAGGTGTTCGGCCACACCGGCACCGTGCAGGGCTACTACACGTACGCCTTCTCGACCCGCGACGGGCGGCGCAGCCTGTCGGCGGTCGCGAACACCTCGAACCGCGGCGCCGCCAACACGGCGCTCGGCGGCACGCTGGAGGCGGCCTTCTGCGGCCCGAAGCCGACCGCCGCGCCGGCCGCCGCGCCGACGGCCCGTACGGCCTCCGGCACGCCGGGCGCGCGTACGGCCTCCGCCGCGCCGGGCGCTGACGTCGCCCCGCTGCCGGCCGAGCGGGACCTGCCCGAGCGCCACTGACGCGCCCCGCGCGGGACCAGCCGCTCCGCCCCTCTAGGGGCGGCCGGTCGCCCCGGGGAGGCTGCGGGGTCCCGCGCAGTGGGCGCCCGTCTCCTCGACGCGGCGGCGCAGTTCGCGGTCGGCCGTGATCACCAGGCACGGCCGGTCGTGGGCCTCGCGCGCGAGTGCGGCGATGAGGTCGTCGCCGCTGCCGGCGGCCTCCTCCACGCGCACGCCCGGCACGGACTCCACGCCCCGCGCGCGCCCCTCGACGACCAGCACGAGCTCGTACGGCCCCGGCCACGGCCCGTCGGCCGGCCCGCCGTGCGCGGCGAGGCGGTCCCGCAGCCGCTCGGCGGCCCCGCGGCGGTCGCGCCACCAGCCGTCGGGCACGGAGCCCACGACGTTGGCTCCGTCCACGACGAGCAGCGGGCGGAGGGAGGGGTCTTCGGTGTTCATGGCACCAGGATGGCAGCGGGGCACGCGTGATGCCCCCACGGCGGTCGGCGGCTCGCGGCCGGCGTCGACGACGTGCGGGTGTGTGGGGGGTGAAGTGGGGGGTGTGAAGTGGGGGGTGGCTCTGCGCTCGCGGGCCGGGTGAGGGGGGTGCGGTTCGGGCCTGGTGGGCCCTCGTCCGCCGCGGACCCGGGGCGCGTGCGCGGGGTGGTGCGGTCCGGAGGGGGCCGGGTGCGGCCGGCGGCCTCGCGGAGGGTTACGCGGTGAGGCGGGGCGGTACCGTCGACTCCCGTACGACGAGCTCCGTCGGGAGGACCACGGAGGCGGGGGTCTCGCCCGCGGCCAGCGCCATGAACATCTCGATGCCCCGGAAGCCCAGGTCGGTGAGCGGGAGGCGCACCGTGGTGAGCGTGGGGGCGAGGAGGGAGGCGACCGGGAGGTCGTTGAAGCCCACGACGGACAGGTCCTCGCCGACGGTCAGACCGAGGGCGCGGGCCGCGTGGCAGACGCCGGTGGCGATGTTGTCGTCGTCGCAGATGACGGCGGTCGGTTCGAAGGGGCCGGTGAGCGCCCGGGTCACCCGGTCGCGGACCTCCAGGGGGCTGAAGGTGACGGGGATGTCCAGCTTCACGACCTCGGGGTGACCGAGGAGCGCCTGGTTCAGGACCTCCGTCCGCCGGGTGAACGTCCAGGTGGGGCGGGTGGCCCGGGCGTGGACGATGCGGCGGTGGCCCAGGGCGACAAGATGGGCCAGGGCCTGGGCCATGCCGTCGCCGACGTCCATGCCGACGGTCGGGGCGTGGCCGTACGGGGTGTCGTCGAGGATCACCAGCGGGAGCCCGGTGGAGAGTCCGGCGACGTCGTCGGCCGGCATCGAGCAGGCGAGGACTCCGTCGATCGACTGTTTGGGGACGGGGAACGGACCGCAGCCGTCCTCAGAGCCGAGCGGGAAGACGACGACGCCGAGGCCGTGTTCGGCCCCGGCGCGCGCGGCGCCCGCGTGGACGGCGGCGAAGACCGGGTTCTCCAGGGTGGGCACGACCAGCAGGACCGTGCCGGTGCCGCCCAGGCGCAGGGTGCGGGCCGCCTGGTTGATCCGGTAGCCGAGGCTGTCGGACGTCAGCTTCACGCGGTGCGCGGTCTCCTCGCGTACCCGGCCGTGCCATTTGCCGTTGAGTACGAGGGAGACGGTGGACTGGGAGACCCCCGCGACCCGGGCGACGTCGGCGGCGGTCACCGGGCGGGGGGCTTCACTTTCTCTCATTCACTCTCATCCATCCAGAACGCAGATGTACAAATCATCGAAAACACGCAATTTTACCGCTTCGGCCCCCTTTGTGAGACCTTGTGGACTTGTCTCGCCTTGAGCGAGCTTGTCGATGATAGTCGTCATTCGTTTCGCGTCGGGCGAGTGGTTCAGCGAGGCCGCGACCAGGTGGTCCATTCGGCGGGCGCGTATTCCTTCGGGGTCGGGAAAGCCCGGGAAATCGCCCGGGGGAATTCCGCGGAGAAGAAATACGGGAGGGCTGAGGAAGTCTTTTCGGAAGCGTCCCTGCGAGGTGCTCGGCGAGGTGTTAGGCGAAGCCTCCCGGCGGGCCGGGGATCCGGAAGCGATCAGTCCTGGAAACCGCGTCGGAGCGTGCGGGCCAGTGCCGCCAGGGCGCCCGCGTAGCCGTGCTGGGGAGGGGTGCCGTAGCCGACCACCAGGCCGGGCGGGTGCGGGCCGGGGGTTCCCCAGTAGGGGCTCAGGCCCGTCAGCGCCAGGGACTCCCGGCGGGCGGCGAGCAGGACGTCGCGTTCGGAGGGGCCGTCGGCGTCCCACCGTACGAGGGTGTGCAGCCCGGCGTCCTCGCCGACCAGGCGCGCCGAGGGCGCCTCGCGGGCCAGCATCGCGCCGAGCCGGTCACGGCGCTCGCGGTAGTGGTTGCGGCACTTCCTGATGTGGCGGTCGTACGTCCCCGAGCGCAGCAGGTCCGTGAAGATCATCTGGGTCAGCGCGGCCGAGTGCTGGTCCGCGACGCGCTTGGCGGCGGTGATCGGCTCCACCCACGCCGGGGGCACGGCGAGCCAGGCGAGGCGCAGCCCGGGCGCGAGCGTCTTGCTCGTCGTCCCCGCGTAGAGGACGCGGTGCGGCGCCAGCGCCTGGAGGGCGCCCAGCCGGCGCCGCCCGTACTGGAACTCGCCGTCGTAGTCGTCCTCGACGATCACGGCGCCGGCCTTCTCGGCCCACGCCACCAGCTCCCTGCGGCGGTCCTCGGCGAGGGCGGCGCCCAGCGGGTACTGGTGGATCGGGGTCACGACGACGGCGCCGCCCCGTAACCCCGACGGCAGCAGCCCCCGCCCGTCCACGCCCACCGGGTGGGCACGGAGCCCCGCGAGCCGTACGACCTCGCGGAACAGCGGATAGCAGGGGTCCTCCACCGACACCGTGCCCACGCCCCGCTCGGCCAGCACGCCCGCGACCAGCCCGAGGGCCTGGGTGAAGCCGTGACAGACGATGATCCGGTCCGGATGGGTCACCACCCCGCGGCTGCGCCCGAGATAGTCGGCGAGGGCGCGGCGCAGCTCCGGCTGCCCCCGCGGATCGCCGTAGTCGAGCGCCCCGGCCGGCGCCTTCACGAGGACGCGCTGGGTGGACCGCACCCAGGCCACGCGGGGGAACAGGGTCATGTCCGGCAGCCCCGGCCGCAGGTCCCAGCGCCAGGCGGCGGCGCCGTCGCCCGGCTGCCGGGCGGCGGAGGGCGCGGCGGCGCGCGGCGGGGCCGAGGCGACCCGGGTGCCCGAGCCGTGCGCCGTCTCCAGGAGCCCCTCGGCGACGAGCCGCTGGTAGGCGCTGATGACCGTGCCGCGGGCCAGCCCGAGATCGGACGCGACGCCGCGCGTGGACGGCAGCCGGGCGCCCGGAGGCAGCCGCCCGCTCTCGATGGCCTGCCGCAGCGCGGAGGTCAACTGGTCGCTGCGGCCCCGCCGGTGGGGGAGCGTGATATCCAACTGGAGGTCGAGCGAGTGGACATGGGTCTCTGCGGTCATCGGATCGGCCACCCGGCAAGGAGTCTCGGGACAGGGGCGGAGGAGGACGGCGTCGTCACACGGACGGCTCCGAGTGGATCTCGTACGGCTCCGAGTGGATCTCGAACGGCCGTACCGCCGGCCCTTCCAGGGGCTCGGCGGTACGCGCGGAGGCGTCGGACGAGAAGAAGCCGGTGGCCCACAGCTATGGCGGCATGACGAGGCCGGTGGCGTGCTCGGCCTCGGCCTCGATCGGTAAGGGGCTCATGGGCCGTCGCCTTCTCAGACGCTTCCGCGTTCGGCCGGCACCTCGTCGTCCCGGACCGCCTCCGGGCCGGGGACCGCGTCGCCCTTGGAGCGCTTCGTCCAGCGGGCGACCAGCAGGCCGAGGAGGATCCAGCCGATGCCGGTGAGGATGCCCAGGGTGCCCGCGGAGGTGATGAAGACGAAGCAGAGCAGCAGGGCGAGCGCCGGTACGACCGGGTACAGCGGGGTTTTGAACGAGGCGGTGAGTCCGCGCCGGCGGGCGATGAACAGCGCCACGATCGAGGTGATGAAGGTGAGGGTGTAGAGGAATCCGGTGGCCGAGACCGCGAAGCGCAGATTCCCCGCCGTGGACATCACCACCTGCGCGATGCCCGCGCAGACGATGGCGATGACCGGCACCTGCCGGCTCGTCGCCGTGGACTCCAGGAAGCGGGGGGCGAGCCGGTCCCGGGCGAGCACCATCGACGAGCGCGAGATCACGATCAGATTGGCGTTGACCGCCGCCAACAGCGCGATGAGCACGATGCAGTTGACGACGAACGGGCCGTGCGTGCCGAAGAAGACCCGGCTGACGTCGACGACCGGGGTCTCCGAGGCGCCGAGCCGGTCCCAGCGGATGATGCCGTTCTCGATCAGCAGCAGTCCCGCGTACAGGATGAAGGAGATGCCGAGGCTCGTCAGGATCGACAGGGGGATCGTCCGCCGAGGCTCGGTGATCTCCTCCGCCGACACGACGATGGCGTCCCAGCCGGTCAGGGCGAGGAAGCCGATCAGCGCCGCCTGGAGCACGCCGCTCATGCCGTGCGGCATGAACGGCGTGTACAGGGCGGTGTCCACGTGCGTGGCGCCCAGCGCGATGAAGCCGAGCAGCACGAGCACGGTGAGGACCAGCGCGACGAATTGCACCTTCCCCGAGAAGCGGATGCCGAGCAGGTTGAGGCCGGTGAAGACGGCGATCACCAGCGTCGAGGCCACCGGCTGGCTCAGCGACGGCACGAGCAGGTGCAGATAACTGCCCACGCCGATGCCCACGTACGAGCTGGCGCACATCCAGGCGCCCCAGTTCGCCCAGCCCACCACCGTCGCCACGAACGGCGGCAGATGGCGCTTGGCGTAGGCGTACGGGCCGCCCGAGTCGTCGTGCATGGAGCTGAGTTCGGCGTAGCAGAGGCTGAGGATCAGCGACGCGACGAACGCGATGCCGAACGAGACGACCACCGCCGGACCGGCGATGCCGCTGGCGGTGCCGCTGAGCACGAAGATGCCCGCACCGATGATGCCCCCCACGCCGAGGGCGGTGGCCTCCCGGAAGCCGATCTTCTGGGTGGTTTTCGTCGACATCAGAGTCCTTGGCTGGTGGTTCCGGTCAGGTACGCGAGGGCCGCCGTCACCAGGGCCTCCGAGGCGGTGTGCAGGGTCGGCCGGGGATCGGGCGCGAACTGCGGGGAGTGGTTGACGGGAAGGCTCTTCACCTTCTCCTGAGGAGTGTCGCCCGGCGCCGCGAGCCACGCGTCGAGCGACGCGCTGCCGACGACCCAGTAGACGGTCGGCACCGCGTCGCCGTCGTAGTGCGGCCCGGCGCCCGCGGCCCCGAAGTAGGGGAAGTCCTCGCTGGCGGCGAGCAGCGGCATCGGCACCACGCGGCCCTCGCCGAAGTGGGCCAGGTGCGCCGCCCTGACCGTCTCGGTGTGCTCCGCGGAGTTGTCGTTGACCGGGACGCCCTCGGTGACCGTGACCTCCGGCGGACGCGGCGCCCCGGAGGCCGCCGCCTCGGCCGCCGCGATGCGGCGGATCGCGTCGAGCAGCCGGACCTGGAGCGCGTTGTCGTAGCAGCGCACGCTGATGCCGAGCTCGGCGGTCTCCGGGATGATGTTCGCCTTGGTGCCGGCGTGCAGGTACCCGACGCTGACCACCGCGCAGTCCGCCGGGTCGGTCTCCCGCGCGACGATGGTCTGGAGGCGGGTCACGATGTGCGCGGCGATGACGACGGGGTCGACCGTGGCCTGCGGCGCCGAGCTGTGGCCGCCGCGCCCGTGGACACGGACCCGTACGACGGCGGAGGCGGCCATCATGGGACCCGTACGGTGCCCGACGATGCCCGCCGGAAGCGGTACGACGTGCTGGGCCAGCGCCACGTCGGGCTTGGCCACCTTGGCGTACAGCCCGTCGTCGAGCATCGCCGCGGCGCCGTCCCCGGTCTCCTCCGCGGGCTGAGCGACGGCCAGCACCGTGCCGCTCCAGGAGTCCTGGGACCGGGCCAGGAGAGTGGCCGTCGCGAGCAGGGCGCCGAGGTGGGCGTCGTGCCCGCAGGCGTGGGCGACCGGCACCGTGGCGCCCTCGCCGTCGACGGCCTCGCTCGTGCTCGCGTACGCCAGGCCGGTCGCCTCGCGGACCGGCAGGGCGTCCATGTCGGCGCGGAGCAGGACGACCGGTCCCTCGCCGTTGCGCAACAGCCCCGCCACGCCGTGGCCGCCGATCCCGGTGGTCACCTCGTATCCGGCCGCGCGCAGCGAGTCCGCCGCGATCCCGGCCGTCCGCTCCTCCTGGCCGGACAGCTCGGGGTGCCGGTGGAGGTCGACGTACAGCCGCTCGATCTCGTCGAGGTAGCCCGTGCCGAGCGGTGCGAGCACGGTCTTGGCCCGCTCGGCGAGCGTGTCCGCGGAGAAGTCCTGTGACGTCATGTCAGCGACCCCCGGCCGCGCCGGCCGGACGCCGGCCCGCGGTGCGGGCGCGGCGGGCGCGGGCGGCCCGCACCTCGCGGCGGGCCCATTCGCGGGCGATGCGCGGCAGTTCGGCGCGGGCGACCACGATGTAGGCGTCCTCCGGGCGGAGGTTCTCCCGGAAGAACGTGTCGATGCCGGGCTCGCCGCAGGTCGGCAGGTCGCCGTAGAGCGCGTCGAGGTTGTCGTACGCGCCCACGATCTTCAGGCTCGCGCGGTCGAACTTCTCGCTCTGGCCCAGCCATTCGGCCGCGTCCACGCCGATCAGCGACACCTCGCGGCTGACCTCGTTGTGCGGCGAGGGCCAGATGTTGTCGGCGCCGCAGCCGTTGCGCAGCAGCCGGTAGACCACCGGGCTCTCGGTGCGGGCGAGCAGGTGGACCGGGCGGGGCGCGTAGCGCAGACACTCCTGGATGATCATCTTGGAGTGGATGTGGCCCATCAGGCCTCCGCCCTGCGAGTCGGGCAGCACGCCGCTGGAGTCGAGGTAGAGGCAGTGGGCGTTGCCGAAGACCCGGCGGTGGTAGCCGGTCCAGCCGCTGACGTTGCCCAGCGGGTCGACGAGCAGGCAGAACGTGGTGATCTTCTCGAAGAAGCGGCCCGCCCTGCGGTCACGCCAGTACGGCGTCATGTCGGCGCCGAACGCCTTGGTCGAGATCTCCACGAGGAGGGAGAAGACGGTGGACTGGAACTCCTCGGAGAACTTCGAGGTGTCGCTCCAGCGGAGGTAGGACCAGCCGTCCTTCAGGCGGTACAGCGGCAGCTTGTCCGGTGACGCGGCGCGCAGCACGCCGAGGCTGTGGGTGGCGTGGGACGTAGAGATGACGGGCTCCTTTCGGACGCGGGGGAGGTGGGGGAGGGGCGGGGTGTGGGGGGTGTGGGGGGTGCCGAGCGGCCGGGGCCGTGCCCTGTGGCACGGCCCCGGCGCCGGCCGGTCAGCGCCGGTCGTCCACGTAGCCCAGGGCGACGTAGATCTTTCGGCGGCCCGCGTCCTCGATGGCCCGACGCCCGTGCATGACACGGGTGTTGTCGACGATGGCGACGTCGCCGTCCTGCCACTCGATGTTCTCGGTCAGCTCCGCCGTCACCTTCTCGATGTCGGCCAGCACCTCCTGGGGGAGCTCGGTGTCGTCCGCGAAGGCGATCCGCGGCTTCTCGTAGTGGTACGAGGGCCCGAGGATGCTGTTGGCGAAGGCGAGGCGCTCGCCGAAGAGCGTCGGATGCGCCGCCGCCACCTTGTAGACGTAGTGGATCGAGCCGTCCTCGTTGGCCCGGATCCGCAGCTTGTCCTCGCCGAAGAGCGCGGCCAGCCCGATCAGGTCGCCGACGGTGATCTCCTCGTCCGGCTTGGAGCCGTTCAGGAGGCTGGACGCCAGCGCGCGCCACGCGTGCTCCGCGATGTTGCGGGAGTACACGATGTCCTGACGCTCGAACAGCTCGCGGGTCTCCGGGGCCAGCCGGTCCCACACGTCGTAGCCGTCGCAGACCGTGGTCTGCGAGCCGGCGCGCGCCGCGCTCTCGCACATGAACCAGGTGACGTCCGGCGTCAGCGGGTTGGTGCCGTGCTCCGTGTGGAGCCCGACGGCGTCCGTGCCGAGGTCGACCTTCTGGACGGTGGTGCCCTCGCTGAACTCCCGCGCGGGGTCCAGGGTCGTGCGCGTGCAGACCGTGTTCACCAGCGCGTTGAACTGGTCGATCGACGGGGCGAAGCCGCGCAGCACCAGGTGGCCGGAGCGGGCGAGCTCCTCCAGGAGCCACCCGCGGTCCAGGCTGTCCAGTGCCCGGCCGTTCTCCGCGGTGATCAGGGTGCCGCAGCCGCCGCCGTGGCGGCTCAGGACGAGATCGTTCTGCATGTCGGGTGCTCCCCTCAGTTGAAGACGGTTCCGTGGGACGAGGCCGTGCCGCCGGCGAGTTCGCCGCCGTCCACGACGAGTTGCTGGCCGGTGACGAAGCGGGCGCCGTCGGAGGCGAGGAAGTAGAACGCCTCGGCGACCTCCGAGGGGTCGGCGTGCCGCCCCGCCGGGATCTTCGCGTTGACCTCGGCGAACATCTCGTCCGTGTACTCGGCCCGCTGCATGGGCGTCATCACGTAGCCGGGGCTCACGCAGGCGGTGCGGACGTGGGGAGCCAGCTCCAGGGCGACGCTGCGGGCGAGCGCGAGCACCGCGGCCTTGGACGCGTTGTAGTCGGCGTAATAGGGGTAGCCGGCCGAGGCGTTGGTGGAGGCCGTGGCCAGCAGCACCCCGCTCTTCGCCTCGATCATGTGGCGGGCCGCGGCCTGCCACAGCGCCATGACGCCCATGAGGTTGATGTCGAGCAGGGACCGGACCTCGTCCTCCGTCATGTCGGTGAACGAACGCCGGATGCTGATACCGGCGTTGGCGACGACGACGTCGATCGAGCCGTACGAGGCGCGGACCCCGTCGACGACGGCCCGCAGCCCGCTCCAGTCGGTGACGTCGGCCTTGATCCACTCACCGACGGCGTCCCCGTCGGCCGGAGCGGTCAGATCGAGGTTGACCACGCGGTCGCCCGCCGCGGCGAACCGGCGCGCCGTGGCGAGCCCGATGCCGGACGAGGCGCCCGAGATGATGACAGTGCGCTGTTTCATGGTGTCTTTCAGCCGAAGGTGTACGAGAGATCGGTGGGCAGCAGCCGGAAGGCGTCGGCGCGGTGGTGCTGGTACGCGCCTCCGGCGGCGAGGGCGGAGCGCAGCGCCGGCAGGGCCGATCCGTCCCCCTCCCACAGCGTGCGGTGCAGCACCCGGGCCAGCTCCTCCAGCGCGGGCAGCCCCGCCTGGAGCCAGCGGACGCCCGCCTCCGGCTCCAGCGGCACGTCGTTCCGGCGCAGCCAGCCCGCCGTGAGGACCGCCGCGGCGGTGTCGGCGAAGTGGTGGTGCCGGCGGGAGAGGTAGCGGTACATCTCGGCCCGGTACGCCTCCGACAGGTGCAGGTCGGAGACGAACAGCAGGGCGGAGACCAGTCCGAGGATGTCCGCGTACGTCTCCTCCAGCGACATCCGCTCGAAGGGTGTGAGCCCCTCGGCGGGCGTGCCCTCGCCGGTCACCGTCGTCCGGCGCCAGAAGTGCGCCAGGTCGTGGCCGCGGAACCAGCGCAGCGAGGCGCGCAGGAGTCCGTCCGGACGGGTCTCGGCCTCCCGCCCCTGGATCTCCTCGAAGAGCCGCAGGGAGCAGTGCCGGAGACGGGCCTGGTGGATGTTGGCGAAGACCACCGTGAACTCGCGCCCCAGGACCTGGGCCCCCTCCGCCTCCAGCGGGAAGAAGTGCGCGAAGTTCTTGTGCCCGAGGGCCGATTCGCCGCCGCCGAGCAGCAGGTGCAGCACGTGCATCGCAGGCTGGACGGGCTGGGCCGGGCGGACCTCGCCGCCCAGGACCTGGCCGACGCGCTCGGCGACCCGGTCCGTGTGGAGGGTGACGACGTCCACCTCGGCCTGGAGGTCCTCGGCGGCCGGCGCGGCCACCAGGAGGCCGATGGAACGGTCCGCCGTGCGCATGGCCCAGCTCGCGATGGGGCCGCAGTACAGCCACGGCGCGCGGGGCTCGGGCTCCCGGACGACGCCCGGTTCCCAGGCACCCGTCAGGGCGTACGCGTCCAGACGCCGCGCCGCGTCCCGCGCGTGCAGGACCGCGACCTCGGTGCCGGGGGCGCTCTCCGCCGCCGCGAAGGCGCGGAATTCACCGGCCGCCGCCCGCACGAGGGAGGCGCTCTGCTCGCGCTCCCCGTCCGGGCCGCCGAGGGCCGGCACGTCCAGGGCGGCGACGCCGTCGAGGAGGGACTTGGCCCGGACGAGGTGGCTCCAGCCGGCCGGGAAGTGCTCGATCAGGCCGCTGTAGCCAGGGTCGACGCGGGCGACGGCCAGGACGGGTTCGTCCCGGTGCCAGTAGGGGTGCTGACCCGTGGGGCGGCGGAGCGGGATGTCCAGGCTCCGGGTCCGCTCCTGGGGCAGCTGCCCGGGGGAGACGAGAGTGTCCGTCAACTGATGCCCCCCGCGGTGTTCGTCCGCGCGGTGACGCCGATCCGGGGCTTCTCCGGCGCGGCGGCCGGAGTGGAGGCCGGAGAGGCGGCCGGTGCGGCCGCGTCGGCGTGCGCACCGGCGGTCGCGTCGTCGGCGAGCGAGACCGTCCACTTGCGGCGGCCGGCGAGGAAGGCGAAGACGTGGCCCAGGTACTGGACGATGAACCACAGCGGCAGGAAGGCCGCGAACGACGGCGCCTGACCCGTCTGGATCCAGCCGATCGTCGCCCATGTCACCACACCGGTCGCGGCGTTGAGGGCCACGGTGGTCGAGAGGTCGGTCTGCTGCTGCGCCCAGTCGGCGGCCCTGGGCTTCAGGATCGCGCCGAGCAGCAGGCCGGTGACGACGGCGCCCAGCAGGCCCGCGCCGCCCGCCTTGAGCATGTCCATCGGGGTGATGGCCGTCGGGCCGAGGAGGACGTGGTAGAGCGCGCCGAGCCCGAGGCCGACGACCAGACCGGGCAGGTGCATCGAGGGCTTGCGCCAGTGCGACGGGGCCGGCATCGGCATGTCGCCCGCGCCCTTGGGGGCACGGTAGACCGGCGGGAAGATCAGACCGGTGACGTCGAGGTAGCGCAGGTAGGGCTCACCGGCGGTCTTGATGAGGCGCTTGTCGTAGAGGATGCTGCCGACCACGTTGTAGACGTTGACGACGATGGCCAGGACGAGCAGGTCGGTGGTCATCGTGGGCAGCAGGAAGAACATGCCGAAGAACGCCGTGTGGACGGGGAACCGTATCCAACGGCGGCTGCCGACCTTCCAGTTGGTTATCTTCGGCCGGCCGGCACCGGCGGCCTCGGAGACCAGGGTCGTCGAGCCGAAGGCCAGACCGCAGTCGTACTCGAAGAGGTGCAGCTGCCAGTACCAGAGCCAGGACGCCACGGCGAGCGCGTACATGATCACCATGGCGGAGCCCGAGAGCTCCCAGACCACCGTGTCCGTGTGCTGCCAGAGGGCCGCGGCGGCCAGGATGTAGACGACGTTCGCCAGGGATTCGACGGAACGCCAGGCCAAGGGTTCTATACCGGTTTTCGCTTTGACGACGCGTTTGACCCGGAGTGTGGCGAGGCCGGAATGCTGGACCCCGAAGCCGATCACGAGCAGGGCGTCGACAAGAAGCTGGACAGACTGACTCACGTGGAACCTTCCCGTCGGAAGAGACGAATGGTCGAACTCACGTAGCGCAGCGCGATAAGCCCCAGGACCGGAATGCCCCGGGGCAAGCGGGCGTCACAGTAGTCATACGCATGACTGCGTGACAAGACTGGGATTTGCACTGGACAGAGCGTTACGGATGTGCGCTACAGTCCGACCTGCTCGTACGTATGACTGAGCCAGACGGACCCCGCGTAAACCAGCCCTCGATCGGCCGGAAACGATCGCGGAGTGTCCGGATCCATTCCTCGCCGAAGCGTGTTCGGCGGCCCCGGAGAAATGATCGTCGCCGCTTTCCGCGACGCTTCGGACGCGCCATCTGTCCGAAATTCGATTCCGTTCCACCTGTACTACTCAGAACAGGATTCCTCGTGCGTCACATCACGGTGTACTGCGGAGCTTCGTCCGGACTTCGGCCCTCTTACGCCGACGCCGCCGCGGACTTCGGTGGCCGAATCGCCACCCTCGGCCTGGGGCTCGTCTACGGCGGGGCCGGCGGCGGTCTCATGGGCACGCTGGCCGACGCGGCCCTGGCCGGAGGCGCCCCCGTCATCGGCGTCATCCCGGAACACCTCGTGGCCCACGAGGTCGCCCATCCCGGTCTCACCCGGCTCGACGTCGTGCCCGGCATGCACGCGCGCAAGGCCAGGATGATCGAGCTCGGCGACGCCTTCGTCGCCCTGCCCGGCGGCTTCGGCACGTTCGACGAGCTCTTCGAGGTGCTCACCTGGGCCCAGTTGGGCCTGCACGGCAAGCCCTGCGGACTCCTCGACGTCGACGGCTACTTCCAGCCGCTGCTGGCCTACGTCCGGCACGCCGTCGAGGAGGGCTTCGTCCGGCGGCAGTATCTGGACAACATCGCCATCTCGTCCGACCCGGGGGAGCTGCTCGACGCCCTCGCCCACCACCGCAGCCTGCCGCACCTCTTCTCGGCGGCGTGAGGAGGCCGACTGATGACACCCCTCGACCCGGACACCCGCCGGCCGGCCGCGGGTTGGCCGGGACTCGCCGTCTTCGACATGGACGGGACCCTGATCCCCGGCACCACCGCGTGCCGCCAGATCGGGCTCGCCGCGGGGGACGTGGCGACGGTCGAACGCCTGGAGCGGGAGTACCGCGAAGGACTGATCGACAGCACCGCCTTCGCCGACCACTGCCTGACCTCCTGGGAACGCGCCGGAGCCGGTCTCTACCCGACCGCCTTCGCCGGCTGCCCCAAGATCGGCGGAATCCCGGAGACGCTGGCCCTCTTACGGGCCCGCTCCGTCGTCACCTGCCTGATCACCATGTCGCCGCTGCCCTTCGCCGAGCTCTTCGACGGCTTCGACCACGTCTTCGCCTCGACCTACCCGACCGACA
Organism: Streptomyces sp. NPDC059201; assembly: GCF_042754585.1. Lineage (NCBI taxonomy): Bacteria > Bacillati > Actinomycetota > Actinomycetes > Kitasatosporales > Streptomycetaceae > Streptomyces > Streptomyces sp. NPDC059201. The sequence goes on from NZ_JBHZBB010000011.1 coordinate 287,518, forward strand.
TCCTCGATCCGGAGGACAAGCCGCTCATCGTGGACCGCCTCCGGCGGCGGCTCGGGCTCGCCGTGGACGAGGTCGTCGCCTTCGGGGACGCGGACTCCGACGTCCCGCTGTTCCGCACGCTGACGCGTACCGTCGCCGTCAACTCCACGCCGAACCTGCGGGAGTTGGCGGCGTACCACTATGACGGCGACGACATCACGCACGCGCTGCGCATGGTGGTGCCGGACGCCGACGGCAGTGGTGGGGGCGTGGAGGCCGGTGCGGGTGCGGAGGCCGGTGCGGGCGTGGAGGCGGTCGGGTGAGCCGCCCCGCCGTCGTGGTCGCCTACTGCCGGGACTTCACCACCGCCTTCCCCGGCCACCCCACCGCCCTCGACACCGCCCTGCGCCGGGCCGGCTGGTCGGTGACGGCCCATCATGCGCCCGACGGGACCTTCCCCGACGGCGAGTTGTGCGTCGACCTCCCCGAGGACCCGGCCGGGCGCACGGTCGTGATCTGCCAGTCCGTCACCGGCGCGGGCACCCCCTCCGACCTCTCGCTCATGAGCCTGCTCGCCACCGCCCGGTGCTACCGCGAGCACGGCGCCACCCGCGTCATCGCCCTCCTCCCGCACCTCGCCTACGCGCGCCACGACCGGCGGGTGCCCGGCGAGCGGCGGCCTGTGATGGCCGGCCTGCTCGCCGACCTCTCCGCCGCCGCCGGCCTCGACGCCATCGTCTCGCTCGCCTCCGGGGCCGAGGACCTCCTCCAGGAGCTCTTCGCGCGGACCCGCACCCGGCTCGCCTTCCTCCCCGCGGACGGCCTCAGGACCGGCCTGATACGCCCCCTGCTGCGCGACGGGACGGTGCTGGTGGCCCCCGACGCGGGCGCCGCAGGACAGGTCGGGGCGCTCGCCTCCGCGCTCGAACTCCCGCTGCTGGTCGCGGACAAGCGCCGTACCGGCCCCGAGACAGTCACCGTCGCCCTGCACGCGCCCCGCGGCGCCGGTCCGGTCCGGCACGCGGTCGTCGTCGACGACCTGATCACCAGCGCGGCGACGGTGGAGCAGGTCGCCGCCGCCCTGCGCGCCCGCGATCCGGACGTCGCGATGGACGTCGTCGCCACCCACCTCCGGCTCACCGCGCCGGGCACCCGCCGGCTGGAGCGCCTGCTCGGTACGGGCGTGCTGCGCGGGGTCCACACCACCGACGCGGCGGGCCACCGGCCGGACGTCCCCGGCCTCACCGTCAGCCCCGCGATGCCCTGGCTGGCCCCCGCCCTCACCGACTGGCTCGGCACCACGGCGCCCCTCCCGCCCCCGGTCCGAAAGCCGGCAGGACCACCGGACCGAACGCCCGCAGGTCAGCCGGAACGGAAACAGGACCGAACGCCCGAACGCAAGCCCCCGGCCCCGCCGGCGGGGCCCGAACGGAAGCCCCTTCATGACACTCACCGCTGAGCAGGTGGGCGCCAAAGCCGCCGCCCCCTGCCCCGAGCTGGCCATCTCCGTGGTCTGCCTCGACCAGACCCGTATCGGCAGCCATGTCGAGGCGCTGTACGGCCTCGGCGTCACCCGCCTCCACGTCGACCTGGTCGAGCCCGCCTTCGGCGGCGGACTCGGCCTGCCCCTGGAGACGATCAGCGACCTGCGGGACGCCTGCGACCTGCCGATCGACGTCCACATCATGCTCGTGGACCCCGCGGCGGCCGTACGGGAGGCGGCGGCGCGCGGCGCGACGACCGTCACCGTCCACCAGCGGTCGCTCACCGGCGCGGCGGACGGGACCGGCGCGGCGCTGCGCGACGCGGCGGCCCGGGGCACGGCCGTCGGCCTCGCCGTCGACCCCGGCGAGACGATCTCGCGCGCCCTCGTCCACGACCTGCGGCCGCACCGCCTCACGGTCATGAGCGTCGAACCCGGCGGCGCGGGCCGCCCCTTCCGGCCCGAGACCCGCGCCACCGTCGCGGCCGCGTCGGCCCTGCGCGACAGCGGGGCGATCCGGGAGATCGAGGTCGACGGCGCGATGGGCCCGGCCACCGCGCCGGGCATGACGGAGGCCGGGGCCGACCTGCTCGTCCTCGGCAGCACCGTCTTCCCGCACCGCTCGCCCCGCCTCAACCGCCTCGCCGAACTCCGCACCGCCCTGGCCGCCCAGCCCCGCCCCTACCCGGCCTGAGGCCACCCCCTTCCCCCCCCCCAGGAAGCCCCCCTCCTCCCTGGAAGCCCCTCCCTCCCGATCAGGAGCAGCACCATGTCCGTCCACACCATCGACATCGGCGGTCTGCGCCGCGACCTCCCCATCGTCCCCGTGGGCGACGAGGTCTCCATCGCCTTCCTCAAGCTGTATGGCGACCTGCCCCTCCTGGAGAAGGCCGTCACCGTGCTCGCCGAGCGCCTCGACTCCGGCGCGGAGGTCATCCTCGGCCCGGAGTCCGGCGGCATCCTCCTCGCCCACCTCCTCGCCCAGCGCACCGGCCTGCCCTGCGCCGTCGCCCGCAAGAAGCTCCGCCCGCACATGGTCGAGCCGATCCGGGTCCCGGTCCGCAGCATCGGCACCCCCGGCGAGCAGGAGCTGATCCTCGACGACGCGGACGCCGCCCTCATCGCCGGCCGCCGGGTCGCCCTCGTCGACGAGGTGGTCAGCAGCGGCGGCACCCTCCTGGCCCTGGAGTCCCTGGTCGCCGCGGCGCGCGGGACCGTGGCGCAGACCCTCGCCGTCGCCACCGAGGGCGACCCGCGCCCGTCGATCGTCTCGCTCGTCCACCTGCCCGTGTTCCCGCGCGACCCGGGAACCGGTAGCGCCGGATGACCTCCGGCGACCGCCCCTGGCGCCGCGTCGTCGCCCTCTCCTCCGTACAGCTGCTGGTGGCCCTGGAGTTCTCCATCGCGAACGTCGCGCTGCCGGCGATCGGGCAGGACTTCCGGGTGAGCGCGCAGGGGCTGCAATGGGTGCTCTCCGGGTACGCCCTCGCGTACGGCTCCCTCCTGCTCTGCGCGGGCCGCTTCGCCGACGTCCTCGGCCCGCGCCGACTGCTCCTCTGGGGACTCGGGGCCTTCACCCTCGCCTCCCTGGCGGCCGCCGGCGCACCCGGCTTCGCGGCCCTGGTCGCGCTCCGGATCGCCCAGGGCGCGGCGGCGGCCTTCGCCACGCCCGCCGCCCTCGCCCTGATCACCTCGCTTCCCTCGCCCCGCGACCGCGCGCTCGCGCTCGGCTGGTGGGGAGCGGGCGCGTCCCTGGGCTTCGCCTGCGGAGCCGTCCTCGGCGGGGTGATCACCGAGGCCCTGGGCTGGCCCGCGATCTTCGCCGCCTGCGCCCTCCTGGCCGCCACCGCCCTTCTGATGGTCACCCGCTGGGTCCCCGAACACCGCGCGGGCGCCGGAACGGGCCGCCCGGACACGGCGAGCGCTCTCCTCCTCGCCGCCTGCGTCGTCGCCGCGACCGCGGCCCTCTCCCCGGAGTCGGTCGGCGGATGGCCGGTGACGACCCTGATCCTGGCCGCCGGCACGGCCTGCGCCCTCGCCCTGCGGGCCCGGCTGAACGGCGGGCGACCGCACGACAGGCGGGCGCGCGACGGGCGCGAGCCCGTCGAGCCGTTGATCCCGCCGGGACTGCTGGCCCGGCCGCCCGTCCGGCTGGCGAATCTCGCCGGTGCCTGGGCGCCTGCCGCCGGGGGGTCCATGGTCTTCTTCGTCACCGTGCTCATGCAGGGGCCGCTCGGGTGGTCCCAGTCGGCCACCGGGCTGATGCTCCTTCCCGACGCCGCCGCGGCTGCCCTCGGCGCGCGGGTGGCGGGGCCGCTCCATGCCCGTCTCGGAGCCGTCCGGGCGTACGGGTGCGGTCTGGGGGCCGTCGCCGCGGGCATGGCGGTCCTCGCGCTGACGCCCCTCGGGGCGGGGGCCTGGGGCTTCGTCGTGGTGGGCAGCTGTCTGACGGGGTTCGGGCTGGTCCTCGTGGGTGTCGTCTCGGCGGTCGCCGCCGCGGCCGTCCTGCGGCCCGACGAGCACGGGGTGTCGGGCGGACTGCTCGTGACCACCCAGCAGTTCGGCGTCGCGTTCGGCCTCGCGGCCCTCCTCCTCGCCGGCGGCCTCGCGCCGGGGGAGGCCCTGTCGCTTTCCGGCCTGCGGCTCTCGCTGCTCGGCGGAGCCGTCCTCGCGCTGGCCGGATGCGTCCTCCTCCCGCTGCTCGCCGGAGCCGGGCGGGCGGCATCCGCCCTCCGTACCCGCTGACGGGCCCCGTCGGTGTGGCCGGTTCCGGTCTTACCGACGGTTATGGCCGGAGCCGACCCCGGCAGGCGCCGGCAGGCGCCGGTGTCGCACTCGAACCCGGTGACGCTGTGTCACAAGTATGGCCTGAGGAAGCCGGTTCGGTCCTCTTCCGGGGATTCCGGTCGGGCGCGGACCGGGCGCGTTTCCGCAGAGGAAGGAGGTCAATTGGCGTCTCCGCCCTCTTTCGTACGGTTCCGCTCGCGGCAACTCTCTTGACGGTTGGGCGACTTTCGGCCAATCGATATCAGCCACGCATACCGCCGCCGGTAGCAGACTCCGCAGGTCTACGGGCAAGTTTGCCAACTGAACACCACACATGAACGGTTGACGACTACAGTGAGTGGTCGGTGATCATCGGTAGGCTCATCGCACCTGCCGTCCCACCCGCAGCCTCCCCCGCAGACCCCCAGCCCACGAGTACCCCCAAGTACCCCTCAGTACGCCGCAATCCCGGGCACGTACCAAGGACTCCCATGTCACAACTTCGCGCACCCGCCCCGCGGTCCGACCGCCGCGAGGGCGGGCGGCACGGCCGATCGGGCGCCCGCACCACGTCCACCGGCACCCCTCCGGCCAGGTCCGCGACGGCCACCCCCGCCGAAGTCCGCATACGCCCCCAGCTGTTGCGCACCTCGGTCCTCCCCGCCGTCGCGGTCGCCCTCGGCGGCGCCGCCGCCGTCCTCTTCACCCTCCGCTCCACCGGCACCACCCCGACCGCCGGCCTGTGGGCCGCGCTCACCGGAGCCGCCGCCCTCACCATCGCCTCGGTGACCGCCGCGGCGCTCGGCGCCGACCGCGTCGCCCGGGCCGTGCTCGACCGCGCCGCCGCGCTCCGCCGCGAGGCCACCCAGGCCCAGGGCGAACTGCGCACGGTCGTCGAACAGCTGCGCCGCGGCGAGGACCTGGCCCCCCGGCCCGCCCTCCCCGTCACCACGGGCGGCGACGAGTTCGACCGGCTCGGCGCCGAGCTCACCCGCTCCCACGAGGTCGCCGTCGCCGCCGTCGTCCAGGCGTCCCGGCTCTCCAGCAGCGTCGGCGACGAGCAGAAGGTCGAGGTCTTCGTGAACCTCGCCCGACGGCTCCAGTCCCTCGTCCACCGCGAGATCCAGCTCCTCGACGAACTGGAGAACGAGGTCGAGGACCCCGAGCTGCTCAAGGGCCTCTTCCACGTCGACCACCTGGCCACCCGCATCCGCCGCCACGCCGAGAACCTCGCCGTCCTCGGCGGCGCGATCTCCCGCCGCCAGTGGTCGAACCCGGTCACCATGACCGAGGTGCTCCGCTCCTCCATCGCCGAGGTCGAGCAGTACCCGCGGGTCAAGCTGGTCCCGCCGATCGACGGCACCCTGCGCGGCCACGCCGTCGCCGACGTCATCCACCTCCTCGCCGAACTCGTCGAGAACGCCACGGTCTTCTCCGCGCCGCACACCACCGTGCTGCTGCGCGCCCAGTACGTCACCGCCGGCCTCGCCATCGAGGTCGAGGACCGCGGACTCGGCATGCCCGTCGCCGAGCAGAGCAAGATGAACGCCCTGCTCGCCGACCCCGACCAGGTCAACGTCGCCCATCTGCTCCAGGACGGCCGCATCGGCCTCTTCGTCGTCTCCGCGCTGGCCCGGCGCCACGGCATCGCCGTCCGCCTCCAGTCGAACATCTACGGCGGGATCCAGGCCGTCCTCGTCCTCCCGCAGGGCCTCCTCGGCGCCGACCCGGAGGGCCTCGCCCAACACGAGCGGCAGACCGCCGCGGTCACCGGCGGCGGCACCCCGCAGCAGGCCCCGCAGTCGCACATCCCCGCGCAGCAGGCCCCGCCGCGGCACACCCCGCCGCAGCAGGCACCGCAGCCACAGCAGGCACCGCAGCCGCCGCAGGCGCCCCAGCCGAACCCCCGGCCCGACGCCCCCTCCGCGCCGCTCCCGCCCGCCATGGCCCCGGCCCCCGGGCCCACGCCCGCCCCCGGCCCCTTCGGCGCCCCGGCCGCCGCCCCCGTCTCCGTACCGACGGAAGCGCCGGCCCCGGCCGCGTACCCCTACCAGCCCCCCGCCCCCGTGGCGCCGGCCGCGTCCCCCGCGCCCGCCGTCCCCGCGGGCTATGGCTCCTCCGCACCGCCGGCCCCGCCGGCACCCCGGGCACAGGCGCCCGCCCGTCCCGATCTGCCGAAGCGGCGCGCCCAGGAACACCTCGTCCCGCAGCTGCGCGACGAGCCGCAGGCCCGCCACGGCGAGGAGCACGCCCTGCACGACCCCGGCCTGATGGCCGCGTTCCAGCGTGGGATCGGCCTCGCCGAATCCCAGCCCACCCCCCAGGAGTCGCTGCGTCACGGCGACGCTCACAAGGAGTAGATACACGATGGCGAGCAATGTGCCGACCGGCCATTCCTCGGATCTCGACTGGCTGCTGAGCGGTCTGGTCCAGCGGGTCCCGTACACCCGCAGCGCGGTCCTGCTCTCCTCCGACGGCCTGGTGAAATCCGTCCACGGACTCGACCCCGACGCGGCCGACCACATGGCGGCCCTCGCCTCCGGGCTCTACTCGCTCGGCCGCAGCGCCGGCGTCCGGTTCGGCGACGGCGGCGAGGTCCGGCAGGTCGTCGTGGAGCTCGACTCCACCCTGCTCTTCGTCTCCACCGCCGGATCCGGCACCTGCCTGGCCGTCCTCGCAGGACGCGAGGCCGACGCCGCCGTCCTCGGCTACGAGATGGCGATGCTGGTCAAGAGCGTCCGTCCGTACCTGGTGACGCCCGCCCGCCAGGCGGCCGCAGCGGCGGGTGGCGCCGGTCAGTGAACGTGTCTCCTCCGCAGGAAGGGCCCTGGCTCGACGACGCGGCCGGCCGGCTGATCCGCCCGTACACCGTGAGTGGCGGCCGGACCAAGCCCACCGCCTCGCTCGACCTGCTCTCCCTGGTGATGGCGACCGGATCCGGCCCGCAGGCGCACATGGGCCCCGAGCACAGCCTGGCCCTCCGGCTGTGCGACGGGCCTACCTCGGTGGCCGAGATCGCGGCGCACTTAAGGCTCCCGGCCGTCGTCACCAAGGTCCTCCTCTCCGACCTCGTGGACTGCGGTGCCCTCACCGCGCGCGCCCCGCGCTTCCACGCCAACCCATCCGACCGTTCCTTGCTGGAGGCAGTGCTCGATGGCCTACGACAGCGGCTCTGAACGCCATGACGGTTTCCCGGCCGATCCCTTTCCCACCGCGCTGAAGATCCTGGTGGCGGGCGGCTTCGGCGTGGGCAAGACCACCTTCGTCGGCGCGGTCAGCGAGATCGAACCGCTCAGCACGGAGGAGCTGCTGACCTCCGTCAGCGCCGCCACCGACAGCCTGGAGGGCGTGGAGAGCAAGTCCACGACCACCGTGGCGATGGACTTCGGCCGGATCACCCTCGACGACCGCAACGTCCTCTATCTCTTCGGCACCCCGGGCCAGGAGCGGTTCTGGTTCATGTGGGACGAGCTGTCCGAGGGCGCGCTGGGCGCGGTCGTCCTCGCCGACACCCGGCGTCTCCAGGAGTGTTTTTCCGCCATCGACTTCTTCGAACGCCGTGGCATCGCCTTCGTCGTGGCGGTCAACGAGTTCGACGGCGCCTTCCGCTACGACCCGGACGAGATCCGGCAGGCGCTCGACCTCGACGCCGCGGTGCCGGTCGTCCTCTGCGACGCCCGGATCTCCAGCTCCGCCATCAGCACCCTGCTGACCCTCGTCCAGCACCTCCTCAACTCGACACCGGCCAGCGAGCCGAGCTTCGGAGTCACGTCATGACCTACGACCCGACCGGTCACCTCCTCCTGACCCCCATCGACAAGGAGGCCCCGGACCGGGTCCGGCGGCTGCGCGAACTCGGCCTGGGGGAGCGCCCGGAGCCGGCCTTCGACGAGTTCGCGCACCGGCTCGCCGAGGTGACGGGCGCCCCGTTCTCGATGGTCAACTTCATCGACGAGAACCGGCAGTTCTTCGCCGGCCTGCACACCCCGGGCGGCTCCCACTCGGGCAGCGACCTGGGCGCGACGGCGGCCGGTTCGGGCGGCGTCGGGCGGTTCATGGCGCGCGACCACGGCTACTGCCCGCACGTCGTGGTGCGGCGGAAGGCGCTCGTCCTGGAGGACGTCTGCGACTACCCGCGCTTCGCGGGCAACCCGGTCGTCGACGAGATCGGCATCCGGTCGTACATGGGCGCGCCGCTGATCGACCGCACCGGCGTGGCGCTCGGCACGATCTGCGTGGTCGACACCGACGTGCGGCCGTGGGGCCGGTCAGGACTGGAGACCATCAAGGCGATGGCGGCGGAGCTGGTCGAGCAGATCCACCGCCGTGAGGACAACATGTTCTGACCCGCGTCCGCGCGGTGGTGAGGGCCCGTACGGCATGCCGTACGGGCCCTCACCCGTCCCGTCACGCGGAGGCGGGCTCCAGGTCCGGGGTGCGGACCAGCTCGGAGAGCCGCTCCGACCAGCTGCCCTTGTCCTGGCCGAGGGCGACCTCGCCCAGCCGGAGGAGCTGGATGTCGGAGGTGCCGGCCGGCGCGAAGATGTGGTGCGCGTCGCGGAGGTAGCGCTCGATGGACCGGTCGGTGAAGAGACCGGCGGCGGCGTGGATCTCCATGGCGTTGCGACCCGAGTCGATGGCCGACTCGACGTTCACCAGCTTCGCGTTCATCAGCTCGGTGTCGCAGGACATGCCCTGGTCGAGCAGGTGCACCGCGTGGTACGCGGCGAGCCGGGCGGTCATCAGCCGGGACTGCATCTGGCCCAGCTTGAGCTTCACCGTGGGCAGCTCGGAGAGCGGCTTGCCGTAGCGGATCCGCTCGGTGGCGAAGCGGGTGGTCTCCTCCAGGATCGCGGTGTGGATCCCGAGCGAGACGGCGGTGAGGTTGGCCCGCCCGTAGAGCACGCTGGAGGAGTACGCGACGGCCAGACCGTCGCCCTCGTCGCCCAGCCGGTTGGCGGCCGGCACCCGGCAGTCCTCGAAGATCAGCTCGCCGAAGCTGAAGCCGTGCAGTCCCATGGCGGGCTGCTGCGGCCCGAGCCGGAAGCCCGGGCGGTCGGACTCGACGAGGAAGGCGGTGAGCCCCTTCGACCCGGGGCCGGTCCTGACGACGACGCCGTGCAGGTCGCCGACGTGGCTGTTTCCGACGTAGACCTTGCTGCCGTTGAGGATGTAGTCGTCGCCGTCCCGTACCGCGCTCGCCGCCATGCCCAGCACGTGGCCGCCGGACTCCGGCTCGGTCACGGCGATGGTCGGCAGGCACTCGCCCGAGGCGACCCGGGGGAGCCAGGTCTTGCGCTGGGCGTCGGAGCCGAAGTGGACGATCTTGGCGGTGCCCAGCTGGGACGCCTGGACCATGGCGCCCATGGCGCCGCTGACCCGGGACAGCTCCTCGATGATGATCGTCTTGGCCAGGTGTCCCGCACCCATGCCGCCGTACTCGGGGCTGATCGTCGCGCCCAACCAGCCCTGCTCGGCGATGAGCCGGGACAGCTCGTGGTGAACCGTCCGGGAGGCTTCCATCTCGTCTATCCGGGGCCTCACCTCCCGTTCCGCGAAGCCACGGACCGTCTCCCGTAGCCGATGATGGAGCCGGCTGCTGAAGTAGCTGTCCATACGAGTACCTCCCTGCGAAACGCCTGCCCGGCGTGGTCCGAGCAGGTGGTGCATCGGCGGTGGTCCCGTCCCGAACAGGCCGACCCGTTCATGGTGTTGATCTTTCCGGGGTGGATCAATATCGCCTCGGTATTTGTCCGAAACAGGTGCTATTGACGATCACTTCCGGATGTGTTTTGCGTGTTCTGGAGCTATACGCTCCGTCGGAACCCCCTCACGGAGGGTCGTCTTTCCGCCACATGCCGATGCCCTATGCCACTGACATATGCCACTGCCCTGTGGCGCCCGCCGTGGCGCCGCTGCGACGCCCACCGTGACGCCCGAAAAGCGGTTCGTGACCACCAGCGGAAGTGCGGTATGGTTCTCTTGCACGCCAGGCCGGGGGAAACCCCAGGTCAGACGGGCAACGGGACGTGGCGCAGCTTGGTAGCGCACTTGACTGGGGGTCAAGGGGTCGCAGGTTCAAATCCTGTCGTCCCGACTTTTCGAAGTCGCAGATCAGGGGCCGTTTCAGAGCAATCTGAAACGGCCTCTGTCTCGTTCGTGGGGACCAGTTGGGGACCAACGGCCTTGACCGGTCAGCGCGCGACCACGATCGGGCTCGGCAGGGACCGCGGCGCACGGAGTGCGGTCAGGTGTGCCGACAGCGCGGCGCCGGCCGCGGTGATCTTGTGTACGTCGGGGTGCAGGTACCGCTGCGTGGTGGTGAGTGAACCGTGGCCGGCGATCTTTCGCAGGACGTGTACCTGGACGCCGGCGTCGGCGAGCCAGGTCAGACCGGTGTGGCGGAGGTCGTGGCGGCGCAGGTGTTCGTAACCGAGCTTCAGGACGACGTCGTCCCAGTGGGTCGCGTCGCGCAGGACGGCGGTGGAGATACGGCCGCCCCGGGGGCCGGTGAACATGCGCGCGTCGGGATCGGGGCCGGCGGCCAGGATGCGCTGGGCGACGAGGGGGCGGATCTCCTCGATGATGGGGACCTGGCGGGCCCGTTTGCCCTTCGTTCCCTTGTCGACGAGGCCGCCAGGAGCGGGGGTGGTCTGGCGCCGGACGGTCCAGATCCAGTTGGTCGTGTTGATGTCCCCGACACGGCAGCCAGAGACCTCACCGATGCGCGCGGCCGTACAGGCGGCGAACAGGACGACCTCGCCCCAGCCCCGGTATTCGCCGTAGGAGGCGGCAACGAGTGCGCCGGCCAGCTCGACCAGGGCTTCCCAGTTCGGCAGGGCAAGCGCCCGCGGGTCGAGGAGCTCGTCCTCGGCCTGCTTGTAGAGCTTCTGCCAGCCTGTGACGCGAGCTGGGTTGATCTTGATGATGCCGTCACGAACCGCCTGTTCCATGACGCAGACCAGGACGGCGAGGGTGTTCTTGACGGTCGACAGGCCGTGCTCGTCGGCGATCCAGTTCTGTACGGTGCGGTCGACCGCACCATTCGTGATCATTCGGACGGGCAGATGTCCCAGCGAAGGCACGACGCGGAGCCTCCATCCCGAGAGATAGGGATCGCGCGTCTTCAATTCAAGCCCACGCAATGCCAGTTCCATGTTGGAGTCACCGTAGGTGGAGAGCTGCATCGTGGCCGTCGAGGGAGCGAGTCCCGCTTCGGCGGCCTCCATGATGGACTGGATCCACTCCTGCGCCTCGTCCTCACTGTCCTTTCCCTCGGACAGGGACTTCCGGCGTTTGGTGATGGGATCGAACCAGCGGACACGTGCGCGATACGGATTTGCCCTGCTGGGTCTGTATTCGATGTCTGTTGAGAGCCGCACGCCTATGGGAACGGTTTCTATGCGGGTCATCTAGCCTTCCGGTTGGGGGCAGTGCGGCGGCTATGCAGCCAATCCTCGACGTCGGTCACGCTGTAGATGACGACGCGCTCCGACACCGAGATGAAGGGAGGACCTTGCGGCGGCTGAGCGCTACGCCATCGGCGCAATGTCGAAGCGTCGACACTGAGATGGATGGCAAGCTCCTTGGTTGAGTACCACCCGCTGGTGAGAAGTAGCGGACGGGGATCGTTCAGGGGCATCTCACAGTCGTGCGCAGATCGCACGGAGGCTGCTTGATCGGAGGATGGCGCGGTGCAGGGCCTGGGGGGAATGGGATCGGGGGGCAAGGGTGATCGGGTTCCTGGGAGTACGGAAGACTAGACGGATCGGCGCGGAAGTCCAGTGAGGGGCGGGGTCGTTCGCGAACGGAGAACGCACCGCCGATGTTGCGCCCGAGGCTTGAACTTTCGCGTGCCTCAGGTTCGGCACTGGCCTTTGGCATCTGTTCAGTAATCATCCGCAGATTCCCCGGTTCGCCTAACCGGAGACTCCGTGCTATGTTCTGCGCCCTCAATCTGCGGTGGGCACTTCCCAGCGGCCTGTCCTCAGGTCCCAGCGCAGAAACCACGTCGTACCGATGACCGCGCACGTGAGTGGCCACTCTCGGATTCGCCGTGAAGTGTCGCTGCCCTGAGGGTTCTTCCGATCCCGGCTCTTCGGGCGTCGACCTGTTTTAGTGCGTGCATGGCACGAACCCCGATTCACGCCCGGACGGACGCTGCTGAGCTGTCGTTCCGGGATTAAGCGAGTGGGGCAACGACGTCGGGGACGCCGCCGAGCAGAGCCCCGCCAACGTCGCTGACGCCGCCTCCTTCCGCAGTGACGCCGACGGCAAGCCCGGCGGCCTCGGTGACTTCGCCTGGTGCAACGCGAGGTACGCCAAGGGTTTCGTTCGGTCGCGTGACCAGGGGTTTTCTGGCGGAGTAGGCCGTGTGTCGTGCGAGGTGGCGGCGTGAGGGGGCCGGCGGGCGAGGGCGTGGCCTCGGCCTGTGCCGGTGGTGGCCTGTTCGGTGGTCGGCGTGAAGGGATGGCTGGGGTATGACTCGGACTCTGATTACCGGCGGTCTTGTGATCACGGCCGCGGACGAGGTGCACGCGGATGTGCTGATCGAGCATGGCCGGGTGGTGGCGCTGGCGGCGCCGGGGACGCAGGAGTGGACCGCGGACCGGGTGATCGACGCGTCGCAGAAGTACGTGATCCCGGGCGGGGTGGACGCGCATACGCATATGGAGCTGCCTTTCGGTGGCACGTTCGCGTCGGACACGTTCGAGACGGGAACGCGGGCGGCGGCGTGGGGCGGGACGACGACGATCGTGGATTTCGCGGTGCAGGCGAAGGGGCAGGCACTCAGGGCTGGTCTGGATGCCTGGATGGAGAAGGCGGACGGGAACTGCGCGGTCGACTACGCGTTCCACATGATCAGGTCGTAGGACCCTTCCAGGACAGTCCACACAGTCGATGCAGTGCGAAAACTGCGCGGTGCGCGGCGCTCAGTCCGCCTCACTTCGCAGAGACTGTGACACCACGTGACACGCGAAGCCCCGGCCGGGATCCCCCGAGCCGGGGCTTCGTTATGGTTGACCATGACGGAGGCTTCGCCAAGTCATGCCAACCGCAGGGCGCTCCCGGGCTACGGCCTCGTTCCGCTCTCTGCCGGCGATAACCGCGGCGCCGTTCCGATCGAAGATGCCAAGCGCCCTCAGTTCAGACACAGACCGGCCCGGTGTTGTACTCGGGCTCCCCGCTTTCGAGCACACGAAGCAGGGACGCGGTGACGACGCGCGTGGTGCGCCCGATGCGTAGCACGCGACAGGGAAACGCGCCCCGTCGAATCAACTCGTAGCCGGTCGCGCGCGAGAAACCAAATGCCCGGGATGCTTCCGCCACGCTGCCTGTTCCATTCCATGTGGCACGAATGTGAGCAAGGCTGTAATCGGATTCCTTGGGTGCGCAATTTATCTCGTGCAATTCGAATGCTCCAATGGCTTTTGGGTAATCTGGAAATGCTTCGGGATTCACTGAGGGCAGGTGTAGGTGCGTTGGCGGTCCTCTGTGGGGCCGGCAGTCGAGTCACGGCTGGCTTGCGTAGTCGGTGCATGGCCAGCGTGTGTGCTCGGTGCGTGGTGTCAGAGGTTCCAGGCACAGCCCCTGGCGAGCCAGTCCACTGGCGTTGCGGTGCTGCTGCCCCTTGGTGGCGCGAAGCCCCGAGCGGAATCCACTCTTTGAAGCACGTCCTTGCGAAACGAGTCCTTCGTGAGGAAATAGATGAGGGGCGCTTCGCGTTGACGATGGTCTAATGGAGGGGGTGTTGGGACTGCGGTTGTTTCATGCGACGAGTCGCGGGGCCAGTGAGGTTACTTCGCGGCTCGCTGCTACAGAGGCATGCGTGCAGCGGTTCTTCGAGGTCAATATGCAGACACTGCTTGGTGTGACTTTTCTTGCGTCCGAGTACGGCACGGGGCCGGTCCACGCCGGTCGAATCGACTCGCTCGGGCTGGACAGGAATGGTGCACCTGTCGTTGTCGAGTACAAGCGGGGGCTGGACCCGGGAGTCTTCTCTGAACTTGACCTCGAGTGCCGATCAGTCAGGAATGTGCTTGCCCGCGGTTGAGTTCGTGGTAGGCGCGAAAGTCGAAGAAGTGCAGACCTTCGTTCACTGCTCCGGTCTCGATTTCCTGCAAGGTCCAGGGGTGGGCGGAGTAGTCGTCGATCGCCACGCCTCCGTGCTCAAGCAGCAGCGCGGTCAGTTGGTGGATCTCTGCGGTGCCATCTATCCGCCCGGAGATGTCGATCTGCACAGCCCAGGTGGGGTGGTATCCGACGGCCGCTTCGATGGCCGCCACGTCGTCGGGATCCCAGCAGTAGAAGAGGTAGCCGGTCTGCTCATCGTCGATCTCGATGTAGAGGTTGCCGTCCAGAGTCCATGGATCGCGCTGCTGGGGAAGGTGCCGATCGAGTAAGGCGACGGTCTCAGCTCGCTCAACTGTGGGGAACACGAACACACTGCGCATGGGCTGGAGTGTAGGCGGCACAGCTTCTCGGCGACCACGGATATCCTCTGATCATTTTACCTTCACGAGGTGCTGGTCGCGGGACTGGTAGCTGGCGGCCGAGTGGGGATCCCGAGGTCGACAACGGTGTGGTGGCCGCGGCGGCGATCGAGTTGAGCGAGTTTGTCTTCTGCCCCGGCGAGGCTGACCTGGAGCCCCTCGACTTCTCCGAGCCAGCCTTCGCGCTCGGCCTCGGCGATACCAGCGATTAGGTTGTCGCGGATCTCGACCATCCGGTCGCGTTGGGTGGGGTCGGGCCAGAGCATCGGGCAGCGCACGCAGGCGTGTTCGTGGATGCAGGGGGTGCCGAACGCGCGGCCGCAGGCACCGATGGAAACCTTGCGCCGCTCGAAATGTCCCAGGAATTCCTGCCATTCATCATCGGTGGGGACGCGGTATTCCTCGCTTGGGCGGATGGATCGGCGGCGGGTCAGGAAGGCCATATGTGCCTGGATCGCTTCTTCGGGATAGACGGCCTTGTAACCAAGGGTGACGTTGATGTCCTGGTGGCCTGCGATGACCTGGGCAATGTGCGGTGGCAGTCCGCTGAGGATGGCGTCGGTGATGAACAGGCGGCGGAAGTCGTGCGGTGTGTAGCGCAGTGGGTCGCCGGTGGTATTGGTCAGGCCCGTGGTGATGAGGGCCTGGTCCAGCATGGTGCGGACGGTCTCCTCGGTGAATGCGCGGTCCTCGCCGGAGATGCGTCGTTGAAACAGCAACGGGGCTGGCGCCTGCCACTCGCATTCGCGGCGGTCGTAGGAACGGACCAGGGGAACGGCCCCGGAGCTGTCTCGGGCTCGGCAGATGATCGCGCTCAGGATGTCGGCGAGCTCGGGGCTGACCAGCAGCAGCCGCTCGGTGTCCGTCTTCGACGGGACGATCTGAAGGAGGGGGACGAGTTCACCGGTGGTGGGCAGCCGGTATTGGACCAAACTGTGGTGGCTGAGTTCGAGTAGTTCCTCGATGCGGATGCCGGTGGCCCGCAGGACCTCGACCACGGCCCAGGTCCAGAAGGCTCGCTCGTCCTCGAGTCCCAGATCGCGGCGTTTGCCGGTGTCCGGGTCCTCGGCCCAGATCCGGCCGGCCGTTCCGTGCGGAACCACGGCGCGTACGAGTTGCTGACCGGCTGCGGTGAACACCTCGCCGGGGCTGGTGTGTCGGGCGGCTTCCAATTCCGCGGCAGCGTCCCTGCGAAGCTGGTCGACCGAGCGGACAAGAATCGGCAGCACCGGCAGGCGCTCACGGGTGCGGGCGTCCATCCGCGCCTTGCGTCGTCGTTGTAGTTTGCGGTGCTCCAACTCGTCAGCCCTCACCGGGCTCGGTGCCACCCACGGGCCCCAGCGGCCGGGATCTTCCAGGGCCCACTGAGCGATATCGAGGTAGAAGGCCCGCACCTGGGTGAGCGTGTCCCGGTGATTGAGCCTCTCGACCTTTGCGCTCGTGCGCCGGCCGTCGGGACCGGTGACGGTCTTGTCCTTGGTGCGGATCCTCTGCTTCCACTGCCCGATGACGTCCGAGGCGAGGCGGAGGCTGTCGGCATCGGGATGATGGTGCTCGATGTCCTGCCAGAAACACTTGCCGAGGTGGTAGGAGAGGGACCTCAGACTGTTGTAGTCCAGCGCGGGCTGGCGTTCCCGCAGGTAGTCCACCAGCAGGTCACGGATGGGACGGCAGATCAGCCCGTAGCGGTCGATCAGCTCCTCCGGTGTCCGCTGTCCCAGGTTACGGACCTCGCGCAGATTCTGCGGGGCGCCCTCCCCGAGGGCCCCGAACTGGTGCAGCAGGCGGTAAAATACCTCGGTCCCCGCCATCGCCCGCTTGAGCACTACGGCTTGGATCACAAGAAGTTCCAGGACATCACCGACGGTGATGTCGGCCAGCCTGCCGCCCTTCGCCGCGAGGATGAGGGCGCTGCGGCAGAGCGTCGTGCTGACAGCGCCCGGGCTCACGCCCTGGACCTGAGCGCCCAGCTCGCGCAGGCGCTCAAATCCGCGCGGATCACGGCTGTGTGCCATGGAGCGGACCAACACTCCTTGGCGGCTGGCGCCGGCGGCCAGCCACTCCACCGACGGCCGCAGGAGCTCAGCGCTGATCAACGTTGTCAGGGCCCGGCCCACCACTGGCATGCGCCAGGCTGCCTTCAGGCCGCGCTCGTGAAGCCACTGATTGATCACCGGCCGCCAGGCGGCGCCGGCCTGCTCGATACCGCTGGCCTGCCACCGTTCCTGCCAGGTCTGCCCGGGCTGGTCTTCCAGCCAGTCCAGCACCATGACGATGCCATGCTTGTGGTGCAGTTCGCTGCCGGCGTTCTCCAGCGTGTAAGGCGGACGAGACAGCAGTCGGGCCGCCTCGGCGCGCGAGCGCTCGGTGCCCGGCCAACTGTCAGGAACGGTCCGGGCGGGGAAGCGTTTCTGGGCGGCCATTGCGCGGTTGCGCCCAGGTGAAACTCCGAGAGCCAGTGCGCGGTCGGCGTCCGCCGACAAGATGGTGCTCATCGAGCACCGGCTCCGAACAGCACATCGAGGCTCTCCGGCCGGTAGTCGGCTGCGGGAGGCGGTGCGATGCGGACGGCTGCCTGCCGCGCCTGTTCGGAGTGGTGGGCCAGCAGTCGCCGGATCACCACCTCCTTGCGGGGCGTGAGGTAGAGCTGTGTCGTGGTCAACTGGACGTGGCCAAGAACGAATTGGACATCGGTGAGGGGCAGACTGGGATCCTCGGACATCCGGTAGGCGGCGGTGTGCCGCAGCGCGTGCAGCGTCGCGGACGTCCCCGCCTTGGCGTTCGCCCGCTCGAACATGCGGTGATCCGCGTGGTAGGTCAGCGGTCTCGACGGCGAGCGTAGGGTCCACCACAGCGGAAGGCGTCGCCCTCGCGGGATCGCGTCGTCCATCTCCAGCTGGTAGAGCCGCAGCCAGACGAACGCGTCGGTCGAGGCGGGGAGTTCCTGGACTTCCCGAGTGCCCTTGCGGACCACCGAGATCAGCTGGCGCCCCGGATCGACGCCGGCCTGCCATGTGCTGAGCAGTTCGCTGGCCCGGGCGCCGGTGGAGATGTAGAAGGCGACCAGTGCGCGGTCCCGGTGCGACGGGAGCCGGGCGAAGATCTCGTTGAACTCCTCATCAGGGACACTGCGGGGCACCCTCTTGGGCACTCTTGGCCGGTAGAGCCCGGTGCGTTCGTTGCGAGGCGGGTCCATCGGGTTGCGGTGAGCGTGAGCCCGTCGGCCGCGACGTGACCGGTCCAGCGGGAACGGGTTGAGGACCGGTCCGGTGCCGATGTCGCGGTGGAAGTCGTAGAAGGTCCGCAGCACCGTCTCGCTGTGCGCTCGTACCGACGGTGCGTACGGCTTCCCGCCCGCGGCCCACCGACCCGCCTCACTCGGGCGCCGCCAGTGCGGACGCCTCGGCTGGCCGGCGATCTGAAGCCAGCGGGAGAAGTCCCTCGCCTCGATCCGGCTCGCCCGGTCCCACGGCACCTCGACAGCCCACAAGAAGCGGAACCAGCGCAACAGATCCATCCCGTAGGAACGGGCCGTCGCCGCCGAACGACCCGCGCCCTGCAGATCCCGCAGGAAGGCGCCAGCTCCCTCGACCGGCTGCCCAGCCGGGTCGATGAGCCGGTAGGGGTCCCAGGGATCAGCCATGACCACCAGCTCTCCGACCAAGGGGACGGTCAGGGCTGACAGGTCTCTCGATGCCTCCATGGCCAACTCAACGATGCCTCTAGCGCAAGGTCACTGACCTGCGAAAACTCCGCCAGTGGTTCAGTCAACAGGTCATCAACCAGGGACTTTTCTACTTGAATTGGCTCGTGGACCACCGAAGCGATTTTGAGCACCTGGTCCGCGAACAGCTCGGGGCAGCGGCGGCGGCCCAGGTGCTCTGGAGCGGACCTCGACTGATCTGTGTCGCCGGCGACTACACCCGTTATGACCTCCATGCCGTACGCGAGCATCGCCGCAGTATCGACCTCGTCCGCTACCGATTCTTCGGCGCGGATCTGTTCGGGCTTGAGACCCTGGTCACAGCCTCTGGGCTGCCTACGCAGGGTGGCGCGGAGCAGCACTCAAAGGCGGATCGGGGCGCCCCGGCAGGGGACCAGCGGATCGCGGAGCTGGCCGCTGCAATCGACGAAGTCCTTCTGGGCCTCGGTGATGGGATCACCAAGGTGCAGCGCAAGCATTACAGCGCTTATCGGCGGCTGCAGAACTTCGCGAGCGTTTGCCCTCCTCAGCGCACCAAGGTCCACGTGTATCTGTCCCTCGACCCCGCCCAGGTTGACCTTGTCCCTGGCTTCATCAGGAATGTGACGGGCGTGGGGCACCACGGAACAGGTGACTTGGAGGTTCGCCTGCGGAGCGAGAAGGACCTGGAGCAAGCCCAGGACTTGTTCCGTGCCAGTTACGCGGCGGCGTGAAGGCCGGCCGGGCGTGATTGCAGTGCGGTCGGGGGTGGCGTGTTCCTTCGGCATCTCTGTCGGTCGGGGCCTTTCGACGGGCGGGCAGGAAGTGGCGGTGGAGTACCCATCATCGAGAGAATCCCCGGTTAGGCTAACCGGGGATTCTCAGTTACCTTTCGCCACGCATGTTGCCCTGAAGGTCCGAACGAGGATCTCGGCAGGTTGCCCTGCGAGTACTACCCGGACCGCCGCGTGCGGCGGGTCTCGATCCCGGCGAGTTGGCGGCCCGGGTTGTCGTAGGGCATCAACGAGCTCTGTTCGACCAAGGGCACGATGACCGGCCACAGCCCCTCGGCGGCGGGGGAGGGGTTGCCTACTTGGCGTTCGGTCACGGCCGCTGCGGCCCCCGCCAGCAGGTCGGCCAGCTGGATGGACGGGTGGCCGGCGGAAGAGCCGCGGAGCACGGTGTGCACGGGGGCGCCCCTCTCGCGGGTCAGGAGAGTCATGCCTATCGGGCTGGTGGCGTACTCCAGCACCGTGCGAAGGACGTCGTCGGTAAATACGCGCTGTTCATCGGTGAGGACACTGACGAGCCCGAGGCTGTGTCCCCATCGGCGGGCTGTCTGAGTGACCGCAGGGATGAGCATCTCCAGCGACGGGAACGGGGAGTCCTCCTGGTGGAGGGCCGCTGCGTACGGCCGGGCGGAGCGCACCTGGGCCAGCACCTCAGTTACGGGCCGCCGCGTCGAGGCGCCCCATGCCTGTTCGACCGCTGCGAAGAACGCCCCCAACGCGGCTTCCTCCCGTCCCAGGGCGCGCTGGGAAGCCAGGGCCACGAACGAGGACATCAGCGCATCGAACAGCGCGCCCGGAAGGGCACGCGGTCCCTGGAGCGCCAGGGTCCGAGCCATGGCGCGCGCCTTGCCCTCGGCGTACAGGTTCCGCCCTTCGGCGTGCGCTTTCTCCTCCAGCAGCAGATCGATCGCCTTCGCTGCCACGGCGTACTCCTTGTCGACCACGTACACCGAGCAGCGTTCGTGCAGAGCGCAGGCGGGGCCCCACAGATCCTTCAGCAGGGACCACCGCTCCTCGCGGTCCTTGAACAGGCGGAACTTCAGCTCCCCGGCCTGCTGGATCCGGGCCTGCTTACGCAGAGTGTCGATCAGTGGGGCCGCCTCGGCGTCGTCGATGGCGACGGACGCGAAGACAAGGAAACGGCGCTGCCGGCCGACGAGCTGCTCGCCATCCCATCCAGACTCGTCGCACGCGATCCAGCGTCCCCCGCCGGCGTCGTCCGAGGTCGGCTCGTTCTGGTTGAGCTGGGCGTACTTCTCTCCGGTCAAGGCCACGACGCCATTGTCCATGGGGCACTCCGGTCGCCGGGCTGGCCCTGCTCGCGTACTGCGTGGTCGGCGGGGAGATGGGAGCACGGTGGGAGAGGTGCGCCCTTGGCGGCCCTGACTCCCGGCGCACTGTTCTTACCTCAACTCGCTCTGCACTCAGGCTTCGTGGGGGCCGTTCACCTGATCTAGTGAACTCTGCCGTTTCGGCTCGCCGGGGCGCCGAGACCGGTGGCACATTCGGCGGTGCACGTCGGTGGCTCATCACCGGCGTCCGCCTCATGCCGCCGTCGGCGGAGCAGGAGCAAGCTGCGAGATTCCCAAGCGCCCCATGGTGCTGTCGGGTTGATCCTTCTTCGGACGTTGGCAGGTGGACCGTACGGGGCAGGGAATTCCGCGCATCTCCGTTCATGGGTGCCGGTTCACGTCTTGCCGGCACGAGGCTTTGCGCTCGGGCGCGTGTCATGTCCCCGAGAGACGGGGCTTGTGCTTGCCCCGGCACGGCCGGGTGGAAGGACGACACCATGGCCACGAAGCGGCCTGACGGCGACTACCCCTACATCGGCACCACCATCTGGGGTGAGCGCCTCGCGGACGCGGTCGAGAACACCTGCGCCGCCCTGGAGGTAGTGCCGCCTCCCCGGCAGGCGATCACCGAGGGTCTCGCTACCGCTCTCCCGGACACCGAGATCAAGAACCTGATCTCCACCCAGCGGGGCAAGAGGGTTCTCAAGCAGACTGCTCACCGGCTCGTGCAGGCCGGCACCGACCAGGTGCTGCTGCTGATGTGCGATATCCACGGGGCCGCGGCTGCCCCGTGGCACCTCAACGACCGCACTGTCCCGGCCTGGTCCCCGCCCCTCCCGGAGGCCAACCAGCGCGTCGAGGACCTCGTCGCCGCCGAGGCGGCGCTGGAGGAAGCCACCAAGGCCGCGAAGTCCGCCGAGAAGGAGGCGGAGGCTTGCCGTCGCGCGCCGGGAGACGAGCCGTACACCGCGCAGGCGCTGGCGGCGGCCACGCAGAAGCACCAGGACGCCCTTCGCCGCGTGACCGAGCTTGAGGACAGGCGTCAGGTCCTCCTCGCTGCCCTGGGTAACCGGAGGCCGCGCCCCGTGGTCCGCTCCGCGGAGGAGGAGGGGGAGCCGAAGGCAGCGCTCGTCCTGGCGGAGCAGCCGTACGCGGTGGCCTTCCACCTGCAGCGCTACGCCGCCGAGAGCCTGGAGCGTGCCGGCAGGACCCGCGGGTACGACCTGGTGGAGTCCCTGGTGGACGCGGGCCAGCTCTCCAAGGGCATGAACGTCCTTCAGCAGTGGCAGATCACCAGCTCCGACGGCACGGTGTCGAAGCCGTGGCGGCTGGCCGCCGTGACCGGCAACAACCGGGCGCTGGCCCGTCTGGACGTCTTCCGCGTGCGTCCGGAGCACCTGGTGACGGGATTGCCCCAGTCCCTGGTGTCCCTTCCGAAGGAGAAGGCCGACCCCGGGCTGCTGCTGCTGAGTCTGCGGGAGATCCTGAACCGGATCTCCACCCGGCTCAACCATGACGCTGCCCACCCGGAAACGGAGCTGACCGACCCGTCGCTGCGGGCGGGGAAGATCGCCACGGTGTCTGCGGAGATCGTGATCGGCTGCAGCAGGCCGGAGGCGCTGGAACACGTCCTGAGGACGCTGAACGTCAACGACCACCTGCGCGGCATTCAGCCCTACGACGAGGATGCGCGCCTGATCGCCCTGTTCGCGACGCTCGTCGACTCCTATGCCAGTGCGTCGCTCCTGGCCACGGCCCTTGCCGGGGCGTTCCCCAACGCCCGAGGTGCGGACCTCCTCGACCTGGCCGGCGTGCGCGACGCGCTGACCGCCAACGGGCCGCTCGACCCGCTCGAGCCGCTCGTCCCCGCCGGCGAGGAGGTCTCGCCCGTCGTGCTGCGCGACATCGCGGTGCGGGCCATCACCGCGCTCGTGTTTCCCGGGATCCCGCCCGAGACGACGCCGAAGTCGAGCAGGCGGACCGTCCGTGACACGGGGCGGTTCTGGCCGATCGTGCGGTGCGCACTGCAGGAGCCGGCGTGGAGCCAGATCCGGGCGAAGACGGCCGAGGCGCGTACGCGGCTGTGGTCCGCGGCTGTCGCGCAGCTGTTTCTGCACCGGGGCAACATCCTCTCCGCGCTGGGCTTCTTCGGTACGACGGAGATCAAGGAGGGCGCCGGGCAGGACCCCCGGCCGCTCAAGGAGCTGTTCCTCGGGGCGGAGGCCGGTGACCCGACCGCCTGGACCGCCCTGGTCCAGCGGATGGCGCCTGCGCTGATCCACGCGCCGCAGCCGTTCATCACGCCCGGCCAGGGCAGTGAGGCGAACGAAGGGCGCAAGGGCGTGCGCCGCACCCCCAGCAGTGCCCTCGCCGCTCTTACCCTGGCGTACACGCAGAGCAACGTCCCGAACATCAGCCGGGCCCTTCTCCTGGCGTTCGCGAAGGCCGTGCTGGAGCACCCGGACGCGACGCAGCCGCCCGAGGCGCAGGACGGCACGCCCATGGTCTGCTACGGCGAGCAGCACTGGAGCGAGAAGGACCGGACGCCGATCACCGCGGGCATGGTGATCGCCCCGGACATCGAGGGCCGGCCCACCGGCTACGTCGCCGACAAGGCGTGGTTCGACGAGATGTTCCCCGTGGAGCTCGGCCGCCCGGCCCCGGCCGGAGGAGACGCCAGCACTTCCATGGGCACCGGGAACAGTGCTGGTGCCGGCGACGGCGGCACCTCCCGCGAGGAGGTGCGGGTCGACCCCCGAGACCAGCTGGACGCGCTGCGGCAGCAGCTGCCCGCCCGTGTCGAGCTCGTCGAGGGGAGTTACCAGCGGGCCGTGGACTCCGCCCACACGCTGATGACGGACTTTGAGGAGGCACGCCGTCTGCGGGCCCAGCTCGGAGAGGATCCGCTGCCGGCCGATCAGCGGATCGAGTGGATGGAGAAGCTGTCGAAGGCGCGGGACGCGGCCCGGGCCAGCGTGACGTCGCTCGACCAGGTGGAGACGCTGATCCTGCAGATCTGACCGGCCTGGAAGGTCTGATCTCTTCAGCAAGAGGGCCCGCACGTACTTGGTACGTGCGGGCCCGCTGTTGTTCGAGACCGGCACCGTCGGGCTGGGAGGCGAGGGCGACCGGTCTGCTCAGCGATGCCGGGACCGCTAAGCGGGTGGGCGGTGGCGGTCGCGAGCAGCAACTGCCTCTCCTCCGCCGCCTCGGTGCGGTCGGGCACGACTGCCGGCGGGGCGGGCGAGGGCGATCTTGTTCGGCTTTCTGGGTGGCGTGATGGCCTGGCCAGGATGATCGCGTCTGAGACCGAGGTAGCCGTCGTCCAGCAGTACTTCCACGTCCGGAAAGTGCTGGAAGCAGACGCCGATGCCCTCATTGCGTGCGGCGGTCGCATCGTGCATCCGCCCCGGCCGCAGGGCGTCGGTCCAGAGCGTTCGGCCTTGACGGTCGGCGACGACGGTGGCCTTCATCGTGTTCTGCTTCTTCTTGCCCGAGACGAACGCACGGCGTCCGCCACGGCCGGCCAGGGGCCTGCGGACCTGGACCTCGGTGGCATCCAGCCGCAGCTCGACGCCCTCGGCCTGGGCATAAGCGAACACGTCCGCCAGGGTTCGAAGCCGCAGGCCAGGGCGGTCGGGGACCGCGCATCCCCGCTCGGCCAGGAGCCTGCGTATCTCTCCGATCGCGCGGGTGACGGTGGAGCGGTCGACACCGAACAGCAGGGCAAGGAGAGAGTGTGGGAGGTCGTGCCGCAGGTGGATCAGTGTGGCGACCAGCCGATCGATGTACACCAACTGATGCCGGGCGCCTGCCCCTGCCGCTCGCTTCCTGGCCCCACCGCGTGTCTGGTGGCATCGTCCTTCGACAGCGGCCTGCCACGGGTCGGCCAACTCCTCAAGCAGGCGGGCGAGATGAAGCCGGGAGATGCCCGTGAACACCTGATCCGCGAGAACCATCCGGTCGAACATGATCGTCACGATCGGATCATGCCACCCACCAGCACGGATGCCTCACCCACTATCACGCACCAACTCGTAAGGGCTTGCCGGGAATCAAGTCGTGGCTTCCGGCTGTGGGAGTCGTTGTTCTGGTATGGGGAGACCGGAGGGGATCGAGGCCGTCCTGGCTGCGAAGTTCCAGGCATGGTTGCCGCATCTGGACGAGCGGCAGCGTCGGCTGGCCATAGGGGCGGAAGCGCTGTCGCTCGGGCATGGTGGGATCAGGCTCGTCGCTGCCGCGGCCGGGGTTCGAGAGGGCACGGTCTCGCGCGGTGCGGCTGAAGTGGAGTCTGGTCAGGTTCTGGTCGGGCGGGTCCGTCGTTCTGGCGGGGGTCGGAAAAGGCTGTGGACCTTGATCCGGGGCTGCGGCCGGCACTGCTTGCGCTGGTCGAGCCCGACGAGCGGGGCGATCCGATGTCGCCGTTGCGTTGGACGACGAAGTCGACCCGGAAGCTGGCTGTGGTGCTGACCCGGCAGGGCCATCGAGTCTCCGCCGACACGGTCGCCGGCCTGCTGCGGGAGGAAGGCTTCAGTCTGCAGGCCAACTCCAAGACCATCGAAGGTGCCCAGCACTCCGACAGGGACGGCCAGTTCCGCTGCCTCAACGACCAGGCACGAGACCACAGGGACGCCGGTGACCCGGTGATCAGCGTGGACAGCAAGAAGAAGGAACTGATCGGCGACTACAAGAACGCCGGGCACGAATGGCAGCCCTCAGGGCAGCCTGTGAGGGTCAAGACGCACGACTTCCCCGGCCAGGCCGAGAAAGCGATTCCCTGCGGAATCCATGACATGGCGGCGAACACTGGCTGGGTCAGCATCGGCACCGATCACGACACCGCGGCGTTCGCCGTCGCCTCGATCCGGCGCTGGTGGCAGGCCCGCGGCCGGCACGACTATCCCCGCGCCCGCCGTCTGCTGATCACCGCCGATGGCGGGGGCTCCAACGGCTACCGCACCCGCGGCTGGAAGACCCAGCTCGCCGACCTCGCTGCCGAGACCGGCCTTGAGATCACGGTGTGTCACCTTCCGCCCGGGACCTCGAAGTGGAACAAGATCGAGCACCGGCTGTTCTCTCACATCACCATGAACTGGCGCGGCAGGCCCCTGACCAGCCACGAAGTCATGCTCCAAACCATCGCCGCGACCACCAGCCGCACCGGCCTCACCGTGCATGCCGAACTCGACAGCGGTGAGTACCCCACCGGCATCCGCATCAGCGACGAGGAGATCGCCGCCCTGCCCATCACCTGCCACCGCTTCCACGGCTACTGGAACTACACTCTCCACCCCCAGCATCCGACAGACGCTGCGACCACCAGCAGCACACCTGGCGAGGCCCCGGCAGACAGACCGACTCACCTCACACGGCACTTGCTCCAGGACCCGGAACTGACCGGGATGACCCGCCGGCAGCTCAGCGAACTCATCGACCTGATGACCCCAGCGATGGAGGTTGGACGCGAGCAAATCCTCCGCACACGTCGAGGTCACGAGCGTCTGGTGGCCCCTGGCGCAGGTGCCAAAGCCAAACTCACCTCAGCCGACCGGGTCCTGGTCACCGTGCTCCACCTGCGAAAACTCGCGGCCATGGACCTCCTGGGCCAGCTCTTCAACACCACCCCCATGACCATCAGCCGCGCAGCGAAAGATGTCCGCCCACTCCTGGAAGCCCATGGTGTCCACCTCCCCGCCTCAACAGCCCGATTCCGCACACGGGAAGACATCACCAGGTTCCTCAACCCCGACCAAAACAAGATCAAACCAACGTGTTGATTCCCGGCAAGCCCTAAGTGAATCGTCACTCCTCTCAAGGCCGCCCACCTCAAGCCCGTTTGCTGACTGCCGGCACGGCGACGAGGCGCCGCCCAGTCCCAGGGGGGGCGCCTCGTCGTCGTGTGAGCGCGATGCCTAGGTTCAGGCCAGGGCCTCAGGCATGCCGCTGGCAGGAGGTTCTGCTGGGTCAGAAGAGGTTTCCGAGCCAGGCTCGCTGTTCGACCGAGTCGGACTGCCGCGGGGTGAAGGGCGTCTTCCACTGGCCGGTTCCCCGGTAGACGTACAGGACGGTTTCGTCCGTCATGTACCCGTTCGACGCGAGGAGGTCGTTGCGGCCGTCCGCGTCGACGTCGCCGATGCCGATGATCTCGTCGTAGGTGTTCCAG
This sequence comes from Streptomyces sp. NPDC059201, assembly GCF_042754585.1. Classification (NCBI taxonomy): domain Bacteria; kingdom Bacillati; phylum Actinomycetota; class Actinomycetes; order Kitasatosporales; family Streptomycetaceae; genus Streptomyces; species Streptomyces sp. NPDC059201. Next base: position 314,167 of record NZ_JBHZBB010000011.1, read on the forward strand.
CCGCCGCCGATCCGTGTCCGGGCGGCGAAGGTGCCGTCGCCCTTCCCGAGGTAGAGCCAGAGGACTCCGGCCTTGTCGCGGGCGACGAGGTCGCCCGCGCCCGCGCCGGCGAGGTTGCCGGTGGCGGTGAGCTGGTTGTAGACGCCCCAGCCGCCACCGACCTTCTTGCGGGTTGCGAAGGGGCTCTGGGGGTTGCCGGTGGAGCGGTAGAGCCACAGCACGCCGGTCTTGTCGGTGGCCAGGAGGTCGGGGCGGCCGTCACCGGTCAGGTCGGAGCCGGCCGCCAGCTGGTTGTAGATGCCCCAGCCGGCGCCGATCCGGGTGCGCGGGGCGAAGGGCGTCTTGTGGCCGCTTCTGCCCTGGTAGAGCCACAGGATGCCGCTCTTGTCACGGGCGACGGTGTCGCCGGTGCGGGTGCCGGCCAGGTCTCCGGCGGCGAGGATCCGGTCGTAGACGTTCCAGCCGCCGCCGATCGGGAGTTCGTAGGGCGACTCGTACGGCTCGAGGCTCCATATCTGCCGGATGTCGTACGACGAGAGATGGCCGTCCCAGTGGCGGGCGAGGACGTCGGGGGAGCCGTTGTCGTCGAAGTCGTGCGGCCGGGGCGCGCGGGTGAGGGTGAAGGAGCCCTTGCGCTCGATGGACGGGCCGACGCCGTTGGCGGGGGCGGCCTTCATCGTCCAGGTGTAGCCGCCGTTGAAGGCCGGGAGGCCGTCCTTGTAGAGGCCGTTCCAGGTGAGGGAGTGGGTGGTGATGCCCGCGCGCGGCTGCTGGACGATCTTCACGGTCCGGCCGGACGCCGTGTGTGTCAGCGTCAGGGTCGTGCCGGCGTTGAAGCGGCTGAGAGTCCAGCCGGCGTTCAGCTTTCCGCCCGCGCGGTCGAAGTCGAGCGTGCCGGCCGGCGGCAGGTTCTCCTTCACCACGGCCAGGGCGGTCGGCCGGTTGAAGGAGCGCAGGAGGGTGGCGGTGGGCTTGCCGGTGGCGGGGTCCTGGGCGATCCGGTACAGGCCTTCGCCGTGTGTGAGGGTGCCGCCGAGGACGAGCAGGCTCCCGTCGGGGCTGTTCGCCACCGAGGCCGCGTGGTCCAGCAGCGGCACGTCCGCCGCGCCGTTCAGTGACCTCGCGGTGAGCGGGGTGTACGGGTGGGGGGAGGTCGCGGTGCCGCCGCCCGGCTTGACCAGCGTCACCCAGTCGCCCACGTGGTGCACCGTCAGGCCGTGTATCTGCCGGCGCAGCAGCGGCGTGGTGGCCACCGGTGCGTCCGTGGCGCGGGAGAGCACCTGCAGCTGCGGGTTGTCCCCGTACGGGCCGAGCACCCAGGTCAGGTGGTTCGGCGTCACGGCGATCGCGGTGTCGAGCGCCTCCGGGAGGAAGTAGTGGGAGGCGGTGATCTCCCCGGTGGCCGCGTCCACCGTGCTGAGCCGCCCACGGTAGTAGCCGTTCTGTATCGGCTCCCCGTAGGAGATGGCCAGGCTGTCTGGGCCGGAGGAGTAGCTGAACATCGGCCGCGAACCCTTGGCCAGGTCGAGCTTGCGGTCCCCGACCTGGCCGTCCTCGCCCCGGGAGACGAGATGGAACTCCTCGGCGCCGCCCACGGTCGCTGTCATCAGCAGCGACTCGCCCACGACACGGTCCAGCGTGTACCGGGTGGCGGCGGTGTTGAACGCCGAGGTGTCGATCACCACCGGCCCCGTCGTCCCGCTCATGTCGGTGAGCGTGAACACGGCCCCCTTCTGGGACACGACCAGATCGGTACCTGCGCTCCCCCAGTAGGACCCGGCCGGCAGCACAGTGGTGGCACCGTCCGACAGACGCGTCCAGCGGTGCACCGCCGCGCCACCGGTCCCGGTCCGGCTGAGCATGCCTGTCTTCCCGGCGCTGAGCAGTACGGAATCGGCGGGTATGGCCAGCGGTGCGATCGCGTCCGCCGTCATCCCGGGTCCCGACTCAGCCGTGGGAGCCGCGAACGCCGGTGTGCTCAAGGCACCTGCGCTCAAGGCGACAGCTAGGGCAATGGCCGGGCTGAGGTGCTTCAAGGGTGGGACCTCCTGTGCTGCGGTGTGAGGGACGTTCACATCACTCACACCAGACTTGTAACAGCCGTTCAAGGTTGTACGGATCCGTAGACAGGGCTGCCAGAAGTCGGTTCGGGCCAGGCTCATGCCCCGTACAGCCCCGGGATCCGGCCGTCCGTTGCGTCTGGCGAGCGGGAACCGAACGAGTTTGAGATCACCGGACGCGGAGGTGAGTGACGTGACCGCGAGACCAGTGACTGCAGCCTTGCGGTCGGCCATCGTGATGGCAGGCGCTCGGCTGTTTCCAGCCGAGCGCCTGCACGTTGCCTTACCGCTTGGCGGCCCTATCGACGCTTGCGGCTCTCCTGCGAGCAGGACGGTTTCTTGCTGATGGTGTTGGTGTCGGGGTCAGGAGAGGCTCTGGAACTCGCTCCAGCCCCCGTTACCGACGACGGTGCCCACTCCGGCGGGGTTCGAGTAGAAGAGGAGCTTTCCATCGCCGCTCGTGGCCCAGAGGTCCGACTTTCCGTCACCGTTCGCGTCGGGCACGGCGGTGAAGAGCGGACGGTTGGCAACGGTCCAGCCGACGCCGATGACGCTGGAGGCCGATCCGTTCCCGAGGCCCATGCCGCTCTTGTCGATGCCGCGGTAGAGCTTCAGTTCGCCGCTGGCCTTGTCCCGGGCGAGGAGGTCGACGTGTCCGTTCTTGTCGTAGTCACCAGGCGCGACGAGGCTGAGGTTTGTCCAGCCACCGGTGCCAACTTTGATCGGGTCCTTGACCGTATCGAGGTTCTTGCTTGAGGTTCCGAAGACGAGCCAAAGCTCGCCGGCTCGCTTGACGAGCAGGTCGGGGCGGGCGGGGATATCTTTGCCCTCGGTGTATACGCCGTCTGTGTCCTGGTCGATGAAGCCGTCGACATCACCCACCGCAAGGATCTCACTGGCGTCTGCCCAGAGCAGGGGTACGTTGGCAGCACGCTTCGGAAGGTCGAACGTCACCACGTCGTACTGACAGTACTTGGCGCCGTCCGCTTGTTCGTCCACCGACGACGTGCAGGCATAGCCGAAGCCGTTGTTCGGGTAGAGCTTGAGCTCCTTCTTGCCGTCGGCGCCGGGGACCAGGGCGATGAGGTCTTCGTATCCGTCCTGGTTCCAGTCTCCGCGGTGGGAGATCGAGGACCCGCTGAAGTCCTGCCCCGAGGCGACGCTGGCGGCGGCATGGCCGCCGTCACCTTGGCCGCTGTAGATCCACAGTTCGCCGTCGGTGCGGACGCCGTAGAAATCGGCTGTGCCGTCGCCGTTCAGGTCACCGGGTGCATCGGGAGTTCCAGGGCTGTTGGCGTAGAACGAGTACCGGGTGGTGAGGGAGATGTTTCCGCCCGCGTCGATGGAGCGCACGCTGAGGATGTGCCGGCCGGCCGATGGCGGTCTGAGGGTGAGGGTCACCCACGTTCCGGTCGTCTTGCGGACGGTGGGGTCCCAGTCGGTCCAGTACTCGATCTTCGGTGAGGGACCGGAGTCGTGGGCGATCACGTTGAAGGATCCGGGATCGCGCGCCATCCCGGTGGTCGCGGGCCAGCCGTTCGTTCCGTCCGGGAACGTTGTCGAGGAGACCGTCGGAGGAGTCTCGGGACTGCTGGAGTCGAAAACGAACTGGCAGGACTTGGTCCAAGCTCCGCTGAGCTCGCCGTCCTCTGCTCGGGCATACCAGAAGAAGGTTTCCGTGCCTGAGGCGGTTGCGAGTTTCTCCAGCTTTTCTTTGGTGACGATGAGGCTGGCACCATTGCCCGACGTCACGTCGACGGTGGTGTTGATCTTCGGCCCCGAGTCGTGGTGCCCCGAGGGCCAGAGGACGAAGCGGGCCTTGACCATGCCGCCGTCAGGATCGGAGAAGACACCCCGGAGCATGAGATCGGTGTTGCCCAGTGTCTTGGTGAGCATGCCCTGATTGGCGACGCACTCTGTCGTGCCCGTGTCGGGGTTGGTGTCGGGGTACCTCACCGCGTTGGGGTACGTGTTGTAGACCGTCCTCAGCTTGGCCGAGCCCGCGTCGAACTTCTTCCAGGCGAAGACATCGCTTTCGTTGGAGGCGCGGAGCCCCAACGTCATGGCGCCCCACTTTCCGTTCTGTGCCTTCACCGCCTCCGGGGTGACGTCGAAGGCCAGGTTCCCCCCAGGGCACGCGCTGCTCCAGCCGCGGGCGTCGTCGACGACGTAGCTCTTCGTCGCCCACATGTCATCGTTGTCCTGGTTGTTCCAGGTGGTCGCGGAGGAGATCCCGCCGGTGAGCCAGAGCTCGACCGGGCGGTGCTCGCAGGACCAGGACCAGTTGTTCTCAATGAAGAATGTGGACCACTTGATGTCCTTCTTGGTGTTCCACAGGTTGTTCGTGTCCATGCGGAAGAAGGAGCGGGCAAGGCCGTTGGTGACGTTCTCGTAGCCCACACGAGCGGTGTTCGTCCCGACCGACTCGTCAGAGTTGTGCCAGCCCGCCCCACCGAAGTAGGCGGTGTTCGGGGTGCGCTGGTACGCGATGGCCCACGCCTCCCGTGCGCCGGGAATCGCGTACTCGGGGTCGATGAACACCGGGTAGGTCGTGTCCTCGCCGGTGAGCAGGGACTGGTCCGGAGTCAGCGAGAGCGAGCCGGCACCGACAGATACGTCCAGATCGGCCTGCTTGGCTGCCTGTCCAGGCTCGAAGAGATTGTCGGGTGAGGTCGTCTGGGCCCGTGCCATGGCTGTCCGGGCGAGGCCGGCGGGCGCAGAGCTGTCCCACATGCGGGGTGCCGGAGCCGTGAAGACTTCCTGGCCGAGCGAGTTGGTCGCGGTCAGATTGCCGTGGGGGTCTGTCGCGACATCGACGCCGTCGGTGGACATGCCGAAACGGATGGTGTCCAGCTCGGGGTTCGCGGCTGCCTCGGGCGTCTTGACGACCAGGAGCTGGCTGAACCCTGAGTTACCCGCGCGCAGAAGCAGATCGACGCCCGGCAGTACCTCGGGATAGGTGGCGGTGTCACCGTTGAGCCTTGGCTCTGGGAGCGCCTGCGGCCAGCTGAGGGCGAAAGCCTGGTTGTTGTGGCCCAGTGTGACGGTCGTGCCTGTACCGCCGGCGGAGAACGAGATGTCGGCCTTGGTCGCGCGCGTGGTGACGCGGCCGTCATCGGTCTTGACGAGCGTCGTGTCGATGGGGACAAGCGCGTTGTCCTGCAGCGTCCACCGGGGAAGCACATAGCGGTCTTCGGTGAATGTGCCCGATGCGTCGACGAAGAGCTGAGAGTTCTCGGTACGACGAGCGATGACTTCGGCCTGCCCGCCGGTCTCCTTCGCCTCCTGGAGGGCGAGCTCCTCGGGCGACGGCGGCGGTGAGGCGGTCAGTCCCGGTTCCGTGCCATCGGCGGCAGGCGCTGCCGTTCCCTGCGGCGCAAGCGCGGTGCCGAGCAACGCCGCTGCCGTGGACGCCACGACGACGGCGGCCAGCGCCGGTCTCTTTCTGGTGGTGCGATTCTTCACGCTTCCCCTCCCTGGATGGATCGCCTCGAACAGTAGGTCGCATGAGCGGTGGTCCCGACTCCAGGGGGCCCAACCTTGCCACTTGTCTGGAATTCATCCATCTGATGCAGGTTCAGAAGGACATGAAGTGTTCTGGCCTGCAGGTTTAGTCACAACTTGATCTAGTAGCAGCTTGCTTTTCAGTCAGATGTTCACTTCCGTCCGTGGGCTTGTTAGCTTCGGTCGGTTCATGATCTGCGTGTATCGCGCATGTACCAAAGGGGTGGGGCAACCGCACATGAGAAGAACATCTAGATCCAGTCAGATGGTCGGGACGGTTTCAGTCCTGACGGCTGGGCTTCTGGCGGCGGGCCTCCTAGGCGGACCCGTCTCAGCTGCTGCCGTCGCCTGGACACCGGCCGCACCGAAACAGGTCGACCCCATACAGGTCGAACCCGTGACGCCTCTGGCAACGCCGGCCGACGACCGGGCAGCTACCGACACCACGTGGAAGGCCCCAAACGTCACATGGCCCGCCGCGGCCTCGGGCGAGCAGAGCCTCAGCCAGGCATCCATACTCCTGCGGTCCGCGAAGACCAACGCCTCGCAACTCCCGCTGGCCGACTCAACCGTCTCCGGTGTCCGGGTCATTCAGCCGGGCGCGAAGAGCGGAGAAAGGACTCGGGTTCGCGTTCTGGGCCGGGACGCCGCGGATCGGCTCGGGGTCGAGGGCGTCGTGATCGCCGTCCAGCCACTGCAGACGGCAACGGGCGAGGTCCAAGTGGAGGTCGACTATGAGGCATTCCGCCACGCCTATGGAGGCGACTGGGCCTCGCGTCTGCAGTTGAAGACCCTGCCGGCCTGCGCGCTCACCACTCCCGAGACTGAGGGGTGTGACAAGGCGACCGACCTGCCCACGGTCAACGACACCGAGTCCGGGAAGCTCAGCGCGCCAGTTTCGCTTTCGGCCATGGCCGGAGAAGCCACCGTTCTGGCGGCCACCGCCGGCGCCAGCGGCGCCTCCGGCAACTACACGGCGACACCCCTGTCCCCCTCCGGTTCGTGGTCGGCGGGCGGCAGCAGCGGCGGTTTCAACTGGAGCTACGACCTAACCGTTCCTGACGTCCCCGGTGACGTCAGCCCCAAGCTGTCCATCGGCTACAGCTCCACTTCTCTCGACGGACGCACCGCTGCCACCAACAACCAGCCTGGCGGCATCGGTGACGGCTGGACGATGGAGCCCGGCTACATCGAGCGCCAGTACGTCTCCTGCATGGACGACAAGGCGGGGAGCAACTACGCGACCGCCAAGGTCGGCGACCTGTGCTGGAAGAAGGACAACGCCGTCCTTAACCTCAACGGCCGCACCAACCAGCTGATCAGGAACAGTGCCACCGGGAAGTGGCACCTGCAGTCCGACGACGGCACCACGATCGAGAAGGCGGTCAGCGTCGCCGGGAACAACTACGGCGACAACAACGGTGACGAAAACGGCGAGTACTGGAAGGTGACCACGCCTGACGGCACCCAGTACTACTTCGGCGCCAACCGGCTGGACGGCTGGGTCTCCGGCAAGCAGGAGACCCGCTCCACCTGGACCGTCCCCGTCTTCGGCAACCACGTAGACGAGCCCTGCTACAACGCCTCCTTCAAGGACGCCTGGTGCCAGCAGGCATGGCGCTGGAACCTCGACTACGTCATCGACCCGCACGGCGACGCCATGACGTACTACTGGGGCGAGGAGACCAACTACTACGGCCGCAACGTCGACCCGAACACCGGCTCCTCCACAGCCACCGTGTACGACCGCAGCGGCTACCTGAAGCGCATCGAGTACGGCTTCAACAAGGACACCGTCTACACCCAGCCCCCCGTCAGGGTCGCCTTCGTCTACTCCGAGCGCTGCATCACCGGCTGCTCGACCTTCGACGCGACCAACGCGAAGAACTGGCCGGACGTACCCTTCGACCAGTACTGCGCCTCCGGGACCGAATGCAAGAACCGCTACTCACCGTCCTTCTGGACCCGCTACAAGCTCACCACCATCGCCTCCCAGAACTGGTCCGGGAGCGCGTGGACGCCAGTCGACACCTGGGCCCTGGACTCAAACTTCCCCGGAACCGGCGACGGCACAGCCCCCCTGTGGCTGAAGTCCATCACCCGCACCGGCCACACCGGCACAGGAGACGTCACACTGCCCCCGGTCGGCTTCAACGGCACCTCGCTGCCCAACCGGGTCCTGGGCGCGACGACCGGTGGAAAGCCAGACCCGGTAGACGCCCTACGCCGCTACCGCGTCACCGCGATCCACACCGAGTCCGGCGGCACCATCGGCATCGGATACACCCCTCAGGACTGCTCCGCGAGCAGCGTTCCCTCGCCCTCCTCGAACAACCGACGCTGCTACCCGGTGAAGTGGTCCCCGCCCCAGGCACCCGGCGAGAACTACGAGCCCTACCTCGACTGGTTCCACGCCTACGCCGTGGAATTTGTTCTCGAAGAGGACAAGACCGGCGGCGCCCCGGCCAAGCGCACCGGATACAGCTACCCCGACGGCATGAAGTGGACGCTCGCCCAGGATGACGAGTTCACCCAGGCCAAGCACCTCACCTACAGCGACCGCAAGGGCTTCGGCCGGGTCCAGGTGCGCGTCGGCGCGGACCCCTTCGCGAAGACGCTGAAGGAGTACCGCTACTTCCGCGGCATCCCCGGTGACGAGGTCAAGGACAGCAGCACGACCCCTGTCGCGGTCACCGATCACGAGGCGTTCGCCGGCATGGTCCGCGAAGAGGCCACCTACAACGGCGACGGCGGCGAGCTGGTGAGCGCCACGAGCTACACCCCGTGGGTATCCGCCGCAACCGCTACCGAGAACCGCGCAGGAGGACTGCCCGCCCGTCACGCCTACATCACTGGCGGGGCGAAGGAGAGGACCCGCACCGCCGTCGGCCAAGGCTGGCGCACCACCGAGACCCAGCGGACCTTCGACGGGAACGGCAACCTTCTCACCGAATCCCGGCTGGGCGACACCGCCAAGTCCGGCGACGAGGAGTGCACCACGACTACCTACGCGCCCGGTGACATCCTCGGCCTGCCTTCCGAGATCAAGACCGTGGCGAAGTCCTGCGGTGCGCCGACGATCCTGCCGGCCGACCTGATCTCCACCGAGCGCCGCTACTACGACAACGCGACCTCGCTCACCGCCGTCCCGGTGAAGGGGGACGTCACCCGCCTCGACGAGCAGGACGCTGCGGGCACCGGGTACCTCACCACCGCCAAGCACACCTACGACCAGCACGGCCGTGAACTCACGGACACCGACGCGCTCGGGAACACCACAACAACCGCATACACCCCGGCGACGGGCATCCCCACATCGGTGAAGGTCACCAACGCCCTCAACCACACCACGACGACGACCTACGACCCGCTGCGCGGCGTCGCCACCGCCACCGTGGACGCCAACGGCAAGCGCACCGACGCCGTCCACGACGGCCTCGGGCGTGTCCTGAAGGTGTGGCAGCCCGGCTGGTCCAAGGCCGACCATGCGACCCAGCCGTCGGTCGCATACGAATACAAGATCTCCAAGACACAGGCCAACGCCGTCACCACGAAGACGATCAAGCAGAACGGCGAGTACCGCGTCACGTACACGCTTTACGACGGCCTCTTCCGCGAGCGCCAGACGCAGACGCCGGCTTACGGCACCACCCATACGGTCCTGACCGAGACCCGCTACGACACCCGCGGCTGGGCGTGGAAGACCTTCGCTGCCTACTACGGCGACGTCGCTCCCTCCACCAACCTCTACACGGCGAAGGAGGAGAACCAGGTCGACAACGTCACCAAGAACACCTACGACGGCCTGGGCCGCGTCACCAAGGCAGCCTCCTACTACCTCGGCGACTTCAAATGGGAGACGAACACGGCCTACGACGGCGACCGGGTCACCGTCACTCCGCCGAAGGGCGGGACGGCCACCACGAAGGTGACCGACGCCAGAGGCCGCACGACCCAGCTCACCCAGTACGCCGGCGCCGGACAGACCCAGCCGCAGACCACGACCTACACATACGGCAAATACGGCGAGCCGACCTCGGTCACCGACCCGGCCGGCAACACCTGGTCGTACACATTCGACAGCCGAGGACAGAAGACCGAGGTAGACGACCCCGACAAGGGCCTCAGCACCCTCACCTATGACGCCCTGGGCCGGATCGTCACCGCGAAGGACGCCCGCAGCAACACCCTCACCACGGTCTACGACAAGCTCGGCCGCAAGACCGAGCTCAAGAACGGCACCACCACCCTCGCGAAGTGGACATACGACACACTCGCCAAGGGCCAGCTCACCAGCAGCAGCCGCTACGCCGACGGCGTCGAGTACAAGGAACAGGTCGGCGGATACAACGACCGGTACCAGCCGACCTCGTCAAGCCTCACCGTCCCCACAGCCGCAGGCGGCCTTGCCGGCACCTACAGCTGGCGATACGGATACGACGAGAAGACCGGCGCCTTGAGCTGGACGGAGAATCCGGCGATCGGAAACATCGGTGCAGAGACGGTCATAACGGGCTACAACGCCGAGGACCTTCCGTACCGCACGACGCGGGGCGGCGATATCGTGCTCGTCGCCAACGTCAGGTACGACCACTTCAGCCGGCCCACTCGTACCGAGTTTGGCGACTCCCTCGACAAGAAGGTCTGGCGAGACCAGGCATACGACCCCCACACCGGCCGGCTCGTCGAGCGCGTCACCGACCGCTACCTCGCCCCCCAGCGGGTCGAACGCTCCCTCTACACCTACGACCCGGCGGGTAACGTCACGGGCATCACCAGCACCACTGGCCAGGACGCCACCGCATCCACCGACCGCCAGTGCTTCACCAACGACCAGCTCGGCCGACTGACCCAGGCATGGACGGCGAAGACCGACTGCGCCACGGCACCGACCACCACCAGCGTCGGTGGCCCGAACGCATACTGGCTCACCTACGGGTACGACAAACTGGGCAACCGCACCGAGCAGCAGAACAAGCTCACCGGCGCCACCACCGCGTACACCCCCGGCGGAGCCGCGCGACCGCACGCGGTGGACCAGGCCACCGTCACCGGAGGCCCGGACAACGGCCGCATCAGCACCTTCCAGTACGACGCGACCGGCAACACCACCCACCGCGCCATCGGCACCAGGGCCCAGAGCCTCACCTGGGACGTCGAAGGCCACCTCGCCACCCTCACCGAGGGCGGCGAGACCACCAGCTATCTCTACGACGCCGACGGCAACCGCCTCCTCGCCAAGAACGCGGACGGCACTCAGGTGCTGACCCTGCCCAACGGCGACGAACTGAAGCTGGCGGCCAACGGCACCACGAAGACCGCCACCCGCTACTACACCCACGCCGGCGAGACCGTCGCGGTCCACACCGGATCGGCCATCTCCTACCTCGTCGGCGACCACCAGGGCACCGCCCTGACCGCCATCAACGTCAGCACTCTGGCTGTCACCCACCGCAAGCAACTCCCCTTCGGCGAGCTGCGCACCTCCCAGCCGGCGGCCTTCGGCACCCGCGGTTTCGTCGGCGGTACGAACGATCCCACCGGTCTGACCCACCTCGGCGCCCGCGAATACGACCCGACCCTCGGACGCTTCCTCTCCGTGGACCCGATCATCGACTTCGCCGACCCGGCCCAGATGAACGCCTACGCCTACGGCCACAACAACCCGCTCACAAAGTCGGACCCGACGGGCCTGCGCCCCGACGGCCCGGTCGGCGGCAACGGCGTCGCCGACTCCTACTGGGCCCAGGACCGGGGCATGACCACCGGCTACTACACTCAGAAGAGCGGCCAGTATGTCTGGAACCAGAGCCCGCGCAAGGACTGCGATTCCGAACGGAAATACAAGGCGTACCGCGCGGACCCGGCAAACTACAAAGTTTATCACTACGACGCGAAGGAAGTTGCCGCAATAAAGTCCAAGGCTGCCGAGAGGCGAGCCATTGAGCAGCGCAAGAGTGATGGCATCCTGGGCAGCATAAAGAAGGGGAACTGGGGATCCGCCTGGTCCAACACCAAACTTCTAGTCGCCGACAACTGGGATGGAATTCAAACCGGATTGACGGTAGTCGGATTCGGGACCTGTATTGTTGTCTCGGCGGGGTCCTGCATCATCGCCGGAGCTAGCATTGCGACTGTGAAATTCGGAGTGAATTGGGACATGGCGGGGCAGCCGGATGTGAGGTCCTTCAGTAAGGACCTGGCATGGACGGCAGCCGGTGGCGGGGCCGCAGGCGTTTTCGGCCGCTCCTTCGGCGGTGCCACCAGTTGGACGCAGGCCTTCGGCACCAAGGCGCTCAGTCGCGTGCCGACCGCTATCAAAACCAAGGTTCCCGGGGTGCGAGGTGTCGGCGGTAGTCCGAAGTCGTGGACGACCGTCGAAAATCCCAATGGAGCCATCAACTGGGGAGCCACTTACGGCAACATGGCCGTGAATGCGGGCTTCAACGTAGGGTTCTGCGGGGCAGGTGGAACTAGCCTTGGCGCTTACGGAGGAAATGGAGTCGAATGGTCTAGTTCCTATCAGGGGTCCTGCTGAAGGTAAGCTGTCAAGGGTGTGACGCCGCCTCGCCGCAGTGTCACACCCTTGCGGTGATGGAAATCTGGGGTAATTAGATGACAAAGAGCAAGATGGTGTTGAGGCGTCGATCCCTTCTGGTGTTTTCGATGCTGTTCACTTTGGTCATTTTGGTCATCCTTGCCGATGTGATGGCGGAGGGGTGGGGAGACATTAAAAGGGAAGATCTTCAGGCGGCTTCTTTGATGCTGGAGATGCTTTTTGTGATCTGGCGATTCGCTGGGTCCAGGATTCTCCTTCTGGGATCAACCGTGAAGATCGTAAATCCGCTTCTTACGTACACCGTTCCAGTGGGTTCAGTACGCTCAATCGCGAGTTCGCAGGGTCTTTCCTTGGCCACCTCTGATGGTCGTGAGATTAACTCGATGGCATTTGGCAGATCGCTGATTGACCATTTCGTGGGGACATCGACAAAGGCTGCCGACCGCATAGAGAGACATGTCCGCAGGCGAAGGAACGGTCGGGCAGGTGGTGTGGTGGAGAGGGCTCTGACATGGGAGTGGAGGGCGGACGTCTTTGCTTTGGCAGGGGTGGCCTGCCTCGTGGCATCGATGTTCATCGGCTCATGAGATGAGACCGTGAGTTGCGCTGCTGCTGCACGATAGTCGCCCCATGTCTGTGAACCATTCTGACTTTCCTGCCGGTATTTTGCTGGCCGGTGATCATTCGGCTCGTGGTTCTGTGTCAGTGTAGTGGGCTGCCCCGTACTTGAGGTTACCCCGTTGATGCCGACACCTACGGCCACGACAACCCACTCACCAAAGCTGACCCCACAGGCCTCCGCCCTCACGGCCCGACCGACAGCGCGGTTGGCGACTATAAACAGGCCGCCATGAATCCCGTCAGAGAAGACCATGGGAGCGACGCCGACTGCCGGCGGGGTCCGGATGCTCGAAGGGCCGACGTGCGTCCTCTCACCACACGCCGGGCTGGATTTCTAGCCCTTTCTATCGGCCTTGATGAGGTCAGCGACCTTGTGTGTGCTGGGCGAGCACTGAGCTCTTTCAGAGTGGCCACTGATCGAGTGATCCAGGCCGAGTCAGGATGAGGACCGCAACGCACAGGGCTCCCGTGCCGTTGAGGGAGGTGTTCGAAGTCTCAACCCATCGGCACAGGAGCCCTGTTGGTTCCCCATCCTGCCGCACTCGACCTGCCTCATGCTCTGGTCGAGTGGGTATCCATGCTCATCGTCACCCGTGAGGGTGACCGCCGCTGTAAGCTCCCGCCCCACCAGCGTGCTCTCGTGGGCCTGGTCTACCTTCGCCGGCACGACACGCTCGCGCAGATCGCCGCCGGGTTCGGCATATCCGTCGGCACCGCCCACGCCTACGTCCAGGCCGTCGTCAGGCACCTGTCCGGCCGGGCGCCGGGCCTCCTGCGGGTTCTGCGCAAGGCCGATCCGGACTACGTCCTGCTCGACGGGACGCTCGCCGAGTGTGACCGGGTCGGCGACAGTCGGGCCGACTTCTCCCAGAAGCACCGCCGTCACGGCGTGAACGTGCAGGTCGTCGCCGATCCCGCGGGCAAGCTGCTGTGGATCTCGCCCGCGCTGCCCGGCCGTACCCATGACCTGACCGCGGCCCGCGCACCGCATCATCCGGATCTGCGAACGCCAGGGGGTCCCCGTTCTTGCCGACCGTGCCTACATCGGCGCCGGTCCCTGGGTGACCACACCCATCAGACGGCTGTCTACTACGCCTCCCCGGCCGATTCGCCGATCCGGCTGCGCATCGAGTTCGCCCGGACGATCAGGGCCGGGGAGTTCGACGGCCTGCGCCTGTCCGTCATCCACACCGACCGAGGAGAACTCGACGTCTGCCACCTCCGCTTCGCAGACCACGGCACGTTCACCCGCCGCGACGCCAAACTCGGGCCCGGCGCCGCCCACGGAGTCGTACGCGACTGGCACGAGGACGGCCTGCCTCCCTGGGGCGGCGCCGACCTCACCGGCCTGCGCACCGCGATCATCGACTTCGTCCAGGTCTCGTGCCCTGCCCTCACCGCGGCCCGGAGCGTCGCCGAACCCGGCCCGTGGGCCGATCGGTGGCACGCCACGCTCTGGGCGACCGACACCGTCCTGCTCACCCGTCTCCACGAAGCGACCCAGGCCGTACTCGACCTCGCCGAGAGCGGCACCCACGACGGCATGCCCGTCACCGAGACCCTGAGCAACGCCCGCTTCTACGTGATGGACATGCTCGGCCTCCCGCTGGACCAGGGCATGCTCGCCGAAGCCGCAGCCGTCACCCAGCTCACCGGCCGCCGCCTCGGCCCCGACACCGCCGACGCCGTCGAACGCATCGCCAGCATGCCGATGGACAGGCAGCGCGCCATCGTCCAGGCCGCTTCCCGACGGCACGCAGCCACCTCCACCCCCCTGCGGACGAGCCCGCCTCCCGCACGCTCCGTCCCGGCCTCCAGCCCAACGCCGGCTGCCCGCTCCCACTGACTCCGCCCGCGAGGCGTCCCACCAATCACCTGACCGAGGAGAACCCCTTCTTCATGCGTGCCCCCCGCCGTACCGCGGCCACCGTCGCCGCGACCACCCTGGCGACCAGCTCCCTGATCTGGGCCCCGACCGCGTTCGCCAGCGCCCCCGAAATCCCGCCGGGCGCCGTCGAGATCACCAAGAAGGACCCGGATGGCACCCTCCTGGCCGGAGCAGTGTTCGCTCTCCTCGACACCCTCAACGGCACCAAGGCCCTGACCGGCAAGACGAACGCTGACGGCATCCTGCTCTTCGAGGGCGTCCTCCCCGGCACCTACCGCCTCAAGGAGACCGACTCCGGCAGCCCCCTCCACGACCTGGCCCCCGACCAGGACGTCATCGTCACCCCCGAGTACACCGCGAAGCTCACGATCATTGACACCTTCAAGCCCGCCGAGCTGCTGGTGAAAAAGACCGACAAGAAGACCGGCAAGCCCCTGGCCGGCGCCGTCATCAACATCACCCCCGCCACCAGTACCGGCAAGGCGGTCACCCTGACCACCGGCAAGGACGGCACAGCCACCACCAAGCTCCTCGTCTCCTCCCGCAAGGGCACCGCCTACATCGGCACCGAGACCAAGGCCCCCACCGGCTACGAACTCGACACCACCCCGGTCAAGATCACCGCGAAGCCCGCCGAGAAGACCACCGCCACCTTCACCAACACCAAGAAGGGCAAGCCCACCCAGCCGCCCACCACGCCCCCGACCCCGCCGACCACGCCGCCCACCACGCCTCCGACGACCCCGCCGACCACACCGCCAGTCACCCCGAGCACCCCGCCCACCACGCCTGCGACGACCCCGCCGGTCACCCCGACCCCGAGCCAGTCCACCGCCACCGCACCCGTGCTCCCGCCGACCACCCCGCCTGCCAAGGGCTCCCTCGCGAACACGGGGGCGGACTCCAACACCTGGCTCCTCGCGGCCGGCGGCCTCCTGATCGCTGTCGGCGGCGGGGCCCTGATCGCGGTGCGGCGGAAGAAGACGAAGGACGAGCAGGAGACCCCGACCACCCAGCGCTGAGAACGATCACGGTGCGGGCTCGCGCCACACCTCCGTGCGCTCCCTGGGGCGTTACGGCCGGCCCTGGCGTCGACGCGGTTGCGCGGCACGTCGCCGAGCGCGACCCCGCTGCCGGCCGACGGGGTTGAACCCTCCGTGCCGGACCTGCCCGGCGGCCTGCGGCCGCTGCGCGACTCGGACGCCGCCGAGGAGGAGTGAGACGTCTTCAGCGGCCCGGCGCGGCCGGGTTCCAGGGGGGTCCGGCCGGGTGGACCGCGCGTCAGCGGCCAGCCGCAGGGCGTACACCGGCCGACCGGCGTCGTCGGGGACCGGGCCGAGGTAGCTGTGGCCGGTCATGTGGCACCAGGCGGGCAGGTCGAGCGGGGCGGCGGGGTCCGTGGCGACGACGTGGACGACCGTGCCCGCTCCTGCGTCGGCGATGCGGGCGCGCAGCCTCAGCAGGAGGGTGACGCGCAGCAGGCCGGTGCCGTCGACGGTGATGTACGCCGACGGAGCGGGGATCTCGTTCAGCGGGGCAGAGACTGGGTAATGCGCCACAGGCGGCGGGGCAGCTCGCCCTCCTCGAAAGCATGGACATCGTTCAGAGTCCAGCCGTCGGCGAGGGCATCGACCAGCTCGCGGCCGAAGAAGTGGACCGCGAAGCCGCCGTGCTCGAAGATGTCGTCGCCGTGCGCGATTCCGGCGCCGTAGTGGGCGTCGCCTGTGTGCCGCACGGTGTAGACGAACACGCCGCCGGGCCGCAGGACGCGGCGGACCTCGCCGACCAGGGCGTGGATCTCCTTCGTCGATAGCGCCATGCACAGCAGCATGTGCGCGAAGACCGCGTCCGCCGAGTCGCCCGGAAGCGGCAAGGGCTCGCGCACGTCGTGCACCGCGGTGGTCACCCGCTCCTCGACCCCCTGAGAACGGGAGACGCCGCGCAGCTGCTCCAGCCCGACGGGGCTGAAGTCGGTGGCCTGGACGGTGAAGCCCTCGCGGGCGAAGAACAGCGCGTCGCGGCCGTGCCCGGCCCCCAGCTCCAGCACGTCCTGGGCCCCCGCAGCATGGAATACGGCGGCGGCGTGGACCGCGGGCTCGGACGGCTCCTCGCCGTACATGCCCGGGTGGGCGGCGTAGGTGTCCTGCCAGTGCCGACGCGGGGTCTCGGCCAGCTCCTGCTCGTCCGCCACGGTCTTTCCCTCCCGGTGTTACTCCGAGCAGCCTAGACGTGCCGTCTGCCGGACAGCGCAGGGCATCCCGGGGGGCGAGCAGGCTGGTGAGTTCCGCGATGGCCTCTGGGGAGGGCTTGAAGTACCGGCGGACGTTCTCCGGCTTCTTGTGCCGGGACTTGGCCATCAGCATCAGCAGGGAGGCGCCCTGCTCGCCGAATC
Organism: Streptomyces sp. NPDC059201; assembly: GCF_042754585.1. Lineage (NCBI taxonomy): Bacteria > Bacillati > Actinomycetota > Actinomycetes > Kitasatosporales > Streptomycetaceae > Streptomyces > Streptomyces sp. NPDC059201. Next base: position 331,191 of record NZ_JBHZBB010000011.1, read on the forward strand.
GGGTCAGGGAGGAGTGCCGGTACTCGTGCAGGTCCCAGCCGGTGCCCGGCCCGCACACAGCGGTGTGTTCGTCTAGCAGGGCGCGGGCCTGCCCGTACGACAACCGGGCGAAGCCGGTGTCCGGGCAGATGTCACGGGTCTGACGACCTTCCCCGGACCGGGGCGCCGGTGCGTGACGAACACGGGCCCGCGGGTGTGGCCCTTGAGCAGCGCACCGCCCGACGTGACCTCGACGCCCTGGCCATGGCCGGGGCGCCCGTGTACTCCGTGCAGGGCCGAGGCGGCGGCTGGCGCCTCGTGGGCGGCGCTCGTACCGACCTGTCCGGGTTGACCGCCAGTGAGGCACGCGCCCTGTTCCTGGCTGTCGGTCCGGCCTCGGATGCGACGCCGGCGATGAAAGCAGCTCTGCGCAAGCTCGTCCATGCTCTACCGAAGCCCTTCCAGGTGCAGGCCGAGGCAGCGGCGGCGTCGCTGGTCGTAGACCCGCAGCGATGGGGGGCGAGCCGGATCGAGCACCGGCCGCCTCGCTAGCAAAGGCGTCGAAACCCGGAGAACCGTCCACCCGCTGGGCATCGTCGCCAAAGGTCCTGTGTGGTATCTCGTCTCCAACACCGAGACCGGCCGACGGATCTTCCGGATCGACCGCGTGTCGTCCGCCGACCCGACCGGCGACCCCGTGCACCGACCCGGGGACTTCGACCTTGCCGAGAGCTGGTACGAGATCGCCAAAGAGGTCGATCGCAAACGAACGCCGCTGGAGGTCCAGGCGGTATGCACACCCGACGGGATAGGCATCCTCCGGATGGCGCTCGGCGACCGGCTCGACGTGGGAGGTTCCACGACCGATGGCCGCATCGAGGTCGTGATCCGCGGCCCCCATGAGTACATCCTCGCCGGCGAGCTCTCCGGGCTGGTCGAATGGGTCGAGGTGACCGGCCCTCCGGAGGTCCGAGACCAACTGGCCTCGATCGGCAACGCCCTCGTCGAACGATACGGCCGGCCGCGCACCAGCGGAGACCTTCACCCGTCTTGAAGCGGACGAGGCAGGGCTTCGAGAACAGTTCGGCTCAATAGGCTGGGTTTGTCCGTTCCGGCAGGAGCCCGGTCACGACGCCGGCGGGTCCGCCGGCCTGGCTCTCTGCGGGTGGATCGTCTCGTGCCGGGCCAGCATCGCCACGTACTCGGCGATCTTCCGGGTTCGCGTCTCGGCCCGCTTGACGGCATTGACCCGGCTGATGAGGGCGAAGCGGTTGGTCTTGGTGAGTACCTCGAACATCGCCTGCGCCGCTGGGTCGGCGGCGATTGCGAAGCGCAGGTCGGCCGGCACCTCCGCTTCCGATGACGGCGCATAGGCGGCCGTCCACCGCCCGTCGGCCTTCGCGGCGTCGACCGCGGCGCGGCCTGCGGGCTGCATCAGGCCGGCCGCCTCCAACCGGGCCACGTTGGCGACGTTGCGCTGGGACCAGACGCTGCGCGGCCGGCGCGGGGTGAACCGCCGCCAGGAGCTCTCCTCGTCGCGCTTGCGGGCCTGCCCGTCGATCCAGCCGAAGCACAGTGCCTCGTCGACCGCCTGCTGCCAGGTCAGTGTGGTGACGGTGCCGCCCTTCCTGGTCAGGGCGAGCCACACGCCAGGAGAGGCGGTGTGGTTGTCCAGCAGCCACGCGCGCAGCGCCGCGCCGTCGGCAACGATCAACTCATCCAGCTCGGTTCCGGTCACCACCGCAGGTTAGTGCCGCAACCAGGTGTCGCGACCTGTCGGGGTGACTCGTTGAGCCCGTGGTGTCGATGTCGGCCTGGCTCGCCCTCGCCGACGCCACCGTGAAGAACGGCTGTCCTTTCCGGTCGGCGCAACGACCTCGGCGTCCCCACAGCCGCCGCCCGGACCGGAGCGATCCGTCACAGTGGGTCCTGGAGATGACCGCCCCGTCGTCGACGCCCTCGGCTACCACGACGTCATCGCGACCCGCCCCGCATCCGAGGTCGGAGAAGACGGGAGTCGCCACGCCGACGACCACGTACGGTCACCAGCAGGCTGACCCCCAGGCGAAACTGTCGACAGTCGAATAGGCGAGTCCACCAGTACCAAGCCCCGAGAGGCCCGTAGGTTCAGGGAAACCGAAGTCTGTTCAGCGGGAACTCGCGGGTCGGTCCGTGTGTATCCGCTAGGCGAATCCGTGGGTTCGGCGGGAGCCGTGGGGTGGGCTGCGAGGCGGCGGGCTTCCGCGGTGACCTCGGCATCCACCTGGTCCACGGTCCTGTCGCCGTATTCGAGGATGTCGTGCTCGTCGTCGAGTTCAGCGAGGCGCTTGGTCAGGGGCAGCCCCTGACCGTGGCGCTGGTGAATCCGGAAGGTGAACTCCCGAGGCGTGAGCTCTCCAGCGAGCATTCCACACACTGAGCGTTTCCCAACCTCTTGCTGATGAGTGGTGAAGGACGAGGACGGCCTTCACGACGTCGGTGATTCGGTTGGTGCTGCAGCGGAGCTGCGACTTACTTCGACGGGTAGAAGCCCGCCGTGAAGCTGGCGACCCACGAGCGCTCGCCGTGCTCGGGGACGTACGCGGTGACGCCCTCGGCGACCCAGGCGGGAGGCTCGACGTCAGGGCCGAGCGGGGTGACCTTGTCGGTGGCCAGGTCGACCTCGACCGGGAGCGGGGGGCAGCCGGCGCGGTCGGCCGGGACCGTTCCGTAGGCGATGCGGCGCTCGGCGTCAACGGACGTGAACGTGACCCTGTTGCGGTCCTCGGTGTCCTCGAAGCAGTAGCCCTTGTTCTCGCGCAGGTCCAGCACGACGGGCCCGCGTGGACGTAGCGGCCGCCGGACCAGGTCGTCGCGGGCGGCCCGCGTCCGCGTCGACGGGCTTCCCTTCGCAGCGCACGGTGACCCGTACCTTGCCGGTGCCGGGGTCGCGGACCTCGTACCGGCGGATCGCGCCTTGCTGTCCGGCGGACCAGTTCGCGACGATCACGCCGCCGAGGTAGCGCGGCTCTACGAACCCGAGGATGCCCTGCGTGGCGTCGGACGGCTCGCTCTGGCCGCTGTGCCAGCTGCCGCCGCCGAGCCAGAAGGAGGAGGCAGCTGGCACAGCGGCCAGCGGCCCCTGGACCCCGTTCGGGGCCGCGAGCTCGCGCGTCGTGTAGGTGGTCCGCTCGCCCGTGGCGACGTCCACCGACACGGGCTTCGCCTCCGTGCCCCACAGCTTGGTTGAGGTGTAGACCACGCCGCCGCTGTCCTGGGCGGCGAAGAACTCCCTCTTGTGCGGGAACTCGAAGGTACGGCCGGCCTCGACCTCGCCCGAACCGCCGGCCGGGAACACTGTGAGCCGCGTGATGTCGCGGGACTTGGACGCCCCGTCGCCGCCCGTCTCGCCCGAGAACTTCACCACCGCGTAGTCGGTCTCGCCCTTCGAGGTCACGAGGAGCGTCACCTCGCCGTCCACCGAGCCGTCCTGCCCCGACACCGGCAGCTCCACCGGCGCGCCGGTCCAGCGCACGACACCGGTCCGCAGATCCCGCGCCACCACCTGCGTGGACCTGCCGTCCCGGGCGTTCTTGAGGAAGAGGACCTCCTTGGTACGTGGCGCGTACACGGGACGGCTGAGCCCCTCCGACGACTCCACGGCCCACCCCTTGGTGCCGTCGAAGGCGGCGGGCACCTCCACCCGGGGCTTCCGCTCCTCTGTGGGCGCAGCGCCCGTCGTGGCCGTACGTTCCTGCCCCTCGGGCTTCTGCCCGCCGTTGCCCCCGCCGCCACTGCACCCCACCAGCAGCATCACGACCGCGGCCACTCCGGCGGCACCCTTCCCCCGCACGACGCTCGGCCCCCACGGCTCCGGCCCCATCTCCCTCGACCAACTCCCCACGTGCGCAACGCGGTTATCGCCGTACAGCGCCGCTCTGACACCTCACTCGCGTGGCGCTCGCCGGTCCGCGACGAAGCGCCACGGCATGAACGTGCAGGTCCTCACCGATCCCTTCGGACGACTGCTCTTGGCCTCGCCGGCTCTGCCCGGCTCGACTCACGACCTGACCGCCGCGCGACAGCACGGGATCATCGAAGCCCCCACCGAAGCAGGACTCAAATGCTGGGCGGACAAGGCGTATCAAGGCACCGGTGGACTCGTCCGCGTACCGTTTCGGGGCCGGCGCCTCAAGCAGTGGAAGCGCCGCCACAACATCACCCACGCCAAGATCCGCTGTCTCGGCGAGCACGCTCACTCTCCGAACCGGCACGGCGGCGGCCCGCATGGTCTCACTCGGTCGTACGGACCGCAGCCTTCAGCGTGTCGCCACTTGCCACCGGCAGTCGCTGAATCATCGACGGCCCCGCCGGATCCTGTAGCGACGCCTGCATTCGGCCTCTACGAGCGCACAATAAAGTCTTGTTGAAGTGTCCTGGCCTGGTAGGACGCCACTGGGAGTCCTACCAGGCACCGACCTCGCCGCACGAGCCAGGCATCATGATCAGGGCTCCCCGCCGTGCTTGGCTCACCAGGTAGAGCCTGGGCGGCTGGGTTCTGGCGGGCGGTGTCAGGCGTGAATGACGGAGACAGATCATGAGTGCAGGCGTGGACGTGGCTTCGCTGGAGTGGGCGAGGTCCTGGATATGCGTTACTTTCACCCGCGGTCTGGGCCCTGAGGAGGTGTTCGCCCGGTACGGGGTCGATCCGGAACGGGCGCGCCTGCTCGACTGGGATGCGGCCTCGGATCTGCCCTCGGGCTACTCGGGCAACGGGATGGTTTCGCTGCTGCGGGCCGGCAGGATCGGCGAATGGGCCTTCTGCGTCGAGGAGGAAGGCCACATCGGTCTTGGGCAGGAATTGCTCACGGAGTTGTCTCGGGGAACCGAGACGTACAGCATGGCGACCACCGAGGGAATCGACGTTTTCCAGCACTGGCGCGACGGCGAGTGCGTCGAGCACTTCGAGCCCGGCATGGAGCACAGCCGATCCGAACCACTCGGCCCCTGGTGGGATCGGGTGGAAGAGGTGCTCGCCGCACACGAAAGCGAGGGCGGCGGGGTGGCGCCCGTGGTGGCCCTCGTACTCGACCACCTCGGCATCACTCTGGACGACGCGACCCTCGCCGGGCCCTGGCCCAGTCTGACGCTCGCCGAGGACGACTCACCGGCGGCACCGCTGGGCGCTACCTACGCGGGGGAGGGACCGGTTCCACCCGGGACGATCCTGGATTTCGGCCCTTCAAATGGACTGTCCTGAATGGCGAGATCGTATTTCGCCTCCATCGGCCACGACCACCGAACTTGATCGGGCAATGTCGGAGCTGGGCTTCACCCCGGATTGTGGACACTTCAGAGAAGCGGATCTTCGGGGCCGTGGAGAGGGTGTCCTCATGGGTGCTGTGAGGTACTCGGGGAGTTCAAGAGGGACGCGGTCACGCTGGTGGAGTCCAGTGGGCGGCGGTCCGGGTTGGTGGCGCGGGAGTCGGATGTCGACCCGGAGTCGTCGCGCCAGTCAGCCGTTTCCAACCTAACGGGTGGTCGGATCGGCAGCCCCGGCGGTGGGCATGAAGAAAGCTCCTGGTAGACGGTTCACGACCAAGATCACCAGTCCGCCAGGAGCTTCGCGCGCTTATCTACCCGTCCGCCATCGATCTGTCCCCCCGCACCCTGCGGTACCTCGCCGGTCTGCTCGCAGACCACCGTCGCCGGATCGGTTCCCGGTGGCGCCGCCTGGTCTGCGGCCGGCAGGCCCTGCTCGTCCTGGCCCATCTGAGGTGCGGCGATACCTACGCCCGTCTCGACACGGGCTTCCAGATCGGAATCGCCACGGTCTACCGCTACATACGCGAGGCCGTCGATCTGCTCGCCGCCCTCGCGCCCACCCTGGAGCAGGCCATGGAGACCGTTCGACGGAAGGCGTACGTGATCCTCGACAACACCGTGTTCCCGATCGACCGCATCGCCGCCGACCGGCCGTACTACTCGGGCAAGAAGAAGCACCACGGGATGAACGTGCAGGTCCTCGCCGATCCCGCAGGACGCCTGATCTGAGCCTCCGACGCCCTGCCGGGAGCCACCCACGACCTGACCGCGGCCCGGACCCACGGCATCCCCGACGCCCTCGCCGCCGACAACATCAAGTGCTGGGCCGAAAAGGCGTATCAGAGTGCCGACGCCGCGATACGCGTCCCGATCCGGGGGAGGCACCTGCGCGGCCGGCGCCGACGTCACAACCCTGACCACGCCACGATCCGCAGCCTCGACGAACGCGCTATGGCGACCCTCAAGTGCTGGCGGCTCCTGCGAAAAATCCGCTGCAGCACCACCCGGATCGCAGCCCTCGTCCGGGCCGTCGTCGCCCTCGAACTCGCCAGCTAATCAAGATGGAAAAGGCTCACTGGCCACCCTGCCCGAGGTCTGGCCACAGAAGCCGAGACCCTACTCCAGCGCCCGAACCATTCGGTTCGCCGGAGGCAGACGAGAAGTAGGGCGGAAGGACTGGTGGACAGGCGGGAAGGGATGTCACCGTAGACCCCTTCCCGAAAAGCACCAGGTCAGAGAGGTGAATGCCCATGACCGTCGATGCTGCGAGCCAAGCTTCTCCACCACCGTCGCCGAGCCGAAGTTGCGGTGGCTGCTCGGCCCCGGGCACCCGATGGACGTCATCACCGACGGAGAGGGCATGAAACTCGCCGTTACTGGCACCGCGGACATGCCCGGCTACGGCGTCTCCTTCCAGAGGGAGACCCCGGCAGGCGTCGTCACCACAGCCGTCGACCACGTGCTGGCCACGTCCGTTCCCGCTGCCCACGGCTGATCGCGCCCCTTTCGCCCGATTCCGTTAGGAGCTGTTGTTGTCCTCCATCCTCACCGCACGCGACCTCATCGACCGGCTCTCCGCCATCGACCCCGACGCCCCCGTGCGCCTCGCCATCAACCCGTTCTTCCCTCTGCGGCACGGCATCGCCGACGTCATTGCAATGAAGGATGCGCTCGGCCGTACCACGGTCTACGTGACGGAGAACGGCGAACAGCTCGGCCCCGTCCCGCCGGTGGTCACCGTCGCCGCAGGCTGGCACGAGCCGGCCGAAGCGCCCCGCCGCTCGCGCACGGGCATCGTCGCGCAGTAGCCCCACTCTCTACCGCCTGGAGGCGCCCCTGAACCCGCACCACTTCCTCTACCCCTCGCCACCCGCGTTTTGGGTGCGACCGCGCCACCTGGCCGGCGACGACGACGAGCTCGCCGACCGCGTGGCCGATGTCCTGGCGGAGGCCGGCTGGTCGACATGGACGACGGCCCGTTCCACCCTGCTGCACCTGAGCCCCCGCGGACTTGCCGGAGCCGAGTGGGTGCGCGGTTCCCACGACTTCCTTCTCAGCGATCTCCAGGTCGCCTGGCACGTCTCGGCCCGCCAGCACCCGGCCAGCGCCGTGATGGACTGGACAGCCTGCTTCACCAATGGCACACCCCCCGAAGCCATCGCCGACTTCCTCCTCGCCACCGAGGCGCGAACCGACCCCGCCGTCAACTACGACAGCCCCGAGCGCGTCCTCGACGCCCTGTGCGCGCACGGCTGGGCCCGTGACATCGACACCCCCGACACCCGAGTCTGGGACCCGGGCATGTCCGCGGGGTTCGCCTGGGCCGAGCTGCCAGAGCTGGTCTGCGACAGCGACCCGCGCCCCGGTCTGCCGGGCTGGCAGACGTGGGCCGCGCCGGTGATCGGCGCTCCCTACCAGTGGACCGCGGCCTTCAGCGCGAGCGCTCCCCATGATCTCGTCGCCGCTTTCGCCGCATCTCTCGCCTCACCCACCCCGGTGCTGCGCCGCAACCCGCCGGAGAGCGCGGCCGGCCACCTCTTCGTCACACCGGCAACCTGACGCGACCCCGCGCCAACGGCTCGTAATCCAGGAGGTTCTCGTGCCACGTGGTCTTCCTCGCCGCACCGCACACCACCTGAACAGGCATCAGTGACGGGATGAGTGGGCGCTGCGTCGAGAGGGCCCGACATGAAGCCGAGGTGCGCAAGTTGTGGTTCGGCCCGTGGCGTATCGATCCTCAGCAGCTGACCGAATGCCCCGGCTGTCACCAGGGATCGCGTCGCTAGTGCTCTGACCGGGAAGGTTCGCCGGGTTGGTGGGTCATTCGCGCTCGGAGGCGGCGGCGAGGTGGCGGCGGCAGAGGTCGGCAGCTGTCAGGTGGGGCTTGTGCAGCGCCTCGCTGTAGAGCCGCATCTCACGGGCTGCTCGGTCCAGGTGCTGCCAGAAGGCGAGCGGCAGGTCGAGGTCGTCACCAACGTCGACCAGGCAGTCGAAGGCGAGTCCCAACTCGTTGTGCTCCAAGAACTCAAGCGTGGCTGCGAGATCGGTGTCCGGCCGGCCTGCCAGGTGGGCTCGGGCGTCGTCGAGGTGGCTGCGGGTCCGGTTCCAGCTGGCGTGAAGCGCCTCATGATCAACGGTCATAGTGTCAGTGTTGATGGTGCTGTTCGCCAGGTCACGCGGCTTTCGCCAGCCGTCCGCCCCAACGGACGCCCTTCTCGCTGCGGATCCGGTCCCGCTCCCTGCGTTGGGCGGCCAGCACGTCGGGATGTCGGGCGTTCTGGTTGCGCCAGCGCAGGTAGGCGTGCAGCGCCCGGGTCTGCACCGGGTGGTTCGGATGATGGGAGTTGGCGATGGTGAACTGCCGCAGCGGCCCGAAGTGGGCCTCGATCGGGTTGGCCCAGGACGCGTAGGTCGGAGTGAAGCACAGCTCGACACGGTTCTTCTTCGCCCAGCTGCGGAGCTTATCGCCTCGATGTGCGGACAGGTTGTCCAAGATCACGTAGATGGGGGCGCCGTCCGGGCGGGCCGCACGGATCGACTTCAGCGCGGCCAGGGTGTTCGCGGCGCCCTTCCTGGCCCGGTTGACGCCCCACAGTGTGTCGTCGCCGACCGAGTAGCCGTGGAAGTACCGCACCCCGTGGGTGCGGTGGTAGGTCGCGGGATGGCGCTCGGGGTGACCGGTGGGAGCCCAGCCGGCTCCGGCGGTGGGGCGGATGCCGAGCGGGCCGAACTCGTCGAACGCGAACACGCGGTCCGGGAAGCGTTCCTTCACCTCCTCGATGCGGTCGACCTTGGCATCGCGCTCAGGGTCGGGGGACTCCTTCCACGTCTTGGTGCGCTGGAAGGTGACGCCGCGACGGACGAGCAGGGACCGTAACGCCTCCCGACCTATGCGGATCACGCGACCATGCACTTTCCGCAGGTAGGCGACGAGTTTGCGGACGGACCAGCGGGTGAACGGCTGGCCCAGCTTGGCCGGGCGAGTGGTGGCCGTCTGGACGACGAAGTCCTCGTCGTCAGGACTGAGAAGGCGGGGACGGCCCCCCGCCCACCGAGGGTCCAGACAGGCCAGGCCGATCTCGTTGAACCGGTGGATCACATCCCGGGCGGTGTCCTCGTCGGCCTGCACCAGCTTCGCGATCACCGGGACCCGGTTCCCATCGGCCGAGGCCAGCAGCATCATCGCGCGCCGGTAGCGCACCGAACTGGTACTGCTGTCGGGGTACCCAGGAATGTGCTCAATGAAGTACGGGCGAACGTGCTCAGCGGGACGACAGGGTGACCGCTCGACTCGAGGGGAGCAGTGTCACGATGACCTCACGAACGTTCCTGCTCCTTCGGCGCGTCGTCGCATGCTGATCGAGGCGGTGGTCGCGGTCGCGGCAGCTCCAAAGGCTCAGATGGCTTGGCTGGAGAAATACGACGTGCCGCCGGACGAGAAAGCCCTGGGTTTCGATGACGCCTTCCGGCTGGCTGGGCAGTTGGTCAGGGAGAGGCAGCTCAGCCCAGTGGTGCTGCCTCGCCTGCAGATGATCGACGCGGTCTTCAGCGAGACAAGCCAGGCCGCAGGGATGGATCGGTGGTGAAAGAAAGCACTATCCACCGAGGATTGTGCCCGGCAGCCGGCCCGAGAAGACCTCACGGCCGAAGTAGGGACGCACCGCTGTTGGACATCTGCAGCATCTGATGACTGCCGGACGAGGCGCTTAGAGCTGCACCATCCACAGGACCAGCCTGGCCAGCACGAGTACGTCGAGCACGATCCCGGCTTCGAGTAGATGCCCACGTATGCGTCGACGCAGGAGTTGTACTCCAATCCACACACCGAAGGCGGCCAAGCCGGATGACACCAAGAGAATGGCGACCTCCAGGAACTTCCCTGCATCGTTCGCCACCACCACGCTGAGGACGATGTAGGCCAAAAGTGCCTGCGGGAGCCCGAGGAGCCACACCTCCCGGACTACAGCCGGATCTGGACGGCCTGCAGCGGGCGACACGGTCGGTGGGGGCGGTGCAACCGGAGGTGCCACCGGGCCTTGAGTAACACTGTTGGCAGCCGGTACCTGAACCGAGGATGCAGGAGGGAGACGCAGGACTCGGATCATGAGCCCGGCGAAATCCTGGTCCGCGCGCAACTCGTCGGCCAGCACGGAGGCGACGATCGCCGCTGAGCCCTCGCCGGGCTGCTCATGGAATCGTAAAAGCGCGGAGGCGCCCAACGCACTTCGGCCCAGCCGCCCCCAGACCAGTTCCCGGACGGCCGCCTGCTGTTCAGCTCGAGTAGGTGCTTCATCTGTGAGCAGCCTGACCGCTGCCGCTGCTAACTCCGAAGCGTGCATGTCCCGTCCTCCCCCGTACGTCTTCACGTGCAACGAGGGTAGGGGCACCAGCCTTCTCGCGAACAGAGATCCGCGGTCGCTCTCTCGGGCGCCTTGTGTCGAGACCACGGCGGCCATGGGGTGCGCTTGGCCGGCGTGGCTGCGCCGCGAGGCCAGACCTGAAGAGGAGCTCCCCGCGCAGCCACTCCAAACCGTTTGTGCCGGTCACCACGGCGACAGCTCAGCTCATCCATGAGCGCTCACAAGGTCTTCTCGCCCACGGGGTACAGGATCGCAGCCACCGCTGACACACCCAGAGCCCCGTGCGTAAACACCAGTGGCAGCCTTCCCCTGCACAGGCTCGGGAACGCCTGTCGTACTACATGAACTGTGCACGTTCACCCGTACCCGCATGAGCACATTCAGGTGTACGCCGACAACTGCCCCGGCGCACGATCTGCTGCAGCTTCTGCCCCTCCTGGTCGGTCAACCTGCGCACACGGACGGGCTCTGCCACCACACCCCCAGCGGTCGGAACGGACGTCGCCGCGCATCCAACCGCTAGAACCGTCGACCCGGCGAACCTTCCCGGTCAGAGCACTAGCGGTGTTCTCGCAAGGGCTCGGGCCGGGTAGAAGCCAGCCCTGAGACCAAGCAGGTCCCCGCGGGCTGGGTGATCGTTCCAGGACGAGGTTTGCGGTCGGCGGAGCCGCATGAGGCTGCAGACTTGTTTGTGCAGGCTCTGGTGGAGATCGGCACGGTATTCGGGGGCGGGCGGCAATTCGGGCTACCCGCCCCCACAGGCCGTCAGGAACAAGCTGGGGACTCACGGAGCGCACTCTGCCGACGTGATCGCCGGGGTGGGACGCCCGTGGCTGAGTTCGTCCTGAAATGATCAGCCAGGCGAGCAAGGCAGTGCCCGCCTCTCCTGGTTCGCGCCGAAAGATGCGCGGAGGGCCTCCTCGGCTCCCTACGGGGCAGCTTGGGCGTTGTTCGCCTCGAAGACACGGCCGGTGGCGCAGGGGTGGTCGGCGAACTGGTCCAGGTACCCGCCGGCCAGTCCCACCTTGTCGCCTTCCCGGGCGAAGAGCTTGCCTTCGGAGTCGTACACGGCCGTCTTGCCGTTCTCCTCGCGGGCCGACCAGCCGTTGCCCCATGCGATCAGCTCGGGCTTCTTGTTCTCGGCGGTCTTCACCCCGACGCAGTTGCCCTCGGTGATCACGAGAGTTCCGGGAAGATGGGCGTAGAGCCCAGGGAAGGGGTCGTCTGCTTCACGGGTCACGATCTGGGCGGGGGGCTTCTGGCTCGAGGTCGCTGCCGAGCTGGTGCTCGCCGGTTTCACGGCTGCGGGGTTGTCCCCGGTCTGCGTAGGCTTCTCACTTGCCTTGCCGCACGCTGCGGTCGCCGTGGCGAGGAGCAGGCAGCCTGCGAAGACGGCTGTGCCACGGAGCGTTCGGCTGGTTCGCCGTTGCATCGTCTGCGCTGTCTTGCCGCCGCCGTTGGCGTGCCGGTCCGGGGTTCTGGGCATCAGGTCCCGCTCCTTCGCGTGATGGGGTCATTCCGACACGGTGTGTGCAAGAGGGTGAGGCCCGCCCTGTCGCCGAGACGAGCGGTGCGGGCCGATGGTGCTGGTTCCGGCCGGAGACCGGGGACTGTCATCCGGTCTCGAGAGAGACACCCCAGGTGTTCAGGATGGTGCTGATGGGCACGTAGTTGATCCAGCGCGAGCACTGGATCAGACCGACGTTCGGATCCGTGGAACCGCAGGAGTACGTGGAGGAGCCGGTGGCGAGGTCCGGGCCGAGCAGAATGCCCCGGGCTTGTACCCCTCCCGTGACCTTCTTGAACATCGGTCCGCCACTGTCCCCCTGGCCGCCCATGATCTGTCCGGACGGGGCCGCGACCTGGATCACGCCGACGTTCGCACCGTGGAGCGTGACGACGTCGCCGTCGTCGTAGACCGTGCCGCAGTGCTCGCCCGTGCTCGCACCCGAGGAGCACACCGGGTCTCCAGGCCAGTTGGAAGCCCAGTTCTTCACGAGCGAAGTGGACGTGCTCGAGTATCCGCCGCGGAAGATGCTCGGGGTGGTGGCAGGGGAGCTCGCAGGATCGATCAGAAGGGAGTCGATGCCAGGGAGATACGCCACGGAGGAGCTGCCGGAAGCGATGAGCTGCCCTGCACCGTCAGAGACGGACCCGTTACCGGTCCGGTCACAGTGTCCCGCGCTGATCAACCGTCCGGCGGACCCGGCCAGTACGGCGAACCCGCTGGAACAGCCTCCGTCCGGGTGACGGGTCCGGATGCCGCCCTTCCACGGCGGCGCGTCATTGCCACGCGAATAGCCGACAGGCGCCTGCACACCCGTCTTGAGCGCTACGTCGGGTATCTGGGCGGCCTCGCGCAGCTCAGTCAGCTGCTCGTCCGCGACCGCAATGTGCGAGCGTGCGGCGATGCCGACGGTGACCCCGCTGCCGTCGTCGTTGAGATCGCTCCAGGTGATACCCAGGCGGGCGGCCTCCGGGCTGTTGAGGACACGCGTGCGCGCGGCCTCGGCTTCGGCGCGCGAATACTTCGCACCGCCCGTGATTTTGACTGTCACGCCGAGCGGGCTGCTCGCCGCATAGGCCGCCACGTCTGCCGGCGGAGTGCCCTTCCAGAGCACTGAGATCGATCGGCTGGCGTAGTCCGTCTGCTGCCGCGTAAATCCTCGTTCCGCCCCGAGCTCGTAGATGCGGTCCGCGACGACCGGCATGACGTCATCGGTCGGTGAGGTCGCGTCGAGGCTGGCCGGCGCGGGTCCGGGCTCGATGGTCCACGCGGACCTGGTCTGCGGTGCGTAGGGCTCGGTCACCGGTGGCGATGCCGCACCCTCCTGCTGAGGTGCGGAATCTTCACCGAACGCCGCTACCGGGGCCATCCCCAGCGTCAGCGCCAGAACCGCGAGTCCTATAGCCAAGGTTCCCCCCCTGGGCTTCACGATCTGCTACCTCCCCTTGAGCGTCGAACAAGCGGGCCTCGTTCGAATGCCGTGAACCTACTGGTGATGACCGTGCTTGACCATCGGATTCCTAGCAACTCGACGCTTGTTATGGGGAGTTGTGTGTGGTCTCACCCTGATCGCAAGGGGGAGGTGAGGGCATCACTGGCGCGCTCCGGCCGAAAGGCGAACTTTGGTATCCCGCGTCGCTTCCCGAGAGGGACCCCAACCCTGGTCAAGACGCTTTGACGAGGGTGAGCGTGCGGGCTGCCGCGAGCGGGCGCGCGACTATCGGCGGAGAGCGTTGGCGGGCCATCGTGCCCTGGCTCACAGGCATCCATGGGCCTGCCAGGCGGGAGCCCGCTTTGCCGGAAAATGGAAGGAAAGTCTGTCAGGTTGGAGGCATGGTCGTCTCGAACGGCCGAGCAATCTCCGGGTAGCGCGATCCGAGATGGCAGGCAGGGGACCAGAACGCCTATGACTGTTGGGACCGTGCCACCTGGCCGGCGACGACGAGCTCGTCGACCGCGGGCCCCGCACACCGCATTGCACCGGCTGGATCCGATGGGACGCGGGCTGCGGGTGCGGCGGGGCCACACCGTCACGGCGAAGGTGATCACTGACGGCGAGGGCCGGAGCCATGCTTGCAGATGAAGTGCCGCGCGCCACTGCTCGACGGGGAACGCAGACGGCCGCTGGGCTCCGAATTCGGAGCCCAGCGGCCGTCTGCGTCTGCGTTCGGTCAGCCCTGTGCCTTGTCGACCGCGCGGGACAGGTGCGTGTCGACGA
>NZ_JBHZBB010000012.1:0-26604 GCF_042754585.1 Streptomyces sp. NPDC059201
GTACTGCAGGGGGGACCCTGTGGGAGAGTAGGACGCCGCCGAACAATCATTGTGGGAAAGCCCCGCACCTCATGGTGCGGGGCTTTTCTGCGTTCCGGGGGCGGTTCTCGAAGGCACTTGAAGGCATGCGAAAAGCTCCCGCCCTCTCGGACGGGAGCTTTTCTCGGGTGGGTCAGTGCTCGGCGGCGGGGGTGGAGGCCGCCTTCGCGAGTTCCAGGTCCAGGGCTTCGCGGCGGATGCGCTGGTCGACGTACAGGAAGACCGTGACGCCGGCGGCGATGGGGTACGAAAGGGCGCTGGTGATGATGCCGCCGATCGCCATGACGATCAGATAGGCCCAGCTGAGGGAGGAGCCGCCGTCCACGGCGAAGGCGATCGCCGTGAAGGGGATCGTCAGGATCATCGTGAAAATCATGATGAGGAGCTGGGTCAGCAGCGTGATGCCGAAGATACGCCACCAGGAGCCGCGGACCAGCTTCGCGGAGCGCTTCAGCGCCGCGACGATGCCCTGGCGCTCCAGCATCAGGGCCGGGGAGGCCAGGCTGAAGCGGATCAGCAGCATGATGATGACGGCGAACGCGGCCGTACCACCGAGGAAGGCCAGCGTCGCGCCGCCCGCGCCGCCCAGGAGCAGGCCCGGGAGCATCGCCACGAAGGCGAGGGCTCCGGCGCCCAGCGGCAGGGCCAGGGACAGGACGAGGAGCTGCGGCAGCCGGGGGCTCGCCTCCTTCCACGCCTCGGACAGCGTGACCGGCCGGCCGAGGATGGCCCGGCTGACCACCACGGTGAGCAGCGCGCTCGTGAAGACCGAGGCGGCGACGGAGACCAGCATCGTCGGGGCCAGCTCGGTGAAGGAGGCCCGGAGGTAGCCGGAGAGCGCCTCCAGCTGTTCCGCGGGGGTCGCGTCCGCGTGCAGGACCGGCGGCTCCGTGGCGAGGTAGCGCTGGACGACCACGAGGGCGAGCTGGGCGACGACGGCCACGGGGACCGTGACGGCCAGCACCGTCCGCCAGTAGCGGCGGAGCGTCGCCACCGCGGCGTCGAGGATCTCGCCGACGCCCAGCGGGCGGAGCGGGATCACGCCCGGCTTGGCGACCGGCGGGGCGCCGTGGCCGTTCCAGCCGCGCTGCGGGGGCGGGGTTCCCCACGCCCGGCCACGGGCCTGCGGCCGGTTCGGACCGCCGGGCGGCGGGGACCACTGGCCGGCGGGCGGCTGGTCCTTCGACCACTGGGGAGCGGAGTCGGCGGAGCCGTTCGTATCCGAAGGGGAGGACTGTTCCGGGATCACGGAGCCGTCCTGGCCGTCGGAAGGGGCAGATCCGGGCGTGTTCCGGCCCGGAGTGTCGTTCACGGTCGTCCACCTCGAAGGTTTTGGGTCGCGGTGCCGGTCGGCGAACCGGCTCGGTCACGGCGGCCGTCCACGGTCGGGCGGCGGGCCGGCTGCCATCGTGTCACGAGGGGCCCCGCCACGGGCCGGGGCGGAACGCCTTCTTTCCCGTACCCCTTTTTCGCCCCTCCGGGCACGAAGGTTCTTCCGGAAACGTGGGCGTTCGGCGTTCGGCGGGGTACGGTTCTGGGCGACCGCGGGGGCACGGGGGGTGACAGTCGTTACTGGCGGCGCGGCGCGCGGACACGGGGAGTCAGGGGGCCCGGCCGATGCGTTGTCGCAGGTCAGTGAGGTATCTCACCAGCCGCCTTGAGACTGATACGGAAATGGGATGATGTCGATATGAAGGGACGCGTTCTCGTCGTCGACGACGACACCGCACTGGCCGAGATGCTCGGGATCGTGCTCAAGGGTGAAGGGTTCGAGCCGTCGTTCGTCGCTGACGGAGACAAGGCTCTCGCCGCTTTTCGGGAGGCCAAGCCGGACCTGGTGCTGCTGGACCTGATGCTGCCCGGAAGGGACGGCATCGAGGTGTGCCGGCTCATCAGGGCCGAGTCAGGCGTGCCCATCGTGATGCTGACGGCCAAGAGCGACACCGTCGACGTCGTCGTGGGCCTGGAGTCCGGGGCCGACGACTACATCGTCAAGCCGTTCAAGCCGAAGGAGCTCGTCGCCCGCATCCGTGCGCGGCTGCGGCGCTCCGAGGAGCCCGCGCCGGAGCAGCTCACCATCGGTGACCTGGTCATCGACGTGGCGGGGCACTCCGTGAAGCGGGACGGGCAGTCGATCGCGCTGACGCCGCTGGAGTTCGACCTGCTGGTCGCGCTCGCGCGCAAGCCGTGGCAGGTGTTCACGCGTGAGGTGCTCCTGGAGCAGGTCTGGGGCTACCGGCACGCGGCCGACACCCGGCTGGTGAACGTGCATGTCCAGCGGCTGCGCTCGAAGGTCGAGAAGGACCCGGAGCGGCCGGAGATCGTGGTCACCGTGCGCGGTGTCGGCTACAAGGCGGGACCGAGCTGATATGAGCAAGGGCAGTGCTGCTCCGGAGTCCCGGGACCCCGGGGGCCGTACGGGGCGGGCTGCCGGACCGGGACGGGGGGGCTCGCGTTCCGGCCGCCTGAGGCGCGGTGGACGGCTCCTCCAGGACGGGACGCCGGGCGGACGGTTCTTTCGGATCGTCGCCCGGCTGGTGCGTCGGCCGCTGCTGCCGGCCGTCCGCCTGTGGCGGCGGAACATCCAGCTGCGGGTCGTCGCGGGCACCCTCCTGATGTCCCTCGGTGTGGTGCTGCTGCTGGGCCTGGTCGTCATCGGTCAGGTCCGCAACGGTCTGCTCGACACCAAGGAGAAGGCCGCCCAGATCCAGGCCGCGGGCGGGTTCTCCGCCGCGCAGGACCGGGCGGCGACCACGCCGTCCGTGCCCGGCCAGGATGGTGTGCGGGCCGGTTCCTCGGTGAACTGGCGCTCCACGCTCGTGGAGCAGCTCGCCAGCGGTGGCCAGAGCGCGTTCAACGTGGTGGCGCTGTCGCTGGACTCCGGTGACACAGCGAGCCGGGGTGCCCGCGCCTCGGGCGAGGTCGACCCGGTGCGGTCCGTCCCCACCGCCCTGCGGCACATGGTGTCGGGGGGCAACGTGCCGTACCAGAAGTTCGGCCGCATCCACTACACCAGCGACAAGCTGTCCGAGCCGGGGCTCGTGATCGGCAAGCGGCTCAACGACGCCGAGGGCAAGCAGTACGAGCTCTACTACCTCTTCCCGCTGAGCCAGGAGGAGGACTCGCTCGACCTGGTGAAGACGACCCTGGCGACCGCTGGGCTCTTCGTGGTGGTGCTGCTCGGGGCGATCTCCTGGTTCGTGGTGCGGCAGGTCGTCACGCCCGTACGGATGGCGGCCGGGATCGCCGAGCGGCTCTCCGCCGGACGGCTCCAGGAGCGGATGAAGGTCACCGGCGAGGACGACATCGCGCGCCTCGGCGAGGCGTTCAACAAGATGGCGTCCAACCTCCAGCTCAAGATCCAGCAGTTGGAGGAGCTGTCGCGGATGCAGCGGCGGTTCGTCTCGGACGTCTCGCACGAGCTGCGGACGCCGCTGACGACCGTCCGGATGGCGGCCGACGTCATCCACGAGGCCCGGGTCGACTTCGACCCCGTCACCGCGCGCTCCGCGGAGCTCCTCGGCGACCAGCTGGACCGCTTCGAGTCGCTGCTCTCCGACCTCCTGGAGATCAGCCGCTTCGACGCGGGCGCCGCCGCCCTGGAGGCCGAGCCGATCGACCTGCGGCAGGTGGTGCGCCGGGTCATCGGCGGCGCCGAGCCGCTGGCCGAGCGGAAGGGCACCCGGATCGTGGTCGTCGGCGACGAGCAGCCGGTGGTGGCCGAGGCGGACGCCCGCCGGGTCGAGCGCGTGCTGCGCAACCTGGTCGTCAACGCCGTCGAGCACGGGGAGGGCCGGGACGTCGTGGTGAAGCTGGCCGCGGCCGGCGGGGCCGTCGCCGTCGCCGTACGCGACTACGGCGTCGGTCTCAAGCCGGGCGAGGCGACCCGGGTCTTCAACCGCTTCTGGCGGGCCGACCCGGCACGCGCGCGTACCACCGGCGGAACGGGCCTCGGCCTGTCGATCGCCGTCGAGGACGCGCGGCTGCACGGCGGCTGGCTCCAGGCGTGGGGCGAGCCCGGCGGCGGGTCGCAGTTCCGGCTCACACTGCCGCGGACGGCCGACGAGCCGCTGCGGGGATCGCCGATACCCCTGGAGCCGGAGGACTCCCGGCGCAACCGGGAGCAGGCGGCAGCGGGGCGGGCGCGGGAGACCGGGCGTACGGCCTCGGTACCGGCCCAGCCGGCCGGGGAGCGGCCTCCGCTGCCCCCCGTGACGCCGCGGATCCCGGCGCCGCCGAGGGCGGCCGTCGACCCGGCGGCGCTGCCAGGCAACGGCGCCCGGGTGGTGGCGCGGACGGCGGCGGACACGGAGCAGGGCCAGGGCATGGGCACGGCGGGGAACGCGGAGCGGGAGGACGGCACACGTGAGCGCTGACGTGCGGCGGACGGGGCGGGGAAGGGGCGGACGCGCGCTGGTGCTCGCCGCCTGCGGCGGGCTCCTGGCGACGGGCTGCGCCACCATGCCCGACAGCGGCGAGGTCCGGGCGGTACGGGGGGCCAACCCCGGCGACTCGCAGGTGCGGGTCTACGCGGTCGCCCCCCGGGAGAACGCCAACCCGGACGACATCGTCGACGGCTTCCTGGAGGCCATGACCAGTGACGACCCCGGGTTCTCGACCGCCCGCAAGTACCTGACCCGGTCCGCGGCCAAGAGCTGGAAGCCGGAGCAGAGCATCACCGTGCTCGCCACCGCGCCCGACCGGCAGCCGGCCGACCGCAACGCGGACCCCGAGAACCAGGGGCGCGCGTACCCGATCTCGGGCAAGAAGATCGCGACCGTCGACGCCCGGCACGCGTACCAGCCGAACAGTCCGCTGGAGTACGCGAAGGCGATCCACGTCGTGCAGGAGCCCGTGGCCGACGGCAAGGACAAGGAGTGGCGGATCGACAGCCTGCCGCCCGGTCTGGTGCTGGGCGAGGCCGACTTCCTGCGGAACTACCGCTCGGTCAACACGTACTACTTCGCGTCCGGCGAGGACCTGCTCGTCGCCGACCCCGTCTACATCCGGCAGCGCCAGGACCCGGTCACCCGGATGGACCCGGTGACGCAGACCGTGAAGGCGCTCCTGGCGGGACCGACGCACTGGCTGCGGCCGGCCGTCGACTCGCCCTTCCCGTCCGGTACGCAGCTGAAGAACGGCGTCACCACGCTGACGACGGACGACCAGTCCACGCTCAAGGTGCCGCTGAACGTGAAGGCCGACCGGTTCGGCGGCGAGGTGTGCCGGCGGCTCGCGGCCCAGCTGCTCGTCACCCTCGGCGACCTGCCCTCGGTACGGGCCGACCAGCTGGAGCTCCAGGACGTCGAAGGCGACGTCGTATGCCGGCTGGGGAAGCAGCAGGCGGCGGACTTCGAGGCGGTCAGGGACACGGGCCAGGACGAGACCTCGTACTTCGTCGACGACGACGGCAAGATGATGGCGCTCGCCGCCAGCGGGAAGGACCAGGTCGCCCCGGCCCCGGTGCCGGGGCCGCTGGGCAAGGGCGTGGTGCCGCTGGACTCGGTCGCGGTGGCCCGCGGCGGGACCCGGGCGGCGGGGGTCTCGAAGGACGGCAGCGCGCTGTACGTCTCCTCGATCACGACCGAGCAGGAGCAGCCGCCGCCGGTGCTCAAGACCAAGGCCCCGGTGACGTCGGAGTCCCGGGACCGGCTGTCGCAGCCCAGCTGGGACGGGCGGGGCGACCTGTGGGTCGCCGACCGCGCCATGGGGCATCAGCGGCTGGTGGTCGTGCCCGACGGCACCGGCAAGTGGATCGAGGTCCGTACGCCCTGGCTGACGGACGACACCCGGGTCGAGTCGCTGCGGGTCTCCGCGGACGGGGTGCGGATCGCGCTCCTGATCACCCGGGACGGGAAGACCACCCTCCAGATCGGCCGGATCGAGCGCCAGGACGGCGCGGACGAGCCGGTCGTGTCCGTACGGGAGCTCCAGGCGGCCGCGCCGCGCATGGAGTCGGTCTCGTCCGTCTCCTGGGCGGGGCCGAGCCGGCTCGTCGTGGTCGGGCGTGAGGCCGGTGGCGTGCAGCAGATCCGCTACGTCCAGACGGACGGCTCCACCTCCGCGAGCTCGGTGCTGCCGGGCCTCAACGGGGTCAGCGCGGTGGCCGCGCCGTACCGGGAGAGCCAGCCGCTGGTCGCCGCCTCGGGCAACGACGGCATCGTGCGGCTGATGCCGGGCGCGAACTGGCAGCCGGTGGTGAAGTCCGGGACGGTGCCGGTCTATCCCGGGTAGGGAGCGGGCGGGTAGGTGGGACCCGGCCGGGTAGGTAGCGCGCCGGGTTGTCCACAGGGCGTTGTCCACAGGGGTGGCGGGGGGCCTCGGGCGCGGTCAGAGTGGGGCCATGCGGGGCTGGTGGCGCGAGATCTCCGGGCTGGTGCTGCCCGTCGCCTGCGAGGGCTGCGGGGCGCCTCGCGGCGGGGGCTTGTGCGAGCGGTGCGCGGGCGCGCTGGCCGGGCTGGGGGCCGGTCGCGTGCGGCCCGCGCGGGAGCCGGCGGGGCTGCCGGTGGTGCACGCCGCTGTGCCGTACGAGGGGGCGGTACGGGAGCTGCTGATCGCCCACAAGGAGCGCGGGGCGCTGGGGCTCGCAGGGGCGCTGGGCGGAGCGCTCGCGGGGGCCGTGGAGGCCGCTGTGGGCCCCGTGGGTGGCGCGGGGGAGCGGCCGCTGCTCCTGGTGCCGGTGCCGTCCTCGCGGCGCTCGGTGCGGGCGCGGGGGCACGATCCGACGCGGCGGGTGGCGCTGGCCGCGGCGGCGCGGCTGCGGCGGGTGGGGCGGCCCGCGCGGGTGGTGCCGGTGCTGCGGCAGGGGCGGGCCGTGGCGGACCAGGCGGGGCTCGGCGCGCGCGGGCGGCGGGCGAATCTGGCCGGGGCGCTGGAGGTGGTGCCGGGCGGTGCGAGGCCGCTGGCGGCCGGACGGGTGCTCCTCGTGGACGACCTGATGACCACCGGCGCGACGCTCGCGGAGGCGGCGCGCGCCCTCGGAGCCGTACACCCTCCGTTCACCGGGAGAACGGCGGGAGGAACGGGAAGATCGAGAAGTCCCGGAAGTGATTTCGCGCAGCACGAATTCGAACAGCGGGTGGCGGCTGTGATCGCATCATCTCCCGCTTCGTTCGAAATAAACCGGAACTCGCCAGGAACTTGGATCGTTGCAGGTGGTGAGAGGTGAAAGCCTCCGAATGGAGGTAAGTCTCGGCAGCGGGTGCCGACACCCGTCCGAAGGGGCTATGTTCGGTTGTGAGGAAGGGTGAAAGCCCTCCCCCTCACTGCATACATGGTTGCGCACAGGACAGGAGTTAAAGGCGAATTAACCTCTCGTCGATGGGGTGGCGATCTTGTCGACCGGGGAGGAGGAGGTCGAAGTCGCCAAGTCCGAGCCCCGGTGAGAACCGCCGGGGCTGGTGCAAAGGGAGATGCCCGTCGGCCTAGGAGCCGAGCGGGCGATCCGGGAACGGAGTTCTGCGTGGACATCGTCGTCAAGGGCCGCAAGACCGAGGTGCCCGAGCGGTTCCGCAAGCACGTGGCCGAGAAGCTGAAGCTGGAGAAGATCCAGAAGCTCGACGGCAAGGTGATCAGCCTCGACGTCGAGGTGTCCAAGGAGCCCAACCCGCGGCAGGCCGACAGGTCGGACCGCGTGGAGATCACCCTCCACTCCCGAGGCCCGGTCATCCGGGCGGAAGCGTCGGCCGGCGACCCGTACGCGGCCCTCGACCTGGCCAGCGACAAGCTGGAGGCCAGGCTCCGCAAGCAGCACGACAAGCGCTACACCCGACGGGGCAACGGACGGCTCTCCGCGGCGGAGGTCGCCGACGTCGTCCCCGGTGTCGCCCAGCTGAACGGCCAGGGCGAGCTCGTCGCCGACGAGACCGGCGGCGAGGTGCCCACCACGATGATGGGCTCGATCGAGGTCCAGGGCGAAGGCCCGCTGGTGGTCCGCGAGAAGACGCACCGGGCCGCCGCGATGGGACTCGACCAGGCCCTCTACGAGATGGAACTGGTCGGGCACGACTTCTACCTCTTCGTCGACGCCGAGACCAAGCAGCCGAGCGTCGTCTACCGGCGCCACGCCTACGACTACGGCGTCATCCACCTGGAGAACGACCCGCTCGCCGAGACCAGCGGCGGCGCGGGCGGTGCGCTCGGCGGCTGACCCGTCGAACGGCTGACCGGCCCACCCGGCCGTCCCGTACCGCACCACCCGCCACATGTGTCCCTACCGGTGCCCCTGGAGCGCTCCCCGCGCCCCCCAGGGGCACCCCTGTGCGCGCAGGGGGCCACCCCGGCACCGCCCGGGCATGAAATCATGGCGTGCACGCCAACCGGTGCTTCCCGGGCAGTGGTTGGAGGACCGGAAACGAATTCAGGCCACGGCCTTCAGGGGGAGGAACGATGGCAGACAGCTTCGGCCCGGTGCTCAGCGGGCACGAGCGCGGCGCGCTCGCCCATGAGGGTGCTACGGAAGGATCGGAATCGGCCAACGAGGTCTATCGCAAGGAACCGATCCGGGTGCTCGTCGTGGACGACCACGCGCTTTTCCGGCGCGGGCTGGAGATCGTCCTCGCGCAGGAGGAGGACATCCAGGTCGTCGGCGAGGCCGGTGACGGGGCCGAGGCGGTCGACAAGGCGGCGGACCTGCTGCCCGACATCGTCCTGATGGATGTGCGGATGCCCCGGCGCGGCGGCATCGAGGCGTGCACGGCCATCAAGGAGGTCGCCCCCAGCGCGAAGATCATCATGCTGACGATCAGCGACGAGGAGGCCGACCTCTACGAGGCGATCAAGGCGGGGGCGACCGGATACCTGCTCAAGGAGATCTCCACCGACGAGGTCGCCACCGCGATCCGCGCGGTGGCGGACGGGCAGTCGCAGATCAGCCCCTCCATGGCCTCGAAGCTCCTCACCGAGTTCAAGTCGATGATCCAGCGCACCGACGAGCGCCGGCTCGTCCCCGCGCCCCGGCTCACCGACCGCGAACTGGAGGTGCTGAAGCTCGTCGCCACCGGCATGAACAACCGGGACATCGCGAAGGAGCTCTTCATCTCGGAGAACACGGTGAAGAACCACGTCCGGAACATCCTGGAGAAGCTCCAGCTGCACTCCCGCATGGAGGCCGTCGTGTACGCCATGCGGGAGAAGATCCTGGAGATCCGCTGAGACTCGGGATCCGCTAGGCGTCCAGGGCCTTGGTGAGGAGCGGGGTCAGGGCCGGCGGGTCGACGCGCTCCGGGCGTACCGCGTCGCAGCCGACCCATCCGGCGGCCTCGCGGAGGGCCTGGGCCACGGCGGGGACGGCCTTCGGGCCCTCCAGGGAGACCTGCTTGGCGACCAGGGTGCGGCCCTCGCGGGCCGGGTCCACCCGGCCGACCAGGCGGCCGCCGGCGAGGACCGGCATCGCGAAGTAGCCGTGCACCCGCTTCGGCTTCGGCACGTACGCCTCCAGGCGGTGGGTGAAGCCGAAGATCCGCTCCGTGCGCGCCCGCTCCCAGATCAGCGAGTCGAAGGGGGAGAGGAGCGTCGTGCGGTGCCGGCCGCGCGGCTCCGTGGCCAGCGCCGCCGGGTCCGCCCAGGCCGGCTTCCCCCAGCCCTCCACCGTCACCGGCACCAGGCCCGAGTCCGCGACCACCGCGTCGAACTGCTCCGCCTTGAGCCGGTGGTAGTCGGCGATGTCCGTGCGCGTGCCGACGCCCAGCGCCTCGCCCGCCTGCCGCACCAGCCGCCGTACGCACTCGGTGTCGTCGTACGCGTCGTGCCGCAGCGGCTCCGGGATCGCGCGCTCCGCCAGGTCGTACACGCGCTTCCAGCCGCGCCGCTCGGTGACGACGACCTCGCCGTACATCAGCGCCCGCTCGACCGCGATCTTCGTGTCGGACCAGTCCCACCACTCGCCCTTGTTCTTGGCGCCGCCCAGCTCCGTCGCGGTCCGCGGGCCCTCGGCCCTGAGCTGGTCGATCACCTTGGCGTAGGAGCCGTCGGAGAGGTCGTGGTGCCAGTGCGGGCGGTCGCGGTAGGCGCGGCGGCGGAAGGCGAAGAGCGGCCACTCCTCGACCGGCAGGATGCAGGCGGCGTGCGACCAGTACTCGAAGGCGTGCCCGTCCGACCAGTACGCCTCCTCCACCGCCGTCCGGCCGACCGCGCCGAGGCGCGCGTACGGGATCAGCTCGTGCGAGCGGGCCAGCACCGAGATGGTGTCCAGCTGGACCTGGCCGAGGTGACGGAGTACCCCGCGGACCCCGGCCCGGCGGTCCGGGGCCCCGAGGAAGCCCTGGGCGCGCAGGGCGATCCGGCGGGCCTCGGCGGCGGAGAGTTCGGCGGCGGGCTTCGGAGCGGGCTTCGGCGCGGCGGTCTTCGGCGCGGGCTTCGGGGCGGTCTTCGGCTCGGTCGTCATGCGGAAACCCTAGGCCCCGGGACCGACAGTGCCGGAGCCCTCCGGGGTGGCCGCCCGGGGGTCCACGGAGGGCGGCGCCTCGCGCGGCGGGAGGTACGGGAGCGGGCTCGGCAGGCCGAAGTCGGAGGGGAGCAGGGAGCCGACCCAGGCGTCCCGGAGCGTGCCGTTGTGCAGCAGGCCCGCGCGCTGGACGCCCTCCATGGTGAAGCCGACCCGCTCGGCCACCGCGCGCGAGCCGGTGTTGCCGATCTCGGCGTGCCAGATGAGGCGGACGCAGCCGAGGCCGGTGAAGGCCCAGTGGGCGGCCGCCCGTACCGCCTCCGTCATGTAGCCCTGGCCGCGGTGGCCGGGGGCCAGCCAGAAGCCGACCTCCCAGACGCCGCCGCCTCGGTTGTGCAGGCCGGTGGCGGCCAGCAGCGGGCCGCCGTCGAGCGGCTCGACGGCGAAGCTGTAGTCGGTGTCCTCGCGCCAGCCGTCGGGGACGAGCCGGTTCAGGAAGAAGGTGGCGGCCTCGCGGGTGTACGGATCCGGGACGGTCGTCCAGCGGCGGATGGCGGGGTCCTGGCAGTGGGCGTACACGATGTCCTCGTCCTCGGGGACGAAACCGCGGAGCCGGAGGCGTTCGCAGGTGAGCGTGATGGGATCCATGCCCGGATTGTGGGGACCCTTCCCCCCGGAAGCGAACACTTTTCGGAGGGCGCGGCACCTTCCGACCGCCTCAGGCGTTCTCTATTGCGGGCGGGCGTGCGGTGACGGCCCGGCGGGCCTCCCTCCGTGAGGGTGGTCTCGCTTACGATGGCCGTTGCGGTGGGGACCACCTGCCGTGCCCGCGCTCGTGTCCGTGACAAGACCCAGTGCCAGGCCCGACCGGCAAGGAGACCAGCCTCAGTGTCCGTCTTCAACAAGCTCATGCGTGCAGGCGAAGGCAAGATCCTGCGCAAACTGCACCGCATCGCGGACCAGGTCGCCTCCATCGAAGAGGACTTCGTCAACCTCTCCGACGCCGACCTGCGGGCCCTCACGGAGGAGTACAAGCAGCGGTACGCCGACGGCGAGAGCCTCGACGACCTGCTGCCCGAGGCGTTCGCCACCGTGCGCGAGGCCGCCAAGCGCGTCCTCGGCCAGCGCCACTACGACGTCCAGATCATGGGCGGCGCCGCGCTGCACCTCGGCTACGTCGCCGAGATGAAGACCGGTGAGGGCAAGACCCTCGTCGGCACGCTGCCGGCGTACCTGAACGCGCTGTCCGGCAAGGGCGTCCACCTGATCACGGTCAACGACTACCTGGCCGAGCGCGACTCCGAGATGATGGGCCGGGTCCACAAGTTCCTGGGTCTCCAGGTCGGCTGCATCCTCGCCAACATGACGCCGGCGCAGCGCCGTGAGCAGTACGCCTGCGACATCACGTACGGCACGAACAACGAGTTCGGCTTCGACTACCTGCGCGACAACATGGCCTGGTCGAAGGACGAGCTCGTCCAGCGCGGCCACAACTACGCGTGTGTCGACGAGGTCGACTCGATCCTCGTCGACGAGGCCCGTACGCCGCTGATCATCTCCGGCCCCGCCGACCAGGCCACCAAGTGGTACGGCGACTTCGCGAAGCTGGTCACCCGCCTCACCAGGGGCGAGCCCGGCAACCAGCTGAAGGGCATCGAGGAGACCGGCGACTACGAGGTCGACGAGAAGAAGCGCACCGTCGCCATCCACGAGGCCGGTGTCGCCAAGGTCGAGGACTGGCTCGGCATCGACAACCTCTACGAGTCGGTCAACACCCCGCTCGTCGGCTACCTGAACAACGCCATCAAGGCGAAGGAACTGTTCAAGAAGGACAAGGACTACGTCGTCATCGACGGCGAGGTCATGATCGTCGACGAGCACACCGGCCGTATCCTCGCCGGCCGCCGCTACAACGAGGGCATGCACCAGGCCATCGAGGCCAAGGAGGGCGTGCAGATCAAGGACGAGAACCAGACGCTCGCCACGATCACCCTCCAGAACTTCTTCCGCCTCTACGACAAGCTGTCCGGCATGACCGGTACGGCCATGACCGAGGCGGCCGAGTTCCACCAGATCTACAAGCTCGGCGTCGTCCCGATCCCGACGAACAAGCCGATGCAGCGCAAGGACCAGTCCGACCTGATCTACCGGACCGAGGTCGCGAAGTTCGCCGCCGTCGTCGACGACATCGTCGAGAAGCACGAGAAGGGCCAGCCGGTCCTCGTCGGCACCACCTCGGTCGAGAAGTCCGAGTACCTCTCGCAGCAGCTGTCCAAGCGCGGTGTCCCGCACGAGGTGCTGAACGCCAAGCACCACGAGCGCGAGGCGACCATCGTCGCCCAGGCCGGCCGTCGCGGCGCCGTCACCGTCGCCACGAACATGGCCGGCCGCGGTACCGACATCAAGCTCGGCGGCAACCCGGACGACCTCGCCGAGGCGGAGCTGCGCCAGGCGGGTCTGGACCCGGTCGAGCACGTCGAGGAGTGGGCCGCGGCCCTCCCCGCCGCCATGGAGCGCGCCGAGAAGGCCGTGAAGGCGGAGTTCGAGGAGGTCAAGGACCTCGGCGGGCTGTACGTGCTGGGCACCGAGCGCCACGAGTCGCGACGTATCGACAACCAGCTGCGCGGTCGTTCCGGCCGTCAGGGCGACCCCGGCGAGTCCCGCTTCTACCTGTCGCTCGGGGACGACCTGATGCGCCTGTTCAAGGCGCAGATGGTCGAGCGCGTCATGGCCATGGCCAACGTGCCGGACGACGTGCCGATCGAGAACAAGATGGTCACGCGCGCGATCGCCTCCGCGCAGTCGCAGGTCGAGACCCAGAACTTCGAGACGCGTAAGAACGTCCTGAAGTACGACGAGGTGCTGAACCGGCAGCGCGAGGTCATCTACGGCGAGCGCCGCCGCGTCCTGGAGGGTGAGGACCTTCAGGAGCAGATCCACCACTTCATGGACGACACCATCGACGACTACATCGGCCAGGAGACCGCCGAGGGCTTCGCCGAGGAGTGGGACCTCGACCGGCTGTGGGGCGCGTTCAAGCAGCTCTACCCGGTGAAGGTCACCGTCGAGGAGCTCGAGGACACGGCGGGCGACCGCGCGGGCATCACGGCGGAGTTCATCGGCGAGTCCATCAAGGACGACATCCACGAGCAGTACGAGGCGCGCGAGACGCAGCTCGGCTCGGAGATCATGCGTGAGCTGGAGCGCCGGGTCGTCCTCTCGGTCCTCGACCGCAAGTGGCGCGAGCACCTCTACGAGATGGACTACCTCCAGGAGGGCATCGGCCTGCGGGCGATGGCGCAGAAGGACCCGCTGGTCGAGTACCAGCGCGAGGGCTTCGACATGTTCACCGCGATGATGGAGGGCATCAAGGAGGAGTCCGTCGGCTACCTGTTCAACCTGGAGGTCCAGGTCGAGCAGCAGGTCGAGGAGGTTCCGGTGCAGGCCGGCGCGCCGTCCCTGGACAAGGGCGAGGCCGTGCCGGCGGGCGGTCGCCCGGAGATCCGCGCGAAGGGGCTCGACGCGCCGCAGCGGCCGGACCGGCTGCACTTCTCCGCGCCGTCGGTGGACGGTGACGGAGGCGTCGTCGAGGGCGACTTCGCCTCGGACGGCGACGGTGAGTCCGGTGACGGGCTGACGCGGGCGGAGCGCCGCAAGGCGCAGAAGAACGCGGGCGGGCGTCGCCGC
The DNA here is from genome assembly GCF_042754585.1 of Streptomyces sp. NPDC059201. NCBI lineage: Bacteria > Bacillati > Actinomycetota > Actinomycetes > Kitasatosporales > Streptomycetaceae > Streptomyces > Streptomyces sp. NPDC059201. The sequence goes on from NZ_JBHZBB010000012.1 coordinate 14,111, forward strand.
AAGAAGTAACCGCCTGAGAGTGGTCGAAGGGCCCCGCCGGATCCATCCGGCGGGGCCCTTCGTCATGGCTGGGGGCCGCCGCCGACGAGCCTGCCGAGGCCGTCCAGCTCGACGGCGGCGCATCGCCAGCGGTGGTCCCCGCCCCGCTCCAGGCGGAACGCGAGGGCGCGGACGCGGTGGCCGGCGGCGAGCGAGGCGAAGACCTCCAGGACGGAGTCCCCGGAGTGCGGCTGCGCTGCGCACCGCCGCAGCACCGGCCGGGGCCCGGGCCCGCGGGCCGTCGTCCTGGGCGCGAGCCGGACCAACTGCTCGTACGCCTCCCCGATGGTCAGCCCCAGCATCGAGTGCACCGGCCGCTCCCCACTGAGCACGGCGAGCAGCCGCTCCGCGAACGCGGTGTGCACCGGGAGAGCGCGACGGGCGCCCCCACCGCTCCCGCAGCCCGGCCGCCCGCCCCGGGCGCCCTGCACGGGCACACCGGCGCGAGGGGGACGGCCTCCGGGGCCGCCTCCCGCGTGCGCGGGGCCACCCGGGGCGCCGTGGTGGCGCGGGGCGGCCCCGGAGGCCCGTCCGACGGGCGACGGGGCGTGGTGTGGCGCGGGTGTGGCGGGGGCGGCGGGTGTCGGTGTCGCGGGGTGGGGGGTCGGGGTCGGGTGGGTGTGGCGCATGGGGGATCCCTTCGGAGGGTGACTGGGTGGTACCGGTCGGTAACTTTCCGTGGGGATCTTGTACTGGGGGTGGTTCGGTTGCCGCAAGGGTGTCGGGGGTGGGGGTGGATACGGTGAGTGATTCACCTATCAGGGGGGTGGGGGGTTGCGGGTGGACATACCGGGGTGGTGGGGGCGGACGTATCCTGAGGGCGTTTCCGACTACGAAAGCGGCCAGCCATGCGGGTGTACGTTCCACTGACCCTTCCCGGTCTCGCGCAGGCGCACAAGGCGGGGGAGCTGGGGCCCGGTCCGCTGACCGCCTACGCCGTCACGCCCGCGCTGCGCGAGTGGTACGTCTCCGACGACATCGAGGAGCTGGAGTACGCGGCGCTCAGCCGTGCCGCCGCCGCCTCGCTGCGGCTCGTCGCGGGTGACCCTGAGGCGCCGCGCCGCCGGGTGGTCGTCGCCGTCGACGTCGCCGACAAGGACGCCGCCGCGGACCCGGACCGGGGGCTCGACGCCGGCGCCATCGGCGAGGTGCGGCTCTCCGCCGCCGTGCCGCTCGCCAAGGCCGCCGCCGTGCACGCCGACGCGGACGACGCCGAGGCGGACGTCACCGCCGCCGCCGCCGCGCTCGGCGCCGCCGACCAGGGCGACGACGACGCGCAGTTCGTCGTGGACGGGGCCGAGGACCACGAGCTGCTCTGGTTCGGGATCCAGGAGATCCCCTCCCTCCTCGGCTGAGGTCCCGGCCTGTACCGTCGCTCCATGGGGAAGCAGCGCAACGGGAAGCATCTGGTCTGGGACTGGAACGGCACCCTGCTCGACGACATCGGCGCCGTCATCGGCGCCACCAACGCCGCCTTCGCGGAGCTCGGCCTCGAACCGCTCACCCTGGAGCGGTACCGCGAGCTGTACACCGTCCCGGTGCCGAGGTTCTACGAGCGGCTGATGGGCCGGCTGCCCACCGACGCCGAGTGGCTCCTCATGGACGGCACCTTCCACCGGCACTACTGGGAGCGGGCGGAGGGCTGCGCGCTGACCTCGGGCGCCGCCGAGCTGCTGGCCGCGCGCCAGACCACCGGGGCCACCCAGTCGCTGCTCTCGCTCGCGCCCCACGCGGAGCTGCTGCCGCTGGTGCGGCGGCACGGGATCGCGGAGCGCTTCGTCCGGGTCGACGGGCGCACCGACCGGTCCACCGACGGCAAGTCGGCCAACATGGTGCGCCACCTGGAGGCGCTGGCCGTCCCGGCCGAGCGGATCGTCGTCATCGGCGACGCGGCCGACGACGCGGTGGCGGCCGCGCACGTCGGGGCGAAGGCCGTGCTGTTCACCGGCGGCTCGCACAGCCGGGCCTCGCTGGAGCGCGTCGGCGTGCCGGTCGTGGACTCCCTGGAGGAGGCCGTCGCGGTCGCGGAGGAGCTCGTGTAGCTCGTGCAGCGGCGCGCGTAACGAGGCGTACGGGGGTGTGCGGGGCCGTCCGTCACGACGGCCCCGCCCCCCCGCCTCAGCCCTTCGCGCGCAGCACCTTCAGGAACTCGCGCATCCACGTCGGGTGGTCCGGCCACGCGCGCGAGGAGACCAGCAGGCCGTCGACGACCGCCGCCGCGTCCTGGAACTCGGCCCCCGCCGCCTGCATGTCCAGTTCGAGCGCCGGATACGAGGTGACCCGGCGCCCCTCCAGGCCGCCGACCGCCGCCGTCAGTAGCGGGCCGTGACAGATCTGGGCCACCGGCTTGTCCGCGTCGAAGAATGACTTGAGGATCTTGCGGAGCTCCGGGTCGTTGCGCAGGTACTCCGGGGCGCGGCCGCCCGGGATCACCACGGCCACGTAGTCGCCCGGGTCGACCTCCGAGAAGGCCAGGTCGGCGGGCCAGGTGTAGCCGGGCTTCTCCGTGTACGTGTCGTAGCCGGGTTCGAAGTCGTGGACCACGAACCGCAGCTGCTTGCGCGCCGGAGCGGCGATGTGGACCTCGTACCCTTCTTCGAGCAGACGCTGGTACGGGTACAACACCTCCAGCGATTCCGCCGCGTCCCCCGTCACGATCAAGATCTTCGCCATGCCTCTCCCGCATTCAGAGCTGGTCGGTGGTCTTCGTGCTCGCGTCCACGCTGCACCGTTCCGCGCGATCCGCCAAGAGTGCATGTGTCGCTGTCCAGAACGTCAAACTTCCACCCCCGCTTTTGTACACATACGGCTCATGACGGGGCAGGGGGCTTGAGCGATAGGCTTTTCCCGTGATCAGCGCGATACGCCGCGGGGGCAGTGCGGCCCCCGGCTGCCGCCCGGTCCGCTCACGCGGCCGGGCCGTCCGTGCGTTCGCCGATCCCCTCCGTCCGGAATCGCCGCTCTCCGTGGCCGGTTTCCATCCGGGCATCTCTCAGCCGGGCATAACGTCGACTTCGACCGGAATCACCGCGTCGAGGCGTTCTGCCCTACCCACCGACGTCACGCAACGGCGCGCGACAGGAGTCAGAGGACATGCAGACCAAGCTGGACGAAGCAAAGGCCGAGCTGCTCGAGAGGGCCGCCCGTGTAGCTGAGCACAGCCCGGTCGGGGGGCGACTTCCGACGGGCCCGGAGGGCGAGCGCCCGGACCGGGACAACGTGCTCGACTACCTCCAGCGCTACTACCTGCACACCGCCCCCGAGGACCTCTCCGACCGCGACCCGGACGACGTCTTCGGTGCCGCGCTCGCCCACTACCGGCTCGCGGAGAAGCGCCCCCAGGGCACCGCGAACGTCCGTGTGCACACCCCGACGGTCGAGGAGAACGGCTGGACCAGCAGCCACTCCGTCGTCGAGGTCGTCACCGACGACATGCCGTTCCTCGTCGACTCCGTCACCAACGAGCTCTCCCGCCAGGGCCGCGGCATCCACGTCGTGATCCACCCACAGGTCCTCGTCCGCCGTGACATCACCGGCAGGCTCATCGAGGTCCTGTCGACCCAGATCCACGGCGAGCTGCCGCACGACGCGCTCGCCGAGTCCTGGATCCACGTCGAGATCGACCGCGAGACCGACAAGGCCGACCTCAAGCAGATCACCGCCGACCTGCTCCGCGTCCTCTCCGACGTCCGCGAGACCGTCGAGGACTGGGAGAAGATGCGCGACGCCGCGCTGCGCATCGCCGAGGGCCTCGCCGCCGAGCCCACCGCCTCCGACCTGCGGCCCACCGAGGTCGAGGAGGCGCAGGAGCTGCTGCGCTGGCTCGCCGACGACCACTTCACCTTCCTCGGCTACCGCGAGTACGAGCTGGTCGACGGCGACGCGCTCGCCGCCGTCCCCGGCACCGGCCTCGGCATCCTGCGCTCCGACCCGCACCACACAGACGGCGAGTCCGGCCACCACGCCCACCCGGTATCCCCGTCCTTCAGCCGGCTGCCCGCCGACGCCCGCGCCAAGGCCCGCGAGCACAAGCTGCTCATCCTGACGAAGGCCAACAGCCGCTCGACCGTGCACCGCCCCTCGTACCTCGACTACGTCGGCGTGAAGAAGTTCGACGCCGACGGCAACGTCATCGGCGAGCGCCGCTTCCTCGGCCTCTTCTCGTCCGCCGCGTACACCGAGTCCGTGCGCCGCGTCCCCGTCGTCAAGCGCAAGGTCCAGGAGGTGCTGGCCGGCGCCGGCTTCTCCCCGAACAGCCACGACGGCCGCGACCTGCTCCAGATCCTGGAGACCTACCCGCGCGACGAGCTGTTCCAGACCCCGGTCGACCAGCTCCAGGCCATCGTCACCAGCGTCCTGTACCTCCAGGAGCGGCGCCGGCTGCGGCTCTACCTGCGCCAGGACGAGTACGGCCGCTACTACTCGGCCCTCGTCTACCTGCCGCGCGACCGCTACACCACCCGCGTCCGGCTGCGGATCATCGACATCCTCAAGGAGGAGCTGAACGGCGCCTCCGTCGACTTCACCGCCTGGAACACCGAGTCGATCCTCTCCCGCCTCCACTTCGTCATCCGCGTCGAGCCCGGCACCGTCCTCGCCGCCCTCACCGACGCCGACGTGGACCGCATCGAGGCCCGGCTCGTCGAGGCCGCCCGCTCCTGGGCCGACGGCTTCGGCGAGGCCCTCAACGCCGAGTTCGGCGAGGAGCGCGCCGCCGAGCTGCTGCGCCGCTACGGCAACGCCTTCTCCGAGGGCTACAAGGCGGACCACTCGCCGCGCGCCGCCGTCGCCGACCTCGTCCGCATGGAGGCCCTCGCCGCCAGCGGCAAGGACTTCGCGCTCTCCCTCTACGAGCCCGTCGCCGCCGGCCCCGGCGAGCGCCGCTTCAAGATCTACAAGACCGGCGAGCAGGTCTCCCTCTCCGCCGTCCTGCCGGTCCTCAACCGCCTCGGCGTCGAGGTCACCGACGAGCGCCCGTACGAGCTCCGCTGCGCCGACCGCACCCACGCGTGGATCTACGACTTCGGCCTGCGGATGCCCGTACCCACCGGCAACGGCGGCGACTACGCCGGCGACGACGCCCGCGAGCGCTTCCAGGACGCCTTCTCCGCCACCTGGACCGGCGAGGCCGAGAACGACAACTTCAACTCCCTCGTCCTCTCCGCCGGGCTCACCTGGCGCGAGGCGATGGTGCTGCGCGCCTACGCCAAGTACCTCCGCCAGGCCAGCTCGCCGTTCAGCCAGGACTACATGGAGGACACCCTCCGCAACAACGTCCACACCACCCGGCTGCTCGTCTCCCTCTTCGAGGCCCGGATGGCCCCGGGGCGGCAGCGCGCCGGCACCGAGCTGACCGACGGCATCCTGGAGGAGCTGGACGGCGCCCTCGACCAGGTCGCGAGCCTGGACGAGGACCGGATCCTGCGGTCCTTCCTCACCGTCATCAAGGCGACGCTGCGGACCAACTTCTTCCAGAAGTCGGCGGACGGCCGCCCGCACTCGTACGTCTCCATGAAGTTCGACCCGCAGGCCATCCCCGACCTGCCGGCGCCGCGCCCCGCCTTCGAGATCTGGGTGTACTCGCCCCGCGTCGAAGGCGTCCACCTGCGCTTCGGCAAGGTCGCCCGAGGCGGCCTGCGCTGGTCCGACCGGCGCGAGGACTTCCGTACCGAGATCCTCGGCCTGGTCAAGGCGCAGATGGTGAAGAACACCGTCATCGTGCCCGTCGGCGCCAAGGGCGGCTTCGTCGCCAAGCAGCTCCCGGACCCCACCGTGGACCGGGACGCCTGGCTGGCCGAGGGCGTCGCCTCGTACAAGACCTTCATCTCGGCGCTGCTCGACATCACCGACAACCTGGTCGCCGGCGAGGTCGTGCCGCCGCTCGACGTGGTCCGCCACGACGAGGACGACACCTACCTCGTCGTCGCCGCCGACAAGGGCACCGCCACCTTCTCCGACATCGCCAACGGCGTCGCGGAGGCGTACGGCTTCTGGCTCGGCGACGCCTTCGCCTCCGGCGGCTCCGCCGGCTACGACCACAAGGGCATGGGCATCACCGCCCGCGGCGCCTGGGAGTCCGTCAAGCGGCACTTCCGCGAGCTCGGCCACGACACCCAGACCGAGGACTTCACCGTCGTCGGCGTCGGCGACATGTCCGGCGACGTCTTCGGCAACGGCATGCTGCTCTCCGAGCACATCCGCCTGGTCGCCGCCTTCGACCACCGCCACATCTTCATCGACCCGACCCCGGACGCGGCCACCTCGTACGCCGAGCGCCGCCGCCTCTTCGAGCTGCCCCGCTCCTCCTGGGCCGACTACGACACCTCGCTGCTCTCCGCGGGCGCCGGCGTCTACCCCCGTACCGCCAAGTCGATCCCGGTCAACGCCCAGACGCGGGCCGCGCTCGGCATCGAGGAGGGCGTCACCAAGCTGACCCCCGCCGAGCTGATGAAGTCCATCCTCCAGGCCCCCGTGGACCTGCTGTGGAACGGCGGCATCGGCACCTACGTGAAGTCCTCCGCCGAGGCCAACGCCGACGTCGGCGACAAGGCCAACGACCCCATCCGCGTCGACGGCCACGACGTCCGCGCCAAGGTCGTCGGCGAGGGCGGCAACCTCGGCGCCACCCAGCTCGGCCGCATCGAGTTCGCCCGCGCCGGCGGCCCCGCGCGCGAGGGCGGCAGGATCAACACCGACGCCATCGACAACAGCGCCGGCGTCGACACCTCCGACCACGAGGTCAACATCAAGATCCTGCTCAACGGGCTCGTCGCCGAGGGCGACATGACCGTCAAGCAGCGCAACAAGATCCTCGCCGAGATGACCGACGAGGTCGGCCGGCTCGTCCTGCGCAACAACTACGCGCAGAACACCGCCCTCGCCAACGCCGTCGCCCAGTCGCCCTCCCTGCTCCACGCCCACCAGCGCTTCATGCGCCGCCTGGGCCGCGACGGGGCGCTCGACCGCTCGCTGGAGTTCCTGCCCAACGACCGGCAGATCCGCGAGCTGCTCAACAACGAGCGGGGCCTCAGCCAGCCCGAGCTCGCCGTCCTCCTCGCGTACACCAAGATCACGGTGGCCGACGAGCTGATCGGCACCGGGCTCCCCGACGACCCGTACCTGGCCGGCCTGCTCCACGCCTACTTCCCGACGCTGCTGCGCGAGAAGTTCGGCGAGGCCGTCGAGGGGCACGCGCTGCGCCGCGAGATCATCACCACGATCCTGGTCAACGACACCGTCAACACCGGCGGCTCCACCTTCCTGCACCGCCTCCGCGAGGAGACCGGCGCGTCGCTGGAGGAGATCGTGCGGGCCCAGACCGCGGCCCGGGCCATCTTCCGGCTCAGTGAGGTCTGGGACGCCGTCGAGGCCCTGGACAACCAGGTCCCGGCCGAGGTCCAGACCCGGATGCGGCTGCACTCCCGCCGGCTCGTCGAGCGCGGCACCCGCTGGCTGCTCAACAACCGGCCGCAGCCGCTGGAGATCGGCGAGACCATCGACTTCTTCGCGGAGCGGGTCGGCCAGGTCTGGTCGCGGATGCCCGAGCTGCTGAGCGGCGCGGACCAGGAGTGGTACCGCTCGATCCTCGACGAGCTGACCGGCTTCGGCGTCCCGGAGGAGCTGGCGCTGCGCGTCGCGGGCTTCTCCTCCGCCTTCCCGACGCTCGACATCGTCGCGATCGCCGACCGCACGGACAAGGACCCGCTGGCCGTCGCCGAGGTCTACTACGACCTCGCCGACCGCCTGCGGATCACCGACCTGATGGACCGGATCATCGAGCTGCCGCGGGCCGACCGCTGGCAGTCCATGGCCCGCGCCTCCATCCGCGAGGACCTCTTCGCCGCCCACGCGGCGCTCACCTCCGACGTCCTGACCGCCGGCGAAGGCACCTCGACGCCCGAGGAGCGCTTCAAGGCGTGGGAGGAGCGGAACGCGGCGATCCTGGGCCGCGCCCGGACGACCCTGGAGGAGATCCAGGGCTCGGACACCTTCGACCTGGCGAACCTGTCGGTGGCCATGCGGACGATGCGGACGCTGCTGCGCACGCACAGCTAGTCGGGTGATGCCCCGATGCCCCAAGGGCCCCGCCGGAAGCCTCGCGCTTCCGGCGGGGCCCTTCGGCCTTTCCCGGTGCGGTCAGGTCACTCTTGTACGGGGGTCACCGTGGCCTTCCACAGGCGGTGGGCGGCGACGGCGGTCGCGGCGAGGAGCAGGGCGTTGCGGAGCACCATCACGGTCAGGCCGGCGGGGGTGCCGGCGACGACGTCGGCGTAGAGGACGGGGTACGCGAGGGCGCTGAGCGCCGCCGCCGGGAGCAGGAGCAGGGCCACCGGGCGCATCACCGTCCGGCGGGAGGTCAGGCAGACGGCGGCGAGACCGAGGAGCCAGACCATGTACTGGGGGCTGATCACCCGGCTCGTGACGGTGAAGAGCAGGACGGCGGCGAGGGCCGCGTCGAGCGGGGTCGCCTCGGTCCAGCGGGTGGCCCGGAGCCGCCACAGCACCAGCCAGACGACGGCGGCGACGGTCAGCAGGAGGAAGAGGTGGCCGAGGGTGGAGACGTACGGGCCGACGTACTCGTACGCCCCGTAGCGGATCTCCGCCGCCCCCGGCCACAGTCCGGCCGCCCGGCCGAGGGCGAGCGCGGTGCCGCCCAGGGACTCGATCTGGATGCCCCGGGCGCCCTGCTGGCGCAGGAAGCCGAGCGAGTCGGAGAAGCAGAGCGCGAGGACGCCGAGCAGGGTGGCGGCGGTGACCACGGCGGCCGTCCACGCCTCGCGGGTGGTACGCCCCCGGGGCGTGCCGATCAGGGCGAGCGCCGGCCACACCTTGACCATCGCGCCGAGCCCGGCGAGCGCGCCGCCGAGCCGGTGGGCGGCGGGGGAGCGGCCCTTGAGCACGAGGAGGGCGAGGACGGCGAGGGCGGTGGCCTGGACGTCGTACCGGGCGAGTGGCAGATGGAGGAGCAGCGGCAGGGCGCAGACCCAGTACCAGGCGCCGTGCGTGAGCCGGGAGCGGTCGGCGACGGCCAGGCCGAGGGTGACGGCGGCGTCGGCGAGCAGGGTCAGGACGACGAACGCCTGGGTGTAGCCGAGCCAGGGCATCAGCAGCCCCGGCGCCATGATCACCAGCCCGGCGCCGGGCGGGTACTGCCAGGTCGGGTCGGCGGGCGGGAAGGTGCCGTCGGCGAAGAGCCCGTACCAGTGGCGGTAGAGGAGCTGCACCTCGTTGCCGACCCCGCCGATGCCGAGGCTGTCGCTCGCGAGCAGCGCCAGCATGCCCACGCGGGTGAGCAGCCAGACGGCACAGAGGGCGAGGGCGGGGCCGTGCCCGACCGTGACGAAGGTGGCGGAGGTGAAGGTGTCCGACTCGAAGGGGGAGCGGGTGAGGGAGGGGGGTGTGGGGGCGGTGGGGGCGGTGGAGCCTGTGGGGGTGGTGGGGCCTGTGGGGGTGGTGGGACCGGGACCGGAGGCGCGGGAGTGAGAGCGGGGGCGATCGGGCGTCGTCACGCTCTGACCTTAGGTCTGGTGTGAGGCGTATGTCTTATTTGCCTGGCTTGGTGGCGGCCGTCCTGGTGAACTCCTCGTACGCCGCCACCACCTCGTCCGCCGGCCCGTCCATCCGCAGCGTCCCCGCCTCCAGCCAGAGGGCCCGGTCGCAGGTCTCCCGGATGGTGGCGTTCGCGTGGGCGACGAGGAAGACCGTGCCGGCCGCCGCCCGCAGTTCCTCGATCCGTCGGCGGCTGCGGCGCTGGAAGCGGGCGTCCCCGGTGGCCAGGGCCTCGTCGATGAGGAGCACGTCGTGGCTCCGGGCGGTCGCGGAGATCGCGAAGCGGAGGCGGGCGTTCATGCCGGAGGAGTAGGTGCGGAGGGGGCGGGAGAGGACGTCGTCGGGGGTGGTGGCGTGCTTGGCCTTGGTCGGCGTGCGCTTTGGTGGTGTGGGCGGCGTTGTCGGTGTTGGCCGCGCTGTCGGTGGTCCTTCGGTGAGGCCCGAGAAGGCGACGATGTCGTCGTAGCGGGACTCGATCTCCGATCGGCTCAGGCCCATGGCGAGGCCGCCCAGGATGACGTTCCGCTCGCCGGAGAGGTCGCCCATCAGGGCCGCGTCGACGCCGAGGAGGGCGGGGCGGCCGCGGGTGTAGATAGTGCCGCTCTCCACCGGCTGGAGGCCCGCGATGGCCTTCAGGAGGGTGGATTTGCCCGATCCGTTCGAACCGATCAGGCCAATCGCCTCGCCGCGCCGGGCGACGAAGCCGACGCCCTTCACGGCGTGCACGCGGCGGATGCCGCCGGGGCCGGTGGGGACGGTGTAGGTGATGTGGACGCGGTCGGCGATGACGGTGGGGTCGGGGGTTGTCTTCTGTGTTTTAGCCACGGCCGTACGTCTCCTCTGCCTTCCAGAACCAGATGAAGCCGCCCACGAAGGCGAGCAGGGCCCAGCCGGCGGCCAGTGCCCAGACGTGGGGCGGGAGGTTGTCCGCGGTGAAGCTCTCGACGAGGGCGAAGCGGACGAGGTCGATGTAGACCGCCGCCGGATTGCACTGGAGGGCGAGGACCACGCCCTCCGGGAAGCGGCCGCTCTTCGCCATGGAGCCGAACGACCACATCACGCCCGAGACGTACATCCAGGTGCGCAGCACGAAGGGCATCAGCTGGCTGATGTCCGGGGTGCGGGCGGCGAGCCGGGCGAGGGCGAGCGAGACGCCGGCGTTGAACAGGGCCTGGAGCGCGACGGCCGGTACCGCGAGCAGCCAGCTCCAGGTCGGGAACTCGCCGAAGCAGACCAGGATCACGACGAGCGCGCCGAGCGACAGGAGCAGTTGCTGGAGCTGGAGCAGGGCGAGGGAGAGGGGCAGGCTCGCGCGGGGGAAGTGCAGGGCGCGGACGAGGCCGAGGTTGCCGCTGATCGCGCGGGTGCCGGCGGTCAGGGTGTTGGCGGTGAAGGTCCAGACGAAGACGCCGGTGAGGAGGAAGGGGATGTAGTCCGGGACGCCGTGCTGGACGTTCATCAGGACGCCGAACATCAGGTAGTACACGGCCGCGTTGAGCAGCGGGGTCATCAGCTGCCACAGCTGCCCGAGCTTGGCCTGGCTGTACTGGGCGGTCAGCCGGGCCGTCGCGAAGGCGGCGATGAAGTCGCGGCGGGACCAGAGCTGGCGGACGTAGGTGGGGAGGGGTGGGCGCGCGCCGCTGACGGAGAGGCCGTGGCGGCGGGCGAGGGCCCCGAGGTCCTCCTCGGGGTGCGGGGGAGCGGTCGGGGCGTGCGGAGCGGTCGGCGGCGGGGGCAGCAGTGTCTGGGTCACGTGCGGGCGCTTTCGACGGAGGGGCGCGGGGTGGTGGGTGGGTGCGGGGGCCCGTGCGTCCGGGAACGTCGGGACGGGTCCGTATCGTCGCTACGAGCGAGGTTAGGACGATTCGACGTCGGAACGCAACCGTATCGTCGTGACGTGGGTGGTGGTTAGGATGCCGCCATGAGCACCCCCACGCCCCGCCGCGCCCCCGCCGGAGCCGCCGTGCTCCGCGAGGACGTCACCGAGGCCATCCGCGCCGCCGTCTTCGAGGAACTCGCCACCGTCGGCTTCGCCCGGATGTCCATCGAGGGCATCGCGCGGCGGGCGGGGGTGGGGAAGACGGCCGTCTACCGGCGCTGGAAGTCCAAGCTGGCGCTCGTTCTCGACCTGGTGGGGGCGGTGGCCGCGCAGGGCCTGCCGACGCCTGCGACCGGCTCCCTGGAGGGGGATGTACGGGCCCTCCTCACCGTCGCGTCGCACGCGCTGCGTCACCCGATCGCGTCACAGGTCATCCCCGAACTGCTCGTCGAGGCGGCGCGGCAGCCGGAGATCGCGGAGCCGGTGCGGGCGGCGCTGCTCGACGGGCAGGAGGGGGTCGTCGCGCAGATCGTCCGCGAGGCGGTGGCCCGCGGCGAGCTCCCCGAGGGCACCGACCCCGCGAGCGCCCTCGACCTCATGGTCGGCCCCCTGTACTGGCGCCTGGTGGTCGCCCGCACGGACCCCCCGAAGGGCTACGTGGACGACCTCACCCACGCGACGGTGGCGGGGCTGCGGGCGCTGGGGGGTGGGGGCGGGGGGTGAGCTGAGGGGGCGGGGGTGCGGGCTGGCGCGGGCGGGTGCGGGTGCACGTGCGGGCTGGCGCTGGCGCGTGGTGGCAGGGTGCCGCTGCGCGGAGCCTTCCCCCACCCCGCCCCTTCCCGAAACCGGGGACAGGCCCCCGGACCCCCGAACGCAGCCCGGCCTGAGGCCGTACCAGCGGAGCCCCCCCGGGGAGCAAGGAAAGGGCCAGGAAAGCGGCGGCCAGACCGTTACCAGGCCCCGCACCCGGCCGTTGCCGGGCTGCCGCCCGTGGCTGCCGCCCGTGGCTGCCGCCCGTGGCTGCCGCCCGTGGCTGCCGCCCGTGGCTGCCGCCCGTGGCTGCCGCCCGTGGCTGCCGCCCGTGGCT
>NZ_JBHZBB010000012.1:26702-271878 GCF_042754585.1 Streptomyces sp. NPDC059201
GTGCCGCCCGTGGCGCCGCCCGTGGCGCCGATCAGGCAGGCCCGTTGCCTGCGGCGGCTTGGGGTCAGGCGTGGGTGAGTGGGGGGATTGGGGGGGCGTCTACTGAGCGGGCGGCTCGGTCTAGGGCGCTGGCCAGTAGGGCCAGGTCTGTGGGGCCGTTGCCTAGTTCTCGGACCGGGCGGCGGGTCGGGGGGTCGCCCATGCGGTCCCATTCCAGGGGGACGACGGTCGGGCGGAGGGTTGCCGTGCGGGGGATTCGGCCTGTGACGCGGCCTGCCTGGAAGGGGGTCACGCGGCCGTCGGGGTGTCCCAGCCGGCCGCGGCCGGGGGACGGTACGTCCGGGCCGGGTGTGCTTGGCGGGGCGTCCAGGACCACGCGGAGGCGGGCGCCGTGTGCCAGGTCCGTGTCGGCGGTTCGGTCGGGGCGGGCGGAGGTCGCGATCAGGTGGACGCCGAGTCGTTCTCCGTGCCGTGCGACCGCCTCCAGGGCGCGTACGACGGATCCGGCCGCCGGTCGGCCCGGTGCGCCCAGGGCGGGTGCCACCAGGGCGTCGAAGTCGTCCACGAGCACGATGAGCCGCGGCAGCGGCAGTCGGCCGGTGGTGGCCGCCGGTCTCGGGAGGTGGTCCTCCTCGGTCCCGGGCCTGGGCACGCGCGCGTTGGCGTGGCCGTCGTCCGTGCGCAGCGTCCTGCCGGAGGGGCGTTCGCCCAGGTCTGCCGCGCCCGGGTACGCCGTTCGGCCGCTCGGGGTGCCTCGGAGGTCGCCCGTGCCCGGGTACGGGGTGCGGTTGCTGGAGGTGCCGGTGACGTCTTCCGTGCCGGGGTAGGGCGTGCGGGTGGGGGGTTCGTCGGTGTGGAGGGTGCGGCCGCTGTGGGTGCGGGTGGTCAGGCGGTCGCTGGGGGTGGAGGGGAGTTCGTCCGCGGTCTGGTAGGGGGTTCGGGCGCCTGGCGGGGTGTCGCCCACCGCGCCCGCGCCCGTGCGGAGGGTGCGGCCGCTCGGGCGGTCGCCGAGGTCCGACGTGTCGGGGAGGCGGAGGGTCGCGCGGACGCCTTGGGGGACCGACTCCGTGGCGCTCGGGGTTCGTTGGCCGATCACCGCGCGGGGGTTCCGGCGGTCGCCGAAGTCCGCGTCGCCCAGCAGCTCCGCGCGGCGCTTCAGCTCCGCGCCCAGCGCCTGGGCGAACTCCCGCATCCGCACCGGGTCCGACGCCACCAGGTGCTCGGTGACGTGCGGCAGCTCCGTACAGGCCGCGAGGCCCTCGCCGCGCTCGCCGCCCGCGCCGTCCACCAGGAGCAGCCCGAGCCGGTCGGGGCGGCCGCCGGCCGCGAGGGAGGCGGCGACGGCGCGCAGCAGCTCCGTGCGGCCGCTGCCCGCCGGGCCCTCGATCAGCAGGTGGGGGCCCTCCGCGGTGAGGTCGACGGAGAGCGGGCCGCGCGGGCCCGCGCCGAGGACGGCCGTGCCCTCCCCGGCCGACGCCCAGCGGGCCATCAGCGACGCGGGCGTGGCCCGCGCGAGGCCCAGTTCGTCCAGGAGCCGGGCCGCCTGCGGCAGCGCGGCGGCCCGTCCGGGCGCGGCCGACGCCGAGTCCGTACGCAGCGGGGCCAGCGCCCGCCCGAAGCGCTCCGCCCAGGCGACGGAGACCGCGTCCACGACACCGACCGTGCCGTGGCCCGCGACCCGCCCGCCGGACGTCCGCAGCAGCCGCAGCGCCGTGGCCACGTCACCGCTGAGCAGAGCCGCCGCCCCGCACTCGCGGAAGGCGAGGGAGGCCGCGCAGGCCGCCTCGTAGGTGGCGGCCACCGGCGAGGCGGGGGAGGCGGACGGCGCCTCGGCCAGGCAGATCAGATGGATGCCGGCCGCCGCGCCCGCCCCCGCGAGCCGCGCCACCGTCTCGCGCAGCGCCGCCGTGCCGGGGTCGCCGTCCACGACGACGACCGTCGCCGGGCCCGCGTACCGCGCGGCCGCCTCCACGACCGCGGCCCGGTCCGCGCTGGCCCAGCCGGGCCCGAGCGGCCCGTCGTCCAGCCGCCGGGTCAGTTCGGCCGTACGGGCCTGCGCCTGCTCGCGGTCGTACGCGAGGAGCAGCCGGCAGTCCTGGCCGTGCGCGGGCCGCACGTGCGGGAGCCAGCCCAGCCAGCCCCAGGCGCGCCGCCGCTCCTCCAGGGAGCGGTTGCGGTCGGCGCTGACGAGCACGATCTCCAGGTCGGCGGGGGAGTGCAGCGCGGCCAGCTGGGCCACCACGGACCGGGCCAGGCCCGCCAGTCGGTCCGGCGGCCCCGCCAGGCCCAGGGAGCCCGCCTCGCGCAGTCCGACGGTGACCGGTACGCCGGACAGCTCGGCGCGGTCGGCGGTGCCGAGCCGCACCACCAGTGCCTCGGGGTGGCCCGCGGGCCGCTCCCACAGCCGGGGGCCGGGGCCGAGCGCGGTGAGCAGGACGGCCGCCGGGTCCGGCCAGGTGTCGGGCGCGGCGGTCTCGCCCGGCGCCTCCGACCAGGGTGCCTCGGGGGTGGCGGGCGACGGCCGCGCACCCGGCGCCGGGTCCGCCTCGCGTCCGCCCGCGAGCCGCCGGGCCCAGGCCCCGAGCCCGCGCCTACCGGTCCTGCGCGTGGTCGGGTCGGTGCCGTCGGAGGCCGTACGGACACGGCTGTGCGCCTCGCCCCCGTCACCGCCCTCGCCCTCCCGTGCGCGCGCGTGCCCGGCGTCCGGCCACGCGTCGGCGAACGGCACCCCCTGCGCACCACCGTGCGTCTCGGCCCCCCGCCCGCCCCACGCGGGCGCACCCGGGCCGCTTTCCCGGCCCGTGAGGCCCTCGCGGCCCGGGGTGCCCGCCCGGCCCGCGTGCTCGCGGCCCGTAGCGCCCTCCCGACCCTGAGAGCCCTCCCAACCCGGGGAACTTCCCCAACCCGGGGCGCTCTCCCGGCCCGCGCCCTCGCGGCCCGTAGCGCCCTCCCGACCCTGAGAGCCCTCCCAACCCGGGGAACTTCCCCAACCCGGGTCGCTCTCCCGGCCCGCGCCCTCGCGGCCCGTAGCGCCCTCGCGACCCGGAGAGCCCTCCCGACCCGGAGAGCCCTCCCGACCCGGAGAGCCCTCCCGACCCGGGGAACTCCCCCAACCCGGGGCGCCCTCGCGGCCCGTGGTCCCGCCGGGCCCGGTCCACGAGCCTGCGGGATCGCCCTGCGTCGTCCACGCCCCCGCAGAACCGTCCTGCGTCGTCCACGCGCCGGCCGAGCCGCCCTGGCCCGTCCACGCGCCCGCAGCACCACCCTGCGCCGTCCACGCGCCCGCGGCACCGCCCTGAGCCCCCCACGCGCCCGTGGAGCCGTCCACCGGCGGCAGCCCACCGCCGGCCGCGTCCACGTTCGCGCCCGCGTCCGTGAAGGTCGTCGCGGCCGGCAGGGGGACGCGGAGGTGGCCCTCGCCGTCGGGGGCGGTGGGGAGGGTGGCGGAGTCCGCCGGGGCTTCTTCGGGGCCTGTGAGGCGGAGGGTGGACTCGCCCAGGCGGAGGAGTGCGCCGGGGCGGAGGCGGACCGGGCGGTCGCCTACGGGGGCGCCGTCGAGTGTCGTGCCGTTGGTCGAGCCGAGGTCGGCGACGGTGACGCGGCCGCCTTCGGTGACGGTCACCGTGCAGTGGGCGCGGGAGACGTCGGGGTCGTCCAGGGGCACGTCCGCCTCGACGGAGCGGCCGATCCTGATCGGCCCGCCGTGCAGCAGGTGCACCCCGCCCGCGTCCGGACCGGCGACGACGTGCAGCCGGGCGGCGGAGGAGGCGGTGGCGGCGGCGCCGGCCAGGTCGTCCGGGTCGGGGGTCTGGAGCGAGAGGACCGCGCCGTCGACCAGCGGCGGCTCGCCCAGCACGCAGCGGCGGGCGTCCAGCCGCTCCGCGCCCGCGTACAGCACGGGCGTGCCGGTGCCGGCGGTGTCGGGGCCGGTCACGGCGGCGGCGAGGTTCGAGGCCACGGCGGACAGCGCGGTGCCCGCGGGGGCGGTGACGAGCACGTCGCAGGCGCGCCCGGCGCCGTGGCCGGCGTGCGGCGCGAGGACGGTCAGCCGGATCTGCATCGCCGTCAGCGGTCCCTTCTGCGCGACATGCCCGGCAGGGGACCGCCCCGTGTCACCCCCCACCCGGCACGGACGCGTCGCCCGGTACAGGTCGGCACGGCGCGGGGGCTCCCGACCCCACCGATGCGACGTGCTGGAGGCATCCTCGCACCTGCCGCCGACAGCCCGCCGCCGGGTCACCCCGAAGTGATCATGAACGGTCACCGGCGGTCGCCGCGTATGACGCGAAAACGCCAGGTCGGCCACGGCCGCGGGGCCGGTGCGGCAACCATCCCGGCCGGGGGAGCGTCTTCTTCCGGACAAGTTCGGTCGGAATCCGGGTGGGATTCCGTCAGTGATCACGGACGGAGGCGGACAGCCTTCCGGCGCCCCGGCGGTTCGAACGTGCCAGCGGAAATCCGCCTGTGGACGACGGGCTGTGACTCGTTCGGCGGCACTACAGTGGGTCGGACACCCGGACGGGTCACAACAGAGAACAAGAGGGACCTCCGGGGCCCCGGCTCGACACCCGAGCGGGACCGGCCACCCAGGACCACGATCAGCAGGGAGCGCGTGACGTGCGGCCAATCGGCAGCAAGTACCTGCTCGAGGAGCCGCTCGGCCGCGGCGCCACGGGCACCGTCTGGCGAGCCCGCCAGCGGGAGACGGCGGGCGCCGAGGCGGCCGTGGCCGGCCAGCCCGGCGAGACCGTGGCGATCAAGGTCCTCAAGGAGGAGCTGGCCAACGACGCGGACATCGTGATGCGCTTCCTGCGCGAGCGGTCCGTGCTCCTGCGGCTCACGCACCCGAACATCGTGCGCACCCGCGACCTGGTCGTCGAGGGTGACGTCCTGGCCCTGGTCATGGACCTCGTCGAGGGCCCCGACCTGCACCGCTACCTCCGCGAGAGCGGCCCGCTGACCCCGGTCGCCGCCGCTCTGCTCACCGCGCAGATCGCCGACGCGCTCGCCGCCAGCCACGCCGACGGCGTCGTCCACCGCGACCTCAAGCCGGCCAACGTGCTGCTGGCCGAGCGGGACGGCGCCATGCACCCGATGCTGACCGACTTCGGCATCGCCCGGCTGGCCGACTCCCCGGGCCTCACCCGCACCCACGAGTTCGTCGGCACGCCCGCGTACGTGGCGCCGGAGTCCGCCGAGGGCCGCCCGCAGACCTCCGCCGTCGACATCTACGGCGCCGGCATCCTCCTGTACGAGCTGGTCACCGGCCGTCCGCCGTTCGCCGGCGGCACCGCCCTCGAAGTCCTCCACATGCACCTCAGTGAGGAGCCCCGCCGCCCCTCCACGGTGCCCGCGCCGCTGTGGACGGTCATCGAGCGCTGCCTCAGCAAGAACCCGGACCTGCGCCCCAGCGCGGTCAACCTGGCGCGCGGTCTGCGCACGGTCGCCGCCGGCATCGGCGTCCACGCATCGCCCGCCCAGATCGAGGCCGCCGAGGGCGTCGGCGCCCTCCTCGCGCCCGACCCCGACCCGGCGCAGGTCCCCGGGACCCCCGGCGCCGCCGACCCCACGCAGGTGCTGCCCGCCGGAGCCGGTGCCGCTTTCGACCCGGCCGCCGCCACCAGCGTCCTGCCCACCGGCGGACCGGCCGGCGCCGCCGACCCGACCTCGGTCCTGCCGACGAGCGGCCCCGCCGGCGCGGCGGGCCCGACCGCCGTCATGCCCGCCGTGCCGCCGAACCCGCCGGGGGAGGACCCGCACCCCTGGCAGAACCAGCTCCGCGCGGCCCGGGATCGCAACGAGCAGACCCAGGTCCAGTACCTGGACCCCAGCGAGGACCCGCTGCGCCGCCGCCCCGCGCGCCGGCCCCAGCAGCCGCCGCAGGCCCCGCCGTACCAGCAGGGCCACCCGCAGCAGCAGTACCAGCAGCAGCCCTACCAGCAGCAGCCGCAGCAGCCGCCGTACCAGCAGCAGCGCCCGGCACCCCAGCGGCCCGCGCCGCACCCGCAGCAGTACCAGCAGCAGCCGCAGCAGCCGGCCCCGCAGCAGTACGCGCCGCCGCCGCAGCAGCAGTACGCGCCCCCGCAGCAGCCCCAGCAGCCGCAGCCGCAGCCGCCCGCCCCGCGCGAGCCGCGCCGGCGCAGCGCCAACCCGGTGCGGATCCCCGGCCTCGGCTGCCTCAAGGGCTGCCTGGTCATGATCGTCCTCTTCGTGGTGGCCGGCTGGCTCGTCTGGGAGCTCACCCCGCTCCAGGACTGGATCGCCCAGGGCAAGGGCTACTGGGAGGCCATCGGCGACGGCATCGGCACCGTCAGCGACTGGATCTCCACCATCGGGGACGCCACCGGATCCAGCGGATCGGGCGGCACCGGCCAGTAGTCGCCGGGCTCCCGGAGAGCAGCGACACAGGGCAGTACGGCCGCCGGAGGGCGGCCGTACTGCCGACTTATCGACTTCCGGGGGGTGATTTCGCTCCGGAAGTGACGTCCGGCGGCCCGGGACGCGTAACTTTGACGCGAACCGCAGCCGCTGAGGGAGCAGTCTTGGCACGGAACATCGGCAGCCGCTACACCACCCACCAGATCCTCGGGCGGGGCAGCGCCGGAACGGTGTGGCTCGGCGAGGGACCCGAAGGGCCCGTCGCCGTCAAACTGCTGCGCGAGGACCTGGCCTCCGACCAGGAGCTCGTCGGCCGCTTCGTGCAGGAGCGGACCGCCCTGCTCGGGCTGGACCACCCGCGCGTGGTCAAGGTCCGCGACCTCGTCGTCGACGGCAACGACCTCGCCCTCGTCATGGACCTGGTCCGCGGCACCGACCTGCGCACCCGCCTCGACCGCGAGCGCCGCCTCGCCCCCGAGGCCGCCGTCGCGATCATCCGCGACGTCGCCGAGGGCCTGGCCGCCGCCCACGCGGCCGGCGTCGTCCACCGGGACGTGAAGCCGGAGAACATCCTCCTCGACATGGAGGGCCCCCTCGGCCCCGGCGGTGCCCACCCCGCCCTCCTCACCGACTTCGGCGTCGCCAAACTCATCGACACCCCCGGCCGCACCAAGGCCACCCGGATCATCGGCACCCCCGACTACCTCGCCCCCGAGATCGTCGAGGGCCTGCCCCCCCGCGCCGCCGTCGACATCTACGCCCTCGCGACCGTCCTGTACGAGCTGCTGGCCGGCTTCACCCCGTTCGGCGGCGGCCACCCCGGCGCCGTCCTGCGCCGGCACGTCACCGAGACCGTCGTCCCGCTCCCCGGCATCCCCGAGGAGCTGTGGCAGCTGCTCGTCCAGTGCCTGGCCAAGGCGCCCGCCTCCCGGCTGCGCGCCTCGGAGCTGGCCGCCCGCCTCGCCGACGTCCTGCCGCTGCTCAAGGGCATCCCGCCGCTGGACGTGGACGAGCCCGACACGGAGCCCACGCCCCCGGAGCCGTACGAGGATCCCGCGTACGCCCCCTCGACCGGCGCCCCGACCGACACCGGCCGCCGCCGCGCGGCCGTCCCGCTGGTGCCCGGCGCCTCCGCCGACTCCCACCGCGACACCCACACCTCCATGCGCGTGCCGGGCCCCGAGGAGCTGTCCGGCGGCCCGCACGGCACCGCCAGGGCCCCGCGCCCGGCCGGGGCCAGGCGGCCCGGCTCGGCCCGCAACAAGGCCGGGGCCGTCCGCAAGCGCCGGATCGTCCTCGGCATCGCCGCCGCCGTGGCGGCGGGCGCGCTCGGCGCCGGCGGCTATCTGGCCCTCGCCGGGGACGGCGGAACGCCGCCGCAGGACTCCCGTCCCTCCTCGCAGCCGGCGCGGCCGTAGGGCCGGTTGTCCACAGGGCGGGCGGCCATAGGTTCGGCTCCCGCCCCGGAGCCGTTACGCTGGACGCGTGGCAGTCGTCGATGTATCCGAAGAGCTGAAGTCCCTCTCCTCGACCATGGGGTCGATCGAGGCCGTCCTGGACCTCGACAAGCTGAGGGCCGACATCGCCGTGCTCGAAGAGCAGGCCGCGGCCCCGTCCCTCTGGGACGACCCGGAGGCGGCGCAGAAGATCACGAGCAAGCTTTCGCACCTCCAGGCCGAGGTCCGCAAGGCCGAGGCACTGCGCGGCCGCATCGACGACCTCGGGGTCCTCTTCGACCTCGCCGAGGAGATGGACGACGCGGACACCCGCGTCGAGGTCGAGGCGGAGCTCACCTCCGTCCGCAAGGCGCTCGACGAGATGGAGGTCCGTACCCTCCTCTCCGGCGAGTACGACGAGCGCGAGGCGCTGGTCAACATCCGCGCCGAGGCCGGTGGCGTCGACGCCTCCGACTTCGCCGAGCGCCTCCAGCGCATGTACCTGCGCTGGGCCGAGCGGCACGGCTACTCGACCGAGATCTACGAGACCTCGTACGCGGAAGAGGCCGGCATCAAGTCGACCACCTTCGTCGTCAAGGCCCCCTACGCCTACGGCACCCTCTCCGTCGAGCAGGGCACCCACCGCCTGGTGCGCATCTCGCCCTTCGACAACCAGGGCCGCCGCCAGACCTCCTTCGCGGGCGTCGAGATCCTCCCCGTCGTCGAGTCCTCCGACCACGTCGAGATCGACGAGTCCGACCTGCGCGTCGACGTCTACCGCGCCTCGGGCCCCGGCGGCCAGGGCGTCAACACGACCGACTCGGCCGTGCGCATCACGCACATCCCGACCGGCATCGTGGTCTCCTGCCAGAACGAGCGCTCCCAGATCCAGAACAAGGCGAGCGCCATGAACGTCCTCCAGGCCAAGCTCCTGGAGCGTCAGCGCCAGGAGGAGCGGGCCAAGATGGACGCCCTCAAGGACAGCGGCAGCTCCTGGGGCAACCAGATGCGCTCGTACGTCCTGCACCCGTACCAGATGGTCAAGGACCTGCGTACGGAGTTCGAGGTCGGCAACCCGCAGTCCGTCCTGGACGGCGAGATCGACGGCTTCCTGGAGGCCGGCATCCGCTGGCGCAAGCAGCAGGAGCAGGCGAAGTAACCGCCCCGCAGCGTTCGTTCCGGGCCCCGCACCTCTCGGTGCGGGGCCCGGCGCGTTCGCCGGTGCAAGCGTTGCGCGGGTGAGTGAGGTGCTTTGTCGACAAGGGAACTGCCGCCGTGTGACCCGCAGTTCCGCGTTTACGTCACAGTTGCATCGTCACATGTCGTGCAACAGGTGATCTTTCGGGCATCGCACGCGCAACGGCCTTGACGCTGCTTCGGAAACTCGGAAGGGTGGCTGAATGGCATGCGCATATCTGGGGCGCGTGTGAAACGGGGGCAGGTCCAGTAACCATGACGCTTCCCGTGCCCGAGGCCCCTGGCGCTGCCCCATGACGAGATGAAGCTACTGGGGGTAGCAACCAGATGACCAACAAGACGCGAGTCCGCCTGGCGCGAGTCGCGGCCGGTGCCGTGATCATCGCCGGTGCGTCCCTGACCGCGGCCGGCGCCGCGCAGGCCGTCGGCGGGAACAACGCCCCTGAGGTGGAGATCAGCATCCAGGGCGGGCAGGGCGACGACGACCCCTGCGAGATCGACCCGCTGGGCTGCAACGAGGACGGCGGCGCTTCGACCGACGGTGGCGCCGATGGTGGCGACGGCGGTGCGGCCGACGGCGGTGCGGCCGATGGCGGTGCCGATGGTGGTGCGGCTGACGGTGGTGCCGATGGTGGCGCTGACGGCGGTGCGGCCGACGGCGGTGCCGATGGTGGCGCGGCTGACGGCGGCGCTGACGGTGGCGCGGCCGACGGTGGCGCTGACGGCGGTGCGGCTGACGGTGGTGCCGATGGTGGCGCGGCCGACGGTGGTGCCGACGGCGGTGCGGCCGATGGTGGCGCCGACGGTGGCGCGGCCGATGGTGGCGCCGACGGTGGTGCGGCTGACGGTGGCGCCGATGGTGGCGCGGCTGACGGCGGTGCTGACGGTGGCGCGGCCGATGGTGGCGCTGACGGCGGTGCGGCTGACGGCGGTGCCGACGGTGGCGCGGCCGACGGCGGCGCTGACGGTGGCGCGGCTGACGGCGGTGCCGACGCCGGTAACGGCGGCAACGGCAACGGCGGGTCCGGCAACGGCGGCAACGGCAACGGCGGCAACGGCTCCGACAGCGGCTCCGGCAACGGCGGCAACGACAGCGGCTCCGGCAACGGCTCCGGCTCGGACTCCGGCTCCACCAGCACGTCCGGCGGCTCGACCGACGGTGGTTCGACCGACGGTGGTTCGACCGACGGCGGCTCGACCGACGGCGGCTCGACCGACGGTGGTTCCTCCGCCGATGGTGGCTCCGGCACCTGCACCGTCGAGCTCGACGGCGTCGAGTGCGTCGCGGACGGCTCGACCGGCTCCAACGGGTCGACCGGCTCGAACAACAACACCGACACCCAGCAGGCCGGCTCGCAGCCGGTCCAGCAGGGTGAGGCCAAGGAGGAGCTCGCCGAGACCGGTGCGGCCGAGACCTCGTTCCTGATCATCGGCGCCGCCACCATGATCGCCGGTGGCATCGGCTTCCGCTTCCTGCCGCGCCTGGTCGCGGGCGGGCGCGGCGCCGCCGCCGCCTGATCGACGCGGTAAGCACGCCGAAGGGCCGGGGAGGCTTCCTCCCCGGCCCTTCGTCATTTCGTCATACCGCGTGCCGGCTCGTGTACGGATCAGACCGTGCGGACCGCCGCCAGCAGGGCCAGCGTCGCCACCAGGGCGATCACCAGGGTCAGTACCATCGCGGGGGACAGTCCCTGCGGCTCCAGGCGCTGGCGGCTGGCCCGGCAGACGGGACAGCGGCCCTCGGCGACCGGGGCCGCGCAGCTGGCGCACACCAGTCGGTCGTAGGTCATACGCTCTCCTCCTCCCGCACGGGACTCACACCAGGACAACGCCCGGCACGATCCGGACGTTCCCTCTACCACTGTGCCAGCTTCGCGGGGTTCCGGCGCGCCCCGGCCGCAAACCCCTCCGCCGGGCCTCTTTCGCGCTCCCGAGGGCCAAAAAGGATAAAGCACGCAAGCCCGGACCGCGACTGCGCGGGGCTCGCCGGTTCGCGTAAGGTCACGCACACCTACTCCCGGCCGACCGTGGTGCATTCGTGATCCGATTCGACAACGTCTCCAAGTCCTATCCGAAGCAGAACCGCCCCGCGCTCCGGGATGTCTCCCTGGAGATCGAGAAGGGGGAGTTCGTCTTCCTCGTCGGTTCGTCCGGCTCCGGAAAGTCGACCTTCCTCCGGCTGCTCCTGCGTGAGGAGCGCGCCAGCCAAGGGCAGGTGCACGTCCTCGGCAAGGACCTCGCCCGGCTGTCCAACTGGAAGGTCCCGCACATGCGGCGCCAGCTCGGCACCGTCTTCCAGGACTTCCGCCTGCTGCCGAACAAGACGGTCGCGCAGAACGTGGCCTTCGCCCAGGAGGTCATCGGCAAGCCGCGCGGCGAGATCCGCAAGGCCGTGCCCCAGGTGCTCGACCTGGTCGGCCTCGGCGGCAAGGAGGACCGCATGCCGGGCGAGCTGTCCGGTGGTGAGCAGCAGCGCGTGGCCATCGCCCGCGCGTTCGTCAACCGCCCGATGCTGCTGATCGCCGACGAGCCCACCGGCAACCTCGACCCGCAGACCTCCGTCGGCATCATGAAGCTGCTGGACCGCATCAACAGGACAGGGACCACCGTCGTCATGGCGACCCACGACCAGAACATCGTCGACCAGATGCGCAAGCGCGTCATCGAGCTGGAGAAGGGCCGCCTCGTCCGCGACCAGGCGCGCGGCGTCTACGGCTACCAGCACTGACGGCGGGGGAACCAGAACACCATGCGCGCTCAGTTCGTGCTCTCCGAGATCGGCGTCGGCCTCCGGCGCAACCTGACGATGACCTTCGCGGTCATCGTCTCCGTGGCCCTGTCGCTGGCCCTCTTCGGCGGTGCCCTGCTCATGCAGGAGCAGGTCAAGTCGATGAAGGACTACTGGTACGACAAGGTCAACGTCTCCATCTTCCTCTGCAACAAGACGGACGCCGCGGGCTCGCCGAAGTGCGCCAAGGGCGCCGTCACCAAGCAGCAGCGCGAGCAGATCCAGGTGGATCTGAAGAAGATGGACATCGTGGAGAACGTCATCCACGAGACGGCCGAGGAAGCCTTCAAGCACTACAAGGAGCAGTACGGCGACACCGCCATCGCCTCCGTCATCACCCCGGACCAGATGCAGGAGTCGATCCGGGTCAAGCTGAAGGACCCGGAGAAGTACCAGGTGGTCGCCACCGCCTTCGCCGGCCGGGACGGCATCGAGTCCGTCCAGGACCAGCGCTCCATCCTGGAGACGCTCTTCAACATGATGCGGAGCGTCAACTACGCGGCCGTCGCGCTGATGTTGCTCATGCTGGTCATCGCGCTCATGCTGATCATCAACACGGTCCGCGTCTCGGCCTTCAGCCGCCGCCGCGAGACCGGCATCATGCGGCTGGTCGGCGCCTCCAGCTTCTACATCCAGATGCCGTTCATCATGGAGGCCGCGTTCTCCGGCCTCATCGGCGGCGCCTTCGCCTGTGTGCTGCTCCTGGCCGGCCGGTACTTCCTCGTCGACCACGGCCTGAACCTCGCCGAGCAGATGCCGCTGGTCGACTTCATCGGCTGGGACGTGGTCTTCGCGCAGCTGCCGCTGGTGATCGTCATCGGCCTGCTGATGCCCTCCGTGGCCGCGTTCATCGCGCTGCGCAAGTACCTGAAGGTGTGAGAAGAGACCCCTGACGGCGGATGGCGTGCTGAGGCCAAAGCCTCGGTGGCGCCGCCGCCTTGTCCTAGAGTGGGCGCCATGCCGGCCGGCCCCGCGCCCCTCTGTCTCCGGCCCCGCGGTGTCGTCCGCGGGGCCGTTCTCACGTTGGTCTTCGCCGGGGTCCTCGCCACCGCCGCCGCGACCGGCGCGCTGCCCCGGGAGGACGGCGCCGGGCGGGAGCCCCGTACCGACGCCGCCGACCGCGCCGCGGCCTTCGACCGGGCCGCCCTCCACCGGGTCGCCGAGGAGGCCGTCGCCGACGGCAAGTCGGGCAAGCAGGCCGCCGAGGAGTTCGTGAGCCGCAGCGGCGACCGCTGGGGCGCGGTCTACGACCAGCGGGAGTACGCCGAGTTCGAGCGGTCCCTGGACGGCGCCTACACCGGCGTCGGGCTCTCCGCCGGGACCGAGGCGGGGGAGCGGGGCGGTACGTCCTCCGGGGGCGGCGCCGTCCGGGTCACCCGGGTGCGGACCGGCGGACCCGCCGAGCGGGCCGGGGTACGCGTCGGCGACCAGCTGCTCGCGGTCGACGGGCGCGCCACCGAGGGCCAGTCCGTCTCCGAGGTCGTCTCCCTGCTGCGCGGCGACGGCGTGGCCGGCTCCACCGTGGCCCTCCGGGTCCGGCGGGCGGGCATGACCTGGACCCAGACCCTGCGCCGGGAGCGGGTCGAGACCGACCCCGTCACCGTCAGCCGCCCCGACGCGCGGACCGTCGTCATCCGGGTCGCCGCCTTCAGCAAGGGCGTCGGCGCCCGGGTGCGGGAGGCGGTCCGCACCGCCCCGGCCGGCGCGGGGGTCCTGCTCGACCTGCGCGGGAACTCCGGCGGTCTGGTCGACGAGGCGGCGGCCGCCGCCTCCGCCTTCCTCGACGGCGGGCTCGTCGCCACGTACGACGTCGAGGGCGAGCAGCGGGCCCTGTACGCGGAGCGGGGCGGCGACACCGCCAGGCCCCTGGTCGCGCTGATCGACGGCGGCACCATGAGCGCGGCCGAGCTGCTGACCGGCGCGCTCCAGGACCGGGGCCGGGCGGTCACCGTCGGCTCGAAGACCTTCGGCAAGGGGTCGGTGCAGATGCCGAGCACCCTCCCGGACGGTTCGGTGGCCGAGCTGACCGTGGGCCACTACCGCACGCCCGCCGGGCACGAGGTCGACGGGCGGGGCATCGCGCCCGACCTGCCGGCCGCGGACGGGGCGGAGGAGCGGGCCCGCACGGTATTGAGTGGCCTCGGAGGGGGCTCGTAGTGCGAAAATGACCGCACTATGGCTAAGGGACTCGTCAACGTGCAGGGCAAGCCTGCGAAGAAGGCCCAGGACAAGGGGCCCGAGCGCAAGATGGTCGCGCAGAACAAGAAGGCGCGCCACGACTACCTGATCCTCGACACGTACGAGGCGGGCGTGGCGCTCATGGGGACGGAGGTGAAGTCGCTCCGGATGGGGCGGGCCTCGCTGGTGGACGGCTTCGTCCAGATCGAGGGCCACGAGGCGTGGCTGTACAACATCCACGTGCCCGAGTACATGCAGGGCAGCTGGACCAACCACTCGGCGAAGCGGAAGCGGAAGCTGCTGCTGCACCGCGCGGAGATCGACAAGCTGGAGCAGAAGTCGTCGGAGACCGGTCACACGATCGTGCCCCTGGCGCTGTACTTCCTGGGCGGCCGGGTGAAGTGCGAGATCGCGCTCGCCAAGGGCAAGAAGGAGTACGACAAGCGGCAGACGCTCCGCGAGCAGCAGGACACGCGCGAGACCGCGCGGGCGATCGCGTCGGCGAAGCGGCGTCAGCGCGCCCAGGAGCGTTAATCGCTGGCAACCGTGCCTACGGGTCACGTACGATGGACCACGCACCCCACAGAGGGTGCGCGGATTGAAAAATCAACATGGGGATGATCGGTTTCGACAGCGGATGTCGAAGCAGGGGAAGCGTGTCGAGGAAGCGGCAATGATCTCGTAAACCACGCGCCGAAACCAATAATCGCCAACACCAAGCGCGATTCCTTCGCCCTCGCTGCCTAAGTAGCGACTTGCGAAGTGTCAGCCCGGGGCTGTTCCCGACCCGGATCCTGGCATCATGAAGGGGACTAAACCTTGATCCCGGTCACGGGGTGAAGAGGGAAATCAAACAGTGACTGAGCCCGTTCCGGACTTGTCTGGGTGATCCGGAGGGCTGAGAAACTCGTACCAGACTGCACACGGAGAAGCCCTGGTTCCGCACCGTTGGACGCGGGTTCGATTCCCGCCATCTCCACTCATCCCATGTGGGCGAAGGCCCGGTGGTCCGTCAGGACCGCC
Organism: Streptomyces sp. NPDC059201; assembly: GCF_042754585.1. Lineage (NCBI taxonomy): Bacteria > Bacillati > Actinomycetota > Actinomycetes > Kitasatosporales > Streptomycetaceae > Streptomyces > Streptomyces sp. NPDC059201. The sequence continues at coordinate 41,703 of NZ_JBHZBB010000012.1, forward strand.
GGGCCTTCGTCATGTCCGTCCGCAGCGACAGGAGCAGCGCCACGGCCGCCGCCGTCACCGGGAGGGCGAAGCCGAGCGCCGGGGACGGGGCGTGGTCGGCGGTCCAGCCCCCGGCGGCGGAGCCGGTGGCGATGCCGGCCAGCAGGGCGGTCACGGCCAGCGTCATGCCCTCGTTCAGCTGGGCGGGCGGGGTCAGCCGCTGCACCAGGGCCATGCCCGTGACCATCGTGGGCGCCGTCGCCATCCCCGCCACCAGGAGGCCGGCGGCGAGCGCCAGGAGCGAGCCCGTGGGGGCCATCAGCAGCGGCGCCGCCATCAGGAGCGTCATCGCCGCCAGGCAGGCGCGCAGGCCGGCCGTGCGGCGGGCCCGGCCGTAGAGCAGGCCGGCCGCGCAGGAGCCCGCCGCCTGGAGCGCCAGGACCGGGCCCGCGAGCGGGCCGTCCACGAACGCCAGGGTCGTCACCTCCATCGCGCCGAAGATCGCGCCCACCGCGAGGAAGACGACCAGCAGCGGCACCATCCCCGGGGCGCGCAGCGGCGAGCCCGCCGAGGTGCGCGGGGCGACCGGCGGCTCGGTCGCGCGCTGCGCGGTGAAGAGCAGCACGCCGGTCAGGAGGAGGGCGGCGGCCACCAGCGTGCCCGCCTCCGGGAAGAGCGCCGAGCCGAGCGTCGCGGCGAGCACCGGGCCGAGCATGAAGCACAGTTCGTCGGCGGCCTGCTCGAAGGCGTTCGCGGTGTGCAGCGCGGCCGCGTCGCCCCGCAGCAGGTGCGCCCAGCGGGCCCGGGACATGCCGCCGGTGTTCGGGGCGGCGGCGGTCGGCACGATCGCGCAGAACAGCGCCCACGCGGGCGCGTGCCCGTGCACACAGAGCAGCAGCGCCAGATGGCCCAGGACGGCGACGAGCGTGGCCGGGAGGGCGATCCTGGCCTGCCCGTGCCGGTCCACGAGCCGGGCCACCCAGGGCGCCGTCAGCGCGCCCGCCACCAGACCCGTCGCGGTGACCGCGCCCGCCAGCGCGTAGGAGTCGTACGCCCCCGAGATCATGATCACCGCGCTGACCCCGAACATGCCCGCCGGCAGCCGGGCTATCAGGTTCCCGGCGGTGAACGCGCGCGTGCCGGGGAGGGCGAAGAGCCGGAGGTAGGGGTTGCGGGGCGGCGGGGCCGGAGCCGGAGGCGGGGTGAGGTCCGGGGCGGGCGCGAGGTCCGGGTGAGACATGGCACCAGGCTCGGGGCGGGGCGGCCGCGGCGTCCAACACCTGTGAGGTCGCCATTCACGCACCTGTGTTGTTGAATGCGGCGGGTGGCCACTCCGTACGACATCGAACCCCGGCTGCTGCGCGCCTTCACCGCCGTCGCCGAGGAACTGCACTTCACCCGTGCCGCCGGGCGCCTCTTCGTCGCCCAGCAGGCGCTCAGCCGGGACGTCCGGCGCCTGGAGCGCGAGGTCGGCGCGCAGCTCTTCGTACGGACCACCCGGCAGGTCGCCCTCACCCCGGACGGCGAGCGGCTCCTGCCGTACGCCCGCCGGGTCCTCGACGCCCACGACGCGCTCCGCGACGCCTTCCGGGCCGAGCCGCGCCCGCTGCTCGTCGACCTGAACACGCCCGGCCTCGTCCACGACCGCATCCTGCGCCGCGCCCGCGAACTCGCCCCGGAACAGGAGCTGATGGCCCGCTTCGAGTCCGGGCTCACCGGCGCCGTGCGGGAGATCCTGGCCGGCCGGCTCGACGCCTCCTTCGGACGGTACGGGGGGCTGGCGCCCGGGCTGCGGGCCCGGCTCGACGCGCGGTTCGTGCGGTACGAGCCGATGGCGGTGATCCTGCCCGAGGACCACGAGCTGGCCCCCCTGCCCGAGGTGCCGCTGGCCCGGCTCACCGGCGAGGTCCTCTACGCCGGCGCGGGCAACGACCGCACCCCCGAGTGGACCGACCTCGCCGTGCGGCTCTTCGCCGGCCGCGGCATCCGCCTCTCGCCGCCCGCGCCGCTCGCCGTCGGCACGGAGGAGTTCCAGCGGATCATGGCCAAGCACCGGCACCCGGTCCTCGCCGTCACCGGCTTCCCGCCCATGCCCGGCTGCGTCCTGCGGCCCCTCGTCGACCCCGTCCCCCTGTCGCCCGTGAGCCTGGTCTGGCGCAAGGGACTGCGCCACCCCGGCCTCGACGCCCTCCGGCGGGCCGCCGCCGAACTGGGGGAGCGGGAGGGCTGGCTGGAGCGCCCGGCGGACTCCTGGCTGCCGGAGGACGAGCCGGGCGTGCCCGGAGTGCCGGGCGTGCCCACGGCTCCGCTCACACGGCCCGGCCGGTCCGGGTGAGAGCAAGGTTCCGCCGACGACACGTCGCGGCACGGCCTTGAAACGCGTCCTCCCTAGCGTCGGGGACACCAGGATCCGGGACCGGGTCCGACACCGTGGAGGTGCGAGATGGGCGGGCGCTGGATCGATGTCTGGGAGCCGGAGGACGAGACCTTCTGGAGGGAGAAGGGCGAGCGGATCGCCCGGCGCAACCTCGCCTTCTCCGTCCTCTCCGAGCACATCGGCTTCTCCATCTGGAGCCTGTGGTCCGTGATGGTCCTCTTCATGGGACCTCAGTACGGCATCGACCCCGCGGGCAAGTTCTTCCTCATCGCCACCGCGACCTTCGTGGGCGCGCTGATCCGCATCCCGTACACCTTCGCCGTCGCCCGCTTCGGCGGCCGCAACTGGACGGTCTTCAGCGCCCTGTTGCTGCTCCTGCCGACCGGCTTCGCGTACGCCGTGATGGAACCCGGCACTTCCTATTCCACCTTCGTCCTGGTGGCGGCCCTCACCGGCGTCGGCGGCGGCAACTTCGCCTCCTCCATGACCAACATCAACGCCTTCTTCCCGCTCCGGAAGAAGGGCTGGGCGCTCGGCCTCAACGCGGGCGGCGGCAACATCGGCGTCCCCGTCCTCCAGCTCGTCGGCCTCCTCGTCATCGGCACCGCCGGCGCGATGCACCCGAGGATCGTCCTCGGCGTCTACCTGCCGCTCGTCGTGATCGCCGTCGTCTGCTCCGCGCTCTTCATGGACAACCTCACGCCCGTGAAGAACGACACCGGGGCCGTCCGCGAGTCCGTACGGGCCCGCCACACCTGGATCATGGCGTTCCTGTACATCGGCAGCTTCGGCTCCTTCATCGGCTACAGCTTCGCCTTCGGCCTGGTCCTCCAGACCCAGTTCGGCCGCACCCCGCTCCAGGCCGCCTCGCTCACCTTCATCGGCCCCCTGCTCGGCTCCCTCATCCGCCCCTTCGGCGGCTCCCTCGCCGACAGGCACGGCGGCGCCCGCATCACCCTCGCCACCTTCGCCGCCATGTCCGCCGCCACCGGAGTCGTCATCTACGCCTCGGTGACCGAGTCCCTCACCGTCTTCCTCGTCGGCTTCATCGCCCTCTTCGTCCTCAGCGGCCTCGGCAACGGCTCCACCTTCAAGATGATCCCGGCGATCTTCCTCGCCCAGGGCCACCGCAAGGGCCTCGCCGGCGAGGCCGCCGAGTCCTACGGACGCCGCCTCTCCGGCGCCTCCATGGGCCTCATCGGGGCCATCGGCGCCCTCGGCGGCCTCGGCATCAACCTCGCCTTCCGCCAGTCCTTCCAGACCGTCGGCACCGGCACCGGGGCCTTCGTCGCCTTCCTCGCCTACTACGCCGCCTGCATGGCCGTCACCTGGGCGGTATACCTTCGCCGCCCGCCCGTCGTCCCCGACACCGCAGAGACCGCCGAGGAGCCGGAGACCCGGCCCGGATTCGCGAAGGTGTGAGCCGGCGTGCAGGGCGCGTACCGTAACGACCAGGAAATACGCGTGAACCCCGACCGTCACGCGTCCGCGCCACTCTCGATGCCCATGGACCAGCACGAACACGGACCCCTCGCCGGCTTCACCGTCGGCGTCACCGCGGCCAGGCGCGCGGACGAACTCATCGCCCTGCTGCGCCGGCGCGGCGCGGCCGTCGTGCACGGACCCGCGCTGCGGATCGTCCCCCTCGCCGACGACACCGAACTCCTCGCCGCCACCAAGGAGATCATCGGCAACAGGCCGGACGTCGTCGTCGCCACCACCGCGATCGGCTTCCGCGGCTGGGTCGAGGCGGCCGAGGGCTGGGGACACGGCACCGAACTCCTCGACACCCTCCGCGGGGTCGAACTCCTCGCCCGCGGGCCCAAGGTCAAGGGGGCCGTACGGGCCGCCGGACTCACCGAGTCCTGGTCGCCCTCCTCCGAGTCCATGGCCGAGGTGCTCGACCGGCTCCTCGCCGAGGGCGTCGCCGGGCGTCGGGTCGCCGTCCAGCTCCACGGCGAACCGCTCCCCGGCTTCGTCGAGGCGCTCACCGCCGCAGGGGCGACCGTCCTCGGCGTCCCCGTCTACCGGTGGATGCCGCCCGAGGACCTGGGCCCGCTCGACCGGCTCATCGACGCGGTGCTGTCCGGCTCCGTCGACGCCGTCGCCTTCACCAGCGCGCCGGCCGCCGCCTCGCTCTTCGCGCGGGCGGGGGACCGGGGGGTACGGGACCGGGTCGTCGAGGCGCTGCGGCACGAGGTGCTCGCGGTGTGCGTGGGGCCCGTGACGGCGCTGCCGCTCCAGGCCGAGGAGATCCCCACCCACCAGCCCGAACGGTTCCGGCTCGGGCCGCTCGTGCAGCTCCTGTGCACCGAACTGCCCGCGCGGTCCCGGGCGCTGCCCGTCGCGGGACACCGCGTCGAGATCCGGGGCCACGCCGTCCTCGTCGACGGCGAGCTGCGGCCCGTACCGCCGGCCGGGATGGCGCTCCTCGGCCTCCTCGCCCGGCGCCCCGGCTGGGTCGTCTCCCGCGCCGACCTCCTCCGCGCGCTGCCCGGCTCGGGCCGCGACGAACACGCGGTGGAGACGGCGATGGCCCGCCTCCGCGCCTCCCTCGGCGTCCCCAAGCTCATCCAGACCGTCGTCAAGCGGGGCTACCGCCTCTCCCTCGACCCCCTCGCCGAGGGCCCCGACACGCCGTGACCCGGGCCGGGTACCGTACGGCACATGAGCGATGGGGTGGGCATCAGGGAGGCGCGCGCGGCGGACGCGGGGGCGCTCGCCGACGCGCTCGCGCGGAACCGGGCCCACATGCGCCCCTGGGAGCCGGATCGGGCCGAGAGGTACTACACGGCCGAGGCCCAGGCCGAGCGGCTCGCCGACGGCGGACGGCGGTGGTTCGCCGTCGACGGGGAGCGGATCGTCGGCGCCGCGACCCTCTCCGGGATCGTCCTCGGACCCTTCCGGAGCGCCTCGCTCGGGTACTGGGTGGACCCCCGGTACGGCGGGCGGGGCATCGCCACCGCCCTCACCCAGGAGGTCTGCCGGGCCTCCCGCGACGTGCTCGGGCTGCACCGGATCGAGGCGTGCACCCTGCTCGACAACCACACCTCGCAGCGCGTCCTCGCCAAGAACGGCTTCGAGCGGATCGGCACCGCCCCGCGCTACCTCCACATCGCCGGGGAATGGCGCGATCACCACCTCTTCCAGCGGATCCTGCACGATCAGGCCCCTCCCCTCGCCTGACACGGAAGCCACCGGTGGCGTACCTTTGACGGCTGCCCAGTGCACGTCAGAAGGGGGCCTTAGTGGCCGCGCAGGAAGCCGTCGACACGGTCAGAGACCGTGAGATCGGCGTCGAGCAGGAACATCTGGATCAGGTCTACCGCCGCCTGGAGGAGAAGATCCACGAGGCGGAGTTCCTGATGAACGACGCCGCCCAGAAGGGACACGTCGGCACACCCGGCGCCCTCGCCGAGCGCGACGCCCAGGTCTTCCGCGCCGGTGTCCACCTCAACCGGCTCAACAACGAGTTCGAGGACTTCCTGTTCGGGCGGATCGACCTCCTGGAGGGCAAGGACGGGGTCAGGGGACCCGACGGCGCCCACACGTCCGTCGAGCCCGCCGACGACGCCATCCGGCCCGACAACACCGCCGACATCGGCGAGACCCTGCACATCGGCCGCATCGGCGTCCTGGACGCCGACTACTCCCCGCTCGTCATCGACTGGCGCGCCCCCGCCGCCGCGCCCTTCTACCGCTCCACGCCCGTCGAGCCGGGCCGCGTCGTCCGGCGCCGCGTCATCCGCTCCAAGGGGCGGCGCGTCCTCGGCGTCGAGGACGACCTGATGCGCCCCGAGCTCAGGGCCACTCTGGACGGCGCCGAACTGCCCGTCATCGGCGACGGCGCCCTCATGGCCGCCCTCGGCCAGGCCCGCGGCCACTCGATGCGCGACATCGTCTCGTCCATCCAGGCCGAGCAGGACCTCGTCATCCGCGCCCCCGCCGCCTCCGTCACGTACGTCGAGGGCGGACCCGGCACCGGGAAGACCGCCGTGGCCCTGCACCGCGCCGCGTACCTGCTCTACCAGGACCGCAGGCGCTACTCCGGCGGCATCCTCATCGTCTCCCCGACGCCGCTGCTCGTCTCGTACACCGAGGGCGTGCTGCCCTCCCTCGGCGAGGAGGGGCAGGTCGCCATCCGGGCCCTCGGCGACCTCGCCGAGGACGCCGCGGGCGGCGTCGCCGACGCCTACGACGAGCCCGCCGTCTCCCGGATCAAGGGCTCCTCCCGGATGCTCGCCGTGCTCCGCAAGGCCGCCCGCGGCGCCCTGGACGCCCCCGACACGCCCAAGCTGCTCCGCGTCGTCGCCTTCGGGCGCCGGCTGGAGCTGGAGGAGGGCGAGCTGCGGCGGATCCGGCAGAACGTGCTGTCCGGCACCGCCCCCGTCAACCTGCTCCGGCCCCGCGCCCGCCGCCTCCTCCTCGACGCCCTCTACTCCCGCTCGGGCGCCGCGGGCCGGCACAGCGACCCCGAGCTCGCCGCCGAGCTGCGCTCCTCCTTCGACGAGGACGTCTCCACCGAGGACGCCTTCATCGGCTTCCTCGACGCCTGGTGGCCCGAACTGGCCCCGCGCAGGGTGCTCGACGCCATGGGCGACGAGAAGCGGCTCGGCCGCTGGGCCCGCCGGATCCTCAACCCCGGCGAGGTCCGCCGGATCGCCCGCTCGCTGCGCCGTCCGGGCCTGTCCGTCCACGACGTGGCCCTCCTCGACGAGCTGCACACCCTGCTCGGCGCCCCCGCCCGGCCCAAGCGGAAGCGGGAGTACGACCCGCTGGACCAGCTCACCGGCCTGGAGGAGCTGATGCCGGTGCGCGAGGAGACCCAGCGCGAGCGGGCCGAGCGGCTCGCCGCCGAGCGGACCGAGTACGCCCACGTCATCGTCGACGAGGCCCAGGACCTCACGCCCATGCAGTGGCGGATGGTCGGCCGCCGCGGCCGGCACGCCACCTGGACGATCGTCGGCGACCCCGCGCAGTCCTCCTGGTCCGACCCGGACGAGGCCGCCGCCGCCCGCGACGAGGCGCTGGGCTCCCGGCCGCGCCGCCGCTTCGAGCTGACCGTGAACTACCGCAACCCGGCGGAGATCGCCGAGCTGGCCGCCAAGGTCCTCGCCCTCGCCATGCCGGGCAAGGAGTCCCCGAGGGCGGTCCGCTCGACCGGCGTCGAGCCCCGGTTCGTCGCCGTGGCCAAGGGCGGCGACCTGGCCGGAACCGTGCGGGCCGAGGCCGAGCGGCTGCTCGCCGGGGTCGAGGGCACGGTCGGCGTGGTCGTCGCCATGGACCGGCGCGCCCAGGCCGCCCGCTGGCTCGACGGCCTGGGCGACCGGGTCGTCGCGCTCGGCTCGCTGGAGGCGAAGGGGCTGGAGTACGACGCCACCCTCGTCGTCTCCCCGGCCGAGATCGCCGACGAGTCCCCGGCCGGCCTGCGCGTCCTGTACGTGGCCCTCACCCGTTCGACGCAGGCGCTGACCGTGCTGGCGGGGGAGCGGGACCTGCCGGACGAGGCGGGGGTGCCGGACCTCCTGAGGGACTGAGCCCGCCCCCCCCGGAGAGGTGATTTCCGGTCAACACGCGCCGGGGGAATCACCTTCGGGGAGGGTTTGTTAGCCTGGTCGTGACACCGGCTCGATCCAAGCCCCCGGGCCCAACCTTCGTCCCTCAGAGGGACCACTTGCCGCGAGGCGAGCATGGCGGGTCGGTGTCACTTAGACATACATACGAAGTTGGGGCCCCGGTCGTCTTCCGATGACCGGGGCCTCTTCTGTTGCTCCGGCATCTCTCGTATGGTGGAAAGTACTTTCCGAAAACAAAATGACCGCATTACCTGCTACCGGCAGGTAGGTGCGACCATCGGAGGGCGCAAGCCGGGCGACCAGCCGGGGCGGCGTAGCAACGAAGCTAGGGAAAGCAGAGGAACCCGGCCATGGCAACGGCGCCCAGCGTCTCGTACTCGATGACGGTCCGGCTGGAGGTGCCCGCGAGCGGCACCGCGGTCTCGCAGCTCACCGCGGCGGTCGAGTCCCACGGAGGCTCCGTCACCGGCCTCGACGTGACCGCGTCGGGCCACGAGAAGCTCCGGATCGACGTCACCGTCGCCGCGACCTCCACCGCGCACGCCGACGAGATCGTCGAGCGGCTGCGGGACATCGAGGGCGTCGTCCTCGGCAAGGTCTCCGACCGTACGTTCCTGATGCACCTCGGCGGCAAGATCGAGATGGCGTCCAAGCACCCCATCCGCAACCGTGACGACCTCTCGATGGTCTACACCCCGGGCGTCGCCCGCGTGTGCATGGCGATCGCCGAGAACCCCGAGGACGCCCGCCGCCTCACCATCAAGCGCAACACGGTCGCGGTCGTCACCGACGGCTCCGCCGTCCTCGGCCTCGGCAACATCGGCCCGCTGGCCGCCATGCCCGTCATGGAGGGCAAGGCCGCCCTCTTCAAGCGCTTCGCCGGCATCGACGCCTGGCCGCTCTGCCTGGACACCCAGGACACCGACGAGATCGTCGCCATCGTCAAGGCGATCGCCCCCGGCTTCGCGGGCATCAACCTGGAGGACATCTCGGCGCCCCGCTGCTTCGAGATCGAGGCCCGGCTCCGCGAGGCCCTGGACATCCCGGTCTTCCACGACGACCAGCACGGCACCGCCATCGTCGTCCTCGCCGCCCTCACCAACGCGCTGCGCGTCGTCGGCAAGGGCATCGGGGACGTACGGGTCGTCATGTCCGGCGCCGGCGCGGCCGGTACGGCCATCCTGAAGCTGCTGCTCGCCGCCGGCGTGAAGCACGCGGTCGTCGCCGACATCCACGGCGTCGTGCACGCCGGCCGCGAGGACCTGGTCGAGGCCCCGGCCGACTCGCCGCTGCGCTGGATCGCCGACAACACCAACCCGGAGGGCGTCACCGGCACCCTCAAGGAGGCCGTCGTCGGCGCGGACGTCTTCATCGGCGTCTCGGCCCCGAACCTGCTGGGCGCCGAGGACGTGGCCGCGATGGGCGAGGACGCCATCGTGTTCGCGCTCGCGAACCCCGACCCGGAGGTCGACCCGGCCGCCGCGCGGCAGACCGCCGCCGTCGTCGCCACCGGCCGCTCGGACTTCCCGAACCAGATCAACAACGTCCTGGTCTTCCCCGGCGTCTTCCGCGGTCTGCTCGACGCGCAGTCCCGCACGGTGAACACCGAGATGATGCTCGCGGCCGCCAGCGCCCTCGCGGACGTCGTCACCGAGGACGAGCTGAACCCGAACTACATCATCCCGTCGGTCTTCAACGACAAGGTCGCGGGGGCCGTCGCGGGCGCCGTCCGGAACGCCGCGAAGACGGCGGGCGCGGGCGCCTGACGTCACCGGGGAGCGGTACCCCGAGCGTGTCGCGATTCGCGGAGTCGTAAACCCGCCTTTAGGGTGGCTTTTCGGCTCCGCACCGTTTGCGGGGAGTCGACGCTACGTCACCACCAGGGGGCTCCGGCGCTCTTCGTGTGACCCCAGGGGGTGCCGGATTGGCGTTCCCGCCGCTGGTGGGGGCAGGATGCTCCCCCGAGGACTTCGTCCAGGGGGGAACCCCCAGGGCGCGAGGGATCCACGAGAGGCAGACCCCGGGTCCGGGGACTGTCCGAGGCCCCTGGCAGCATCGGCTTCGATCTCACGCCTCACAGGCAAGAAGAACACGGGAGTAACAACATGAACCGCAGTGAGCTGGTGGCCGCGCTGGCCGACCGCGCCGAGGTGACCCGCAAGGACGCCGACGCCGTGCTGGCCGCCCTCGCCGAGACCGTCGGCGAGGTCGTCGCCAAGGGCGACGAGAAGGTCACCATCCCCGGCTTCCTGACCTTCGAGCGCACCCACCGTGCCGCTCGCACCGCTCGTAACCCGCAGACCGGCGACCCGATCAACATCCCGGCCGGCTACAGCGTGAAGGTCTCCGCGGGCTCGAAGCTCAAGGAAGCCGCCAAGGGCAAGTAAGCAGCCTGTAGGCGCACGAAAAGGGCGGCCACCCCCTCCGGGGTGGCCGCCCTTCCGCATGCCCTTCACAGGGCCCCTGGCGGGCTCAGACGAGCGCGCTGCCGGGCAGCTCGACCTTCGCGCCGAGCTCGACGAGCTTCTCCATGAAGTTCTCGTAGCCGCGGTTGATCAGCTCGATGCCGTGGACCCGCGAGGTGCCCTGGGCGGCGAGGGCCGCGATCAGGTACGAGAAGCCGCCGCGCAGGTCCGGGATGACCAGGTCGGCGCCCTGGAGACGGGTGGGGCCGCTGACGACCGCCGAGTGGAGGAAGTTGCGCTGGCCGAAGCGGCAGTCGGAGCCGCCCAGGCACTCGCGGTACAGCTGGATGTGGGCACCCATCTGGTTCAGCGCCGAGGTGAAGCCGAGCCGGGACTCGTACACCGTCTCGTGGACGATGGAGAGGCCGGACGCCTGCGTCAGGGCGACGACCAGCGGCTGCTGCCAGTCGGTCTGGAAGCCGGGGTGGACGTCGGTCTCCAGGTGGATCGCGTTCAGCGAGCCGCCCGGGTGCCAGAAGCGGATGCCCTCGTCGTCGATCTCGAAGGCGCCGCCGACCTTCCGGTACGTGTTGAGGAAGGTCATCATCGAGCGCTGCTGGGCGCCGCGCACGTAGATGTTGCCCTCGGTGGCGAGCGCCGCGGACGCCCAGGAGGCCGCCTCCAGGCGGTCCGGGAGGGCCCGGTGGGTGTAGCCGTCGAGCCGGTCGACACCGGTGATCCGGATGGTCCGGTCGGTGTCCATCGAGATGATGGCGCCCATCTTCTGGAGGACGCAGATGAGGTCCTCGATCTCGGGCTCCACCGCCGCGTTCGACAGCTCCGTGACGCCCTCGGCGAGCACCGCCGTCAGCAGCACCTGCTCGGTCGAGCCGACCGAGGGGTACGGGAGGCGGATCTTGCAGCCGCGAAGCCGCTGCGGGGCCTCCAGGTACTGCCCGTCGGCCCGCTTCTCGATGGTCGCGCCGAACTGGCGGAGCACGTCGAAGTGGAAGTCGATGGGCCGGCCGCCGATGTCGCAGCCGCCGAGGCCGGGGATGAAGGCGTGACCCAGACGGTGCAGCAGGGGGCCGCAGAAGAGGATCGGGATGCGCGACGAACCGGCGTGGGCGTCGATGTCGGCGACGTTGGCGGACTCGACGTGCGTCGGGTCGAGCACCAGCTCGCCGGGCTCCTCCCCGGGGCGGACCGTCACACCGTGCAGCTGGAGCAGCCCGCGGACGACGCGGACGTCACGGATGTCGGGCACGTTGCGCAGTCTGCTGGGGCCGCTGCCGAGCAGGGCGGCGACCATCGCCTTGGGCACGAGGTTCTTCGCGCCGCGAACGCGGATCTCGCCCTCCAGCGGGGTTCCGCCATGGACGAGCAGTACATCGTGACTGTCTGTGCCGGTCATGAATCTCGCGTTCCGGAGTCGTCGGTCGGGTGGCCAGAGAAAAGGGTAAGGGGCCATTGGACCCCGATCGGGCCGGTGGGGCCGCCTGGCAGATGTAATGAATTCGGCACAACACCCTCCGTTTCCGCGATCTTGCGGACTGTCACCGTCCGGTTGGTCGGTGCGGGCGGTCCGGGCCGTCCTGTCCCGCCCCTCCCGACCTGCGAGGCTCGCTCGGCTTCCACCGGTTTCCCGGGATCGCGCCCGAGAACCCCCGCACACGCCGAAGATGCGGGATCATGTGTCGCATGACCGAGGTGTCCTCGCTCACAGGACGGCTGCTCGTGGCCACCCCCGCCCTCGCGGATCCGAACTTCGACCGCGCGGTGGTGCTGCTGCTCGACCACGACGACGAGGGCTCCCTCGGCGTGGTCCTCAACCGGCCCACCCCCGTGACCGTCGGCGACGTGCTCGCCGCCTGGGCCGGGCTGGCCGGCGAACCGGGCGTCGTCTTCCAGGGCGGTCCCGTCTCGCTCGACGCCGCCCTCGGCCTCGCCGTCATCCCCGGCTACGAGGACCCTTCCCCAAGCTCTCGGCTTCGCTCGAGCAGGGGAGACCCCATTGGCTGGCGCCGGGTCTTCGGCGCGATCGGCCTGGTCGACCTGGAGACCCCGCCCGAACTCCTCGGCCCCGCCCTCGGCGCGCTCCGCATCTTCGCCGGCTACGCGGGCTGGGGCCCCGGCCAGCTGGAGACCGAACTGACCGAAGGAGCCTGGTACGTCGTCGAGTCCGAACCCGGCGACGTCTCCTCCCCGACCCCCGAGACGCTCTGGCGGCAGGTCCTGCGCCGCCAGCGCGGCGAACTCGCGATGATCGCGACCTATCCCGACGACCCTTCGCTCAACTGACCCCCGCCGCGTTCAGTACCCTTGGGTCCCATGAGCACTCTCGAGCCCGAGCGCGGGGCAGGTACGGGAACCCTCGTCGAGCCGACGCCGCAGGTGTCCCACGGTGACGGCGACCACGAGCGCTACGCCCATTACGTCCAGAAGGACAAGATCATGGCGAGTGCCCTCGACGGCACTCCCGTCGTCGCACTGTGCGGGAAGGTCTGGGTGCCGGGGCGCGACCCCAAGAAGTACCCGGTCTGCCCGATGTGCAAGGAGATCTACGAGTCCATGGGCGCGGGCGGGGACAAGGACAAGGACAAGGGCGGCAAGGGGAAGTAACCCCCTCCGCGGGCCTGTCGGGGACGGCCCCCGTCGTGCGCACCTCCGGGTGCGCGCGACGGGGGCCGTTCCGCGTTTCCGGGGCGGTTCGGGGGCTGTTCCCGGCCGTTTCGGGTACTGCCGTCGGGCCTGAATTGGTCGAGACCTCTTGTCGTGATCGCCGGGCGCGCCTAACCTCACCGTCGTTGTTGTGCAGAACGAAACGCCCGTTGCGCATACTGCAACGCCGCTCGGAGGGGAACCGCCATGAAGCTTCCTGCCCGGATCGCCGCGCCCGTCGCCCTGCCGCTCGCCGCCCTCGTCCTCGCCGCCTGCGCGCCCCAGACCTCCGCCCCCGCCGCCGGCGGGGACGAGAAGACCGGCACCCTGCGCGTCTGGCTCTTCCAGGAGGTCGCCAACCAGCCCAAGGAGAAGGTCGTCGACGAGGCCGTCGCCGCCTTCGAGAAGAAGCACCCCGGCGCGGAGGTCGAGGTCGAGTACATCCCCGTCGAGACCCGCGCCCAGCGCGTCAAGGCGGCCTTCAACGACCCGAAGTCCGCCCCCGACGTCATCGAGTTCGGCAACACCGACACCGCCGGCTACGTCAAGGACGGCGGACTCGCCGACGTCACCGCCGAGTTCTCCGCCTGGGACCAGGCCGCCGACAGCGACGCCACCGCCAAGGAGTCCGTCACCGTCGGCGGAAAGGTCTACGGCGCCCCGCTCTTCGTCGGCGTCCGCGCGCTCTACTACCGCACCGACGTCTTCAAGGAACTCGGCCTCGCCGCCCCCAAGAGCCAGGACGAGCTCGTCACGACCGCGAAGAAGATCCGCAAGGCCAGGCCCGAGCTGTACGGCATCGCCGTCGGCGGCACCTACACCTACGGCGCCCTCCCCTTCGTCTGGGCGGCCGGCGGCGACCTCGCCGCGAAGGACGGCTCCGGCGCCTACAAGGCGGCCATCGGCGACCCCGCCGCCGTCCAGGGCCTCAGCACCTACACCTCGCTCCTCGGCGACGACAACTGCCCCGCCGCCACCTGCGCCCAGATGGGCGGAAACGCCACCGTCACCGCCTTCGCCGCGGGCAAGGCCGGCATGGCCATCGGCGGAGACTTCAGCCACGCCGCCGTCGAGGCGGGCCAGGTCAAGGGGAAGTACGCCGTCGTCCCGCTGCCCGGCACGACCCCCGGCTCCATCGCCCCCGCCTTCGCCGGCGGCAACAACATCGGCGTCCTCAAGTCCACCTCGCACCGCACCCTCGCCGTCGAGCTGATGAAGGGCCTCGCCGGCAAGGAGACCCAGACCAAGCTCTTCGACGCCATGGGCTTCCTGCCCACCTTCACCGACGTCCGCGCCGCCGCCGCCGAGCGCAAGCCCTTCGTGAAGCCCTTCATCGACACCCTCGCCGCCGGCACCAAGTTCGTCCCCGCCACCGCCGCCTGGGGCCGGATCGACTCCTCGCTCGTCGTCCCCACGATGCTCCAGGAGATCGCCAGCGGCCGGAAGGACGTGAAGACCGCCGCCGGCGACGCGGCGAAGAAGATGGACGCGGCCTTCGCCGAGGCGGGCTGACCCCATGACGGTCACCGCCCCCGCACCGCCCGCGCCCACGGGCACCGCGAAAGAACCCGCGCGCCGCCCCCGGAGCCGTACCGGCACATCCGCCTGGACCCCCTGGCTCTACCTCCTGCCCGCCCTCGCGGTCCTCGGCGTCCTCCTCGTCCACCCCGTCTACCAACTGGGCCTGATCTCCTTCCTGGAGTACACCCAGGCCCAGGTCAGCGGCGGCGAACCCACCTCCTTCCAGGGGTTCGCCAACTACACCGCCCTCTTCACCGACCCCCAGTTCCGCGAGGTCCTCCTCGCCACCGTCGTCTTCGCCGCCGCCTGCGTGACCGGCACCCTCGCGGTCGGCTGCGCCCTCGCCGTCCTCCTCACCCGGGTACGGGCGCTGCCCCGGCTGGCGCTGATGCTCGCCGCGCTCGGCGCCTGGGCCACCCCCGCCGTCACCGGCTCCACCGTCTGGGTCTTCCTCTTCGACGCCGACTTCGGGCCCGTCAACCGGCTCCTCGGGCTCGGCGACTTCTCCTGGACCTACGGGCGGTACAGCGCCTTCGCCCTCGTGTTCCTCGAGGTCGTCTGGTGCTCGTTCCCCTTCGTGATGGTCACCGTCTACGCCGGGATCCGGGCCGTCCCCGCCGAGGTCCTGGAGGCCGCGGCCCTCGACGGCGCCTCCCCGTGGCGGATCTGGCGCTCCGTGACCGCGCCACTGCTCCGCCCGATCCTGGCCGTCGTCACCATCCAGTCCGTCATCTGGGACTTCAAGGTCTTCACCCAGATCTACGTGATGACGAACGGAGGCGGCATCGCCGGCCAGAACCTCGTCCTCAACGTGTACGCCTACCAGAAGGCGTTCGCCTCCTCCCAGTACAGCCTGGGCGCGGCGATCGGCGTCGTCACGCTCCTCATCCTGCTGGCCGTGACCCTGGTCTACCTGCGCCTGCTGCGCCGTCAGGGGGAGGAACTGTGAGCACCTTCCGGATACCCGGCGTGCGCCGCCCCGGGCGGCTGCTCGCCGAGGCGGCCGCCCTGCTGACCGCCGTCGTCGTCGCCTTCCCGCTGTACTGGATGGTCCTCTCGGCCTTCAAGCCGGCCGGCGAGATCCAGTCGACCGAACCGAGGCCGTGGACGCTCTCCCCGTCGCTCGACTCCTTCCGGCGGGTCTTCGAGCAGCAGGACTTCGGGCGCTACTTCCTCAACAGCCTGATGGTGGCGACCGCGGTCGTCCTCGCCTCCGCCGTCATCGCCTTCCTCGCGGCGACCGCCGTCACCCGCTTCCGCTTCCGGTTCCGCACCACGCTGCTGGTCATGTTCCTGGTCGCGCAGATGGTGCCGGTCGAGGCGCTGACCATCCCGCTCTTCTTCCTCATGCGGGACGCCGGACTCCTCAACACCCTCGGCTCGCTCGTCCTGCCGCACATCGCCTTCTCGCTGCCCTTCGCGATCTGGATGCTGCGCGGCTTCGTCCGGGCCGTGCCGGAGGCGCTGGAGGAGCAGGCCAGGATCGACGGGGCGAGCCACGCCCGCTTCCTGTGGACGATCCTCTTCCCGCTGGTCCTGCCCGGCCTCGTGGCCACCAGCGTCTTCTCGTTCATCTCGACCTGGAACGACTTCCTCTTCGCCAAGTCGTTCCTCATCAGCGACACCTCGCAGTCCACCCTCCCGATGGCGCTGCTGGTCTTCTTCAAACCCGACGAGAACGACTGGGGAGGCATCATGGCCGGGTCGACCGTGATGACGATCCCGGTGCTCGTCTTCTTCGTACTCGTACAGCGCCGCCTGGTCTCCGGACTGGGCGGGGCGGTGAAGGACTGACGTGATGACAGATGACGTGATGGTGGGTGCGGGTCTGATTCCGGCGCCCCTGACGGCCCGGACCGAGGGCGACGCCCCCGGGTATTTCTCCCTCGACGAGCGGACCACCCTCGACGCCGGACCCGGCACCGAGGCCACCGCCCGCTGGCTGCGGTCCGTCCTCGGCGCCGCCACCGGCCTGCCCCTGTCCGACGGCGAAGGCCCCGGCGCGATCCGGCTGCGGCTCTCCCCGGAGACGGAGAAGGAGTACGGCCCCGAGGGCTACCGGCTCTCCGTGACCGGCGACGGTGTCCAGCTCGACGGCGGCGGGCCCGCCGGGCTCTTCTGGGGCGCGCAGACCCTGCGCCAGCTCCTCGGGCCCGACGCGTACCGGCGCGCGCCCGTCCGGCCCGGCGCGGACTGGGACCTGCCGTACGTGACCGTCGCCGACCGCCCCCGCTTCGGCTGGCGCGGCCTCCTCCTCGACGTCTCCCGGCACTTCACCGCCAAGGAGGACGTGCTGCGGCTGCTCGACCTGATGGCCGCGCACAAGCTGAACGTCTTCCACTTCCACCTCACCGACGACCAGGGCTGGCGGATCGAGATCGAGCGGTACCCGCGCCTCACCGAGGCGGGGTCCTGGCGGGCCCGCTCCAAGTGGGGGCACCGGGCGTCGCCGCTGTGGAACGACACGCCGCACGGCGGCTTCTACACGCGGGACGACATCCGGGAGATCGTCGCGTACGCCGCCGAGCGGCACATCACCGTCGTCCCCGAGATCGACATCCCCGGCCACTCGCAGGCCGCCATCGCCGCGTACCCCTGGCTCGGCAACACCGACGTCGTCGACACCTCCGCCCTCACCGTCTGGGACACCTGGGGCGTGAACCCGAACGTCCTCGCCCCCACCGAGGAGGTGCTGCGCTTCTACGAGGGCGTCTTCGAGGAGGTCCTGGAGCTCTTCCCGTCGACCTTCGTGCACGTCGGCGGCGACGAGTGCCCCAAGGACCAGTGGAAGGAGTCCCCGGCCGCCCAGGCCCGGATCGCCGAGCTGGGGGTGGGCGACGAGGACGGGCTCCAGTCCTGGTTCATCCGCCACTTCGACCGCTGGCTCGCCGACCGGGGCCGCCGCCTCATCGGCTGGGACGAGATCCTGGAGGGCGGCCTCGCCGAGGGCGCGGCCGTGTCGTCCTGGCGCGGCTACGGCGGCGGGATCGCCGCCGCCGAGGCCGGGCACGACGTCGTCATGTGCCCCGAGCAGCAGGTCTACCTCGACCACCGGCAGGACGGCGGCGAGGACGAGCCGGTGCCGATCGGCTTCGTCCGCACCCTGGAGGACGTGTACCGCTTCGAGCCGGTCCCGCCCGGCCTGTCCGAGGCGGCGGCCCGTCACGTCCTGGGCACCCAGGCCAACGTGTGGACGGAGGTGATGGAGAACCGGGCCCGCGTCGACTACCAGGTCTTCCCCCGCCTCGCCGCCTTCGCCGAGGTCGCCTGGTCCGCGCTGCCCGCGCCCGCCGACCGCGACACGGGCGGCTTCCTGCGCCGCATGGAGACCCACTACCGGCGCCTCGACGCCCTCGGCGTCGCCTACCGCCCCGCCGCCGGACCCGCCCCCTGGCAGCGCCGCCCCGGCCTCCTCGGCCGCCCGATCGACGGGCCGCCCCCGATCGTGTGAGCCACCTCGCGTCCCGGGGTCACCCGGGAGCGGCGAAACGGGAGTTAGGTTCTGTGTCAGGGCGTCCCCGGGCGTCCCGGGGCGGTGGTGACCATCCCGGGCGTCCCGGGTGTCCCGGACGAAGGGTCCTTCGCAGCCCCTCGCTCCGGGCGGCTCGGAAGATGTGCCAGAGTTGCCACGTCCGGCCTGTGAGCACGTACGGTACGCCCACACACAGGCGCGCCGTGCGCCCGCTCGCAGGCGCGCGGCGGCCGGGCACAGTCGGGGACGTACCGGGACAACCGGGAAGGGGCAGCGGGTTGACCACGCACGCACCACAGACGGCGCAGTCCGTGACGCTGCCCGCCTCGCTCGACGAGGCGGTGGCCGCGCTGACCGCGATGCCGGCGGCCGTGCCCGTCGCCGGTGGCACCGACCTCATGGCCGCCGTCAACCGCGGTCAGCTCCGCCCCGCGGGACTCGTCGGCCTCAGCCGCATCAACGAGATCCGCGGCTGGCAGTACCAGGACGGCCACGCCCTTCTCGGCGCCGGCCTCACCCACGCCCGCATGGGCCGCCCCGACTTCGCCGCCCTCATCCCGGCCCTCGCCGCCGCCTCCCGCGCGGCCGGACCGCCCCAGATCCGCAACGCCGGCACCCTCGGCGGCAACGTCGTCACCGCCGCCCCGACCGGCGACTCGCTGCCCGTGCTCGCCGCGCTGGAGGCCGACCTCGTCGTCGTGGGCCCGCTCGGCAGCCGCGAGATCCCCGTCTCGCACCTCCTCGCCGGGCGCGACCTGCTCGCCCCCGGCGAGCTCGTGGCCTTCGTCCGGGTGCCGCTGCTGCACGCGCCGCAGGTCTTCCTCAAGGCCACCGGCCGCACCGGTCCGGCCCGCGCCACCGCGTCCGTCGCCGTCGTCCTCGACCCGGCCCGGCGCGGGGTCCGCTGCGCCGTCGGCGCGGTCGCCCCGATGCCGCTGCGCCCGCTGGAGGCGGAGCGCTGGATCGCGTCCCTGGTGGACTGGGACAACGACCGGGGGCTCGCCCCGGAGGCGCTGACGGCCTTCGGCGAGTACGTGGCCGCCGCCTGCATCCCCGATCCGCCGGGCGACGAGCAGTTGCCGCCCGCCGTCCTGCACCTGCGGCGCACCGTCGCCACACTCGCCCGCCGGGCACTGGGGAGGGCCCTGTCGTGAGCACCAGCAGCAACGAGCCGAACGAGACCGTGGCCCCCGCCGCGCCGGGCGGCTGGGAGCCGATCCCGCAGAGCGAGGGGTACGACGAGGGCGCGACGGCCTTCGTCCACCTGCCGCCGGAGTTCATGCTGGACGGCGTGCCGCTTGAGGCCCCCGGCCACGGCTACACCCCGCCGATGATCGTGCCGCTCCAGCCCCTGACGCAGACCGCCCCCGTCGACCCCGAGGCGAGCGGCTGGCCGGCGCACCTGTCGACCGAGGGCGTCGAGTTCCTGTCCCCGGAGCCGGGCCCCGAGCCCCTGCCCCACGGCTACGGCGAAGAGCCCGCGGCCGCACCCACCGCCCGCCCCTACGCCGACCACGACCCCCACGCGACGGCGGAGTGGCACTTCGGCGCGCCGGGCCAGTGGGAGGCTGCTGCGGCCCCCGCCCCGGCTCCGGCCGAGCCCGTCGTCGAGCGGGCCGAGCCCCTCTCGTACGAGCAGGCCCCCCCGACCCTGCCGGGCGGCGCGGCGGCGCCGTGGGCGGTGCGGGAGGCTGCTGCCGGGACGGCCGGGGAGCTCGTTGGAGAGCTCGGGACGAGGCTGGAGCAGGGGCCTGAGACGGAGTTCGAGCGGGGGGCAGGGGCCGGGACCGGGGCCGGGACCGGCTTCGGGCACGACGCTGAGGTTGGGGCTGGGGCTGGGGCCGGGTACGGGGTTGGGCCGGAGGCCGGGGCTGAGTTTGAGCGCGAGCCCGGGGCCGGGTTCGGGCCGGAGGCCGGGGGCGAGCCCGAGGCCGTATACGGGCACGAGGCAGGAGCCGAGGCCGGGTTCGAGTCCGGGGCCGGGGCCGGGACAGCGCCGGAGGCCGAATTCGAGGCCGGGTACGGACACGAGGGCGGCGCCGGGGCCGGGTTCGAGGCCGGGGTCGGGCCGGAGGCAGGGGCCGGGCACGAGCCCGAGCCCGAGTCCGGTTACGGACACGAGGGCGGCGCCGGGACCGGGTTCGAGACCGGGGTCGGGCCGGAGGCAGGGGCCGGGCACGAGTCCGGGTACGGACACGAGAGTGGCGCCGAGGCCGGGTTCGAGGCCGGGGCCGGGACCGAGACAGCGCCGGAGGCCGCATTCGAGGCCGAGCCCGAGGCCGGGGTTGGGCCGGAGGCCGGAACCAGGTTCGGGCACGAGGCAGAGGCCGGGTTCGGGCCGGAGCGCGAGGCCGGGTTCGGGCCCGAGGCCGGGGCCGGGCCGGAGGCCGGGGCCGCGCCCGTGCCCGCCGTCGGGGGCGACGCCGTTCGGGACCTTGCCGTGGTCGTGCCGGATGCGCCGGTTACCTCGTACACCTCTGTCGACAGTGACGAGCATCCGCACACCTCCTACGTGCTGCGGGTCAACGGGGCCGATCGGCCCGTCACGGACTCGTGGATCGGGGAGTCGCTGCTCTACGTGCTGCGGGAGCGGCTCGGGCTCGCGGGGGCGAAGGACGGGTGCTCGCAGGGGGAGTGCGGGGCGTGCAACGTGCAGGTGGACGGGCGGCTCGTGGCGTCCTGCCTGGTGCCGGCCGCGACCGCCGCGGGGGCCGAGGTGCGGACCGTCGAGGGGCTCGCGGTGGACGGCGAGCCGTCCGACGTGCAGCGGGCGCTCTCCCGCTGCGGCACCGTGCAGTGCGGCTTCTGCATCCCCGGCATGTGCATGACCGTGCATGACCTGCTCGAAGGCAACCACGCCCCCACCGAGCTGGAGACCCGCCAGGCCCTCGCCGGCAACCTCTGCCGCTGCTCCGGCTACAAGGGGGTGCTCCAGGCCGTCGAGGACGTCGTCGCCGAGCGCTCCGCCACCGCCACCGAGCACGCCACCGCGGGCGAGGACGACGCCTCGCCCCGCATCCCGCACCAGCACGACGGAGGCAGGGCGTGAGCAGCGACGCGACGACCGCCATTCCCACGCTCCCCTTCGCGGAGGCGGCCGGTTCCGCGCCGGAGCCCGAGACCCCGCTCCACGGGCTCGGCGCCTCCCTCCCGCAGGCCGACGCGCGGGCCAAGGCCGAGGGCACCTTCCCGTACGCCTCCGACCTGTGGGCCGAGGGCCTGCTGTGGGCCGCGATCCTGCGCTCCCCGCACGCCCACGCCCGGATCGTCTCGATCGACACCACCGCCGCCGAGGCGATGCCCGGCGTACGCGCCGTGGTGACGGCCGCCGACGTGCCCGGCGCGGCCACCTACGGGCGGCGGGTCGCCGACCGCCCCGTCTTCGCCGACGGACTGGTCCGGCACCACGGCGAGGCCATCGCCGCCATCGCCGCCGACCACCCCGACACCGCCCGGCTCGCCACCGCCGCCATCCTCGTCGAGTACGAGCTCCTGGAGCCCGTCACCGACCCGGAGCGCGCCTTCGCCGCCGAACCCCTCCACCCCGACGGCAACCTGATCCGCCACATCCCGCTCCGCTTCGGCGACCCCGAGGCCACCGGCGAGATCGTCGTCGAGGGCCTCTACCGGGTCGGCCGCCAGGACCCCGCCCCCATCGGCGCCGAGGCCGGACTCGCCGTGCCCCGCCCCGACGGCGGCGTCGAGCTGTACACCGCCTCCACCGACCCGCACACCGACCGCGACCTGGCCGCCGCCTGCTTCGGACTGACGCCGGACCAGGTCAAGGTCGTCGTCACCGGCGTGCCCGGCGCCACCGGCGACCGCGAGGACCCCGGCTTCCAGATCCCGCTCGGCCTGCTCGCGCTGCGCACCGGCTGCCCGGTGAAGCTCACCGCCACCCGCGAGGAGTCCTTCCTCGGGCACGCCCACCGCCACCCCACCCTGCTGCGCTACCGCCACCACGCGGACGCCGAGGGCCGGCTGGTGAAGGTCGAGGCGCAGATCCTCCTCGACGCCGGGGCCTACGCCGACTCCTCCTCGGAGTCCCTGGCCGCCGCCGTCGCCTTCGCCTGCGGCCCGTACGTCGTCCCGCACGCCTTCGTCGAGGGCTGGGCCGTCCGCACCAACAACCCGCCCTCCGGCCACGTCCGGGGCGAGGGCGCGATGCAGGTGTGCGCCGCCTACGAGGCGCAGATGGACAAGCTCGCGGGCCGGCTCGGCATCGACCCGGCCGAGCTGCGCATGCGGAACGTGCTGGGCACCGGCGACCTGCTGCCCACCGGCCAGACCGTCACCTGCCCGGCGCCCGTCGCCGAACTCCTCGCCGCCGTACGGGACTTCCCGCTGCCCGCCCTTCCCAAGGACACCCCCGAGGAGGACTGGCTGCTGCCCGGCGGACCCGAGGGCGCGGGCGAACCCGGCGCCGTGCGGCGGGGCGTGGGCTACGCGCTCGGCATGGTGCACATGCTCGGCGCCGAGGGCACCGACGAGGTCTCCACCGCCACCGTGCGGGTCCTCGACGGCGTCGCCACCGTCATCTGCTCGGCCGTCGACACCGGTTCGGGCTTCTCGACCCTCGCCCGCCAGATCGTCCAGGAGACCCTGGGCCTCGACGAGGTCCACGTCGCCCCCGTCGACACCGACCAGCCCCCGGCCGGCGCCGCCACCCACGGCCGCCACACCTGGGTCTCCGGCGGCGCCGTCGAGCGCGCCGCCAAGATGGTCCGCACCCAACTCCTCCAGCCGCTGGCCCACAAGTTCGGCATGTCGACGGAGCTGCTCCAGATCAGCGACGGCAAGATCACCTCGTACGACGGCGTCCTCTCGACCACCGTCGCCGAGGAGATGGACGGCAAGGAGCTGTGGGCCACCGCGCAGTGCCGCCCGCACCCCACCGAGCCGCTGGACGAGTCCGGCCAGGGCGACGCCTTCGTCGGCCTCGCGTTCTGCGCGATCCGCGCGGTGGTGGACGTCGACATCGAACTCGGCGCCGTCCGGGTCGTGGAGATGGCCGTCGCCCAGGACGTCGGCCGGATCCTCAACCCCGCCCAGCTCGCCACCCGCATCGAGGCGGGCGTCACCCAGGGCGTCGGCGCGGCCCTCACCGAGAACCTCCGCACCGCCCGCGGTCTGGTCCGCCACCCCGACCTCACCGGCTACGCCCTGCCGACCTCCCTGGACGCCCCGGACATCCGCATCGTGAAGCTCGTCGAGGAGCGCGACGTCGTCGCCCCCTTCGGAGCCAAGCCGGCGAGCGCCGTCCCGGTCGTCACCTCCCCCGCCGCGGTGGCGGCAGCCGTCCGCGCGGCCACCGGCCGCCCGGTCAACCGCCTCCCGATCCGGCCCCAGTCGGCGGTGTCCGCCTCGTAGCCGGAACATGGCCGGTACACGCTCCTGCGCGGGGGGACCGTCCGTGCCCGTGGGTAGAGTGACGGGCCGGTTGGACGTGTCCACGGGGGAGGGGGCTTCCCGCTGACGCGGCGATGGCCGGCCGGGCGGTACGTCCGCCGACCGCCGTCCCGTCGTACCCGTACGGCACGCGCCGACCTGCGACGTACAGCCACCGCCGTCGTCACGCGGTGCGCGATCCGACGGGAACCGGATGAACGGGGGACATGATGGCCTGGCGGGAGTGGGAACAGCTCAAGGCCGAAGCCGCTGAGCGGCAGCCGACGCAGATGCGGCTGAATCGAGCCGACGGGGGCACCGGAGCTCAGGGCGGTGCCGGCGAGGGCTTCGTGCTGGGAAGCGTGCCGGAGAAGAAGAAAGCGGCCAACACCATCGAGACCACGCTGGAGCCGGGCACGCGAAAGGCGGCGGACGCCGCCGACGAGCCGACGAGCGCGGTGGTCAGGGCCTTCGAGGGCTGGGAGACGGCCACGGGCCTCAAGAAGGCTCACGAGAAGTGGGACGACCAGGTGAAGCGCCTGATGGGACGGCTGAGTTCGCACAAGGTGGGCTTACGGGGCGCGGTCACCACCCTGACGGGAACCGACGTCACGGCAGGTCTGACGGTCGGCTCCGTGCGGTCCGGTCTCTTGCCGACCTGGGATGCAGCCAGGTCGCATCTTCAGCCGCCGAAGTGAGGGTGAAGATGCGTAAGCGCTTCGTCGGGCTGCTCGCCCTCGCCGTGATGGTCACGTCCTGTACGTCCGAGTCTCCGCCGACGCCCCCCGTGGAGTCTCTCTGTGTCATGGAGGAAGGGTCGGACGGCGAGAAGTCGGTTCAGCGGACACTTCGGTCCGATCAGTTCGACACCACCTTCTACGTGACGACAGAGGAGCTGGTGCAGCGGCTCGGCGTGTACCTGCGTCAGATGAATCACGGGACCGCTTCCTGGTGTGACTACGCTCCTCGGCCCAAGCGGGGCAAGGAGAGCGTGGGCGTCCGATTCTCATGGGCCCCGTCCGGCGAGTTGAGCTGGGGCAGAGCGCGGCCGGAGGAGATCGCCCGCTACGACGTCAACGGTGTGCGCGTCGAGTCGACCTTCTGGCTCGCCCAGCTTTCCGTGGCATGCCGGCTGCCGGGAGAGCTTGCGGAAGCCTCCGGGAAGGTGATGTTCGAGGTCGTACTCTCGAATGGGCTGAACTCCGAGAGGCGCGACGACGCGGAGGCCAAGAAGCGGCAGATCGAGCTCCTCTACATCCTGGCGGGACGGGCCACCGACGCACTCGGTTGTGAGGGCGATCCCCTCAAGGGCGATCCCGTGGTGAAGCCGTTGCCCGCCGCGTAGGGCTTCGCGGTCGGACAGACCGAGTCCCGCACCCGTTCGTACGGGTGCGGGACTCCGTTTCTGGAGACCGTGGCGGGATTCGAACCCGCGTCACTCGCTTTGCAGACGAGCCCCTGAACCACTCGGGCACACGGTCGGGGTGGTGTGGCGACAACGACGACGTTAGGGGGCCTGGGGGAGGGGCTCAAGGGGGATCGGGGGCGTGCCATGGGACTGCAATACGGCTGCCACATTGCGTTCATGGTGGGCGGGTGCGGACCTGATGGATTCGGGTCAGGGAAGGTTGGCTGATAGCAGGAGTAAACGTTTCAGTAGTCGGTGAAAGAGGCATGCTCGGGCAGGGGGGGTTGGGAGTTTGCACGCGCGGCCGGATCTCGACGCGTACGCCTGCGTGTGTCCGTGTGCATGCGTAAACTCCGGCTCCTCAAGCGTGGACTGGGGAATCGTGTCGTTCGAGGGCGCCGCGATGCGGCTCAATGGGCTGCCCGCCGACCAGGGGCGGTGGAGTCCGAGCGTCGATCTCTCCGCGAGGCAGGACCACCTCGGCGCGATCGGCCACGCCGCGTACGCGCTGCACGGGCGGCTGGTGAAGGACGGGAGTCACGCGCGTACGGACAGTGCGGAGGCGGCGAGTGCGCTGAGCGCCCACCAGTTCCGTACGGGATCGGCTCTGACGGCCGTCCCCGCCTCGCACGCGAAGGACGATGCGGAGGTCCAGACCTCCCTCTCCGTGTCCAGGATCAGCGACTCGGCCGGCTGAAGGACGCGGCGGATCGCTGGTCCGAGATGAAACGCAAGCTGGACGTCCTCGCCGAAGACGCCCACATGGCGATGTCCACCCAGGCCAGGTCCGAGGACTGGCGTGGCCTGAACGCCCACCTCACCGTCCTTCACTGCGTGACCCTCGCCGTCGTCCGGAAGCTCGGCTGTGAGGGCGATGCCGGGCTGGCCGAGAAGCCCGTTCTCAAGGCGTTGCCCGAGTAGGGGGCGTAGGACCAACGGGGGAAGTGGGGATACGACCCGCGACAGGGGTCATGTGGGGGTTCGGCCCTTACTCTGGGGGGATGAGTGCCCTTGAACCCCGTGAGGCCGGCGTCGACGCCGGGCCCGTACCCGCCGTCGACGCGCCTCGTGGCTCCGTTCTGGACGGGGCGCATCGTGCGCTCAGTATCGGGATCGTGTCCGTCGTGCTGCTCATCGCGTTCGAGGCGACGGCGGTCGGGACGGCGATGCCGGTGGCCGCGCGGGAGCTGGACGGGATACCGCTCTACGCGTTCGCCTTCTCCGCTTACTTCACGACCAGCCTGTTCGGGATGGTCGTGGCGGGGCAGTGGTCCGACCGGAACGGGCCGCTGGTGCCGTTGACGGCGGGGATGAGCGCGTTCGCCGCTGGGCTGGTGTTGTCGGGGACTGCCGGGGCCATGTGGGTGTTCATCCTCGGGCGGGCCGTGCAGGGGCTTGGCGGCGGGCTGGTGATCGTCGCGTTGTACGTGGTCGTGAGCCGGGCGTACGAGGAGCACCTGCGGCCCGCGATCATGGCGGCGTTCGCGGCGGCCTGGGTGGTGCCGTCGGTGGTCGGGCCGCTCGCGTCGGGGACGATCACCGAGCATCTGGGGTGGCGGTGGGTGTTCGTCGGGATCCCTGTTCTGGTCGTGCTGCCGCTCGCTCTCGCGCTGCCGGCGATCCGGCGGACCGCGTCCGGGCCCGCCGATCCTTCCGCGCCCGTCGCGGCCTGGGACCGGCGCCGGATCCTGCTGGCGCTCGCGATCTCGGCGGGGGCGGGGCTGCTTCAGTACGCGGGGCAGGAGCTGCGCTGGCTGTCGCTGGTGCCGGCCGTCGTGGGCGCGGCGCTGCTGGTGCCGGCCGTGCGGGGGCTGCTGCCGCGGGGCACGGTGCGGGCGGCGCGCGGGCTGCCGGCGGTGATCCTGCTGCGCGGGGTGGCCGCGGGGTCCTTCATCGCGGCGGAGTCCTTCGTGCCGCTGATGCTCGTCACCCAGCGCGGGCTCAGCCCGACGCTGGCCGGGCTGTCGCTGGCTCTCGGCGGTCTGACCTGGGCGCTTGGATCCTGGATCCAGTCGCGGCCTTGGACGGAGCCGTACCGGGAGCGGCTCGTCGTGCTCGGGATGCTGCTGGTCGCGGTCTCCATCGCGGCCGCCCCGAGCGTGCTGCTGCCGGGCGTCCCGGTGTGGGTGGTCGCCGTCGCCTGGGCCTTCGGCTGCCTGGGCATGGGCGTGGTGATCGCGTCGACGAGCGTGCTGCTGATGAAGCTGTCCCCGCCGGAGGAGGCGGGCGCGAACTCCGCCGCGCTCCAGATCTCCGACGGCCTCTCCAACGTCCTGCTGCTCGCGGCGGGCGGCGCGGCGTTCGCCGCCCTCGGCGGCGGGGCGGTCGGTCACGCGGTCACCTCCGCCGCCACCCCCGAGGCGTCCCACCCCGGCGCCTTCGCCGCGGTCTTCCTGCCGATGGCCGCGGTCGCGGCAGCCGGGGCGTGGGTCGCCACGCGGCTGCGCGGAGCCTCGGGGGGCTGAACGCGGGGCTGACCGAAGGGCCGGGCGCGGGGCTGACTGCGGGGCCGACCGCGGGACTACCGCAGGGCCGGCCACGGGACCGGCCGCGGAGCTGGCCGCAGGGTCGACCGAGGGGCTGGCCGCCGGGATTACCGCAGGGCCGACCGCAGGGCCGACCGAGGGGCCGACCGAGGGGCCGGCCACGGGACCGGCCGCGGAGCTGACCGACCGAGGGGCTGACTGCGGGGCCAGCCGCGGGACCGGCCGCGGAGCTGGCCGCCGGGCGCCAACCGCAGGGCTGACTGCGGGGCCAGCCGCAGGGTCGACCGAGGGGCTGGCCGCCGGGCCAACCGCCGGGCCAACCAGAGGGCCGGCCGAGGGCCGACCTAGCGGCCGGTCGCGGAGCTGACCGCCAGGCCAGCCGCGGAGCTGACCGCCGGGCTGACTGCGGGGCCAGCCGCGGGACCGGCCGCGGAGCTGGCCGCCGGGCGCCAACCGCAGGGCTGACTGCGGGGCCAGCTGCGGAGCAGACCGCGGAGCTGACCGCCGGGCCAACCGCAGCGCCGACCGAGAGGCCAACCGCAGGCCCGACCGCAGGCCCAACCGTAATCCAGTACCAGTTTGGCCCCACATCACTACCATTCCGGTATGGCCATGAACCTACGTCTCCGTGACGACCAGACCGAAGCCCTCAAGCGGCGGGCCGAGGAGGAGGGTGTGAGTATGCACGCGCTGTTGCTCAGGGCTGTGGACGACTACCTGGCGCGGACCGCGCAGGAGGCGATCGTGCGGAAGACGGCTAGGGAGCAGGCGGCCAAGTGGCATGAGCTGATGGAGCGGCTGAAGTGAGCTGCGTCTACCTCTCCACGGAGGACGTTCCGGTCGTCGCCGAGCACGCGGTCGACGACCAGAAGGTCGTCCTCCGGGACGCGGGGCTGCTGGACTCCGCCGTGCACCGGCCGTCCGCCGCGATGTTCGGGGAGGAGGCGTACCCGGATCTCCTCGAGAAGGCCGCCGCCCTGCTCCAGTCGCTCGCGATCAACCATCCGTTCGTCGATGGCAACAAGCGGACCGCCTGGCTCTCCTGCGTCACGTTCCTCGCCATGAACGGCATCCAGTTGCGCCCGGACATCGACGCGGCGGAACGCCTGGTCATCGACGTCGCCACCGGCTCGCTCGACGAGGTGGAGGCGATCGCGCGGGGGCTGCGCGCGCTGATGCTCCCGGCGTGAGCTGGGTCGCACCCGGCCCGTGTTCGATCGAGGTTTCCGCCGGGCCGCCGGTAAGGTGGCCCGGTTGTCATATCTGGACGAGCGTCTGGACGAGCGTCGAACCGTGACCGGAGATCGTGACTACCACCGCAACCTCCTCTCATCACCTCTCTCCCGCCTTCCCCGGCCGTGCTCCCTGGGGCACCGCCAACAAGCTGCGAGCCTGGCAGCAGGGCGCGATGGAGAAGTACATCCAGGAGCAGCCCCGTGACTTCCTCGCGGTCGCCACACCCGGCGCCGGCAAGACCACCTTCGCCCTGACCCTCGCGTCCTGGCTGCTGCACCACCACGTCGTGCAGCAGATCACCGTCGTCGCCCCCACCGAGCACCTGAAGAAGCAGTGGGCGGCGGCCGCGGCGCGGATAGGGATCAAGCTGGACCCGGAGTACAGCGCCGGGCCGCTCAGCAAGGAGTACGACGGCGTCGCCCTCACCTACGCCGGCGTCGGCGTACGGCCCATGCTCCACCGCAACCGCTGCGAGCAGCGCAAGACCCTCGTCATCCTCGACGAGATCCACCACGCCGGTGACTCGAAGTCCTGGGGCGAGGCGTGCCTGGAGGCGTTCGACCCGGCCGCGCGCCGGCTCGCCCTCACCGGCACGCCCTTCCGCTCCGACACCAACCCCATCCCCTTCGTGACGTACGAGGAGGGGAACGACGGCATCCGGCGCTCCTCCGCCGACTACACCTACGGATACGGGAACGCGCTCGGCGACGGCGTCGTCCGGCCGGTCATCTTCCTCTCCTACAGCGGCAACATGCGCTGGCGGACCAAGGCGGGCGACGAGATCGCCGCGCGGCTCGGCGAGCCGATGACCAAGGACGCCGTCTCGCAGGCGTGGCGCACCGCGCTCGACCCGCGCGGCGACTGGATGCCGAACGTGCTGCGCGCAGCCGACCAGCGCCTCACCGAGGTGCGGAAGTCGATCCCGGACGCGGGCGGCCTCGTGATCGCCTCCGACCAGGACTCGGCCCGCTCCTACGCCAAGCTGATCCGCGAGATCACCGGCACCAAGGCCACGATCGTCCTCTCGGACGAGGCCGCCGCCTCGGACCGCATCGACGAGTTCAGCGAGTCCACGGACCGCTGGATGGTCGCGGTCCGCATGGTGTCCGAGGGCGTCGACGTGCCCCGCCTCGCCGTGGGCGTGTACGCGACGACGATCTCGACGCCGCTGTTCTTCGCGCAGGCCGTCGGGCGTTTCGTGCGATCGCGCAGGCGCGGCGAGACCGCGTCCGTGTTCCTTCCCACCATCCCCAGCCTCCTCGGCTTCGCCAGCGAGATGGAGGTCGAGCGCGACCACGTGCTCGACAAGCCGAAGAAGGAGGGCGAGGAGGACCCGTACGCGGAGTCCGAGAAGGAGCTCGCCGAGGCGGAGAAGCTCCAGGACGAGGACACCGGCGAGCAGGACATGCTGCCCTTCGAGGCGCTGGAGTCCGACGCCGTCTTCGACCGGGTCCTCTACAACGCCGCCGAGTTCGGCATGCAGGCCCACCCCGGCAGCGAGGAGGAGCAGGACTACCTCGGCATCCCCGGCCTCCTCGAACCCGACCAGGTGCAGCTGCTGCTCCAGAAGCGGCAGGCCCGGCAGATCGCGCACAGCCGCAAGAAGCCCGACGCCGAGGCGGACCTGCTGGAGCTTCCTGCGGAGCGGCGTCCCGTCGTTTCCCACAAGGAGCTGCTCGAACTGCGCAAGCAGCTCAACACCATGGTCGGCGCGTACGTGCACCAGAGCGGCAAGCCGCACGGCGTGATCCACACCGAGCTGCGGCGGGTCTGCGGCGGCCCGCCGAGCGCGGAGGCCACCGCCGGGCAGATCCGCGAGCGGATCAAGAAGGTGCAGGAGTGGGCCACCCGGATGCGGTGACCTTCCCGGGCGCCTGGCCAGTTCCGGACAGGCTCCGGACAGGTTCCGGACAGGAGAGAGGCCCGTACGACGGCGGTCGTACGGGCCTCCTTCTCATCCCGCGCGAGGCGGGATTCGACGCCGGGGCCGGCCCCCACGGACGGCCATCCGGCACCCTCCACGCTACGGGCACGACATAGGCGTTCTTGTCAGCCAAAGTCCCGAGGAGGGCCGACGAAGGTCCTGAACCGTCCGCATCCGGTCGCCCGCGCCCGGATTCTGGACGAGGTCTTCCGCTGAGCGGAGCGGGTCGCTACTGTCCCGGCTCAAAAGCAATCGCCCCGTGGCAGCGCCGCCGCGGAGCGCAGCCGGTGTACCCCTTCCTGCCGGCGGCCTCTGACGTGCGTCGCCGACGGGACCGGCGCCGCGAACCCCGTGGGAGCCCGCCGCCACTCACTTTCGAAGGAGAGGGCGTCGTGACCGCGGAGACCTCCCAGACGCTCGACCGGGGACTCAGAGTCCTCAAACTGCTCGCCGACACCGACCACGGCCTGACGGTCACCGAGTTGTCCAACAAACTCGGTGTCAACCGGACCGTGGTCTACCGCCTGCTCGCCACCCTGGAGCAGCACGCCCTCGTCCGCCGCGACCTCGGCGGCCGGGCCCGCGTCGGCCTCGGCGTGCTGCGCCTCGGCCGGCAGGTCCACCCGCTGGTGCGGGAGGCGGCCCTGCCCGCCCTGCGCTCGCTCGCCGAGGACATCGGCGCGACCGCGCACCTGACGCTCGTCGACGGGGCGGAGGCGCTTGCCGTCGCCGTCGTCGAGCCGACCTGGACGGACTACCACGTGGCCTACCGGGCCGGCTTCCGCCACCCGCTGGACCGGGGCGCCGCCGGCCGCGCGATACTCGCCGCCCGCCAGGGCACCCTGATCGAACCCGGCTTCACCCTCACCCACGGCGAGCTGGAGGCCGGGGCGAGCGGGGCGGCCGCGCCCCTGGTCGGCGTGACCGGCATCGAGGGCAGCGTCGGCGTCGTCATGCTGGCGGACGCCGTGCCGGAGCGGGTCGGCCCCCGCGTGGTGGACGCGGCCCGAGAGGTGGCGGACGCGCTGCGCTGACGGCCGCGAACCCGTTCCGTCTCGACCGCGCCCGGTCGCGACCGCGTCCGGTCGGTGCGGCGCCGACCCCCCACCGACCCTTCGGACCGATGGGACCGAGGAACAGATACCTATGGAGACATAGGTATCTGTTCCTTCCGATGGTGAACCCTGCTGCCCGCCGGGCGCCCTCAGCGCACCAGCAGCTCCGCCACCGCCGTCCGCGTGTGGTGGACCGAGCGGCCCGTGCGGACCGTGGTCAGCAGGCCCGCCGCCCGGAGCGCCGCCGTGTGCGCCGAGACCGTCGCCGCCGACACCCCCAGCGCCCGGGCCAGCTCCGTCGTCGTACGCGGCCCGCCGAGCCCGCGCAGCAGCGCCGCCCGCGTCGCCCCCAGCACCCCCGCCAGCGCCTCCCCGGGCCCCTCCGGAGCCGGAGGCAGCCCCGGACCCGCCGGATACGCCACGACCACCGGCCGGCCCGGCACGTCCTGCACCAGCGGCCCGCCCCGCCAGTGGAAGGTCGGCAACAGGACGAGCCCCCGCCCGCCGAGCCGCACCTCCCCGTACCCGCCCGGCCACGCCCACACCCCGCCGTCGAACCGCGACCCCGGCGCGAGCCCCGTCAGCGCGGCCCCGAGCCCGCCCTCGGCCAGAGCGACCGCGTACCGCGCGAACTCCGCCCGGTGCAGGTCCTGCACCCGCCCCCACACCGGCGCCAGGACCGCCCCGTACGCCGCCCGCTGCGCCCGCCCGAGCGTCCGCCACGCCTCCTCGTCCCCGGCGTGCAGCGCCCCCACCCACGCCGGTGCCGGGCGCCGTCCCGCGTACACCCGCTCAAGCTCGGACCGTACGAGCTCCGGCCGCGCCGACCGGATCAGCGCGAAGCCCTCCTCCCGCGTCTCGCCGAGCACGTCGAGGAAGGCCGGCGGCGCCACCCCGCTCGGCGCCAGGTCCGCCAGCGGCAACGAGGCGGCCGGCAGGCCCCGCAGCAGGCGCGCCCGCCACCGCCCGAAGAACACGCCCTCGTGGGGCGCGCCCAGCATCAGCAGCGTCGCGTGCAGCTCCGGCACCGGCGAGGGCCGCGGCGCACACCGCACCCGAACCAGGTCCTCCACCGCGAAGTGAATCCTCAGCAACCCCCACAACCCCTCATGCCGCCCACAGCCCCACCTGTCCACACCCCCATGCCGTCCCCCAGCCGTTCCGTCCAGCCCTGAGGGCAGGGCCGAAAGCCTCGCTGCGGGGCCCTGCCTCCCACCAGCATGCCCGTCATGAACAGCCTCTCCCGTCGCGGCCTCGGCAAGGCCGCCGTCCTCGGTGCCGCGAGCCTTCTGCTCGGGCCCCGCGCCCACGCCGCCCTGCGCGCCGCCGGGCCGCTCGTGCCGGTGCTGCCCGCGCCTACCGGGCCGCACCCCGTCGGGGTCGTCCGGCATGCGTTCACCGACCGGGCGCGCATCGATCCCTGGGAGCCCGCACTGGGGGCCCGGCAGGTTGTCGTCAGCGCTGTCTACCCTGCCCGGACCGTCACCGGGTTCTCGCGCGCGCCTCAGCTCACCCCCGCCGAGGCGCCCGTGTTCGGTGCGCTCGCGCCGGTGGTTCGGGGGCTGCCGGGTGGTGGGGTCGACTGGGGCGGGGTGCGGAGTCATGCGTACATCGGCGCGCCGCCGCTGGCCGGGCGTAGGCCCGTTGTGCTGTACACGCCCGGTGGCGGTGACGCCCGCAGCCTTGGCACCGGGCTTGCCGAGGAGCTGGCCAGCCATGGCATGGTCGTCGTGCTCGTCGACCACCCGGGGGAGGCGAGCCAGGTGGAGCTGCCCGACGGGAGCGTGCGGGAGACCGTGCTGTACGGGCCGCCGGACGCGGTGACCTTCCGAACCATGATCGACACCCGGGTCGCCGACCTCCGCCTCGTCCTCGACCGGCTCGGTGAACTGCCCACCCGCGCGGTGACCGACCCCCGCCGCACCGGGATCTACGGGCACTCCGCGGGTGGTACGGCCGCTGCCCTCCTCGCCGCCCGGGACCCGCGGGTCCGGGCCGTCGCCAACCTGGAGGGCTATCTCGACCTGGAGCCCTGGCCGGGGCGCCGGCCGCTGCTCCTGCTGAACACCGACGGCTTCGAGGGCGAAGAAAGGATCGCCCGTTCCTGGGAGGGGCTGCGGGCCCGGCGCCGTACCCTGCGCGCCGCGAACCACTGGGTCCTCACCGACCACGCGGCGCTCGTCCCCCCGCTGCACGCCGCCGGGCTCGTCACGGACGCGGTACGGGACGGGCTCGTCGGACCGGGCGACGCGGCGGCGTCCTTCGCCACCGTCCGCCACGAGCTGCGGGCCTTCTTCGGGCACGCCCTGGCCCGCCCCTGCCGCTGACCCCGGCCCGCCGGCCGCCCGGTGCCCAGTAGATTGGGGGCGTGCTCTCGCGTCTCTCCCGTATGCCCCGGTCTCGTGTGCTCGCGGCGTGCGCCGTGCCCGTCGTCGCGCTGGTCGCCGTGGCGGGGCTCGCGCCGCTGCCGTTCGCCATCGCCCAGCCCGGGTCCACCGCCGACGTCCTCGGGAAGGACAAGGGGCGGGAGGTCATCACGATCACCGGCGCCCCGGTCCGGCCCACCACCGGTGAGCTGCGGATGACGACCATCCTCGCCACCGGGCCCGGCACGGACGTGGACCTCGGGGACGTGGCCGACGCGTGGTTCCGGGCGGACCGGGCCGTCCTGCCGCACGACTCCGTCTACCCGCCGGGGAAGTCCGACGCCGAGATCGAGAAGCGGAACCTCGGGCAGATGAAGCAGTCCCAGGACGCCGCCGCCCTCGCCGCCCTCGGCTATCTGAAGCTGGACCCGGAGGAGGTGAAGGTCGACCTCCACCTCGCCGACGTCGGCGGACCGAGCGCCGGCCTGCTCTTCGCCCTCGGGGTCGTCGACAAGCTCGACGGGGACGGCGACGGCGGCGACCTCACCGGCGGCAAGACCGTCGCCGGTACGGGCACGATCGCGCCGGACGGCAAGGTCGGCGCGGTCGGCGGCGTCTCCCTCAAGACCCAGGCCGCCTCCCGCGACGGCGCCACCGTCTTCCTCGTACCGAAGGACGAGTGCTCGGACGCGGAGGCCGAACTGCCGGACGGGATGCGGCTCGTGCCCGTCTCCACCCTCAGCGACGCGGTGGCGTCCCTGCGGGCCCTGGGACAGGGGCAGGAGTCGAAGGTCCCGTCCTGCTAGACGATGAAGTCCCCGCTACCGGCTTCGCGTCCAGGCCGCGCCAGGCGGGGAAGACCGCCGGGGTGAGCGTCACCACGAAGTAGAGCGCCGCGACCCCGAGCAGCGTCGCCGTCAGGCCCGCCCGCTCGACCAGCAGACCCGTCACCAGGCCGCCCAGCGGGGTCGCCATCAGGACGCCCGCGGTGCTGGCCCCCGCCACCCGGCTGCGCAGCTCCTCCGGCACCCGCTCGTACATCACGGTCGTCAGGATCGGGTTGAGCACCCCGGCGCCGAGTCCGGCCGCCACCGCCGTCACGAGCAGCGGCGTCACCGTGCTCGTCGTCGCCGCCACGACGAACAGCGGGGCGCCGGTGAAGAGGAAGCCGACCGTGAAGATCCCCCGGCGCGGGAAGCGGTGGCCCACCGCGCCGTAGAGCAGCGCCCCGGCGAGCGCGCAGCCCGCGAAGACGGCGACCAGCAGGCCCTGCACCGCCGGGCCGCCCAGGTGCTCCCGGGCGTGCAGCGGCAGCAGCACCGAACTCCAGCTCAGCGCCAGGCCGTTGGTGACCATGACCATCAGCATGATGCCGAGCAACAGCCGGTCGCCGAAGAGGTACGCGTACCCCTCGCGCAGGTCGGCGCGGTAGCGCTCGGGGGAGAGCGGCGGCCCGTCGCGGCGCGGCGCGGCCGCGGCGATCCCGCGCAGCCCGGCGGCCGTGAGCGCGGCGGAGACGCCGAAGGTCGCCGCGTCGAGGAGCAGTACGGTGTCGGCGCCGGCCACCGCCACCAGCACCCCCGCCAGCGCGGCGCCGCCCATCCGCGCCCCGCGCGAGACCGCGTCGTACAGACTCGCGGCCCGGCCCAGCGGGGTCCCGGCCAGGGCGGCGAGATCCGGCACGAGGACGTACCGGGCGGTCTCCCCGGGCGCGTGGAAGAGCCCGTTGAGCGCCATCAGCGCACAGAGCATCCAGTAGGCGAGGTGCCCGGTGTGGTGCAGCAGCGGGATCGCGGCGAGGGCGAGCCCGCACACGACGTCGGAGGCGACGCTGACCCGCCGCCGGCCGATCCGGTCGACGATCGGTCCGCCGGCGATCGCCGAGAGGACCACCGGCAGGGCGGCGCAGAACGCGACGAAGCCGGCTTTGCCGGGGCTGCCGGTGGTTTCCAGGGCGAACCAGGGGACGCCGATGAGGGTGAGGGAATTGCCCGCGATCGAGACCGCGTTGGCCGTCAGGACGGTGAGGAGGGGGCTCTTGGTGGCGGCGGCGTGCATGCGGGCGCGGTCCCTTCCGGGGGGTGGGGATGGGGGTGCGGGGCGCGGGCGCGGGTGCGGGTGCGTGGGCGGGTGCGGGTGGGTGGGCCGCTGCGCGGGGCCTTCCCCCACCCCGCCCCTTCCCGAAACTGGGGGCAAGCCCCCAGGCCCCCGTACGGCCTGCGGCCGTGCCCTCAAACGCCGGGCGGGCTGATTTCAAGGGGCGGGGTGCGGGAGAAGCCCCGCGCAGCGGCAGCCCCCGCCCCGCCCCGCCCCGGCCCCGTTCAGCTCTCGGGCTGCGGGAACGTGTGCAGGTGGAGTCGTACGCGCGCGGCGTCCGGCGCTTCGGACGCGGGGGAGTCGCGGTACTCGTCGATCAGCGCGTGCAACCGCTCACCTAGCTCGCGCGCGGCCGCCGGCGGCAGCCGCAGGGTGAAGTCGCTCAGGTCGGACGCGCCGGCCCAGGCGGGCCAGTCCTGGCGGGTGGCGATCCAGGTGGACAGTTCCTGGGTGTGGTTGGTCGCGGTCTCGT
The DNA here is from genome assembly GCF_042754585.1 of Streptomyces sp. NPDC059201. NCBI lineage: Bacteria > Bacillati > Actinomycetota > Actinomycetes > Kitasatosporales > Streptomycetaceae > Streptomyces > Streptomyces sp. NPDC059201. The sequence goes on from NZ_JBHZBB010000012.1 coordinate 78,126, forward strand.
GGAGGAGGAGGTCGGCGGCGCCCCGCACCTGGGGGTCGGGGTCGGCGTGGAGCGACTCGTCCCAGCTGATGCCCTGCTGGGCGGCCGTCCACCACCGCTCGCGCCCCTTGCCGAGGCTCGGGTCGTCCTCGACGAAGCCGTGCGCGGCGAGCTGGCGCAGGTGGTAGCTGGTGGCCCCGCTGGACTCGCCGAGGCGTTCCGCGAGCTGGGAGGCGGTGGCCGGTCCCTGGTGGCGCAGGGAGCGGAGGAGCTGGATGCGGAGGGGGTGGGCGAGGCCGCGCAGGGAGCGCGGGTCGAGCACGCGGGTCTCGTGCTTCTGCGGGGCCTTCACGGCCTTCTCGGGCTCGGGGGGCATGATCTCAGCGTAGGCATGCAAAGAAGACGTTGCAAGGCTTTCTTTGCAACGTCTTCTTTGCATGCCTACATACGCGAAACCGCCCGCCGCCCGCCCGCTCCCTACCCCGGCTCCCCACCCGCCGCCTGCTCCACCAGCGGGATGATCCGCAGCGGCACCGCGTTCTCCATCACGATCGCCGTCGACGCCCGCACGATCCCCTCGAAGGCCACCACCTTGTCGATCACCCGCTGGAGGTCCGCGTTCGACCGCGCCACCAGCCGGCACAGCATGTCGCCGTGGCCCGTCGTGGTGTGCAGCTCCAGCACCTCCGGCACCGTCGCCAGGTGCTCCCGGACGTCCGCGCCCTGCCCCTGCTTGATCTCCAGCGTGGCGAAGGCCGTCACCGGATAGCCCAGCGCCGCCGGATCCACCTGCGGGCCGAACCCGCGGATCACCCCGCTCGCCTGGAGCCGGTCGAGCCGTGCCTGGACGGTGCCGCGGGCCACCCCGAGCCGCCGGGACGCCTCCAGGACGCCGATGCGCGGCTCGCGCGCCAGGAGCACGATCAGCCGCCCGTCCAAATGATCGATCGCCACAGCACCCTCCGAATGGTCACGATGTACAAGTCGCCCGCACATACTCCCGGGTCGCTGTACAGATTGACCACCCCAACAGCGAACTATTGCGCACCTTGCCGGTCGGCGGGACGCTGCTGCCATGACTGAGACCCTGGATCACACCCCTTCCACCGCGCGTGAGGCCGACCCCTTCCCGGTGAAGGGCATGGACGCGGTCGTCTTCGCCGTGGGCAACGCCAAGCAGGCCGCGCACTACTACTCCACCGCCTTCGGCATGAAGCTGGTCGCCTACTCCGGACCGGAGAACGGCAGCCGCGAGACCGCCAGTTACGTCCTCACCAACGGCGCCGCCCGCTTCGTGTTCACCTCCGTCATCAAGGCGGGCACCGACTGGGGCCGCTTCCTCGACGAGCACGTCGCCGAGCACGGCGACGGCGTCGTCGACCTCGCCATCGAGGTCCCGGACGCCCGCGCCGCCTACGCCCACGCCGTCGCCCACGGCGCCACCGGCCTGGTGGAGCCGTACGAGCTGAAGGACGAGCACGGCACCGTCGTCCTCGCCGCCATCGCCACCTACGGCAAGACCCGCCACACCCTCGTCGAGCGCGGCGACTACACCGGCCCCTACCTCCCCGGGTACACCGCCGCCGCCCCGATCGTCGAGCCGCCGGCCAAGCGCACCTTCCAGGCGATCGACCACTGCGTCGGCAACGTCGAACTCGGCCGGATGAACGAGTGGGTGGCGTTCTACAACGACGTCATGGGCTTCACCAACATGAAGGAGTTCGTGGGCGACGACATCGCCACCGAGTACTCCGCCCTCATGTCGAAGGTCGTCGCGGACGGCACCAAGAAGGTGAAGTTCCCGATCAACGAGCCGGCGATCGCGAAGAAGAAGTCGCAGATCGACGAGTACCTCGAGTTCTACAACGGCCCCGGCGTCCAGCACATCGCCCTCGCCACCAACGACATCGTCGCCACCGTGCGCGCGATGCGCGCCGCCGGCGTCCAGTTCCTGTCCGTCCCGGACACCTACTACGACACCCTCGGCGAGTGGGTCGGCGACACCCGCGTGCCGATCGACGAGCTCCGCGAGCTGAAGATCCTCGCCGACCGCGACGAGGACGGCTACCTGCTCCAGATCTTCACCAAGCCGGTCCAGGACCGCCCGACCGTCTTCTTCGAGATGATCGAGCGCCACGGCTCCATGGGCTTCGGCAAGGGCAATTTCAAGGCCCTCTTCGAGGCGATCGAGCGCGAGCAGGACAAGCGCGGCAACCTGTAGAGACCGGCTTCCGCGTCCGGGGCGGGGCACGGGGCCCGCCCCGGACGCGAGGTCAACCCGCCTTCTTCTCCAGCTCCTTGTCCGTCTCCTTCTCCGTCTCCGTCTCCTTCTCCGTCTCCTTCGGCTTCCTCAGGTCCTTCTCCGACAGCGCGTCCTTGGGGACCACCTCCGGATCCGGCTCGCCCAGCTCCGCCAGCGCCGCCTCCGCCCGCGACGCGTGCAGCGGCGAGAACGACGGGTGGATCCGCAGCGCCTCCTCCAGGTGCCGCCGCGCCGGCGCCGTCCGCCCCAGCGCCCGCTCGATCTCGGCCAGGTGGTACGTGAACGGGGCGCTGCGCGGCCCCTCGTCGGTCGCCGTCCGCGCGTACGGCAGCGCCTCCTCCGGCTCGCCCGCCCGCAGCAGCGCCCAGCCCAGCGCGTCCGCCACCGCCACCGAGCGGTGGCCCTTCGCCCAGGCGGCCTTCAGCCGGGTCACCGCCGCCGCCGGATCGCCGTGCTCCGCGTCCAGCAGCCCGAGCACCACCTCGGCCGACGGCGAGGCCCAGTCCCCGCTCCGCAGCCGCTCGTACGCCGCCCGCGCGTCCCCGTCCAGGCCCAGCGACTCCGCCAGCTCCCCGGACTCCAGGACGTACTCCGGCAGCGGCTGACGGGCCAGCGCGGCCCGCCACTCCCGCTGCGCCTCCTCGGTCCGCCCGAGGGCCGCCAGCGCCCGCGCCCGGCCCGCCAGCGCCGGCCCGTGGTCCTTCACGAACCGCAGCGCCGCCGCGTACCGCTCCAGCGCTTCGGCCGGCTCGCCCCGCTCCCACGAGAAGTGCCCGAGCCGGGTGTGGGCCGCCGCCTTCTCCGCGTCCGTGGCCGCGAGCGCCGCCGCGTCCAGCGCCGTGGCGTCGGCGTCCTCCCGCCAGCCCCGGTCCCGGTGGATCTCCGCCGCCCGGCCGCGCACCACCGCCCCGCCGTGCAGCTCTTCCAGCTTCTCCATCGCCTTGCGCGCCGCCGTGTGGTCCCCGAGGCCGTTGTACGCGTCGATGAGGAGCGGATACGTGTTCCACCGCCGGGGAGCGGCCTTGCGGACCCGCTCGCCCCACTCTTTCGCGCCCTTCCAGTCGCCCCGCGCCCCCGCGAGCACCCCGAGGCCCAGTTGCGCGTCCACGTTCCCCCGGGCCGCCGGCAGCTCCGCCAGCGACCGGTTCAGCGCCCGCTCGGCCCGCGGCAGATCCCGTACGTCCCCGAGCCGGGCGCCCCGCTCCGTATAGGCGGCGCCGAGCACCGCCCACGACGCCGCGTCGTCCGGGTGCTTGCGCAGCCACCCCTCCCGGTCCCCGATCAGCGCCACCAGGTCGGGCAGGGCGGCCGGGGCGCCCGCGTGCGCCGCGCTCGCCGCCCGCTCGGCCGGGCCCGGCGGACGGGGCGGAGCGCCCCGGTCCAGGAACTCCGGCAGGTACAGCAGCGCCGTCGCCGCGAGGACCGCGCCCACCCCGGAGGCGAGCACCACCCGCGACACGTTCTGGCTCTTCATGGGGCTCATGCGCCTCACTGTGCGCCCGCCCGCGCTCGTACGAAGAGCACATGAGCCGCCCGTCCCGGCGGGTTCACACCGTTGGCCCCGAGTGCCAGGCTGGAGGCATGGACGATCTTCAGACGCTCCACGCGGCACTCCGCGCCGGGCTCCCCGCCGACGCCGTCCTCACCGACCCGGACGTGACGGCCTCCTACACCCACGACATGGCGAGCTTCTGCGACGCGGGCACCCCCGCCGCCGTGGTGCTGCCCCGCACCGTCGAACAGGTCCAGCACGTCATGCGGACCGCGACGGAGCACCGCGTCCCGGTCGTGCCGCAGGGCGCCCGCACCGGACTGTCCGGGGGCGCCAACGCCTCCGAGGGCTGCGTCGTGCTCTCCCTCGTCAAGATGGACCGGATCCTGGAGATCGACCCCGTCGACCGCGTCGCCGTCGTCGAGCCGGGCGTGATCAACGCCGTCCTGTCCCGCGCCGTGTCCGAGCACGGCCTGTACTACCCGCCGGATCCCTCCAGTTGGGAGTCGTGCACGATCGGCGGCAACATCGGCACCGCCTCCGGCGGCCTGTGCTGCGTCAAGTACGGCGTCACCGCCGAGTACGTCCTCGGCCTCGACGTCGTCCTCGCCGACGGGCGCCTGCTGACCACCGGCCGCCGCACCGCCAAGGGCGTCGCCGGATACGACCTCACCCGCCTCTTCGTCGGCTCCGAGGGCAGCCTCGGCATCGTCGTGAAGGCCGTCCTCGCGCTCAAGCCGCAGCCGCCCGCCCAGCTCGTCCTCGCCGCCGAGTTCCCCTCCACGGACGCCGCCTGCGCCGCCGTCTGCGCGATCATGGAGCGCGGCCACACGCCGTCCCTCCTCGAACTGATGGACCGGACCACCGTCCAGGCCGTCAACCGGATGGCGAGGATGGGCCTCCCCGAGACCACCGAGGCGCTGCTCCTGTGCGCCTTCGACACGCCCGACCCGGCCGCCGACCTCGCCGCCGTCGGCGCCCTGTGCACGGCCGCCGGGGCCACCGAGGTCATCCCCGCCGCCGACGCCGCCGAGTCCGAACTCCTCCTCCAGGCCCGCCGGCTCTCCCTCACCGCCCTGGAGACCCTCAAGCCCGCCACGATGATCGACGACGTCTGCGTGCCCCGCACCCGGCTCGCCGAGATGCTCGCCGGGACCACCGCCATCGCGGAGAAGTACGCCCTCACCATCGGCGTCTGCGCGCACGCGGGCGACGGCAACACCCACCCCGTCGTCTGCTTCGACCACGCCGACGAGGACGAGTCCCGGCGCGCCCGCGAGTCCTTCGACGAGATCATGGCGCTCGGCCTCTCCCTCGGCGGCACCATCACCGGCGAACACGGCGTCGGCGTCCTCAAGAAGGAGTGGCTGGCCCGCGAACTCGGCCCGGTCGGCCTCGAACTCCAGCGGGAGATCAAGCGCGTCTTCGACCCGCTGGGCCTCCTCAACCCCGGAAAGCTCTTCTGACCCCGTCCGTACGGACACGGGTACGGGCTCACAGCTCGCCGTCCTGCGACTCGTCCGACGGCCACGGGTCGCGCAGCCACAGGTCGTCGCCGACCACCGTGGTCGCGAGCAGCTCGGCCAGCCCGTCGTCGATGCCCAGCCGGTCCGACTCGGTGCCCGGCGGGACCGTGCGCAGGGTCCGCTCCAGCCAGGCGGACACCTGCGCCGACGGGGCCTCCAGGAGCGCGTCGCCGTCGGGGGAGGAGAGGGCCATCAGGAGGACGCTGCGGCCTTCGACCTTCGTCGGCCAGATCCGCACGTCCCCGTGGCCGCAGGCCCGGAAGACGCCCTCGACGAGCAGTTCGCGGGCGAAGGTCCAGTTCACCGGGTGGTCGGAGCCGACGTGGAAGGTCATGTGCACGGCGTACGGGTCGTCGGTGCGGTAGGCCAGCCGGGCCGGCACCGGGACCGAACGCTCGGGGGACAGGACCAGCTTGAGCTCCAGCTCGCGCTCGACGGTGGTGTGCTCGGTGTTCCGCATGGCGGTGCCTCTCGCGTCGGGGCCCCGGACGGGCCTTCACCTGGAGAGAGCGCGGTATCCCGGGTTCATTACGCGACTTCGGGAAGTTTTTTCGGGAAGTTTTTTCCGGACCCCTCCGCACCCCGCCCCGAGCCCCCATCCGCGGGCCCGAACCTCACGTGGAGTGAGTGATTCCGGCCCGCGTCGCCCGAAGGACGCCTTTCTCGTGGGCTCTTTCCTCCCTCGGGGACGTTCTTCGTTACTGTGCCTCCTTGGGTGCGGCACACCGGGCGCGGAGCCGCGCGGATCCAGAGCGTTGTGACTGAACGGAGTCGGGGCAGTGGCTACTCCTCCCGGAGGCGGCGGCGAGGTACCGCAGGCGGGGTACTACCCGGACCCGTCGATTCCCGGATACATCCGGTACTGGAACGGCGGCTCCTGGGTGCCCGGCACGAGCCGGCCCGCCCCGCAGGACGGCGAGGCCGCACCGGCCCCGCCCGCCTCGGCGATGCCGGCCGGGCCGGTCCTCGCCCCCAGCCCCGCGCCGGCCCCCGGGCCGGCGCCCGTCCCCGAACCCGCCCCGGTCGCGGCCCCCGTGCCCGCCGCCGTGGAGGAGACCGGGCCCGTCTTCTTCGACGAGGAACCCCTCGTCCGCGAACCGGCCACCGCCTGGCGGGCCGACGCCTCCCGGCAGCACGGCCCCGCCGTGGAGCAGGACCGCCCGGCCGCCTGGGGCACGCCCCAGCCCGCCGCGCCCGCGCCCGCTCCGGCCGCCGAGCCGTCGCCCGCGCCCGCCGTGCCCGACCCGAGGTCTCCGGTCGAGTGGCCGGCCGCCCCCGCGCAGGCCGAGGCGCCCGCCGCCGACCCCCGGATCGCGAGCGCCCCCGCCCGCCTCGGCGGCCTGCCCGTCACCCCGGCCCCGACCCCCGCGCCGGCCCCGGCGCCCGCCCCGGCTCCGGCGCCCGTCCGCGAGACCCCGGCCCCGGCGCCCGCGCCCGTACAACCGCAGCCCCACCCTCAGCCTCAGCCCCATCCCCACCCTCAGCCCCACTCCCAGCCCACCCCGGCCCCGGCAGCCCCGGCTCCGGCCCCCGCGCCCGCCGCCCCCTCCTGGGCCCACCAGCCGCCCCAGCAGGCCCAGCCGCAGCCGCAGCTCCAGCCCCAGGCCCAACCCCAGCCCCAGCCGCACGCACAGGCGCAGGCACAGGCGCAGCCGCAGCAGCCGGTCGTGCCGTGGAAGCCGCCGGTCGAGGACCCCTTCCTCCAGGCCGTCCGCGAGCAGTCCTCCGCGCCCCCGGCCGGGCTCGGGCGCCGGCTCCTGGCCCGGGTGGTCGACACCCTCCTCCTCGGCGCGATGGCGGCCGGCGCGGCCTTCCCCTTCGTCACCGCCGCCCTGGAGCACATCGAGGCCAAGATCGAGGCGGCCAAGCGCTCCGGCGTCACCGTGCAGGTGTGGCTCGTGGACGGCACCACCTCGGTCCAGTTCGGCATCGCGCTCGGCCTGCTGCTCGTCCTCGGCGTGCTGTACGAGGCGCTGCCCACGGCCAAGTGGGGCCGGACGCTCGGCAAGAAGCTGTGCGGCATCCAGGTCAGGGACCTCGAGGCGCACGAGCCGCCGACCTTCGGCAGGTCGCTGCGCCGCTGGTTCCTGTACACCTTCCTGGGCCTGCTGGTGATCGGCGTCCTCAACGTGCTCTGGTGCGTCTTCGACCGCCCGTGGCGCCAGTGCTGGCACGACAAGGCGGCCGGCACCTTCGTCGCCAAGGTCTGACCCGGGGGCCTGCCGGGGGGTCAGGTCCCCCGAACGGACGTCCATCCGTTGCGGGCCTCCGGGAGCCGGGATGCGATGCCCCCATGAGCACCGACCAGCCGCCGCCCGGCCCGCCCCCCGACGACGACCCCTTCCGCAAGCGGCCCGAGGGCCCGCGGGAGGGCCCGCCGCCGGGCTCGCCGCCACCCACCGGGCCCCCGCCGCCGGGGAGCCCGTACGACTCCCCGTACCCTCCGCCGCCCCCGCAGGGCGGCTACGGCGGCGGTTACGGCGGCACCGACCCGCTCTCCGGGATGCCGCCGCTCGCCGAGTCCGGGCGCCGCATCCTGGCGCGGCTCGTCGACTGGCTGATCGTCGCCGTGCCGCTCGCCGTCATCGGCATCCCGTTCGACGTCTACGACCGGGTGACCGAGGACGACGCCGACTTCCAGGACGCGTTCACCGGGGGCACGTCGATCGTCTTCCAGCTGCTCACGATCGTCGCCTTCGTCGCGTACGACACCGTGCTCACGGCGAAGAACGGGCAGACCCTCGGCAAGCGGCTGATGAAGCTGCGCGTCGCCATGCTCAACGACGGCTCCACGCCCCCGATGAGCCAGTCGCTGCTGCGGGCCGTCGTGCTCTGGCTGCCCGCGCTGATCTGCTGCGCCTGCCTCTGGCCGCTGCTGCTGCTCATCCTCATCCTGGTCGACAAGCCCTACAAGCAGGGCCTGCACGACAAGGCGGCGAAGACGGTGGTCGTCACCGTGCCGCAGTAGCCCCCGGCGGAACGGACGGCCTCACGGACCGGTCCGGGTATCGGCTCCCGCGCCCACCTGCGCGGCCGGTACCCGGACCGCGTCGTTCCCGGACCTGACGGGGGTGGCGCCGGGGGTCTTGACGGGCCGCGCCCCCGAGGGCATCGTCACCGCCACGAGAACGCCGAGCAGCAGTCCGGCGAGACAGGCCGCCGCGACGCCGGGCGGCCCGGTGGCGCCGGTCAGGAGCAGGAGCGCGGCGGTCGCGAGGACCACGACGGCCGAACCGTAGGCGTACTGCGCTGCGTTCGGACGCTGCATGACGGATACCGCCCCTCCGGACTACCGGTCGACTCTACGACGCTCGATGCCCGGCGGGAACGACGGGTAAGCGTGACCTGACCCACGGTGCCGGAGCACGGGGGGCGCACGGACGGCACGCGGGTGGCACGGGGGCCAACTTTCCCTTTCTTTAACCTCCTTGACCGTCCGCATACCGGATTTCGACTCCCGCATAGTGCACTTGGTGTGTGCAAGTCAAGATCTGTCTTTTCTTCCCTCTCTCCGGTCGAATGTCGTCACTTGTGACGCGCGACCCCCGCCGGACGGACTCCCCACCTCCTGGTCCGAGGGCGCGGGCGCCGGGGAGGAACGACATCAAGTGACCAACAGACGACGGGCGATTCGGGCGTCCGCGGTCGTTGTGGCGCTCGCGGCCACCGCCGCCACCGCTTCGACCTTCAGCACCGCCTGGGCCGACGACAACGGACGGATCACGGCGGCGGACGTCCGCCAGGACCCCGCGCCGGACGGCCAGGTCGACAAGACCACGGTCGACCACGACCTCGAGGGCCCCTTCAGCAAGCAGCAGGAGCAGCAGCGCAAGGCCGCCCTGGAGCAGGTGCTGAAGGGCGAGGCCAAGGTCGAGAACCGCGGCGGCTCCAAGGTCGTCAAGCTCGACGCGAAGAAGTACGTCGAGCTCGGCCGCGAGAAGACCGACAAGATCTTCACGATCCTCGTCGAGTTCGGCGACCAGGTCGACAACACCACCCTCGTCGACCGCAAGGACGACGACACGGACGAGCTGAAGCCGAAGTTCGGCGGCCAGCCCGGCCCGCTGCACAACGCGATAGCCGAGCCCGACCGGTCGAAGGACAACTCGACCGAGTGGCAGGCCGACTACAACCAGCAGCACTTCCAGGACCTGTACTTCGGCACCGGCAAGGACAAGAAGACCGGTCAGCAGAAGCACTCCCTGAAGACCTACTACGAGCGCACCTCGTCCGGCCGCTACTCGGTCGACGGCACGGTCTCCGACTGGGTCAAGGTCCCCTACAACGAGGCCCGCTACGGCTCCAACTACTGCGGCCAGACCAACTGCGCCAACGTGTGGGACACCGTCCGCGACGGCGTGAACGCCTGGGTCGCCGACCAGAAGGCCAAGGGCCAGACGGACGCCCAGATCAAGGCCGCGCTGGCGACCTACGACCAGTGGGACCGCTACGACTTCGACGCCGACGGCAACTTCAACGAGTCCGACGGCTACATCGACCACTTCCAGATCGTCCACGCGGGCGAGGACGAGTCGGCCGGCGGCGGCGCCCAGGCGACCGACGCCCTGTGGGCGCACCGCTGGTACGCCTACGGCACCAGCGCGGGCAAGACCGGCCCGGCGAACAACAAGGCCGGCGGCACCCCGATCGGCGACACCGGCATCTGGGTCGGCGACTACACGATGCAGCCCGAGAACGGCGGCCTCGGCGTCTTCGCCCACGAGTACGGCCACGACCTCGGCCTGCCGGACCTGTACGACACCGCGGGCGGCGAGAACTCGACCGGCTACTGGTCGCTGATGTCCTCCGGCTCCTGGCTGGGCCTGGGCAAGGACGCCATCGGCGACATGCCCGGCGACATGAACGCCTGGGACAAGCTCCAGCTCGGCTGGCTCAACTACACCAAGGTGAGCGACGAGCAGCGCGCGTCGAAGTCCACCCACAAGCTGGGCGTGGCGGAGTACAACACCAAGAACCCGCAGGCGCTCCTCGTCGAGCTGCCGAAGAAGGCCGTCACCACCGACATCGTCGCCCCCGCCGAGGGTGCGGCCCAGTGGTGGAGCGGCATGGGTGACGACCTCAAGAACACCCTCACCCGCCCGGTCGACCTGACCGGCAAGTCGTCCGCCACCCTGTCCCTCAAGGGCTGGTACGACATCGAGGCCGAGTACGACTACCTCTACACCGAGGTGTCGACGGACGGCGGCGCCAACTGGACCGCCCTGGACGGCACGGCCGACGGCAAGCCGATCGACCGCGACGCGGCCGGCACCCCGGCCCTGTCCAGCGTCTCCGGCGGCTACAAGTCGCTCGCCTTCGACCTCGGGGCCTACGCGGGCAAGAAGTTCGACCTCCGCTTCCGCTACCAGACGGACGGCGGCCTGGCGCTCAAGGGCTTCGCGGCCGACGCCATCACCCTGACCGCCGACGGCGCCACCGTCTTCTCCGACAACGCGGAGAGCGGCGACAACGGCTGGACGGCCAAGGGCTTCACGCGGATGGGCAAGGGCTTCACGAAGGAGTACGAGCAGTACTACATCGCGGAGAACCGCCAGTACGTCTCGTACGACGCCACCCTCAAGGTCGGCCCGTACAACTTCGGCTTCACCGGTGACAAGGCGAGCTGGGTCGAGCACTACCCGTACCAGAACGGCCTGCTCATCTGGAAGTGGGACCTGTCCCAGAAGGACAACAACACCTCCGCCCACCCGGGCCAGGGCCTGATCCTCCCGATCGACGCCCACCCGACCCCGCTGAAGTTCAACGACGGCACGCTGATGCGCAACCGCGTCCAGGCGTACGACTCGACCTTCGGAACGTACCGGACGGACGCTTTCCGGCTGCACAAGGCGGACGCCCCGACCTGGGTCCGCTCGCTTCCGGGCAACCCGGTCTTCGACGACCGCAAGGGCACGTACTGGTTCCAGGAGACCGAGCGCGCCGGCGTCAAGGTCACTGACACCAACACCAAGATCGAGGTCGTCAAGGAGCCGCGCAACGGCCAGACGATCACGGTCCGGGTGGGTCCCTCGACCCGTTGATCCACTAGCGTTTCGGTAAACCAGCAGGTCAGAGCGTGATCGGCCGTCGCCCCCTAGCGGGCGACGGCCGATCGTGTTTAGGTGCAGCTGACCGAGTTCTCATGGACTCCTTATTGACAGTCGGCTCACGGGGGAGTGGTTCCGCATGCCTGGTGGAGGGTTCTGCAAGTTGCCGGGAGGCAGCGTGGTGGTCGCGATAGGGCTGCCCAGCCCGGCCGGGGACGGCGCGCACGTCCGCTTCCTCGTCCACGCCGCGAACCGCGCCCGGGCCCTGACCAGGCTCCGAAACCTGGGCCTGCGGTCGGTTTATCTGCGGGGGAACGCGGAGCCGCCCACTCCGGACGAGATCACGGCCGTCCTCCACCACCCGGACGGGCTGCTGTGGAGATCGGCGCCGGGTGCCGCCCAGGAGCTGTGGCACCCGGCCGGCACCCTGCCGAAGGCCCCGGCGGCCTGAGTCCCGGGTCCCTGAGACTTACGCGACGACCGGTACGCCGGAGAGGACCACTCCGGCCTCGTGGAGCTCCACGAGGGCCCGCTCGGTCGTCTCGCGGGCGACACCGGCCGTCAGGTCGAGCAGGACGTGGGTGCGGAAGCCCTCGCGGACCGCGTCCAGGGCGGTGGCCCGGACGCAGTGGTCGGTGGCGATGCCGACCACGTCGACCTCGGTCACCTCCCGCTCGCGCAGCCACCCCGCCAGCGTCCCGCCGTTCTCGTCGCGCCCCTCGAAGCCGCTGTACGCGGCCTCGTAGGCGCCCTTGTCGAAGACGGCCTGCACCGCGCCGCCGGCGACGGCGGGGGCGAAGTTCGGGTGGAAGCCGACGCCCTCGGTGCCGGCGACGCAGTGCCGCGGCCAGGAGCTGACGTAGTCCGGGGCCTCGCCGTCCGGGGCGAAGTGGGCCCCCGGGTCGATGTGGTGGTCCCGGGTCGCGACGACGTGCCGGTACGCGGCGCCCGCCGCCTCGCCCACGAGCTCGGTGATGGCGGCGGCGACGTCGGCGCCGCCCGTCACCGCGAGGCTGCCGCCCTCGCAGAAGTCGTTCTGTACGTCCACGACGATCAGTGCGCGGTGCATGGCGGGTGTCCTCGGGTGGTCGGATGGGATGGGACGAGCCTAGAGACTTCCCCTCCGGATGGGGAGGGGGCCGCCGCCACGCTCTGCCGGGTCTCTCCCGGGCTCTCTCTAGATGTACTCCGTCGGCAGCACCGGCTCGCCGCGGGAGAGCTGGATGGCCGACATCGGCAGTCCGGCGCGGGCCTGGATGTGCCGGGCGCGGGCCGCCTCCAGCGGCTCCCTGGCCACCACCTCGCCGCCCTTGACCAGCTCGACGAGGAGCTGGTCGGCGGCGAGCGCGTCGGGGACCGGTCCGGTGCCGATGACCTCGGCCGCGGCGGTGCCGTCGGCGTCCTTGCGGCGCGCGGCCCACTTGCGGCCGCCGACGGACGCCTTGCCGCCCAGCGACTTCTTCGCCACCGGGACGAGGGGTGCCTTGGGGTCGGCGGAGGCGGCGCGGGCGACCAGCTTGTAGACCATCGAGCAGGTGGGGTGGCCGCTGCCGGTGACCAGCTGGGTGCCGACGCCGTACGCGTCGACCGGCGCGGCGGCCAGCGAGGCGATGGCGTACTCGTCCAGGTCGGAGGTGACCACGATCTTGGTGTCGCGGGCGCCGAGCTCGTCGAGCTGGGCCCGGACCCGGTGGGCGACGAGCAGCAGGTCGCCGGAGTCGATGCGTACGGCTCCGAGCTCGGGCCCGGCGATCTCGACGGCGGTGCGGACGGCCTCGGTCACGTCGTAGGTGTCGACGAGGAGGGTGGTGCCCCGGCCGAGGCTGTCGACCTGGGCGCGGAAGGCGTCCCGCTCGCTGTCGTGGAGCAGGGTGAAGGCGTGGGCGGAGGTGCCGACGGTGGGGATGCCGTAGCGGAAGCCGGCGGCGAGGTCCGAGGTGGAGTCGAAGCCGCCGACGTAGGCGGCGCGGGAGGAGGCGACGGCGGCCAGCTCGTGGGTGCGGCGGGCGCCCATCTCGATCAGCCGGCGCCCGCCGGCCGCGGCCGACATGCGGGAGGCGGCCGCGGCGATGGCCGAGTCGTGGTTGAGGATCGAGAGGATCACCGTCTCCAGGAGCACGCACTCGGCGAAGGAGCCCTCGACGCGCAGCACGGGGGAGCCGGGGAAGTACACCTCCCCCTCGGGGTAGCCCCAGATGTCGCCGGAGAAGCGGTATCCGGCCAGCCACTGGAGGGTCGGCTCGTCGACGATGCCCCGCTCGCGCAGGAAGCCGAGGACGGCCGGGTCGAAGCGGAAGTTCTCGACGGCGTCCAGGACCCGGCCGACGCCCGCGAGGACGCCGTACCGCCGCCCCTCGGGCAGCCGCCGGGTGAAGACCTCGAAGACGGACCGCCGGTCGGCGGTGCCGGCCCGGAGGGCCGCCTGGAGCATGGTGAGCTCGTACTGGTCGGTGAAGAGCGCGGTCGACGGCACGCCCACCCGTCGCCCACCACCGCCCTTCTGGGGATGCGCTTCGCGCGCTTCTTCCTTCGGGAGCCCAAGGTCCGCAGCGTTCATGCCGACGATGCTAGCGCACTATTCGTCAATCTGACGAATACTCCGCGGTGGCGTCGGCGGGGCGGGCCCGTTTGTGCGACGGGGGGGTCCGGGTGGCAGCATTAGGTAAGTGAGCATCGCGCCTATCGAGATCGAACGGACCGAGTCGGCCGAGGAGGTCTCCGCGGCCGTCGAGCCCGACGTCCCCTGGGTCACCCTCGTGCACAACGACCCGGTGAACCTGATGAGCTATGTCACCTACGTCTTCCAGGCGTACTTCGGCTACTCCAAGGACAAGGCGCACAAGCTGATGCTCGACGTGCACAACAAGGGCCGCGCGGTGGTCTCCAGCGGCACCCGCGAGGAGATGGAACGGGACGTGCAGGCGATGCACGGCTACGGACTGTGGGCGACCCTCACCCAGGACCGCGGCTGATGGCCGGCCACTTCGAGGCGGTGCCCGGCGGCGGAGCGGCCGTCGCGCTCGACGAGGTCGAGATCTCCATCCTGCGCTCCCTCGCCGTCCAGCTCCTGGAGCTGATCGGCCCGGGCGACGAGCCCGGGGCGGACGCCGACCCGCTCGCCGCCCTCTTCGCCGAGGGCCCCAGCGAGCCCCCCTCCGACCCCGCCCTGCGCCGGCTCTTCCCCGACGCGTACGGGGACGACACCGAGGAGCTGCGCGCCGCCGCGGCCGACTTCCGCCGCTACACCGAGAACGACCTGCGCGCCCGCAAGCGCGAGGACGCCCTCGCGGTGGTGCGCGCCCTGGACGGGCTGGCCTCCGTGGAGCCCGAGGAGTCCGTGGTCCTGAAGCTGACCCCGGACGAGTCCCGGGCCTGGCTCGGCACCCTGAACGACCTGCGGCTGACCATCGCCACCCGCCTGGACATCACCGAGGACGAGGAGAGCGAGCGGCTCTACCGGCTCCCCGACAGCGATCCGCGCAAGCCGATGGTGATGGCGTACCTCTGGCTCGGAGCGCTCCAGGAGTCACTGGTGGAGACGCTGCTGTCCTGACGGACGGGCGGGGCGGGGAGTTCGCTCAGCGGACGCTCAAATCCGGATAACGAACTCGTTATCAGAGCGAACACCTTGCCGTCTTGAATCCCTTTTGTCCTGATTTTTTTGTGGTGCGCGCCACACCCAACTCCGTCGATCACCCCCTGCCCCGTGATAAATCTTCACGACCGCTCGGGGACGCCACCCCTGTTCCCGAGGGCGCTTTGGCCGGCTGACCGCCGGTGGCACTCCATCCACATCCGGGGGGATCAGGACCTGATCCGCGGCAGACGCACTCGCAGTCGCGCGGATCAGCATGGAGAAAGGCGCACCACCATGACCTCAGTGCAGGTCGACAAGCAGCACGACGGCACCGACGGGGCCGTGGACGGCGGCGAGGGCTACCAGCGTGGCCTCGGCGCCCGCCAGATCCAGATGATCGCCATCGGCGGCGCCATCGGCACCGGCCTCTTCCTCGGCGCCGGCAAGGCCATCCACAAGGCCGGACCCAGCCTCATCCTGGCGTACGCGATCGCCGGTCTGGTCATCTTCTTCATCATGCGGGCCCTGGGCGAGCTGCTCATGTACCGCCCGGTGTCGGGCTCCTTCGCGGAGTACGCCCGCGAGTTCATCGGCCCCTTCGCGGGCTTCGTGACCGGATGGACGTACTGGCTCTTCTGGGTCGTCACCGGCATCACCGAGGTCACCGCCGCGGCCACCTATATGACGTACTGGTGGGACATCCCGCAGTGGATCTCCGCCCTCGTCTTCACCGTGATCCTCTACGGCGCCAACCTGATCTCCGTGAAGCTCTTCGGCGAGCTGGAGTTCTGGTTCTCCATGGTCAAGGTCACCGCCATCATCGGCATGATCCTGATCTGCGCCGGCATCCTCACCGTCGGCTTCTCCGACGCCGGCGACACCGCCACCGTGGCCCACCTCTGGAACCAGGGCGGCTTCTTCCCCAACGGCGTCGGCTCCACGCTGATGACCCTCCAGATCGTGATGTTCGCCTTCCTCGCCGTCGAGCTCGTCGGCGTCACCGCGGGCGAGTCCAAGGACCCGAAGACCGTCCTGCCCAAGGCCATCAACACCGTGCCGTGGCGCATCGCCGTCTTCTACGTCGGCGCCCTGATCATGATCCTCTCGGTCGTCCCGTGGACCGAGTTCCAGCCCGGCGTCTCCCCGTTCGTCGCCGCCTTCGAGAAGATGGGCCTCGGCGTCGGCGCCGCCATCGTCAACTTCGTCGTGCTGACCGCCGCGCTCTCCTCCTGCAACTCCGGCATGTACTCCACCGGCCGCATGCTGCGCGACCTCGCGCTCAACGGCCAGGGCCCGAAGGTCTTCACCAAGCTCACCAAGGGCGGCACCCCGCTCATCGGCCTGACCTTCTCCGCCGCCCTCATGCTCGTCGGCGTCTGGATCAACTACGTCGCCCCGGGCAAGGCGTTCGAGTACGTCGTCTCCTTCGCCACCATCTCCGGAATGTGGGCCTGGATCATGATCCTGGTCAGCCAGATCCGCTACCGCCGCAAGTGCGACCGCGGCGAGCTGCCCGAGTCCACCTTCAAGGCCCCCGGCGCCCCCTGGACGAGCTGGTTCGCGCTCCTCTTCATCGGCATGGTCATCGTCATGATGGGCGTCGACGAGGGCGCCCGCGTCTCGCTCTACTGCGCCCCGGTGTGGGGACTCATCCTCACCGTCGCCTACCTGGTGCTCAAGGCCCGCAACCCCGAGGGCGCCGCCTTCGCCAAGCGCTCCTGACCCACCCCGTCCCAGCATCCGGGCCGCCCCGTACCACTCCTCGGTACGCGGCGGCCCGTCGGCTTATCCTGTCGCCATGCTGACCCTCACCCGAGACCTGTACGACCGCATCGTGGACCACGCGCGGGCGGACCACCCCGACGAGGCATGCGGCGTCGTCGCGGGACCGGTCGGCTCGGGCCGCCCCGAGCGCTTCATCCCGATGCTCAACGCCGCCCGCTCGCCCACCTTCTACGAGTTCGACTCCGCCGACCTCCTCAAGCTCTACCGCGACATGGACGACCGGGACGAGGAGCCCGTGATCATCTACCACTCGCACACGGCGACCGAGGCGTACCCCTCCCGCACCGACATCACCTACGCCAACGAGCCCGGCGCCCACTACGTCCTCGTCTCCACCGCGGACACCGACGCCGCCGGACCCTTCCAGTTCCGCTCGTACACGATCGTCGACGGAATCGTGACCGAGGAGGACGTCAAGGTCGTCGAGGCGTACGAGTAGTCTGACCCCGACCTTCAGGGCGGCAGGAGCCAGGAAGCCGGTGCGAGTCCGGCGCGGTCCCGCCACTGTGACCACACCCCCCGTGTGGGAGCCAGGAACTGACCTGCCGCCTTCTCACCACCGATCGGGGACGTGGAAATCCCCGGAGGAGGCCCTCCGCCATGACCCGGCGCCCCCGGCTGCTCGCCGCCACCGCCCTGCTGCCCCTGCTCGCCGCCTGCGCCGGCCCCGCGAGCGACCAGGACGCCGCGAAGCCCGCCCCCGGCTTCCCGTACACCGTCACCAACTGCGGCGAGACCACCACGTTCAAGGCCCCGCCGAAGCGCGCGGTCACCATGAACCAGCACGTCACCGAGATCCTCCTCGCCCTCGGCCTGGAGAAGTCCCTCGCCGGCACCGCCTACCTCGACGACGCGATCCTGCCCGCCTACCAGAAGGCGTACGACTCGGTCCCCGTCCTCTCCAAGGAGTACCCCTCCAAGGAGGCGCTGCTCGCCGCGAACCCCGACTTCGTCTATGGCGGCTACGCCTCCGCCTTCGACGCCAAGGACGGCCGCGCCCGCGACGACCTGGGCAAGGCCGGCATCACCACCCGCCTCAACAGCGAGTCCTGCCCCGCCGGCACCCCCACGGTCGACGACCTCTACCGCGAGGTCACCGAGGTCGGCCGCACCTTCGGCGTCCCCGACCGGGCCGAGAAGTGGAACAAGGAGGCCCGCGCCACCGTCGCCGCCACCGAGAAGCGCCTCGGCGGCCTCGACCCCGTCTCCGTCTTCGTCTACGACAGCGGCGACAAGACCGCCTTCACCGCCGGCGGCAAGGGCATCGGCAACGAGCTCATCAGCCGGGCCGGCGGCCGCAACGTCTTCGCCGACCTCCCCAAGGCGTTCGGCGACGCCACCTGGGAGCAGGTCGTCGCCCGCAAGCCCGAGGTCATCGTCATCTACGACTACGGCTCCACCACCGTCGAGCAGAAGAAGAAGCGCCTCCTCGACGACCCCGCCCTCAAGGACGTCCCCGCGGTCAAGAACCGCCGCTTCGCCGTCCTCCCGCTCTCCGACACCGTCCTCGGCGTCCGCGTCCCCGCCGCCGTCGACAAGCTCGCCGCCCAGCTCCACCCGGCCACCGGCCGATGACCGCCGTCGCCGCCGCCCCCACCCGTCCGGCGGCGGCGACGCCCGGCCGGGGCCGGTTCGCCCTCGTCGTCGCCGGGCTGCTCGCCGCCCTCGCCCTCGCCGTGGTCGGCTCCCTCGCGCTCGGCTCCGTACGGATCCCGCCCGGCCAGGTGCTCGACGCCCTCACCGGGCGGGCCGCCCCCTCCCCGTACCGCACGATCGTGCTCGACGTCCGGCTGCCCCGGGTGCTCCTCGGGGTCGTCGTCGGCGCCGGGCTCGCCGTCGTCGGGACCGTCCTCCAGGCCCTCGTACGCAACCGGCTCGCCGACCCCTTCCTGCTCGGGATCTCCTCCGGAGCCTCCACCGGCGCCGTCCTCGTCCTGGTCCTCGGCATCGGCGGCGGGCTCACCACCACCCTCGCCCTGCCCGCCGGCGCCTTCGCCGGCTCCCTCGTCGCCCTCGTCCTCGTCTACGCGCTGGCCCGCCGCGGCTCCACCATGACCGGCCCCCGGCTCGTCCTCGCCGGCGTCGCCGTCTCGTACATCCTCACCGCCCTCACCACCCTCATCCTGGTCGCCGCCGCCCGCCCCGAGCACTTCCAGGAAGCCCTCTACTGGTCCTTCGGCGGCCTCGGCTCCGCCCGCTGGGACACCCTCGTGCTGCCCGCCGCCGTCCTGGTCCTCGGCACCGGCGTCCTGCTCGCCCTCGCCCGCCCGCTCGACCTGCTCCTCACCGGCGACGAGGGCGCCACCGTCCTCGGCCTCGACACCGCCCGCTTCCGCGCCGCCGTCTTCCTCCTCGCCTCCCTCGTCACCGCCGTGATGGTCGCCGCCAGCGGCGCCGTCGGCTTCATCGGCCTGATGGTCCCGCACGCCGCCCGCCTCCTCGTCGGAGCCCCGCACCGCCGGCTGCTGCCCGTCGCCGCGCTCGGCGGCGCCGTCGCCCTCGTCGTCGCCGACCTCGCCGCCCGCACCGTCGCCGCCCCCCAGGACATCCCCGTCGGCGTCCTCACCGCCCTCACCGGCGGCCCCCTCTTCCTCTGGCTGATGCGCCGCCGCCCCGAAGGAGTCGCCCTGTGACCGGACCGCGCGTCGAGGGGCTGCGCATCGAGGGACTGTCGTACGAGCACCGGCTCCGCGACGCCCACCTCACCGCCCGCCCCGGCGAGACCGTCGGCCTCATCGGCCCCAACGGCAGCGGCAAGACCACCCTCCTGCGCTGCGTCTACGGCACCCTCGCCCCCACCGCGGGCCGCGCCCTGCTCGACGGCGCCGACCTGCGCGCCCTCGGCCCCAAGGCCCGCGCCCGCCGGGTGGCCACCGTCCCGCAGGACTCCGCCCTCGAGTTCGAGGTCACCGTCCGCGAGCTCGTCACCCTCGGCCGCTCCCCGCACAAGCGGTTCTGGGAGGGCGACACCGCCGACGACGCCGCCCGCACCGACGCCGCCCTCGCCCGCGTCGGCCTCACCGCCCTCGCCGACCGCGCCTACCCGACGCTCTCCGGCGGCGAGCGCCAGCGCGCCCTGGTCGCCCGCGCCCTCGTCCAGGAACCCGAGCTCCTCGTCCTCGACGAACCGACGAACCACCTGGACATCCGCCACCAGATGGACGTGCTCGCCCTGGTCCGCACCCTGGGCACCACCAACCTCCTGGCCCTCCACGACCTCAACCTCGCCGCCGCCCACTGCGACCGGCTCTACGTCCTCGAAGCGGGCCGCGTGGTCACCGGCGGCACCCCCGAAGAGGTCCTCACCCCCGAACTGCTCGCGGCCGTCTACGGCGTGGAAGCCGAGGTCGTCCCGCACCCCAGGACCGGCACTCCGACCGTTCTCTACATGCCGAGCCAGGTGGCCGGTCCGTCCCTCGGTCGGAAAACATCCAGTATCTGAGATCACATTCCGGAACCCGGACCGGGAATCGATACGATGAGCCCATGGTTTCCCACGACGTGAGCGAAGAGACTCCGGGCACTGTGCTGCTCGTGGCACGCCTGCACGTCGACCTGTGCCGCCTCGCCAGCGCGATCTGTTCGTCCCGCGCTGCGCTCTGAGCGACCGGCCGAGCGCACGTACGTACGACCCCCTCCGCGCGGGGCCCCAGCAGCGCGCCCACCACGTCACTTCCGACAGGAGCCCACCCCATGGCCATCGAGGTCCGCATCCCGACCATCCTCCGCACCTACACCGACGGCGAGAAGGCCGTCGCGGGCAGCGGCGCGACCCTCGCCGAGCTCTTCGCCGACCTGGAGACCCGCCACACGGGCATCGAGGCCCGCATCGTGGACGACGGCAAGCTCCGCCGCTTCGTCAACGTCTACCTGAACGACGAGGACGTCCGCTTCCTGGACGGCATCGAGACCAAGCTGGCCGACGGCGACAGCGTCACGATCCTGCCGGCCGTCGCCGGCGGCATGGTCTGATCCACATGCGCTACGACTCCTCGCTGGCGGCGGTCGGCAACACGCCGCTCGTCCGCCTCCCCCGGCTCTCGCCCTCGGACGACGTCCGCATCTGGGCGAAGCTGGAGGACCGCAACCCGACCGGCTCGGTCAAGGACCGCCCCGCGCTCCACATGATCGAGCAGGCGGAGAAGGACGGCCGCCTCACCCCCGGCTGCACCATCCTGGAGCCGACCAGCGGCAACACCGGCATCTCGCTGGCCATGGCCGCCAAGCTCAAGGGCTACCGCATCGTCTGCGTCATGCCCGAGAACACCAGCGAGGAGCGGCGGCAGCTGCTCGCCATGTGGGGCGCGGAGATCATCTCGTCCCCCGCGGCGGGCGGCTCCAACACGGCGGTACGCGTCGCCAAGGAGCTCGCCGCGGAGAACCCGAGCTGGGTGATGCTCTACCAGTACGGCAACCCGCACAACGCGGGCGCCCACTACGCCACCACGGGCCCGGAGATCCTGGCGGACCTCCCCTCGATCACCCACTTCGTGGCGGGCCTCGGCACGACCGGCACCCTCATGGGCGTCGGCCGCTACCTCCGCGAGCACAAGCCCGACGTCAAGATCGTCGCCGCCGAGCCCCGCTACGACGACCTCGTCTACGGGCTCCGCAACCTCGACGAGGGCTTCGTCCCCGAGCTCTACGACGCCTCCGTCCTCACCACCCGCTTCTCCGTGGGCTCCGCCGACGCCGTCACCCGCACCCGCGAACTCCTCCAGCAGGAGGGCATCTTCGCGGGCGTCTCCACCGGCGCGGCCCTCCACGCCGCCATAGGCGTAGGCAACAAGGCCCTCAAAGCAGGCGAAACCGCCGACATCGCCTTCGTAGTAGCCGACGGCGGCTGGAAATACCTCTCAACGGGCCTCTACACGGCCGCCACCACAGAAGAGGCCATCGCAGCGGTACAGGGCCAGCTCTGGGCGTAGGGGTCGGTGTGGGCAATCGTTCCGCAGGGCGGAACGGGTGGGCACACCGGAACGGCGCGCTAAGCCGCGCCCAGGCGTAAAGCCCGCACCCGCACCCGGGCTAGCGCGCGAGATGGCGGACCTGGTCCCACACGACCGGGTCCGCCGCCCCGACCCGCCGCCGAAAGTCCCCCACCCCCACCTCCCGCAACTCATCCGTCTCCAGAAAACTCGCCCGCCCCCGCGCATCCCCCACCGCCCCCGGCGGCAGCGCGATCACCCCGGGCCGCTCGTCGTGGTACTTGCTGGTGATCTTTGCGACCAGCACGCTGTCCCCCCGCACCGACAGCACCAGACAGGGCCGGTCCTTCGCGCCGGGCCCGTCCTCGAAGGGCACCTCGGCCCACCAGATCTCCCCGGCCCGCGGCACCCGCGCACCCGGCACCCGCGCACCCGGCTTCCGTACCGCCGGCCGCCCCGGAGGACGTACCGACGGCCGTCCCGGCGGACGGGTCCGTCCCGACGGCCGCGTCCGCCCCGACGCCCGGGTCCACCGACCCGCGACCGCCGCCACCAGCGCGATCACCACGACCGCGACCAGCGCGGGCCACCACGACGTGTCCATACCCCATGACGTTACCGGCGCCGACCTCACCGCGCCGCCGCGCCCCGCCGTCCATCCGAACCGGTGACAGAGCCCGTGAGTTCGCCCACAACGGGACGCCACGAAGGAGCGACGGGCCCCCGTGCGCCTTACGCTCGTCTGACCGCACGGCCTCCCCCCTCCCCTCTGCGTGCCTGACGGCACCCGTCCACGGAGGTTCACGCTCCTATGAAGCTCACCGTCGTCGGCTGCTCGGGGTCGTTCCCTTCCGCGGAATCGGCCTGTTCGAGCTACCTCGTCGAGGCCGACGGCTTCCGGCTGCTCCTCGACATGGGCAACGGCGCCCTGGGCGAGTTGCAGCGCCACATCGGCCTGTACGACCTGGACGCGATCTTCCTCAGCCATCTCCACGCGGACCACTGCATCGACATGTGCGGCTACTTCGTCGCCCGCTACTACCGGCACGAGGGCGGCCGCTGCGGCGCGATCCCCGTGTACGCCCCCGAGGGCGCCGAGCAGCGCCTGACCACGGCCTACGCGGACACGCCCTCGCCGTCCTCGATGAGCGAGGTCTTCGACTTCCGCACCCTGTCCTCCGGCACCTTCGAGCTCGGCCCCTTCACGATCCGCACCGAGAAGGTGTGCCACCCGGTGGAGGCGTACGGCATCCGCGTCGAGCACGGCGGCCGGTCCCTCGCGTACTCCGGCGACACCGGCGTCTGCGACGCCCTGCACACGCTCGCGGACGGCGTGGACCTCTTCCTCTGCGAAGCCTCCTTCACCCACGGCAAGGAGGACATCCCCGAGCTCCACCTCAACGGCCGCGAGGCCGGAGCCCAGGCGTCCCGCGCCGACGTCGGCCGCCTCGTCCTCACCCACATCCCCCCGTGGACCGACGGCGAGCGCAACCTAGCCGACGCCCGCGCGGTCTACGGCGGCCCGGCGGAACTGGCGAAGGCGGGCGCGGTCTACGAGGTGTGAACGCACCGGAGATATGAACGCACCGGAAGGGCCCCGGAACCAGTCGGTTCCGGGGCCCTTCGGTCGTACGGGGGAGGAGGACTCACGCCTTGGTGAGGTCCTCGACCTCCTCCTCGGGCTCGCGGCCCGGGGTGGTGAGGTTGAACTTGGTGATCGCGAAGCGGAAGACCACGTAGTAGATCGCCGCGAAGACCAGACCGATCGGGATGATCAGCCAGGGCTTGGTCGCCAGGTTCCAGTTCAGCAGGTAGTCGATGCCGCCCGCGGAGAAGGTGAAGCCGGCGTGGACCCCGAAGGCCCAGGTGACGGCCATCGAGACGGCGGTCAGGACCGCGTGCACCGCGTACAGGACCGGCGCGATGAACATGAAGGTGAACTCGATCGGCTCGGTGATACCCGTGACGAAGGAGGTCAGCGCGAGGGAGACCATCATGCCCATCACGGCCTTGCGGCGCTCGGGGCGGGCGGCGTGGGCGATCGCGATCGCGGCGGCCGGGAGGCCGAACATCATGATCGGGAAGAAGCCCGACATGAAGATTCCGGCGCTCGGGTCACCGGCGAAGAAGCGGTTGAGGTCACCGTGGACGACCTCGCCGGCGGCGTTGGTGAAGTCACCGATCTGGAACCAGGAGACGGTGTTCACGAACTGGTGCATGCCGACCGGGATCAGCGCGCGGTTGATGAGGCCGAAGAGGCCGGCGCCACCGGCACCGAGGCCGGTCATCCACTCGCCGAAGTTGGAGATGCCGTTGCCGATGGGCTCCCACACCAGGCCGAAGATGACGCCGAAGAGGGTGCCGACGAAGGCCATGATGATCGGGACGAGACGGCGGCCGTTGAAGAAGCCGAGCCAGTCGACCAGCTTGGTGCGGTGGTACTTCTGCCAGATCACCGCGGAGACCAGACCCATGAGGATGCCGCCGAGGACACCCGGGTTGTTGTACTTCGCCGCGATGTCGGCGCCGTCCTGGATGACGGCCTCGGAGACCGGGAAAGCCTGCAGCACCGTGCTGTAGACCAGGAAGCCGACCAGGGCGGCCAGCGCGGTGGAGCCGTCGGCCTTCTTGGCGAAGCCGATGGCGACGCCGATGCAGAAGAGCAGGGGCAGGTTGTCGAAGACCGCGCTGCCGGCCGCGTCGAAGACCGAGGCGACCTTGCCCCAGTCGAGGCCGTCCTTGCCGAAGACATCGTCCTGGCCGAGACGGAGCAAGATACCCGCGGCCGGCAGGACGGCGATCGGCAGCTGCAGGCTGCGACCGACCTTCTGCAGGCCCTGGAACAGGCCGGATCCGCGCTTCTTCGCGGGAGCGGCGGCCTGGGCGGTGGCCGTACTCATCAACTTCCTCCAGTAGGCAAGGCGCCGCCAGAGGACAGTGAAAGGGGGTGACGGCGGCGTCTCGTGGAACGCGGTGGTCTGGACCGCGTGGTCTACACCAATGAGTGGTGTAGACCAGTTGTAGCACGTGAGACTTAGATAAGGAACCTTCGAATTTTTGGCGCGGGGGCATAGTGATGAAGGCGTGACAAAAGGCCCCCGGACCATCAGGTCCAGGGGCCTTTCCGCGTTCCCGCCGGGGGTTCGAAAGCCCCGAAACGGACAGGGCCTACTTGGTGTTGTCCCGCTCCAGCTGCTCCTGGAGCTCCTCGGGCTCGCGGCCCGGGGTGGGGAGGTTGAACTTGGTGATCGCGAACCGGAAGATCACGTAGTACACGACCGCGAAGCAGAGGCCGATCGGGATGATCATCCACGGCTTGGTCGCCAGGTTCCAGTTGATGACGTAGTCGATCAGGCCCGCCGAGAAGCTGAAACCGTCCTTCACGCCCAGCGCCCACGTGATCGCCATCGACGCGCCCGTCAGCAGCGCGTGGATGCCGTACAGCACCGGGGCGATGAAGAGGAACGAGTACTCCAGCGGCTCCGTGATGCCCGTGACGAACGACGTCAGCGCCACCGACAGCATCAGACCGCCGACCTCCTTGCGGCGGTTCGGACGCGCGCAGTGGGTGATCGCGAGGGCCGCCGCCGGCAGGGCGAACATCATGATCGGGAAGAAGCCCGACTGGAACTGTCCGGCGGTCGGGTCGCCCGCCAGGAACATGCTGATGTCACCGTGGACGGTGGTGCCGTCCGGCTTCGTGTACGTGCCGAACTGGAACCAGATGGGCACGTTCAGGAACTGGTGCAGACCGATCACCAGCAGCGCGCGGTTCGCGACACCGAAGATGCCCGAACCCCAGGCGCCCAGTCCGACCAGCCAGTCGCTGAAGCTCTCCAGGGCGTCACCGATCGGCGGCCAGATCCACAGGCAGAGCGCGGCGAACGCGATGCCGACGAAGGCCATGATGATCGGGACGAGCCGGCGCCCGTTGAAGAAGCCCAGCCAGTCGACCAGCTTCGTGCGGTGGAACCGCTGCCACAGGTACGCGGCCAGCAGACCCATCACGATGCCGCCGAAGACCCCCGGATTCTGGTACGTGTACCCCGCGAAGGAGTCGTCCGTGCCGAGGCAGCCGCCGCCCACGTCCGTCGTCCCCGTCGGGCAGTCCTTCGGGAACTGCCGGAGCACCGTGTAATAGACGAGGAAGCCGACCACCGCGGCCAGCGCGGTCGAACCGTCCGACTTCTTCGCCATGCCGATCGCGACACCGATGCAGAACAGCAGCGGCAGGCCCAGGCTGCCGTCGAGCAGCGCGCCTCCCGCGCCGGACATCACCTTGGCGACGTTGTCCCACCCGAGGCCGTCGGCCCCGAACACGTCCGGCTGGCCGAGCCGGTTGATGATGCCCGCGGCGGGAAGAACGGCAATGGGAAGCTGCAGGCTGCGGCCCATCTTCTGTAGACCCTGGAAGAAGCCTCCCCACGAGACCTTCTTCGAGCCGGCTGCTGCGCTGTCAGTACTCATCGGCGACCTCCCTGTCCCGGAATGACCCGGGGCCGCGTCTCGTTGCAGACTGGTGTAGACCACTTGCGGTAGGCTCCGGGAGCCCGCTGAGGGCAGGCCGCCGGTGATCGTCATCATTCGGCAGAACGGCGGCAGTCGCTCGCATAGTTGGGCCAACCGTGGGTTACCGTGACAAAGCGGACCGTCGGTGCGCCGAGATTCGCGTGTTCCGCGAACAGAACGGACAGGGAGAAAGACATGGCCAGCAAGGCTGAGAAGATCGTCGCCGGGCTCGGCGGCATCGACAACATCGAAGAGGTCGAGGGCTGCATCACCCGCCTGCGCACCGAGGTCGCCGACGCCAGCCTCGTCGACGACGCCGCGCTCAAGGCCGCCGGCGCCCACGGCGTCGTGAAGATGGGCACCGCCATCCAGGTCGTCATCGGCACCGACGCGGACCCGATCGCCGCCGAGATCGAAGACATGATGTGAGCAGCTGACACCAGCTGACGAGGGCCCGTTCCGGCAGGGGAACGGGCCCTCGTGCGTACCCGGCGACGGGGCCTCGCGCGTACCGGCCACGAGCCCTCGCGCGTACCCGGCGGCCGGACCGGGATCCCGTACGGATGGGGCTAGGCTCGTCCCATGTCTCGCATCGACGGCCGTACCCCCGAACAGCTCCGCCCCGTCACCATCGAACGCGGCTGGAGCAAGCACGCCGAGGGCTCCGTCCTCATCTCCTTCGGCGACACCAAGGTCTTCTGCACCGCCTCCGTCACCGAGGGCGTCCCCCGCTGGCGCAAGGGCAGCGGCGAGGGCTGGGTCACCGGCGAGTACTCCATGCTCCCCCGCTCGACCAACACCCGCGGCGACCGCGAGTCCGTCCGCGGCAAGATCGGCGGCCGCACCCACGAGATCTCCCGCCTCATCGGCCGCTCGCTGCGCGCGGTCATCGACTACAAGGCGCTCGGGGAGAACACGATCGTCCTCGACTGCGACGTCCTTCAGGCCGACGGCGGCACCCGGACCGCCGCCATCACCGGCGCGTACGTCGCCCTCGCCGACGCGGTCGCCTGGGCGCAGGGCAAGAAGCTGATCAAGGCCGGCCGGCAGCCGCTCACGAGCACGGTCTCCGCCGTCTCCGTCGGCATCGTCGGCGGCGTCCCGCTCCTCGACCTCTGTTACGAGGAGGACGTCCGCGCCGACACCGACATGAACGTCGTCTGCACCGGCGACGGCCGCTTCGTCGAGGTCCAGGGCACCGCCGAGGCCGAGCCCTTCGACCGCGCCGAGCTCAACGCCCTCCTCGACCTGGCCGCCGCGGGCTGCGCCGACCTGACGGACCTCCAGCGCAAGGCGCTCGACGCCACGCTCTGAGTCCCCGGGCCCCGAGGAACTCTTCCGCCCCTGGCTGCGTCCTTTACGGCAAGGGGCGCGCGGTCGTACCGTGCGCCCCGTCCATATGTACGCAGTCAGGGGAGGACCCGAAAAGTGAAGCGCCGCCGCACCCTATCCCTCGCCGTCGCCACGGCGGCCGCACTGACCACCTTCGCCCTGACCGGCTGCGGAGCCCTCGACAAGGCGATGGACTGCGTCAAGACGGCCGACGCCATCGCGACCTCGGTGGGCAAGCTCCAGCAGGCGGTCTCCAACGCGTCCAACGACGTGACGCAGATCGAGGAGTCCCTGAACTCCATCTCCACGGAGCTCGGCAACCTCAAGAACACCACGGACAACGCGGACCTCGCGAAGGCGGTCGACGACCTGACGAAGGGCGTCGAGTCGGTCCGTACGGCCGTGAACGACGGGGACACCACCCCCGACATCACGCCGGTCACCGACGCGGCCACCGAGATCGGGAAGGTCTGCACCCCGGGATAATCGGGGCATGACCCGACAGCGCCTGATCCTCGCCACCCGCAACGCGGGCAAGATCACCGAACTCCACGCGATCCTCGCCGACGCGGGCCTCGACCTCGAACTCGTCGGCGCGGACGCGTATCCCGAGATCCCCGATGTGAAGGAGACGGGCGTCACCTTCGCGGAGAACGCCCTTCTCAAGGCCCACGCCCTGGCCCAGGCGACGGGCCTGCCGGCCGTGGCCGACGACTCGGGCCTCTGCGTCGACGTCCTGAACGGCGCGCCCGGCATCTTCTCCGCCCGCTGGGCCGGCACCCACGGCGACGACAAGGCGAACCTGGACCTGCTCCTGGCCCAACTGTCGGACATCGCCGAGGAACACCGCGCCGCCCACTTCGCCTGCGCCGCCGCCCTGGCCCTCCCCGACGGCACGGAACGCGTAGTGGAAGGCCGCATGGAAGGCACCCTCCGCCCCACCCCCCAGGGCACCAACGGCTTCGGCTATGACCCCATCCTCCAGCCCACCGGCTACGACGTCACCTGCGCCGAACTCACCCCACCGCAGAAAAACGCCATCAGCCACCGAGGCAAGGCATTCCGAGCCCTGGCCCCGGTGGTCCAGGAACTGCTGGGCTGAGCGACACGACGAAGGCCCACTCGGAGAAACTTGAGTGGGGCCTTCGATGTGAAGGTTTGTGCGGCCTGAGGGATTCGAACCCTCATAGGATTGCTCCCGTCGCGACCTAAACGCGAAGCGTATGCCAGTTCCGCCAAGGCCGCTGGTCAGTTGCCATGGTAGCGGGCCGACAGCGGCCCAGGGCGGTCGTATTCAGACTGGCTGAGGGCGTTTGCCTCCTCGGCACCATGTTTCGGTCATCGAGTGGCAGTTGGGGCAGAGGTAGCGCAGATTCTCCTGGCGATTGTCGAGCCAGTTCCCGTTGATGTGGTCGATTTGCAGGACGATGGTTCCGCCCTGCCACTCGCCCTCGTTCCCGCACCTGGCGCAGCGGTACGGGACCCCCACCTCGATGAGCGCGCGGTGGAGCCGGTCGCGGTTCTCGCGCGACGAGCCCTCCGGGCGTACCCGGAAGACCGTGTCCGCGATGGCCTTGGGGGCTGTGACGCGCACGGTGCCCCACGTGCGTCGCTTGAAGTGCGCCGTGTCGAGGTCCAACTCCGCCACCCGTCGCCGCACTCGGCGGTGGTTCTGGTCGCTCACGGGAAGGCCGAGTGCGCGCATCACGTCGGCGAAACTGGTGGCATCGGCCACCGCCGCCCGTAGGTGTTCCTCCGAGATGTCGATCCGACGGTGAGTGAAGTGGGCGAGGCTGATTCCCCACCCCTGGAGCATGTGCCGGAGCGCAGCTCGCGACCTGCTGTCCTCGCCCACGCCCAGCAGGCGGGCCATCTCCCTGACGCTGTGCGTGGCTGCCGCAGCGGCTCG
This sequence comes from Streptomyces sp. NPDC059201, assembly GCF_042754585.1. NCBI lineage: Bacteria > Bacillati > Actinomycetota > Actinomycetes > Kitasatosporales > Streptomycetaceae > Streptomyces > Streptomyces sp. NPDC059201. The sequence continues at coordinate 107,473 of NZ_JBHZBB010000012.1, forward strand.
CAACTCGTCCTCGGTGAACGGCAGGTCCGTGGTCGAACGGTTCAGGCCGGGAATGTGGCTCACGTCGATCCCGGCTGCCATGATGCGACGCCGGATGTGCGAGAGCGTCCCCGTTGCCGGTGGTGCTCCGAGCTTCAGCACGACTTCGCGCAGTGTCGTCGACGAGGCGACGGCCTCGGCGATTGCGCCGTCCGTGTACTTGCGCCATGGGCTCCGTTGCTTGAAGTGGCTGGTGTCGATTCCGTATGCGGCGACCTTCGCTTGCAGAGTGCGACGTCGGCCCCCGCTCTCCCCGACCTCGAGCCGGCGCATCAGATCGGCCCACCCTTTCGACTCGGCCACGACGGCGCTGAGCCTGTCCTTCGTGTATGGGCTCGTGCTCATCGGATCCCCTCCCCAGTGCGGATCTCGTACGGGTTAACGAGCCGAATATCGGACGGTCACGTCGTATCGCGTACGAAAAGCGGACGGGCCCGCGCCCTCGGGGTGAGGGGGCGGGCCCGTTGCAGGGGCCAGGGGTGGGTCAGACACCCAGGTCTCGGATGATTTTGGCTACGTGGCCGGTGGCCTTGACGTTGTAGAAGGCGTGTTCGATCTTGCCGTTCTCGTCCACGACGACCGTCGAGCGGATGACGCCCGTGACGACCTTGCCGTAGAGCTTCTTCTCGCCGAAGGCGCCGTACGCCTCCAGGGTCTCCTTGGACGGGTCGCCGACCAGGGTGACCTTCAGGTTCTCCTTCTCGCGGAACTTCGCGAGCTTCTCCGGCTTGTCGGGGGAGACCCCGATCACGTCGTAGCCGGCCGCGGCCAGCACGTCGAGGTTGTCGGTGAAGTCGCACGCCTGCTTGGTGCAACCCGGGGTGAGCGCCGCCGGGTAGAAGTAGACGATGACCTTGCGGCCCTTGTGGTCCGCGAGGGAGACCTCGTTGCCGTCCGCGTCGGGCAGGGTGAAGGCGGGGGCGGTGTCGCCGGGCTGCAGTCGCTCGCTCATGGCTTGCTCTCCTCGGGAATGTTCGCGTACGCGATGAGAGCCTAATGGGGGTCGGGGACAGCCTCCCGGCGGCGGAACTGACAGACTGTCCATCAACGACCGGATCACGACTACGGAGGCAGCGCGGTGTCGGACGCCAGGACCCCTGCGCAGATCGAGGCGGACATCGTCCGCCGGCGCGACCAGCTCGCCGTCACGCTCGACGAGATCGGCATTCGGATGCATCCGAAGACGATCATCGGGGACGCGAAGGCGAGGGTCGCCTCGACCGTCGACGAGACCGCGGGGCGGGCGTTCGTCGCCGTCAACCGGGTCGTCTCCGACGTGAAGGCACGTTTCACCGACGAGGACGGCGCCCCGCGCCTGGAGCGCGTCGTCCCCGTCGCCCTGGTGGCCGTCGCCGTCGTCGGGCTGCTGTTCTCCTCCTCCCGGAGGAACAAGGGCTGAGTCCGGCCGGTAGGTTCGTTCCCGTGAGCGAGAACACCCACGACAAGCTGCCCATCCGGATGCTCCACGACCGGGTCCTGGTCCGCACCGACTCCCCGGAGGGGGAGCGGCGCTCCGGGGGCGGGATCCTGATCCCGGCGACCGCCGCGGTCGGCCGCCGCCTGGCCTGGGCCGAGGTGGTCGCGGTCGGGCAGAACGTCCGGACCGTCGAGATCGGCGACCGGGTGCTGTACGACCCCGAGGACCGCGCCGAGGTGGAGGTGCGGGGCGTCGCCTACGTACTGATGCGCGAGCGGGACCTGCACGCCGTGGCGGCGGACCGGTTCCAGAGCGCGGACTCGACCGGCCTGTATCTGTAGCGGTATCCGTAGCGGTCCGCGTACCCGAAGGCCCTGGTGACCGGTGTCACCAGGGCCTTTGCCCGTTCTTTGCTAGGCTGGGGGGACCCCGACGAGACGCGCCGTACCGGGTAGAGCAAAGACGACGCACTCCTGTTGTTCCGTCTCGCGGAGGTGTCGTCGTCATGGCCTGGGTTCTTCTGATCGTCGCTGGTCTGCTCGAAGTCGGCTGGTCGATCGGTATGAAGTACACCGAGGGCTTCACCCGTCTCTGGCCCAGCGTCTTCACCGGCGCCGGGATCGTCGCCTCGATGCTGCTGCTGTCGCACGCGGCCAAGACCCTCCCCATCGGTACCGCCTACGGCGTCTGGGTCGGCATCGGCGCGGCCGGTGCGGCGGTGCTCGGCATGGTGGTGCTGGGTGAGCCGGCGACCGCCGCCCGGATCTTCTTCGTCGTCCTGCTGCTGGTGGCCGTGGTCGGCCTGAAGGCGACCTCCGGGCACTGACCAGGCGACCTCCGGGCACTGACTAACGGCCGGCCCGGCCCCCGCCCGGGCGCCTCGCGGGCCCCGGGCCGGGCCCCGGGCCCGCCTCGCCCGTCTCGTCCCTCTCGTACCAGTCCTCCCCGTCATCGTGTTCGATGTCCTCGCCGTCCTCCGGGCCGTCCGGGACCGGGGGGAACTCGGGGAGGTCCGCGCCCGGCATCAGGCGGAGGTCGAAGTCGCGTACGGGGGCGTCCGCGAGGGCCTCGCGGGTGAAGCGGGCCCAGATCTCGGCCGGCGGGCCGCCGCCGTTGACCCGGGGGAGGCCCAGGGCGCCGTACAGGGGTTCCTGGCCGCCGGACTCGGGGTCCTGGCCCATCAGCGCGACGACGGTCGCGAGCTCGGGGGTGTAGCCGGCGAACCAGGCCGCCTTGTCGTCCTCCGCCGTGCCGGTCTTGCCGGCCGCCGGGCGTCCCGCGGCCTGCGCCGCCCTGCCCGTACCGGACTCGACGACGCTCCGCAGCACCGCCGTGGTGGTGTCGGCGGCCTCGCGGCCGACGGCCTGCCGCGCCTCGCCCGAGGGCAGCGGCAGCGGCTCCCCGTCGCGGGAGAGGGCCGCGACCAGCGTGTGGTCGCCGCGCCTGCCGTGCGCGGCCAGCGTCGCGTACGCCTGCGCCATGTCCAGGACGCTCGCGGTGGCCGGGCCGAGCGCGATGGAGGGGGAGGCGGTGAGGTCGGGGGTGCCGGGCGGGAGGCCGAGCGCGACGGCGGTGCGGCGCACGTGCGCGGGGCCGACGTCGACGGCCATCTGGGCGTAGACGGCGTTCACGGAGAGGTCGGTGGCGGTGCCGACCGGGATCTCGCCGTAACTCTCGCCGTCCTCGTTGGCGGGGTCGTACGGGGTCCCGGGCCAGCCCTCGACGGGGCGCCGGTCGGTGCCGTCGTAGAGGGTGTACGGGGTGATCGGCTCGCCGTACTGGGTCCGCGCGCCGCCCTGCACGGCGGCGGTGAAGACGAAGGGCTTGAAGGTGGAGCCGACCTGGTAGTCGCGGCGGGTGGCGTTGTTGACGTACTGCTCGGTGTAGTCGACGCCGCCGTAGAGGGCGACGACGCGGCCGGTCGCCGGTTCGACGGCGGCGGCCCCGGCCCGTACGTACCGGTCGGCGGGGTTCGCGGCCGGGTCGAGGCGGTGGGTGACGCGGTCCTCGACGGCGCGGACGAGCGCGGCCTGCCGGTCGGGGTCGATCGTGGTGACGATCCGGAAGCCGCCGCCCGCGAGGGTCTTCTCGTCGACGATCCCGCGGCCGGTGAGGTACTCCTCGACGGCCTGCACGAGGTAGCCGCGCTGGCCGGAGAGGCCGGTGGCGGGGCGGGCGGTCTGCGGGTCGGGGAAGCTGAGGGCGGCGCGCTCGCCGGGGGTGAGCCAGCCCTCGCCGACCATGCCGTCGAGGACGTAGCCCCAGCGGGCGAGGACGGCGGCGCGGTTCTCGGGGTGGGTGGTGACGTCGTAGGCGCTGGGGGCCTTGAGGAGGGCGGCGAGGTACGCGCCCTCGGCCGGGCCGAGGCGCTCGACGTCCTTGCCGTAGTAGGCGTGGGCGGCGGCCTGGATGCCGTACGCGTTGCGCCCGAAGTAGCTGGTGTTGAGGTAGCCCTGGAGGATCTCGTCCTTGGTCTTCTCGCGCTCCAGCTTGATCGCGATGAAGAACTCCTTGCCCTTGCGGGTGAGGGTCTGCTCCTGCCCCAGGTAGTAGTTCTTCACGTACTGCTGGGTGATCGTCGAGCCGGACTGGCGGCCCTTGCCGGTGACGGTGTTCCAGGCGGCGCGGACCATCGCCTTGGGGTCGACCGCGCGGGAGGTGTGGAAGTCGCGGTCCTCGGCGGCGAGGACGGCCTGCCGGACGGTGAGCGGGATCCGGTCGAGGCGCACGTTCTCCCGGTTGACCTCGCCGTCGCGGGCGAGGACGGTGCCGTCGCGGTAGAGGTACAGGTTGGACTGGGCGACGGCGGCGGCGTTGGCGGCCGGGATGTCCACCAGGAGGTACCCGGCCACGAAGGCCCCCGCGAGGAGGACACCGCCGAGCAGGAACAGCCCGACGGCGGCGCGCAGCAGGCGGCGAGGGAGGGACGCCCGCGGCCGGCCCGTGGGGCGGCGGCCCGTGGGGAGGGCCGTGGGGAGGGTGGGGTCCCTCGGTTCCCAGCCGGGATCCGCGCCGGGATCCGCGCCGTGGTCCGCGCCGTGGCCCGGGCCTCGGTCCGGGGGTGGCGCGGCGGGGGAGGGGGAGCGCAACGAAGGGGACATGGCACCACATAGTGCACATAAAGCGCGCGAAACTCCCGAAGGCGGCGGTTACCTGACGGGAAATCCGCCGGGACGTACGTGGGGAGGTGGGCGGGGAAGGGTGGCGGGCGTGCGCCGGGAGGGGCGGCAGGCGTGCGCCGGGGGCGCGGTGGGCGCGCCCGGACGTGCGCCGCGAAAACCTGTCGCGGTGGTGTGGCGCGGGCCACTAGGGTCGTGCGCTTCGTCCTCTTCCTCCCCCCCACCCCCACACGCACGCTCCGAAAGGGGAGCTCCATGCTGCGGCTGTACGCGACCGTGGCCGCGGGCGGCTTCCGGCGGTACGCCACCTACCGGGTGGCCACGCTGGCGGGCCTCTTCACCAACACGGTCTTCGGTTTCGTCTTCTCGTACACCTACATCGCCCTGTGGGCCGAACGCCCCCAGCTCGGCGGCTACTCCATGGCCGACGCCCTCGCCTACGTCTGGATCGGCCAGGGCCTCATCACCGTCTGCGGCCTCATGGGCGGCGGCTTCGAGGACGAGCTGATCGAACGGATCAGGACCGGCGACATCGCCGTCGACCTCTACCGCCCCGCCGACCTCCAGGCATGGTGGTGCGCGGCCAACGCGGGCCGCTCCGCCTACCAGTTGCTCGGGCGCGGCGCCGTCCCCCTCGCGATCGGCGCGCTCGCCTTCCGCTTCACCCTTCCGGACGGTCCCGCCGGCTGGGCCGCCTTCCTGCTCGCGGTGGTCTTCGGCTCCCTCGTCGCCTTCGCGATCTGGTACCTCGTCGCCATGAGCGCCTTCTGGCTGCTCGACGGGCAGGGCGTGGTGCAGGTCGCCTGGCTGACCGGCCTCTTCTTCTCCGGGATGCTGCTCCCGCTGAACGTCTTCCCCGGCGCGCTCGGCGAGCTCGCCCGCGCGCTGCCGTGGGCCGCCCTGCTCCAGGTCCCGGCGGACGTCTACCTCGGCCGGTACGGGGACGGCTGGGGCCTCGTCCGCGCGTACGGCTTCCAGCTCGGCTGGCTCGCCGTGCTGCTCGCGGCGGGGCGCGCCGTACAGGCGGCGGCGACCCGGAAGGTGGTGGTGCAGGGTGGCTGAACAGCTTCGCGTACAGGAGGCGTACTCCAAGAAGCCCTACTCCGAGGAGCCGTACCGCCCCGGCGCGGACGCCCTGCGTACGTACCGGCTGGTCGCCGCCATGTGGATCCGCTCCACGATGGCGTACCGCGCCTCCTTCGCCCTGACCCTCGTGACGTCCTTCTGCGTCACCTTCTTCGACTTCGTCGTGATCCTGCTGATGTTCGGGCAGGTCCAGGGCCTCGGCGGCTTCTCCTTCGCCGAGGTCGCCTTCCTGTACGGCACCACCGGCACCGCCTTCGGGATCGCCGACCTGACGCTGGGCTCGCTCCAGCGGATGGGGCGCCGGATCAGGGACGGCTCGCTCGACGTGTTCCTGCTGCGCCCCGCGCCGCTGCTCGCGCAGGTCGCGGCGGACAAGTTCGCGCTGCGCCGGCTCGGCCGGGTCCTCCAGGGGCTGATGGTGCTGGTGTGGAGCCTGGTGCTGCTGCGCGGGGAGGTGGCGTGGAGCTGGGAGAAGGTCCTGCTGGTGCCCGGGATGGTGGTCTGCGGGGCGGTGATCTTCATGGCGGTGATGGTGCTCGGCGGCGCGGCGATCTTCTGGCTCCAGGACGCGGCCGAGGTCACCAACTCCTTCACGTACGGCGGGAACACCCTGCTCCAGTACCCGCCGACGGTCTTCGCGCAGGACCTGGTGAAGGGTGTGGTGTACGTCGTCCCGCTCGCCTTCGTGAACTGGCTCCCGGCCCTGTACGTCCTCGGGCGCCCCGCCCCCGCCGGCGTTCCGTCCTGGGCGGCCTTCGCCTCCCCGCTCGTCGCCCTGGTCTGCTGCGCGGTGGCGGGCCTGGCGTGGCGCGCGGGCATCCGCTCGTACCGATCGACAGGAAGCTGAGAGCACGTGTCTTTCCCTCAACCCTCCACCGAATCAGTCTCCGAGCCCTTCATCGAACTGGACGGGATCGAGAAGACCTTCACGGTCCGCCGCCGCGCGGGCCTGCTGCGCCGCGAGAAGCGGGAGGTCAGGGCCGTCGACGGCCTCTCCTTCACCGTCGGCCGCGGCGAGATGGTCGGCTACATCGGCCCGAACGGCGCCGGGAAGTCCACCACCATCAAGATGCTCACCGGCATCCTCACCCCCAGCGGCGGCCGCCTCCGGGTCGCCGGCATCGACCCGGCGCGCGAGCGCACCCGGCTCGCGCGCCGGATCGGCGTGGTCTTCGGCCAGCGCACCACCCTCTGGTGGGACCTGCCGCTGAAGGACTCGTACCGCCTGATGCACCGCATGTACCGGATCCCCGACGCGCGCTACCGCGAGAACCTCGCCCGCTGCGTCGACCTCCTCGACCTCGGTGCCCTCCTCGACGTGCCCGTACGCCAGCTCTCCCTCGGGCAGCGGATGCGCGGCGACATCGCGGCGGCCCTCCTCCACGACCCGGAGGTGCTGTACCTGGACGAGCCGACGATCGGCCTCGACGTCGTCTCGAAGGCCCGGGTCCGCACCTTCCTCCGCGAGCTGAACGCCGAGCGCGGCACGACTGTCCTCCTCACCACCCACGACCTCACCGACATCGAACAGCTCTGCTCACGGGTGATGGTCATCGACCACGGACGGCTCATGTACGACGGTGATCTCGCCGGCCTGCACGAGGCCGGCGACGGCGAGCGGATGCTCGTCGTGGACCTGGCGCGCGAGCTGCCGCCGATCGACTCCGTGCCCGGCGCCCGCTTCGTACGGGCCGACGGGCCGCGCCAGTACCTCGCCTTCCCGGCGTCCGCGTCGGCCGCCCCCCTGGTCGCCGCGGTGGCGGCGGCGTACCCCCTCGTGGACCTCTCGGTGCGGGAACCGGACATCGAGTCAGTGATCGCGAAGATGTACGGGGGAACTCATGAGGAGCGCCGGGAGTCCCTGATGTGAGGAGGTCTGGCGGATGGTGAGCTTCACGTACACGGCGGCGGACGAGGAACGGAACAGGGGCGTCCGCCGGATGAAGGCCCTGGCGACGGCGCTGCTGGCGTTCGTGGCGGTGATCTACGCCCTGGCGACCTGGGCGGAGAAGTCCGGCGCGGGCGCCTGGGCGGGTTACGTGGCCGCGGCGGCCGAGGCCGGCATGGTCGGCGCGCTCGCGGACTGGTTCGCGGTGACGGCGCTCTTCCGGCACCCGCTGGGCCTGCCGATCCCGCACACGGCGATCATCCCGACGAAGAAGGACCAGCTGGGCGCCTCGCTGGGCTCCTTCGTCGGCGAGAACTTCCTCTCCGCCGACGTCGTACGCGGCCGGCTGCGCGCCCTGGGCGTGGCGCGGCGCCTGGGGGCCTGGCTGGCGGACCCGGCGCACGCGGACCGGGTCACGGAGGAGGCGGCGACCGCCCTGCGGGGCGCGCTCACCGTGCTGCGGGACGCGGACGTGCAGGCGGTGGTCGGCGAGGCGATCACCCGCCGGGCCGAGCAGGCGGAGATCGCACCGGGCGTCGGCAAGACCCTGGAGCGCATGGTGTCGGACGGCGCGCACCGCCGGGCCGTCGACCTGATCTGCACCCGGGCCCACGACTGGCTGGTGACCCACGGCGACTCGGTGATGGACGCGGTGCAGGGCGGCGCCCCCGGCTGGACGCCCCGCTTCGTGGACCGCAAGGTCGGCGAGCGCGTCTACAAGGAGCTGCTCCGCTTCATCACGGAGATGCGCGACATGCCGACGCACCCCGCGCGGGGCGCCATCGACCGTTTCCTGGCCGACTTCGCCGCCGACCTCCAGGCGGACACGGACACCCGCGCCCGCGTCGAGCGACTCAAGTCCGACCTGCTGGCCCGCCCCGAGGTCCAGGACGTCATCGCCTCCGCCTGGGCCTCCGTCCGCGCCCTCATCATCGCCGCGGCCGAGGACGACCAGAGCCAGCTCCGCCTCCGCGCCCGCGCCTCCCTGATCTCCCTGGGCAAGCGCCTGGCCTCGGACCCCCGCCTCCAGGAGAAGGTCGACGGCTGGCTCGAATCGGCCACCACCTACGTAGTCACCACCTACCGCACCGAGATCACCTCCCTGATCACCGACACGGTCGCCGGCTGGGACGCCGACCAGACCTCCAGAAAGATCGAGGCCAACATCGGCCGCGACCTCCAGTTCATCCGCATCAACGGCACGGTGGTAGGAGCCCTGGCGGGCCTCCTGATCTACACCCTCAGCCACGCGGCAGGCGGCTGACCCCGCTCGCGGGTCACGGCCCAGGAGACAGCGGCCATCCCCCCGGCCACACCGAACACCGCAGGCCACGCCCCCACCTTCTTGGCCAGCGGATGCGACCCGGCGAACGCGGCCACGTACGCGCCGGTCAGCCCCACGCAAGCCTTGACCCCACCGATCCGCTGCCACTCCCGAGCCGCCACCCCACCGGCCACAGCCAGCACGACCCCACCGAGCGGCCGCTTCTTCGTCCACCGGGCAACGGCGTATCCGCCTACGAGCCCGGCGGCGGCTATGGCGGAGGCGGGGGTGTGGGGCATGGCGGGGGCCTTCCTAGTGGGTGCGTCCTTCGAGCGTACGGGGTGCGGGCGCGGTGCCACCGGGAGGGTTGACGGTCAGGGGCGATCAGGTGCGCGACGAGGCCACCGGCAGGAAGGCCATCGTGACCGACGTCCGAGGCGGTTCCGTGGATGTCCTGCGCCATCCTCCTCCTGCGCTTCAACGACACCGGCAAGTGAACGCTACCGGGTGGCGCGCAGGACATCGGGGAGATGGCGGCCGAGTGAGCGGTACTCGAATGCGTGGAGGCGGCGGGGACTGTCGCCGAGATCCGGCGACAGTGGGAGCTCACCTACAACGACCGTCCCACTGGCGGCGAGCGCGGGCCAAGTATGCCTCTTGGCTGACTGGAACCAGGTGTCAGCCGCGTAGGAAGGAGTAGATGGCAGACGCTATCGCTCTGCCAAGGGGAATCGGAACTGCGTTTCCGATCTGCATGGCGATTTCCGTCTTGGAGCCGCACCACCGAAATGTGGGAGGGAAGCCCTGAATTCTGGCAGCTTCGTAATGAGTGATGGGGCGATCTTCTTCGGGGTGCAGATACCGACCCTTCTCAGGCTTGAAGAACTCGGTCCTGATCGTGACAGAGGGCTCTCCCAGGCGGAGGCGCCCCATGACATCCCCCGTGCCCGTGTTGTGGTTATCCCAGCTTTCGGTGGACAGGCGTGCCACGGGAGTTCTCACGCCCTGAGGGTGCGGTTCCTCGAAGTACTCGATGGTTCCGGATTCGTTGACGGTGAACCACCAGCCGCGAAGGTCCTTTCGGTTCCCGCCGGCTGGAATCTTGCCGTAGCGGGCGAGTGAAAGAATCTCCGGGTTGCGGCGGATGTGAAGATCCTTTGTTTTGAAGGCCCCTGGTACGACGGTGTCCACCTCGGCAATATGATCCTTGGTGTCGGGAAGTTCCGTTCCCTTGAGCGGGATCTCTTTTGATTCCCTGAAAACACTGTCAACGGTATTCCAGGACTGGATGTCTCCGTCGACTCCGTCGAGAGGCTGGGCGGCCGTTCTGGTCGCCTTCTTGGGAGGTCGGAAATGCGTCTGAGGAGGATAGGTCATCGAACGCTCGCCCTCGATGTCGCGGCGCACGCCGATGACGATCGCGCGACGCCGCGCCTGAACCGCGCCATAGTTTGCGGAGTTGAGAAGGTAGCGTCGGGTCTTATCCTCCGCCGTGTCGGACGGCTGATGTCCTGGAGGATCAACGAGTCGATAGTCGGCCAGTGCCCCCCCTGGTCGCACTTCGTTCAGCAGGTTCTGAAATTCATCCGACTTGAGGAAGCGGTCGACGTTCTCGATGACGAAGACTTTCGGGCGGACTTCCGCGACGATGCGAACGTACTCTTCCCAGAGGCGGTTACGCTCGCTCCCCTTCTTCTTCCGATTCAAAGCAGAGAAACCCTGGCACGGGGGTCCTCCGACGATGACATCAGCGTGAAGGGTCTCCTGCGTAGGCTTCCACTCCTCGATGTCGCCGAAGTAGACCCGAGCCTCAGGAAGGCTCTTGTCGGGTCGACCGCTGCCGAAGTTCATCGCATACGTGGCCGCCGCTGCCTTGTTGTGCTCGACCGCGGCGAGGCTGTGGAAAACGGGCCCATCGCCCCCCATCCCGTCCGGCCTGAACTCGTGGAACCCCTGGGTGAAGCCGCCGCAACCGGCGAAGAGGTCTAGGACGGTGATGGGCTCGGTGGAAGTGGGACGGGGCGCGCGCATGGTGCGATCTTAGCTTCGCAGAGCCGCTGCGATGGCAAGCCCGACCGCCGTCGCCAGAGGAGGAGGCATGGCGTGACCGATCTGCCGGTACGTGGATGTCTTGCCGCCTGCGAAGCTCCAGTCAGAGGGAAACGACTGGATCATCGCGGCCTGCTCGACCGTCAGCTTGGGATGGTCGCCGGCCGGGAAGTCGAGGCCAGGCGGCTCGTCGCCGAGGCTGTTTCCGTTCACTCCCAGGGCGGCCCATGCCTTCTTGCTGCCTGTGGGCCCGAGGTCGGCACCGCCTCGCCGGTCAGATCCGCCTACCAACGCGGGCGCGGTGCGGTCGGCATTCTTGATCCACTGCTCCGCCCCCGGCCACCCGCGTGAGGCCATCGAGGGGCCGAGCGCGGCACCGACCGTCGGTGGAGCAGACTCATGCACCTTTGGCCACTGGAAACGGGAGAAGTATGGCTCTCGCAGCGCGATCAAGAAGCCGCTGCTCCGATTCTGGGGGACACCGAAGTCCGAAGCGTTGAGGATTCGCCAGCTCGAACGGTAGCCCGCGCCGGCCAGCTCCTCCTCGATCCAGGCCCGGTCCGCCTCGAAGGCGGGGCCTTCCACCAGGTCCGGCACGTTCTCCAGAAGCACGGCCTTCGGCTTGATCGAGCATGCCAGCTCGACCGCAGCTCGAAGGACCCGCCGCTCTTCTGTGTCTTCAGCGCGTCCTACAGTGGCCGACGACTTCACACGAGGCAAGCCGCCGCTCAGTAGATCGACGCCGACGACGTCTGGACGCATGTCTGCATGGAACTGCACGACATCCATGCAGACGACGTCCCAGTCGGGGCGGTTGAGGTCGATGGTGAAACAGGCATCGGCCTTGCTGTCGATGAGGAGCGACGGATCGAAGCCCGCCAACTCGAGCCCCAGTGCCTGGGCCCCCGCTCCGGCGCATATCTCCACCGACCGGAACCGTGCCACCGTTGCGGGGGCGGATGCAGGTCGTTGAGCGTCGATGGACTCCTGCGCCACGGCACGAAGCTCGTCGTCCAAGGCGTCGTCTTCGATACCGTCGAAGAGCACGAAGGGGGCAAGCCGAAGCAGACGCTTGAGGAAGTCGCGGAATGTTTCGCGCTCGTTCAGTCCCTGCAGGTCGAGGTCGTTCCAGACCCGGAGAATCGCACGAACCATGTGAGGACTTCCGCCCAGAGCGGCGCGGCGTGCATAGATCTGATCGAACGCCGCCTCGCCGAGGATCTTGAGAGCGCCGTACGGATCCGACGTGTCAGGCGAGCGAACTAGTTGCCCACGCCACCAGAGCCGGCCGAACACGTGCCGGGTGAGGTCCGTCCCCAAAATGCGGTCTCGCGGAGGATGCGGATAACGCCAGTACGCGACATCGGGGAGTACGGCGATTGCAAGGAAGGCCCAGACGTCTCGGGAAGCGGCTTCCGCTGGGACCGCTCCCATCTCCGCGTGCAGGAGCGCGGCCAATCCGAGATCGAATGCGGCGTTTCGAGCGCGGTCGGACGAGTAAGGAAAGCCGGCGCGTTCGGCGAGCTCGACGACGGCCCGGCGCAGCTCTTTGAGCTGCTCTGTCGAGACCCGATCGCCGCCGGTGGCGACGTACACGGCCGACGGATGCGCGTAGGCCACCCGCTCGGCGAGTTCGGGGATCGAGAGATCCCGGTACTCCTCGTAGAGCTGTCTGGCCTGCTGGGGCAGCAGACGCGGATAGAGAAGGCTCATCACGACACCTCGAAGATCTTGACGGCAGCCTGAAGGTCCGAGGCGAAGATCGCCGGTGACTGCAGACGGCGCAGCCGGACGTCGGCGATGGACTGGCCTGGGAAGAGCCGGTCGAACAGGCGCAGAAGGGTGGCGCCGAGGGAGTCCTCGGCGTAGTCGGACTCCTCCGAGAAATCCTCGTAGGAGAGGGCGTATTCGATCATGCTGCGAGCCGCGTCCGCGTATACCGCGGAGAGTACGACCTGGTCGACGGGACGCGGCTTGTGGGCGTTCTCGAAGGCCGCGGTGGTGACCTTGTTCTTTTCGTTGACCAGGAGTAGGAGCGAGCCCATGGTTGCGTTCTCGAGGCTGCCGCTGATCTGCAGATGCCAGGCTGCGCCGTCCGGAAATGAGGTATTGGCGAAGTCGATCACGGCCATGGGGAACTGCGGTGCGTCACCCTGAAGACGAACTGACTCTCGTTCGCTCCACAGGACGGAGCCGGCGCGACGGGGGGATGACGGTCGGCCGTCACTTCGACGCTCTGCCAGAACCAGAGCCGTGTCGAGGACGAGCAGTCCACCGAGATCAGCTCCAGACAGTCGAACCTCCAGATCGACAACGCAGACGCCGTGGCCTGTGAGTCGTTTCCGGTGTCCAGGGCCGCTCAGGTTCGAGCCGCTGGCCGTCCACACGGTGGTCAGCATCAAGGCGGCCTCTTCAGGAAGGCCGCATTGAGCACGGACGCGCTCGAGGTCGACGCGCATCGTTCTCCGCAGAACCAGGTCCATGCGGTAGTCCCAGTGCGGTAGAGCCTCGGGGAGGGGCATCTCTCCGTCGTCGACGACGAGTCGCCACGGTTCAGCAGCGATGACATCTTCAGACGGGCTGCGGTACGGAAGAACACGCCGGCTCATGGTGTGCTCACCGCCTCCACTCTGATGCCGATCTCGGTCATCGTGTCCGGCGCGGGTTGTACGACGGCACGCCAGATGGATTCACCGCCGTCGATCACGCAGGTCTCCGAGGTGTGCAGGCGCCCGTCACTGTCCTCCCAGCCCACGAGTGTGGGCATCTCCGCCCCGATCGGCGGATCCGTCTCACGGCCACCCACTCCGGGCAGCGCCACAGCCAGATCGGCATGGACCCGCTGCGACATGGGCACAGGCAGGCGGAACTCCTGAACGAGCACCGTCGAGTCGCCGCGATCGTCGAAGTAGGGATCGCCGACGTATTGGACCCGCGGTCGCCGGCCGCGTCCAGAGACGCCCCTCGCGGTCGTGTCGGCGAAGTCGATGCCTTCGCCGCTCGCATGCCAGGTGTCGCGTGCGGTTTCGTCGTCGCTGCCTGATGCGGAGCTGTGGAGGCCTCCGCCGGTCGAGGCCGTGGCGACCTTTCTCTTCCTCGCCTCTTCCTGCGCCTTGGCGCGTGTGGCCGTGCTTCCAGGCTTGGCGTAGGCGGTCGCGCCGCCGATGCCCCAGGAGCCACCGACCAGTCCTGAGAAGAATGTGCTTGCCGCCCCCAGCGCCACGCTGCGTGCACCGGAGCGGGCGACTCCGCCGAGCGAGAGCAATTGATCGAGTGCCTCGTCGATACGGCGGAACGTCGTGTGGACGAACGTGCTCTCCGGGCGCTCCAGCGATTGCGGATTCCAGGCGTCATGCGTCGGAGGCTCAGCCTTGGCGTAGACCTCGTCCATGGACTCGTCGGCCCGGAATACTCCGGCGTATGCGATGTTCTCGCTCGGAGGCTTCTGGCCTGGTCGGTACGTGACGACCAGTTCGGCCGGCCGCATCAGACAGACGTGATGAACGAGGCTCTCGATGTTCAGCATGCGCCCCGCACGGCTTGGCTCAAGCGGAGGTCGAATACGCTTCACCACCCCGAAGCGACCGAGATGACGCTTGGGTTTGAGGCACTGCAGGTTGCGTCCGTCGGATCCGTTCAAAGCCTCGTAGGCGGAGACGAACATGTCGAGGGGCGCGGTCTCCCGCGGATCCGGGACCGGGTGATCGACTCCGTCACAACTGACGGAGAACCGCATGGCGGGGGTGTCGGCTTCGGCGGAGATCATCTTTGGCCAGAGGTGCCAGGCAATCGTCTCGGCCAGGTAGTCCGCGGCTTCGGAGGGCTCCAGCTCGTCCAGGTTCGGGTCGATGACGACGACGGTCGTGCCGGTCTCATCGGGGGCGAACGGTCTCAGTCCGAGGCGCCGCGCCGCTGTGTCCGCCTCTGCCCCCATCAGCGGCTCGATCACGTCGCCGGAGGCGTCGCCCCACCAGTGTCGACCTGTGAAACGACGGCTCGCTCCGTTCTGGACGGCCACATGGCTCTTCCAGAGGGTGCACCCGATCAGTCGTGTCTCGAACCCGCCGTGTGGCGTGTGGCAGCGAGTGTGGACGAGAATCGTCCCCGGCTTCGAGAGCAGGTAGAAGATGCCCTTGCCAAAGCCGTAGGTGCCGCCGCCCAGCGCCGTGTCACGGGGCTCCCCGATATTGCGGATGAAGGAGACGAAGTCTCGATCGCTCCCTACGGCGTCGTTGGCCCGGGTCGGGCCTCCCAACCCGCGAGTTCCACGGTCCGACACGGAAAGTAGCCGGACGGGGCCGTGCCTGATCGTGTCGCGCAGCGGGAACTCGTCCGCGTTCGCCGGTGCGCCCGCAAGGAGGAGTTCGCGCCAGGTAACGATGTGGGCGGGGCCGACGGTGGACAGGTCGATGCGGAAGTCGACAGGATCCGCGGAAGTCGCAGAACGGGCGTCCCAGCTGTTCTGAGCCGACTCACGCACAAGGATGGTGAGCAGGTCGAGCTCAGGGCGACCGAGTTGATTGCGGATGCCCTCGGCGGCACTCGCCCCCTCGGGCGGATACGGCTGGGAGAACCAGCGGGGCTCGATCACCGTGCCTCCTGGATGATGTCGTCGATCACTCGCGACTTCTCGTCGTCCGCCAGTGGAACGAGGAGGTCGCCGGAGAGATCTATTGTGTACTCGACGTTCTGGACGGACACCGACAACCCCGCCTTTATCAGGTCTCTGGTTGTGAGGCTGGGGAACCCGGGACCTACCTCGTACCACCTCTCCTCTTCCACAAGGAAACGGACATCGCGGTAGCGGTCGGCGTCCGCGGAGAGGTAACCACAGGTCGCGAGCAGTTCGAGGAGTGAGCCCTCGTCGTCACAGAGCCTGCGGGCCCTATCGACCAGCTCGACCAGGGATGTACCTAGAGAGCCATCGGGTACAGGCTGCAGACGGAACCACACGAGGGTCAGCGACCCGTCGTCGGGTCGATCGAGCTGGTCGAGTCCGTGGATGCGAGGCCTTCGGCCTGTGCCGGTGCCGGCTTTCACCTCGATCGCCGTGGATCCGGACGAGAAGTCGTGCCGATGGCCCTCAGGGCCAAGCCACAGGCGGTGGGCACTCGGGTTCTCCTCCAGCAGGCAGCAGAGAACGGCGAGTTCACCGAAGAGGCCGGCGAGCTGCTCGCCGGTCAGGGGGCTGCCCTGAGTGCGGAAGAGCTCCTTCCAGCGGTCGAGGACATGATGGAGGGCCTTGAGCGGGTTCTCCGGATGTCCCTCGGCCGTGCCCAACACGTCGACACACAGCTCGGTGAAGAGGTCATTGAGGTCGCTGCGCAGGCACGCAAGATCCGCGTACGTCTGGTAGGTCTCGTCATCCTCCAACGGACGCTTGCGCAGCTGAAGTACAGGCCCGTCCAGGCCGAGCCGCACTCGGCGATGTGCCGGTATCGGTACGAGGACGTGGCGATGTCCGTTGTGGTCGACGGCCACCGCCAGCGGGTTGTCGTGCTCGACAACGATCGGGAGGTGAGAGACACGGAGGCGGCGCTCACCTGTGGTCTGTTCGGCCTCTAGCGCGGTCCAGCGCTCTTCGACGAGGCTCCGCAGTATCTCGTCGCTCATGCGTCATCGCTGTCGAGGATGCTGTAGTCCTCGTCCTCGAGACGGATCTTCGACAGATCGGCCGAGATGTACTTCTCGACGGTGCTGTCGTACAGCGGAGCCGGGAAGACCATGCCCACTCCGACGACGTGCTCTTCGGCGTTCAACGCTTCACGCCTCAGCTTCGAGGGGCTAGGCGCCGAGACCTTGTCGATCGGGTACAGGACCAGCAGACCGGTGTCGGGGAGCTCGTGACGGCGCCGATCCATGATGCCCTTCTCGGTGAGACTCGAGACGTCCCCGTCGAGGTCCACCGCAGCGTCTCGGCGGCTCATCAGGGTCTTGATGTCGGCGAGACCCGGGGTCGGATTCGGCGTGGAAAGCCGCGCTCGCAGGTTGCGTCCGACGGAGACACCAGGAGCGAATTCGAAGTCATCGCCGCGAGGGTTGCCGACGATCGCGACATTCCACCGGCGAAGCGATCCCGCAGCGACCCGCTTCCGAATGTATCCCGTCAGGAGGTCCGCATCGTTCTCCGGGGACTGCTCGTGGAACCGGTAGGAGGACAAGAAGTCCACGACCAGGTCGTAGGGGACACCCCGATACACGAACCGCCCCTCCGCGGGCCGCATCTCTGCCGTGACGGCGTTCGCGACGGAGGCGCCCACCAGATCACGGGCGGCAGCGATGTTTCCGCGTAGCCACTCTCCGTCGGTGTGGAAGTAGTGGGTCTGGACACGCTTGCCGCCGTAAGAGGAGGCTGCGGTCACGGCATCGCGCATCTTGGCCGCCGCCGTCACACGGAGGGCGGGGTGCGTCCGCAGGCGCACCGCGAAGGTGAGGGGAGTCTCGTCCTCGGTCATGTAGATGTCGACATCGCGGCGCATCTCGGTCTCGACCGTGGCGAGGTGCCGGAACCACTCGGCAAGCTCGTCCGTCATCCAGATTCGAGGGAGGTCGGCGTAACCGTTCCGGAAACCGAACCAGCGGCCCATCTGGAGCAGGGTGTCGTAAGCGGAGACTGCCCGAACGAAGTAGCTGACCGACAGGCCCTCGAGGGTCAGACCTCGTGAGAGGGTGTTGCCACCGACTGCGATCGCCGTGACCGGCCCGTTCTCATAATCCAGGCGATCCTCGCTGCTCGAGTTGTCCATGATGATGCGGCAACCCTTGAGTACCTCGGGCAACTCAGGCAGCAGGGCATCGAACGGAACCTTGGTCTCTCCGAACTCCTCAGCGGGGACCCGAGCGGTCTCCCTATCCCACAGACCGCGAAGCCGAAGCAGGAAGGTGCCGTCCGACAGAGACGCGGCGGTGTGATCACGCAAGTGCTCGAGCGGCCCACGGAAACTGTTGTGCACGGTGGTGTTGACGCTGGTGTGGATCAACATCGTGTTGTGCTGGTTTCCTGTGCCGCGGACGTGTCGTGCGGCGGTGGCCAGCCAGAAGTACTCGAGCGCCGTCTGCAGTGTGTCGGTGATGACCGGTTCGAAACCGTCGGCGTCCGCCTTCGTCGTGGGGCGCACGCACGGCACGTCGCCCTCGGGCACGGATCGGATCATGTCGTGGCCGTCGTCGACCTGTTCGGGGTCCTCGCCGTCGAGGGCGTAACGACCGAAGAGGACCTCGGTGCCGAAGTGCCCCTGAGGCTTCGGCAGGTTGACGACGAAGTCCTTGGGATAGAGATCTTCTGCAGCCGGGTCGATCAGCAGGTTCGCGAACGGGGAGGCGGTGTACCCGACGTAGGCGGACCTCGGCAGGGTGCTCATGATGCTGAGGATCAGCGGATTGATCGACTTGGTCGCCACCGTGGCTTGGTCGGCCTCGTCATCGATGATCAGCGTCGGACAGTCCTTCAGGTAGTCGGCTGCCTTCTCGAGCCACCGGAAGAGCTTGCGCAGCACCGCTGCGTTCTTCTTGACCACGCACAGCACGCGCGTCCCGTTGCTCTTACCGAAGTAGGAGGCGGGGTTCTCCCCGGGAGTGAAGTCCCGGTCGAGACCCGTCAACTGCGACCACATCGCAGGGTTCGGCTCGATGAGCTGTTGGACCAGGCGTGCCTGAGTCTGCCGTCGCAGTCCGTTGTGGACGCCTGCGAGAACGATGAAGAGTTTGTAGCCTCGGTCGGCGGCTTTGGCGATGACGGAGGTGAAGTTGGTCGTCTTGCCCGACTGCACGTATCCGACGACGAGCCCACGTGTCGAGAAGGACTTCTCCTTGGGGTGGTTCAGCAAGGAGACGATGCGCGTGGAGGAGTCGTCCAGGGACTTGATGGCAGGGTCCTCAGGCCATCCGTCCTTGCGGAGGATGTCGACGATTGCCGGCCAGCACTTGTCCTTGGCGTGCGGCCCGGTGTACCAGGTATCCCGGTTGTCGCGGATGACCGCGTGCGGCTCCTCGAGCTCCTTGATGCGAACGGTCTGCTGCTCGTGACGCTCACGGATCTGCTGGATGATCTCCGGGCTGATGCCGAGCTGCTCCAGCCGCTTGACCGCTTCTGATGGAGGGAACGAGTCCAGAAGAGCCTTGAACGTGTCGTACATGCCGTCGAATGCCTCGGTCATGGGTAGTGACCGCTCCCCTGTCTCGTGCGCTTCAGGTTGGTTGAACCCAGGGGCGCTCCGATGTTGTGGGGGTATCTGCAGAGCAGCGTGCCGGCACGTCACCTTTGTTCAAGGTCACACATTATTGGGTGCGGCGGCCCATGAAAAAGTGCATCAATCTCACATCTCGTACGGATGCGATCGATCTGTGGCTTGAATGAGATGGATCCGCTGACGTTCAGTGCGCATTTCTGTCACGTTGAGTGGCGATGCGGCGATCGTAGAGTTCCCTCAAGCGGGCTGCAGCCTGATGAGCGTCCTCGTGCTCCCACACCCTGAGGACGACCCAGCCGGCTTCCTGTAGAAGCAGGTCTGTCTGCCTATCGCGTGCCCGGTTCTTCTGCGCCTTCTCCGCCCAGTACTCAGGATTGGTCCGTGAGACGGTGAAGTGGTCGGGGCACGCGTGCCAGAAGCAGCCGTCCAGGAACACTGCAATACGTGCCCGAGTGAACACCAGGTCGGCTGTCCTCCGGATGGCCGGAATCGGGCGCTCGGAGACGTGGTACCGGAGGCCGAGGGCGTGGACTGCCCTTCGTAGAGCCAGCTCGGGCTTGGTGTCGCGCCCCTTGTTCGACTGCATGCTCCGGCGAGTCCCCGGGCTCGAGGCCCACGAGTCTTTGGGGAGCTCGGGTACAGAGTCGCCGGTCATCTCATCCCTCATGGTCGAGTATGCCGCCGCACGATACCCGGTGTCGGATCCAACCTCCGGCTGTTGCCGTCGAGGACCTACTCCGGCGCTTCGCCTCCGTGGCACTCCCCATAAGTCCTCTCCGCTCCGCACCAGCAAGCCTCCGTCCTCAGCGGCGGCCAAGGCGTGGCTCGGGAGCGGGCGGCGAGGGTGGTGGTGTATTGGGGGAGGAGGGCGGGGGTGGCGGGGGAGGTGGTTTCGGAGGCGGCGAAGGCTTCGTAGGAGGGGACGGTGGCTCGGACGATGCCCAGGTTGGGGGTGCCGGCTGCTGCCAGTTCGCGGAGGGAGGCTTCGATGTCCGTCAGGTGGGCTCGGTAGGTGGGGTACTCCGTCTCCAGTTCCGGGTACGCCGTCAGGAGTTCTTCCAGCTCTTCGGACGGCCAGTGGAGGACCGCTACCGGGAAGGGGCGGGAGAGGGCCGTGCGGTAGGTGCTCAGTTCCGAGCGGAGGCGGGTGATCTCGGCCTGGAGTTCGGTGGGGTCCGAGGAGCCGAGGGACCAGAGGCGCTTCGGGTCGTGGAGTTCGTCCAGGGGGATCCCGCCCTGGTGGAGGCGGTCCGCCTGGGTGTCCCAGTCGTCGTGGGGGCGGGCCAGCATGCGGCGGATGCGGTGCCGGGTCGTGAGCAGGGAGCGGGTGGCGTGCGGGAGCTCCGCCCCGGGGGTGACCAGGAGGGTGGCCGCCTCGGTGAGCGTGGCCTCCGCCGCCTCCAACTCGTCGTGGACCTCCAGCGTCTCCGCCGCGATCTCCCACGGGGGCGCGTCCGCCGGGCGTGAGCGGCGCAGGCCCTCGATGATGGCCCTCGCCTCGGCCTCGTGCCCGTACTCCCACAGGTTCGACGCCTTCAGCGCGCGGATCAGGTGCGGGTCGGCCGGCTCGCCGGACAGGAGGTCGTCGTAGAGCGCCGACGCGCCCGGCCGGTCGTCCGCCAGTTCCAGGTGGGCGGCGGCCTGGAGCAGCAGCGGCTCCCGGTCGCCGGGGTACTGCTCGGCGGTGCGCAGCAGGCGCTCGGCTTCGGTGGTGTGGGCGGCAGGCGTGTCGGGGCGCATGCCCTTCACCGTACTGCTGTACGGCCCTGGAGAGTTGGCGCCGCAGCGCTTATCGTGCCCGGCGTGCGGGACACGGGAGCCAACACGGGAGGCAGGGGACGCGAGCGGGTGCCGGTCGTCGTCCAGGCGCGCTCGGGGCGCGGTGGACTCGCCCGCGCGCTCTGGTTCGGTGCCGAGACCGTCGTCACCTGCGGTGTTCTCATCCTCCTCCTCGTCGTCCACCAGCTGTGGTGGACCAACCAGCAGGCCCGCGCCGAGGCCGGCGAGCAGGTCGCCGCGCTGGAGCGAGAGTGGGGGATCTCTCCTCCGGCCGAGCAAGACAGCGGAGGGGGCGTTGTTCCTTCCCCCTCTTCCGGGGCTCCCGTCGTGCGGCCTTCCGGCGGGGTGGCTTCGCGGGGCCCTTCGCCCGCCGCCCGGCCGCGACCCTCCGCCGCCCCCGCCTCCCCGGCCCCCGCCCGCACCCCCTCCGGCGAGACCTTCGCCGTGCTCCGGATCCCGCGGATCGGGCTGACCGTGCCCGTCGCGCAGGGGATCTCCAAGCGGAAGGTGCTCGACAAGGGGTACGTGGGGCACTACCCCGGCACCGCGGCGCCCGGGCGGTCCGGGAACGTCGCGCTCGCCGGGCACCGGAACACGCACGGCGAGCCCTTCCGGTACATCAACCGGCTGCGGAAGGGGGACGAGATCACGCTGCGGACCCGGGAGGGGACGTACACCTACCGGGTCGACCAGATCCTGCCGGTGACCTCGCCGCGCGACACCGGCGTCATCCAGCCCGTGCCGCGCTCGATCGTCAAACCGTCGTACGGGTACTCCACCGCCGGCTCCTACCTCACCCTGACCACCTGCACGCCCGAGTTCACCTCCCGCTACCGGCTCATCGTCTGGGCGACCCTGCGACGGTGAGGACGGCGCCGGCCAGGGCCAGGACCGCCGAGGCCACCACGGGCGCGTCCGGGCCCGCCGCCGACAGCGCGAGCATCAGCGCCACGCCCGCCGCCGAACCGATGTACCGGGCCGTGTTGTTCGCGCCCGAGCCCATCGCCGCCCGCTCCGGCGGCACGGAGTCGACGGCGAGCCGGGGCAGCGCCGCGTTCAGCAGACCGCTGCCCGCGCCCGCCACCACCAGGCCGGTGATCAGGCGCGGCCAGGGCAGGTCGGGGGAGTCGAGGGCGCCGAGGAGGGCCAGGACGCCCGCCGCCGACAGCGCGAAACCGAGGGCCAGTTGGTACGGGGCCGAGAGCCGGCCCGCGAGCCGCCGGGCCTGGAGCGCCACCACGAACGACGTCCCCGACCACAGGACGAAGAGCCACGCCGCCACCAGCGGCGCCATGCCCGCCCCGCGCATGATCAGCGCCGGGACCACGCTGAACAGGCCGATCACCGCCAGACCCGTGAACAGCGCCCCCACCACCGACGCCCGGAACGCCGGCCTCCGCAGCAGCCCCAGATCGATCATCGGATCCGCCGCCCTGCGCTCCACCAGCAGGAACAGGGCCGTCAGCGCCACCGCCACCAGCAGCAGGACGCCGATCACCGGGCGCAGCCAGCCGTCCCGGCCCAGCGTCAGGGCCGTGAGCAGCGCGCTCAGCGCCAGCGCCAGGGCCGTCGCGCCCGCCAGGTCCGGGCGGCCGCCGGCCGTGGCGCGCGCCGCCGGGCGGGCGAGGACACGGGTCCCCGCCGCCGCCGTCACCAGGGCCGCCGCGCCCAGCGCCGCGTACGCGAGCCGCCAGTCCAGCAGGCTGAACGCACCCGCGAGCAGCGGGCCCAGCGCGATCCCGCCGCTCACCGACGCACCCCAGACGCCGGTGGCCCGGATCCGGTCCCGGCCCGAGGGGTACGCGACGGCCAGCAGGCCCAGACTGCCGGCGAGGATCGCCGCGCTCGCCGCGCCCTGCGCGATCCGCGCCGCCGTGAACAGCGCCGTGGAGTCCGCGAAGGCCCCGAGCACCGTCGTCACGCCCAGCGCGAGCGTGCCGAGCAGGAAGACCCGCCGCCGGCCGTGCGCGTCGGCCAGCGCGCCCGCGACCAGGAGGAGGGCGGCGAGACCGAGCGGGGTGCCGTTGAGCAGCCACGCCTGCGCCGAGGACGGCGTCCCGAACGCCTCCGCCATCGCCGGGAGCGTCAGCATCGGCGCCGTGTAGTTCATGAGCGCGAGGGTGGTGGCTATGCAGGTCACGGCCAGGGTCGCGGGGCCGGGGGCGGGGGCGCGGCCGGGGGTTCTCTCGCGCGTGATCTTTCGGGACGGGGGGTGGGAGCCGGAGTGGGAGTGAGAGGGGGAGCTTGAGCTTGAGTCTGAGTCTGAGTCTGAGTGGGCTGTACGCACGGGGCCTCCGCCCGATCGCCGGTGCCGGTCGGTTCAGTGAATGAACTCGCACTCTACCCTTTCGGTTCGTTCAATGAACCCTCTTTCGGTACGCTGGTCCCCATGGCCCTCGGCAAGGACTACGCCCAGCAGCAGTGCTCCATCGCCCGCGCCCTCGAGATCGTCGGCGAGCGCTGGACCCTCCTCGTCGTGCGCGACGCCTTCTACGGCGTCCGCCGCTACAGCGACTTCCTCGCCCACCTCGGCGCCCCCCGCGCCGTCCTCGCCGCCCGCCTCCAGGTCCTCGTGGACGCGGGCGTCCTCGACCGCCGCCGCTACCAGGACTCCCCGCCCCGCGACGAGTACGTCCTCACCGCGCGCGGTCTCGCCCTCTGGCCCGTCCTGTGGACCCTCGGCGCCTGGGGGAGGGCCGAGATCCCCGGCACCCTGCCGATGCGTCACTTCCACCACGCCGACTGCGGCGCCGAGCTGGGCGCGTACGGCGAATGCCCCGCCTGCCGCGTCTCCGTGGCGCCCGCCGACATCGAGATGCGGCCCGGCCCGGGGCTCGACCCCGACCCCGCCGACCCCGTCGGCCGCGCGCTCCTCGCGCCGCGCCGGCTGCTCGTCCCGCTGGACCCGACGGGTTCCTGAGGACGCCGGGAACTCTCCCGTAAGGCCGTTCGTCCTACGTGACGGACAGTGAGTTCAGGGAGCGGGGGGCGCGAGGAGCGGGAGTCTGGTCCCGCGTCGATCCGCGCCCCCCGCTCCTCTCGCTTCGCTCGCTCTCCCGGCGGCCGCGCAGTCGCGCCCCCCTTCCTCCCCCTCTTCTCGCCCCCCTCGCCCTCCCCTCCGCCGCTTGCTACTCGCGCGTAGCGGTCCGCAGGCTGAACGGGGTCTTGCGGGCTGACCCGGAGTCTTGGACGATCGAACAATCCTCCGATGGCCGCACTCCATCGGCCGGGGCACCGAAGGGCCTCCCCCCGGGCCCACCTCGACCACAGGGAGAAGACCATGAAGCTGCTGCGAGTCGGCCCGCCGGGCGCCGAGCGTCCCGCCCTCCTCGACGGGGACGGCACCCTCCGTGACCTGTCCTCCTTCACCGACGACGTCGACGGCCGTCTGCTCTCCGACACCGCCACGCTCGACCGGATCCGGGCCGCCGCCGAGGCCGGCGTGCTGCCCGCGTACGGCGATTCCGGCGACCCCACCGGGCTGCGCGTCGGCCCGCCGGTCGGCCGGATCGGCAAGGTCGTGTGCATCGGGCTGAACTACCACGGCCACGCCGCCGAGACCGGCCAGGCCACCCCGGCCGAGCCGGTCGTCTTCCTCAAGGCCGCCGACACCGTCGTCGGCCCCGACGACACCGTGCTCGTACCGCGCGGCTCGGTGAAGACGGACTGGGAGGTCGAGCTGGCGATCGTCATCGGCCGGACCGCCCGCTACCTGGAGACCGACGAGGAGGCGCTGGCGCACGTCGCCGGGTACGCGGTCGCGCACGACGTCTCGGAGCGCGAGTTCCAGATCGAGCGCGGCGGCACCTGGGACAAGGGCAAGAACTGCGAGACCTTCAACCCGCTCGGGCCCTGGCTGGTGACCGCCGACGAGGTGCCCGACCCGCAGGACCTCGCGCTGCGGCTGTGGGTCAACGGCGAGCTGAAGCAGGACGGCCACACCTCGGACCAGATCTTCCCGGTCGCCGAGGTCGTGCGGTACGTGAGCCGGTTCATGACGCTCTACCCGGGCGACATCATCAACACCGGCACGCCCGGCGGTGTCGCCATGGGGCAGCCGGAGCCCAAGCCGTACCTCCGCCCCGGCGACGTCGTCGAGCTGGAGGTCGAGGGCCTGGGCCGCCAGCGCCAGGAGCTCAAGAGCGCCTGATCACACGGGACCCCCGGCCCGATCACCAGCCCGATACGGCCTGATCGCCAGTCCGATCCAGCCGGATCCAGCCCGATCCGGCTGGATCCCCGGTGTGACCCGTGTCCGATTCTGGCGGCGCCCCGCGTGGGGTGCCGCCATTTTCGTACCTTTTTATGCATATTGCGGCGTATGGAACCTGTGAAGAGCGAACGAGTCCCCCGCCGCCGCGCACACCTCGCCCTCTCCGCCGCGACGGCGGTCCTCGCCGCCGGCGCCCTCGTCGGCGGCCTCGCCGTCACCGGCGCCGCCGATCCGCTGCCCGGGGGCCTCGGTCCCTGCAAGCCGGGCAAGTGCCCGCCCACGTACCCGGACATCAACAACGGGCCCGTCGAGTGGCGCGACAACGCCATCAACGTCTACGTCGGCGGCGACTTCCTCGTCCGCGAGGCCGCCGCCGAGGCCGAGGGCAAGGTCGTCGTCCTCGGCGACTTCGACCAGAACAAGCGGGCGGGCGTCTCCGGGGTCTACAACGTCGGCGTCGCGGGCGTCGGTTCGCGCGTCCCGCCCGAGAACGGCACCGACTTCCTCACCGTCGGCAAGGACATCACCGTCGCCCCCGAGCAGCGCCTCCTCACCGAGGAGGGCACGATCACCGGGAAGACGCGGTTCGCGGGCACCGTCACCGGCACCGTGGTCCCGCTGGCCGTCAAGGACACCGCCGCCGCTGCCCCGTACACCCCGCTGCGCGACCAGCTCACCGCCGCCAGCCAGTGCTACGCGTACGTCGACGGTGCCAACCGCCCTCCCACCGGAACGGCCGTCAACCACGACACCGAGACCCTCTTCACCGGCGACGGGACCTCCGCGCTCCAGGTGTTCAACGTCGACTTCGACCTGGAGTCGGCGTCCGGCGGACAGCAGGGCATCCGCTTCGAGGGCATCCCCGCGAACGCGACCGTGCTGGTCAACGTCCTCGGCGCCGACCGGACCATCGACACCTACATCAACGGCCTGCCGGGGCTCCGCGACCGGCTGCTGTGGAACTTCCCCGACGCGACCCGGGTCAAGTTCGAGGGCACCGCGCAGTTCGCGGGCAGCGTCCTCGTCGGCGACCAGGCCAGCAGCACCACCATCACCATGCCGGGCATGAACGGCCGGTTCTTCACCACCGGCAACCTGACCCACGCGTCCGAGCCGGGCGGGGGCGGCGGCCAGGAGATCCACAACTACCCGTTCAACGGCGACCTGCCGTCCTGCGACGAGGACCCGACGCCGACCGAGACGACCCCCACCCCGACCCCGACGGACACCACGCCCACGCCCACGCCGACGGACCCGACGCCGACGGAGACCACCCCCACCCCGACCGAGCCGACGCCGACCGAGACGACCCCCACCCCGACCGAGCCGACCCCCACGGAGACCACTCCCACGCCGACGGAGCCGACCCCGACGGACCCGACCCCGACCGAGACCACCCCCACCCCCAGCCCGAGCGACTCCGCCGACGGCGGAGTCTCGAACGGCGGCAGCACGGACGGGGGCGGTTCCAACGGCGGCAGCTCGAACGGCGGCAGCTCGAACGGCGGTGGATCCGACGGCGGCTACGGTGACGACACCGGCGGCAACCACGGCCCGGACCACGGCGGCGAACTCCCCGAGACCGGCGCCGGCACCGGCAAGGTCGTCATGGCGGTGACCGCCGCCGGCCTCGCCCTCGGCGGCGGTGTCATGGTGGCCGTCAGCCGCCGGCGCCGTCGGTCGAACGGGACAGCCTGACCGTGACGCCCTCGCGGGCCGACCGCCGCGCCGCCTCCAGCACGTCCAGGGCGGACGCCGCCTCGCGCGCGGTGACCGGGTTCGGGCCGGTGCCGCGCACGGCGGCGGCGACGGCCGCGTAGTACGCCGGATAGTCCCCCGGCACCGACTCGACCGGCGTCCCGCCGCCGGTCAGCGGGGACTCCCCGGAACCGATCCGGCCCCACAGCCCCTCGGGCTCCACGCCCCAGGACACGCCGGGGCCGGGCCGCAGCCCCTCGCGCAGCGCCGCCTCCTGCGGATCGAGGCCGTACGTCACGAACCCGGCGCGCTGCCCGAGCACCCGGAAGCGGGGGCCCAACTGGGCGGCGGTGGCGCTCACGTACAGGTGCGAGCGGACGCCGTTCGCGTGCGTGAGCGCCACGAAGGTGTCGTCGTCGGCCTCCGCGCCCGGGCGGCGCACGTCCGACTCGGCGTAGACGGAGACGGCCGGGCCGAAGAGGACCAGCGCCTGGTCGACGACGTGGCTGCCGAGGTCGTACAGCAGACCGCCGATCTCCTCCGGCGCGCCGGACTCGCGCCAGCCGCCCTTCGGCCGCGGCCGCCACCGCTCGAAGCGCGACTCGAAGCGCTGGACCTCGCCCAGCTCGCCCTCGTCCAGGAGGCGGCGGAGGGTGAGGAAGTCGCTGTCCCAGCGCCGGTTCTGGAAGACGGACAGCAGCAGACCGCGCTCCTCGGCCAGCTCCGCGAGGCCGCGCGCCTCGGCGGCGGTCGCGGCGAGCGGCTTGTCGACGACGACCGGCAGCCCGGCCTTCAGGGCGGCCTCGGCGATCGGGACGTGGGTCTTGTTCGGGGAGGCGACGACGACGAGGTCGAGTTCCGGGGCGCCGTCCGCCCAGAGCTCCTCCGGGCGGGCGAGCACCCGCACGCCCGGGTACGCGGCCCGCGCCTCGGCGGCCCGCTCGGGGTTGCCGGTGGTGACGGCGGCGAGCGTGAGGCCGTCGGAGGCGGCGATCAGCGGGGCGTGGAAGACGGAGCCCGCGAGGCCGTAGCCGACGAGGCCGACGCGGAGGGGGCGGGGGGTGGTGAGGGGCGTCATGAACAGCACTTAAGCAACGCTGTTGCCGAAGTGCAAGCAGGGGAGAGAATGGGCCGGTGACGGTGATGACGAGGGACCCTGGCGGCGGCGCGAACCTGTCGGCGCTGCGCGGCCACAACGCGGCGCTCGTGCTCGACCTGCTGCGCACGGCGGGGGAGGACGGCATCAGCCGGCTCGAACTGGCCGAGCGCACCGGCCTCACCCCGCAGGCCGTCAGCAAGATCACCGCCCGGCTGCGCGCCGAGGGCCTGGCCGCCGAGGCCGGCCGCCGCGCCTCGACCGGCGGCAAGCCGCGTACGGTCCTCCGGCTCGTCCCCACCGCCGCGCACGCCGTCGGCGTCCACCTCGACCGCGACGAACTGACCCTCGCCCTCACGGACCTCACCGGCGCACCGGCGGCGGCCGTCCGGCGCCGCCCCCTGACCCTGGCCGACGGCCCGGACCCGGTCCTGGAGGCCGTGACGGAGGAGGTACGCGCGCTGCTGAGCGAGGCGCGACTGCCCGTGCCACCGGCCCCGGCTCCGGAGTCTGCCGTCGGCCCCCGCGTGCTCGGTGTCGGGGTCGCGATGCCCGGTCCGCTGGACCACCGGCTCGGGGTGCCGGGGCGGGTGACGGGCGCTCCGGTGTGGGACGGGTTCCCGGTACGGGACGTGCTGGCGGCGCGGCTCGGGCTGCCCGTCACGCTCGACAAGGACACCAACGCCGCCGCCCTCGGCCTCGCCGTCCGGCCCGGCGCGCCCCGCTCCTTCGCCTACGTCCACCTCGGTACGGGGCTCGGCGCCGGGCTCGTCGTCGGCGGCGCCCCGCTCCGGGGCGAGCGCACCGGGGCGGGCGAGCTCGGCCACCAGACCGTCCAGCTCGACGGGCCCCCGTGCGGCTGCGGGGCGCGCGGCTGCCTGGAGGTGCTGTGCCTCGCGGCGGTGGCCCGGGGGGAGCTGCCCGAGGCGGCGCGGATCCTCGGCACCGGCGCGGCCAACCTGGTCCGGCTCCTCGACATCGACCGCGTCCTGCTCGGCGGCCGGGTGGTGCTGGGCGCGCCCGGGGTCTTCGCGGACGGCGTGTCCGCCGTGCTCGCCGGGCTGCGGCTCCCGGTGCCGGTCGAGGTCGCGGACGCCCCGCACGCCGCCCCGCACGCCGTGGCGCTGGGCGCGGCGCACGCCGTGGCGCTCGGCGCGGCGCAGCTCGTCCTGGCCCCGGTCTTCGGTCTGGAGGCGCGGGCGGAGAGCCTCCCCAGCCGTCCGGTCCCTCCCCTCCTTCCAGTCCGTTCATCGGAAGACCGGACCATACGCTGATCGGGCGGATCCGGCGGGCCGGTCGGGGCCGCGGGCGGTGTCGCCGCCCGTTCCGGGCCGGTGCGTGTGGCAGCGTCGCGGGCGACCCGTCCGTCCGCGAGCAGCAAAGGCACCCGTCCATGGCATCCGCCCCCCGGCCCCCGCGCAGCGTCCGCGCCCTCGCCGCCGCGGCCGTCACGCTGACCGGCACCCTGTTCTCCGCCCCCACGGCCTCGGCAGCCCCCCAAGCCCCCCAAGCCCCCACAGCCCCCACCGCCCCGGCGGCCCCCGCCCCCGCGCCCTCCTGCGGCACCGCCTCCGACATCGGTTTCCCGCTCGACACCCGGATCCACGACGGCCCCGCCGACTACCCGGCCGGAGGGGCGTTCAAGTCCTGGGAGCTGGAGGTGCGGAACGTCACCGGCAGCGCCTGTACCGGGGTGCATCCGGTGCTGGTGCTCGCCGACGAGGAGCGGGTGCTGCGGCCCGAGCAGATCCGGCTGGAGTTCTACGACGCGCTGGCCGAGCGCTGGCGGGAGGTCGCCTTCGAGGCGACCGAGGAGGCCGAGAGCGTCGGCGCGTTCACCGGGTTCGGCGGCTTCGCCGTGCCCGCCCGGCGGACCGTCACCGTCCCGGTCCGGCTGGCCTTCCGGGCGGACGCGGTGCCGGAGGAGGTCGTGGTCAACGCGGCGCTCGTCCAGCGCCGGGGCGCCGACGGCGACTGGGTCGGCCGCTCCGACGACTACCGCCTCACGATCGGACCGCCCGACCCCGAGGACCCGCCCGAGGACCCGCCCGCGCCCGCCACGCCCTCCGCGCCCGCGGACCCGTCCGCCGAACCCCCGGCCGAGCGGCCCGCCACGCCCACGGGTCCCGCGCCCACCCCCGTACCCGAAAAACCGGCCCTTCCGCCGCCGTCCGACGGCCGGATCCCCGCGGTGCCCCCCGCCCGCCCCGAACTCGCCCACACGGGACCGGAGGAGGCCGTCCCCCTGGCCCCCTGGGCGGCGGCCCTCGCCCTCGCCGGCGCCCTCCTCGCCCGCACCGCCCGCCGCCTGAGGCGCGACTGACCAGGCCCCCCGCCCCAGGCCCGACCACGCGAACCGCCCGGTCACCCCGCGTACACCCTCCCGTTCACCCCCGTCTGCGACGATCCCCGGATGAGCCACCACCACACCCCGAGCGCCCCCGGCGCCCCCGTCCGCTCCGGTGTCCCGGAGCACGGCCGGGTGCCCAAGTACTACGCCGTGAAGGCGCGACTCGCCGTGCTCGTCGACGAGTTGGGGGAGGGCGGCGCGCTGCCCACCGAGCGCGACCTCGCCGTCCGCTACGAGGTGTCCCGGGAGACCGTCCGGCAGGCCCTGCGCGAACTCCTCCTGGAGGGCAGGCTGCGCCGCCAGGGGCGGGGCACGGTCGTGGCCGGGCCCAAGCTCGAACAGCCGCTCTCCCTCGCCAGCTACACCGAGGGCGTCCGCCGCCAGGGCCGCCGCCCCGGCCGCAGCCTCATCTCCCTCGACCGCTTCCCCTGCCCCGACGCGCTCGCCCCCGAGGTCGGCGTGGCGCCCGGCGCGCCCGTCTGGCACATGGAGCGGGTGCTGCTCGCCGACGACGAGCGGGTCGGCCTGGAGAGCACGTACGTCTCCGAGGCCCGTGTCCCGCGCCTCGACGCCGACTTCGACCCCGACTCCTCCTTCTACGGCTACCTCCGCGACCGGCTCGGCATCTCCTTCGGCGACGCCGACGAGCGGATCGAGACCGTGCTCGCCACCCCGCGCGAGGCGCTGCTCATCGGCACCCCGCCCGCCCTGCCGATGCTGCTGCTGCACCGGCTCTCGCGCGACGAGGAGGGGCGGCCCCTGGAGCGGGTCCGCACCCTCTACCGGGGCGACCGCTTCAGCTTCACCACCCACCTCGGCCGCCAGGACTGACGCCTCCAGGACTGACCCGGAGAGTCCCGGTATCGCCCCCGTAGAAGGTCACAAACAGATAACGGGTCTAGTCCAACCTTGTCGGTCCGTTCACCGTCCCGTCGCCCGGCCGACCCGCCCGGGTCACCCTCCGCCCCGACCGTGGACGGCATGAAGGTGATCGTCGTAGGAGCCGGCGTGGTGGGCACCATGCACGCCTGGCAGGCAGTGGAACGCGGCCACGAGGTCGTACACATCGAGCGCGAGGCCGAGGCGCGCGGAGCCTCCCTGAGGAACTTCGGCCAGATCTGGGTCAGCGGCCGGGCGGGCGGCGAGGAACTCGACACCGCCCTGCGCGCCCGTGAGCTCTGGGAGGGCATCGGCGCCCGCGTCCCCGGCCTCGGTTTCCGGGCGATCGGCTCCCTCACCCCCGTCCGGGGCGAGCTGGAGCTGGCCGTCGCCGAGGCGGCCGTCGCCCGGGAGGACGCCCCCGCCCGCGGCTACAAGCTGCTCACCCCCGAGGAGGCGCGGGCGGTCAACCCTGCCCTGCGCGGCGCCTTCGACGCCGCCCTCTGGTGCGAGCGGGACGCCGCCGTCGAGCCGCGCACCGCGCAGCTCGCCCTGCGCGAGGCCCTCCTCGCCACCGGCCGCTACACCTTCCTCCCGAACCGCGAGGTCCGCGAGGTCGTCGGCGAGCACGCCGTCCGCGACGACCACGGCGACCTGCACAGCGGCGACGCCGTCGTCCTGTGCACCGGCGCCTGGCTCTCCGGCCTGGTCCGCGAGGTCGCGGGACCGGTCCCGGTCCGCCGCGTCCGCCTCCAGATGATGCAGACCGCCCCGCTCGGGGAGCCGCTGACGACCTCCGTCGCCGACGCCGACTCCTTCCGCTACTACCCGGCCTACGCCTCCGGGGCGCTGGACGCGCTCAACGCCGGCCAGGCGCAGGACCCCACCGCCGCCGCCCACAAGATGCAGCTGCTCATGGTGCAGCGCCTCGACGGCGGACTGACCATCGGCGACACCCACGAGTACGAGCACCCCTTCGCCTTCGACACCGTCGAGGACCCCTACGAGCACCTCGTCCGCGTCGTCGAGTCCCTCCTCGGCCGCCCGCTGCCGGCGATCCGCCGCCGCTGGGCCGGCGTGTACGCGCAGTGCGTGGACACCACCCGGGTCGTCCACCGCCAGCGGGTACGGGACGGGGTCTGGCTCGTGACAGGACCCGGGGGGCGCGGCATGACCTGCTCGCCCGCCATCGCAGAGACGACCGCCGACGAACTGGGCTGGTGACACACATGACCACGCACAACACCCACGACCTGATCGTCCTCGACATGGCCGGCACCACCGTCGCCGACGACGGCCTCGTCGAGGCGGCCTTCAACGCCGCCGCCGAACGCCTCGGCGAGGACCCGGCCGCGATGATCGGCCACGTCCGCGCCACCATGGGCGAGTCCAAGATCACCGTCTTCCGCCACCTCTTCGGCGGCGACGAGGACCGCGCCCGCCAGGCCAACCTCGCCTTCGAGCAGGCGTACGGCGAGCTGGTCGACGGCGGCCGGATCGCCCCCATCCCCGGGGCGGCCGAGACCGTCGCCGCGCTCCGCGAGCAGGGCCGTACCGTCGTCCTCACCACCGGCTTTGCCCGCGTCACCCAGGACGCCATCCTCGACGCGCTCGGCTGGCGGGACCTCGCCGACCTCACCCTCTGCCCGGCCGACGCCGGCGGCCGCGGCCGCCCGTACCCGGACATGGTCCTCGCCGCCCTCCTGCGCACCGCCGCCGTCGACGACGTGCGCCGGATCGCGGTCGCCGGCGACACCTCGTACGACATGCTCAGCGGCTCCCGCTCCGGCGCCGGGATCGTCGCCGGCGTCCTCACCGGCGCCCACGCGGAGCCCGCGCTCAAGGAGCACGGCGCCACGCACGTCCTCGGCTCGATCGCGGAACTCCCGGCAGTGATAAGGGAGTACGAGGGGTACGCGTCGTGACCAGCGGCATCCGCTTCGACGGCGTCTCCGTCGCGTACGGGGACACCACCGTCCTCGACGCGCTCACCCTCACCGTCGAACCCGGCGAGGTCATGGCCCTCCTCGGGCCGTCAGGATCCGGCAAGACGACCGCCCTGCGCACCGTCGCCGGGTTCATCCAGCCCTCCGCCGGGCGCGTGTACATCGGCGACCGCGACGTCACCGACCTCCCGCCGTACCAGCGGGGCATCGGCATGGTCGTCCAGCAGTACGCCCTCTTCCCGCACCTGCGCGTCGACGAGAACGTCGCCTTCGGGCTCAAGGCGCGCAAGCACCCCAAGGCGGAGATCCCCGGGCGGGTCGCCGAGGCGCTGGAGATGACCGGGATGGGGGCGTACGCCCGCCGCCACCCCCGCGAGCTCTCCGGCGGCCAGCAGCAGCGCGTGGCCATCGCCCGCGCCCTCGCCATCCGCCCCGACGTCCTCCTCCTCGACGAGCCGCTCTCCGCGCTCGACGCGCAGCTCCGCTCCGGGATGCTCGCCGAGCTGGCCCGGCTCCACCGCGAACTCCCCGACGTCTCCGTCCTGTACGTCACCCACGACCAGGTCGAGGCGCTCACCCTCGCCGACCGCATCGCCGTCATGGACAAGGCCCGGCTCCAGGACTGCGGCACCCCGCAGGAGCTGTACCGGCGGCCCCGCACCGAGTTCACCGCCTCCTTCGTCGGCAACGCCAACCTGCTGCCGGTCCGGGTCGGGCCCGACGGCGTCGACCTCGCCGGCACCGCCCTGAAGGTCCCGGTCGGCGACGCGGCGCCCGGCGCCGGCGCCACCCTGTGCGTACGCCCCCACCTCATCGGCCTCGGCGAGGGCCCCAACGCCCTGCGCGGCCGGATCGCCGAGGTCCAGTGGCGGGGCGCCACCCACCGGCTGTACGTCGACGTCGCCGGGCACCGCGTCAAGGCGGACGTGCGGGAGCTGCGGGACACGCCGCCGCTGGGCTCGGAGGTCACGCTCCACTTCGCACCCGAGGACGCGGTGCTTCTCGCCGCGGGGGTGAACGATGGCTAGCGCCTCCACCGCCGCGCCGCCCGTCGTCACGGTGGCGCGCCCGGCGCGGAGCCGTACCGTCCCCACCTGGGTCTGGGCCCTGCCCCCCGTCGCCGTTCTCGCGCTCGTCTTCCTCTATCCGCTCGGGCTCGTCGTCCAGGAGTCGCTGGCGCCCGGCGCGTACGCCGAGGTGTTCTCGTCCGCGTCCTTCCGGGACGCGCTCCTCACCACCGTGTGGCTCGCGGTCGGCGCCACCGTCGGCTGTCTCGTCCTCGGGTTCGTCCTCGCGCTGATCGTCGCCTTCGTGCCCTTCCCCGGGGCGAAGGCGGTCTCCCGGTTCATCGACGTCTTCCTCTCCTTCCCGTCCTTCCTCATCACCCTCGCCCTGCTCTTCGTGTACGGCACGGTCGGCATGGCCAACGGGCTGTGGACGGGCGCCACCGGCGCCGCCGAGGGGCCGTTCCACTTCCTCACCACCCCGTGGGGCGTCCTCCTCGCCGAGATCACCTACTTCACGCCCTTCGTGATGCGGCCGCTGCTCGCCGCCTTCTCCCAGCTGGACACCGCCCAGCTGGAGGTGGCGTCCTCGCTCGGCGCCCGGCCCGCGCGGATCGTGCGGAAGGTGATCCTGCCCGAGGCGCTGCCCGCGCTCGCGGCCGGCGGCAGCCTCGTCCTGGTGATGTGCCTCAACGAGTTCGGGATCGTGCTCTTCACCGGCGCCAAGGGCGTCATCACCCTCCCGATGCTCGTCTACTCCAAGGCCATCCTCGAATCCGACTACGCCGCCGCCTGTGTCGTCGCCGTCGTCAACGTCGCGATCTCCGTCGGCCTGTACGCCGTCTACCGGGTGGTGAGCCGCCGTGCTGGTGCATAGCCGGAAGGGCCGGGCCGCGTCCTGGCTCGTCTTCGCGGTCCTCTTCGTGCCGCTCTTCGCCGTCCCCCTCCTCGTCATCGTCGCCGCCTCCTTCTCCACCCACTGGTCCGGCGCCTTCCCCTCGGGCCCGACCGCCGAGCACTACACGGCGGCCGTCCGCGGCGAGTCCCTCCAGGCCCTGACGACCAGCCTCGTCACCGCCGCCGCCGCGAGCCTCCTCGCGCTCACCCTCGGCACCTGGGCCGCGCTCGCCGCCGCCTCGCTGCGCGACCGCGGCCGCCGGATCCTCGACGCGCTGTTCGTCCTGCCGCTCGCCGTGCCGTCGGTGGTCGTCGGCCTCGCCGTCCTGGTGGCCTTCTCCCGGCCGCCGCTGCTCCTCAACGGCACCCGCTGGATCGTGATCCTGGCCCACACGGTGCTGGTCACGGCCTTCGCCCACCAGTCGGTCTCGGCGGCCATCCGCCGCCTCGACCCGATGTACGAGCAGGCGGCGGCCGGACTCGGCGCCCGCCCCTCGTACGTCCTGTTCCGGGTCAAGCTGCCCCTGCTGCTGCCCTCGCTCGGCGCCGCCGCCGGGCTCTGCTTCGCCCTGTCCATGGGGGAGCTGAGCGCCACGATGATGCTCTACCCGCCGGACTGGACGCCGCTGCCGGTGCTGGTCTTCACCGCCACCGACCGCGGCTCCCTCTTCACCGGATCGGCGCTGGCCGTGGTCCTGATGGCCGCGACCCTGCTGATCCTGCTCGCCGTCTCCCGTATCCGCACCAGAGCGTCCTACCGATAACCCTCACGCAGGAGAAGAACGACGTTATGCGCACGTACGCCAAGCCGGTCGCCGCCGTCACCGGCGCCCTCGCCCTCGCCGCCTCCCTCACCGCCTGCGGCGGCTCCTCCGCCGCCTCCGACGCCAAGGTCGTCACCGTCTACAGCGCCGACGGCCTCAAGGGCGAGAAGGGCGACGGCTGGTACGACAAGGTCTTCGCCGACTTCGAGAAGGAGACCGGCATCGAGGTGAAGTACGTGGAGGGCGGCTCGGGCGAGATGGTCCAGCGGGCCCTGCGCGAGAAGTCCAACACGCAGGCCGACGTCATCATCACCCTCCCGCCCTTCATCCAGCAGGCCGGCTCCAAGGGCCTCCTCCAGAAGTACACCCCGAAGGGCGCCGAGCAGGTCGACGGCGGCGACAAGGCCGCCGACGGCTCCTGGACCTCCGTCGTCAACAACTACTTCGGCTTCATCCACAACAAGAAGGAGCTGCCCGCCGCGCCCGGCACCTGGGAGGCGCTCCTCGACGGGAAGTTCAAGGACAAGCTCCAGTACTCCACCCCCGGCGTCGCCGGCGACGGCACCGCCGTCCTCATCAAGGCCATGCACGACTTCGGCGGCCAGGCGCCCGCCATGGAGTACCTGAAGAAGCTCCAGGCCAACAACGTCGGCCCGTCCTCCTCCACCTCCAAGCTCGCCCCCAAGGTCGACAAGGGCGAGCTCCTCGTCGCCAACGGCGACGTGCAGATGAACTTCGCCCAGGCCAAGTCCATGCCGAACCTCGCCATCTGGTTCCCCGCCAAGGGGGGCGGCAAGCCCACCACCTTCGCCCTGCCCTACGCGGCCGGCCTGGTGGACAAGGCCCCGCACACCGAGAACGGCAAGAAGCTCCTCGACTTCATGCTGAGCGAGGGCGCCCAGCGCGAGGTCAGCGCCGTCGGCGGCGGCTTCCCCGCCCGCAAGGACATCAAGGCCACCGACGCCAACGCCATCGAGCTCGCCAAGCTCATCGAGGGCGTCGAGATCTTCGAGCCGGACTGGGCCGACATCGACGAGAACCTGTCCTCCTACGTCGACGCGTGGAAGTCCGCGACCGGCAGCTGAGAGTTCACCGCACAGCCCCTCGACTCCCTCCGTACATCGCGGAAAGATAACGGGTACGGACCAACGCCCCTGAGAGATCAGGGGCGTTGGCGTGCTCGCCGACCCCTTCCGCCCCTTCCACGGAGGACTCCGACATGCCGCTCCACGGCATCCCCCGCCGTACCGTGCTCGCCGCCGCCGGTGCCGGAACCGCCCTCGTCGCCACCGGTCTCGCCACCGCCCCCGCCGCCCACGCGGCCGCCGCCCCGACGCTCCCGAACGGCACCAGCAAGGACAAGGTCCTCGTCGTCGGCATGGACGGCCTGCGCCACGACCGCATCGACGCGGCGAACGCCCCCGCCCTCAAGTCCCTGATGGCGAACGGCACCTACGGCCGCTCCCTGCTCTACGCCAGCCCCATGGCCGTCACCTCCTCCGGCCCCGGCTGGTCGACGATCTCCACCGGCGTCTGGCCCGACAAGCACGGCGTCAAGGACAACTCCTTCACCGGCAAGAACTACGGCCGGTACCCCGGCTTCCTCGCCCGCCTCCACCAGGTCCGGCCCCAGCTCTCCCTCTTCGCCGCCGTCGACTGGCCCGAGCTCGACACCCACGGCACCGTCACCGCCGGCGCCGACGCCAAGCTCGTCTACAACAACGACTACGCCGTCAACGACGCCCTGATCACCGACCTCACCGAGCAGGTGCTCCGCGACCAGAACCCCGACGTCCTCTTCGTCTACTTCGGCGAGACCGACGCGGTCGGCCACAGCCACGGCGCCGCGCACGGCAAGTACCTCGACGCCATAGCCGTCCAGGACGCCTACCTCGGCCGCCTCCTCGCCGCGATCAAGGCCCGCCCCTCCTACGCCTCCGAGCGCTGGACCGTCATCGTCACCACCGACCACGGGCACACCGACGGCGGCGGCCACGGCGGCTCCAGCATCGAGGAGCGCCGCACCTTCGTCCTCGCCCAGGGCCCCGGCATCGCCGCCGGCGCCCGCCCCATCGACACCCGGCTCGTCGACGTCGCCGCCACCGTCTTCCGCCAGCTCGGCATCGTCCCCGACCCGTCCTGGGGCCTCGACGGCAAGCCGGTCCAGGACCGCGCCACCGACCCCTTCGACACCCTCCAGTCCTCCCTCGCCGGCCGCGTCGACGAGACCGGCATCCCGGCCGGCGTCCTCGGCTTCACCCACACCCCGCCCAGCGGCTGGTCCGTCATCGACAACGCCATGGGCACCGGCGGCGTGAGCGAGTGGCGCGGCTGGTCCTTCGCCACCGACGAGTTCTGGTCCCGCTCCCAGCGCGACCAGTGGCGCGAGCTCAACGTCCGCGCCCGGGGCGTCTTCGCCGTCGCCGACTCCGACGAGTGGGCCGACAAGTCCTTCTCGGGGACGTACGACTCCACGCTGGTCACCCCCGCCCACAGCGTCTCCGGCGCCTCCTCCGTCACCCTCGCCCTCACCATGCTCTACCGCCAGGAGGGCTCCCAGACCGCCCAGATCCTGGCCTCCTTCAACGGCGGCACCCCCACCGTCGTGAAGACCTACTCCGCCGACGTCCTCTCGCAGCGCCAGACGGTCACCGTCCCCGTCCCGGCCGGCGCCTCCAGCGTGAGCTTCCGCTTCCGCTACGCCGGGTCCAACAACTGGTACTGGACCATCGACGGGGTCACGGTCACGGCTTCCTGACCTAGGCTGGGGGGCGTCGCCACAGCGCTGTCGCGTCGCCCCCAGCACACCGCACGTCTCACGTCCGTACGGCAGGAGTCCCGCACCCATGGCAGAGCGCAAGCCGATCGAATCCTGGCTCACCGACATGGACGGCGTCCTCATCCACGAGGGCGTCCCGATCCCCGGCGCCGACGCGTTCATCAGGAAGCTGCGGGACACCGGGAAGCCGTTCCTGGTCCTCACCAACAACTCGATCTACACCGCCCGCGACCTGCACGCCCGCCTCCGCCGCATGGGCCTCGACGTGCCCGTGGAGAACATCTGGACCTCGGCGCTCGCCACCGCCAAGTTCCTCGACGACCAGCGCCCCGGCGGCACCGCGTACGTCATCGGCGAGGCCGGACTCACCACCGCCCTCCACGACATCGGCTACGTCCTCACCGACCACGAGCCCGACTACGTGGTCCTCGGCGAGACCCGCACGTACTCCTTCGAGGCGATGACCAAGGCCGTCCGGCTCATCAACAACGGCGCCCGCTTCATCTGCACCAACCCCGACGAGACCGGCCCCTCGCTGGAGGGCCCGCTCCCCGCCACCGGCTCCGTCGCCGCGCTCATCACCAAGGCCACCGGCAAGGAGCCGTACTTCGCGGGCAAGCCCAACCCGCTGATGATGCGCACCGGGCTCAACGCGATCGGCGCCCACTCCGAGTCCAGCGCGATGATCGGCGACCGCATGGACACCGACATCCTGGCCGGTCTGGAGGCGGGCATGCAGACCTTCCTCGTCCTCACCGGCCTGACCTCGCAGGCGGAGATCGACCGCTTCCCGTTCCGCCCCTCCAAGATCGTGAAGTCGATCGCGGACATCGTCGACCGCGTCTAGCCGACGCGGGCCGACCGCCCCTGCGGATGCGAGAACGCCCGATCCGGGTGACCCTGCCAGTACCAGGAGGTCACAATGCGTTCAGGTCCCATCGCTCTCCGTGCCGCAGGGGCGGCCCTGGCCCTGGTGCTCGCGCCCACGGCCGGCACCGCCCTCGCCCACGACGGCGTCCAGGTCACCGTCACCCCGTCCACCGCCGCCCCCGGAGCCGACGTCGACGTCCGCGCCCAGGGGTGCGAGGGCACCACCGGCGCCGCCAAGTCCCCGGCGTTCGTCGCGGACGCCGAGCTCACCGGCCGGGACGGCGGCGACCACGCCGTCTTCGGCGGCGCCACCCTCCGGAAGGGCCTGGAGGACGGCACGTACAAGGTCTCCGTCACCTGCGACGGCCACGACCACCCCGACGTCGGCACGCTCACCGTCCGGCGCCACCACGAGCCCGACCGCCGCCCGGCCCCGGTCGCCCCGGTGGCCCCGGTCCGCGCGGGCGGCGGAGGCACCGCCGCGTTCGCGGCGCCCGCCGCGCCCGGCGTCGCCCAGACGGCCAGCGAGGACGGCCTCGGCACCCCGTACACCCTGCTCGGCCTGGGCATGGCCGGCGCCGCGGCCGTCGCCGTCGCCTTCCGGAGCTCCCGCCGCCGGCGTACGGAATAGGCGTGGCCGCGTCGAGCCGCCCGGTCACCGGTGTGGCCTGGGCGGTCCTGCTCCTCGGGCTCTGGCTGTGGGGCCGGGACTCCGCGTGGGGCCCCGGCGGCAGCTCGGCCCCCACGCACGGCGACATCGCGGCGGTCGGCCGCCCGCTGGGCGTGGACCTGCCGCCGTCCCGCCCGCCGATATCCGGCACGGCGGAGCCCCGCCGCGTCGAGCTCCCCGCGCTCGGCATCGACGCGCCCGTCGTCCCCCGGGGCCTCGACGCCACCGGGGCGGTGGACCCGCCGCCGTACGAGATGCCGCACACCGTCGGCTGGTACGGCCCCGGCACCACGCCCGGCGCCGCGGGCCCCGCGCTCCTCGTCGGCCACGTCGACACCGAGACCCGCCCCGCCGTCTTCTACGGCCTCAGCGCCACCCGCCCCGGCGAGACCGTCCGCGTCACCCGGACGGACGGTTCGGTCGCGGTCTTCACGGTCGACGACGTCACCGTCGTCCCGCGCGACGCGTTCGACCCCCGCAAGGTCTACGGCCCCCACGACCCCGCCCGCGCCGAACTCCGCC
This sequence comes from Streptomyces sp. NPDC059201, assembly GCF_042754585.1. NCBI lineage: Bacteria > Bacillati > Actinomycetota > Actinomycetes > Kitasatosporales > Streptomycetaceae > Streptomyces > Streptomyces sp. NPDC059201. Next base: position 147,991 of record NZ_JBHZBB010000012.1, read on the forward strand.
TCATCACCTGCGGCGGCACCTTCGACCCCGAGGCGGGCCTCTACACGGCGAACGTGGTCGTCTCGGCGTACCTGACGTCGACGGAGTAGCCCCGGTCGGGATGAGCCTCCGGGAGACCTGGCCGCGGCCGGCGGCCGCGTCCCACGGCCGCCGGCCGGGCCGGTCCTCCACCGCGCGGCTCACGGGCTGCGGGAGGAGCCCGGTGCCGCCGCGGGAGGCGGGAGTTCCGCACACTGTAGAGCGCCGTGCCTCGCACGGCCCAGAGTCCTGCCGTGCCACGATGGTCACGAATCCGCCGTCCCGCACGCACCCCAGGGACCCGCATGCCCCCACCCGTCCCGCCCCCGCCACCCCAGGGCCCGGCACGTGGCCTTGCGTCGGCCACCGGACCCGCGCCGGGCCGAGCCCAGGTGCACGCCCCCGGGGCTACGCCCGGAGCGGCCCCGGGATCGCCGCCCGAGTCCGCCCACGTACGTGGTCCCGGTTCCGCGCACGCGTCCGTCGCCGTGCCTGCCCGCGCGGGTGTCCGGCGAGTGGTGGGGCTGCTCACGCTCGCCGTGGTCGTCGTCGGTTGTGGGGCTGAGGGATCCGGTGGGGAGCCAGGGGCGGCCGGGGCTTCCGCTTCGGGCGTCGGCGCGCCCTACTGGGTGAATCCGGACGGGAAGGCCGCTCGGGCCGTCGCCGCGCATCGGGCGGCGGGGCGGAGCGAGGAGGCCGCGCTGCTGAGCCGGATCTCCACGCGGCCGGTCGCGGAGTGGATCGGGCCCGACCGGCCGGAGGCGGAGGCGCGGGCGCTCACCGAGGCGGCGGCGGAGGCCGGGCAGGCCGCGCTGCTCGTCCTCTACGACATCCCCAACCGCGACTGCGGCCTGCACTCCGCCGGCGGCGCGCCGGACGGGACGGCGTACCTCGCCTGGGTGGACGCCGTCGCCCGTGGCATCGGGGCGCGGCGGGCGACGGTGGTCCTGGAGCCGGACGCGGTCATGCACGTACTCGACGGCTGCACCGCCGAGCAGCACCACGGCGAGCGGTACGCCCTGCTCAAGTCCGCCGTCGAGCGCCTGAAGCGGCAGCCGCACGTCACCGTCCACCTCGACGCGGGCAACGCGGGCTGGTCCGCGCCGGAGCGACTGGCCGAGCCGCTCCGGCAGGCGGGCATCGCCGCCGCCGACGGCTTCGCGGTGAACGTCTCGAACTTCCGCACGACCGAGGAGAGCGTGGCGTACGGGAGGAAGCTCTCCGCCCTGGTCGGCGACAAGCCCTTCGTCGTCGACACCAGCCGGAACGGGAACGGCCCCTACACCGGGGGCGACCCGGCGGAGAACTGGTGCAACCCGCCGGGCCGGGCCCTCGGCGAGCCGCCGACCCTGAGCACGGGCGACCCGCTGGTCCGCGCGTACCTGTGGATCAAGCGGCCCGGCGAGTCGGACGGGGAGTGCCGGGGCGGCCCGAGGGCGGGGGAGTGGTTCGACAGCTACGCCCTGGAACTGGCCCGCAACGCACGGTAGTTGGGGTGCGGCAACAAGAAGGCCCCTCACTCGCGTGAGGGGCCTTCTCTGTCGGTGCGCCGCCAGGGACTCGAACCCCGGACCCGCTGATTAAGAGTCAGCTGCTCTAACCAACTGAGCTAGCGGCGCCTGCTGACAGAGAGAACTCTACCCGACGTCCTGGGGTGCTCCTGACCAACCGCGATCGCCTCCGGCCTGTCGGATGGTCGTATCAGGCCGTTGATCCGTCAAAATGCGATTTGTCCAGACAGTTGAGAAACTGGCGCCCGAAACGAGGCCCAAAAGATCTTGACGAGTGTGGAGGGGAATCGCATGAGCGTGCCGGTCTTCGAGGAATTCGAACCCGCGCCCGACTGCGGCTGCCCGGGCTGTGCCCGGCAGCGCCGCGACCTCGCGCTGGGCCTGCCGGTCCGCGCGGGCGGCCACCCGGCGGCGCACGGCGCCCGCAGGGCCCTGGTCCTGGTGACGGCGGCGGGCGCGGTGCTGGGCGGGGGAGGGGCGAGCGGCATCGCGACGGCTCTCACCCCCACCGCCCCGGCGACCCCGGTGGACGCGTCCGACGCCGCCCAGGGCTCCGACACCCCGCAGGGCGGCCGCGCCCCGCTGCACGGCCCGCCGGCCGGACAGTCCGACGGCGGGCCCACCCCCGGCGCGGTCCCGACGACCAGTCAGATCTCGACCGAGACGCTGCGGAGGACGACCCGTACGGAGATCATCAACCGGGCCAAGACGTGGGTCACGGCCCAGGTGCCGTACTCGATGGAGAAGTACTGGTCGGACGGGTACCGCCAGGACTGCTCGGGCTACATCTCGATGGCCTGGAACCTGAGCAGCAACGAGTGGACCGGCAGCCTCGACCGCTTCGCCGTCCGCATCGACCGGACCGAGCTCCAGCCCGGCGACATCCTCCTCTTCCACAACCCGGCCAACCCGACCCGCGGCTCGCACGTGACGATCTTCGGCGGCTGGACGGACTACACCCACACCTCGTACATCGCGTACGAGCAGACCAAGCCGCGCACGCGGAAGCAGGCCACGCCGATGGCGTACTGGGAGAACTCCGGCCGGTACGTCGCCTACCGCTACAAGGGGCTGGCGGGCGGCAGCACCGGCGCGGGCGGCGGCACGACGACGACACCGCCGGGCGGTACGGCGTACCCGGGCGGGGCGATGTTCGGCCCCGGCGCGGACAACTCCTCCGTGACGAAGCTCGGCCGGATGCTGGTCGAGCGCGGCGGCAAGGGCTACTACGCACAGGGGCCCGGTCCGAAGTGGGGCGAGGCCGACCGCAAGGCCACCCAGGCGTTCCAGCGCGCGCAGGGCTGGAAGGGCAAGCAGGCGGACGGTCTGCCGGGTCCGCACACGTGGAGGCTCCTCGTGTCGGGCGGGGGTCGGGACATCGGCGGTTCGAGTGGTTCGAGCGGTCCGAGCACAGATGCGAAGGGGTTCCCCGGGCGTGGCTCCTTCCGTCCGGGCCAATCCAACGCATATGTGGAGAAGCTGGGCAAACAACTGGTGAAGCGGGGCTTCGGCAAGCACTACCTGTCGGGACCCGGTCCGCGCTGGACGGAGGCGGACCGCCGCAACGTCGAGGCGTTCCAGCGGGCACAGGGCTGGCGCGGCGCGGCGGCCGACGGCTACCCGGGCCCGGAGACCTGGCGGCGATTGTTCCGATGACCCCGAGACAAGAGGTGCACCCCGAATGACGGCAGCGACCCCGAACGACTCCGGCGCGGCAGCCTCGCGCGACGCCGCCAGAACCGCCCGCCGCCTAACCAACGGCACCCTCCCCCGCAGACCCCCCACCCCCGAGACCTCTCATCCCAGAGAGACCCCTCAGCCCGGAGAGACCCCTCAGCCCGGAGAGACCCTTGCGGGGCAGGGGAGCCCGTCAGGTCCGGGGAACCTGTCCGGTCAGGGGTCCCTGTCAGGTCCGGGGACCCCGTCTGGTTCGGAAAGCCTGTCCGGTTCGGGGACCCCTGCGGGGCCGGGAACCTCTTCGGGCCCGGGGACCTTGTCAGCCCCGGGGATCCCTGCGGGTCCGGGGTCCCCTGTGGGGCCGGGGGCGCCCGTGGCTCCGGGGAGTCCGTCGGGTCCGGGGACCCCTTCGGACCAGGGGGTCATGCCAGGCCCGGGGACCCCTCCGGGCCGGGGGGCCTTGTCAGGCCCAGGGATCCCTGCGGGGCTGGGGACGCCCGCGGCTCCGGGGAGTCCGTCGGGTCGGGGAACCCCTCCGGGCCAGGGGGCCTTGTCCGGTCCGGGGACCCCAGCGGTGCCGGGGACCCCTTTGGGTTCGGGTGCCCCGTCAGGTCCGGGGAGCCTGTCCGGTCCGGGGACCCTTGCGGGTTCGGGGACGCCCGCGGCTCCGGGGGCCCCGTCAGGTCCAGGGACCCCATCCGGTCAGGGGACGTCCGTGACTCCGGGGACCTTGTCGGCTCCGGGAGGCCCGTCGGGTCCGGGAGCGGCTTCGGCTCCGGCGACCCTGTCGGGTTCGGGGAGCTCGTCGGGTTCGGGGACGGCTCCGGCTCCGGGGGTAGCCCGGACTCCGGGGAGCCCCTCGGCATCTGGGACGCCCTCGGCTCCGGGAACTCCCTCGGCCCTGGGGACAGCCCCGTCCTCCGGGGCGTCTCTGACCTCGGAGACGCCACCGACCCCGGAAGCGTCACCTCCACCGGTACCGTCCGCGACGGCGTCGGCCGCGCCACCGGGCGCTCCGAGCGGCGAGCCGCTGACCGCCGCCGGAGGGCCCGCCGCCCCGGCCTCGGCAGCGCCTTCGCGGCCGGGCGGCACCGGCCCGGTCACGGCGACCTCTCCGCAGGGAGCTGCCACTGCGGCGCCTTCCCAATCGGGCGGTACCAGCCCCGCCTCGGCGGCCTCTCCGCAGCGGGCAGCCACTGCCCAGGCCCCGGCGGCCTCTCCGCAGTCGGCCGTCACCGGCCCACCCTGGGTGGCACCGTCGCAGTCGGCCACCGGCCAGGGCCTGTCGACCTCTCCTCGGTCGGCCGTCACCGGCCAGGCCCCGGCGGCAGCTCGGCAGTCGGGCGCGCTCGACGACCCGGCCACCCACTGCCGCCCGGCGCCCGCCGCCGTCGCGCCCCCCGGCGCGAGCCGGTCGCCTGCCGCCGCGCCTCGTGGCACGAGCCCGGCCCCGGCGGCCGCGGCTGCCGCCGGGACCTCCGGGGGTTCGAACCCGGCCGCCCGCCCAGCGGGCGGTACGCCGGCTCCCGCCCAGGCGGGTTCCGCGCCAGGTGGGCCGTCGGCGGCGCGCCCCGCGTCCGGTGCTGCCGGGGCGCCCTCGGGTTCGAGCCCGCTCCAGGCCGGTTCGGACCCGGCGGCCCGCCCTGCGGGCGCGGCGCCTGCGGGTTCGACGCCGGTCCGGTCCGGGGCCGACCCGGCGCGGCGGGCCCCGACGCCGGTGGGTGCCGGGGGCCCGGCTTCCGCCCGGGAGGGTTCCGCGCCCGGCGCCGCCGCTCGTACGCCGGTTCGTTCGGTTTCGGCCGCTCGGGCCGGGGGGCGGGCGGGGGACGGGAACGGCGCACCCGGCAGCTCCGATCTGCCGGGGGTGTCGGGGGTCGGGGTCGGGGTGTTCAAGGAGGAGTGGGACGTGCTCGACTTCGGGCGGATCACGGGGATGCGGGTGGGGTCGGTCGCCGTGCCGGTCGCCGCCGTGGGGCGGTTGCCGCGGCGGAAGAACCTCATCGGGGCGGAGACGACCGGGTCGATTCCCGTCCATCTGCTGTTCCGGGACGGGGATGGAGCAGCCGACCTGGCGGGCGGCGGCGGAAGTGACGACGGCGGGCCCGACACCGTCTCGATGGCGCCGCCCACCCGCCGCGCCGCCGGCAGGGCGGCCGTCATCCCGAGGCCCGCCGCCAAGCCCGCCCGCAACGGCTCCGCCCGGCCCGCGCCGACCGCCGACCCGGGCCTCGTGGAGCGGCCCGCGGCCGTGCTGCCGGGATGGGTCGGCGTGGCCGGCGGGCTGCTCGCGCTCGCGGGGTGCGCGGCCGTCGTGTGGTGGGCGGGCGCCGTGCCCGCCGAGGCCGCGCGGATGCTGCGCCTGCCCCCGCGCCCGTACCACGGCATCCATCTCGCGCAGTGGGCCCTGCTTGCCCTCGGCGTGCTGGTCCTGCTCTTCGCGGTGGGCGGTCTCGGCCGCGGCCGGGTCGGGTACGCCTGGGTGCTGACGCTCTTCGGCGAGTACCGCGGCACCGTCCGCCGTACCGGCCTGGTCTGGGCGAGCCCGCTGCTGCTGCGCCGCCGCGTGGACGTCCGCCTCCGCCACTGGCGCAGCGAGCCGCTGCCCGCGGTGGACGCGAAGGGGACCGCGCTCGACGTGACCGTCCTCGTGGTGTGGCGGGTCCGCGACACCGTCCGCGCGGCGCTCGGCGTCGACGGGCACGAGGACTACCTGCGCGAGCAGGTGGAGGCGGCGATGGCCCGCGTCCTCTCGCAGCTTCCGGCGGACGCGTTCCACGAGGACGCGCCGACGCTCCGGGACGCGGAGGCGGTCGGCGAGGCGCTGACCCGGATGCTGTCGGCGGAGTGCGAGCCGGTCGGCCTGGACGTCTTCTCGGCGCAGCCGACGAGGATCGAGTACGCCCCCGAGGTCGCGGAGGCGATGCGCCGCCGCCGGATCGCGGCGATCGACGCGAAGCACCGGGACAGCGTCCTGACGTCGGTGGTGGACGCGGTGGACGACGTGGTCCACCGGCTGACCAGTCGTGGTCTGGTCGAGCTGGACGACTACGAGCGCAAGGCGCTGGTGAAGGACCTGACGGTGGCGTTCTACACGGGCCGTGGGGGCCCGGGCGAGGGCGCCTGAGTCCGGTTCCGGTTCGGGGGTACGAGGGCGGTCGGGGTCTCCCGACCGCCCTCGCCGTTGGTATGGACATGTTCAACTTCCGTCCCTACCTTGGTACTTGGTCTAGACCTAGAACAGTTCCTTCCGCGCGACCCGCACCACCCCGTACGACCGCACCACCCCGCACCACCACGCACGCGTGCAGCACGGCCCACGGACATCACAGAACTCCCCCACGTTCTCCCTGGAGCGACAGCATGCGCAACAAAAAGACAGGGCTGGCCGCCGTGGCGCTCGGCGTCACGGCCGCCTCCCTCTTCGCCACCAGCACCGCGAACAGCCACGGCTACACCGACTCACCGATCAGCCGCCAGAAGCTCTGTGCCAACGGCACCGTGACGAACTGCGGCAACATCCAGTGGGAGCCGCAGTCCGTCGAGGGGCTCAAGGGCTTCCCGGGCGCCGGACCCGCCGACGGCACCATCTGCGCCGGCGGCAACTCCCAGTTCGCCCAGCTGGACGACCCGCGCGGCGGCGCCTGGCCGGCGACCAAGGTCACGGCGGGCCAGAGCTACACCTTCCGCTGGCAGTTCACCGCCCGCCACCGCACCACGGACTTCCGGTACTACATCACCAAGAACGGCTGGAACCCGAACACCAAGCTCACCCGGGCCCAGCTCGACCCGCAGCCCTTCCTCACCGTCCCGTACAACAGCCAGCAGCCGCCGTCGACCCTCTCGCACTCCGGGACCATCCCGGCGGGCAAGACGGGCAAGCACCTGATCCTGGCGGTGTGGACGGTCGCGGACACGGCGAACGCCTTCTACGCCTGCTCGGACGTTCAGTTCTGACGCACCGTCAGTTACAGTCCGGGCCATGACGGCCACGACACGGGCAGGCGCGGACACCGTCGCGGAGCTGATACGGCGCCGCTGGGGCGACCACCGGACCGGGCTGAGGGACGAGCACCACACCCTCAGCCACCACCGGGCCGCCGCGGGCGCCGCCGCCCGGGCCGCCCTGCTCGTGGACCTGATGCCACCCCGGCCGGGGGGCGAGCCGCACCTCGGCCTGCTGCTCGACAACACGCCGGAGTACCCGCTCTGGCTCGGCGCGGCGGCCCTCGCGGGGGCCGCCGTCGCCGGCGTCAACCCCACCCGCCGCGGCGCCGAACTCGCCCGGGACATCACCCACACCGCCTGCCGGGTCCTCATCACCCAGCGCGCCCACCTGCCGCTCCTCGACGGTCTGCCGCTGCCCGGGGTACGCGTCCTGGTCACCGACACCGAGGCGTACGAGGAACTCCTCGCGCCCTACGCGGACGCCCGCCCCGGCGACGCCGTCCTCGGTCCCGTCGGCCCCGGCACCCGCTACCTCCTCACCTTCACCTCCGGCTCCACCGGCGCCCCCAAGGCCGCGCTCCGCAGCCAGGGCGCGGTCGCGTCGGCCGGCGCCTCCCTCGCCCGCGCCTTCTCCGTCGGGCCGGACGACACCCACTACATCTGCATGCCGATGTTCCACGGCAACGCCGTCATCGCCGACTGGGCGCCCGCCCTCGCCGCCGGCGCAGGGATCGCGCTGCGGGCCCGGTTCTCCGCCTCGCGCTTCCTGCCGGACGTCCGCCGCTTCGACGCCACCTACTTCACGTACGTCGGCCGCGCCGTCCAGTACCTCCTCGCGACCCCGCCCGGCCCCCACGACCGCGACCACCGGCTCCGCCTCGGCTTCGGCACGGAGGCGGGCGCGGTCGACGCGGCGCGCTTCCGGGAGCGCTTCGGGGTGCCGCTGGTCGAGGGGTACGGCTCCTCCGAGGGCGGCGCGTCGGTCCAGCGCACCCCCGACACCCCGCCCGGCGCGATCGGCCGCGCGGCCCCCGCCGACGACCTGGCCGTCGTCGACGCGGACACCCTGCGCGAGTGCCCGCCCGCCCGCTTCTCGCCCGCCGGCCGTCTCCTCAACGCCGACGAGGCCATCGGCGAACTCGTCAACCGCGGCGGCACCGGAACCTTCGAGGGCTACTGGCGCAACCCGGCCGCGGAGGCGGCGCGGCGGCGCGGCGGCTGGTACTGGACCGGCGACCTCTTCTACCGGGACGAGGCCGGCTTCCTCTACTTCGCGGGCCGCACCGACGACCGGCTCCGCGTCGACAGCGAGAACCTCGCCGCGGCGATGATCGAGGCGATCCTGTCCCGCTGGGACCGGGCGGCGGGCGTGGCGGTCTACGCGATCCCGGATCCGGTGGCGGGCGACCAGGTGATGGCGGCCCTGACGCTCCACCCAGGGGAGTCCTTCGACCCGGCAGCCTTCGCGGCCTTCCTGGAGTCCCAACCGGACCTGGGCACGAAAATGCCCCCGCGCTTCGTCCGCGTCATGCCCGCCCTCCCCCTCACCGCCACCAACAAGATCCACCGGCTGGCCCTCCGCCGCGCCTCCTACCTCTGCGAAGACCCCGTCTGGTGGCGCCCCACCCCCACCTCCCCCTACGAACCCCTAACCCCCCACTCCCGACCCACCCTCCACTCCCAACACCCCCACCCCGAACCACCCTGACCGCGCCGTTTCGTTGCGGGCATCCGTCCCGCCGGGGCGCCGCCGTTCCGTTGCGGGCACCCGTTCCGCCGGGGCGGCGCCCACCCCCGCGCCCGGGCCGGCGCGGCCGCCGCCGCCGTTGCGTTGTGGGCAATCGTTCCGCTGGGGCGGAACGGGTGGGCACAACGGAACGGCACCCTTCGCGGGTGCCTCCGCTCCCGTTGCCTGGACCCGCACCAGTACCGCGCCGTACACGGGGTGCGGGTTCAGGCGCGGAAAGCCTAGGCCCGGCAAGGGGCGCCGTCCCGTGTGCCCACCCGTCCCGCCCCTAGCGGGACGCATGCCCACACGGGGGTGGGTGCGGCGGAAGGGCGCCGCCCCGCAGGCGCGGGCCCACACGGGGGTGCGGCGGAAGGGTGCCGTCCCGCGGGCGCGGGCGCACACGGGGGTGCGGCGGAAGGGCGCCGTCCCGCAGGCGCGGGCGCACACGGGGGTGCAGCGAAGGGCGCCGTCCCGCAGGCGCGGGGGTGCGGCGGAGGGCGTCGCGGGACGGGCGCCTACGGTGGGCTTCATGGGAGTGCGTGAGGGCTGGTGGTATCCGTTCGGGGGCGGGCCTTGGCGGAGTGGGGCCTATGTGGTGACGGGGATCGTCGGCGGGGGGATCGCCTTCGTCGTGCTGCTCATCCTCCTCCTCGCCTCGCTGCTGCTCGTGGGGATCCCGTTGCTCCTGCTCGGCGGCGTAGCGCTCGGCGGCGCCGAGCGGGCCCGGCTGCGGCTGGTGGACCGGGCCCCCGTCGCCGACCCGCACCGGGTCCCCGCCGCGCCGGGCCTCGGCGCCTGGGTGCGGGTGCGGGCGGCGGAGCGCGCGACGTGGCGGGAGCTCGCGTACGGGCTGCTCTACGCCACCGTCCTCTGGCCCCTCGACGCCGCCGCCCTCGCCCTCCTCGTCCTCGCCCCCGGCACCCTCCTCGCCGCCCCGCTCCTCCTCGCCGCCGACGGGCACGAGACCAAGCTCCTCAAGACCGTCCTGGTCACCACCTACCCCGCCGCCTTCGCCGCCGCCGTCGGCGCGCTCGCCCTCCTCGTCCTCAGCTACCCCCTCGGGCTGTACGCCGTCGGGCGCGGCGCCCTCGCACGCGCCCTGCTCGCACCCGCACCCGGGGAGCGCGACGGGCTCGGCGAGGTCATCGCCTCCCGGGCCCGCCTCGTGGACGCCTTCGAGGCCGAGCGCCGCCGCATCGAGCGGGACCTCCACGACGGGGCCCAGCACCGGCTCGTCGCGCTCACCATGACCCTCGGCCTGGCCCGCCTCGACGCCCCGCCGGGCGGCCCGCTGGCCGAGCGGCTCGCGCAGGCGCAGGAGGAGGCCGGGCAGGTCCTCGCGGAGCTGCGCGAGCTGATCCACGGCATCCATCCGCAGGTCCTCGCCGACTACGGCCTCGGCCCGGCCCTCGCCGACGCCGCCGACCGTACCGCCGTCCCCGTCGACACCGCCCTCGACGGCCTGCCCCGGCTGCCCGGCCCCGTCGAGAGCGCCGCCTACTTCACCGGCCGCGAGGCGCTCGCCAACGTCGACCGGCACAGCGGCGCCGGCCGCGCCCGCCTCGGCGCCCGCCACGACGGCCGCGTCCTCGTCCTCACCGTCGAGGACGACGGGCGCGGCGGCGCCGACCCGGCCCGGGGCTCCGGGCTCACCGGACTCGCCGACCGGCTCGCCGTCCTCGATGGCACACTGACGATCACCAGCCCGCCGGGCGGGCCGACCGTCCTACGAGTGGAGATCCCGTGCCGCGTTCCCTCCGCGTCGTCCTCGCCGAGGACGGGGTCCTCCTCCGCGAGGGACTGATCGGCCTGCTGTCGCGTTTCGGCCACGAGGTGGTGGCCGCGGTCGGCGACGCGGAGGCGCTGCGCGCGGCGGTCGCCGCCCACGACCCGGACGTGGTCCTCACCGACGTGCGGATGCCGCCCGGTTTCCAGGACGAGGGACTGCGGGCCGCCGTCGCCCTGCGCGCCGAGCGCCCCGGCCTGCCGGTCCTCGTCCTCAGCCAGTACGTGCAGCGGGACTACGCCGCCGACCTCCTGGACTCGGGCGACGGCACCGGCGTCGGCTATCTGCTCAAGGACCGGATCGGGCAGGTGGAGGAGTTCGTGGACGCCCTGGACCGGGTCGCCGCCGGCGGCACGGTCGTCGACCCGGAGGTCGTACGGCAGCTGCTGCGCCGCCGCCGGGACCCGCTCGCCGCGCTGACCCCGCGCGAGCGGGAGGTCCTGGCGCTGGTCGCGGAGGGGCACTCCAACGGGGAGGTGGCCCGCCGGCTCGTCGTCACCGAGGCCGCCGTCGGCAAGCACATCGGCAACATCCTGGCCAAGCTGGACCTGCCCCCGGCCGAGGACACCCACCGCCGCGTCCTCGCCGTCCTCACCTACCTCCAGGCATGACAGGCGCGGCAGGCATGACAGGCATGACAGAAGAGGCCCCTCGCTTCCGCGAGGGGCCTCTTCCCGTCTGTGCGCCGCCAGGGACTCGAACCCCGGACCCGCTGATTAAGAGTCAGCTGCTCTAACCAACTGAGCTAGCGGCGCCTGCTGACAGAGAAAATACTACCTGGTCCCGGCGGGTGCTCGTGACCACGCCGCCGGGATACCCCCGTACGCCTCAGGCGTGCGCCTCGGACGTACGCCTCAGATCGCCAGCGACAGCACCACCGGCGCCGCCCGCCGGTTCAGCGTGTCGGCGGCCGAGCGCAGCCGGTGCGCGTGCTCGATCGGGAGCGAGAGCGCCAGGCAGCCCACGGCGGAGCCGGCCGTCAGGGGCACCGCCGCGCAGACCGTGCCGACGGCGTACTCCTGGAGGTCGAGGACCGGGACGGTGGGCGGCTGGCTGTCCAGCTTGGAGAAGAGCACCTTCTCGTTGGTGATCGTGCGCGAGGTCAGCCGGGCGATCTTGTGCCGGGAGAGGTGGTCGCGCCGCCCGTTGAGGTCGAGCTGGGTGAGCAGGCACTTGCCGACCGCGCTGGCGTGGGCGGCGGAGCGGAAGTCCACCCACTCGTTGACCTTGGGCGTGCGCGGCCCGTCGGCGAACTGGGTGATCCGCACCTCGCCGTCGATGTACCGGCTGATGTAGACCGCCGCCCCGACGGAGTCGCGCAGCTCGGAGAGGGTCTCCTGGAGCTTGGCCTCCAGGGCCTCCCGCCGGGTCGATCCGGAGCCGAGGAGGACCAGCGAGTCCCCGATGACATACGCGCCGTCGGAGACCTGTTCGACGTACCCCTCGCGCCGGAGCATGAGGAGCAGCGGCGACAGGTGGTGGACGGGCAGTCCGGTCTCCCGGGCGATCTGGACGTCCGACACCCCGCCGCCGTGGCGCGAGACCGTCTCGAAGACGCGCAGGGCGTACTGCACCGAGTGGAACGGCGCGGTGGGCTCGGGCTTCAGCGCCACGGTTTCCCCCTACCAGGTTGTGACCGCAAGCTTCGTTACCACGATAGCCGCCAAGGGCCCTCCACGGGGCGGCTGTTGGCGAGAAACATGCGGAGGAGCGGGGCCCTGTACTGGGACGCGCCACCCTGGCATATGCCAGGGGCAGGAATGGCGCGAAGAGTCTCAGGTCAGGGGCGTGCGGACCCCCGTTCGCGCAGGTGTTTGGTTCGGGGCGAAAGGAAGATTTTCTGTGGGGAAGCGGACCCGGACGCCGATCCTCCCCTGGCCGGAATGTGGCACCGCTCACCCCACGCGCCCCGTTCGCCCCGGAATAAGCGCCCCCGCACCCCTGTTGCGGATCCGATGGACGTACTCCCACGGAGGAAGGACCGGACGGTGAGCGAGACCGGCAGGCAGGCGGACGCGGGCACGGCGGGCGCGGGCACGGCGGACGCGGGCACGGCGGGCGACCCCGTACGCGGAGAGGCGCGGGGCGCCTCCCCCGTACCCCTCTCCGTGCTCGACCTGGTGACGGTGGGCAGCGGCTCCACCGCGAGCCGGTCGCTCGCCACCAGCGTGGAGCTGAGCCGGCTCGCCGAGCGGCGCGGCTACCACCGCCACTGGGTGGCCGAGCACCACTCGATGCCCGGGGTGGCCTCCTCCTCCCCGGCCGTGATCCTCGCCCACCTCGCCGCCCACACCAGCCGCATCCGCCTCGGCTCCGGCGGCGTGATGCTCCCCAACCACGCCCCGCTGGTGATCGCCGAGCAGTTCGGCACCCTGGAGGCGCTCGCCCCGGGCCGGATCGACCTCGGTCTCGGCCGCGCCCCCGGCACCGACGGCGCCACCGCCGCCGCCCTGCGCCGCGGCGACACGCTCAACGAGGGCGCCGACGACTTCCCGGAGCAGCTCTCGGAGCTGACCCGGTTCCTGGACGACGACTTCCCGGACGGGCACCCGTACGCCCGGATCCACGCCGTCCCCGGCCCCGTGCAGGGCCCGAAGGGCCGGCCGCCGGTCTGGCTGCTCGGCTCCTCCGGCTTCAGTGCGCGGCTCGCCGGACTCCTCGGGCTGCCCTTCGCCTTCGCCCACCACTTCTCGGCGCGCAACACGATCCCCGCGCTCGACCTCTACCGGCAGTCCTTCCGCCCCTCCGCGGTCCTCGACGAGCCCTACGCCCTGATCGGCGTCGGCGCGCTCGCCGCGGACGACGAGAAGGAGGCGTACCGCCAGGTGCTCACCGGCGCGCTGTCGATGCTCCGGCTGCGCACCGGCCGGCCGGGGCTCATCCCGACGCCGGAGGAGGCGGAGGCGTACGGATTCTCCCCGGCGGAGCGGGAGTTCGCCGACGGCTGGCTGGCGAACGTCGTGTACGGGACCCCGGACGCGGTCCGCTCGGGCCTCGACGAGCTGCGGAAGCGGACCGGCGCGGACGAGCTGATGCTCACGGCCAACGCGCACGGCGGGGAGGCCCGGCTGCGGAGCTACGAACTGATCGCGGACGCCTACGGGTTGCCCTTCCTCGATCCGGCGCGGGGCTGAATCCGGGATTCCGTATGACGGTTTGGTTCATGACCGAACCAACCCTCCGGCTTCCCTAAGCGAACCTTAAACCGCTCGTCACCGATGGTGGCGGGCGGTTTCGTTTTGTGCTGCACGCCTCTGACAAGGGTTTTCACCCTCAAATTGGTCTAGTCCTCAATCTGGTTCAGACCATTGACGCACCCTTCACACGGGGGCTATCACTGCTCCAACTCCTGTACGGCACCACCAGTACCCCCCATCGGAGGACGCTCGTGCACCCCCGTAAGTCATTGATCGCCGCGCTGCTCAGCTCGGCCCTCGCCGCCGGCGCTCTCGCCGCGACCGCGGGCCTCGGCTCCGCCCAGGCCGCCGACGCCTCGACCACCGCTTCCGCCGGCGGCGTGCGCATCGCGTACTACGACCAGTGGAGCGTGTACGGCAACGCGTTCTACCCCAAGCACCTCGACACGCGGGGCATCGCGAGCCAGCTGGACATCATCAACTACTCGTTCGGCAACATCCACCCGACGAACCTCACGTGTTTCCAGGCCAACAAGGCCGCGGGTGACGACAACAACCCGAACGCGGGCGACGGCGCGGGCGACTCCTACGCCGACTACCAGAAGTCCTTCTCCGCGGCCGACTCCGTCGACGGCGTCGCCGACAAGTGGGACCAGCCGATCGTGGGCGTCTTCAACCAGTTCAAGGAGCTGAAGGCGAAGTACCCCCACCTGAAGATCAACATCTCGCTGGGCGGCTGGACCTACTCCAAGTACTTCCACGACGCGGCGAAGACGGACGCGAGCCGCAAGAAGCTCGTCGCCTCCTGCATCAACCAGTACATCAAGGGCGACCTGCCCGTCGAGGGCGGCTTCGGCGGCGCGGGCACGGCGGCCGGCATCTTCGACGGCATCGACATCGACTGGGAGTACCCGGGCTCCTCCGGCGGCCACCTGGGCAACCACTACGGCCCCGAGGACAAGCAGAACTTCACGCTGCTCCTCGCCGAGTTCCGCAAGCAGCTCGACGCGTACGGCACGGCCAACGGCGGCAAGAAGTACATGCTGACCGCGGCCCTCCCGGCCGGCCAGGACAAGATCAAGTACATCGAGACGGACAAGATCGGCGCGTACCTCGACTACGCGAACATCATGACGTACGACATGCACGGCGCCTGGGACGGCGACGGGCCGACGTACCACCAGTCCCCGCTGTACTCCGGCTCCAACGACCCGACCGACGTGATCGCGCCGGGCCAGGAGAAGTACTCGATCGACGCCGCCATCGACTCCTGGATCGACGGCAACCCCACCTACGGCATCACCGGCGGCTTCCCCGCCGCCAAGCTGACGCTGGGCTACGAGTTCTACTACCGCGGCTGGAAGGGCGTGCCCGCCGGCGCCTCCAACGGTCTCGCGCAGTCCGCCACCGGCGGCTCGGGCGCCCGCCCGCTCTCGCAGCAGGCCGGCATCGCCCACTACAAGGAGCTCGGCGGCATCGTCGACAACGCGGCGACCACCTTCTGGGACGACCAGGCCAAGTCCGCGTACTTCTACAAGGACGGCGAGTTCTTCACCGGCCTGAACCAGAAGGCCATCCAGGAGCGCGTGAACTACGGCAAGCAGCGCGGTCTCGGCGGCGCGATGATGTACTCGCTCCTCGGCCTGGACAACAACGCCACCCTGCTGACCCAGATCAACACCGCGCTCGGCGGCACCACCGTCCCGCCGACCACCCCGCCCACCACGCCTCCGACCACCCCGCCCACGACCCCGCCGACCACCCCGCCCACCACGCCCCCGACCACGCCGCCCACCTCGGGCTGCGGCACGGTCCCGGCGTACGTGGCCGGCACGGTCTACAACGCGGGCAACGAGGTCGCCCACAACGGCCGCAAGTACAAGGCCAAGTGGTGGACCCAGAACGAGGCCCCCGGCACCACCGGTGAGTGGGGCGTCTGGCAGGACCTCGGCGCCTGCTGAGCCCTGACCGCCCGTAACACCGCATGAACCACTGCCCCCGCCCGGAATGTCCCTCCGGCCGGGGGCAGTTCCATGCCCGCAGGCCGCCCGGCGGGGCTCAGACCCGCAGCGTCGTCGTGCCCTCGATCATCTCGGCGATACGGTCCGGGGCCACCGCCCGCGAGTAGAGCCAGCCCTGCCCGGTGTCGCAGCCGATCCGCCGCAGCCGCGCCGCCTGCCCGGCGGTCTCCACGCACTCGGCGGTCACCGTGAGGCCCAGCCGGTGGGCGAGCTGCACCAGCGCCTCCACGATCAGCTCGTCCGCCGGGTTGGCGTGCTCCTCGTCCTGGAAGCCGCGCACGAAGGAGCCGTCCAGCTTGAGGACGGAGACCGGCAGCCGGCTCAGATAGGCCAGGTTCGAGTAGCCGGTGCCGAAGTCGTCGATGGCGATCCGCACGCCCATGTCGCTGAGCGCCTGGAGGGCCTGGAGCGGGCGGCCCGCCGAGCCCATCACCGCGGACTCGGTCAGCTCCAGCTGGAGCAGGTGCGGGGCGAGCCCGGTCTCGGCGAGGATCCCCGCCACGTCCGCGACCAGGTCAGAGTCCCAGACCTGGCGGACCGCCACGTTCACCGAGACGAACAGCGGGCGCTCGCGCGGATGGTCCTTCTGCCACTGCCGGGCCTGCTCGCAGGCGGCGCGCAGCACCCACCGCCCGAGCTCGACGATCGAGCCGTCCTCCTCGGCGATCCCGACGAACCGATTCGGCGGCAGCATGCCGAACTGCGGATGGTTCCACCGCACCAGCGCCTCCACCCCGCGCACCGCCCCGCCCGCCAGGTCGACCAGCGGCTGGTACTCCAGGGCGAACTCCCCGCGCTCCACCGCCGGGCGGAGCGTGGAGGAGAGCGACTGGCGCGTCATCCGGTGCGCGTTGCGCTCGGGGTCGAAGAGCGTCCACCGGGCCTTGCCGTCGGCCTTGGCCCAGTACAGCGTGGTGTCGGCGGCCTGCATCAGCCCGGTGGCGGTGGTGCCGACGGCGGTGCGCTCGACGACGCCGATCGAGGCGGAGACCGAGAGCCGCTGCCCGCCGAGGTCGAAGGGCCGCTCCAGCGCGTCGAGCACCGAGCGGGCCAGGTCGGCGAGTTGTTCCGTCCCGGTGGACTCCTCGACGAGGAGGGCGAACTCGTCGCCGCCGAGCCGGGCCACCAGATGGCCCCCGCTGCGGGTGTAGCCGGCGGTGTCGGCGCACTCGGTGAGCCGCCCGGCGACGGCGGCGAGCAGCCGGTCGCCGACCCGGTGCCCGAGCGTGTCGTTGACCGCCTTGAAGCCGTCGAGGTCGAGGTAGCAGAGCCCGATCCGCCCTGTTCTGCCATGGCGGTGCGATTGATACGACAGATACGCGTGGTGCGCGCGGTACGGCCCCGGCGCGCCGGCCGGCTCGATCGGGCCGCCCGCGCCGGTGGCCGCCTCGGCGCTCTCGGCGGCCGCGGTCTCCAGGGCGGAGGAGAGGCGCTCGAAGAAGAGCGCCCGGTTGGGCAGCCGGGTCACCGGGTCGTGCATCTGGAGGTGGCGCAGCCGGGCCTGGAGCTCGCGCCGGTCGCTGATGTCCGAGACGGAGAGGAGGACCCGGCCGGTGTCGGGGACCGGGGCGACGGTGACCTCGGCCCACAGCTTGCGCCCGTCGGGGTGCTTGAGGCGGCGGGTGCAGCGGAAGCGGGAGCGGCGGCCGCGCAGCACCTCGCGGTAGGCGTGCCAGGTGCGTCCGTCGGAGGCGAGGTCCACGAGGTCGGCGGCGGCCTGTTCGCGCAGGGCGGCGCTGTCGGTGCCGAGGAGGGCGCCGAGGGAGTCGTTGGCGGCGACGACCAGGCCGTCGCGGTCCACGAGGGCCATGGCGAGCCGGGAGGCGCTGAAGGCTGCCCGGTAGTCGCGGAGTTCACGCTCCGTGAGTGCGGGACGGGCCGGCGGGATGCCGGGCGGATCTGGGTGTACCGGTCCTTCGGGGGTTCCGCTCACCGCTCGCTCCCGTGGTGCAGGGGGGCCGTTCACATGTGGTCGGGATGGTCGGCCTGGGACAAGTCTGCCGATCATAGAGCCAGGCCGGGGGGCCGTTCCAGCTCCGGGGCGGGTGGCCGGGGGCCCGGCCGGTGTGAGGCCGGCCACCGGGCGCCGCCTCCTCGACCGTTTCCGGCCGGGTCTGACGCACGGCGTCGCGGGGATGACCGAATGTGACTTTCCGTGAGCTGAAGCCTGCCCGTCTCGCGTCCACCTCGCGCCACCCTCTCACCCGACCGGGGCAGCGGAAACATGCGAAACGCCGCGAAACATCACAAGGTGGTGGAGGTGTCCCGCACTCGCGAACCGGAGGTCCACGTGGAGGGTCAGCAGCCACCCGGGGGAGTGGAGCGCTCCAGGCTGCGCGCCGGAGCCGCCTCCTTCACCGCACTCGCCGCGCTCGCGGCCACCGGCCTGGTCGCCGGGCCCGCCGTGGCCGCGCCCTCGGCCGGTCCCTGCGCCCTGCCCCGTACCGCCGCCCACCACTCGCTCGGCCTCTCCAGTTGGAACGGCTCCTATCCGCGCCCCGAGCGCGCGCTCGACGCGGTCATGATCTTCCTGTCGTTCCCGGACGCCACCCCGCTGACCACGCCGGAGGAGCTGACCGCCGACCACTTCCCGGCCACCACCGAGTTCTTCCAGCGGGCCTCCTACGGGCGGTTCACCCTGCGCCCGCACCCCCGCACCACCTGGACGCCGATGCCCCGCCCGTCGACGGACTACGACATACGGCGTGACTGGGACTCCGGGAAGCGGGCCGCGTACCTGCGGGACGCGATCGCCGCGGTCGACGACTCCGTGGACTTCTCCCGGTACGACGTCGTCTACCTGGTCGCGGACCCGGACGCGCCCGGCGTGGACTCGGACGCCACCAAGGTGGTCAACCTGGACCGCCCGCTGGAGGCCGACGGCAAGGGGATCCGGCGGGTCGTCACGGTCTTCGAGCGGCACCCGCCGGACCGGAACGTCCTCGCCCACGAGACCGGGCACGTCTTCGACCTGCCCGACCTCTACCGCCGGCCCGCCGACGGCAAGGGCGACTGGGACACCCACGTGGGCGACTGGGACGTCATGGGCAGCCAGTTCGGGCTCGCCCCCGACCCCTTCGGCTGGCACAAGTGGAAGCTGGGCTGGCTCGACCGCACCCAGGTGACCTGCGTCCAGGGCGGCGAGCCGCGGGTGGTCGGCCTGGAGGCCGTCTCCGCCGCCCCGGCGACGCCCACCGCGCGCGGGACCCGGCTGGCCGTCGTCCGCACCGGCCCGGACAGCGTCCTCGCGATCGAGGCGCGCGCCGCGACCGGCAACGACGCCGACACCTGCACCGAGGGCGTCCTCCTCTACCGGGTGCGGGCCGGCGCGGCCTCCGGCGACGGCCCGGTCCAGGTCGTCGACGCCCACCCGTCCACCGAGGCGTGCTGGGAGCGCTCGGTCTACCCGCCGCTGGCGGACGCGCCCATGGAGGTCGGCGAGACGCTCACGGTGCCCGGCACGGGCGTACGCGTCGAGGTCGCCGACCGCAGCGAGGCGGGCGTCTGGACCGTGAAGATCACCCCGCCGGCGCCGCAGTGACGCGGTAGGCAGCAACAACAAGAAGGCCCCTCACTCGCGTGAGGGGCCTTCTCTGTCGGTGCGCCGCCAGGGACTCGAACCCCGGACCCGCTGATTAAGAGTCAGCTGCTCTAACCAACTGAGCTAGCGGCGCCTGCTGACGTCGTAGACATTAGCACCCCGAACGGCGGGAGCGAAAATCGATACCCGCACGTCGGCGGCGGAAACCATCCGGACGGCCCGCACACAGGCCCAGAGCATCACCTCGGGCCCGGGCAGCCACGGGTTCCGCGTGTCGGGGGCGACCAGCCAGCGCGGCCGGGAGGACTCCTCACCCGCCGGGACCAGCGGCGGAACGGTCACCGCGTCGCCCGTCCCGTGACAGAGCGGCCGGGGCACGGACGCGCCCCACTCCTCCCAGTCGAGCAGCGCGGGCAGCCGCTGGGCCGTGCCCGGCGCGGCGAAGAGCAGCATCCGGCCCCGGTGCGCGGCGACCGGCCCCGAGCCGGGGCCCTCCTCCCACAGCCGGTCCAGCATCCGCCGCCCGAAGACCGGGTCCACGTTGACCACGTCGAAGGCCGCCCCGCACGGCAGCACCGCCGGAGACTCCGGCCGCGCCTCCCACCGGGCCAGCGCCGCCCCCGGGACCCCGCCCGCCGCCGAGGCCAGCCAGGCGGCGCCGTCCGCCGTCACCCGGGCGGTCTGGTGCCGGTCCTCGTCACCCGTCCGCAGGAAGCGGAAGACGTCGTACGGGGTCTCGTCGCGCAGCCAGGTCGTCGTCGTCATACGGACAGGTCTACCGCCCGTGACGAAGCGGACGCCGAGAGTTCCGGAAACGCGGACAGGGCCCCGACCGGGGGAGTATCGTGCGCCCCGCATATGCCGAACGCCTGTTCCGCCGACCGGGTCAGTCCTCCGCCGGACGCCCGTCCGTACGGATCAGATCCCGCCCGAACTCGATCATCTTCCGCGCGTAGTCCTCGGTCCACGCGGCCCGCTCGGCCACGTCCGCCGCCGTCAGCCGGTCGAACCGCTTCGGATCCGCGAGCTGCGCCGCCGCCA
Source organism: Streptomyces sp. NPDC059201 (assembly GCF_042754585.1). Lineage (NCBI taxonomy): Bacteria > Bacillati > Actinomycetota > Actinomycetes > Kitasatosporales > Streptomycetaceae > Streptomyces > Streptomyces sp. NPDC059201. The sequence continues at coordinate 168,397 of NZ_JBHZBB010000012.1, forward strand.
CGGCCTGGAACTCCACCGCCCGGTCCGTCGCCGCCCGGAACGCCAGGGTCAGCTCGGTCGCCCGGGACAGCAGCTCCTTCGGGTCCTCGATCGACTCCAGGTCGAAGAAGTGCTCCGGATCGGCGGTCGCCTCGGCAGGCTCGAAGACCAGCGGCGCCGGCCGCAGCCGCCGCTGCCCACTCCACTCCCCGGATTCCGCCATGCTCTGCTCCTCCTCGCGCACGTGCCGCCCGGATACCCGGACCACCCCCCATTGTCCCGGTTCCCGCAAGACCGCCGGAGCCCGCCGGGGAACGCCTCCGGAGCCGTGCGGTGCGCCGCACGGCTCCGGAGGTGGTCAGGGCTGGTCAGAGGTGCCCAGGGGCGGGGATCAGCACCGCGCGGAGGCGGGGAGGTTCGCGTACTTGTTGCCGGAGAAGTAGATGGCGCTGGAGTAGCCCCAGGTGCCGCCGCCGTTCCTGACGAGGATCCACACGTTGTTGGTGGTGCCCTCGGCGGTCACCGACTCGCCGTACTTCCAGCAGCTCACCGCGTAGGAGGTGTTCGCGTAGAGCATGCCGAGCCGCCGGGAGTCCCCGTCGGCGTAGAGGCGGTGGTTCACGTCCTTCCAGACGTTGCGGTAGCCGTAGACCGGCGGCAGGACCGGGTCCACCGCGGCGGCCCGCGCCGTCCGCTCCGCCCCGGCCGGGGCGGCGGCGGCCGTGCCCGCCGTGCCCAGGACGCCGACGAGGGCCAGCGCGCCGGTGGTGAGAGCGACTGCCGTGGTCTTCTGGAGAGTTCGCATGTTCTTCTTCCTCCCGTTTCGGTGGTCCGACGGCACGGACACGCCCGTCGTCCTGCGCCGTTCGGCAACCATGACGGATTCCGGGGGAACCCCGCGATGCTGTTGCGGCTCACCGAAAAAGCCGAGTTCATCGGGGGGAACGAGTTGCTCCGCATCCACTTCGGGGAGGCCGACCTGGGAGCGGTACGGGTCGCCCCCGCGCCGAACCCGCTCTGGGAGATCGCCACCAGCCTGCACCGCTTCCAGACCCGCGACGGCCGCTGGGCCTACGCGGGCTGGCTCAGGGCCGTACGGGTCAGGCTGCGCGAGAAGGGGCTCGAACGGGCCTTCCGCGCGATCCTCCTGCCGCTCTTCCCCCGCGCCGCCTACTTCCCGGACTTCCTGACCCCGGGCCTGGGCGTCGACGGGCTCGCCGCCGGTCTCGACGCGATCCTGGCGACCCCGCCGCGGCGGGTGTCCGAGGAGATGACGCGGCTCGACCGCACCGTCGGGGCGCCCCCGTGGGCCGGGCGGCTCAGCACGCTGGAGGAGCGCCGGGAGCTCGTCCGGCTGCTGCGCGCGTACCACGACGTCGGCATCGCCCCGTACGCCGACTCCATCCGCTCCCGCTTCGACGCCGAACGGGCCGCGCTCGGGCGGGGGTTCCTCGACGGCGGCGTCGGCGGGATGCTCGCCGGCGCGGGGCCCGCGATCCGCTGGCGGCCGCCGCACTTACAGGTCGACTTCCCGCCCGCCGAACGGGAGTTGCGCCTCGACGGGCGCGGACTGACCCTCCTGCCCACCTACTTCTGCTGGCGCACCCCGACCAGCCTCGCCGACCCGGACCTCCCGCCGGTCGTCTGCTACCCGGTGCGCCGGCCCGCCGCCGCCCTGCCCCCGGACCACCGGCTCGCCGCCGAACCGTCCGTGCCCCTCGCGACCCTCCTCGGGCGGACCAGGGCGGCCGCCCTGTGCGCGGCCGCGACCGGCGCGACGACCGGCGAGATCGCCCGCGCGGCGGGCGTCTCCGCCGCCTCGGCCAGCCGGCACGCCACGGCCCTGCGCGACGCCGGGCTCATCACCAGCAGTCGGCACGCCGCGATCGTCCTGCACACCCTCACCCCCGTCGGCGCCTCCGTCCTCCGCGCGGCCACGCACCGCCCCTGAGACTCAGGGCGTCCAGGCCACCCGGTGTTCCGCCAGGTGCGACAGGACCGCGTGGTTCGCCTCCCAGCCGTCGGGGAACTTCACCGTGACGCCCAACTGGACCGGTTCCGTCGACGGATGCTCGTCGAGAAGCTCCGTGACACCCGCGCGGCAGACGACGACACAGGCGTGGCGGTGCCGGGAGGCCAGGACGCACAGGCGGCCGGTCTCCAGATGGAAGGCGGTGGCGTCCGGGCGGCCCGACAGCGGGTGGAGGACGACCGTGACGTCGTACTCGCGGCCCTGGAGCCGGTTGGCCGTGTCGACCGTCACGCCCGACACGCCCAGCGCCGCCAGCGCCGAGCGGACGGCCGCCGCCTGGTCGCGGTGGGCGGTGCCCACCGCGATCCGCTCGGCGGTCAGCGGCACCGGCGTGTCGGAGCGCTCGCTGACCGCCGCGCCGCCCCGGTCCAGCAGACGGCGGACGACCAGCGCGACCGCGTGCACGGCCTCCGGGTCGGTGCGCGGGGTGTGCCGGGCGGGCAGTTCGAGCAGCCCCCAGCCCGACTCGGCGGCCTCGTCCAGGACCCGGTCCGGCGCGGAGCCGTCCGAGGGCACGCCGAACGCGAGCCGCCGGTCGCCCGGCCCGGTGCCCGAGCGGAACGGCGTGTACGGGTAGAACGCGTCCGACACCAGCGGCGCCGCCGACGCGGGCAGCCGCCAGGACACCGGCAGCCGGTGCTGCGGCAGCTCCGGATTGTGCGCGAGCAGCGTCGACACCGCCGACGCCGACGGGTCGTACGACAGCCCCGCCCACTGGTCGCCCCCGACCACCGAGAACGGATCCAACTGCCCGGGGTCGCCCACGAACAGCGCCCGCTCGAACAGCCCCGCCACGGCCAGCAGCGCGTCCGACCGCATCTGGTACGCCTCGTCCACGATCGCGTGCGCCCACGGCTCCACGTTCTTCACGTGCGCCCACTTGGCGGCCGTCGACACCACCACCGGCAGCCCCGCGAGGTCCCCGGCCTTCGCCGACTTCCGTACGTGTTCCAGCGCGTCGAGCGCCTTGTCGTACGGGTCGCCGTCGCTGGAGTGAAGCCGGCCCACCTCCAGGTCCGGCTCCTTCTCGGCGAGCCGCAGCACCAGATCGTCGACCTGCGCGTTCGTCTGCGCGACCACCATCAGGGGGCGCCCGGCGGCGGCCAGTTCGAGCGCGGCCCGCACCACGAGCGTGGACTTCCCGGCGCCGGGCGGGGAGTCGACGACGACGCCCCGGGCGGAGCCGTACAGGGTGCTCTCCAGGATCTCCGCCGTCGCCTTCGCGGCCGCGGCGCCGGGGTCGAGCACGGCGGGGTCGTACAGGGTCACAGCAGGTCCTCGGGGGTCACGGCGTCGGGCAGCTCGGCGGTGTCGGCGTGGCGCGGCGGGCCGCCGTGGGTCCACGGCGTCTCCTCCGGGTCGGGCAGCTTCGGCCCCACCCGCTGGTCGTGCTCGAAGAGCGTCCAGGCGATCCGCTCGCCCTTCTCCGGCACCGTGCCCTCCGCGGGCTCCTTCGACCGGCCCATCTTGTCCAGCAGCCGCAGCACCAGCGAACCGTCCTCCTCGCGGGACACGAACTGCGCCGACTGCGGCTTCCCGCCGAGCGAGCGGTACACCTTCACGCCCTCGTCCAGATGCGGCCGGTCCTCCGTACGCACGGTCAGCAGAGGACGCGGCGCGGGCCGCTTCGACTCCGTCCACGCCATCACCACCTCGGTGACCTCGCCGGTGAACGCCTCGCCCGCGAGCCTCCGCCCGGCCAGCACCAGCGGATCGTCCAGCGCCTCCTGGGCGTCCAACTGCCCCTGCGCCTGCTCGCGCGCGGCGAGCTTCGCGGCGGCCGTCACCGCGTCGTCGCGGCGCGGCTGCGGCGGCTCCCCGGCGGTGATCCGGTCCCGGTGCGCGGTGAACGACCAGCGGTCCCGGGTCCACCGGTCCACGACCCTGCCCCCCTCGGGCAGCTCCCGCAGCAGGCCCAGCGCCCGCCAGGTCGCGTACCAGGTCGGCTTCAGCTGCGAGCCCACCAGCCGGCGGACCTCCCGCTCGGCCCGGTGCAGGGCGGCGAGGGCCGTGTCGGCCGCCTCGCCGTCCTCGGCGGCGCCGACCGCCTGCCGGGCCCGGTCGTACGCCTCGATCGCCGGCGCCAGGAGCTGGTTGTCGAAGGCCGGGTCGGTCGCGGGCCCGGCCGGCGGACACAGCAACTGCCCGTCCCCGTCCCGCCCCAGCTCGGCCCGGTACGCGGCCTCGGCGCCCGGCTCCCCGTCGTACGGGTCGATCCAGGCGAGCAGCGCCCCCAGGTGCTGGTCCTCCAGGGAGGACTGCCCGGTCGCCCAGTGCCGGTTCAGCAGGTCGGTCGCCGCGAGCAGCAGCGAGGAGCCCGGCACCCGGGCCCGCTCCCCGTAATGGGTCAGCCAGCGCCCGAGCAGCGGCACGCGCGCGGGTGCCGGATACGGCGTGTCCGGGTCCTGCTCGGCGGTCCGCCGGAACCGCGTCGACCGCCCCAGGAGCCGTACGTACTCGATCCCGGCCCGGCTCGGCACGATCAGCTGCGGCGCGTCGGCGCACAGCTCGACCTCGACCTTCGCCTTCTTCCCGGTCTCCGGATCCGTCTCGTTCCGCTCGACCAGCTCCACCGCGTCCGTGAACCCGTCGACGTACGGCAGCACCTCCTCGGCCAGCTCGGCCAGGAACGCGAACCGCAGCTCCCGGTCCCGCGGCTGCGGCACCACGAGCAGCCGCGGCTCCTCCGGGTCGGTGCCGACCAGCGCCCCCAGCGGGGCACCCGCCTCACCGGCGGTGGTCAGCGGCACGAGGACGAGCGGCCGCCCGCCGAGGTGCCGGTGCCGGACGGTCGCCAGGGGCTGCGCCCGGCCCGCCTCCACGGCCTCCATCCGGGCCAGATGCGCGATCAGCGACATGCCGCGGCCCCCGCCTCGCCCAGGGCCTCCTGCCGCAGCGCGCGCGCCCGGCGCAGCGCCGCCACCGCCGGGTCCTCCGGGTCGCCCTGCTCCCCGCGCGCCGCGGCGAGCACCGCCCCGACCGTGGTCAGCCCGCCCAGCTCGCCCCGCACCGAACGGCCCAGGGTCTGCACCGCGTCCGCCTCCCGGGCCCGCGACCGGCAGTGGAAGCCCAGCTCGCACGCGGTCAGGCACTCCGGCGCGTACGCGTGGGGAACCGCCTCCACGGCCGCCGTCAGCTCCTCCGCCGAGCACTCCCGCACATCGAAGCTCAGCCCCTCCGGCAGCGCCCCGGCGATCTCCTCGATCCGGGTCAGCCGCTCCAGCTGCCGCCGGGTGACCGCCCGCTGCCTGCGCACGTCCACCACGGAGGCCGTCGGCAGGTTCGAGAAGTCCTTCGGGCAGACCAGCAGCACCGAGTGGCCGATCTCGGCCCCCTCGGTGAGCGCCGCCACCCGCTCAAGCGCCAGCACGTACACCGCCGCCTGCCGGGCCGCCGCGCCCACCTTCGACGCGTCCGCGGCCCCGTCCACCATCGGGAACGACTTGATCTCCACGACCGTCCACCGCCCGGCCGGATCCACCACCACCGCGTCCGGCTCCAGGTGCACGGGCGAACCGGCCACCTCCAGCGTCAGCAGCGGATGGTCGAGCAGCGTCCACCCGCCCGCCGCGGTCGCCTCGCGCAGCGCGAGCGCCGTCCGCGCGGTCCGCCCCTCGGGCCCGGACGCCGACAGATCCGGTACGGAGACGATCCCCGGGTCCTCGACGCCGAAGAGGCGCAGCAGCTCGCGCCCGCCGTCCGCCTTCACCTTCGCCTCGAAGCTGTTGCCCCGCACGATCGCGAACTGCGACTGCCCGAACGGCGCGGGGGAGCCCAGCCGTGAGGCGAGCGCCCCCTTGTCCACCCCCGCGCCGTCCAGCAGCGCGCGGCGCCTGCACCCCGGGTTCGCCGCGAGCGCGGCCAGCGCCCGCGCGTCCAGCGGGCGCGGCGGGACCGCCGGGCCGCGCAGCTCGGCGAGTCTCTCCCGCGTCCTGCGGCGGCTCGCCGGGGTCGGCACGGGGTCCGTCGTGTGCGGCGGCCGTGACCCGCCGTCGTCCAGGGATGCGCTCACCCGCGGAAGTCTCGCATCCGGCACTGACAACGCGGGCGGGTTCCGGCCCGGTGACACCGGGAGTTCGCGCCCGGGCCACCTGCGCGATGATGGAGGGGACCCTCCGGAGGGGCACCCGACGGAAGGGCACCCGTACCTCCGTATCCGCGCACATCTCTGGAGAGCCCCGCCCATGGCACCGCGCATCCTGCTCGCCCGACACGGCCAGACCGAGTGGTCGCTCCTCGGACGCCACACCGGCAGGACCGACATCCCGCTGCTCGACGAGGGCCGGCGCGGCGCCAAGCTGCTCGGCGAGCGCCTGCACCGCGGCCCCTGGCAGGGCCTGCCCGGCGTCGAGGTCCGCACCAGCCCCCTGATCCGCGCGAGCGAGACCTGCGACCTGGCCGGCTTCGGCGAGCGCGCCGAGCCCTGGGACGCCCTGATGGAGTGGGACTACGGCGCGTACGAGGGCCTCACCCCCGCGCAGATCCAGGAGCTCCGCCCCGGCTGGCTGATCTGGCGCGACGCCGTCCCGGACGGCGAGTCCCTGGCCCAGCTCTCGGCCCGCGCCGACGAGGTCGTGGCGTGGGCCCGCTCGGCCGACCGTGACGTGCTGGTCTTCGCCCACGGCCACATCCTCCGCTCCATCGGCGCCCGCTGGCTCGGCGAGGACGTCTCCTTCGCCGCCCGCATCCGCCTGGATCCGACGAGCCTGTCGGTCCTCGGGTGGGCGTACGGGGAACCGGCGATCGGGCGCTGGAACGACACGGGGCATCTGGAGGGCTGAGCTGGGATTTCGGATCCCGGATATTGGATCCGGGATCCCGGATCCAATATCCAGAAGGCTGGATTTTGGATCCCGTATCCCGCCTCACACCCCCGTGAGAATCAGCCGCGTCTCCGCCAGCAACCCCCGGATCCGCGCCGACGCGATCCCCTCGTCCAGGGAGTCCGCCACGCGCCGCGCCTCGGCCTCGGCCTCGTCGCGGCGGCCGGCGCGGGCGAGGTTGCCGGCCAGTTGGGCGCGGTAGAGGGCGAGGTTGCGGGCGAAGCGGGGGTGTTGGAGGACGGTGGCGCGGTACGAGTGGCGGGCGGCGCGGGTCCAGTCGCCGAGGGCGGCCCAGCAGTGGGCCTCCAGGGCCTCCAGTTCGGGCTCGCCGAAGAAGGACATCCACTCGGGGTCCTGGTCGGCGTGGCCGTGGCCGAAGTGCTCGTGGGCGCGGCCGAGGCACTCTTCCGCGGCGGAGCGGTCGCCGAGTCCGGCCCAGGCGGCGGCCTCGCGCAGGGAGAGCAGGGCGAGCAGCCGGGGGGAGCCGAGCGGTCCCGCGGCGCGGAGTCCGGCCTGGGCGGCGCGGACGGCCTCGCGGTAGCGGCCGGTGTCGCGGGCGAGGAAGGACGTGTTGCAGAAGGCGTGCGCCTCCAGGGCCGCGTTCCCGGAGACCCGGGCGGTGGCGAGGGCCTCGGCGTAGTGGGAGCGGGCGTCCTCGTGGCGGCCCGAGTCGTGGGCGAGCCAGCCGACGGAGAGGGACAGCTCGCCGGCGCCGGCGAGCAGCCGGTCCTCGGTGGAGCGGCGGGCCGCGCTGCCCTGGTCGAGCAGGGCGTAGGCGGTGCGGAGCGGCTGGGCGGCGACCTTGTAGAGCCCGTCGGCGCCGTGCCGGTCGTCGAGCAGGCGGATGCGCCGTACGGCGTCCTCGACGGCGTGGACCTCGGCCTCGCCGATGCGGTGGGTGCCGCGGGGGCTGGGGATCGCCGCGGCGGTGCCGCCGAGTCCCCAGGAGGCGGCCGCCAGGGTGGCGGTGCCGCTCGTCATGAATGCGCGACGCAGCACGTCGCTCTCCTCATCGTTCCGGGTCGGGAGGGCGGGGGGCCCCGAGGCCCCGGCCGGGGCGGCCTGCCGTCGGCCGCGTACCGCCTCCCGCGCAGAGAAACCCAGGTCGGCAAGGTTCAGCCCGGGGAACATGTGCAGGAAGACCCGCTCGTACGCGTAGTTCGGGCAGCGGATCTCGCCCGCCTCCACGCGCCCGATGTAGCGGGCGTCGCACGCGACCTGTTCGCCGATCTCCCGTGCCGCCCGGCGGACCAAGGCGGCGAACTCCGCGGGGGAGTGCTGACCGCGGAGCCGTCGGAAGGCGAGATTGGGAACTGCCCGTGACATGGCCATGGCCGAGCCCTCTCCTGGTGCTGCCGGGTGTTCCGGCGGCATGAACGTACCTGCTGTGACCGGATGCCTACGCAGAGTTTGGCTACAAATCGGATATCTCGCCTGTGATCTGCCATGAACTGCCATCCTTTGCGGCGGCGTGCCGCCGTAGCCGTTGACGCGCACGGGCGTTGAACCGTATGGGAGGGACGGAACGTGTCTCCTCCGGGAAGCGAGGAGGGGTCCATGTCCGAGAACGCCGCGCCTTTCGAGACGACCGTGACGACCGTGACGACCACCGAGGCCACCGGGACCCCGGGCCGCGCCGGGGCCGACGAGCCCTGCGACCTGGTGACCGTGCCCGTCCGGCAGGGCCTGGAGGCCGTCGACATCCTCCGCCGCCGGGGCGCCGGCCCCGCCGTCGGGCCCGTGCTCCACGACGGCACCTGCGACACCCTCGGCTTCCTCGTCCCGCCCGGCACCGCCGCCGCCTGGGACCTCCCCGGCAGCGCCTGTACCCGCACCTCCGGCCGAGGGCTGCGCCTCCCGGAGCTCCCCGAACTGCCCGAGCCCGCCGGCGACGCCCCCCGCCCGGCGGGCTGGCTACTGCCCCCCTGCGACACCGGCCCCGTCACCGACCCCGCCGTCCTGCGCCGCGCCCTCGGCGAGGCGGCCCGCCTCATCGAGGCGGCCGACGGCTGTCACTGACCGGCCCCGCGCCCGTCCGGCCGATAATGGACGGATGGCCAGGAACAAGCAGCGCGAGCGGGCGGCGGCCGGCGCCGTCTCCGAGACCGTCGACGGCGGGCTCGCCGAACTGATACCCGACCGCGACCGCCCCCGTGCCTGGACACTGCTCCTCGACGGCGCCCCCCAGTCCCACGTGGACCTCGACGACCCCGCCGCGCTCACCTTCGAGTACCAGCGGCGGCTCGGCCATGTCGCCGACCTCGCCGCCCCGCCCGGCCGCCCCCTCCAGGCCGTGCACCTCGGCGGCGGCGCCTTCACTCTCGCCCGGTACGTCGCCGCGACCCGGCCCCGCTCCACCCAGCAGGTCGTCGAGATCGACGAGCCCCTGGTCCGCCTCGTCCGCCGCGAGCTGCCGCTCGACCCCGGCGCCCGGATCCGGGTCCGCTCGACCGACGCCCGCGCCGGACTCGCCAAGGTCCCGGACGGCTGGGCCGACCTGATCATCGCGGACGTCTTCCGCGGCGCCCGCACCCCCGCCCACCTCACCAGCACCGAGTTCCTGGACGAGGTACGGCGCGCGCTGCGGCCCGGAGGCACGTACGCCGCCAACCTCGCCGACGGGCCGCCGCTCACCCACCTCCGCGGCCAGATCGCCACCGCCGCCGCCGTCTTCCCCGAACTGGCCCTGATCGCCGACCCGACCGTGCTCCGCGGCCGCCGCTTCGGCAACGCGATCCTCGTCGCCTCCGGCCGCGAACTGCCCGTCGCCGACCTGACCCGCCGGGTCGCCACCGACCCGCACCCCGGACGCGTCGAACACGGGCGCGCCCTCGCCGACTTCACCGGCGGCGCCACCCCGGTCACCGACGCGACCGCGAAGGCGTCGCCCGAGCCGCCGCCCTCCGTCTTCCGCTGAGCCGGACCGGGCAGGGCAGGCCGGACCCGACGGGCGGGCCTCAGACCGCGCGTTCCTCGATCTGCACGCGGGGCGCCGAGTCGTGCCAGAGACAGAACACCGAGATCTCGCGGCCGCCCTGGGTGAAGGTCACCCGGATCCACGTCGGCTGCTTCCACACCTGCATCTGCCAGCCCGAGGCGGGGATCGCCGAGACGAGCTCGGCGGAGGACTCGCCCAGGTCGAAGGTCACCCGGCCGCCGTCCACCGGATAGCTCTGCACCCGCGAGGAACCGGAGGGGGAGGGCGTGGACGTGGTCGGTGCCGGAGTGGCGGACGGCGGGGTGCGGGGCGGGGTCGTGGACGGCGCGGCCCCGGCCGCCGGGCCGGTCGCGGCCGGAGAGGCCGGAGCGGACGGCGAGGACGGGGGAGCGGTGGGCGGGGGAGTGCTCTCCGGGCGGCGCGTCGAGGCCGTCACCGGGTCGCCGATGGACGTCTCGTCCGGGCCAGGACCGGCCTGGGTGCCGACCGGGAGCGGCAGGGCGAGCGGCGGGTCGTAGACCGTGCCGGACAGCACCGTGTGCACTCCCCACCAGGAGAGCGTGACCGCCGCGCCGGTGGCGAGCGACCAGGCCAGGGCGTGAACGAGTCCTCTTCGCATCGGGGCCATACTGCACCACGCCCGCCCGGCGCGGACCGGAAGGTGCGGGGTGCCCGGGGTGTCCCCCGAATGGCGTACGGTGCGGCCCATGGCAAGTGTGCTCGTGGTCGAGGACGACCAGTTCGTACGCTCGGCCCTCATCCGGCAGCTGACGGAAGCCTCCTACACCGTACGGAGCGTCGGCACCGCCCTGGAGGCGCTGCGCGAGGTCGCCCATTTCCGCTTCGACGTGGTCGTCCTGGACCTCGGTCTGCCCGATCTGGACGGGTCCGAGGCGCTGAAGATGCTGCGCGGCATCACCGACGTACCGGTGATCATCGCAACCGCCCGGGACGACGAGGCGGAGATCGTACGGCTCCTGCACGCCGGCGCCGACGACTACCTCGTGAAGCCCTTCTCCGTCGAGCACCTCACCGCCCGGATGGCCGCCGTGCTGCGCCGGGCCAGGGCCGTGTCCGGGGAGCCCGCGCCGACGACCGAGATCCGCGTCGGCGGGCTCGCCATCGACCCGCTGCGCCGCCAGGCCGAACTCGACGGCGTCCCCCTCGACCTGACCCGGCGCGAGTTCGACCTGCTCGCCTTCCTCGCCGGGCGGCCCGGCGTGGTCGTCCCGCGCAAGGAACTGCTCGCCGAGGTGTGGCAGCAGGCGTACGGGGACGACCAGACCATCGACGTCCACCTGTCGTGGCTGCGGCGGAAACTGGGCGAGACGGCCGCCCGGCCCCGCTACCTCCACACCCTGCGCGGCGTCGGCGTGAAGCTGGAACCGCCCCGGGAGTACCAGCAGTGAGATGGGCCCTCGTGAAGGTGTCGCTGGCCGTCACCGCCATGGTCGTCATCGCCTTCGCCGTACCCCTCGGTCTCGTCGTCAAGGAGATGGCCCGCGACCGGGCCTTCTCCAACGCCGAGCGGCGCGGCGCCGGGCTCGCCCCGGTCCTCGCGATCACCACCGACCGGGTCGAGCTGGAGAAGGCCGTCGCCACCACCGAGGACGGCGCCGCCGGACGCCTCGCCGTGCACGTCCCGCCCGCCACGCCCGACGGGCAGCCCCTGGAGATCGGCACCCGCCGGGCCGGGGCCGACGAACTGGCCACCACCCGCACCCTCGGCCGCGCCTCCATCGCCGAAGTCCCCGGCGGCTACGCCCTGCTCCAGCCCACCGCGCTCAGCAGCGGCCAGGTCGCCGTCGTCGAACTCTTCGTCCCCGAGGGCGAGGTCACCAACGGCGTCGCCACCGCCTGGCTCGTCCTCGCGGGCGTCGGCGTCGCCCTCATCGTCGGCTCCCTCGCCGTCGCCGACCGGCTCGGCATCCGCATGGTCCGCCCTGCGCAGCGCCTCGCCCGCGCCGCCCACGAACTCGGCGAGGGCCGCCTCGGCGTCCGCGTCGCCGAGGAGGGCCCGCCCGAACTCAAGTCGGCCGCTGTCGCCTTCAACTCGATGGCCGACCAGGTCGTCCAGCTCCTCGCCAACGAACGCGAACTCGCCGCCGACCTCTCCCACCGGCTGCGCACCCCGCTCACCGTGCTCCGCCTCAACGCCGCCTCGCTCGGCTCGGGACCCGCCGCCGACCAGACCCGGTCCGCCGTCGAGCAGTTGGAGCGGGAGGTGGACACGATCATCCGCACCGCCCGCGACGCCAAGCCGCAGACCACCGCGCCGACCGGCCCCGGCGCGGGCTGCGACGCCGCCGAAGTGGTCCGCGAGCGGATGGAGTTCTGGTCCGCGCTGGCCGAGGACGAGGGGCGGCTGGTCCGCCTCGCCGGGGTGGAGCGGCCGGTACGGATCCCGGTGGCGCGTCCCGAACTCGTCGCCGCGCTCGACGCCCTGCTCGGCAACGTCTTCCGGCACACCCCGGAGGGCACCGCCTTCTCCGTCGACGTCCACAACGGCGAGGACGCGGTCATCGTCCTCGTCTCGGACGCCGGGCCCGGCATCGCCGACCCGGACGCCGCGCTCGCCCGCGGCAACAGCGGCACCCGGGCCGGCTCCACGGGCCTCGGGCTCGACATCGTGCGCCGCATGGCCGAGACCACCGGCGGTGACGTCCGGATCGGCCACTCGGTCCTCGGCGGAACCGAGGTCCGCATCTGGATCGGGCTCGGCGGACACCTCCCCGGCGGCCACGCGGGCCGCGGCTCCCACCGCCCGGCCCGCCGCCGCAAGGCCGGGCGGCGCTGAACCTTTGCCCGCGATGATGGCTTTCTTAAGCGGAGCCTAAGGATCCCGACTGCCGTCCGCCGTACGGCAATTGTCCGATTCCGGGGCGCTAGCGTGCTGCCGCACCCCCACACCGCACCCCCACACCCCCCGCACCACGGAGGCAGCACGCATGGGCACCAACGGGCACCGGCGCAGGACGAGCGGCCGTACGAAGGCGGTGGGCGCGCTCGTCGCGGCCGCGGTCGCCGGCGGCACGGTCTTCGCCCTCACCGGTACCGCCCAGGCAGCCGCCGTCGGCGCCGCCTACACCCGGACCTCCTCCTGGACGGGCGGCTACACCGGCCAGTACGTGATCACCAACGAGACCTCCGCCGCCCAGTCCGACTGGACGCTGGAGTTCGACCTGCCCGCCGGGACCACGCTCGGGTCCCTGTGGAACGGCGACCACACGGTCTCGGGCCGGCACGTCACCGTGAAGCCCGCGAGCTGGAACCGGCAGCTCGCCCCCGGCCAGTCCGTCACCGTCGGTTTCGTGACCTCGGCGGCCGGACAGGCCGGGGACCCGGCCGGCTGCCTCATCAACAAGGCGGCCTGCTCGGCCGGCGGCCCCGCCCCCACCCCCAGCGGCCGCCCCACCGACCAGCCCACCCCCACGGCGACCGCGACCACCACCGCGCCCCCGAAGCCCACCGCGACGGCGACCGCGAGCCCGAAGCCCACCGCGACCGCCACCGCCACCGCGAAGCCGACCCCCACGGCCACCGCGACCACCACCACACCCCCCAAGCCCACGCCCACCCCCACCCCGACCCCCACACCCACCGGAACCCCCGTCACCTCCGCGCGCTTCGCCCCCTACGTCGACACCTCGCTCTACCCCTCGTACGACCTGCTCGCCACCGCCGACGCCACCGGTGTGAAGGAGTTCAACCTCGCCTTCATCACCTCCGGCGGCTCCTGCGCCCCGCTCTGGGGCGGGGTCACCGACCTGGCGCACGACAAGGTGGCCGCCCAGATCGGTGCCCTGCGCGCCAAGGGCGGCGACGTGCGGGTCTCCTTCGGCGGCGCGGCCGGCCACGAGCTGGCGCTGAACTGCGCGAGCGCCGCCGACCTGGCGAAGGCGTACGGCAAGGTCGTCGACCAGTACAAGCTGACCAAGGTCGACTTCGACGTGGAGGGCGCCGCCCTCCCGGACACGGCCGCCAACACCCGCCGCTCCCAGGCCATCGCCCAGCTCCAGAAGAGCCACCCGGGCCTGAACGTCTCCTTCACCCTGCCGGTGATGCCCGAGGGCCTGACCCAGCCCGGCGTGAGCCTGCTCGCCGACGCGAAGAGGAACGGCGTCCGGATCGACGCGGTCAACATCATGGCGATGGACTACGGCCCCGCCTACAGCGCCGACATGGGGACGTACGCGATCCAGGCCGCGACCGCGACCCAGGCCCAGCTCAAGGGGGTCCTCGGACTCTCCGACGCGGCCGCCTGGGAGACCGTGGCCGTCACCCCCATGATCGGTGTGAACGACGTCGTCACCGAGATCTTCAAGGTCGACGACGCCACCCAGCTGGTCGACTTCGCGAAGTCCAAGGGGCTCGGCTGGCTCTCGATGTGGTCCTCGACCCGGGACAAGCAGTGCGCGGCCGGCGCGGTGAACTACGCGGACGCCACCTGCTCCTCGATCCTCCAGCAGCCGCTGGCCTTCACGAAGGCGTTCGCCGCCTACAAGTAAGCCACCCCCGTCCCCCCACACCGCGTGCCCCGGCCGGAGATACCCCACCCCCGGCCGGGGCACGCTTCCGTGTGCGAGTGGATCAGACGCCGCGGGAGGTCTTCCACTCCTCCGCGTAGTCGTCGAAGATCGCCCGCAGGTGGTGGCCGATTTTCAGGTAGTCGAGGTCGTCCAGGTTGGCGAGGGAGACCCGGACCGACCACTCGGGGCCGTCGAAGCCGCCGCCGTTGAGGAGGACGACGCCGGTCTGCTCGGCGAGCCGGAACAGCGGGTCGACGGGCTCGTAGTTCTTCTCCAGGAAGTCGGCGAAGTCCTTGCCGTGGACGCGTTCGGCCTCGGCGAGGAGGTCCAGCTCGATGTAGTAGCCGGCCCGCTTGTCGTCCTCGGCGATCTTCATCTGGGCGCCTTCGAGGAGGAGGTCGAGCCGCTGCTTGACGATGGCCCGCAGCCGCTCCTTGTACGCCTGGCCCTCGGGGAGCATGTCGAAGAGCGAGAACAGCGTCATCATGACCTGCTGCGGCAGCGACAGGCCGGCGGTGTGGTTGAGGGCGACCTGCCGGGAGTCCGCGACCAGCCGGTCGATGAACCTGATCTTCTCGGGCTCCAGGGTGAGCGTCCCGTACCGCTTGTCCAGGCGCTCCTTCTCGGCGGCGGGCAGCTCGGAGATCATCCGGTCGATGACGTTGTCGTCGTTGAGGCCGATGACGCCGAGCCGCCAGCCGGTGGCGCCGTAGTGCTTGGAGTACGAGTAGACGAGCAGGGTGTTCTGCGGGAGGTCGGCGGCGATCGAGCGGAAGCCGGGGACGAAGGTGCCGTAGACGTCGTCGGTGACGATCACCAGGTTCGGGTTCTTCTCGGCGACGATCTCCTTGAGCTGGTTCGCGACCCGCTGACTCAGCGCGAGGGAGGGCGGGTTGGAGGGGTTGACCAGGCAGAGCAGCTTGATCGACGGGTCCTCCAGCTTGGCGACCTCCTCCGTCGGATAGCGCCACTCGCGGACGCCGGTCTCGGTGAAGAGGGAGGCGTTGACGTGGACGACGTCGAACTCGTACGTGTCGAGCTCGGGGATCTCGATGTACGGGGTGAACACCGGCACCATCAGGGCGATCCGGTCGCCCTTCTTCAGGAGCCCGTTCTTCATCAGCGAGTCGAAGACGTAGCACATGGCGGCCGTGCCGCCCTCGGTGGCGAAGTACGAGACGTTCCCGGCGGGCGGCCGCCGGTCGAACATCTCGTCGTCGACGTAGCCGCGGACGACCTGCTCGGTGTGGGTGAGGATCCGGTCCGGCACCGGGTAGTTGTCGCCGATGGAGCTGTCGGTCAGCTCGTGGACGAAGGCGTCCTTGTCGAAGCCGAAGCGCTCGACGGCGTACTCGACCGACTTCTGGAGCAGTTCGATGCCGGGCAGGTCCGGGTGCTGGCGCACGAAGGTGTCGAAGCGGCCGCCGGAGCCCTTGAGCTCGGGCATGCCGCCGAGGTCGTCGGCGGTCCAGACCCGGCGGGACTCGGCGAGCGCGAAGTAGCCGAGCGCGTAGAACGCCTCGCGGGGGCTGGTGGCGGTCCAGTTCGGGTTGCCGCGGCCCGCGTTGAGCATCTGGACCGACGACTTGCCCTTCTGGCCCGGCTGGTCGGCCTGGACCGCCTGGGCGATGGTGATGAACTTGTCCTTCAGCTCGAACGGCGAGAGCTGGGCGAAGGACTTGATCTCCTCGCGGGTGAAGCTGGTCTTGGGCATGGGGTGTCCTTCGCTGGTCAGTGGTTGAGGATGACGATCACGGCGCCCCAGATGGTCAGCAGCACGTTGCCCACCGCGTAGGGGATCGTGTAGCCGAGCGTGGGGATCTGGGATCTGGACTGCTCGTTGATCGCGCCGATCGCCGCGGTCGTGGTCTGGCCGCCGGCCAGCACGCCCATCAGGATCGGGAAGCGGATCTTCTGGACGTAGTGGCCGACGAGGAAGCCGACCAGCAGCGGGATCAGGGTGGCCACCGCGCCCCACAGGAGCAGTCCCCAGCCGGCCGTCGACAGGCCGCTGGTGAAGCTCGGGCCGGCGTTGATGCCGACCACGGCGACGAAGGCGCACAGCCCGAAGGTGTCCATGAACCACTGGGCGCCCGGCGGCACGTTGCCGTACGTCGGGTACTTGCCGCGGATCCAGCCGAAGACCAGACCCATGATCAGCGCGCCGCCGGAGGTCGACAGCGAGATCGGCACGCCGGAGACGGTGAGCGCCGGGATGCCGATGCAGCCGCCGAGGAAGACGCCGAGGCCGATCCAGAGCATGTCGGTGGCGAAGGAGGTCGGCACGGGCTTGCCGATCGCCCTGCCCGCCGGGTCCACGAGCCGCTTCGGGCCGGTCAGGATCACGGTGTCGCCGCGCTCCAGCTGCGTGGAGAGCCGGTAGGGGAACTCGGAGCCGGAGCGGTAGATCTTGTCGATGTAGACGCCGACCATGAAGGGCTCGCGGCGCAGGTCGGCGACGGACTTGCCGAGCTGTTCCTTGTTCGAGGCGACCACGTGGAGGGACTCGGTCTCGTAGCCGAGGAGTTCGACGTCGTCGGTCTCGGGGCCGATGTGGGTGCGGGCGTCGAAGGCGACGAGGGAGCCGCGCAGGGCCGAGATCGCGACGGTGTCGCCCTCGCGGAGCACGGTCCCCTGGTCGTGGGGGAGGACCGCGCCGTCGCGGCGCACCCGCGTGATGTAGACGCGGTGGCCGAGCGTCTTCTGCTGGTTCTCGAAGTCGTCGATCGTGCGGCCGACGAGGTCGGGGCGCTGGATCGTGTACGCGCGCAGCACCACCTCGTAGTAGCCCTCGGCCAGGTCCGGGTTGTCGCCGGGGGCGTCCAGTTCCTTGGCGAGCTGGGCGGACTCGGCGGCCAGGTTCCGCTTGTAGAGGCGGGGGAGGATGTTGGCGAGGAGGATGGCGCAGAGGATCGTGCCGAGCGGGTAGGTGACCGCGTACCCGACGGCGACCAGGTTCTCCTCGGTCTTCATCTGGTCGGCGGACAGGCCCGGGAGGTTGCCGATGGCGTCCTGGGCGACACCGATGACGGCGGACTGGGTCAGCGCGCCGCCGAGCAGGCCGGCGGAGAGCCCGGGGCCGTACCCCAGCATCACGGCGAAGCCCCAGGAGACCAGCAGGCCGGTGACGCAGACGAGGACCGCGTTGAGGACCTGCGGCAGTCCGTCCTTCTTCAGGCCCCGGAAGAACTGGGGGCCGACCTTGTAGCCGAGGGCGAAGAGGAAGAGGGTGAAGAACAGGTTCTTCACCGTCGCGTCGATGGTGATCTTGAACTGGGCGCCGAGCAGCAGCCCCGCCACGAGACAGCCGGTCACGGCGCCGAGGGCGATCGCCCGGTAGCGCAGCTTCCCGAAGAGGAAGCCGAGCGCGACCGTGATGAAGACGAGCAGTTCGGGGTGGGGCTGGAAGATGTTCCGGTTGAGGAAGTCGATCATGTGTGTGGCGCCGCCTCTCAGGCTCCGAGGATGCCGACCAGGAGCGGTCCGGTCAGGGGGAGCAGGAAGTTGGAGAGGGTGTAGGTGATCGTGTAGCCGAGCATCGGGACCGAGCTCTGCGCGACCTGGGTGACCGAGGTGATCGCCGGTGTCGAGCACTGCTGGCCCGCGATGGCGCCGATCAGCAGCGGTTTCTCGATCTTCAGCAGCTTGCGGCCGACGATCAGCGAGAGCGTCGCCGGGACGAGCACCATGGCGATGCCCGCGAACGGCAGCAGCGCCCCGTACTCCTTGAGCAGCGGCCACGCCTGCGGGCCGGAGACCAGTCCGGTGCAGGCGATGAAGATGGCCAGGCCCATGTCCTTGAGGGTGGAGGCGGCCTGCGGGGGGAAGGCGCCGAAGGTCTGGGTCCGGGAGCGGAACCAGCCGAAGAGCAGGCCGGAGATGAGGCAGCCGCCGCCGGTGCCGAGCGACATCGGGACGTCGCCGAACTTCACCACGACCTGCCCGAGGAGCGAGCCGCAGGCGATGCCGAGGCCCAGGTAGATGAAGTCGGTCGCGTCGTTCTTGACGATCGAGCCGACCTTCGAGGCGAGCTTGCCGAGCGAGGAGCGGGCGCCCACCAGGGTGAGCACGTCGCCGCGCTGGACGATGGTCTCCGGGGTGGCGGGCAGATGCGACTCGTTGCGCAGCACGTCCGTCACGTAGACGCCGCCGGAGGCGATCTCCGGGTGCTCGGTGGTCAGCTGGTCCAGAGACTTGCCGACCGCCGTCTTGTCGGTGAGGGAGACCTGCTTGGTGGCGAGCGGGGTGTCGAGGCCGGGCACCGCCGGGGTCTCGGGGCCGATCTCGCGGCCCGCCTCGATGATGTTGGCCCGCCGGCCGACCGCGAGGACGAGGTCGGAGAGGGTCAGCTCGAAGCCGGGCGGGGGAGGGGTGAGGATCCTGCTGCCCCGCTTCACTGCCTCGACGGTGACCCGGTTGCCGAACCGCCGCTCCAGGTCGGAGACCTTGGTGCCGTCGGCGAGGGTGACGAGGAAGGTGCGGCCGACCATGCCGGGCAGCGCCTCGCGCTCGTCGGACTCCAGGCCGCCGCCGGAGCCCCGCATCTTCTCCCACAGCTCGCGGGAGGCGTCGCGGAGGTTGATCCGCATCATCATCGGCATGATCTGGCTGGTGTAGATCACGATGGTGATGAGGCCGAAGAGGTAGCAGACCGTGTACGCGGTGGCCACGTGGCCCTGGTACTGGGTGATCTGTTCCTGGGTCAGGTCGGAGAGCTTGCCGATGGCCTCGGTGGCCGTGCCGACGACCGCGGACTCGGTGGCGGCGCCGGCCAGGATGCCGGCGGCGGTGCCGACGTCCAGGTCGAACGCCTTCGCGAGGCCGAGGGCGATGCCGACGACGCAGACGACCTCGATGAGGCAGAGGGTGAAGAAGCGCAGGCTCTTCTTGTTGAGGTTGGCGAAGAACTGGGGCCCGGCCAGATAGCCGAGCGAGAAGATGAAGAGCGCGAAGAAGATCGTCTTGACGTCGTCGGAGACGGTGACCTTCGCCCAGGCGCCCATGAGCAGCGAGACGATCAGCGTCCCGCAGATGCCGCCGAGCGTGATGGGGCCGACCCGGAGCTTGCCGAGGAGGTATCCCGCGGCGAGGCAGACGAAGAGGGCGAGTTCGGGATGGTCGCGCAGGACTCCCATCCGACCTCACCCCGCCCACATAGGGAGCAAACCGTTTATAGCGGACATAAGGGGACGCTAACAGTGGGGGTAGGGCAGTGGATCACCGCCGCGCCCGTCCGGGTGACCCCCCCAAGACTCCCGGGGGTCCCCTCACCCCTTCACCGCCCCCCGCATCACCCCGCCCACGATCTGCCGCCCGAACACCGTCAGCACCACCAGCAGCGGCAGCGTCCCGAGCAGCGCCCCCGCCATCACCACCGAGGTGTCCGGCACATAGCCCCGGCCAAGCCCCGTCAGCGCCACCTGCACCGTCGGATTGCCCGTCTGGGTCAGCGCGAGCACCGGCCAGAAGAAGTCGTTCCACGCCGCCACGAACGACAGCATCCCCAGCACCGCCATCGCCGGGCGCGCCGCCGGCAGCACCAGGTGCCACACCACCCGCAGCGTCCCCGCCCCGTCCATCCGCGCCGCCTCCAGCAGCTCCGGCGGCAGCGCGCCCAGCAGGTGCTGGCGCATGTAGAAGACGCCGAAGGCGGAGACCAGCGAGGGCAGCACCACCGCCTGGAGCTGGTCCGTCCAGCCCAGCCGGGCGATCAGCAGATAGAGGGGGACGACCCCGAGCTGCGGCGGCACCAGCATCGTCGCGCCCACCAGGAGCAGCAGCGGCCCCCGGAAGCGGAACCGCAGCCGGGCGAAGGCGAAACCGGCCAGCGTCGAGAAGAGCACCGTGCCGAGCGCCACCGCCCCCGCCACCACGGCGGTGTTGGCCAGCGCCTCGCCCATCCCGCCCTCGCCCCAGGCCACCGACAGGTTCCGCCCGAGATTCCGCCCGAACCAGAACGGCGGCGGGCTCTCCGCGAGCCGCCCGCTCGTCCGCGAGGCGGCCACCGCCGTCCACAGCAGCGGGAAGACGGACACCGCCGTGAACAGCAGGAGAAGCAGATACGTCCCCCACCCGCCCCGCTCGTACGACTCCGAGCCCGCGCCCGCGCCGGAGCCCGTCCCCGCGCCCCCGACCCGCTTACGGCTCCGGCTCCGGCCCCGCACCCGCCCCGTCACCGCGCACCCCTTCCCCGGAGGAGGCGGACGGCTCCGAACAGCACCACCAGAAGCACCAGCATCGCCCAGGCGATCGCCGCCGCCCGTCCCAGATGGAGGTTCACCCAGCCCTGCTCGTACAGGTACAGACCCAGCGTCTGGTACTGGTGGTCGGCGCCGCCCGAGGCGCCCGCCCCGCTGCTGAAGAGCAGCGGCTCGCCGAAGAGCTGGACCGCCCCGATCGTGGACACGATCCCGGTGAAGGCCAGCGCCGGCCGCAGCCCCGGCAGCGTCACGTGCCAGAACCGCCGCCACCGCGAGGCCCCGTCCAGCGCGGCGGCCTCGTACAACTCGTGCGGGATCGTCTGCATCGCCGCCAGGTAGATCAGCGCGTTGTATCCCGTCCAGCGCCAGATCACGATCGACGCCACCGCGAACTTCGACGCCCACGGGCCGTTCTGCCAGTCCACCGGCGAGAGCCCCACCACCCCGAGCGCCCAGTTCACCATCCCCTGGTCGCGCCCGTAGAACAGCGCGAAGACCAGCGTCGCCGCCGCCACCGAGGTCGCGTACGGGGCGAGCGCCGCCACCCGGAAGAAGAGCCGCGCGCGCAGCCGGGCGTCCAGCAGGTGCGCCGCGCCGAGCGCGAGCAGCAGCTGCGGGACGGTGGCGAGCAGCCCGATCAGCACCGTGTTGGCCAGCGCGTTCCAGAAGAAGGTGTCGTCGAGCAGCCGGGCGTAGTTGTGCAGCCCCACCCACTCGCGGGCCTCCGGCGCCGTCAGCTCCACCCGGAACAGCGAGGTCCAGGCGGTCGCCACCAGCGGGAAGAGCCCGAAGGCCCCGAACAGCAGGAAGAAGGGGGCGACCAGCACGTACGGCGCCGAGCGCGACCGCAGCCGCCCGAGCCGCCGCCGGCGCTCGGTCCCCGGCCGCCCCGGAGCGCCCGGGACGACCACGGGCAGCGCCCGCTCCACCAGGTCCTCGGTCATTGCGTCCACCTCACCGGTCCAGCGCGTTGTCGATCGCCTTCATCGCCGCCCGCCAGGCCGAGTCCGGTGAGCGGCCCGTCTGGTCGACCTGGAGCATGCCGGTGTCGGACAGGATCTGGTTCACCAGGCCGTCCTTCGGGCCGACCGGCGCCACCGGCACGCCCATGGCCGCCGCCGAGTAGATCCGGCCGACCGGCGCGTCCCCGAAGTACGGGTGCCGGGCGTCCCGCACCTGCGGCAGCCCGAAGGCGGCCTCGGCGCTCGGGAAGCTGCCGCGCCGCTCGAAGAGCACCGCCTGCTGCTCGGGGGCGGTGAGCCAGGCCGCCAGCTCGGCCGCCTCCTCCACGTGCTTCCCGGCGGCCGGGACGACCAGGAAGGACCCGCCCCAGTTCCCGGGCCGGGGGGCCTTCGCGATGTCCCACTTCCCCTTCCCGTCCGGTCCGCCCTTGTCCTGGATGTAGCCGAGCATCCACGCCGGGCAGGCGATCGAGGCGAACCGGCCGTGCGCGAAGCCCTGGTCCCAGTCGGGGGTGAACTGCTGGAGGCGGGCGGTCAGTCCGTACCGGGCGAAGTCCGCGCCGAGGTCCCAGGCGGCCCGCACGGCCGGGTTGGTGGCCACCACCAGCCGCCCCCGCGCGTCGTAGTAGCGCAGCTTCGCGCCCGAGACGACGGCGGCCATCACGCCGGAGGCGGAGTCGGTGAACGCCACGCCGTCCGGCGCCCGTTCGGCGAACCTGCGGCCCGTCTCCAGGTACCGGCGCCAGTCCCCGGCCCACAGCCGCCCGACCTCCTCGCGGTCGGTGGGCAGCCCGGCGGCGGCGAAGTGGTCCTTGCGGTAGCAGACGGCCAGCGGCCCGATGTCGGTGCCGAGGCCCAGCACCCGCCCGTCGTCGGTCCGCGCCTGCGCCCACTTCCACGGCAGGAACGCGCTCTCGTCCACGCCGGGCGCGTGCGCCAGGTCGACCAGCCGGTCGGCCTGGGTGTCGACGACCTCCGCGATGTTCCCGACCTCCACGGCCTGGATGTCGGCGAGCCCGGCGCCGGCGGTGAGGTGGGTGAGCAGCTGCGGGTAGTAGACGTCGGCGCGGGAGAGGGAGGTCTGCCGGATCGCGACGTCCGGGTGGAGCCGCATGTACGTGTCGTAGAGCCCGGCCTCCTTGAGCCCGAAGGTGCCGTAGACCCCGACGGTGAGCGTGACCGGCCGCCCCGAGCCGTCCACGGCCTCCCCGGCGCCCGCCGCCGGCGGCACCGGCGGGTCGGTGGCGCAGCCGCCGAGCAGCGCGGCGGCGAGCAGAAGCGCGAGGGCACGCGCGCGGGTGCGTCCGCGTACGAGGGCACGCGCGCGTGCGCGGGTCCGTCCTCGTACGCGCGCGCGTGCCCCGTCCCGTCGTGGTGTCCCGTTCCTCCGCCCCATGGGCCCGACCGTAGGCGGCGGGGGCGGGGCGGCCGGCGGGGCGGCGCCGGGCCCCCGGCCCGGCTCACCCGTTCGGCGGACCGGACACGAGGCGCGTCGAACGTCTTCGACGCGTCCCGCGTATTGACCGTGTTCTGACAGCAAACGGATAGTGGGAGCGCTCCCATACTTCACTTTCCGACGGGATACCCATGCGCAGACCACGACTCCTCGCCGGGCTCGCGGGGCTGGCCCTCTCGGCCGGGCTCCTCGCGGGCGCCGTGCCGGCCGGCGCCGCCGAACCCGCACCGGCCCAGGCCCGGGCCGGGACCACGGCAGCCTCCTCGTACACCTGGAAGAACGTCCGGATCGACGGCGGCGGCTTCGTCCCCGGCCTGGTCTTCAACCGGACCGAGAAGGACCTCCTCTACGCCCGCACCGACATCGGCGGCGCCTACCGCTGGGACCAGGCGGGCTCCGCCTGGATCCCGCTCCTCGACCACATCGGCTGGGACGACTGGGGCCACACCGGCGTCGTCTCCCTCGCCTCCGACACCGCCGACCCGGACAGGGTGTACGCCGCCGTCGGCACGTACACCAACGACTGGGACCCCGGCGCGGGCGCCGTCCTGCGCTCCGCCGACCGGGGCGCCACCTGGCAGCGCGCCGACCTCCCCTTCAAGCTCGGCGGCAACATGCCGGGCCGGGGCATGGGCGAGCGCCTCGCCGTCGACCCGCACAAGAACAGCGTCCTCTACCTCGGCGCCCCCAGCGGCAACGGCCTGTGGCGCTCCACCGACTCCGGCGCCACCTGGGCGAAGGTCACCTCCTTCACCAACCCCGGCAACTATCAGCAGGACCCCTCCGACACCAGCGGCTACAACTCCGACGAGCAGGGCATCGTCTGGGTCACCTTCGACGAGTCGACCGGCAGCGGAACCGGCGCCGGGGCCACCGCCACCAAGACGATCTACGTCGGCGTCGGCGACAAGGAGAACGCGGTCTACCGCTCCACCGACGCGGGCGCCACCTGGACCCGCCTCGCGGGCCAGCCCACCGGCTACCTCGCCCACAAGGGCGTCCTCGACGCCGAGAACGGCTACCTCTACCTCGCGTACAGCGACACCGCCGGTCCGTACGACGGCGGCAAGGGCCAGGTCTGGCGGTACGCGACGGCCACCGGTACGTGGACGAATATCAGCCCCGTCGCCGAGGCCGACACCTACCACGGCTTCAGCGGCCTGACCGTCGACCGGCAGAACCCCGGCACGGTCATGGTCTCCGCGTACAGCTCCTGGTGGCCCGACACCCAGATCTTCCGCTCCACCGACTCCGGCTCCACCTGGACCAAGGCGTGGGACTACTCGTCCTACCCGAGCCGGACCGACCGCTACACGATGGACGTCTCCTCGGTGCCGTGGCTGACCTGGGGCGGCAACCCCACCCCGCCGGAGCAGACCCCCAAGCTCGGCTGGATGACCGAGGCCCTGGAGATCGACCCCTTCGACCCGGACCGCATGCTGTACGGCACCGGCGCCACGGTCTACGGCACCACCGAGCTCACCAAGTGGGACACGAACACGAACTTCACGATCCGGCCGATGGTGAAGGGCCTGGAGGAGACCGCCGTCCTCGACCTGGTCTCGCCGCCCTCCGGCGCCCCGCTGATCAGCGCCCTCGGCGACGTCGGCGGCTTCCGCCACACCGACCTCGGCGCCGTCCCGCCGATGATGTTCACCTCCCCGAACTTCACCTCCACCACCAGCCTCGACTACGCCGAGACCGACCCGGACACGCTGGTCCGCTCCGGCCACCTGGAGGGCGGGCCCCGGGTCGCCTTCTCCACCGACAACGGCGCGAACTGGTTCGCCGGGCAGGAGCCCGCGGGCGTCACCGGCGGCGGCACGGTCGCCGCGGCGGCCGACGGCGCCCGCTTCGTCTGGAGCCCCGAGGGCACCGCCGGCGTCCACGCCGCCACCGGTCACGGCACCTCCTGGACCGCCGCCACCGGCATCCCGGCCGGCGCGACCGTCGAGTCCGACCGGGTCGACCCGAAGACCTTCTACGGCTTCAAGGGCGGCACCTTCTACGCCTCCGCCGACGGCGGCCTCACCTTCACCGCCAAGGCCACCGGCCTGCCCGCCCAGGGCAACGTCCGCTTCAAGGCCGTCCCCGGCAGGAAGGGCGACATCTGGCTCGCGGGCGGCGCCCCCGACGCCACCTACGGCCTGTGGCACTCCACCGACGGCGGCGCCACCTTCGCCAAGGTCTCCGGCGTCGAGCAGGCCGACGCCATCGGCTTCGGCAAGGCCGCCCCGAACGCCTCCTACCCGGCGCTCTACTCCAGCGCGAAGATCGGCGGCGTCCGCGGCGTCTTCCGCTCCACCGACGCCGGCGCCACCTGGGTCCGGGTCAACGACGACGCCCACCAGTGGGGCTGGACCGGCGCCACCATCACCGGCGACCCGCGCGTCTACGGCCGCGTGTACGTGGCCACCAACGGGCGCGGCATCGTCTACGGCGACACCAGCGAGACCGGAGGCGGCGACGGGGGAGGCGACGGCGGCGGCACCGACCCGGGCACCCCGCCCGCCGGCGCCTGCAAGGTCGCGTACAAGATCACCAACCAGTGGCAGGGCGGCTTCCAGGCCGACGTCACCGTGACCAACACCTCCACCACCGCCTGGAACGGCTGGACCCTCGGTTGGACCTTCCCCGCCGGGCAGACCGTCGGCCAGATGTGGAACGCCACCCCCGCCCGGACCGGCACCGCCGTCACCGCGAAGAACGTGGGCTGGAACGGCACGGTCGCCGCCGGCGGCTCCGCCTCCTTCGGCTTCACCGGCGGCTGGACCGGCACCAACCCCGTACCCGCCGCCTTCACCCTCGGAGGTGCCGCGTGCTCCGCCGCCTGACCGCCGTCACGGCGCTCCTCGCCGCCGCCCTGACCGCCACCGTCACCGGGACGGCGACGGCCGCCGACGCCCCGCTGCGGGACCTCGCCGAGGCCCGGGGGATCTACCTCGGCACCGCCGTCACCGGCGGAAAGCTCACCGGCGCGTACGCGGACACCGCCGCCGCCCAGTTCGACTCGGTCACCCCCGGCAACGAGATGAAGTGGGGCTCCGTCGAACCCGTCCGGGGCCAGTACTCCTGGACCGGCGCCGACCGGATCGTCGACTTCGCCGAGGCCCACGGCCAGGAGGTCCGCGGCCACACCCTGGTCTGGCACAGCCAGCTGCCGTCCTGGGTGAGCGGCGGCACCTGGACCCCCGACACCCTCCGCGCGGTCATGACCGACCACGTCACCACCCAGGTCACCCGGTACAAGGGCCGGATCGACCACTGGGACGTCGTCAACGAGCCGCTGAACGAGGACGGCACCCTGAGGCAGTCCGTCTTCGGCGCCACCCTCGGCGAGTCGTACATCGCGGACGCCTTCCGGGCCGCCCGGGCCGCCGACCCGGCCGCGGAGCTCTACCTCAACGACTACTCGACCGACGGCGTCGGCGCGAAGAGCGACGGCATGTACGCCCTGGTCAAGCGCCTCCTGGCGCAGGGCGTGCCGGTCGACGGGGTCGGCTTCCAGGCCCACCTGATCCTCGGCCAGGTCCCCTCCACCCTGGAGGCCAACCTCCGCCGCTTCGCCGACCTCGGCGTCGACGTGGCGATCACCGAGCTCGACATCCGCATGACCCTGCCGGCCACCGAGGCCAAGCTCGCCCAGCAGAAGGCGGACTACGCGGCCGTGACCCGCGCCTGCCTGGCCGTCACCCGCTGCGCGGGCCTCACCGTCTGGGGCTTCACCGACTCCGACTCCTGGATCCCGGACTTCTTCCCGGGCCAGGGCGCGGCGACCCCGTACGACGAGAACCTCAATCCCAAGCCCGCGTACGCCGGGATCGCCGGGGCCCTGGGCCCGGTCACGCCGCCCGGCCCGGCGGTCTGCTCCGCCACGTACACCGTGCAGAGCCAGTGGGGTGGCGGCTTCACCGGCCAGGTCACGGTCCGCAACACCGGCACCGCCCCGCTGACCGGCTGGAAGGTCGCCTGGGAGTACCCGGCCGGCCAGCGGGTCACCCAGGGGTGGAACGCCATGGTCACCCAGACCGGTACCGCCGTGACGGCGACGCACCTCGCGTACAACGGCACGGTCCCGGCCGGAGGCTCCACGAGCTTCGGCTTCAACGCCTCCTGGACGGGCACCAACCCGCCCCCGGCGGTCCTCACCTGCGCCTAGCGGGGGAACGCGAAAAGACCGAGGCCCCGGTTCTTCCGAACCGGGGCCTCGGCCATCAGGGTGAGTAACGGGACTTGAACCCGCGACATCCTGGACCACAACCAGGTGCTCTGCCAGCTGAGCTATACCCACCATGACCGGAGGTCTTCCCGAAGGTTTCCCCGACCGGCCGAGAAGAAGTCTACAGGGTTCCGAGGGGTGCTCGCGCACACGTTTTCCCCGGGTGCGCGAGCGAGCCCTCGCGGAGGCCGTTACTCCGCGGGGACGACGTGACGGGCCGCGATCTCCTTCGCGGTCTCCGAGTCGGGGCCGGGCTGCGGGACGAAGACCGCCTCGCGGTAGTAGCGCAGCTCGGCGATGGACTCGCGGATGTCGGCGAGCGCCCGGTGGTTGCCGTTCTTCTCCGGACTGTTGAAGTACGCCCTCGGGTACCAGCGGCGCGCCAGTTCCTTGACCGAGGACACATCGACGATCCGGTAGTGCAGGTGGTTCTCCAGGGCGGGCATGTCGCGGGC
The DNA here is from genome assembly GCF_042754585.1 of Streptomyces sp. NPDC059201. Classification (NCBI taxonomy): domain Bacteria; kingdom Bacillati; phylum Actinomycetota; class Actinomycetes; order Kitasatosporales; family Streptomycetaceae; genus Streptomyces; species Streptomyces sp. NPDC059201. Next base: position 195,990 of record NZ_JBHZBB010000012.1, read on the forward strand.
GAGGAAGCCGCGGTCGGTGGAGACCGAGTTCCCGCACAGCGGCGCCTTGCCGGGCTCCTTCACGTGCTCGCGGATGTACGCGAGGACCTGCGCCTCCGCGTCGGCCAGCGTGGTGCCGCCGGGCAGCGCGTCGAGCAGCCCGGAGGCCGTGTGCATCTGGCGCACGATCTCCGGCATGGTCTCCAGGGCGCGGTCCGGCGGGCGGATCACGATGTCCACACCTTCGCCGAGCACGTTCAGTTCCGAGTCGGTGACCAGCGCGGCCACCTCGATGAGTGCGTCGTCCGTCAGCGAGAGCCCGGTCATCTCGCAGTCGATCCACACCATGCGATCGTTCATGCGTCCTACCTTAGGCGGCCGGGGCGGGGGAGAGGTCCCCGCGGGCACCCTCCGGACACGCCGACGGGCGCCCGGGGGAGGTGGCCCCGGACGCCCGTCGGTACCGCGTCGCGCCGCTTGTGGCGGCGCCGGTCCTCTTCTTCCCTACGGCGCGCTGCGCTGGCCCGGCAGCGCGGCCCGGCCCGGCGCGTAGGCGTCGGCTCCGGGCTTGCCCGGCTCCAGCGGCCCTCCGGGGCGGCGGATTCCCGCCACCACCTGCGCGGGCACCACCGGGTCCAGGACGGCCGTCGGCTGCTCGCCCTGCGGCCGCCGGGCCCGGTACGCCGCCCGGTAGGCCGCCGGCGAGGAGCCGAGCTGCCGCCGGAAGTGGCCGCGCAGCGCCACCGGCGAGCGGAAGCCGCAGCGCCCCGCGACCTCGTCCACCGAGTAGTCCGAGGTCTCCAGGAGCCGCTGCGCCTGGAGCACCCGCTGGGTGATCAGCCACTGGAGCGGCGCGGAGCCGGTCAGCGAGCGGAAGCGGCGGTCGAAGGTCCGCCGTGACATGTACGCGCGGGCCGCCAGGGTCTCCACGTCGAACTGCTCGTGGAGGTGCTCCAGCGCCCAGGCCACGACCTCGGCGAGCGGGTCGGAGCCGATCTCCTCGGGTAAAGACCTGTCGAGGTAGCGCTCCTGACCGCCGCTGCGCCGCGGCGGGACGACCAGCCGGCGCGCCAGCGCGCCCGCGGCCTCGGTGCCGTGGTCGGTCCGCACGATGTGCAGACAGAGATCGATTCCGGCCGCGGTGCCGGCGGAGGTGAGCACGTCCCCGTCGTCGACGAAGAGCTCCCGCGGGTCCACGTGGACCGACGGGTAGCGCTTGGCGAGCGTCGGCGCGTACATCCAGTGCGTGGTCGCCGGGCGGCCGTCGAGCAGGCCGGCCGCGGCGAGGACGAACGCCCCGGTGCACAGGCCGACGATCCTGGCCCCTTCCTCGTGCGCCCTGCGGAGCGCTTCGAGCGCTTCCGGCGGCGGCGGCGAGGTGATCGAGCGCCAGGCGGGGACGACGACCGTCCCCGCGCGGCCGATCGCCTCCAGGCCGTACGGCGCGGTGAGTTCGAGCCCGCCCGTGGTCCGCAGGGGGCCCTCCTCACCGGCGCAGACGAGCAGCCGGTAGCGGGGCACCCCGGCGTCCTGCCGGTCGATGCCGAACACGGAGAGCGGGATGGAGCTCTCGAAGATGGGGCCGCCGCTGAACAGCAGCACCGCGACGACTTCGCGACGGCGGCGCCCGGACAGCTTCCGTGCGACCTCCGGTGCGGCGGAGTCCTGGCTCATGGTGCTAAGCCCCCCTCGGTGTTGGCGTCTCCCTGGTCGTGTCGCTGTGCCACGTTTCCCCTCGGTTTTGCACGAGACCCCAGTCTTCGGTACCCATGATCGAATCTACTGCGTCCCGTGCCGCCGGCGTGACAAGTTCTCCATCCGGCACATTGTCGACAAGGCCACTTGGCGTGAAGCGATCGATCGCGGGGGGAGCGGCCGGAGGGGCTCCGGAAGGGGTCCCGCGGTGACGAAGTGGCCGTACGCGAAGGGTGCGGCCCCTTGTGGCACGGCGTTCCCGGGGGATCGGGGAGGGCTTGACGTACCGTTTCGCCAAGGACGCGCCGGGAACTTCAAGTTGGCTGAAAACATATGGGATCGGCTGTGCGAACCTGTCAACTCGAAGGGGGTCCGGACGCGTCCGCTCAGCCCTGGCGACGGCTCCCGGCGCCCGTGGCGCCCTCCGCGCGCAGCCCCCGCTCGGCGCGGCGCAGCAGCAGCCGGCAGGCGGCCGTCACGGAGGCGAGCCCGAGGGCGGCTCCGCCCGCCCCGCCCAGCGAGGTCCCGAAGGCGACGAGCACCAGCGGGACGAGGGCGCAGCAGAAGACCGCCCAGCGGACCACGTCGCCGGCCGGGTCCGCGAGGACCCCGCCGTCCGCCGCCGGCTCCGCCCCCGCGGCCGCCACGGGTCCGCCCGGTCCGCCCGGTCCGCCGCCCGGTCCGCCCGTCTCCGGGGCGACGGGCGCCGCGGGGCCCGGGACCCGGGTGCGGCGGCGGGAGCGGACGGAGGGGGCGGGGGCGGCGGAGGCGGGCGTGGACGGTGCGGGCACGGGCGGTCTCCCTGCGGCGGTGATCCGGACCTGTGGGGAACGAGGAACGGAAGGTTCCGGTCACTCTGAGCGACGCCCGTTCGGCCCTCGCGGCGGCGGCCGGAGGACGCCTGTAGGACACATCCGGCATTGCCAGATGGTGAATCCTTCGTGCATCCTCCGGAGGACGCCGCGCGCGCAGAGCCGCGCACGAGCGGTCAGCACGCCGGGTGTGGCACGGCGGGCGCTGGGCAGGAGAGGAGTGTCGCCGTACCCTTGGGGGTATGGGATTGGGAAGATGATTCCCGGACACAGCAGCTCCGCCGCCACCCGTTGTTCCGTCCCTCTCCACCGTCCCTTCCCACGAGGACTTCCCTAGCCGAGACACCCATGGCCGGTCACGAATTCCCCGAACCCGCGGACCGCAAGCGCGTCGCCGACTCCACGGTGGACCCCCTCGCGGTCGAACAGCCACGCCACGCCTGCGACCCGGCCTTCCGGCACGGTGTCGTCGTCGGCTTCGACGGCTCCACGTCCAGTGAGCGCGCCCTCGCCTATGCCATCGGCATGGCCCGGCGCTCCGGCTCCGGCCTGATCATCGTGCACGTCGCGAACCGGCTCCCCACCACCGTGTGGGCCGGCTGCGAGCCGCCGGTCTTCGTCGACGTCCCGGACCACAGGACCGAGGTCCTGGGTCTTGAGCTGGCCTGCGCGGAGCACCTCTCCGAGGTGCCGTGGATCCTGGTGGAGCGCGGCGGGGACATCTGCCACGAGCTGGAGGAGGTCGGCCGGGAGTACTCGGCCGACGCGATCGTGGTGGGCTCGACGCACGGGATCGTCGGGCGGATCTTCGGCTCGGTGGCCGGCCGCCTCGCGCGGCGCGCCCGCCGGCCCGTGATCGTCATCCCGTGACCGTGACCGTGATCCTTTGACGGTGCCCGGACCTCGTCCGTAACGCCCGACCCTCCCTCAACTCCCTTCCCGTGGCGAGAATTTCTGTCCGCCTCAGGTGATTTGTGCGCTTGTGAAGGGTAGCTAAAGAGCACCGGAATCAGCAGCTCACGCGGCATCACCGCTCGTTCGAAGGGAGCCCCACGTGAACAAGGACGTCGCGTCGGGGAACGGCACCTCCACTCTCGGAAACCTCGCACTCGGACTGACCCTCCTGGCCTTCGGCCTGGGTGGTACCGGGGTGCTCGACAACGTCGCGGCAGCGGATGCCGCGGGACTCGCCACCTGGGTGGGTGGCGTGGCGCTCTTCCTGGTCGGCCTGCTCGCCCTGCGCGCGGGCAGCACCGGCGACGGCACGGCCTTCACGGCGCTCGGCGCCTTCTGGTTCACCTGGGGGACCGGGGTGGGCGGCGGGGCCTCGGCCGACGCGGCGGGTCTCTTCCTGCTCCTGTGGGCGCTGCTCGCGCTCACGCTGACGCTGGCCGCCTCGGGCGGCGGGGTCTTCGGGCAGGGCGTGTACGGCCTGCTCTTCGTCGCGCTGGTGCTCTCGGGCATCGCCGCGCTGGCGGGCAACGAGGGCCTCGGCAAGGCGGGCGGCTGGGTGGCCGCGCTGGCGGGCCTCGCCGCCTGGTACGGCGCCACGGCGGCGGTGGCCGGCTGGCCGATGGCCCTGCGCCGCACGAGCGGCGGCACGGCGGCGGCCGCGTAACGGAGGGAAGCACAGCAGAACGGCCCCCTCTCGCTCCTGGGAAGCGAGAGGGGGCCGTTCCTCGTGTCCGGTCGGCTTCGCCGGGGGACAGGCCCGGCGTACGGCTCCGGGGGACAGGCCCGGGGCCGTGGCGTGCTCGGCGGGTGACAGGTCCCGCCGGGCGACTACTCGACCGTGACGGACTTGGCCAGGTTGCGCGGCTTGTCGATGTCGCGGCCCATGGCGAGGGCGGTGTGGTACGCGAAGAGCTGGAGCGGGATGCCCATGAGGATCGGGTCGAGCTCGTCCTCGTTCTTCGGCACGACGATGGTGTGGTCGGCCTTCGCCTGCGGCTGGTGCGCGACCGCGAGGATGCGGCCGGAGCGGGCCTTGATCTCCTCCAGGGCGGCGCGGTTCTTCTCCAGCAGGTCGTCGTCGGGGACGATCGCGACCGTCGGCAGGGCGGGCTCGATGAGGGCGAGCGGGCCGTGCTTGAGCTCGGAGGCCGGGTACGCCTCGGCGTGGATGTAGGAGATCTCCTTCAGCTTGAGGGATGCCTCCAGGGCGACCGGGTAGCCCCGGACGCGGCCGATGAACATCATCGACTGGGCGCCGGCGTACTCGGCGGCGATCCGCTTGATCTCGTCCTCGGTCTTGAGGATCTCCTCGATCTGCGCGGGGAGCCTGCGCAGGCCCTCGATGATCCGCTTGCCGTCGGTGACGGACAGGTCGCGGATGCGGCCGAGGTGGAGGGCGAGGAGGGCGAAGGCGGTCACCGTGTTGGTGAAGCACTTGGTGGAGACGACGCAGACCTCGGGGCCGGCGTGGACGTAGACGCCGCCGTCGGCCTCGCGGGCGATGGCGGAGCCGACCACGTTGACCACGCCGAGGACGCGGGCGCCCTTGCGCTTGAGCTCCTGGACGGCGGCGAGCACGTCGTAGGTCTCGCCGGACTGGGAGACGGCGATGTACAGCGTGTCGGGGTCCACGACCGGGTTGCGGTAGCGGAACTCGGAGGCCGGCTCGGCGTCGGCCGGGATGCGGGCCATGCCCTCGATGAGGGAGGCGCCGATCATGCCGGCGTGGTACGAGGTGCCGCAGCCGAGGATCTTGATGCGGCGGATGGTGCGGGCCTCGCGCGGGTCGAGGTTGAGGCCGCCGAGGTGCACGGTGGAGAAGCGGTCGTCGATCCGGCCGCGCAGCACGCGGTCGACCGCGTCGGGCTGCTCGGAGATCTCCTTGTGCATGTACGTGTCGTGGCCGCCCATGTCGTAGGAGGCGGCCTCCCACTCGACGGTCTCGGGGGTCGACGTGGTGGAGGCGCCGGCCACCGTGTAGGTGCGGAAGTCGTCGGCCTTGAGGGTGGCCATCTCGCCGTCGTCGAGGGTGACGACCTGGCGGGTGTGGGCGATGAGGGCGGCCACGTCGGAGGCGACCAGCATCTCCTTCTCGCCGATGCCGAGGATGACCGGGGAGCCGTTGCGGGCGACGACGATGCGGTCGTTGAAGTCGGCGTGCATCACGGCGATGCCGTAGGTGCCCTCGATGACCTTGAGCGCCTCGCGGACCTTGTCCTCCAGGGACTCGGCCTGGGAGCGGGCGATGAGGTGGGTGATGACCTCGGTGTCCGTCTCGGAGGCGAAGACGACGCCGTCGGCCTCCAGCTTGGCGCGGAGCTCCTGGGCGTTGTCGACGATGCCGTTGTGGACGACCGCGACCTTGTTCTCGGGGTCCAGGTGGGGGTGCGAGTTGTGGTCGCTGGGGGCGCCGTGGGTGGCCCAGCGGGTGTGCGCGATGCCGGTGGTGCCGGAGAAGCGCTTGGGGACGCGGGCTTCCAGGTCACGGACCCGGCCCTTGGCCTTGACCATCTTCAGCGCCGCGCTCTTCGGGCTGTTGATGACGAGGCCGGCGGAGTCGTAACCGCGGTACTCCAGGCGGGCGAGGCCCTCCAGGAGCAGCGGCGCCACGTCGCGCTTACCGATGTAACCGACAATTCCGCACATAAAGGAAACCCCTCCGGTTGGTGATGGTGGTGCTCGGCCTGGACGAGAGGGCCGGACTAGCCGTAGACGATCCGGCGCAGCTGCCGGAGCGAGAGCTCCGGCGGCGCGACGGCCCGGTGCGGCAGTTCGGCCGAGATCCGCTCGAAGATGTCCGCGTTCACCGCTCCGCCGGACTGAAGCTCGCGGTGGCGGCGGCGGACGAACTCCTCGGTCGTCTCGTCGAAGTACGCCAGCACGTCGAGCACCACCCGGGCGGCCTCACCACGCTGGAGCGCGGTGCTCCGGACCAGGTGGTCGATGAGGTCGTCATGGGTCGGGCGGCGTTCGAGCACCCATGAATACTGAGGGGTACCGCGTGGTTCTCGCAAGAATCCTGCCCGAAATCGGGCAGGGACCGCATGATCATCGCGTTCGACACGCTTATTGGTCCAGACCTTGACCCCGAGTGCGGGCGGCAGTACGCATGGTGACCCGCCCGCGCACCGAAAGGGTCCGCCCGTGAGACGGCGCCTGATCGCCCCCGCAGTCCTGCTGCTCGCCGCCGCCCTCGGCTGTACGGAGGCGCCCCCGGCCGACTCCGCGCCGGGACCGGCCCTCCCCGCCGCCGAACCCGAGGTCCGCCCGCTCGGCCGGGTGATCCCCCTCCCCGCCTCCGTCGCGCCCGGCGGAGCCCCGTACACCCTCACCGCCGCCACCCGCATCGGCGTCCCCGGCGGCGGCCCCGGCGTCCGCGCCGTCGCCGAGCAGCTCGCCGCCCGGCTCCGCCCCGCCACCGGCTTCCGGCTCCCCGTCGTCACCGGCGCCGACGCGGAGATCCGCCTCCTGCTCGACCCGGCCGCCGGGGACCTCGGCGACGAGGGGTACCGGCTCCGCTCCGAGCCCACCCGGCTCACCCTCACCGCCCGCACCCCCGCCGGCCTCTTCCGCGGCGTCCAGACCGTCCGCCAGCAGCTCCCCGCCGCCATCGAGCGCACCACCGTCCAGCACCGCGCCTGGAAGATCGCCGGCGGCACCGTCACCGACACCCCGCGCTTCCCCTACCGCGGCGCCATGCTCGACGTCGCCCGCCACTTCTTCACGGTCGAGGAGGTGAAGGCGTACATCGACCGCATCGCCCTCTACAAGCTCAACACCCTCCACCTCCACCTCACCGACGACCAGGGCTGGCGCATCGCCATCGCCTCCCGGCCGAACCTCACCACCGTCGGCGGCGCCACCGAGGTCGGCGGCGGGCCCGGCGGCTTCTACACCCAGGACCAGTACAAGGAGATCGTGCGCCACGCCGCCGCCCGGCACATCGAGGTCGTCCCCGAGATCGACATGCCCGGACACACCAACGCGGCCCTCGTCTCCTACCCGGAGCTCAACTGCGACGGAAAGGCCCCCGAGCCGTACACCGGCGTCGAGGTCGGCTTCTCCACCCTCTGCGCCGGCAAGGAGGTCACCTACGACTTCGCCGACGACGTGCTGCGCGAGATCGCCGCGCTCACCCCCGGCCGGTACGTCCACATCGGCGGCGACGAGGCGCGCTCCACCAGCCCCGCCGACTACCGCACCCTCATGGACCGCATCCAGCCCCTCGTCACGAAGCACGGCAAGCAGGTCATGGCCTGGCACCAGCTCACCGGCGACGCCACGCCCGTGCCCGGCGCGGTCGTCCAGTACTGGGGACACGACCGCACTTCCGCGGAGGAGAAGGAGAAGGTCGCGGAGGCGGCGAAGGCCGGCGCCGGGATCGTCGTCTCGCCCGCCGACCGCGCCTACCTCGACATGAAGTACACCGCCGACTTCCCGCTCGGCCTCCAGTGGGCCGGCACCGTCACCGTCCGCGAGGCGTACGAGTGGGACCCCGGCAGCCACCTCCCCGACGTCCCCGAGAGCGCCGTCCGAGGCGTCGAGGCCCCGCTCTGGACCGAGACCCTGTCGTCCTTGGAGCAGCTAGACACGATGGCCTTCCCTCGCCTCCCCGGCCTCGCCGAACTCGGCTGGTCCCCACGCGAGGGCCGCACCTGGGACACGTATCGGCTCCGCCTCGGCGAACAGGCCCACCGCTTCGAGGCGTTGGGGGTGGACTGGTACCGGTCGCCGGAGGTGCCGTGGCCGGCGGGGTAGTCAGCGGGGGGTGTCGAACCCGCCGTTCTTGACGCCGGTCACGAAGGCGGAGAAGGCGGCGGAGGGGAGGGAGAGGGTGGGGCCGGTGGGGCGCTTGGAGTCGCGGACGGGGACGAGGCCGTGGGGGGTGACGAGGTTGGTGGCAACCTCGACGCACTCGCCGCCGCCGGAGCTGTATGAGGACGTGTGCCAGCGGGGGGAAGCGGTCGTCATGACATGCCCTTTCGTACCTTCTCGATCAAGGCCACGGACTCTGCCTGAGAGAGGCATTCGGCCTGGAGTTGATGGTAGGCGGTCATCAGGGATGCCACGGCGGTGCGCTCGCGGTCCACGTATCCCTGTGCGTGGGTCTCCGCGTACGCGACCATTGAGCGGTCGGCCAGGGTGAGCAGATTGACCGGCAGATCGAACGGGCGACGCTCGCCTATCTCGTACGGCGCCACCTGGAGCATGGTGTTCGGCAACTCGGCAAACTCGACCAGGCGTTCCAGTTGCGCGCCCATGACGGTGCATCCGCCGACTGGGCGGCGGACGCAACTCTCGTCCATCACCACGAGCAGCATGGGCGGACGGCCCGTCTTCAGCGTCGCTTGCCGTTCCGCTAGGAACGCGACGCGTTCGTCTGCCTGTTGCTGCGTGATGGAGCCTCGCCGTACGTCGCCGTTCGCGAGCGCCTGCGCGTAGCCGGCCGTCTGTAGCAGACCCGGAATGATCCCCAGGTGGAACGACCGGATCTCGACGGCGCGCCCCTCGTATGCGACGTACTCCGGAAAGCCCTCTCGCAAGCTGCCATACCGGATCTCGTTCCACAGGCGTTCGAGCGAGTCGGTGGTCCCTGCCGTACCGAGAGCCTGGTCGGCTTCCCGCGAAAACGGAAGGGTTGGAGGCTTCCGGGCAGTTTCCACCGCAGAGACGTGCTGGCTGGAGTAGCCCGTCTGAGCTGCCAGGTCGTCCTGGGTCCAACCCCGACGCTCTCGCAGCCTGCGTAAATGCGCACCATAGGCCGCGCGTGGACCGTCCTCTGGGCTCAGTTCCTTGCGATTAACCATAACTCTTCCTTCCGGACTGCCCGGTTGAAGGGTTCTCGACTCTACGCCACGCTGAGCACCCTTGGTAGTGGAATCGCTACAGAGAGGAGCCGTCATGTCCTCGTTCAACATCCCCGCCGCCGGCGCCTACGTCGTCGACACCGGCCACGGAAAGGCCCGGCTCGGGCGGGTTTCGCGGAGTCAGGCCGGGAGGGTGTACGTGAGCCCGCCGGGCGGCGGCGCCGAGTGGGCCGCGTCGCCCGGGGACCTGCGGGCGCCCGACGAGGGCGAGTGGGCGACGATCCGCGTCCTCACCACGCCCGTGCCCCCGGCACCGGTGATGGTGCTGTCCGTCGACCACGGGCTCCGGCCCCGCCCCGAGCCCGCACCCGACTGCACGGCCTGCGCACACCTCGTCCGGTGGTTCGACCTCTACACGGGTGCGGGGGCACGCCACGACGAATCCGCCGCCGTGGACTGCGTGGTGGAGATCCGGAACCACCCGCACGACCCGCCCAAGATGCGCATCGAGGCGGCGCCGTGAACGACTCCGTGCGCCCCTGCAATGGGTGATGTCTGAACACTCCGCCCTCTCGTTAGAGGGAGCGGTCGCGTCCCGCCCCCGGTCATGTCCGGCAAGACCGTCCGGGGCCGGGACCCAGTCCCCATCGAAGTCAGAGACAGGAGACCAACGGTCATGAGTGATCTGTACGAGCGGGAGGTCACCGGCGAGTTCGCCGCGCTCTGCGGGGGCGGGACGGACAACGACGGCAACATGGAGAGCTGCATCACGCTGGCCGAACTGCACGGCGGCGGATACGCGCTCGGGGACAGCAAGCCCGAGGGCGTCGGGCGGGAGCTGCGGATGAGCGCGGCCGAGATCACCGCGTTCGCGCGCGCCTGGATCGCCCGGGCCGACGCGGCCCACTGACCCACGGCGGGATCCACCCGCGAAGGGGTGGGTCCTGCCCGGCCTCCCTACCGAAGGAGTCAGCTATGCCGCTGGCCGATCTCGTGGACCACGTCCCGGAGATCCTCACGGAATGGCCTACCAGGCCGACCCTCTTCCACCGCGATCCCTCCGCTCTGGCCTCGCTGTTGTCCCTGGGTGAGGTCGACGCGCTGGTGGACGCGGAGTGCCTTCCCGCCAGGAACGTCGTCCTGTTGTCGGAGGGGAAGGTACTGGAGCGGTCCACGTACATCGACGGGGAGATGCCCCGGCCCGGCGCGGTCCGCGCGCACCTCGACGGCGGGGGCACGCTCTCGGTGCGGCAGCTCCAGACGGTGAAACCGTCCCTGAGCGTGCTGAGACGCGAGATCCAGGCCGAGACCGGGTGCGCGGTGCATGTGAACGCGTATCTGACCCCGGCGGGGGCGCAGGGGCTCAAGTACCACTACGACCCGTACGTCACGCTGATCGTCCAGCTTTCCGGACGGAAGGCGTGGCCCCTGCATGCGCCCCTCGTCAAGAATCCGATGACGGAGTACGGGAACTTCCTGGAGAGGGGGTTCACCCCGGCGGAGCGGCACTTCCTCGCCCATACGGCACCGGAGCGGACGGTCACGCTGGCTCCCGGTGACGTGTTCTGGCTGCCGCGCGGCTATGTCCACTCGCCGTACACCGTCGGCGACGAGCCCTCGTTGCACCTCACCTTCGCGCTCAAGGAGCGCACGTTCCACTGGCTGGCCTCCGAGATGACGAGCGAGGTGCTCGCGCAGGCTCTGGTGGATCCCGCCCTCCGGGCGGAGATTCCACCGGCGGACCTGCTGTCCGCACCGGGGGACGCGATCCGGTGGACGCGGGAGTATCTGGTCGGTGCCCTGCTGCTCCTGGAGTCCGGGCACGTCGCCGAGATCGCACGGAGGGCGGCCGCCCGTGCCGGACGGTGAGGAGGGCGTGAGGCGGCACTGGCACGCGTACGCGTACACCGGCAGGTCGTACCCGGACTCGGCGATCCGCCGAGGGGAGGTGCCGGCCGAGTATCCGCCCATCGAGATCAAGGACTGGCTGCGGCGGCCTGCCGGGCAGGTGGTCGCCACGTACTCCGACGTCGATGCGGCGGTCTCCTGGCTGGAAGGGGAGCTGACGCGGAACCCGCCGGTGGACCAGGAGCACTTCCCGGTGTGGGACCGGCTGCTGCGGTGCCGGGAGACGTTGCTGCTGGCGGCGGGGTGTGACGTCGTTCAGGGCTACTACTCGAAGGCCCAGCAGTACGTGTCCCGGGCGCTCGTCGTCTGTCCGCGCGGCGAGGGGGACTCCTGCCCTTACGGGACTACATGGGGTTCGGTCGCCGATGGGGCGATGTAGGCGTCGAGGGGGCGCCAGCCGGGGGCGGAGGGGAGGCGGGTGCGGGGCCAGGTCTGGGCGTAGGGGGGTGGGGTGCGGCCTGCGTGGACGACCACCGCTAGTGGGACCGTGCGGGCAGCCGCTGCCAGGCCCGCTTCGGTGATGCTGCCGTCGTGGCCGCGGGGTTGGCGGGAGGAGCAGCCGGTGTAGTAGCCGATCGGGACGTACTCGCGGCCGGTGACCAGGCAGGGCGGGCGGACGCCGAGGCCGTGCAGGGCGGCCGCGATGCCGGTGAACTGCACGCGTACGGAACGGCTGTAGCCGACGGCGCGGTGGAGGACGGCGTACTGCACGGCCAGATGGACGACCAGCAGGGCGGCCAGCAGGCCGACCCAGAGGCGACGGCGGGCCGAGCGGGTCGCCGCGGTCCACAGGAGGAGCGCGCACTCGCCCACGGGCAGGGCGAGCAGCGCGTAGGCGGGCAGCAGGAAGCGGGGGGCCGCGTAGCCGATGGTGAAGAGGTACGGCCCCGCCAGCGAGGCCGCCGTCACCGTCGCGAGGAGGACGGGCGCGGCGCGGCCCGCCCGGCGCGCGGCGACGAGACCGCCCAGGACGGCGAACGGCAGCAGGAACCACCAGAAGCCCGTCCACGGGTGCGCCCACGCGATGTCGCACGGCCGGCACAGGGTGCGCCCGGCGAGCGCCCGCACATGGTCGTCGACCGAGAAGTACCAGCCCATGTCGCCCTGGATCTCACCGGCCCGGTGCAGCCGCGCGGCGAGCCCGCCGTAGGAGGTGTACGCCTCCACCACCCAGGGGACGGCGCCGAGGAGCAGCCCGGCGGCGGTCACGACCGGGACCCGGGGGCGGCGCCAGGCGGGCACCAGCAGCCCGGCGGCGAGGAGCGGCAGCGCGAGCCAGAGGCCGTCGGCGGGCCGCAGCAGCGTGACGGCCGCGACGGCCGCGCCCAGTCCGGCGAGGGCCCGCCGGTCGCGGCCCGCGCGCGGCAGGCAGCCGACGGCCACCAGGGCCCCGAAGGCGCACCACAGGTTGGGCATCACCCGCGGGCCGTAGAAGAGGGTGACCCACAGCCCGGCGAAGAGGGCGCCCCCGGCGACGAGCACCCGCGCGGGCAGCAGCGGGCGCCACACCCGCAGCGCGCCGTAGAGCGCGGCCCCGGAGAGCAGCGCCAACCAGACGCGGATCGCGGTGGTGGAGGCGGTGAACGCGGCGACGGGGGCGACGAGATAGGTGATGCCCCGGGCCCGGGGGGCGCTGAAGTACGCGGGCGGGGCGTTGCCGCCGACCTGGCTGACGTACACCGCCTCGTCCCAGCCGAGGCCCGTCCCGGGGACGGAGAGGGCGAGTTGGGCGAGGGTGAAGGCCGCCGCGAGGGCGGCCAGGAGCCACCCGCCGCCGTGCACCCGCACAGGGACCAGGGACCGCGGGCCGGTTCGCGCTTCGGAGGTGGTCACACCGTCAACCCTGCGGCGGGCGGCGGGCGCACGTCCGGCGGCGCGCCGCGCCACGGGGCGCACCACCTCGACAGGAGTAGCCGCGCCTCTCAAGGGGTGCGCTCTGCCGTGGGTCCGTCGGCCCCTGGTGGCTCCGGTCTGTCGGAACACGCGCGGTGACGGCGATGTGACGGAGTCCTCGGGCTCGGACCTGTCGATCGCTGTGAGGTTAGGCTAACCTACCTTCGACTTGCCCAGGCCGACCCCGGCACGTACCGAAAGCGACCCCACATGCCCAGCAACGCCCGAGCCACCTCCCTCACCCGCCGCGGCATCCTCGCCGCGGGCGGCGCCCTCGGGCTCGGCGCCGCGCTCGCCGCCTGTGGCGGCGACGGTGACAAGAAGAAGGACTCCGGCGCCTCTTCGTCCGCCTCGGCGAAATCGGGTTCCTGGGAGTTCAAGGACGACCGCGGCCAGACCGTGAAGACCAAGGCGACGCCGAAGAACATCGTCGCCTTCACCGGCATGGCCGCCGCCCTCAAGGACTTCGGCGTCGAGGTCACCGGCGTCTTCGGCCCGACCTACGTCGAGGACCCGAAGACCAAGGAGAAGACGCCCGACGTCCAGGCCGGCGACCTCGACATCACCAAGGTGAAGGTCATCGGCAACGTCTGGGGCGAGTTCAACATCGAGGAGTACCTCAAGCTCCAGCCCGAGGTCCTCATCACCGACATGTGGGAGAAGGACGCCCTCTGGTACGTGCCGGAGGAGCAGAAGGCCAAGATCCTCAAGATCGCGCCCAGCGTCGCCCTGTGGGCCTCCGGCAAGTCGATGCCGTCCGTCCTCCAGCGCCACGCCGACCTGGCCGCCTCCCTCGGCGCCGACGTGAACAGCGAGCAGGTCAAGAAGGACAAGGCCCGCTTCGAGGCCGCCGCCGAGCGCCTGCGCAAGGCCGCCCAGGGCAAGAAGGACATCAAGGTCCTCATCGGCTCCGGCGCCCCGGACACCTTCTACGTCTCCACCCCGGTCCGCCCGACCGACACGCTGTTCTTCCAGGAGCTGGGCATCAACCTCGTCGTCCCGGGGAAGCTGGACCCGTCCGGCTGGTTCGAGCTCCTGAGCTGGGAGAACGTCGACAAGTACAAGGCCGACGTGATCCTCCTCGACAACCGCACGGGCACCCTCCAGCCCGAGCAGCTGAAGGCCAAGCCGACCTGGGCCGCGCTGCCCGCCGTCAAGGCCGGCCAGGTCTTCCCGCGGGTGACCGAGCCCGTCTACTCCTACGCCAAGTGCGCTCCGCTCCTGGAGGACCTGGCCGCCGCCCTGGAGAACGCGAAGAAGGTGTCCTGACCCGATGACGAACGCCGAGACCGCCCCGTTCCAGTTCTTCTCCCTCCAGGTCGACCGGACGCGGCGGCTCGGCCCGTCGCTGGTCCGCGTCACCTTCACCGGAGCGACCGGCGAGGAGCTGAAGGGCTTCGCCGCCGGCGGGCGCGACCAGTCACTCTCGCTCTTCCTGCCGCACCCCGGCCAGGAGGCCCCGGTCCTCCCGCCGCTGGACGACCCGGACATGTACGCGATCCTCGGCGCCTGGCGGGCCATGCCCGACGACGTCCGGGCCGTGATGCGCTCGTACACCGTCCGCGCCCAGCGCACCGAGCCGGTGGACGAGATGGACATCGACTTCGCCGTCCACGAGGACGGCGGCCCGGCCTGCCGCTGGGCGCAGCACGCGAAGCCCGGGGACCGGGTGGTCGTGCTCGGCCCGGCGGTCGCCGACAACACCGGGGTCCGCTTCCGGCTGCCGGAGGGCGCCGACTCGGTGCTGATCTGGGCGGACGAGACGGCGCTGCCCGCCGCCTCCGGGATCCTGGAGTGGCTGCCGGCCGAGACCCGCGCCCAGGTCTTCCTCGAAGTGCCGTACTCCGGCGACCGGATGGAGCTCGCCACGCAGGCGGACGCCACCGTCACCTGGCTGGTCCGGGAGGAGGGCGCGCCCTCCGGCCTGGAGGCCATCGCGGCCGCGGAGCTGCCCGGGGAGTCGCCGTACGTGTGGATCGCGGGCGAGTCCGGCGCGGTGAAGGCGCTGCGGCGGCACTTCGTGCGCGAACGCGGGCTCGACCGGCGCCGGGTGACGTTCGTGGGCTACTGGCGCAAGGGCCTGTCGGAGGACGCCCTGCGCGAGGTCCCGGACGAGACGACGCAGGACGCGGCGCAGGACGAGACGAAGGTCGGAGCTCCGGAGTAGGCAGTCCCAGAAGGAGCCGGCGCAATTCGGCCATTCACCGCACAGCCCCTCAATCTTCACTGATTGAGGGGCTGTTGTCACACAAAATTAGGTTAGGCTAACCTTACTAAGCACCCACGGTTGCGTATTCCGCGTCCCTCGTCCCGAAAGGGCCCCCCACATGCGTTCGCACCTGCTCAACGACACGACGGCGGAGAGCTACCGACGCTCCGTCACCGAAGGAGTCGAGCGGGTGGCGAGGAAACTCGCCACGACGCGCGGCCCGTTCACCGGCGTCACCCCCGCCGAACTGGCGCCCGTGATCGACGCCGTGGACCTCGACCGCCCCCTCGGTGACGCCTCCGCCGCCCTCGACGAGCTGGAGGACGTCTACCTGCGCGACGCGGTCTACTTCCACCACCCGCGCTACCTGGGCCACCTCAACTGCCCGGTCGTCATCCCCGCCGTCCTCGGCGAGGCCGTCCTCTCGGCGGTCAACTCCTCCCTCGACACCTGGGACCAGTCCGCCGGCGGCACCCTCATCGAGCGCAAGCTCATCGACTGGACCGCCGCCCGCATCGGCCTCGGCCCGTCCGCCGACGGCATCTTCACCAGCGGCGGCACCCAGTCCAACCTCCAGGCGCTGCTGCTCGCCCGCGAGGAGGCCGACACCACCGACCTCTCCCGCCTGCGGATCTTCTCCTCCGAGTGCAGCCACTTCTCCGTCCAGAAGTCGGCCACCCTCCTCGGTCTCGGCCACGAGTCGGTCATCTCCATACCCGTCGACAAGAACAAGCGGATGCAGTCCGTCGTCCTCGCCGCCGAGCTGGAGACCTGCCGCGCCGAGGGCCTCGTCCCGATGGCCATCGTCGCCACCGCCGGCACCACCGACTTCGGCTCGATCGACCCGCTGCCCGAGATCGCCGCCCTCGCCGAGGAGTACGGCGCCTGGATGCACGTCGACGCCGCCTACGGCTGCGGACTGCTCGCCTCCCTCAAGCGCCGCCACCTCCTCGACGGCATCGAGCGCGCCGACTCCGTCACCGTCGACTACCACAAGTCCTTCTTCCAGCCGGTGAGTTCCTCCGCCGTGCTGGTCCGCGACCGGGCCGCCCTGCGCCACGCCACCTACCACGCGGACTACCTCAACCCGCGCCGTACCGTGGCCGAGCAGATCCCCAACCAGGTGGACAAGTCGCTCCAGACCACCCGCCGCTTCGACGCCCTCAAACTGTGGATGACCCTGCGCGTCATGGGCGCGGACGGCGTCGGCGAGCTCTTCGACGAGGTCTGCGACCTGGCCCGCGCCGGACACGACCTGCTCGCCGCCGACCCGCGCTACGACGTGGTCGTGGAGCCGCAGCTGTCCACCCTCGTCTACCGCTACGTCCCCGAGGCCGTCACCTCCCCCGCCGAGATCGACCGGGCCAACCTCTACGCCCGCAAGGCGCTCTTCGCCTCGGGCGAGGCCGTCGTCGCCGGCACCAAGGTCGACGGCCGCCAGTACCTCAAGTTCACCCTGCTCAACCCCGAGACCACGGTGTCCGACATGGCCGCCGTCCTCGATCTGATCGCCGGCCACGCCGAGCAGTACCTGGGAGAGAACCTTGTCCACGCCTGAGATCGCTGAGATCCACGACTTCATCGGGATCGGGCTCGGTCCCTTCAACCTCGGACTCGCCTGCCTGACCGAGCCCATCGAGGAGCTGAACGGCCTCTTCCTGGAGTCCAAGCCGGACTTCGAGTGGCACTCGGGCATGTTCCTCGAAGGCGCCCACCTCCAGACGCCGTTCATGTCGGACCTGGTCACCCTCGCCGACCCGACCTCGGCGTACTCCTTCCTGAACTACCTGAAGGAGAAGGGCCGGCTGTACTCGTTCTACATCCGCGAGAACTTCTACCCGCTGCGCGCCGAGTACAACGACTACTGCCGGTGGGCCGCGAACAAGGTCACCTCGATCCGCTTCTCGACGACCGTCGCCTCCGTCGCGTACGACGAGACCGGCGAGGTGTACGTCGTCACCACCGAGGCCGGAGAAACGTTCCGGTCGCGCCGGATCGTCCTCGGCACCGGCACCCCGCCGTACCTCCCCGCCTCCTGCGAGGAGCTCGGCGGCGACCTGATCCACAACTCGCGCTACGTGCCGAACAAGGCGGCGCTCCAGCGCAAGAAGTCGATCACGATCGTCGGCAGCGGCCAGTCCGCCGCCGAGATCTACTACGACCTCCTCGCGGAGATCGACGTCCACGGCTACAAGCTCAACTGGGTGACCCGCTCCCCGCGCTTCTTCCCGCTGGAGTACACCAAGCTCACCCTGGAGATGACCTCCCCCGAGTACGTGGACTACTTCCACGCGCTCCCCGAGCAGACCCGCTACCGCCTGGAGTCCCAGCAGAAGGGCCTCTTCAAGGGCATCAACGGCGACCTCGTCGACTCCATCTTCGACCTGCTCTACCAGAAGAACTTCGCCGGCCCGGTCCCCACCCGGCTCCTCACCAACTCCGCGCTGCACACCGCCTCGTACGACGAGGAGAGCGGCACGTACACCCTCGGCTTCCGCCAGGAGGAGCAGGAGAAGGAGTACGAGATCGAGACCGAGGGCCTGGTCCTCGCGACCGGCTACAAGTACGCCGTCCCCGCCTTCCTGGAGCCGCTCCGCGACCGGCTGCGCTTCGACGGGCAGGGCCGCTTCGACGTGGCGCGCAACTACGCGGTCGACACCACGGGCCGCGAGGTCTTCCTCCAGAACGCCGGTGTCCACACCCACTCGATCACCTCGCCCGACCTGGGCATGGGGGCGTACCGCAACGCCTACATCATCGGGGAGATGCTGGGGTCCGAGTACTACCCCGTCGAGAAGACCATCGCGTTCCAGGAGTTCAGCGTATGATCGCCCCCACCACCCCCGCCGTCGAGATCCGCCCGCTCGATCCCCTCAAGGACGCGGAGCTGATCCACCCCTGGGTCACCCACCCCAAGGCCGCGTTCTGGATGATGCAGGACGCGAAGCTCCAGGACGTGGAGCGCGCCTACATGGAGATCGCCGCCCACGCGCACCACGACGCCTTCATCGGCCTCGTCGACGGTGAGCCCGCCTTCCTCATGGAGCGGTACGACCCCGCCCACGTCGAGCTGGTCGGGCTCTACGAGCCCCAGCCCGGTGACGTCGGCATGCACTTCCTCGTCGCGCCCACCGACACCCCCGTGCACGGCTTCACCCGCACGGTGATCACCGCCGTGATGCGGGAGCTGTTCGCCGACCCGGCGACCGCCCGCGTGGTCGTCGAGCCCGACGTGCGCAACACCGCCGTGCACGCGCTCAACGAGGCCGTCGGCTTCGTGCCCGACGGCCCGATCCGGAAGCCCGAGAAGGAAGCCCTGCTGAGCTTCTGCACCCGGGCGCAGTTCGACGCCGCCGTGGGAGCCGCGATATGAGCCGCCTGGACGTCACCGACCCGGTCGCGCACCTCACGCCCGACCGCTGGGCCGCCGCCAACCGCGCGCTGATCCGCAAGGGCCTCGCCGAGTTCGCCCACGAGCGGCTGCTGAACCCGCAGGAGCTTGGGGGCACCTCCCAGGCCGAAGGCTCTGGGGGAGAGTCCCGCTACCGGGTGCTCAGCGACGACGGCGCCACCGAGTACCGCTTCACGGCGGACCGTTTCGCCCTCGACCACTGGCAGGTCTACCCCGAGTCGATCAGCCGGCACCGGGGCGACGAGCAGCTGCCGCTGGACGCCCTCCAGTTCGTCACCGAGCTGCGCGGCGCGCTGGGCCTGAGCGACGAGATCCTGCCGGTCTACCTGGAGGAGATCTCCTCCACGCTCGCCGGCACCGCCTTCAAGTCGACCAAGCCGCAGGTGCCCGCCGCCGAGCTGGCCCGCGCCGACTTCCAGGCCATCGAGACCGGGATGACCGAGGGCCACCCCTGCTTCGTCGCCAACAACGGGCGCCTCGGCTTCGGCGTCGACGAGTTCCGCGCCTACGCCCCCGAGGCCGCGAGCCCGATCCACCTGGTGTGGCTGGCCGCCCGCCGCGACCGGGCCGCCTTCACGGCCGGCGCGGGCATCGAGTACGAGACCTTCATCCGCGCCGAGCTCGGCGACGCGGCCGTGGACCGCTTCGCCGGGATCCTCACCGCGCGCGGCCTGGACCCGGCCGACTACCTCCTCATGCC
This sequence comes from Streptomyces sp. NPDC059201, assembly GCF_042754585.1. Lineage (NCBI taxonomy): Bacteria > Bacillati > Actinomycetota > Actinomycetes > Kitasatosporales > Streptomycetaceae > Streptomyces > Streptomyces sp. NPDC059201. The sequence continues at coordinate 215,359 of NZ_JBHZBB010000012.1, forward strand.
GGCCCACCCCTGGCAGTGGTGGAACAAGCTGTCGGTGACCTTCGCCGCCGAGGTGGCGCAGCAGCGCCTGGTGTACCTGGGCGAGGGCGAGGACGCCTACCTGGCGCAGCAGTCGATCCGTACCTTCTTCAACACGGCCGACCCGGCCAAGCACTATGTGAAGACCGCCCTGTCGGTCCTCAACATGGGCTTCATGCGCGGCCTCTCGGCCGCGTACATGGAGGCCACCCCGGCGATCAACGACTGGCTGGCGCAGCTGATCGAGTCGGACTCGGTGCTGAAGGCGGCCCGCTTCTCGATCATCCGGGAACGGGCGGCGGTCGGCTACCGGCACCTGGAGTACGAGGCCGCGACGGACCGCTACTCGGCGTACCGGAAGATGCTGGCGGCGCTGTGGCGCGAGTCGCCGGTGGAGCGGCTCGCCGACGGCGAGCGCCTTGCGACGATGGCCTCGCTGCTGCACGTCGACCACGCGGGCGCGTCCTTCGCGGGCGCGCTGATCAAGGAGTCGGGCCTGGAGCCCGCGGTGTGGCTGCGGAAGTACCTGGACGCGTACCTGCTGCCGGTGCTGCACTGCTTCTACGCCTACGACCTGGTCTACATGCCGCACGGCGAGAACGTGATCCTGGTCCTGGACGAGCGGGGCGCAGTCGACCGGGCGGTCTTCAAGGACATCGCCGAGGAGATCTGCGTGATGGACCCGCACGCGGTCCTTCCGCCGGCGGTGGAGCGGATCCGCGCCGAGGTCCCGGAGGACATGAAGCTCCTCTCGGTCTTCACGGACGTCTTCGACTGCTTCTTCCGCTTCCTGGGGGCGACCCTGGCGGCGGAGGGCACGGTCGGCGAGGACGTGTTCTGGCGGACGGTCGCGGAGTCCGTGAAGGGCTACCAGGAGTCGAAGCCGGAGCTGGCGGACCGCTTCGCGCAGTACGACGTGTTCGCGGAGACCTTCGCGCTGTCCGCGCTCAACCGCCTCCAGCTGCGCAACAACAAGCAGATGGTCGACCTGGCCGACCCCTCGGGGGCGCTCCAGCTCGTCGGCGACCTGGTGAACCCGATCGCCCGGTTCGCCTGACCCATACCGATGCGGGCCCCGGCGGAGTACGGTCCTCCGCCGGGGCCCGCATCTCTGCGCGAGCGGGCTCAGCCGCCGAGGCCGAGCTCCCGGGCGATGAGCATGCGCTGGACCTCGCTGGTGCCCTCGCCGATCTCCAGGATCTTCGAGTCGCGCCACATGCGGGCCACGGGGTACTCGTTCATGAAGCCGTAGCCGCCGTGGATCTGGGTGGCCTCGCGGGCGTTGTCGACGGCGACCGTGGAGGAGTACAGCTTCGCGATGGCCGCCTCCTTCTTGAAGGGCTCGCCCAGGACGAGGCGGGAGGCCGCGTCCCGCCAGCCGATGCGGGCCATGTGGGCGCGCGTCTCCATGTCGGCGATCTTGAACTGGATGGCCTGGTTGTCGGCGATCGGCCGGCCGAAGGCGTGACGTTCCTTCGCGTACTTCACGGACTCGTCGACACAGCCCTGCGCGAGGCCCGTGGCGAGCGCCGCGATGGCGACCCGGCCCTCGTCGAGGATCCGGAGGAACTGCGCGTAGCCGCGGCCCTCCTCGCCGAGGAGGTTCTCCACCGGGACGCGCACGTCGTCGAAGGAGAGCTCCCGGGTGTCCGAGGCGTTCCAGCCGACCTTCGAATAGGGCGCGGCGACGGTGAAGCCGGGGGTGCCGGAGGGGACGATGATCGAGGAGATCAGCGGGCGGCCGTCCGGCTTGCGGCCGGTGACGGCGGTGACGGTCACCAGACCGGTGATGTCCGTACCGGAGTTGGTGATGAAGCACTTCGAGCCGTTGATGACCCAGTGGTCGCCGTCGCGGACGGCCGTCGTGCGGGTGCCGCCCGCGTCCGAGCCCGCGCCGGGCTCGGTCAGGCCGAAGGCGCCCAGCATCTCGCCGGAGCACAGCTTCGGCAGCCAGGCGCACTTCTGCTCCTCGGTGCCGAAGCGGTAGACGGGCATGGCGCCGAGCGAGACGCCCGCCTCCAGGGTGATCGCCACCGAGGAGTCGACCCGCGCCAGTTCCTCCAGGGCGATGCCGAGCGCGAGGTAGTCGCCGCCCATGCCGCCGTACTCCTCCGGGAACGGCAGGCCGAAGAGGCCCATCCGCCCCATCTCGGCGACGATCTCGTACGGGAACTCGTGCCGCTCGTAGTAGTCGCCGATCTTAGGCGCCACCACATCGTGGGCGAACTGCTCGACGGTGCGGCGCAGTTCCTCGTGCTCTTCGGTGAGCCGGTGGTCGAGGGACATGTCTTTCGTCACTCCTTGTGGGAGAGGGCGCGGACGGTGCGGGACGGGCTTGGGCGGCCCAGTTGGTCGGCCATCCACGTGCTTGTGGCGGTGAGGGCGGCCAGGTCGACCCCGGTCTCGATGCCGAGGCCGTCGAGCATCCACACCAGGTCCTCGGTGGCGAGGTTGCCGGTGGCGGACTTGGCGTAGGGGCAGCCGCCGAGGCCGCCCGCGGAGGCGTCCACGGTGGTCACGCCGGCCCGGAGCGCGGCCAGCGTGTTGGAGAGCGCCTGCCCGTAGGTGTCGTGGAAGTGGACGGCGACCCGGGAGAGCGGCACGCCGGCGCCGGACAGCTCGCCGAGGAGCTTGTCGACGTGTCCCGGGGTGGCGACGCCGATGGTGTCGCCGAGGCTCAGCTCGTCGCAGCCCATCTCGGCGAGCGCCTTGGTGACGCGGACGACCTGCTCGACGGGGACGGCGCCCTCCCAGGGGTCGCCGAAGCACATCGACAGATAGCCGCGGACCCTCAGGCCCGCCTCTATCGCCCGGATGACGACCGGCTCGAACATGGCGAGCGCCTCGTCGACGGTCCGGTTGAGGTTGGCCTTGGCGAACGACTCGGTGGCGGAGGCGAAGACGGCGACCTCGCGGGCGCCGAGCGCGAGCGCCCGGTCGAGCCCGCGCTCGTTCGGCACGAGGACGGGGAGGCGTACGGGCACGTCCCGGACGAGCGGGAACAGCGCCTCGGCGTCGGCCAGCTGGGGCACCCACTTCGGGTGCACGAAGCTGGTCGCCTCGACGGTGGAGAGCCCGGCGGCGGCGAGCCGGCGGATGAACTCCGCCTTCACCTCGGTCGGGACGGCCGTCTTCTCGTTCTGGAGCCCGTCCCGCGGCCCCACCTCGTGGATCCGGACCCGGGCGGGCAGCGACGGGTCGGGCACGGTCATCGGCAGTCCGGTGCTCACGCGTCCTCCTCCTCGCGGGGGGTGACCACGGCCAGGACCTGGTCCATGGCGACGGTCGTGCCGGGCGTGACGTCCAGTTCGGTGACGGTGCCGGCGTGCGGGGCGGAGATGACGTGCTCCATCTTCATCGCCTCCACCACCAGCAGGCTCTGCCCCGCCTCCACCTCGTCCCCGACCGCCACCTTCACGACGGTGACGGTGCCGGGCATCGGCGCGGCGAGCGTGTCCGCCCCGCCGTGCCGCGCCCCGGAGAGCGCGGCGGCGACCGGATCGTGGTCCAGGACGTGCCAGGAGTGCCCGTCCCGGCCGAGCCAGGCGCCGGCCCGGTGGAAGGTGTGGGTGACGCCGTCGACCGTGACGGTGACGGAACGGTCCGTCACGCGCGCGCCGCCGGGTGCCTCGACCGTGACGGCTTCGAGTCCGGGCGCCCGGAGCGGGAAGCCGAGCGGCTTCGGCGTGCCGCCGAGACGCCAGCCGCTCGGCACGTCGAACGGGTCCGTCCAGCCGGCCCGCGGCGCGGGCGCCAGCTCCGCCCGCCGCACGGCGGCGGCCGCCGCGTACACCTCGGCCGGGACCTCCGCCGTCGTCAGGCTCTCCGCGTCCCGCTCCACCAGCCCCGTGTCCATGGCGCCCGACACCACGTCCGGGTGGGCGAGCAGGTTGCGGAGGAAGCCCGCGTTGGTGGGGACGCCGAGGGTGACGAGGTCGGCGAGGGCGGCGCGGAGCTTGCGGAGGGCGGTGGGGCGGTCGGCCGCGTGGACGATGACCTTCGACAGCATCGGGTCGTAGAGCGACGAGACCTCGGTGCCTTCGAGGAGGCCGGAGTCGGTGCGCACTCCCTCGCCGGACGGCTCGTTCAGCGCCAGCACCGTGCCGCCCGAGGGCAGGAAGCCCCGGGAGGGGTCCTCGGCGCAGATCCGCGCCTCGACCGCCCATCCGTCGAGCCGGACGTCCTCCTGGCCGAAGGCCAGCGGCTCGCCGGCCGCGACCCGCAGCTGCCACTCCACCAGGTCCAGGCCCGTGATCAGCTCGGTCACCGGGTGCTCGACCTGGAGGCGGGTGTTCATCTCCATGAAGTAGTACGCGGACGGGTCCCCGCCCGGCACGATGAACTCGACCGTGCCCGCGCCGACATAGCCGCAGGACCGGGCCGCCTCCACGGCCGCCGCGCCCATCGCCGCCCGGGTCGCCTCGTCCAGGAGGACGCTCGGCGCCTCCTCGATGATCTTCTGGTGGCGGCGCTGGAGCGAGCACTCGCGCTCGCCGAGGTGCACCACGTTCCCGTGGGTGTCCGCCAGGACCTGGATCTCGATGTGCCGGGGGCGGTCGATCCACCGCTCCACGAGCAGCGTGTCGTCGCCGAAGGAGGCGCGCGCCTCCCGGCGGGCCGCCGCGATCTCCTCCTCCAGGACCGTCAGGTCCCGCACCAGGCGCATGCCCTTGCCGCCGCCGCCCGCGCTGGGCTTCAGCAGGACGGGCGCGCCCAGCTCACGGGCGGCCTCGGCGATCTCCGGGTCGGCGGCGCCGGGCACGACCGGGACGCCGGCCTTCTTCACGGTCTCCTTGGCCCGGATCTTGTCGCCCATCAGGGCGATCGCCTCGGCGGAGGGCCCGATGAAGACGAGCCCGGCCTCGGCGCAGGCGCGCGCGAAGGCCGCGTTCTCCGCGAGGAAGCCGTAGCCGGGGTGGACGGCCTGCGCGCCGGTGCGGCGGGCCGCGTCCAGCAGGGCGGGGACGGAGAGGTACGACTCCGAGGCCGGCGCGGGCCCGATCCGTACCGCCGTGTCCGCCTCCCGTACGTGCCGGGCGTCGGCGTCCGCGTCGCTGTACACCGCCACCGAGCGGACGCCGAGCGCGCGCAGGGTGCGGATGACGCGGACGGCGATCTCGCCCCGGTTCGCGACGAGGACGGTGTCGAACATGTGCTGCATCGTCGTGGTCCTCACATCCGGAAGACGCCGAACTGGGGGTCACCCAGGGGCGCGTTGGCACAGGCGGTCAGGGCGAGACCCAGCACCTGCCGGGTCTCCAGCGGGTCGATCACGCCGTCGTCCCAGAGGCGGGCGGTCGCGTAGTAGGCGCTGCCCTGGGACTCGTACTGCTCGCGGATCGGCGCCTTGAACGCCTCTTCCTCGTCGGCGCTCCAGGCGTCCCCGAGCTGGTCGCGCTTGACCGTGGCGAGGACCGAGGCGGCCTGCTCGCCGCCCATGACGGAGATCTTGGCGTTGGGCCACATCCACAGGAAGCGGGGGGAGTAGGCCCGGCCGCACATCGAGTAGTTGCCCGCGCCGAAGGAGCCGCCGACGACGACCGTCAGCTTCGGCACGCGCGTGGTGGCGACCGCCGTGACCATCTTGGCGCCGTGCTTGGCGATGCCGCCGTGCTCGTACGCCTTGCCGACCATGAAGCCGGTGATGTTCTGGAGGAAGACCAGCGGGATGCCGCGCTGGTCGCACAGCTCGATGAAGTGCGCGCCCTTCTGGGCGGACTCGGCGAACAGGATGCCGTTGTTGGCGACGATCCCCACCGGGTGGCCGTGGATCCGGGCGAAGCCGGTGATCAGCGTCTGCCCGTACTCGGACTTGAACTCCTGGAAGCGGGAGCCGTCCACCACGCGGGCGATGACCTCGCGCACGTCGTACGGGGTGCGGGAGTCGACCGGCACCGCGCCGTACAGCCCGTACGGGTCGACCTTGGGCTCCTCGACCGGCTCGACCTTCCAGGGCAGCGGGCCCCGCTCGGGCAGGGTCGCCACGATGTTCCGGACGATCCGCAGCGCGTGCGCGTCGTCCTCCGCGAGGTGGTCGGTGACGCCGGAGATCCGCGAGTGGACCTCGCCGCCGCCCAGCTCCTCGGCCGTGACGACCTCGCCGGTCGCCGCCTTCACCAGCGGCGGCCCGCCGAGGAAGATCGTCCCCTGGTTCCGGACGATCACGGCCTCGTCGCTCATCGCCGGGACGTACGCGCCGCCGGCCGTGCAGGAGCCCATGACGGCCGCGATCTGCGGGATGCCCGCGCCCGACATGCGGGCCTGGTTGTAGAAGATCCGCCCGAAGTGCTCGCGGTCCGGGAAGACCTCGTCCTGCATCGGCAGGAAGGCGCCGCCCGAGTCGACGAGGTAGAGGCAGGGGAGGCGGTTGTCGAGCGCCACCTCCTGCGCCCGCAGGTGCTTCTTCACGGTCATCGGGTAGTAGGTGCCGCCCTTGACCGTCGCGTCGTTGGCGACGATCACGCACTCGCGGCCGCTGACCCGCCCGATCCCCGCGATCACTCCGGCGGCCGGGGCCTGGTCGCCGTACATCCCGTTCGCCGCGAGGGGCGCCAGTTCCAGGAACGGCGAGCCCGGGTCGAGGAGGGTGTCCACCCGGTCGCGCGGCAGCAGCTTCCCGCGCGCGGTGTGCCGGGCGCGGGACCTCTCACCGCCCCCGAGCGCGGCCTCGGCCAGCTTGGCGCGCAGGGTCTCGGAGAGCTCCTGGTGCGCCGCCTCGTTGGCCCGCCAGGCCGCCGAGGCGGGGTCTGCCGCACTCGACAGCACAGGTGCCTGCTGCATCGACCGATCTCCCTTGTCCGGTTAATGAGCGTTAACGTACGTGTCTCAGGTTAACGACCGCTAACAGGGTTGTCTAGAATCGAAAGCATGACCACGAGCCCGACGCGGATGGACGCGCCGACCCGCCGCGAGCAGATCCTCAAGGAGGCCGCCCGCCTCTTCGCCGAGCGCGGCTTCCACGGCGTCGGTGTGGATGAGATAGGAGCCGCCGTCGGCATCAGCGGCCCCGGCCTCTACCGCCACTTCCCCGGCAAGGACGCGATGCTCGCCGAGCTGCTGGTCGGCATCAGCGAGCGGCTGCTCGACGGCGGGCGCCTGCGGGCGGCCGAGTCCGACGGCGACCCGCGGCTCCTCCTCGCCGCCCTCATCGACGGCCACATCGACTTCGCCCTCGACGACCGGCCGCTGATCACCCTCCACGACCGGGAGCTCGACCGCCTCAAGGACGAGGACCGCAAGCGGGTCCGGCAGCTCCAGCGGCAGTACGTCGAGCTGTGGGTGGACGTCGTCCGCGCCCTCCACCCGGAGGCGGGCGAACCGGAGGTCCGGGCCGCCGTGCACGCGGTCTTCGGCCTGCTCAACTCCACCCCCCACCTGCGCACCCCGCTCTCCCGCGAGGCCCTGGAGCAGCTCCTGCGGAACCTGGCCCACGGCGCGCTGACCGCCCTCGCCGCGCCGACCCCCTGAGACACCGTCCCGGCCGGGACGGGGGCGCGGCAGAATGAGGCGCATGCCGATACTCAGCCGTGACGCCCTCGTCGAGCACCTCCTCCGCAGCCGGATCGCGGGGGACGTCGCCACACCCCGCGAGAACAACCTGGACCACTACCGGAAGCTCGCCAACGGAGACCGGCACTACTGGCTCGGTCTGGAGCTCGGCGACCGGTGGACGGACGAGCAGGACGTGCTGGCGGTGATGGCCGAGCGTTGCGGCGTCGTCGACGACCCCGCCCACCGGGCCGGCCAGGACACCATCGACCCCGAGCTGACCGTCGACGCCCTGGACCGGATGGCCGCCCGGCTCAAGGAGGCCGCCGCCGGCCGGCAGCGGGTGCTCTTCGCGACCGGCCACCCGGGCGCGCTGATCGACGCGCACAGCCGGGTCGCCTCCGCGCTGCGCGCGCAGGGCTGCGACATCGTGCGGATCCCCGGCGGGCTGACCGCCGACGAGGGGTACGTCGTGCAGTTCGCCGACGTCGCCGTCTTCGAGCGGGGCGCCAGCCTCTGGCACACCCACTCGCCCGAGCCGATGAACGCGATCCTCGACGGCCTCGCCCTGCTCGGCGAGGCCGCGCCGGACCTCGTCGTCGCCGACCACGGCTGGGCCGGGCGCGCGGCCCAGCGCGGCGTCGACTCCGTCGGCTACGCGGACTGCAACGACCCGGCGCTCTTCCTCGGCGAGGCCGAGGGCACCATGAAGGTCACCGTCCCGCTGGACGACCACGTCGTGGACCCCCGCTTCTACGAGCCCCTGACCGCGTACCTGCTGAACGCGGCGGGGCTGCTCGGCTAGGGCCTGCCCGACCGTTCCCACCTGGTCCGGCCCTACGGCCCCGGCGTCGGGTCCAGGTAGACCCGGCGTACCGAGGGGAAGCGGGCCCGCAGCCGGGCCTCCGCCTGTTCGCAGGCCCGCTCCACCTCGGCCGCCGTCACCACGTCCCGGAAGTCGATCTTCGCGGCGATCAGCACCTCGCCGGGGCCCTGGATCAGGGTGACCAGGTCCAGGACCTCCACCACGTGCGGGACGCCCAGCAGTTCCTCCCGGACCTCCGCGCGCATGGGGCGGGGGAGCGGGCGGCCGATGAGGAGCTGCGCGTTGGCGTGGCCCAGCACCCAGGCGACGTACACGAGCAGGCAGCCGATGAGGATCGAGGCGACGCCGTCCCAGACGCCGGAGCCGGTGATCTGGCCGCCGAGGAGGCCGCCGGCGGCGAGCATCAGACCGGCGAGGGCGGCGGAGTCCTCCAGCACCACCGCCTTCACGGTGGTGTCCGGGGTCAGCCGCAGGTACTGGGCGAACGGCGCCCGCATCCGCTCCGCCTCCGCCTTGACCTGTCGGACGCCGGTCCGCAGGGAGAACGCCTCCAGGACGAAGGAGACGCCGAGCACGATGTAGGAGACGAGCGGGTCGCCGAGCTCCTCGCCGTGGGTGAGGGTGTGGATGCCGTCGTAGACGGAGAAGACCGCGCCGCCGACGAAGGTGGCGACGGCGGCGAGCATCGCCCACACGTACCGCTCGCCCGCGTGCCCGACGGGGTGGTCCTCGTCGGCGGGTTTCTCGCTCCGCTTGAGCGCGGTGAGCAGCATGACCTCGGTGACCGTGTCGGCGACCGAGTGGGCGGCCTCCGACAGCATCGCGCTCGATCCGCTGATGACACCGGCGACGGCCTTGGCGACCGCGATCCCGAGGTTCGCGCCCGCCGCCACGATCACCGTGAAGGTGCTCTCACCGTTCTCCGTCTTGGCATCCGTCATGACATCGGACGGTATGTCCGGTCAGAGGCGCGGGACGCGAACGACACCCTCCTGGATGACGGAGATCGCCAGGCGTCCGTCCCGGGTCCAGATCCTGGCCTGCCCGAGGCCGCGTCCGGCGGAGGCGGACGGCGACTCCTGGTCGTAGAGGAGCCATTCGTCGGCCCGGAAGGGCCGGTGGAACCACATGGCGTGGTCGAGCGAGGCGCCGACCACGTCCCCGACGGCCCAGCCGCCGCGCCCGTGGGCGAGCAGCACCGAGTCGAGCAGCGTCATGTCGGAGACGTAGGTGGCGAGCACGACGTGCAGCAGGGGGTCGTCGGCGAGTTTGCCGTTGGTACGGAACCAGACCTGCGAGCGGGGTGCGCGCGGCTCGCCGACGGAGCCCCACGGCGGGGTCTCGGCGTACCGCAGGTCGACGGCGGCGCGGGCCTCGACGAGGCGCCGGGCGACGCCCTCCGGCAGGTGCCGGGGGAGCATCTCCTCGGCGGTCGGCAGCGTCTCCGGGTCGGGCGCGTCCGGCATCGCGTCCTGGTGGTCGAGCCCGTCCTCGTACGTCTGGAAGGACGCGGAGAGGTGGAAGATCGGCTGCCCGTGCTGGATCGCGACGACCCGGCGGGTGGTGAAGGAGCGGCCGTCCCGGATCCGGTCGACCTCGTAGACGATCGGCGCGCCGGGGTCGCCCGCCACGAGGAAGTACGCGTGGAGGGAGTGGGCGAGCCGGTCGGCGGGGACGGTCCGGCCCGCGGCCACCAGCGCCTGGGCGGCCACCTGGCCGCCGAAGACGCGGGGGACGATCGCGGACCGGGACCGGCCCCGGAAGATGTCCTGCTCGATCCGCTCCAGGTCGAGCAGAGCGAGCAGGTCATCCAGTGCGGAAGGTGCTTCGGGCACTTACAGGCCCATGCTCTTGGCGATGATCGTCTTCATGATCTCGCTGGTGCCGCCGTAGATGCGGTTGACGCGGTTGTCCGCGTACAGGCGGGCGATCGGGTACTCGTTCATGTAGCCGTAGCCGCCGTGCAGCTGGAGGCAGCGGTCGATGACGCGGTGCGCGACCTCGGTGCAGAAGAGCTTGGCGCTCGCGGCCTCGGCCGGGGTCAGCTCGCCCGCGTCCAGGGCCTCCAGGGCGCGGTCGGCGACGGCCTCGGCGGCGTCGACCTCGGCCTGGCAGCCGGCCAGCTCGAACTTGGTGTTCTGGAAGGAGGCCACCGTCTTGCCGAAGACCGTGCGGTCCTGCACGTACTGCTGGGCGAAGCGGATCGCGGCCTTGGCCTGCGCGTAGGCGCCGAAGGCGATGCCCCAGCGCTCGGAGGCGAGGTTGTGGCCGAGGTAGGAGAAGCCCTTGCCCTCCTCGCCGAGCAGGTCCTCGACGGGGACCTTGACGTCGACGAAGGCGAGCTCGGCGGTGTCGGAGGTGCGCAGGCCGAGCTTGTCGAGCTTGCGGCCGATGGAGTAGCCCTCGGACTTGGTGTCGACGGCGAAGAGGGAGATGCCGAAGCGGCGGTCCTCGGCCGAAGGGGCGGAGGTGCGGGCGCAGACGATCACGCGGTCGGCGTGGACGCCGCCGGTGATGAAGGTCTTGGCGCCGTTGAGGACGTAGTGCGTGCCGTCCTCGGAGAGCTTGGCGGTGGTCTTCATGCCCGCGACGTCGGAGCCGGTGCCCGGCTCGGTCATCGCGAGGGCCCACATCTCCTCGCCGGAGACGAACTTCGGCAGGTAGCGCTTCTTCTGGTCGCCGGTGGCGAGCATCTTGATGTACGGCAGGGCGAGCAGCACGTGCACGCCGGAGCCGCCGAACTGCACGCCGGCGCGGGAGGTCTCCTCGTAGAGGACGGCCTCGAACTTGTGGGTGTCGAGACCGGCGCCGCCGAACTCCTCGGGCACGTTGATGCCGAAGATGCCCAGCTCACCGAGCTTGTAGTAGAAGTCGCGCGGAGCCTGGCCGGCCGCGAACCACTCGTCGTAGACGGGCACGACCTCGGCCTCGATGAAGGCCCGGATGGTCTCCCGGAACGCCTCGTGGTCCTCGTTGAATACGGTACGGCGCACGAGCCGCCTCCTCATCGCTGCCAGTTGTCTAAGCGCTTGCTCAGCCTGTCACGTTCGAAGTTACCCAGCGGTCACCCGCCCTGTCCAGACTCCGCGCCTGTGATCCAGGCCCGCCCGGCGGAGTCGTACGCGTACACCGGCCGCCCCTCGCTCCCGCTCGTCCGGAAGGGCGCCCCGCCCTCGTCCCCGATCCGCGCCGTGCCCCTCCTCCCCTCCGCGCTCCACTCCAGCTCCAGGTACCAGCGGCAGTCGCAGCCCGCCGTCCGCGCCGACACCAGCAGCTCCTCGGGATCGGCCGCGGTCACCGCGTACGGGAAGGAGACCGCCGGGAGCCTCCGTCCCTCCTCCCCGGAGGCGTCATACCCGTCCACGGGCCGCGCCACCGGTCGCGGCCGGTCCAGATCCACCGCGAAGTGCCGCGGGGTCACCGCCCCGCCGCACCCGTCGTCCATCCGGTACCCCGCCCACGGCAGCGGCGCGCCCCGCTCCACCACGCGCACGTGCAGCGCCTGGAGCACCACCGCGGAGGCCCCCTTCCCCTGCACCGAGACCCGCACCAGCGTCTCCCCGCCGTGCACCGCGCCCTCCGCCGCCGCCCACCGCCGCGCGTCGGCGGCCGGCGGCGGGGGAGCGGGCGTCCCGTCCACGAGGTAGGTGTGCCCGCACCCGTTCTGCCAGACGTGCGAGGCGACGGTCCACGTCAGCGGCGGAGGCGGAGCGGCCGCCGGCTCCCGCGACTTCCCCGGAAGGAGTACGGCTCCGAGCGTCACCGCCCCGACGACCGCCAGCGCCCCACTCCCCACGCCCACCCGCGCCCACCGGCGGCGCCGCCCCCGGGACGGGAGGCCCGCCGGGCCGGCCCCGGCCACCGCGCGGGGGACCTCCGGCCCGGCCGCCGGCTCTCGCGGCGGGGTGGGCGCAGGACCGGGCACGGGCACGCGCGCGTGCGGGGCCTCCGGCACCGGTGGCCTGCGGGTGCGGTCCGCCGCGGACCAGGCCGCCTCCAGGGCCCGTCGCTCCTCCTCGTCCGCCCCGCACAGCAGGGCCAGACGGTCGACCACGGCGAAGGTCTCCGGGACGGTCGCGCCGGAGCAGTAACGGTGGAGGGTGGACGCGCTGACGTTCAGACGGCGGCCCAGCGCCTCGTAACTCCGCCCGTCCTTCGCCTTCAGCGCGCGCACGAGCCGCGCGAACTCCTCGACGGCGGCGTCCTTCACCCGTCCCGGAACCATTCCATCCCCCTCGACCCCGCGTCCCACGCTTCACGTCCATGCACGTCAGCGGGGGTGGAATGGTTCCGGGACGGGTGACGGGCGCGTCACCGTTGCGGGCGGCGGGCGCCGGCCCGACGCTGGTGGAGCACTGACCGAACGACCCGACGGGGGATCCACCACCATGAACAAGCTCCGCACCGCACTCGCCACCGCCGCCGCCGGCGCCCTGGGCCTCGCCGCCCTCGCCACCGCCCCGGCGCAGGCCGCCGCCCAGCCCGCCTTCCTCGCCGCCTCCCAGATGCCGAAGTCGTCCACGCCGTGGACCGCCACCCAGATCTTCGACGGCGTCCCGGAGAACGGCGGCGTCCTCTGCGCCCCGTACAAGATCCCGGCGCAGAACACCCGCTACCGCGAGTTCGCCACCGAGCTCGACACCAACGGCGTCCAGGTCACCACCGTCGCCCGCACCGAGGCCGACGCCGTGAAGCTGGTCGACACCCTGCGCAAGGCCCTCGCCGGCTGCGGCCCCCTCCTGGAGCGGCAGAACCCCGGCCTGAAGGCCGTCAGCGCCTCCCACGGCAAGCTCGCCGTCGAGGAGGGCGCCTGGGTCTACAGCCTGGACACCGCCGACCCGCAGGTCGGCAACACCGACATCCACCTCTTCTCCGTCGGCCGCGACGGCCGCACCGTCACCCTCGTCCGCTGGGGCCAGATGGGCGACTTCAAGGACGCCCCGCTGACCGCCTTCCGCACCACGACGAAGACCGCCGTCAACAAGCTGTACTGACCCCCCGTCCTCACCTGAGGGCGAACCACAGCTCCATCCGCGCGTCCGCGTCGTCCAGGTCGCGGTCGAGGAGCAGCGCGCAGCGGGCGATGCGCTGGCGGACCGTGTTGCGGTGGACGCCCAGCGCGGCGGCGGTGCGGTCCCAGCTGCCGTGCAGGGAGAGCCAGGTGCGCAGGGTCTCGGCCTGCGGCTCGCTGAGGGGGGCGAGCAGCACGCGCGCGTGGGCGGCGGCCTCGTCAGGGTCCACCAGACCAGCGAGGCCGTTCGCGCGGTGCCGCACCAGCGGCGCCCGGGTCGCCTCCGCCCGCCGCAGCGCCCTGGCGGCCTGGGCGTCCGCCGCCGGGAGGCCGTCCGGCCCGGCGGGAGCGCTCACCCCGAGCGCCCAGCCCGGCTGGGCCGCGACCGCCGCGCCCGGCGGCAGCAGGAGCCGTACCGTCGGCCCCGCGTCCACCAGGTCCGTGCCCAGCGCCGCCGCCAGCGCCGCCGCCGCGAACGGGGTGCCGTCGCCGCCCCGGGCGTGCACCACCGTCCACGGCCCGGCGGAGAGCGAGGCCGCCGCCTCCGCCGCCGGCGCGCCGAGCAGCAGCCTCGTCAGCGCCCCGTCCCGCACCGACACGTCGGTCGCCCGGTGCGGGGCGGTCAGCAGCGACAGCAGCACCACCGCCACCCCGGCGACCGTGTGGTCACCGGGGTCCCGCCGCTCCGTCGCCACCCCGAGGGTCAGCCCGTCGCCGCCGCCGAGCGCGTACGCCGCGAGCTTCAGCCCGCCTCCCTCGCCGCTCGCCGACGCCGGGCCGCCCGGCCGGGGCCCGACCACCCCGGCCAGCTCCGCCAGCGCCCGCGCCGCCTCCGGGGGCAGCGCCCGCCCGGCCGCCGCCGACTCCGTGCCGTCCGCCCCGAACAGCACCGCCCGGCCGCCCAGCCGCGAGGCCAGCGCGCCCAGCACCGCCGGGACCGGCGCCGGGCGGGCGGCGGCCGTCGCAAGGGACTGCTGCGCCTCCGTGACCCGGCGCAGCTCGTACAGCCTGGCCTCCGCCATCAGCCGCCACAGCGCCCGCGCCACCGCCGTGAACGGGGTCCGGGGCGGCACCTCGATCAGCGGCAGCCCGTGCCGGACGCACGCCTCGACCAGCTCCTCCGGCACCGTGTCGTACACCGGCGTCACCCCGAAGCCGAGCGCCGCCGCCCCCGCCTCCACCACCCGCTCCACGTACCGCGCGGGGTCCGTCAGCTGCACGCCGGCGGTCATCAGCAGCTCGCCGCCGAGGAGGTACGGATACGGGTCGGCCATCTCCGAGGTGTGCACCCAGTGCAGCGCCACGTCGTCCGGACCGGCGAGCAGCCGCAGGCCCAGCTCCCGGCGCGCGAGCAGCGCGGCCAGGGTGACCCGGGGTACGGGAGGTGTCGTGGCGGCTTCCCGCGCAGCGTTCATGGGCATGGATCCTTCGTACAGCCCCCGCCCCTCCAGTGGAGGAAACGTACACTTCATCGTCGCTTTCCGGCCACCTACTGTCGAGGGATCCAGGAGCCGCGGGTACGGGCGGATGTCCCCGCGATCCGCTCCTGGGCAACTCATCCCCGCACGACACGCCACCGAGGTGCGCGAAGGAGGGCCGCATGGCCGTCGACTACACCGTGATCGTCCTGTACTTGGCCGGCATGCTCGCGATGGGCTGGTGGGGCATGCGCCGCGCCAAGTCCAAGAGCGAGTTCCTGGTCGCCGGACGGCGCCTCGGCCCCTGGATGTACTCCGGCACCATGGCCGCGATCGTCCTCGGCGGAGCCTCCACCATCGGCGGCGTCGGCCTCGGCTACAAGTACGGGCTCTCCGGCGCCTGGATGGTCGTCACCATCGGCCTCGGCCTGCTGGCCCTCAGCGTCTTCTTCTCCGCCCGCATCGCCCGGCTGAAGGTCTACACCGTCTCCGAGATGCTGGACCTCCGCTACGGCGGCCGCGCGGGCATGATCTCCGGCATCGTCATGTGGGCGTACACCCTCATGCTCGCCGTGACCTCGACGATCGCCTACGCCACCATCTTCGACGTCCTCTTCGACCTGCCCCGCACGGTCGCGATCGTCCTCGGCGGCGCCATCGTCGTCGCCTACTCGACGCTCGGCGGCATGTGGTCCATCACCATCACCGACATGGTGCAGTTCGTCGTGAAGACCATCGGCGTGCTGCTCCTGCTGCTGCCGATCGCCGTCGTCAAGGCCGGCGGCTTCGCCGAGATGAAGGCCCAGCTGCCCACCGCGTACTTCGAGCCCCTCGGCATCGGCGGCGAGACGATCTTCACCTACGTGCTGATCTACACCTTCGGCATGCTCATCGGACAGGACATCTGGCAGCGGGTCTTCACCGCCCGCACCGACAAGGTCGCCAAGTGGGGCGGCACCGTCGCCGGCACCTACTGCCTCCTGTACGCCGTCGCCGGCGCGATCATCGGCACCGCGGCCAAGGTCATGTACCCGAACCTGCCCTCCGCCGACGCCGCCTTCGCCACGATCGTCAAGGACGAGCTGCCCATGGGCGTCCGGGGCCTCGTCCTCGCCGCCGCCCTCGCCGCCGTCATGTCGACCTCCTCCGGCGCCCTCATCGCCTGCGCCACCGTCGCCAACAACGACATCTGGTCCCGGCTGCGCGGGCTCACCCACGCCAAGGAGCCGAGCGACGACCACGACGAGGTCAAGGGCAACCGGGTCTTCATCCTCGTCATGGGCATCGGCGTCATCCTCATCGCCATCGCGCTGAACGACGTCGTCCAGGCCCTCACCGTCGCCTACAACCTCCTCGTCGGCGGCCTCCTCGTGCCCATCCTCGGCGGCCTGCTGTGGAAGCGCGGCACCGTCCAGGGCGCCCTCGCGGCCATCGCCGCCGGCGGCCTCACCGTCGTCGGCCTGATGGCGGCCTACGGGATCCTCGCGAACCAGCCCATCTACTTCGGCCTGCTCGCCTCCCTCGCCGCCTACGTGGTCGTCTCCCTCGCCACCCGGCCCACCGACGCCGCCGTCCTCGCCAACTGGCGCGCCCGCCTCGCCGGCGAGGCGGGCACCACCGAGACCCCGGAACCGGCCACCGCCGGTGCCGCCGCGGCCGGCGCCGGAGCCGGCGCCTGACGCTTCCGGGCGGCCGTGACCAGGCCGCCCGGCACACCCAGCCGTACCCTCACCCCCACCCGATCCCACCCGGAGGAAGCCGACCATGAGCAGCGACCAGAACACCCCGCGCGGCCCGATCGACTCGTCCCGCGTCCCGCGGTACGCCGGTCCCGCGACGTTCGCGCGGCTGCCGCGGCTCGACGAGGTCGGCACCGCCGACATCGCCGTGGTCGGCGTCCCCTTCGACAGCGGCGTCTCCTACCGCCCCGGCGCCCGCTTCGGCGGCAACGCGATCCGCGAGGCGTCCCGCCTGCTGCGCCCGTACAACCCGGCGCAGGACGCCTCCCCGTTCGCCCTCGCGCAGGTCGCGGACGGCGGCGACATCGCCGTCAACCCGTTCAACATCAACGAGGCCGTCGAGACCATCGAGGCCGCCGCCGACGACCTCCTCGGCACCGGCGCCCGCCTGATGACCCTCGGCGGCGACCACACCATCGCCCTCCCGCTGCTCCGCTCGGTCGCGAAGAAGCACGGCCCCGTCGCCCTGCTCCACTTCGACGCCCACCTGGACACCTGGGACACCTACTTCGGCGCCGAGTACACCCACGGCACGCCGTTCCGCCGCGCCGTCGAGGAGGGCATCCTCGACACCGAGGCCCTCTCCCACGTCGGCACCCGCGGCCCGCTGTACGGCAAGCAGGACCTGACGGACGACGAGAAGATGGGCTTCGGCATCGTCACCTCGGCGGACGTCTACCGCCGCGGCGCCGACGAGGTCGCCGACCAGCTCCGCCAGCGCATCGGCGACCGCCCGCTGTACATCTCCATCGACATCGACTGCCTCGACCCGGCCCACGCCCCCGGCACCGGCACCCCCGAGGCCGGCGGCATGACCTCCCGCGAGCTCCTGGAGATCCTCCGCGGCCTCTCCTCCTGCAACCTCGTCTCGGCCGACGTGGTGGAGGTCGCCCCCGCCTACGACCACGCCGAGATCACGTCGGTGGCCGCCTCCCACACGGCCTACGAACTGACCACGATCATGAGCCGCCAGATCGCGGCGAGCCGATAATTCCCGGGGGTGCCCGGCCCGACCGGGCCGGGCACCCCTCGCGCACGACCGACCACGACGCCCAGGGAACCGACATGACCCACGACCACGACCTGGTCCTGCGACCGACCGCCGCCCAGATCGAGGCCGCGCTGAACCCGCCCGCGGGGCGGACCGGCGGTGACCTCGTCATCGAGACCCTCACCGGCCTCGGCGCCACGACGGTCTTCGGTCTCCCCGGCCAGCACGCCCTGGGCATGTTCGACGCCCTGCGCCGCTCCTCCCTCCGCTACGTCGGCCTCCGCGTCGAGAACAACGCCGGCTTCGCCGCCGACGCCTACGGCCGCGTCACCGGAGAGGCCGCCCCCCTCCTCCTCTCCACCGGCCCCGGCGCCCTGATGTCGCTCGCCGCGCTCCAGGAGGCCGCCGCCGCCTCCGCGCCGGTCCTCGCCATCGGCAGCCAGATCCCCGCCGCCGGGCTCGGCGGCGGCCGGCACGGCTACCTCCACGAGCTCCGCGAGCAGCAGGCCAGCTTCCGGGACGTCGTGAAGTCCGTCCACACGGTCCGTACGCACTCCCAGATCCCGTCCGCGATCGCCGCGGCGTGGGAGTCGGCGCTCACCGCCCCGCACGGCCCGGTCTGGGTCGAGATCCCGCAGGACGTGCTCCTCGCGGAGACCACCCTCCCGGTCGTGACGCCCATGGACGCGACCCCCGAGGACGTCGTCCCGCGCCCCGAGCTGACGGCCGTCGCCGCGCACCTGCTGTCGACGGCCGAGCGCCCGGCGATCATCGCCGGCGGCGGCGTCGTGCGCTCCGACGCCTCCGGCAAGCTGCTCGCGCTCGCCGAGAAGCTGGACGCGCCCGTGGTCACCACCTTCGGCGGCAAGGGCGCCTTCCCGTGGGAGCACCCGCTCTCCCTCCAGTCCTGGCTGGAGGACCGGCACACCACCGACTTCCTGGAGGACGCCGACGTCCTCCTGGTGGTCGGGTCCGGTCTCGGCGAGCTGTCCTCGAACTACCACACCTTCGCGCCGCGCGGCCGGGTGATCCAGATCGAGGCGGACGCGGGCAAGCTGGAGTCCAACCACCCGGCGCTCGGCATCCACGCCGACGCGCGCCTCGCCCTCCAGGCGCTCCTGGAGACGGCGGAGGACCGCACGGACGCCACCGCCCCGACGCGGGTCCGCGCGGTCCTGGACAAGGTCGCGGACCGGCTGGCCGGGCAGGACCTGGACCTGGAGCGGCGGATCGTCGCGTCGGTCCGCGAGGCGCTGCCGTCCCGCGCCCCCAGCTTCTGGGACATGACGATCCTCGCCTACTGGGCGTGGTCCGCCTTCGACGCCCGGCACCCCAACACGATGCACTCCGCGCAGGGCGCCGGCGGCCTCGGCTACGGCTTCCCGGCCGCCCTCGGCGCCGCGGCCGCCGACCCGACGACCCCGGTCCTCGCGGTCTCCGGCGACGGCGGAGCGATGTACTCGATCGCGGAGCTGGCGACGGCGAAGCAGTACGGCTTCGACGTCACCTGGCTGATCGTCGACGACGGCGGCTACGGCATCCTGCGCGAGTACATGACGGAAGCCTTCGGCGAGGCCACCGCCACCGAACTCACCCGCCCCGACTTCGTGGCCCTCGCCGAATCCTTCGGCGTCCCCGCCACCCGCACCACCCCCGAATCCCTCACCGCCGACCTGGCAAAGTCCCTCGCCACCCCCGGCCCCTCGATGGTCGTCCTCCCAGCCCTCCTGAAGATGTTCGAACCGACGCATCTCTGAGCCGTCGCGCCCGGTGCGCACCCCTTCGCGCCCGTCACTCTCCGGAGTGACGGGCGTTGCGCTGCCCGCGCGATGTCAAATATTCTCGACTTGTCACCCATATATGGAGGTCGGGCATGTCGAACCTGTACATGGAAGTGGACGATGCGGCCCTTGAGCAGGCCGCCGAAATACTGGGCACGAAGACCAAGAAGGAGACGGTCAACGAGGCCCTGCGAGAGGTCGCGCGGCGCCATGACCGTCTGCGGGCGCTGAACGAACTCGTCGCCATGGGCGAGCGCGGCGACTTCGAGGTCCTACGGGAGAAGAAGAACTACCGCCGATGAGTCCCGTCACCTACCTCATCGACACGTCGGCCGTCTTCCGCGTCATCGACGCGAAGCACGTGCGCGAGGCATGGCTCAAGAACCTCACCGAGGGAGTCATCGGCCTGTGTGACATCACGGAGCTGGAGATCCAGTACTCCGCCCGGTCGGGGGCCGACCGTCGTGCCAAGGAGCAGATCCTCGGACGGCTCTTCAACTGGACCGCCGTCCCCGACGGCGTCTACTCCCGCGCCCGCAAAGTCCAGAAGTCCCTCACCGACCGCGGCGAGCACCGGAGCGCCGGCCCGGTCGACCTGCTCGTCGCCGCCACCGCGGAACTCTCCGGGCTGACCCTCCTCCACTACGACAAGGACTTCGACGCCATCGCCCGGGTCACCGGCCAGCCCGCCCGGTGGATCGCCCCGCCCGGCACGGCCTGACCGGGTCGACCCGGCCGACCCGGTCGGCCGGGTCCTAGGACTTCCGGCCCGTCTTTGTTGCGGCGGGATGAAATCGCACGTCGGGCACGTTGTGGCCTTCCGGTAGACCTGGACGGACGGGAGGCGCCACGTGGCGGTGGTGGGGCAGCAGCAACAGGGGTGGGCGCGGCGGCTGTGGTCGTACGCCTGGCGGTACAAGGCGGACGTCGTGCTCGCGCTGGGCTCGTCGCTGGCCGGAATGGCGCTGCTCGCGCTCGTGCCGCTCATCACCAAGGTGATCATCGACGACGTGATCGGGGCCGGGACGCGCTCCCTCGGCGTGTGGACCGGGCTGCTGCTCGGCGCCGCCGTGCTCGTCTACGGGCTGACGTACGTGCGCCGCTACTACGGCGGGCGGCTCGCGCTCGACGTGCAGCGGGACCTCCGCGAGGACATGTACGGGACGATCCTGCGGCTCGACGGGCGGCGACAGGACGAGCTGTCCACCGGACAGGTCGTCGGGCGCGCCACCAGCGACCTCCAGCTCATCCAGGGCCTGCTCTTCATGCTCCCGATGACGATCGGGAACATCCTCCTCTTCGTCATCTCCCTGGCCGTCATGGCCTGGCTGTCGATCCCGCTCACCCTCGTCGCCCTCGCCGTCGCCCCCGCCCTGTGGTGGATCGCCAAGCGGAGCCGCACCCGGCTCCACCCCTCCACCTGGGCCGCCCAGCAGGAGGCCGCCGGGGTCGCCGGCGTCGTCGACGGCGCCGTCACCGGCGTCCGGGTCGTCAAGGGCTTCGGGCAGGAGGACCAGGAGACCGGGAAGATCCGGGACGCGGGGCGGAAGCTGTTCGCCGCCCGGCTGCGCACCATCCGGCTGAACTCCCGCTACACCCCCGCCCTCCAGGCCGTCCCCGCCCTCGGCCAGGTCGCCGTCCTCGCGCTCGGCGGCTGGCTCGCGTACAAGGGCCAGATCACCCTCGGCACCTTCGTCGCCTTCTCCGCCTACCTCGCCTCCCTCGTCGGCCCGGTCCGGATGCTCGCCATGGTCCTCACCGTCGGCCAGCAGGCACGCGCGGGCGTGGAACGGGTCGCCGAGCTGATCGACACCGAGCCCGCCATCGAGGACGGCACCAAGGAGCTGCCCGCCGACGCCCCCGCGACCGTCGAGTTCGACCACGTCACCTTCGGCTACTCCGGCGACCGGCCCGTCCTCGACGGCTTCTCGCTGGAGCTGCGGGCCGGCGAGACCGTCGCCCTCGTCGGCTCCTCAGGATCCGGCAAGTCGACCGTCTCCCTCCTCCTGCCCCGCTTCTACGACGTCGACCGCGGCGCCGTCCTCGTCGGCGGCCACGACGTCCGCGAGCTGACCCTGGAGTCGCTGCGGGCCGCGATCGGCCTCGTCCCCGAGGACTCCTTCCTCTTCTCCGACACCGTCCGCGCCAACATCGCGTACGGCGTCCCCGACGCCACCGACGAGCAGATCGAGGCCGCCGCGCGGGCCGCCCGCGCCGACCGCTTCATCGCCGAGCTGCCGGACGGCTACGCCACCAAGGTCGGCGAGCACGGCCTCACCCTCTCCGGCGGGCAGCGCCAGCGCGTCGCCCTCGCCCGCGCGATCCTCACCGACCCCCGCCTCCTCGTCCTCGACGACGCCACCTCCGCCGTCGACGCCAAGGTCGAGCACGAGATCCACGAGGCCCTCAAGGCCGTCATGGCGGGCCGTACGACCCTGCTCATCGCCCACCGCCGCTCCACCCTCGGCCTCGCCGACCGGATCGCCGTCCTCGACGGCGGGCGGCTCGCCGACCTCGGCACCCACGAGGAGCTGGAGGAGCGCTCCGCGCTCTACCGCCGCCTCCTCACCGACCCCGACGAGCTGGGCGGCGTCTCGCCCGGACACGTCACCAAGGCGGGCGCCGCCCGCGCGGACGAGGACGCCCTCAGGGCCGAGCTGGACGCCGAGTTCGACGCCGAGCGGGGCATCACCCCCGCCCTGTGGGTACGCGACGAGACCGCCGGCCGCGAGGCCGCGGCCGCCGGGGCGACCCCCGAGCTGCTCGCCGCCGTCGCCGCCCTGCCGCCCGCCGCCGACACCCCGGACGTGGACGAGGCCCGCGCCGTCGAGCCGGAGACCGGTTACGGGCTCCGCCGGCTGCTGCGCGGCTTCGGCACGCCCCTCCTGATCAGCCTCGGCCTGGTCGCGCTCGACGCCGGCGCGGGCCTGCTCCTGCCGGTCCTCATCCGGCACGGCATCGACGAGGGCGTGAACCGGCTCGCGGTCGGCGCCGTCTGGGCCGCCTCCGCGCTCGCGCTCGTCACCGTCCTCGTGCAGTGGGTCGCGCAGACCGCCGAGACCCGGATGACCGGCCGCACCGGCGAGCGGGTCCTCTACACCCTCCGCCTCAAGATCTTCGCCCAGCTCCAGCGGCTCGGCCTGGACTACTACGAGCGCGAGCTGACCGGCCGGATCATGACCCGGATGACGACGGACGTCGACGCCATGTCGACCTTCCTCCAGACGGGCCTGGTCACCGCCTTCGTCTCGGTCGTCACCTTCTTCGGGATCATGGTGGCGCTGCTGGTCCTCGACCTCCAGCTCGCCCTGGTCGTCTTCGCGACCCTGCCGTTCCTCGCCGTCGCCACGTACTACTTCCGCCGCTCCAGCGTGAAGGCGTACGAACTGGCCCGCGAGCGGATCAGCGTGGTCAACGCCGACCTCCAGGAGTCCGTCGCCGGTCTCCGGATCGTCCAGGCGTTCGGCCGGGAGCGGTCGGGCGCCGCGCGGTTCGCCGAGCGGGGCGACGCGTACCGGGACGCGCGCGTGCGCGGGCAGTGGCTGATCTCGGTCTACTTCCCGTTCGTCACCCTGCTGTCCTCGGGCGCCGCCGCTGCCGTCATGATCGTCGGCGCGAACCGGATCGAGGCCGGCACCCTCACCACCGGCGCGCTCGTCGCCTACCTCCTCTACATCGACCTGTTCTTCGCCCCCGTCCAGCAGCTCTCCCAGGTCTTCGACGGCTACCAGCAGGCCGCCGTCTCGCTCGGCCGCATGCGGGAACTCCTGGAGGAGCCGACGTCGACGGCCCAGGCCGACGCGCCCCGCGAGGTGCCGTCGCTGCGCGGCGACATCGCCTTCGAGGACGTCTCCTTCGGGTACGGGGGCGAGTCGGGCGACGGCGAGGAGACCGCCCTCGCCGGGATCGACCTGCGGATCCCCGCCGGTCAGACCGTCGCCTTCGTCGGCGAGACAGGCGCCGGCAAGTCGACCCTGGTCAAGCTGGTCGCCCGCTTCTACGACCCGACCTCGGGCCGGGTCACCGCGGACGGCGCCGACCTCAGGGACCTCGACCTCACCTCGTACCGGCACCGGCTCGGCGTCGTCCCCCAGGAGGCGTACCTCTTCGCCGGGACGATCCGCGACGCCATCGCCTACGGGCGTCCCGGCGCCACGGACGCCGAGGTGGAGGCGGCGGCCCGCGCGGCCGGCGCGCACGACATGATCGCCACCCTGGACGGCGGCTACCTCCACGAGGTCGCCGAGCGCGGCCGGAACCTCTCGGCGGGCCAGCGGCAGCTCATCGCCCTGGCCCGGGCCGAGCTGGTCGACCCGGACGTCCTCCTCCTCGACGAGGCCACGGCCGCGCTCGACCTGGCCACCGAGGCGCAGGTGAACGCCGCCACCGAGCGGCTCTCCGGCCGCCGTACGACCCTGATCGTCGCCCACCGCCTCACCACCGCCGCCCGCGCCGACCGCGTCGTCGTCATGGACCACGGCCGCGTCGCCGAGGACGGCAGCCACGCCGAACTCCTCGCCCGCGACGGCCGCTACGCGGCGCTGTGGCGCACCTTCATAGGCGAGACGGACCCGGAGGAGGAACCGGCCGCGATCTGAGTACGGGGGCTCATGACGGGGCCCGGGCGGAACGGGTTGGATCGAGACCATGAACGACCCGGCCCCCGCACCCACCCCCGCCTCCGCCCCCGCACCCGCCCCCGCCTCCGCGCCCACCCCCCTCCCCGCCAGCACCCTGCGCAGGTGCGCGCTCTGGGCCGGGCTGCTGTTCCTGCCGGCGACGCTGCTCGGGGTCGTGCTCGCGCTCGCGTCCGAGAGCGGTACGGAGTGCGTGATGCGGGGGACGTGCGGCGACGTCCCCGGCTGGCTCTACGCCGCCACGCTGGTCGTCGCGGGCGGTGCCTGGATCAGGGCGCTCACCGTCCCGGACGGGGCCCCGCCCACCCCCGCCCGCTGGGCCGCGCTGTGGACGCTGATCGGCGCCGAGCTGACTTTTCTCGGCCTCGTGATGGGCTACTTCGCCGGGTGACCGGGGGTGACCCGGCTCACGTGGGCAACCGTACGGGCGTCGGGGACGTCGTAAGCGTGTACGGCCACAGGCGGAGCGGGGGAGGAACGGGCATGTCCGGAGGCACTGCGGTCCGACCGTCCGCCGGGCGCACGCGCGCGTCCGTCCGCCGGGGCCACGCGCGCGGGGAGGCCCGGAAGCCGGGCCCGTTCGCCGCGCTCCGGCGGGGCCTCGCACGCGCGCGCGTGCACCCCGTCGCATACGCCCTCGTCCTGGCCCTCGCCGCCGGGCTGCTGACGCTGGCCGGGCCCGGCGCGGGGACGGCCGACGCCGTCTCGGTCTGTCAGGGGCGGCCCGCCCGCACGGTCTCCTTCGCCACCGGCGAGCTGCGCCTGTACCGGACCCGCCACTACGCCTGCGCGCTGGTCCTCGCCAAGCGGCCCGGCGCGCCGCGCCCCATGAAGGTCACCCTCCAGCCGCGCGGCGGGCGGGCGGCCGTCGTGAGCGGGCGCTGGGGCCGGCAGGCCGGGCCGGTGACCGTGCACGCCCTCAACCGCTGCGTGCGTGCCTCGGCGACCGTCTCCGGACGCTCCACCACCACCGGCTGGATCCTGTGCTGATACAGAGGTAAGGCTCAACCGGGTCTGGCGGCCCGGACGTTCACCCCGCTAGGTTCACGGCACCGTTGTGAATCATGGGAGGGTGCATGCGTAAGTCGCTGAGACTGATGCTGTCGCTTTCGGTGCTCATAGGCACCGTGGGCTCCACCGGCGTGGCCACCGCCACCGCCGCGGAGACGGAGTCCGCCGGCATCGTCGGCACCGCCGTAGACGTGCGGAGCCAGGACATCAAGGACCGCCTCCTGGCGATCCCCGGGATGAGCCTGATCGAGGAGAAGCCGTACGCCGGCTACCGCTTCTTCGTCCTGAACTACGAGCAGCCGATCGACCACAAGCGCCCGTGGGCCGGCACGTTCCAGCAGCGGATCTCGGTCCTCCACAAGGGCACCGACCGCCCCACCGTCTTCCGTACGAGCGGCTACGGCCTGAGCACCACCCCGAGCCGGGCGGAGCCGACCCGGATCATCGACGGCAACCAGATCTCCATGGAGTACCGCTTCTTCACGCCGTCCCGCCCGGCGCCCGCCGACTGGTCCAAGCTCGACATCTGGCAGGCCGCCACCGACCAGCACCGCATCTTCACCGCGCTGAAGCGGGTCTACGGCGAGAACTGGCTCTCCACCGGCGGCTCCAAGGGCGGCATGACCGCCACCTACTACGAGCGCTTCTACCCGCGCGACATGGACGGCGTCGTCGCCTACGTGGCCCCCAACGACGTGGTGAACAAGGAGGACTCGGCCTACGACCGGTTCTTCGCCAACGTCGGCACCAAGGAGTGCCGCGACCGCCTGAACTCGATGCAGCGCGAGGCCCTGCTCCGCCGCGCCCCGCTCCAGGAGAAGTTCAAGACCTGGGCGGCGGCCGAGGGCGCCACCTTCAACACGGTCGGCTCGCTCGACAAGGCGTGGGAGGCGACTGTCCTCGACTTCGTCTGGGGCTTCTGGCAGTACTACGGCGAGGACGTCTGCGGCACGATCCCGGAGGCGAAGGGCGCGAGCGACGACGCCGTCTACGAGACGATCGACGCCTACGCCGGCTGGGCCGCGTACACCGACCAGGGCCTGGAGTACTACACGCCGTACTACTACCAGGCGGCCACCGAGCTCGGCTCGCCCAGCATCAAGCAGCCGCACCTCGCCGGGCTGAGCCGCTACGGCTACCAGCCCGCCTCGAACTTCGTGCCGCGCGAGATCCCCATGCGGTTCAAGCCGTGGGTCATGCGCGACGTGGACAACTGGGACCGCAAGAACGCGAACCGGATGCTCTTCGTCTACGGCGAGAACGACCCGTGGGGCGCGGAACCGTTCCGCCTCGGCAAGGGCGCCCGGGACAGCTACGTCTACTACGCGCCCGGCGGCAACCACGGCGCCAACGTCGCCGGACTCGTCGACGCCGAGCGGGAGAAGGCCACCGCCCGCATCCTCGCGTGGGCCGGTGTGGACGCCCCCGCCGTCGCGGCGGCCGAGCCGCTGGCCGCCTTCGACGCCCGCCTGGACCGGCCGGTGGACGAGGACGTGACGAAGGAGCACGGCCTGCGGCCGTAGCCCCGCCGGTGGGGTGCGGCCCCGCGTGGAGCCGCACCCCGCCCCCGTCAGTACCTGAGGCCGAACCCGACCGGGTAGAGCGTCACCGCCGGGTCCTCGGCGCTCCGCACCGGCACCGGCAGCCGCCCGCGCGGCCTGGCCCGCCCGGCCAGCACCCGTACGGCGGCGCGTAGTTCCACGTCGGTCCACGAGTAGGCGGCGAGCGCGGCCCGCTGCCCGGAGGTCCGGGCGACGTCGTACGGGTTGCGGATGGCGACCGTCACCACCGGAACCCCGGTCGCCACCAGCCGCGCCACCAGCGTGCGCTGCGGGCTGGTCGCCGAGAGGTTGTACGTGCCCACCACGATCACGTCCCGGCCCTCGGCGGCGGCCACCGCCTCGTCGATCCGGGCGGCGGTCGGGGTGATCCCGGTGGAGAGCGCGGTCGCCGTGAAGCCCAGCTCGCGCAGGGCCCCCGCGAGGGTGGCGGTCGGCGGTCCCGTCGTACCGGACGGGGAGGCCGGGTCGGCGCCGACGACCAGGACGTTCCCGTGCGAGGCGGGGCTCAGCGGCAGGAAGCCGTCCTCGTTGACCAGCAGCGTGGTGGTCCGCTCGGCGATCCGGTCGGCCTCCGCGAGGTGCCGGGGGGTGCCGACGGTCGCGTCCACGTCCTTCCGGGTCGTGTACGGGTCGGAGAACAGGCCGCGCCGGGCCTTCAGCCGCAGGATCCGAAGAATCGATTCGTCGAGGCGTTCCTCGGTCAGTTCCCCGCTGCGTACGGCTCCGAGGACGGCGTTCCAGGCGACGTCGAGCTTCGGCGGGTTGAGCAGCTGGTCCACCCCGGCCTTGAGGGCGAGCACCGGCACCCGGTCGTCGCCGTACTTGGTGCGCACACCCTGCATGTCGAGGGCGTCGGTCACCACCACCCCGTCGTAGCCGAGCTGTTCGCGGAGCACGCCGGTGAGGATCGGGTACGAGAGCGTGGCCGGGTCCTCGGACGGGTCGAGCGCCGGCACGACCAGGTGCGCGGTCATGATCGCGTCGATCCCGGCGGCGATCGCGGCCCGGAACGGCGGGGCGTCCAGCTCGGCCCACTGCTCGCGGGTGTGGGTGATCACCGGCAGGCCGTAGTGGCTGTCCACGGCGGTGTCGCCGTGCCCGGGGAAGTGCTTGGCGGTGGCCGCGACACCGGCCCCCTGGTAGCCGCGGATCTGGGCGGTGACGAGCCCGGAGACCGCGCGCGGGTCGGAGCCGAGGGAGCGGACGCCGATGACCGGGTTGCCCGGGTTGACGTTGACGTCGGCGACCGGGGCGTAGTTCTGCCGGATGCCCAGGGCGGCCAGTTCGGAGCCCGCGATCCGGGCCGCCTTGCGGGTGTCGGCGGGGGAGCCGCCCGCGCCGAGGGCCATCGCGCCGGGCAGCAGGGTCGCGGGCTCGCCGACCCGGCAGACGATGCCGTGCTCCTGGTCGGTGGAGATCAGCAGGGGGATCGGGGTGCCCCCGGCGAGGGCGGCCGTCTGGAGGCCGTTGGAGAGTGCCGCGATCTGTTGCGGGTCGCGGGTGTTGTGGGCCCAGGCGAAGTAGATGATCCCGCCGAGGTGGTAGCGCTCGACCAGCTCGGCGGCGGTGCGGACGCCGAGCTCCCGGAGGTTGGCGTCGACGTCCGCCTGGTCGGGGGCGGTGGCCGAGTGGCCGTACACCCGGGAGACGAAGACCTGGCCGACCTTCTCCTCCAGCGACATCCGGCCGATGATCCGGCGGAGCCGCTCCTCGGTGCGGGCGTCGCGGGCGGCGGGGCCGTGGGCGGCGGCGGGGGCCGCGGCTCCGGTGACGGCCGCGGCGGTCGCGGCGGCGGTGACGGCGAGCAGGGTGCGGCGGGTGGGGGCGGGGTGGGGCACTGGTGCTCCTTCCGGCCGTGCAGGGGTGACAGCGAGGGGTGGCAGTCGGGGTGGCACGCAGAGGTGAAAGAAACTGCCAAGGTGAACGGATAGTCTGAAAGTAACTACCAGGTCAAGGATTCCCGCACGAATCGCCGAGAAGGCCGAGAAGAGAGAGTCGAGAAGAGAGGGCCGAGAAGTGAGGTCCGTCCCGGTTCAGGCGGCCGACGCGATCGAGGGCCACAGTTCCTGGAGCGTACGGACCGTCTCCCGGATCGCCGGGCGCCGCGCCGCGCCCGCCCGCCACAGCGCGTGCAGCCGCCGCGTCGGCGCCGGGTCGAGCCGCAGCGGCGCCACCTCGGGCGGCAGCCCGCCGCGCCCGAGCCGGGGGACGAGCGCGATGCCGAGACCGGCCGCGACCAGCGCGACTTGCGTGTGGTTCTCCTCCGCCTGATGGACGATCAGCGGCTCCACGCCGGTCGACCGCAGCGTCCGTTCCAGCCAGTCGTGGCAGACCGTCCCCGGCGGCTGCGAGATCCACCGCTCGTCCGCCAGCTCCTCCCGCCGCACCGCCGTGCGCGCCGCCAGCGGATGGTCCCGGTGCACCAGGATGTCGCAGCCGTCGTCGCCGATCACCGCCTGCTCCACCCCGGGCGGCGCGGGCAGCGGCGCGATGTCCCAGTCGTGCGCCACCGCCAGGTCGAGCACCCCGCGCGCCACCAGGTCCACCGACAGGTGCGGGTCCACCTCGGTCAGCCGGGCGTCCAGATCGGGATGGCGCAGGGCCAGGTCCGCGAGCACCCGGGGCATGAGACCGCGCGCGGCGGACGGGAAGCAGCCGATCGAGAGCCGCCCGGCGGGCAGCCCGCGCCGCTCCTCCAGCCGCACCTCCGCCTCCTCCACGAGGGAGAGCAACTGCCGCGCGGTGGCGGCCAGTTGGCGGGCCTCGTCGGTGAGGCGGACGCCGCGTCCGCTCCGTTCGAGCAGGGTCGTACGGGTCTCCCGCTCCAGCTTCGCGATCTGCTGGGAGACCGCCGACGGGGTGTAGCCGAGGGCCGTCGCGGCGGCGCCGACGCTGCCGTGGACGGAGACGGCGTGCAGGGCGCGCAGCCGGCCGAGGTCGAGCACGGGAACCTCCGAGAGGCAGGTCCGGATGTAGCGGTGCTTCATCCAACCATGAAGGAATCCGTGCTGGTGCTACACGGTCACGGGCGGTCATGCTCGCTTCCATGCGCCCCGCACACATCGCCCTCGCCGCGCTCGTCGCCGCGGTCTGGGGGGTCAACTTCGTCGTCATCGAGATCGGCCTCGACCACTTCCCCCCGCTGCTCTTCTCCGCCCTCCGCTTCCTCGTCGCCGCGCTCCCCGCGGTCTTCCTCGTCGGCCGCCCCAAGGTCGCCTGGAAGTGGATCGTCGCCGTCGGACTCGCCCTGGGCGTAGCCAAGTTCGGGCTCCTCTTCACCGGCATGGACCTCGGCGCCCCCGCCGGGCTCTCCTCCCTCGTGCTCCAGGTGCAGGCCGTCTTCACCGCCCTCTTCGCCTTCGCCGCGCTCGGCGAGCGGCCCGCCGGGACCGCCGTCCTCGGCATGGCCGTCGCCCTCGCGGGCATCGGCGTCGCCGCCGTCGACGAGGGCACCTCCGGGCCCGTCACCGGCTTCGTCCTGGTCGTCGCGGCGGCCGCCTGCTGGGGCGTCTCCAACGTCCTCACCCGCAAGGCCGCCCCGCCCGACCCGCTCAACTGGATGGTCTGGGTCAGCACCGTGCCCGTCCTGCCGCTGCTGGCCCTCTCCCTCCTCCTGGAGGGCCCCGAGCGGGACCTGGCCGCGCTGCGCGCCCTCGACTGGACCGGCGCCGGCGTCATCCTGTACGTCGCCTGGATCACCACCGTCTTCGGCTTCGGCGCCTGGGGCTGGCTGCTGCGCCGTCACCCCGCCTCCTCCGTCGCGCCCTTCTCCCTCCTCGTCCCCGTCTTCGGCATGTCCTCGGCCGCGCTCTTCCTGGGCGAGTCGGTGAGCCCGCTGCGCTGGGTGGCGGCGGCGCTGCTCGTCGGCGGCGTGGCGCTGGCGTCGCTGACCCCCGGACGGACCGCGACGGCCCCGAAATCCCTGGTGCGGGAGGCGCCCGTCCCCGTATCGTCCGGGGGTCCCACCGGCGAGGAAAGGCCCGCATGACCTTCGAGAACGTGACCGTCGACGCCCCCGTCCCCGCGCCCGGCGCGCTGCTCCTCGCGGGCATCCCCGGCAGCGGCAAGTCGACCGTCTCGGCCGCCCTCGCGGCCCGCTTCGCCCGCGCCGCGCACATCGAGGTCGACCACCTCCAGGAGTTGATCGTCAGCGGCGGCCACTGGCCCACCCCCGACGGCGACCCGGAGGCGGACCGCCAGATCCTCCTGCGCGCCCGCAACGCCTGCCTCCTGGCGGGCAGCCTCGCCGCCGCCGGCTTCCTCCCGGTCCTGGACGACGTCGTGGTCCGCCGCTCCCACCTGGACTTCTACCGGTCCCAGATGGGCACGGTCCCCCTCCACGTGGTGATCCTCGCCCCCGGCCCCGCCACGGCATGGGAGCGCAACAACGCCCGCCACAAGCGCCTCACCACCAACTGGGCCTTCCTGGACGAGGCCATGCGCGCCGAACTCCCCGACCAGGCCGTCTGGATCGACAACGCCACCCAGACGATCGACGAGACGGTCGAAGCGATCCTGACGGCGACGGGCCTGGACCCCGCCGCCGCGTGACTCAGTCCTCGGCGCGCGGAAACCCGTCGGTCTCCACGACGATCTCGCGCCCTTCGAGGGTCTCGAAGTCGTCACCACGGTAGTGGCGTCTACCCCCGCGGCGCCGCCGTCGAGTCGCGTACGACCAGCTCGCCCGGGACCTGTTCCGTGCCGTCGGCCGGGGCCTCCTCCGTGGCCATCGCCAGGCGTCCGGCGCGTACCCCCGACTCGTGGAGCGGGAGCCGTACGGTCGTCAGTGCCGGGACCGCGTCGACCGAGAAGGGGAGGTCGTCGAAGCCGGCCACCGAGACGTCGCCGGGGATCGACAGGCCGCGTTCCCGCAGGGCCGCGCAGACGCCCAGGGCCACCGTGTCGTTGGCGGCGACGATCGCCGTGAGGTGCGGGTCGCGGGCGAGGAGTTCCGCGACGGCCGCGTGGCCGGCGGCGCGGTCGTACGGGCCGTGGACGGTCGGGCCCTCGGGGACGCCCGCCGCCGCGAGGGCCTCCCGGTGGCCCTCCAGGCGGTGCCGGGTGGTGGTGCGGTCGGCCGGGCCCGCGACGTAACCGATCCGCGTGTGGCCGAGGCCGAGCAGGTGGCGCGTGAGCACGCGGCCCCCGGCGCGGTTGTCGAAGACGAGCGCGGCAGTGTGCGCGTCCCCGGGCACCGGCGGGCGCCCGCACAGCACGACCCGGGTCCCGGCCTCGGCCATCCGGGCCAGCTTGGCGGCGGTCGCGGCCAGGTGCTCCGGGTCCTCCAGCGAGCCGCCCATGAGGATCACGGCGGCGGCGCGCTGCCGCTGGAGCAGCGTGAGGTAGGTGAGCTCGCGCTCGGGGGAGCCGCCGGTGTTGCAGACGACGGCCAGCTTCTCGCCGCCCGCCCGCCCCGACGCGCCCTCGCCGATCGCGCTCTGCGCCGCGCTCGCCATGATCCCGAAGAAGGGGTCGGCGATGTCGTTGACCAGCACCCCGACCAGGTCGGAGGTGGCGGCGGCGAGCGAGCTGGCGGGCCCGTTCAGGACGTAGTCCAGCTCCTCGACGGCCTTGAGGACCCGCTCCCGCGTCGAGGCGGCCACCGGGTAGTTGCCGTTGAGGACGCGGGAGACGGTCGCGGGGGAGACCCGGGCGCGGGCGGCCACGTCCGACAGGGTGACGGTCATCGCGTGCGTACCTCCGACATTCGCGTGCGTACCTCCGGCGATCACGTGTGTGCCTCCAAGGCCGAAGGTGCTGGGCCCTTGTCCGGCGTGATGTCGGCAGGCTAGCGTCATCCGCGACAGAAAGCGCTTTCTATCGTCGCGCCGGAAGCGCTTTCTGTCATGCCTTCACGCAGTGATCGCAGTCGAACGAGGGCGTACGCCCGCCGGGGAGAGGAACATTCCGTGACACGCAGGACAGTCCGCATCGCCATGAACGGCGTCACGGGGCGCATGGGCTACCGCCAGCACCTCGTCCGCTCGATCCTCGCCCTCCGCGAGCAGGGCGGCCTCGACCTCGGGAACGGCGAGGTCATCTGGCCCGAACCGGTCCTCGTCGGCCGCCGCGAGCACGCCCTGCGCGCCCTCGCCGAGAACCACGGCCTGACCGAGTGGTCCACCGACCTCGACGCCGTCCTCGCCGACGACACGATCGACGTCTACTTCGACGCCCAGGTCACCTCGGCCCGCGTCGGCGCCCTCACCCAGGCGATCGCGGCCGGCAAGCACATCTACACCGAGAAGCCCACCGCCGCCGACTTCGCCGGCGCCCTCGACCTCGCCCGCCTCGCCGCCGAGAGGGGCATCAAGCACGGCGTCGTCCAGGACAAGCTCTTCCTCCCCGGCCTGCTGAAGCTCAAGCGGCTCATCGACGGCGGCTTCTTCAGCGAGATCCTCTCCGTGCGCGGCGAGTTCGGCTACTGGGTCTTCGAGGGCGACTGGCAGGAGGCCCAGCGCCCCAGCTGGAACTACCGCTCCGAGGACGGCGGCGGCATCGTCGTCGACATGTTCCCGCACTGGGAGTACGTGCTCCACGAGCTCTTCGGCCGGGTCACCTCCGTCTCCGCCGAGATCGCCACCCACGTCCCCCGCCGCTGGGACGAGGAGGGCAAGCCGTACGAGGCGACCGCCGACGACGCCGCCTACGGCACCTTCCACCTGGAGGGCGGCGCCATCGCCCAGATCAACTCCTCCTGGGCGGTCCGAGTGAACCGCGACGAGCTCGTCGAGTTCCAGGTCGACGGCACCGAGGGCTCCGCCGTCGCCGGCCTGCGCAACTGCCGCGTCCAGCACCGCGGCCTCACCCCGAAGCCGGTCTGGAACCCCGACATCCCCGCCACCTACTCCTTCCGCGACCAGTGGCAGGAGGTCCCCGACAACGCCGAGTTCGACAACGGCTTCAAGGCCCAGTGGGAGCTCTTCCTCCGCCACGTCGTCCTCGACGAGCCGTACCACTGGGACCTCCTCGCCGGCGCCCGCGGCGTCCAGCTCGCCGAGCTGGGCCTGAGGTCCGCCGCCGAGGGCCGCCGCCTCGACGTCCCCGAGGTGTCCCTTTGAAACCTCCCCTCCCTGACGGGAGGGGATTCCTGGCTCACTTTGCCTGTCCGTCAGCGACGGACAGGTCTTACAAGATCAGCACCAGCCGGGGCGAGACCAGCCCGGACGAGCATCACGTGTGCGGAGTTCTTGTCCCTGGGGGACACGGCTCCGCACGCGGTGCACGTATACGTTCTTTCGGAGAGGGGGAGTGCGTGCTTGGCTCTCGCTCCGCACTGTGCGCAGTCCTTCGTGGTGTGCGCGGGGTGGACCAGGTGCACGGTGCGTCCGTGCTTGCGCGCCATCTCTATCAGCGCGGTCTTGGTCGCGCCGATCGCGGCGTCGGCCGCTTGGCGGGCCATGGTGGTCTTCGCGAGGAACTTCGGCTTGAAGTCCTCCACCGCGAGCTGGTCGAAGTCGCGGACGACGGTCTTGGCCCACTTGCGGCCGGCGTCCTGACGCTGCCGGGCGATCTTCTTGGACACCTTCGCGGCGGCCTTGCGGGCCCTGCGGTATCCGGAGGTGTCGGGCCGGTTCTTCGGCGTCGCCCTGCGGGCCATCATCCGCTGATAGCGGGCGAGTTTCTGCGCGGCGCTCTTTCCGTGCCGGACGTGGGGCAGGTCGTGGGCATCGGAGGTGGTGGTGGCGGTCTCCCGCACACCCCAGTCGACGCCGATCGACCGGCCGGTCTCCGGCAGGGGCTTGGTCTCGCCAGCGACGACGAACGAGCAGTACCAGTGCCCGAGGTTGTCCTGGTACACCCGCACACTGGACGGCGCCGAAGGCAGATCTCGCGACCACACGACCGTCAGCACGATTCCGCCCGCCAGGTGCAGACGCCCGTCCTTGATCCGGAAACCCCGCCGCGTGTAGTTCAGGGTGGGCAGTGCCTCGCGTTTGCGCTTGGCGCGGGGCATCCCGGCCCTCTGGCGCACAGGCAGCTTCGCCTTGATGTCCTTCAACGCCTTGGCCCGGGACGTGGCGAAGTCCCGGACGATCTGCTGCTGCGGAACCGACGAACCCTCCCGCAGCCACACCATCGACCGCCGCGCCCCGGTCAGCATCCTGTCCAGCTGAGCCGGACCACACGCGATCTTCTCCGCGACGGCCTTACCCAGGGCGTGGACCTTGCGTGACACCGCCACGCACTCGTTCCACACCCACCTGCACCGCACCCACTCCACCTCAAGACCAACGCGAGCGGCCGACGACACACGTAACCGGAAGGTGTACCGGGCGTGCCCGGCCACCGTCTCGGCCACTGTCGTCGTCATGTCCTGGAAGCTAACACCCGCCACTGACAACGGAAGAGAGCGCAGGTCAGAACAGATGAGTAGAGAACTCCAGTGCCTGGCTCCCCTGGAGCGAGGATCCATTACTTCCCGACGTGAAGAACCCGGCATCCTGGGAGAATTCAAGTGACCCTCCACCTCCCCGCCCCCGGCGGCGGCACGCGCGCGTACGCGCCCCGCGCCGAACCGCTCGCGCCCGCCGCGCCCGGCCCGCTGACCTCCCGCACGGTCTTCTCCGCCGCGCACGTCGTCGCCGACCCGTACGCCGACACCACCCCCGACGGCCCCGCCGCCGTCGACTGGGACGCCACCCTCGCCTTCCGCCGCCACCTGTGGTCCCACGGCCTCGGCGTCGCGGAGGCCATGGACACCGCCCAGCGCGGCATGGGCCTCGACTGGACGGGCGCCGCCGAACTGATCCGCCGCTCCGCCGCCGAGGCCAAGGCGTCCGGCGGCGCCATCGCCTGCGGTGTCGGCACCGACCAGCTCACCGGCCCTGCCTCCCTGCCGGAGATCCGGGCCGCCTACGAGGAGCAGCTCGCGGTCGTCGAGGAGTCCGGCGCCCAGGCCATCCTCATGGCCTCCCGCGCCCTCGCCGCCGCGGCCACAGGACCCGAGGACTACCTGGAGCTGTACGGCCACCTGCTGCGCCAGGCCGCGGAGCCCGTGATCCTCCACTGGCTGGGCCCCATGTTCGACCCGGCCCTGGAGGGCTACTGGGGCTCCGCCGACCTGGACGCGGCCACCGAGACCTTCCTGGAGGTCATCGCCGCCCACCCCGACAAGGTCGACGGCGTCAAGATCTCCCTCCTCGACGCGGGCCGCGAGGTCGCGCTCCGCCGCCGGCTCCCCGAGGGCGTCCGCTGCTACACCGGCGACGACTTCCACTACCCCGAGCTCATCGCGGGCGACGAGCAGGGCTTCAGCCACGCCCTGCTCGGCATCTTCGACCCCCTCGGCCCGCTGGCGGCCGAGGCGGTCAGGACCCTCGACACCGGCGACACCGCCGGCTTCCGCAAGCTCCTCGACCCGACGGTCGCGCTCTCCCGCCACCTCTTCGAGCCCCCGACCCGCTACTACAAGACGGGCGTGGTCCTCCTTGCCTGGCTCGCGGGCCATCAGGAGCACTTCACCATGGTCGGCGGCCTCCACTCGGCCCGCTCCCTGCCCCACCTGGCCCGCGCCTACGAACTCGCCGACGGCCTCGGGCTCTTCCCGGACCCGGCCCGCGCCGAGGCCCGCATGCGCGCCCTCCTGACCGTCCACGGAGTCCCGCAGTGAACCTCGACCGCTTCAGCATCAACCAGATGACGGTGAAGCAGCTGCCGCTGCCGCGCCTGGTGGAGGAGTGCGTCCGCCTCGGCGTCCCGGGCGTCGGCCTGTGGCGCGACCCGGTGAAGGAGTACGGGATCGAGGCCGCGGCCGCCCTCGTGCGGGACGCCGGGCTCGCCGTCACCACCCTCTGCCGGGGCGGGTTCTTCACCTCCGACGGCTGGGAGGCCGACAACCGGGCGGCGATCGACGAGGCGGCGGCGCTCGGCACCGACACCCTGGTCCTGGTCTCCGGCGGCCTGCCCGCCGGCAGCCGCGACCTGCCCGGGGCACGCGCGCGTATCGCCGACGCCATCGGTGTCCTCGCCCCCTACGCGGGCGCGCGCGGGGTCCGGCTCGCCATCGAACCCCTCCACCCCATGTACGCCTCCGACCGCTGCGCGATCTCCACCCTGGACCAGGCCCTGGACGTCGCCGAGCGCTTCCCGGCCGACCAGGTGGGCGTCACCGTCGACACGTACCACCTGTGGTGGGACGAGAACGCCCCGGCGGCCGTCGAACGCGCCGCGGCGACCGGCCGCGTCCACTCCTTCCAGCTCGCCGACTGGACGACCCCCCTCCCGGAGGGCGTCCTCAACGGCCGGGGGCAGCTCGGCGGCGGCGCGATCGACCTCACCTGGTGGGCCGGTCTGCTGGAACGGGTCGGCTACACAGGACCGGTGGAGGTCGAGCTCTTCAACGACGGGCTGTGGGCGAGGGACGGCGTCGAGGTCCTGGAGGAGACCCTGAACGCCTTCCTCAAGGTCTGAGTTCTCGGCCTTGTTCTTGTTTCCTCGCGTCTTCCGAGAGGGTGGGGGTCCCGTGTGCGGCGCGGATCCACACCGGGGCCGTCCGGCGCCGTGCGACGCCGGACGGCCCTCGCGGCTACTTCTTCCCGCCGCCCAGCAGGTCGCCCAGACCCCCGCCCTTCCTGCCCGCGGCGCGCTTCGTCAGGACCGCCAGCACCACCGGCACCAGGAGGTCGACCGCCCGGTTCACCGTGGCAGGGGGCAGGCCGGTGCGCTTGGCGACCGCGTTGGCGGCGGGCTTCGCCAGCTTGGCCAGGACGCCCGCCATCAGACCGCCCGCCGCGAGGCCGCCGAAGGAGGCGACGCCCTGGAGCGGCGGCTCCTCGGAGGTGACCTCGTCGACGGCCGCCTTGACCTCGTCCGCGCTGCCCGGTTCGGCCGCCGCCTGCCGCAGCTCGCCCGACAGCTCCGTGACCGAGCCGCCCACGAGGGTCCGCGCCCCGGCAGTGTCGGTGCCGGCGAGCGCGGCGATCTCCGCCAGACGGTCCTCGCCGAGTTCGGCCAGGACCTCGTCCTGGAAAGACTCACTGCTTTCACTCATGTCCGAAACGCTACGGTTCATCCTTCTGTTCGGCACCCCGGACCGGCAGTTGTCCACAGGGCAGTCGTCCACAGGCCCGCCCGCGCTGTCGGTGCACTTCGCTACGGTCGCCCCATGTCCAACGAGGGTCAGCCGCACCGCCCCGCCGTGGTCGAGGGGGTGCTGGAGAGGATCACGTACGCCAACGAGGAGAGCGGCTACACGGTCGCCCGGGTCGACACCGGCCGCGGCGCCGGTGACCTGCTCACCGTCGTCGGCGCGCTGCTCGGCGCCCAGCCGGGGGAGTCGCTGCGCATGGAGGGCCGCTGGGGCTCCCACCCGCAGTACGGCCGGCAGTTCCAGGTGGACAACTACACGACCGTGCTGCCCGCCACGATCCAGGGCATCCGCCGCTATCTCGGCTCCGGGCTGATCAAGGGCATCGGCCCCGTCTTCGCCGACCGCATCACGACCCACTTCGGCCTGGACACCCTCGACGTCCTGGAGGAGGACCCCGGCCGCCTCATCGAGGTCCCCGGACTCGGCCCCAAGCGGACCAGGAACATCGTCGGCGCCTGGGAGGAGCAGAAGGCGATCAAGGAGGTGATGGTCTTCCTCCAGACCGTCGGCGTCTCCACCTCCATCGCCGTCCGCATCTACAAGCAGTACGGCGACGCCTCCATCTCCGTCGTGCGGAACCAGCCCTACCGGCTCGCCGCCGACGTCTGGGGCATCGGCTTCCTCACCGCCGACCGGATCGCCCAGTCCGTCGGCATCCCGCACGACAGCCCCGACCGGGTGAAGGCCGGCCTCCAGTACGCCCTCTCGCAGTCCAGCGACCAGGGGCACTGCTTCCTCCCCGAGGAGCGGCTGATCGCCGACTCCGTGAAGCTGCTCCAGGTCGACACCGGGCTCGTCATCGAGTGCCTCGCCGAACTGGCCGACGACCCCGAAGGGGTCGTCCGGGAGCCGGTCCCCGGACCGGAGGGGGAGCCCGTCACCGCCGTCTACCTGATCCCCTTCCACCGGGCCGAGCTCTCCCTCGCCGGGCAGCTGCGCCGCCTGCTGCGCACCCCGGAGGACCGGATGCCGGCCTTCCGTGACGTGGCCTGGGACAAGGCGCTGGCCTGGCTCGCGGACCGTACGGGGGCCACCCTGGCGCCCGAGCAGGAGCAGGCCGTCCGGCTCGCCCTGACCGAGAAGGTCGCGGTACTGACCGGCGGCCCCGGCTGCGGCAAGTCCTTCACCGTCCGCTCCGTGGTGGAGCTGGCCCGGGCGAAGAAGGCCAAGGTGGTCCTCGCGGCGCCCACCGGCCGCGCGGCCAAGCGGCTGGCCGAGCTGACCGGCGCCGAGGCGTCCACCGTCCACCGGCTGCTCGAACTGAAGCCGGGCGGGGACGCGGCGTACGACCGGGACCGGCCGCTCGACGCCGACCTCGTCGTGGTCGACGAGGCGTCCATGCTCGACCTGCTCCTCGCGAACAAGCTGGTCAAGGCGGTGGCGCCGGGCGCCCACCTGCTGCTGGTGGGGGACGTGGACCAGCTGCCGTCGGTCGGCGCCGGCGAGGTCCTGGGCGATCTCCTGGCCCCCGGCAGCCCGGTCCCCGCCGTCCGGCTGACCCGGATCTTCCGCCAGGCCCAGCAGTCCGGCGTCGTCACCAACGCGCATCTGATCAACGAGGGCACCCCGCCCAGGACCCAGGGCCTGCCGGACTTCTTCCTCTTCGCCGAGGAGGAGACGGAGGACGCGGCCCGGGTCGCCGTCGAGGTCGCCGCCCGGCGCATTCCGGCCAGGTTCGGCCTCGATCCGCGCCGGGACGTGCAGGTCCTGGCCCCCATGCACCGGGGCCCGGCCGGCGCGGGCGCGCTGAACGGGCTGCTCCAGCAGGCGATCACCCCGGCCCGCCCGGACCTCCCGGAGAAGCGCTTCGGCGGCCGGGTCTTCCGCGTCGGGGACAAGGTGACCCAGATCAGGAACAATTACGAGAAGGGGGCGAACGGGGTCTTCAACGGTACGGTCGGGGTGGTGACGGCGCTGGACCCCGTGGAGCAGCGCCTGACCGTCCGTACGGACGAGGACGAGGAGGTGGCGTACGGCTTCGACGAACTGGACGAGCTGTCCCACGCGTACGCGGTCACCATCCACCGTTCGCAGGGCAGCGAGTATCCGGCCGTGGTCATCCCGGTCACCATGAGCGCGTGGATGATGCTCCAGCGGAACCTGCTCTACACGGCCGTGACCCGGGCGCGGAAACTGGTCGTCCTGGTCGGCTCGCGGCGCGCGATCGCCCAGGCGGTGCGTACGGTCTCCGCCGGCCGGCGCTTTACCGCACTGGCCCACCGGCTCACAGGGGGTGCCCCCGTGTGAAAGATCACGGAGGACTACCGGAACCGGGGCGAAGGGGGCAGGATGAGCAGGTTGGCGGCACTGAGTGCCGCCGATTGGCCCAATGGCGACCCCGAGTGCACTCTCCTGAGCCAAGTGGGGGATGGTAGAGACAGTCAGGGCACCTCGAAGAAGAGGCACTACGTCGGTGAGGGATGACGTGAGCGACAACTCTGTAGTACTGCGGTACGCGGACGGTGAATACACCTACCCGGTGGTCGAGAGCACCGTCGGCGACCAGGGCTTCGACATCGGGAAGCTGCGAGCCCAGACCGGTCTGGTCACCCTGGACAGCGGATACGGCAACACCGCCGCCTATAAATCCGCGATCACCTACCTCGATGGTGAGCAGGGCATCCTGCGGTACCGCGGTTACCCCATCGAGCAGCTGGCCGAGCAGTCCACCTTCCTGGAGGTGGCCTACCTGCTGATCAACGGTGAGCTGCCGAAGGGGGACGAGCTCGCCACCTTCCAGACCGAGATCACCCAGCACACGCTGGTCCACGAGGACGTCAAGAACTTCTTCCGCGGCTTCCCGCGGGACGCCCACCCGATGGCGATGCTGTCCTCCGTCGTCTCCGCGCTGTCCACCTTCTACCAGGACAGCCACAACCCGTTCGACGAGACGCAGCGCCACCTGTCGACGATCCGGCTCCTCGCGAAGCTGCCGACGATCGCCGCGTACGCGTACAAGAAGTCGATCGGCCACCCGTTCGTCTACCCGCGCAACGACCTCGGCTACGTCGAGAACTTCCTGCGCATGACGTTCTCCGTGCCGGCCCAGGAGTACGAGCTCGACCCGGTCGTCGTCTCGGCGCTCGACAAGCTCCTCATCCTGCACGCGGACCACGAGCAGAACTGTTCGACCTCCACCGTGCGTCTGGTCGGTTCCTCGCAGGCGAACATGTTCGCCTCGATCTCGGCCGGCATCTCCGCCCTGTGGGGCCCGCTGCACGGCGGCGCCAACCAGTCGGTGCTGGAGATGCTGGAGGGCATCAAGGCCAACGGCGGCGATGTCGACTCCTTCATCCGCAAGGTGAAGAACAAGGAGGACGGCGTCCGCCTGATGGGCTTCGGCCACCGGGTGTACAAGTCCTTCGACCCGCGCGCCAAGATCATCAAGGCGGCGGCGCACGACGTCCTCTCGGCCCTCGGCAAGTCCGACGAGCTGCTGGACATCGCGCTCAAGCTGGAGGAGCACGCGCTCTCCGACGAGTACTTCGTCTCGCGCAACCTCTACCCGAACGTGGACTTCTACACGGGCCTCATCTACCGCGCGATGGGCTTCCCGACCGAGATGTTCACCGTGCTCTTCGCGCTCGGCCGGCTGCCCGGCTGGATCGCCCAGTGGCACGAGATGATCAAGGAGCCCGGCTCCCGCATCGGCCGTCCGCGCCAGATCTACACCGGTGAGGTCCTCCGCGACTTCGTCCCGGTCGAGGAGCGCTGAGCCGGCCCCGCACAGGCCGGCTGAGAGGCCCGGGCCTCCGGCCCGCAGGACATACAGAAGCGCCCCGCTCTCCGATCCCCCCACGGGTCGGCGAGCGGGGCGCTTCCCATATCCCCGGTGCGGATTCCCCCCACGGGATCCGGGCCGGGCGTCCGGTGCGCGGTCTGCCGGGGTACGTACGGGAGGGCCGCTCAAAGCTCCCCGTGCACGT
The DNA here is from genome assembly GCF_042754585.1 of Streptomyces sp. NPDC059201. NCBI lineage: Bacteria > Bacillati > Actinomycetota > Actinomycetes > Kitasatosporales > Streptomycetaceae > Streptomyces > Streptomyces sp. NPDC059201. The sequence continues at coordinate 256,859 of NZ_JBHZBB010000012.1, forward strand.
GCCCCGGCCGCGCTTGCCTGTCGGGACGTCCCCCAAGACCTCCCGACGAACGTCCCCCAAGACGTTCTGGCATCGCCCACTTAGACTCGCGAACAGCCCAGATGGTTACCCCCCAATATCTGTGATCTAGGTCTCTTTGTGAAGGACTTGTGCGTCACGTGTAGGTGAAATCAACGGAACCGCCGCAGGCGCAGGCTGTTGGTGACCACGAAGACGGACGAGAACGCCATGGCCAGGCCCGCGATCATCGGGTTGAGGAGTCCGGCCGCGGCGAGCGGCAGCGCCGCCACGTTGTAGCCGAAGGCCCACGCCAGATTCCCCTTGATCGTCGTCAGGGTCCGCCGGGAGAGCCGGATCGCGTCGGCGGCGACCCGCAGGTCGCCCCGGACGAGGGTGAGGTCGCTCGCCTCGATCGCCGCGTCCGTCCCGGTGCCCATCGCGAGCCCCAGATCGGCGGTGGCGAGCGCCGCCGCGTCGTTCACGCCGTCGCCGACCATGGCGACCGTACGGCCCTCCTCCTGGAGCCGCCGGACCACCCCGGCCTTCTCCTCGGGGAGCACCTCGGCGATCACCTCGTCGATGCCGACCTCGGCGGCGACGGACTCCGCGACGGCCCGGTGGTCGCCGGTGAGGAGGACCGGCCGCAGTCCGAGCGCGCGGAGCCGGGCGACGGCCTCGGCGCTGGTGTCCTTGACGGCGTCGGCGACGGTGAGGGAGCCGCGGAGGACCCCGTCCCAGGCGACGAGCACGGCCCCGGCGGCCGCGTCCTGTGGCACCGGCACGTCCTCGGCGGCGAGCAGCGCGGCCCGGCCGGCGAGGACGAGGTGTCCGTCGACGGAGCCGCGGACACCGAGTCCGGGTACGTTCTCGAAGCCCTTGGGGACGGGCAGCTCGCCGACGGCGAGGCCGAGCCGCTCGGCGGCGCCCGCGGCGACGGCCCGGGCCACGGGGTGCTCGGAGGAGTGCTCCAGGGCCCCGGCGAGCCGCAGCAGCTCGTCCGCGTCGACCCCGGCGGCGGGGTGGACACCGGTGAGGGTCATCCGGCCGGTGGTGACGGTGCCGGTCTTGTCGAGGACGACGGTGTCGACGCGGCGGGTGGACTCCAGGACCTCGGGGCCCTTGATGAGGATGCCGAGCTGGGCGCCGCGTCCGGTGCCGACGAGCAGCGCGGTCGGCGTGGCGAGGCCGAGGGCGCAGGGGCAGGCGATGATCAGGACGGCGACGGCGGCGGTGAACGCGGCGGTCGCGCCGGCGCCGGAGCCGAGCCAGAAGCCGAGGGTGGCGAGGGCGATGACCAGGACGACGGGGACGAAGACGGCGGAGACCCGGTCGGCGAGCCGCTGCACCTCGGCCTTGCCGCTCTGCGCCTCCTCGACGAGCTTCGCCATCCGGGCGAGCCGCGTGTCGGCGCCGACCCGCCCGGCCCGGACGACGAGGCGGCCGGAGACGTTGACGCAGCCGCCGGTGACGGCGGAGCCGGTGGTGACGTCGATGGGCAGGGACTCGCCGGTGAGCAGGGAGGCGTCGACGGCGGAGGCGCCCTCGGTGACGGTGCCGTCGGTGGCGATCTTCTCCCCGGGGCGTACGACGAAGAGCTCGCCGGTGCGCAGGTCGGCGACCGGCACCCGTACCTCGTGTCCGTCCCTGAGGACGGCCACGTCCTTGGCGCCGAGCTCCATCAGGGCCCGCAGGGCGGCGCCGGCCTTCCGCTTGGCGCGGGCCTCCAGGTAGCGGCCGAGCAGGATGAAGGTGACGACGCCGGCGGCGACCTCCAGGTAGATCGCGGAGGCGCCGTCGGCGCGGTCGGCGGTGAGGTCGAAGCCGTGGCGCATGCCGGGCATGCCGGCGTCGCCGAGGAAGAGGGCCCAGAGGGACCAGCCGTAGGCGGCGAGGGTGCCGACCGAGACGAGGGTGTCCATGGTGGCCGCGCCGTGCCGGAGGTTGGTCCAGGCGGCGCGGTGGAAGGGGAGGCCGCCCCAGACGACGACGGGGGAGGCGAGGGTGAGGGAGAGCCACTGCCAGTGGTCGAACTGGAGGGCGGGGACCATGGCGAGCAGGACGACGGGGGCGGCGAGGACGGCGGAGACCGTCAGCCGCCGGCGCAGCGCGTCGAGCTCGGGGTCGGTCTCCGGCTCGTCCGCCGCCTCGGGTTCCGGCGGGGCGGGCTCCTCGGCGGTGTAGCCGGTCTTCACCACGGTCGCGATGAGCTCGTCGACGCCGATTCCGGGGGCGTGCTCGACGTGTGCCTTCTCGGTGGCGTAGTTGACGGTCGCGGTGACGCCGTCCATCCGGTTGAGCTTCTTCTCGACGCGGGCCGCGCAGGAGGCGCAGGTCATCCCGCCGATGGTCAGCTCGGTGACGGTGGTGGTGGTCATGTGCGGTTCCAAAGGGGAGCAGGGCCGTACCAGGTAACGGTACGGCCCTGCGGCGGCTGTGCGACGGGCGGTCGGACCGGTTCGGTCAGACCAGCTCGTAGCCGGCCTCGTCGACGGCGGCGGCGACGGCCTCGCGGTCGAGCGGGGCGGCGGAGACCACGGTGACCTCGCCGGTCTTGGCGACGGCGGTGACGGAGGAGACGCCGGGGATCGCGGAGATCTCGCCGGAGACGGCGCCCTCGCAGTGGCCGCAGGTCATGCCCTTGACCTGGTAGACGGTGGTGCGTTCGGTCTGCGTCTCGGCGGCCATGGGGTTCTCCTCTTCGGTTCGGGGTCTGACACGGCCGATGCTATACCCCTAGGGGGTATAAATTCCACTCGTGTCCGGTTCGCGCCGTGTCAGCGATCTCAGCCACGCCAGTCCCACCAGTGTCACCAGTACCAGACCGCCCACCGAGAAGAGGGTGAACAGGTGCTCCTGCTGGGACGTCGGCTGCGGGAGGTACCCCTGCGCGAAGAGCGAGCGGTCCAGGTCCGTCGTGGTCAGCTGGAGCACCAGCCAGAGCGCGATCCCGTGCATCGAGTCCCAGAGCGCGTGCAGCGCCGCCACCCCCAGATACGTGCCGATGACCGGGCCCGCGAGGCGGAAGCGGCCGTCGGGGCGGCGGAAGGAGAGGAGCACCGCGCCCGCGATCGCCGTCCACAGGCCGTGCCCGAAGGGGGCGAGCACCCCGCGCAGGATCTCCGTCTCCAGCAGGGAGCGCAGGTCGATGCCGTCCATGGTGACGGCCGCGTTGAAGGCGTACCCCGCGCTCTCGAAGGCGGCGAAGCCGAAGCCGACCGTGCCGCCGAGGATCAGGCCGGCGCGCCGCCCGCGCAGGTACGGCCGGTGGCGGACGACGAACATCAGGGCGGCGAGCTTCACCGCCTCCTCGATCAGCCCGACCCCGACGAACATCCACAGCGACGGGTGGAGCAGGTAGTACTCCATGACCGAGGCGCCGAGGACGCCCAGGATGCCGCCGGTGACGAAGCAGCCGAGGATCACCGGCAGCCCGAGGTCGCGGCCGTGCCGCTCGTACGCCCACAGGACGAAGACGCCCGGGACCAGGAAGCTGCCCAGCAGGATCAGGGTGGGCAGCAGGGTGGTGTTGGCGGTGGCGTACGTGACCACCGCGGTCAGCGCCCACAGCGCCAGACCGCCCCACAGGCAGCGCTTCCACAGGCCGGGGCGCGGCCCGGCCTCCTCGGGCGGGGCCGGGGGAGGCGGGGGTGGGGGAGGGGTCTGGGGTGTGGGCCGGTACTCGTGCATCCGCGGGCCTCCAAGTCCCTCCGCCGACAGGGCATCTGACCGGAGCTTATGGTAGATACCCGATATGTCGCATTCGGGGACCACGCTTGTCCTGATCATGGTGATCGCCGTCCTGGCGCCCCTGCTGGCCTACTGGGTGGGGCGCCGCGTCCCCGTGCCGCTCGCCGTCTTCGAGATCCTCCTCGGCATCGTCATCGGCCCCGCCGTCCTCGGCTGGGCCCACTCCGACGAGCTGATCGACGGCCTCTCCGAGCTCGGCCTCACCATGCTGATCTTCCTGGCGGGGTACGAGATCGAGTTCGGCAAGGTCCGCGGCGACACCCTCAGGCGCTCGGTGTGGGCCTGGCTGGCCGCGCTCGCGCTCGGGCTCACCGCGGGCATCCTGCTCGGCGGCGGCTACTCCACCGGCGTCTTCATCGGCGTGGCCCTCACCAGCACCGCCCTGGGCACCGTCCTGCCCGTGCTGAGGGACTCCGGCGGGCTGCGCGGCCGCTTCGGCTCGGTCGTCATGGCCTTCGGCGCGGTCGGCGAGTTCGGGCCGATCATCGCCATGGCGCTGCTGCTCAGCGGGCGGACCGCCGCCCGGTCCACCGTGCTGCTCGCGATCTTCGCCGCGCTCACCGCGGCCGCCGTCTACTGGGCGCTGCGGCCCCGCCCGCCGTGGTTCGCCCAGGTCATCGCCAGGACCCTGCACACCAGCGGCCAGTTCGCGGTCCGCTTCGTCTTCCTGCTGCTCGCGCTGATGCTCGGGGCCTCGACGGCGCTCGGGCTCGACGTCCTCCTCGGCGCCTTCGCCGCCGGGCTCATCACCCGGCTGGTGCTCACCGGGGCCGCGCCGGAGGCCGGCCCGGCGATCCTGGAGAAGGTCGAGGGGGTCGGCTTCGGCTTCCTCGTGCCCGTCTTCTTCGTCGTCACCGGCCTCGAGTTCGACCTGGACTCGCTGCTCTCCGGCGGCCGGGCCCTGCTGCTCCTGCCGGTCTTCCTGGTGCTCTTCCTGGTGGTGCGCGGCGGCCCGATGTGGTTCCTCGCCCCGCGCGACCTCGACCGGAAGGACCGGGGCGCGCTGGTGCTGTACGGCTCCACCGCGCTGCCGCTCGTCGTCGCCATCACCACCATCGGCCTGGACGACGAGGCCCTGTCGGCGGGCGAGGCGGCGGCGCTGGTGGGCGCCGGGATGGTCTCCGTCCTGGTCTTCCCGCTGCTGGCGCTGCGGATGCGGTCGGGCCGGGACCGGCCGTCGGAGGAGGAGGTCAGCGGGTCGGAGGTGTGGTGACCTCGGCCTCCCCCGACTTCTTCTCCTCCTTCTCCCCCTTCCCCTCCGTCTCCTTCGTCTCCTCGGTCTCCTCCGTCTCCTCCTCGCCGAGGACCGGCGCCAGATAGCGGAGCATGACCTTCTTCAGCTCCGCGACGGCCGCGTCCCGGACGGGGCCCTCGGGGGCGGCGACGATCAGCGCGAGGCCGCCCTTGAAGACGGCGAAGGCCATGTCCGCGATCCGGTCCAGCTCGTCGGAGGGCAGGGGCGGGACGGCCCGCAGGCCGATCGTCTCGCGGACCTGGGTGAGCAGCGAGGCGTGCAGCTCGTCGTGCTCCTCGGCGATCCGGCCCGGCACCTCGGAGCCGTGCATCAGGGCGAGGAAGGCCGGGTTGACGCAGTTGAACTCGATCATCGGGTCGAGCACCGCGTCGATCAGTCGCGGCAGCGGCAGGGCCAGGTTGGCCGGGGTGAAGACCTGGCCGTGGGCCTCGCGCATCTCGTGGATGAGCCGGCCGCCGAGCTCGACGGCGATGGCCTCCTTGTTGGGGAAGTACTGGTAGAGCGTGCCCGGCGAGACCTTGGCCTCGCGGGCGATCGCGTTGGTGCTGGTGGCCGTGTAGCCGTTGGCGCAGAAGACGTCCGCGGCGGCCTGGAGCAGCTGGGCGATGCGGCGTTCGCCGCGGGCCTGACGGCGGCGCGGCTTGGGGTCCTCGGACATGTCTGTCCCCAGCCCTCCTCGATACACGTTGACAAACGCGAGAGGTCGCTCGCATTCTAGAAATACGCGAGCGATCACTCGTGTTTGCCAGTCTATGGCAATGGGCGGCCCCCGCGACCTGCCGGGAAGCGAGAGCGAGGGCCACGGTGAAGGGGACACCGCGTCATGTCCGAAGTCAAGAATCCGTCCGGTGGGGGGTGGACGCGGTTCGTGACCGCGCGGCCGCGGCTCACGCTGCTCGTGGCCCTCGTGCTCACCGCCCTCGCGGTCCTCGCCGGCGGCGGCGTCGCCGACCGGATGGGCAGCGGCGGCTGGGAGGACCCGGCCGCCGAGTCCACGTACGCCACCGAGGCGCTGGAGCGCGAGTTCCCCGGCTCCCAGCCCAACCTGCTGCTCCTCGTCGACGCCGGGAAGGCCGGGGTCGACGACCCCGCCGTGGCCGCGGAGGCCCGCCGGCTCACCGAGCGGCTCACCGCCGAGCCCGGCGTCGAGGGCGTCGGCTCCTACTGGACCACCGGCTCGCCCGCCCTCCGCTCCGAGGACGGCACCCAGGCCGTCGTCGCCGCCCGGATCGCCGGCGAGGAGAAGGCGGCCGGCGAGATCCTGGAGCGGATCGCCCCCGCTTACCGGGGCACCCAGGGGCCCGTCGAGGTCACCCTCGGCGGCGGCCTCGCCGTCCGCCACGAGATGCAGACGATCATCCAGGAGGACCTGCTCCGCGCCGAGCTGATCGCCCTGCCCCTCACCCTGGTCCTGCTCGTCATGGTCTTCGGCAGCGCCGTCGCCGCCCTCCTGCCGCTCGGCGTCGGCATCGTCGCCATCCTCGGCACCAACGCCGTGCTGCGCGGCATCACCGAGTTCACCGACGTCTCCGTCTTCGCGCAGAACCTCACCACCGCGCTCGGCCTCGGCCTCGCCATCGACTACGCGCTCTTCGTCGTCCGCCGCTACCGCGAGGAGCTCGCCGCCGGCGCCGAACCGTCCGCCGCCGTCCGCACCACCCTGCGCACCGCCGGGCGGACCGTGCTCTTCTCCGCCCTCACCGTCGCCGTCTCGCTCGCCGCCATGCTCGTCTTCCCGCAGTACTTCCTGCGCTCCTTCGCCTACGCGGGCATCGCCGTCGTCCTGCTCGCCGCGGCCGCCGCCCTCACCCTGCTCCCGGCCGCCCTGGTCCTCCTCGGCCACCGGGTCGACGCGCTCGACCTGCGCCGCCTGCTCCGGCGCCGCCGCGCCGCGAAGGACACCCCGGCGGGCACCGGCTGGTCCCGGACGGCCGGTCTGGTGATGCGCCGGGCCCCCGTCTTCGCCGTCCTCACCACCGCCGGCCTGGTCCTGCTCGGACTGCCCTTCCTCGGCGTGAAGTTCGGCACCGCCGACGACCGGCAGCTGCCCACCACCGCCACCTCCCGGATCGTCCAGGAGGAGCTGCGCGCCGGCTTCCCCGGCGACCCCGGCGGGGGCCTCACCGTCCTCGCCGAGGGCCCCGCCACCCCCGCCGAGTACGGCGCCTACCGCGAGAAGATCGCCGCCCTCGACGGCATCGTCCGCGTCGACGGCCCCGTCGTCTCCGGCACCGGCGCGGACGCCCACGCCTACTACAGCGTCGTCCCCGAGGGCCCCGCCGTCGGGGACGGGGCCCAGCGGGCCGTCGGCGAACTGCGCGCCGCCGACGCCCCCTTCGACACCTCCGTCACCGGACAGGCCGCCGTCCTCGTCGACTCCAAGAACGCCATCGGCGAGCGGCTGCCCTGGGCCGCGGGCATCGTCGTCCTCGTCACCCTGCTGCTGGTCTTCCTGCTCACCGGCAGCGCCCTCATCCCCGTCCAGGCCGTCGTGCTCAACGCCCTCAGCCTCACCGCGATGTTCGGCGCCGTCGTCTGGGTCTTCCAGGACGGGCACCTCTCCGGGCTCCTCGGCTTCACCGCCACCGGCGACATCGAGACCACCCTGCCGGTCCTCATGTTCTGCGTGGCCTTCGGCCTCTCCATGGACTACGGCGTCTTCCTGCTCTCCCGCATCAAGGAGGAGTACGACACCACCGGCGACCACGAGGGAGCCGTCCGCTTCGGCCTCGCCCGCACCGGCGGACTCATCACCGCCGCCGCCGTCATCCTCGCCGTCGTCATGGTCGCCATCGGCACCTCCCGGGTCACCAACACCAAGATGCTCGGCCTCGGCGTCGCCCTCGCCGTCGTCATGGACGCCATGGTGGTCCGCAGCCTCCTCGTCCCCTCCGTCATGAAGCTCACCGGCCGCCTCACCTGGTGGGCCCCCGGACCGCTGCGCCGCTTCCACGACCGCTTCGGCATCAGCGAGTCCGAGCCGCCCGCCACCCCCGCCGACGCCTCCTCCGCCGACGGCGACGCGGAGGAGATACGGGAGCCCGTCGGCAGCCGGGGCTGACCGGGCCGGGACACGCCGCGGCGCCGCCCCCGGGACTCCACCGGAGGACGGCGCCGCACGGGCCGGACGGACGGGATCAGTCGCGGCGCGCCCGGTTTCCCGGACGGCTCGCGACCCAGGCACGGACGGTGTCCGCGTACCAGAAGGGCTTGCCGGACTCCACGTGATCGGGGGCCGGAAGCAGCCCGTGCTTCCGGTAGGAGCGGACGGTGTCGGGCTGGACCCGGATGTGGGCGGCGATGTCCTTGTACGACCAGAGGCTTCTGTCCGTCATGCCTGTACCTCCCTCACGCCCCGTGCCGCGCAGCGGTGGCGGGGGTGCCGTTCGGGGGCGCTGCGGGCGGTGGCGTCGGTGATCACCGATCCTGTGCCCGGTGGGCGCCCCTTCCGGACGGCGAGAGGGCGGCTGTCGAAGGTCTGTGACGCGGAGCCCGCACAACCGGGACATGTGTGACGAAGCCGGGACCTCCGTGACGGAGGACGCGCTCACACCCCGCAGGAGCGGAGGTAGCCGCGGGTGCGCAGGGCGATCGGGTAGGGGGCGTCCGGCTCGCACGGGTACATGTCCTGCTCCACGATCGCGAAGAGCTCCACGTCCAGCGCCGCCGCGGCCGCCAGGACCGGCTCCAGGGCCGGCACCCCGGCCGGCGGCTCGCACATCACGCCCCGCGCCACCGCCGGGCCGAACGGCAGCCCCTCGGCCCGCACCTCGGCCAGCACCGCCGGATCCACCTGCTTCAGATGGAGGTAGCCGATGCGCTCCCCGTAGGTCTCGATCAGCTTGACGCTGTCCCCGCCCGCGTACGCGTAGTGCCCGGTGTCCAGGCAGAGCGCCACCGCCTCCGGATCGGTGGCGTCGAGGAAACGGGTCACGCTCTCCTCGTCGTCGAGGTGGGTGTCGGCGTGCGGATGGACCACGATCCGCAGCCCGTACCGCTCCCGCACCTCCCGCCCGAGGCGCTCGGTCAGCGCCGTCAGGTGCCGCCACTGCTCCGGCGTCAGCACCCGGTCCTCCAGCACCGCGCCGGTCTTGTCGTCCCGCCAGAAGGACGGGATCACCACCAGGTGCCGGGCGCCCATGGCCTGGGCCAGCGCCGCGTTCTCCGCGACGTGCGCCCAGGTCCGCTCCCACACGGCGGGCCCGTGGTGCAGCCCGGTGAAGACCGTGCCGGCCGAGACCCTCAGCCCCCGCCGGGAGGTCTCCTCGGCGAGCAGCGCGGGATCGGTGGGCAGGTAGCCGTACGGACCCAGCTCGATCCACTCGTAGCCGGACCCCGCCACCTCGTCGAGGAACCGCTGCCACGGCACCTGCCGGGGATCGTCGGGGAACCACACCCCCCAGGAGTCCGGGGCGGATCCGATCCGGATGCGGGCGGGCGACGGCGACGGCGACGGCTTCGTCATGCCAGCCACCTTGACCGCGCCCCGGAGCAGCGTCAAGACACCCGCCGGACCCGCCGGGGAGTCGTCCGAATGTCCGGACATGTCGTTGACACGCCTCCCGGCGGACGGCTAGACCTGGGAGCGGACACCGGAGTCGAGAGGTGGCGTGGCACGGGTGGAGTCGGAGCCGTACGACCTGATCACCATGGGGCGGCTCGGCGTCGACCTCTACCCCCTCCAGAGTGGCGTCGGACTCGACCGCGTCGAGACCTTCCGGAGGTTCCTCGGCGGCTCCCCGGCCAACGTGGCCGTCGCCGCCGCCCGCCTCGGCCGGCGCACCGCGCTCGTCAGCCGCACCGGGGCCGACGCCTTCGGCGCCTACCTCCGGCGCGAGCTGAAGGAGTGCGCGGTGGACGCCCGCTGGGTCACCGAGGTCCCCGAGCACCCCACGCCCGTCACCTTCTGCGCCCTCTTCCCGCCCGACGACTTCCCCCTCACCTTCTACCGCCGCCCCAAGGCCCCCGACCTGGAGATCCACCCGCACGAGCTGGACCTCGACGCGATCCGCGCCGCCCGCGTGCTGTGGGCCACCGGCACCGGGCTCAGCGAGGAACCCAGCCGCTCCGCCACCCTCACCGCCCTGCGGGCCCGCGCCGGCCGCGCCCACACCGTCCTCGACCTCGACTGGCGCCCCGCCTTCTGGCCCGACCCGGCCACCGCCCGCCCCCACTACACCGAGGCCCTGCGGCACGCCACCGTCGCCGTCGGCAACGCCGAGGAGTGCGAGGTCGCCACCGGGGAGCGCGCCCCGGAGGCCGCCGCCCGCGCCCTCCTCGGCCTCCTCGCCCCCGGAGACGGTGCCAGGGACAGTGAGGGCGCGGCCGTGCGGCTCGCCGTGGTCAAGCGCGGGCCCGAGGGCGTCCTCGCCCTCGCCGCCGACGGGCGCCGCGCCGCCGTCCCGCCGCTGCCCGTCGAGGTCGTCAACGGCCTCGGCGCCGGGGACGCCTTCGGCGGTGCCCTCGTCGACGGCCTCCTCGCCGGCCTCCCGCTGGAGGAGACCCTGCGCCGCGCGGCCGCCGCCGGCTCGATCGTGGCCGGCCGCCTCGGCTGCGCCCCCGCCATGCCGGACCCCGCCGAGATCGACCTCGCCCTCGCCACCGGCTCGGGCACCCTCCCCACCGAGGACTCCCGCACATGACCAGCCCCCACGGCCCCCACAGCCCCCGACGCCCGAGCCGGCTCCACCTCCCCGCCGGGAGCGCCGCCCGGGGCCCGTACGCCCTGGACATCGACCCTCCGACCGCCGGATGGAGCCGTTCCGCGCTCCGCGTCCTCGACCTGCCGCCCGGGGCGGACCACACCTTCGACAGCGCGGATGCCGAATGGGTGGTGCTTCCCCTCGCCGGGGCCTGTACCGTGCGCGTCGACGGGGAGCTTTTCGAACTCGGGGGACGGGAAAGCGTGTTCGCCTCCGTGTCCGACTTCGTCTATGTACCGCGCGACGCCCACGCCCAGATCGCCTCCGGCGCGGGAGGCCGCTTCGCTTTGGCAGGAGCGAACTGCGAGCGACGACTCCCCGCCCGCTACGGCCCCGCGCCGGAGGTTCCCGTCGAGACCAGGGGCAGCGGCGACCGCGCCCGCCTGGTGCGGAACTTCGCCTCGGCCGACGCCTTCGCCTGCGACCGGCTGATCGCCGTCGAGGTCATCACCCCCGGCGGCCACTGGTCCTCCTACCCGCCGCACAAGCACGACGAGCACCACCCCGGGACCGAGTCCGTCCTGGAGGAGATCTACTACTACGAGATCGGCGACCCGCGCGGCTACGCCTACCAGCGGATCTCGCCCTCCCGGCCCGGCGGCGCCGACCTCCTCGCCGAGGTCCGCCACGGCGACGCCGTCCTCGTCCCCGACGGCTGGCACGGCCCCTCGATCGCCCAGCCCGGCCACGACCTCTACTACCTCAACGTCATGGCCGGACCCGGCGCCACGCGGGAGTGGCGGATCAGCTTCCACCCCGACCACACGGAGGGATACGCGTGAGGCTCACCGTCGCCCAGGCGCTCGTGCGCTTCCTTGCCGCCCAGTACACCGAGCGCGACGGCGTCCGGCACCGGCTCATCGCCGCCACCTGGGGCATCTTCGGCCACGGCAACGTCGCCGGGATCGGGCAGGCGCTCGTCGAGCACGCCGACCTCATGCCCTTCCTCCAGGGCCGCAACGAGCAGGCCATGGTGCACGCCGCCGTCGGCCACGCCCGCCAGACCGGCCGGCTCTCCGCGCACGCCGTCACCACCTCCATCGGCCCCGGCGCCACCAACCTCGTCACCGGCGCCGCCCTCGCCACGATCAACCACCTCCCGGTGCTCCTCCTCCCCGGCGACACCTTCGCGACCCGCCCCGCCGACCCGGTCCTCCAGCAGCTCCAGCTGCCCCACGCCGGCGACGTCTCCGTCAACGACTGCCTGCGGCCCGTCTCCCGCTCCTTCGACCGGATCACCCGGCCCGAGGCCCTCATCCCGGCCGCCCTCGAAGCCGCGCGGGTCCTCGCCGACCCGGCGGCGACCGGCGCCGTCACCCTCGCCCTCCCGCAGGACGTGCAGGCGGAGGCGTACGACTGGCCCGAGGAGTTCTTCGCCGAGCGGGTCTGGCGGATCCGCCGGCCCCGTCCCGACCGGGCCGAACTCGACGCCGCCGCGCGGGCGCTGCGGGAGGCCGAGCGCCCGCTGCTCGTCGCCGGCGGCGGGGTCCGGCACAGCGCCGCCGAGGACGCCCTGCGGGAGCTCGCCGAGCGGGCGGGGCTGCCCGTCGCCACCACGCAGGCGGGCAAGGGCGCGCTCCCGTACGACCACCCGTGCGAGGTCGGCGGTCTCGGCCACACCGGCACCGCCACGGCGAACGACCTGGCCCGCGCCGCCGACCTGGTCATCGGCGTCGGCACCCGCTACACCGACTTCACCACCGCCTCCGGCACCCTCTTCGCCCCGGACGCCCGCTTCCTCAACCTCAACATCACCGCCTTCGACGCCCACAAGCAGGGCGCGCGGCTGCCGCTCGTCGCAGACGCCCGCGAAGGACTCACCGCCCTCACGGAAGCCCTCACCGACCCCCTCGCCGAACCCCTCACGGCCGACGCCCCCGGCGGCCGCCGGGAACGGCCGGTGACCTGGGCCGCCGCGAAGGCCGCGTGGGAGGCCCGCGTCACCGCCGCCTACGCCGCCCCCGACGAGACCGCCCGCCCCACCCAGGCCCAGGTCCTCGGCGTACTCGACACCCTGGTCGACCACACCGACATCCTGATCAACGCCGCCGGCTCGCTCCCCGGCGACCTCCACAAGCTGTGGCGGACCCGCTCCCGCGACCAGTACCACGTCGAGTACGGCTACTCCTGCATGGGCTACGAGATCCCCGCCGCCATCGGCGTGCTGCTCGCCGCCCCCGGCCGGCCCGTCTGGGCGCTCGTCGGGGACGGTACGTATCTGATGAATCCCACCGAGATCGTCACCGCCGTGCAGGAGCGGCTCCCGCTGAAACTGGTGATCCTCCAGAACCACGGGTACGCCTCCATCGGCGGCCTCTCCGAGGCGGTCGGCGCCGAGCGGTACGGCACCGACTACCGCCTGCGGGACGGCGGCGGAGGCTTCACCGGCCCCCCGCTCCCCGTCGACCTCGGAGCCAACGCGGCCTCCCTCGGGATGCGGGTGCTGCGCCCCCGTACCGTCCGTGACCTGCGGGAAGCCCTCGCGGACGCCCGGACGGCCGCGGATCCCACATGTGTCTACGTCGAGACCGAAACGGGCGACAGTGTGTCGGGCCCGCCTCCGGCCCAGGCGTGGTGGGATGTGCCCGTGGCCGAGATCTCGACCCGCCCGTCGGCGGTCAAGGCCCGCGAGGAGTACGCCCGGCACGTCACCGCCCGACGCCGCCATCTCTGAAGGCTCTGAAGGAGTAACTCGTCATGACGAAGAGCGTCCACCACTGGATCGGTGGCAAGACCGTCGAGGGCACGTCGGGCAACTGGGGCCCGGTCACCGACCCGGCCACCGGCGCCGTGACCACCCAGGTCGCCCTCGCCTCGGTGGAGGAGGTCGACGCGGCCGTCGCCGCCGCGAAGGGCGCCTTCGCCACCTGGGGCACCTCCTCGCTGGCCCAGCGCACCACGATCCTCTTCAAGTTCCGCGCGCTGCTCGACGCCAACCGCGACGCCATCGCCGAGCTGATCGTCGCCGAGCACGGCAAGGTCCACTCCGACGCCCTCGGCGAGGTCGCCCGCGGCCTGGAGATCGTCGACCTGGCCTGCGGCATCACCACCCAGCTCAAGGGCGAGCTGTCCACCCAGGTGTCGAACCGCGTGGACGTGGCCTCGATCCGCCAGCCGGTCGGCGTCGTCGCCGGCATCACGCCCTTCAACTTCCCGGCCATGGTGCCGATGTGGATGTTCCCGATCGCCATCGCGACCGGCAACACCTTCATCCTCAAGCCGAGCGAGAAGGACCCGTCGGCCTCCCTCAAGATCGCCGAGCTGCTGGCCGAGGCCGGTCTGCCGGACGGCGTGTTCAACGTCCTGCACGGTGACAAGGTCGCCGTCGACCGCCTCCTGGAGCACCCGGACGTCTCCGCGATCTCCTTCGTCGGCTCGACCCCGATCGCGAAGTACATCCACACCACGGCCTCCGCGAACGGCAAGCGCGTCCAGGCGCTCGGCGGCGCCAAGAACCACATGCTGGTCCTCCCGGACGCCGACCTCGACGCCGCCGCCGACGCCGCCGTCTCCGCCGCGTACGGCTCCGCCGGCGAGCGCTGCATGGCGATCTCCGCGGTCGTGGCCGTCGGCTCCATCGGCGACGAGCTCGTCGAGAAGATCCGCGAGCGCGCCGAGAAGATCAAGATCGGCCCCGGCAACGACCCGACCTCCGAGATGGGCCCGCTCATCACGGCCGTCCACCGCGACAAGGTCGCCTCCTACGTGCACGGCGCGGCGGCCGAGGGCTGCCAGGTCGTCCTCGACGGCACCGGCTACACGGTCGACGGCTACGAGGACGGGCACTGGATCGGCCTCTCCCTCCTGGACCACGTGCCGACCTCGGCGGCGGCGTACCAGGACGAGATCTTCGGCCCGGTCCTCTGCGTGCTGCGCGCCGAGACGTACGAGGAGGGCCTGGCCCTCATCAACGCCTCGAAGTTCGGCAACGGCACCGCGATCTTCACCCGTGACGGCGGCGCCGCCCGCCGCTTCCAGCTGGAGGTCGAGGCCGGCATGGTCGGCGTCAACGTGCCGATCCCGGTGCCGGTCGGCTACCACTCCTTCGGTGGCTGGAAGGACTCGCTCTTCGGCGACCACCACATCTACGGCAACGACGGCGTGCACTTCTACACCCGCGGCAAGGTCGTCACCACCCGCTGGCCGGACCCGGCCGACGCGCCGAGCGGTGTGGACCTGGGCTTCCCGCGCAACCACTGACCCGCGAGGTCGTACGACGGTCCCCGGGGTGCGTACCGCCGCACCCCGGGGACCGTCGGCCGTGTGCATGGCGGGTCCGGCCTCAGCCTGACCCGCCGTCACGAGCGGCACAAGAG